>NZ_CP121110.1:797500-1997500 GCF_029625315.1 Flavobacterium ginsengisoli
ATGACTATGAAAATTTATATAATTGTTTTTTTTCTTCTTTTTGGATTATCTGCCAATGCTCAAAAAAAAGAAGTTCAGCAATGTATTGAATCATTTTTCGAAGGATTTCATCAAAGAGATTCTATAAAAATAAAATTAGTTTGTTCTGAAAAAATGATATTGCAGTCTATTAGCGAAAGCACTGCAAAAGGGAATAAATTATCTAATGAAACTGCAAATGAATTTTACAAATCCATAGCATCAATTCCCACAACTTTGAAATTTCAAGAAAAAATATTAAGTTATAATATTCAAATTGATGGATCAATGGCTCATGTTTGGGCTCCTTATGAATTTTATTTGAATGATAAGTTTAGTCATTCTGGTGTGAATACTTTTACTTTGTTTAAAGAGAAAGATTCTTGGAAAATTATTTATTTGATTGATACAAGAAGAAAATAATTAATTTTTGAGGATTTCAGTATTATAATACAAGCAAATATCATTTAGAAGACATTCTGGACATTTTGGTTTAGGTCTGCAGATTTCACGCCCTAAAAAGGAAATTGCCATTCCTATTTCTGACCAAATATTTTTAGGCAAGACTTGCATTAAATCTTTTTCTACTTTATTTCCATCTTTAGATTCTTTAATTATTCCAATTCTTGGAGCAACTCGTATTACATGTAGATCTGCAATAATTCCTTCTGCAGGTTTGCCAGTTTCTCTTAAAATTACATTTGCAGATTTTCTACCAATTCCTTTTAATGCTGTTAATCCAGTCATTGTTAGAGGAATATCCTTATCTTCTTGTATAGTTGTTGCAATATCTAAAAGCCATTGAGCTTTAGTTCCGTGATTTCGAACTTTCGATATAAAAGGTAAAAAAGTTTCTAAATCAGTTTTTGATAAACTTTTAAGTGTAGGGAATTTTTCAAACAAAGCTGGTGCAATTGAGTTAATATTGGCATCAGAATCTTGAGCAGATAAAACAACCATAACCAATAATTGATATGGATTTTGATAATCTAATGGATGTTTTTTGTTTTTGTACTTTTTTAAAATGGGTTTTAATTTAGTTTCCCAGTTTGATGTTTCTCCAAATAGATCCATTTTAATCTCTTTTAAAATAATAATGAAATAGTTATCTATAAAGTTAATTGATTTTGATGAATTCTAGAATTTTTTTGATAACATTTTGATTTCCAAGTATTTTTCTATGCCCCAATCCATCGGTTAAAAACAAAGTTCCATTTTTAAGGTTTTCGTGAATGTGTTTACCGGCTTTTACAGATACCTCAGGGTCATCATTATCATGGATAACTAAAACAGGAATATTAATTTTCTTAGTCGCTCTATAAGCTGAAAAATCATCCATTTTTACTTGGTATTTTTCTTCAAAAGCATCTCTTAAACGATTGCTAATTTCTTTTTGCAAACCTAATTTAAAAGTAAATTCATCTAAAATATCTTGAACAATATCTCCACTTCCTATAATTACTGCCTTTTTTACTCGAAGCCCATCTTTAATTGCGTTTAGAACAGACATTCCACCTAAAGAGTGTCCGATTGCAATTTCAAAAGGTCCAAATTGCTTTTCTATTTCTAAAACAGAAGCAATAAACTCCGACATTATTGTTGTTTTACCTTTTGATTTTCCGTGTGCCGGCGCATCAAAGCTAACTGTGGAATACCCTTTTGCTAAAAGTTCGTCTGCAATTTTAAAAAGTTGTGTTCCTCTTCCAGACCAACCGTGAACCAATAATACTTTACGTTCACTTTGCCCATAAGTATATGTAACAACACTTTTATCAATTGCTGGAACATAAATTAATTCTTGAATGCTTTTGGCATCCATTTCTAATTCTCGTTTAGGAACTTTATGTTTTATTGGTGTTGTGAAAATCTTTGCAGACAAATTTTGTAACTAATTTTGTAGAAATAAAAGCGCATATTTTCGCAGATATTATAATAATCTTAGGAATTTTTAATGATTTAATAGGATTGATTGCCTTTTTTGCCATTTCAATAAAACTTATTTTAGGGAAGGATTTTGCTTGTTTTTTTGCTAAATTTAAAAAACATAAAAGTAGTATATAAATTATTGCTTCTTATGATAATCATAAATTAATTTCTAAAATGGAAATATTTCATATTAGCGCAGAATGTTATCCTGTGGCAAAGGTTGGCGGATTAGGTGATGTTGTGGGTGCTTTACCTAAATATCAACAATCTGCCGGTCATGATGTTAGAGTTGTAATTCCTTGTTATGACACTAAATTTAGAAAAGAAAATGATTTTGAGTGTGTTCATTGGGGTAATGTTAAATTAGGAAATTTTAATTTCCCGTTTAGTGTCTTAAAAGAGACAACAGACAAATTGGGTTTCGAACTGTATTTAATAGAAATTAATGAATTGTTTAATAGACCAGATGTGTATGGTTATGAAGATGATATCGAAAGATTTTTGTCTTTTCAGATAGCAACACTAGATTGGATAATCGCTAGAAGTGCAATTCCAGACATTGTTAATTGCCATGATCATCATACTGGTGTTATTCCGTTTATGTTGCAGTTTGCTTATAAATATGAAAGTTTAAAGAATGTAAAAACAACTATAACTATTCATAATGGTTTATATCAGGGGTGGTTTGGTTTTGATAAATTATATTATTTGCCAGAATTTAATCTAAAACATGTTGGGTTTTTAGAATGGAGCAATTCGATAAATTCATTGGCCGTTGGCATTAAATGTGCAAATGCCATAACTACTGTTTCTCCAAGCTATTTGAATGAAATTAATATATCAGCAAATGGATTAGAATCACTGTTTAATTCTGTAAGAAATAAATCGAAAGGAATTTTAAACGGAATTGACATCGAAGTTTGGAATCCTATGAAAGATCAAATGATTGCCGAAAATTATTCGATTGAAGATTTTGAAACGGGAAAAAGAAAAAATAAAGAAAAGCTGTGCGAAGAATTTGAATTAGATCCGTCAAAACCATTATTTAGTTTTATTGGACGATTGTTTGAAGAAAAAGGAGGCGATTTGCTCCCGCATGCTTCTGCTTTGGCATTGTCTGAACATTTCGAAGAAATTAATATTTTGATTTTAGGATCGGGAAATGCAGAAATTGAATCGCAATTAACGCAACTTCGAAATGATTATAAAGGAAATTACAATGTTTTTATAGGTTATAATGAAGATTTAGCGCATTTGATTTATGCAGGTTCAGATTATATTTTAATGCCTTCTAGGGTTGAACCATGCGGGTTAAATCAAATGTATGCTATGCGTTACGGAACTATTCCGATTGTTAGAAGAACTGGAGGGTTAAGAGATACGGTTGTTGATTTTGGAGATGACGGAAATGGCATTTGTCATGATCAGGCTTCGGTAGCAGATATATGCTATTCAATAAATCGTGCTGTTAGGTTGTATGAGGATAAAATAAATTTAAATAAAGTTTTAACGAAAGGAATGTCAGCAGATCATTCCTGGGAAAGTGTTTGCCAAGAATATATCGAAATATACAACTTAATAATTCAGCAAAATGAAATTTAAAAAGAAAAATGTAGTTGCCATTATTTTAGGAGGTGGACAGGGTTCACGTTTATTTCCATTGACAGAAACAAGATCAAAGCCGGCAGTTCCTATTGGAGGAAAGTACCGTTTGGTCGATATTCCGATTTCGAATTGTATTAATTCTGATATTTTTAAAATATTTGTATTGACGCAATTTAATTCTGCATCTCTAAATGCTCATATTAAAAACACTTTTAATTTTAGTATTTTTAGCCAATCTTTCGTTGATATTTTAGTCGCAGAACAAACTCCTGATAATCCGACTTGGTTTCAGGGAACTGCTGATGCAGTAAGACAATGTATGTCACATTTTTTAAAGCACGATTTTGACCACGCTTTAATTCTTTCTGGAGATCAGTTGTATCAAATGGATTTTAATGAAATGCTTGAAGCGCATATTGCGGCTGATGCTGAAATTTCTATTGCAACTTTACCAGTAAATGCCAAAGATGCTCCAGAATTTGGTATTCTTAAAACAGATCATGAAAACAACATTCATGCGTTTATAGAAAAACCTCATGCTTCTTTATTGCCAGAATGGGAATCTGAAGTGAGTGAGCAAATGCAAGAAAAGGGGAAAAAGTATCTTGCTTCGATGGGAATTTATATTTTCAATAAACCATTGCTAGAAGAATTAATGGCTGACCAAGAAACGAAAGATTTTGGAAAAGAAATTATTCCGCAAGCTGTTGGGAAGCATAAAATCTTAAGTTATCAATATGAAGGATATTGGACAGATATTGGAAATATAGAATCATTTTTTGAAGCAAATATTGGTTTAACTGCAGATATTCCAGAATTTAATTTATTTGATAACGAAAACAAAATCTTTACTAGACCAAGATTATTGCCTCCTTCTAAATTTAGAAATTCGATTATCAATCAATCTTTAATTTCTGAAGGCTGTATTATTAATGCAAAAGAAATTAAAAGCTCTGTAATTGGTATTCGTTCTAGAATTGGCGAAGGAACTGTTTTAGAGAACTGTTACGTAATGGGTAATGATTTCTATCAGGATCTAGAAGAATTAAATCATGAAAGCAGTATTAATAAAATTCATGTTGGTATAGGAGAGAATTGTTATATCAAAAATGCTTTGGTTGATAAAAATGTTCGTATTGGAAACAATGTGCATATTTCGGGAGGAAAGCATTTAGACAATTTTACTAATGAATTATACAGCATAAAAGACGGAATTGTTGTTGTCAAAAAAGGAGTAACATTATCTGATAATTTTAGAATTGAATAATCTAAATTAAGTTTCAATAATAATTCCGATTGCTATCGGAACCATCTTCAATTGTCTTAAAAAATAAATATGACTAAAGTAATCGCACACTCTCTTTTTACCGATTTTGATATAGATTTATTCAAAGCAGGCAAACATTTCAGATTATATGAAAAACTTGGAGCTCATTTAATTGAAGTGAACGGAGTTAAAGGCGTTTATTTTGCTGTTTGGGCTCCAACGGCTCAAGCTGTTTCTGTAATTGGTGATTTTAATTATTGGACGCAAGGTGAACATAATTTAAATGTTCGCTGGGATTCTTCTGGAATTTGGGAAGGGTTTATTCCAGATATTTCAAAAGGAGCACTTTATAAATACAAAATTCAATCTAATATAAATGGCGTAGTTACCGAAAAAGCCGATCCCTTTGCACGTTATTGCGAAAAACCGCCTCATACGGCATCTGTAGTTTGGGACTTGGATTATAAATGGAAAGATGATAATTGGATGCAAAATCGTCAGGATTTTAATGCTCTAGACAAACCCTATTCGGTTTATGAAGTGCATTTAGGTTCTTGGAAACGAGGAGATCATAATCGATTTTTAACTTATCTTGAACTTGCAGATGATTTAGTAAAATATGTAAAAGAAACTGGTTTTACACATGTTGAGTTTATGCCAATTATGGAGTATCCTTATGATCCTTCATGGGGATATCAATTAACAGGATACTTTGCGCCAACTTCTCGCTTTGGGAAACCGCAAGATTTTATGGTCTTGGTAGATAAATTACATCAGGAAGGAATTGGTGTAATTCTAGATTGGGTTCCATCACATTTTCCAGATGATGCGCATGGTTTAGGATATTTTGACGGCTCGCATTTATACGAACATCCAGATAGAAGAAAAGGATATCATCCAGATTGGAAAAGTTTAGTGTTTAATTATGGAAGAAATGAAGTTCGAGCTTTCTTAATAAGTAATGCTGTTTTTTGGCTTCAGAATTATCACATCGATGGACTTCGTGTTGATGCTGTTGCTTCGATGCTTTATTTAGATTATTCTCGAAAAGATGGTGAGTGGGAAGCTAATATTTTTGGGGGAAGGGAAAATTTAGACTCAATTAGTTTTCTTAAAGAATTTAATGAAGTAATCTATTCTAATTTTAATGGTATTCAGACTATTGCAGAAGAAAGCACTTCTTTTTCTATGGTTTCGAGACCCACTTCTTTTGGAGGTTTAGGTTTTGGAATGAAATGGATGATGGGTTGGATGCATGATACTTTAAAATATTTCGAGAAAGAAACGGTTTATAGAAAATACCATCAAAATGAATTGACTTTTTCTATGACATATGCGTTTACTGAAAATTTCATGCTTCCATTTTCTCATGACGAAGTGGTTTATGGCAAAAAATCTCTGATTTATAAAATGCCTGGAGACGAATGGCAACGTTTTGCAAATTTAAGATTGTTGTACGGTTACATGTTTACACATCCAGGAACAAAATTGCTCTTTATGGGTGCTGAATTCGGTCAAACAGGGGAGTGGAATTTCGAACAAAGTTTGGACTGGCATTTATTACAATATGACTTTCATTCTGGGATAAAGAGATTGATTACCGATTTAAATCAATTGTATAAATCACAGCCTGCTTTGTATGAGAAACAATTTACTGGAGACGGTTTTGAATGGATCAATTATTCCGATCATCAAAATGCTGTTTTGTCTTATATCCGAAAAGGAAATAATCCAGATGATAATATTATTGTAGTGTGCAATTTTACTCAAGTTGTTCGAGAAAATTATAGAATTGGTATTCCTAGAAAAGGCAAACTGCAAGAAATTTTTAATAGCGATGCCAAATTATATGGCGGAAGTGGTATAGAAAATTCTAAAATTCTAAAAACAGATTCAATATCTTATGATGGAAGAGATTTTTCTGCCGAACTAGTTTTGCCACCTTTGAGCGTTACCGTATATATTTTAGTTTAATTTAAAATCTTGAAGTAAGATTTTGTTATTATATCGTTTCAAAATTATCAAATTGTTGATTTTTTGTTTGGTAATTTGTAACTCATTCAGAAAAAACGTTTTCGTGAATAAACCTTTTATTCATAGGGTGTTACAGACTTTTTTTGTATGTTTGAATGAAAGAAAATGTTATAAATTAATTCATTGGAGATATGATTACAAACACATCATTAGAATACAAAGGCGATTTATATCCATCAAAAATTGTCTCGTATGAACATGAAGGAGATTCTATTTTCTTTAATACGGATAATAAGGTAATTTTAAAAGTTACTATTCTTCGTGATAGTTTAATTCGATTCCGTTTTACTACAAAAGGCTATTTCAGCAACGATTTTTCATATGCCATTGATAAAACACAACTTCATGGCTACAACTTTTTGGAAGTTACTGAAGAAGAAACCTACTTTCAAATTAGAACTAGTAAAGTTAAATGTAAAATTCAGAAAGCAGATCTTCGTCTTGCGATTTACGATTTAAATGATTTTCTAATTCTTGAAGATGAACTTGGTTTTCATTGGGAAGAAAGCTACGAATATGGCGGGAATATTGTAAAAATGAGCAAATTCGCTAAAGATGGCGAATGTTATTACGGTTTAGGCGATAAAGCCACTCAAATGAATCTTAAAGGCAAAAGAGTAGAAAATTTTGCTACAGATCAATATGCTTACCAGAAAGATCAAGAACCGTTATATAAAGTGGTTCCTTTTTATATTGGACTTCATAACAAACAGTCTTATGGTATATTTTTCGATAATACTTTCAGAACTTTCTTTGATTTTTGTCAAGAAAGAAGAAATGTTACTAGTTTCTGGGCTGAAGGTGGCGAAATGAACTATTATTTTGTTTATGGTCCTCAAATGCAGGACGTTGTTACCACTTATACCGATTTAACAGGTAAGCCAGAATTACCGCCACTTTGGGTTTTAGGATACCATCAATGCAAATGGAGTTATTATCCTGAAAATAAGGTTAAAGAAATTACATCAAAATTTAGAGAGCTTCAGATTCCTTGTGATGCCATTTATTTGGATATCGATTATATGGACGGATTTAGATGCTTTACTTGGAATAAAAACTATTTTCCCGATCCAAAAAGAATGGTTTCTGAATTAGCAGAAGATGGTTTTAAAACTATTGTAATTATTGATCCAGGAATTAAAATTGATAAAGATTACTGGGTTTATAAAGAAGCTTTAGAGAAAGATTATTTCTGTAAAAGAGCCGACGGTCCTTATATGAAAGGAAAAGTTTGGCCAGGAGAATGTAATTTCCCTGATTACACAAATCCCATAGTTAGAGAATGGTGGGCTGGTTTATTTAAAGAATTAATTGCAGAAATTGGAGTAAAGGGAGTTTGGAATGATATGAATGAACCAGCTGTTATGGAGGTTCCTAATAAAACATTTCCCATGGATGTTCGCCATGTTTACGATGGAAATCCTTGTAGCCATAGAAAAGCTCATAATATTTATGGAACTCAAATGGCGAGAGCCACTTATCATGGTGTAAAACGATTTGCATATCCAAAACGTCCGTTTGTCATTACAAGATCGGCTTATGCTGGTGCACAGCGTTATACATCATCATGGACAGGTGATAATGTAGCAACTTGGGAACATTTATGGATTGCAAATATTCAGGTTCAGAGATTATCTATTTCTGGAATGGGATTTACAGGCTCTGATATTGGGGGTTTTGCCGAACAGCCAACAGGAGAATTGTATGCACGTTGGATTCAATTAGGTGTTTTTCACCCTTTCTGTAGAACTCATTCTTCTGGAGATCATGGAAATCAAGAACCTTGGGCTTTTGATGAAGAAGTAATTAATATTACTAGAAAATTTGTGAGTCTTCGTTACCAATTGTTGCCTTATTTGTACACTATGTTTTGGCAATATATTGAGGAGGGAGTTCCTATGCTAAAGCCATTGGTTTATTATGATCAAGATGATACGCAAACACATTATCGCAACGACGAGTTTATCTTTGGAAACCAGATTTTAGTCTGCCCTATACTTGAACCTAATGCTGTAGGTAGACGTATGTATATTCCTAGAGGGGAATGGTATAACTATTGGACCAATGAGTTGTTTATCGGAGGAAGAGAAATTTGGATTGATACCAAATTTGATGAGATTCCTGTCTTTGTAAAAGCTGGAGCAATTATTCCAAAATATCCTGTTCAACAGTATGTAGGCGAATTAGAATTTGATGAATTAACGTTGGATGTTTACTATAAAAATGGTAAAGAACAGTCGGCTGTATATGAAGATGCTCAAGATGGTTACGATTACAAAAAAGGACGCTACAGTTATTTGTCGCTACGAAATGTTGGAAAAGAAAAGGAATTGATTATTCAACTTCATAAAGAAGGGAAGTATATAACTCCTTACACTAAATATAAAATCAATCTTATCGGATTGCCTTTTAAAGTTGTAGAAATAGAAATTGACAACGAAAAGATTGAATTTGACAAAATTAGTTTTGAGCAAAATAATTTCTTAATAGTTGATAAAGAGTTTAATGAACTTCATATTGTTGGCGAATAGTTAAATTTTGATATTTTTTTATTTTAATGTATAAAATATTTTATTTTTTTTAATCGTATTTTTGTTATAAAAATAGCTCGAATTATGAAAAAATATATGTTTTTAGGAGTTTTTGGGGCGCTTGTTATGGCTTGTGCAACAAATCCAATTACTGGAAAACAAAATTTGAATTTTGTTTCGAATAGCGAATTGTTTCCAACTTCTTTTCAGCAATACAGTACTTTTTTGTCTGAAAATAAAGTTATTACAGGAACGGCAGATGCAAAACTTGTTGAAAATGTTGGATTTAAAATTAAAGGTTGCTGCCGAAAAGTATCTAACATATTTAGGACAGTCACAGTATTTAAAAGATTATCGCTGGGAATATAAATTGGTTGATAATAAAGAAGTAAATGCTTGGTGTTTGCCAGGAGGTAAAATTGTGGTTTATTCAGGGATATTACCTGTTACACAAAATGAATCTGGTTTGGCAACAGTTATGGGGCACGAGGTTTCGCACGCTTTAGCCAATCACGGAGCACAAAGAATGAGCGCTGCGCAACTTCAGCAAATTGGGGGAGCCGTTTTAGATGTTGCTACAACAAATAAATCTGCACAAACAAGAGAAATATTTTCACAAGCTTATGGAATGGGAACTGAGGTAGGAGTAATGCTTCCTTTTAGCAGAAGCAACGAAAGCGAAGCAGATAAAATTGGTTTGACATTGATGGCAATTGCAGGCTATAATCCGGATGATGCAGTTGCATTTTGGACAAGAATGTCGGCAAAATCTGGTGGTTCTTCGACTCCAGAATTCATGAGTACTCACCCTTCTGATGCAACAAGGATTGCAAATATTAAAGCTTTAATTCCAGAAGCAAAAGCAATTGCGCTAAAAGTAGGAACTATTAAATAAAATATATTTTTAGAACATCAAGAAAAGCTATTCATAACGAATAGCTTTTTTGTTTATAATTTATTAATGAACGAATTGGATAATTTCTATCTGATTATGATAAAAATTAGATAAATTCGTAGCCTATTAACAAAACCATTTCTATGAAAAACCTACAAAAAGGAGATAAGAAGCTTTTAAATGCTTGGGCATTTTATGATTGGGCAAACTCTGTTTATACTTTGACAATTGCTTCTGCTGTTTTTCCAATTTTTTACGAAGCTTTATTCAGTGATCGCGATCATTACATCGATGTTTTCGGAATGCATCTTAAAAATTCGGCTTTAATTAGTTTTATTACTGCAGTTGCGTTTTTAGTAGTTTCCTTCATTTCTCCATTATTATCAGGAATTGCTGATTACGTAGGAAATAAAAAATCCTTCATGAAGTTTTTCTGTTACATGGGAGCTTTATCCTGTATGGGATTATATTGGTTTGATCTGGATAATATATATATCGGATTAGCATTTTATTTTCTTGGGCTATTGGGATATTGGGGAAGTTTGGTTTTCTATAATTCATACTTGCCAGATATTGCTTTTGAAGAACAACAGGATGGAATAAGTGCAAAAGGGTATTCTTTAGGATACTTCGGAAGCGTTCTTTTGTTGGCTATCAATTTATGGATGATAATGGGAGCTGAAAATGATATTGCAAGAATGGAAGCGATGAAATATTCTTTTGTGATGGTGGGAATATGGTGGATTTTATTTAGTCAATATACGTATTATTATTTGCCAAAAGGAAGTAAAGAAACAGGACAGAAACTAACAAAAGCTGTTGTGTTTAATGGTTTTAAAGAACTAAAAAAAGTCTGGGCATTATTACAGGAAAATATTCCCTTAAAGCGTTACTTAGGAGGTTTCTTTGTTTCTAGTATGGCAGTGCAAACTGTAATGCTTGTTGCAACCTATTTTGGAGCACAGGAAATTCAATGGTCTTCAAAAGAAGAAAGTACAATAGGTTTAATAATTTGTATTTTATTAATTCAGATTGTTGCTATTTTTGGAGCACTTTTAACTTCTTATGCTTCTTCTAAGTGGGGAAATGTTCCCACTTTGATATTTATTAATGGAATCTGGGCTGTATTTTGTGCTTTGGCTTATTTCATAACATTACCTACACATTTTTATGTTATGGCAACCGTAGCAGGATTTGTAATGGGAGGAATTCAGGCTTTATCACGTTCAACCTATTCGAAATTATTGCCAGATACCGAAGATACAGCATCGTTTTTTAGTTTCTATGATGTTGCAGAAAAAATAGGAATCGTGATAGGAATGTGTGTTTACGGAATTATTGATCAAATTACAGGAAGTCCGCGTGCTGCAATTGTAATTTTGGCAATTTTCTTCGTTACATCAATATTTCTGTTAAGAAGAGTACATAAAAAAGACGTTTCAAACTAATTGAAACGCCTTTTTATAAAACCAATATCACGAATTGCAAGGATTATTTTGATTGATGATTTTTTTTGTAACTCGTGATATTTTTTTGAATAGTTAGCTTTTTGAAATAGTTCCTGATCCAGAAACTTTAGTATCTTTTTTTTCAGGATTTCCAACATATCTAATATTTCCAGAACCAGAAACTCTAGCCGTTAAGCTTTCGTCGCAAGCAACTTTACTGTTTCCAGATCCCGAAACATTAGCCTCAACAACCTTCGATTTTAAATCGGCAAGCATTAATATCTCCAGAACCAGAAAGTTTAGCTGAGAAATTAGTAGCAGTTCCTTTTAAACGTACATTTCCTGATCCGCTTACGTTCAGTTCTAAATTATTGGTATCAACCGGTAAAGTAAAATTTCCAGAGCCAGATAATTTGATTGAAAATTTATCATTTTTGATCACATCTTTTGATTGAATATCGCCAGATCCTGCTAAGCTTAATTCAGAGATTTTTTCAAATGGAACGGTAACTTGAATTTTACCTGAACTTGTACGTATTTGAGTACCTTTCTCCACATAAATTTTTAATGAATTATCTTCAACTTCGACTTTGATAACAGCTAATAAATTTTCTTCTCCTTTGATAGTGATTTTCCCCTCTTTTCCAGACACTAAGTCCACATCAAAAGAACCTGCTACTTTAATACCATCGTAATCTCTAGTAGATCTTGTTTCAGTAACTACCTTTCCGTTACCTTGTATTTTGTTTTGTGCATTAACTGTGCTATTTGTAAAAAAAATAGCTAGCGCTAATAATAAAATTGATTTTTTCATTGTTTTGATTTTTAGATGATTAATTTTTTGTTAGCGAAATATTTCCGTAGTTCGAATTTATATTGATTTTATTCTGACCTTTTTTCTTGTAGAAACCTGCAATTCTTTTGTTGTTGCTTTTAATCTCAGTAACAGAAACTTCTAATGAATTATCATGTTTAATGTTTGAATATCTTGCAGAAATATCAAAATCAAAAGCATAATTAGGAACATAACCAATTGTAATGTCTGTATATCCTGAGTTTATTGTGATATTTCCAGCTTTTTCTGTTACTGTTCCGATACTGATTTTACTGTAATTGGTATCGTAGCTAAAGTTGCTTGAAATTTCTCCAATAATAAAAGTCAAATAGTTTCCTGAACCACTCAAAGAATTGATTTTTTGAAATTTAAAAGTTCCATAGTCGCAATCAGCTTTAATATTCTGACCATCATTTAAATTAACATCTGTATAGTTTGCACTTAGATTCAAATTACCAGAATCATTAATCTTAAGATTAGAATATCGAGCATCAATATTTCCTGTTTTAATGTAATCTATACTTGAATTTTGGCAATATTGAATAGAGATTTGATTGTTTGATCCGTTTAGTTTGCCTAAAGCAACTTTTCCGTACTTGCAGTCAATATCTGTAGAAGATTCTGCATTTGGAACCGAGATATTACCGTATTTATTGACCAATTTCATAGATCCATTTTTTGGAATTTTAATCACATAATTGATCTCAAAACTATTATTACTTCCTTTACTTTTAACATTAGAGCTTCCAAGTTTTGTCACAGCAGAAACCAATCCCTTAAGAGCAGTAATATCAACGTCTATACTATTTAAACGTTCATTTACCCAATTTTCATTTGGTCCATTTACTTTTATAGTAATGTCCAAATCAATTTTGTCTTCGTCCCAAGTTGTAACCGTTATGCTTCCGTATTTGTTGTCAACATCTATTCCTGCATTTGAATTGACGATATAAGTTTTTTTGATGTTTTTTTGTTTAGTGATATAAGTGTCATCGTTTGAAAACCCTAATATAGGAATCAAAAGAAACAAGATTAGTAAGTTATAGTGTTTTTTCATTAGAGTTGTTTTTTAGTTTTTCGTTGTCTTCAATTCTTTTCAGAACGGTTTGCAAAAAAGAAATACGCGTTTGAAGATTGCTAATCATGGCATATATAATTTGTTTGTTCTCACCATTTTTTTGCAGTTCATTTATAATTTTTTGATAATCAGCATCAAAAGTTTTCATCTGATTCATCGCATCATTAATAATCTGCTGATTTTCTGGCGAATTTTTCTCTTTCAGTTTAACCAGTTCGTTGTCAATTAGAATATTGAAAATAGAATCGGTGCGTTTAGTTTCTTTAGAAGCAAATTTGAATTCTTTTGGTTTTTCATTTTTATAAAAAAGTGATACTCCTAACATCAATACGATCGAAGCGGCAATAGCAGTTGCGAACCAATATCTTTTCTTAGGCTCTTTTTTATTTAATTTTTGTAGAAAATCGACCTGATGATCAGAATTTAATTCCTGAATATCCCATTGGTTTTCAAATCTGTTGAATAATTCGTCTAAATTGTCTTTTTCATTTTTCATAATTCCAATTCATTTTATATCTCTTCCAATTTTTTTCTCAAACTGTCTTTGGCTCTGCTCAAGGTTGTTCTGCAATTTGCATATGTGATGTTTAAAATTTCGCAGATTTCTTCTTGATCATAACCTTCAATGTAAAAAAGCGTCAATACCATTCTGTAATTATCTTTCAGCTGTAAAATGGTATCTAAAACTTGTTTTACTTTAAGTGAGTTCAAGTCAATGTTTTCAGAAATAATTCCATCATTTTCTTCAATTTTATAAAGTTGTTTACTTAAATCTTCTACCTGAAAAGAGTTGTTTTTCTTGTAAAAATCGATGCTATAATTGATGATTATTTTTTTTAACCATGCGCCAAAAGCCACTTCTTGTTTATAGTCATTGATTTTTGTAAAAGCTTTTAAGAAACCTTCCTGCATGACGTCTTGTGCAAAATGTTCGTCTTTTACAATACGAAAAGCCACATTATACATCGCTTTACAATAGCGATTGTATATTTCAAATTGCGCTTTTTGATTGTTGTCTTTACAAAGCGCAATTAGTTCTTCGATATTTTGGTTGTTTATATTCAAGTAGTGGCTTTTGGTTTTTAGTAATGACTGTGCTTTTTTTGGTTTGTTACACTTTTATAAAATTAATTTTATTTTTTTTGAAATGAGTTGATAATTTTGATAATAATAGAGAGTAGGATTTTTATTTCATTTTATAAAATCTATATTTGCAGATAAAACGAATAGCTATGAAAAAAAAATATTTTTTGTTTCTTTTAATTTCAACAATCGGCTTTTTAAGCTCTTGTAATCAAGATTTTGATAGTGGCCTGGATTTTTCGAACTCTGAAAACAATGGAAATGAAAGTGCAGGCGAAAAAGCCATTTTTAGTGCCAAAATTGGAGACGAAGAGTTTGTTGCAAATACTACAACTGCTGTTGTAACTGATGACTATGTATTAATAGCAGGGACTAGATCGTCAAAAGGAGATTTAATTCAAATCATTTTGCCTAGTAATAAAGTAGGGACATATACATGGGCAGAAAACCAAGAAAATGCAGAAAAATTTGTTTTAGCTTATGTTCAAGGAGTAGATGGATATGCATTTGTTAGTGCCTCAAACGAAGATGCGGCATTTTTAGGCGTACAGAATTATACAGATACAGCAATCATTAAAATCACTGGAGTAAATAAAACTAAAAAAACAATTTCTGGCACATTTCAGTTTACTGGATTTAGTGATACAGAAGATGGTTCAACTGCGATAAAAGTTATTACAAAAGGTAATTTTGAAAATATACCTTATACAGATGATATTCCTGCTGAAGATTCTGATGATGTTTTGAAAGCAAAAATAGACGGAGTTGATTATACAAACAATAAAGTTGATGTAAGTAGTGTAATTGCAAGCGGTAGTAATCCGTATTATAGTATAGTAGGTAAAAACAACAATGATAATTCTAGCGTCGGTTTAATGATTAATAAATCATATTCTGTTGGAACCTATGAAGCTTCAAGCAATTTATCAGTTGAAGAAGGCGAGCTTGTAAATGTTATTGGCGCTTCTTACAGAACAAATGACCTTTTGTATAATTCTAAATCAGGGTCACTTACAATAACCTCAAAAACAGCAGAAAAAATGGAAGGGACTTTTAATTTTGTCGTTCATAATTTCACTACAGATGATGAAAAGACTATTACAGGCTCTTTTAGTATAGATATAAAGATTTAGAGCAAAGATACTATATACAAATTTAATCCGCCTTGTGCGGATTTTTTTGGTAATGCAATTTGATTTTATTAGTTTGGCTAATTAAATAGATATCATATCTTCCATTCTTGGCATAGTGATTGTCTGTTTTAATAATATATCTTGCAAATTAAGCGTATAGTCTGTTTTTATTAGAAAAAAATGAATTTTAAACGTTAATTGCAAGTTGTATTAAACTTTTAATGACAAAACGACTTATATATTATTATGTCAAACCATAAAATACTTACTATTGACAATCTGTCACTTCAAGAATTTGACTCAGAGGCAGAATTAATTCCATTGTTGACTCCAGAAGACGAAGAGGAAATGAATAATGAAGAACTTCCTGTTTCGCTTCCAATTTTACCTTTACGTAATACTGTTTTATTTCCAGGAGTTGTTATTCCAATTTCAGCAGGAAGAGATAAGTCAATTAAACTGATTAATGACGCTAATGCAGGTGGAAAAATCATCGGTGTTGTATCTCAAATTAACGAAGAAGACGAAGATCCATCAAAAGATGATATTCATAAAGTAGGAACTGTTGCACGTATTTTACGTGTTTTAAAAATGCCTGACGGAAACGTAACAGTTATCCTTCAAGGAAAAAAACGTTTTGAAATTGACGAAGTGGTTTCTGAAGAACCATACATGACAGCAACTATTAAAGAAGTTACTGAGGAGCGTCCAGACGAAAATGATTCTGAATTTACTGCAATTTTAGATTCTGTAAAAGAATTAGCAATACAAATCATTAAGGAAAGTCCAAATATTCCTTCTGAAGCTACATTTGCAATAAAAAACATTGAAAGCCAGTCGTTTTTGATCAATTTTGTATCTTCAAATATGAATTTATCAGTAAAAGAAAAACAAGGCCTTTTATCGATAAATGGATTAAAAGAACGTGCTTTAGAGACTTTGCGTTATATGAATGTAGAACTTCAAAAATTAGAATTGAAGAACGATATTCAATCAAAAGTTCGTTTTGATTTAGACCAGCAACAAAGAGAATATTTCCTTCACCAGCAAATGAAAACCATTCAAGAAGAATTGGGAGGTGTTTCTCAGGAAGAGGAAATGGATGAAATGGGGCAGAAGGCTAAAACAAAAAAATGGGACGAAAAAACGCAGAAACATTTCGAAAAAGAATTGTCTAAAATGCGTCGTATGAATCCGCAGTCTCCTGATTTTGGAATTCAAAGAAATTATTTGGAATTGTTTTTAGAATTGCCTTGGGGTGAATATTCTAAAGATAAATTCGATTTAAAACATGCTCAGAAAATTTTAGATAAAGATCATTTTGGACTTGATGAAGTTAAGAAAAGAATGATCGAGCATTTGGCAGTTTTAAAATTGCGAAATGACATGAAATCGCCAATTATATGTTTAACAGGACCTCCGGGAGTTGGTAAAACTTCTATTGGACGTTCTGTGGCGGAAGCTTTAGGACGTGAATATGTTCGTATTTCTTTAGGAGGTTTACGCGACGAAGCGGAGATTCGTGGACACAGAAAAACCTATATTGGAGCAATGCCTGGACGTATTATTCAGAGTTTAAAAAAGGCAGGAACATCAAATCCTGTATTTATTCTAGATGAGATTGATAAACTATCAAATGGCAATAGCGGTGATCCGTCTTCGGCTTTATTAGAAGTTTTAGATCCAGAGCAAAACAGTGCTTTTTATGATAATTTCCTTGAAATGGGATACGATTTATCTAAAGTTATGTTCATTGCCACTTCAAATAATATGGCGAGCAATTCAACCTGCTTTACGTGACAGAATGGAAGTAATAAAAATGTCAGGCTATACAATTGAAGAAAAGGTTGAAATTGCCAAAAGACATTTATTTCCAAAACAATTAGAAGCTCACGGTTTAACAGCAAAAGATTTGACTATTGGCAAAAAGCAATTAGAAAAAATCATAGAAGGTTATACAAGAGAATCTGGTGTTCGTAACTTAGAAACTAAAATTGCTCAAGTAATCAGAAATGCGAGCAAAATCGGTTGCCATGGAAGAGGAGTACAACAAAAAAGTTACGGATGAAGATATCGTAGCAATTTTGGGAGTGCCAAGACTTGAGCGTGATAAATACGAAAACAATGATGTTGCTGGTGTTGTAACAGGTTTAGCTTGGACAAGTGTTGGAGGAGATATTCTGTTTATTGAATCTTTAATTTCTGAAGGAAAAGGTTCATTGACCATCACGGGAAATCTTGGAACTGTAATGAAAGAATCTGCTACAATTGCATTAGAATATATAAAAGCAAATGCTAAGAAATTAGATATTAGCACTGAACTTTTCCAGAAATATAACATTCACTTACACGTTCCGGAAGGAGCGACTCCAAAAGACGGACCAAGTGCTGGTATTGCAATGCTTACTTCATTAGTTTCGCTTTTAACTCAGAAAAAGTAAAGAAAAACCTTGCTATGACTGGAGAAATTACACTTCGAGGAAAAGTACTGCCAGTTGGCGGTATTAAAGAAAAAATCTTAGTCGCCAAAAGAGCAGGAATTAAAGAAATTATTCTTTGTCACGAAAACAAAAGCGATATCGATGAAATCAAAGCAGAATACTTAGAAGGTTTGAGTTTTCACTATGTTAAAGAAATGAGCGAAGTTTTAGCTTTAGCTTTGACAGATCAGAAAGTAAAAAATGCTAAAGAATTAAAATAAAAATCTTTTAGTTACATATATAAATTCCAAATTCCAATTTAACGATTGGGATTTGGAATTTTTTTATTTGACTTTAATTTAAGTGTTATATAATTTTATATTTGCACTTGCGTTATTCCCATATAGTGCGACAAAAACAAATGCTCAAAAAAGTTGTTTTATTTTTTCTAATCTTAATCTGTTCGTGTTCTTTCGGACAAGTTGGAGGGCGCTACACTTATCAATTTTTAAACTTAACTACTTCGCCAAGACAAGCGGCATTAGGAGGAGACATTATTACAATATATGATGATGATGTTAATCAAGCCATGTCGAATCCTGCTCTTATAAATGCGGATATGGATAATCATTTAGCGTTGAATTACGGAAGTTATTATGGCGAGGCTTCTTACGGTACTGGATCGTATGCTTATACTTACGATAGGCATCTTCAGACTTTTTATGCTGGAGTTACTTATGTTAACTACGGCACATTTGAAGGATATGACGAAAATGGCCAGGCAACTTCGAATTTTACAGGAAGTGAAGGTGCTTTATCGCTTGGATATGCATACAATGTTCCTTTTACAGATTTATACATTGGTGCAAGTGCTAAGCTTATAACTTCATCTTTAGAAACATATAATTCAATAGGAGGTGCGGTCGATTTGGGGTTTTTATATGTAGATGAAAAGAACGATTTGAATTTTGCTCTTGTATTTAGAAATATGGGAACTCAGTTTACTACTTATTCAGGGATTAAGGAGAATCTTCCGTTTGAAATTGTTGCGGGTATTTCGCAAGAATTAGAGCATGTGCCTATTCGTTGGCATCTTTCGGTAGAAAATATACAGCAATGGAATATCTCTTTTTCGAATCCTGTTCGCGGAGAAACTAATATCGACGGATCTACTAGTCCAGAGAAAGTCTCTTTTGTAAACAACGCTTTAAGGCACGTAGCTTTTGGAGTTGAGCTTTTTCCTAAAAAAGCATTCAATTTTCGCGTAGGTTATAATTTTAGAAGAGGCGAAGAATTGCGTGTAGAAGAACAGCGTAACTTTTCGGGAGTTTCGTTAGGGTTTGGTTTGAGAATGAATAAACTGAAATTTAATTACTCTTATTCAAGATATACATTAGCGACAAATACAAGTCTTTTTGGTTTAACCTTAAATTTTCAATAATTGCTCTTGTTCGATTATTTATTGATCAAAAAACAAATAATTTTAATACTTCATATCCAGATAAAGATGGCTACATTTGCAGTAACTTTGATACCGAAATCTCTATTATTGCGATAAAGCAGTCATAAAAAGAATAAAAATTAAAAAATAAAAAATTGAAAAAAATTACCATTGCTATCGACGGATTTTCATCTACAGGAAAAAGCACGCTTGCAAAACAATTGGCAAAAGAATTAGAATATGTTTATGTAGATACAGGTGCGATGTACCGTGCTGTAGCTTATTTTGCAATGCAACATACTTTAATTGGAGCTGATTTTTTCAAGAAAGAAGCTTTGATTGAGGCTTTATCTGGCATTAAATTAGAATTTAAGTTTAATTCGGATTTAGGTTTTGCAGAAATGTATTTAAATGGTGAAAACGTAGAGAAACAAATTCGAACTATTGAAGTTTCTAATTTTGTTAGTAAAGTGGCGACCGTTTCAGAAGTTCGTGCTAAATTAGTAGAACAACAGCAAGAAATGGGAGCCAATAAAGCTATTGTAATGGATGGAAGAGATATTGGAACAGTAGTTTTTCCAAACGCAGAATTGAAAATTTTTATGACCGCAAGTGCCGAAACACGCGCACAAAGACGTTTTGATGAATTACAGCAAAAAGGAGATAATGTTTCCTATGAAGAAGTTTTGAAAAATGTAGTTGAAAGAGATCATATGGACACACACCGTGAAGATTCTCCTTTAGTAATCGCAGATGATGCAATTGAGATTGATAATTCTTACTTAAATAAAGAAGAGCAATTTGTCTGCAGTTCTAGAATTAGTGAATGATGTTGTTAAAACTGCATAATTTTTTGCAGATATTATTTTAAATGGTAGTTTTACCGCTTCATTTTTACAAAAGAACAAATTTATCATATGGGGATTAAAAATAGATTGATTTTAATGAGCTTTCTTCAATTTTTTGTTTGGGGAGCCTGGCTTATAACAATTGGAAATTATTGGTTTGGCACAAAAGCATGGGAAGGAACTCAATTCGGGCTCGTTTTTGGAACCATGGGAATCGCTTCTCTTTTTATGCCTACGCTTACAGGTATTATTGCCGATAGATGGATTAATGCCGAAAAATTATACGGTGCTCTACATATTCTTTACGCGGTAGTTCTATTCGGAATTGCGCAAGTTACTACACCAGATACTTTTATTATTGTAATGCTTTTGGCAATGTGCTGTTATATGCCAACAATCGCTTTAAGTAACTCGATATCTTATACTTCACTTAAATTAAACAACAAAAACATCGTAAAGGATTTTCCGCCAATTCGTGTTTGGGGAACTATCGGATTTATTGTTGCCATGTGGATTACCAATTTAAGCGGAAGTAAGGCAACTGAATATCAATTTTATATTGCTGGAGTTGGAGCTTTAATTCTTGGAATTTACGCTTTTACTTTGCCAAAATGTGAGCCACAGCGTTTGATTAAAGAAAATGCAACTTGGATAGAAACTTTTGGTTTAGAGTCTTTTAAGTTGTTTGCAAACTATAAAATGGCTTTGTTTTTTGTGTTTTCTATGTTTTTAGGAGGAGCACTTCAGTTGACAAATGCTTATGGAGATGTGTTTTTGGATGAGTTTAAGCACTTCCCAAAATATGCCGATTCTTTCGTTATTCAATATTCGACTATTATTATGTCAATTTCTCAGGTTTCTGAGACATTGTTTATTCTTGCGATTCCGTTTTTCTTGAGACGTTTTGGAATCAAACAAGTAATGCTGATTAGTATGCTAGCTTGGGTTCTGCGTTTCGGATTATTTGCTTTTGGAGACCCTATAAATGGTTTATGGATGATTATCCTTTCTTGTATCGTTTACGGAATGGCATTTGATTTCTTCAATATTTCAGGTTCTTTATTCGTAGAAAGCAATACTGATTCTAAAATTCGTTCTTCTGCACAAGGTTTATTTATGATGATGACCAATGGAGTAGGAGCTGTTTTGGGAAGTTTGACTTCTGGTTGGGCAATTGATCGTTTCTTTACAAAATCGTTTGCTAATACAACTGAATTAGCGGGATTTTTACAAACGGATGCTTCAAATGAAAAGATGGCAGAATTTGTAAAAAGTCAAGGGAATTCAATTTCTGCAGATGGAATTTTTTCAAATCCAGTCCTAATGAAAGACTGGCACACTATCTGGCTTTCGTTTGCGCTTTATGCTTTGGTGATTGCGATTGCTTTTGCTGTTTTGTTTAAGCACAAACATGATCCAAAAGAGATAGAAAATTTAAGTCATTAATATTTTAGACCTATGAAAAAATCCCGTTTTCGATTTATTGAAAACGGGATTTTTTTCTTTATGTGTATATTTGAAATAATATTCTTAATTTTTAATATGCAGCATCAGCAGAAAAAAACACTTCCACCTTTTAAATCTATTAATTCAAAACCAATGCTTTTCTTAAATGCAGTTTTTGGTTTGTTTTGGGTATTCTGTGCGCTTTTCTTTTTGGGAGGAATCGTTTTTTTATCAATAAATTCTCGTGAAGAAACTGGACTGGATGAAAAAGGAACTCTTGCCTTATTTTGTATATTCTCTCTAATTATTCTAGCGATAATAGCCTTGATACTATATTCTAGAAAAAAGATGTACACATCAATTATAATTGACGAAAAAGGAATCCGCTATTTGAATGTATTCAATAACAAAGTTAGAAAAGAAATTCGCTGGAGTAATTTTGCGAAAAGAGAGAAGGTTGCTTATTTATTAGAACCTCCAAAATTTGATGTTTCTTATATTCGACAATCCAAATCTTTTTTTGACCAGTTTTTCTGGCCGGTCTTAATAAATAATAAAATAGAAGTTCATAGTGAAATGTTTTTAGGTAAACATTTTTTTGCAATGCTCTATGCAAATCGATTAGAATTGATTAGAACTTTTTTACTTGGATTGGCACATTACAGACCAGATATTACAATAAATCCGGAAATTTTTAGTAATCATTATATTGATAAGGAAAGTTATACTATTGATTATAGTCAACGCAGAAAAATTGGAATTATAGCAGGATTAGTTTGTGCCTTGATTTTTACAATTATATATTTTTTGGTTTTCTAAATAGTAAGCAGTTTTTTAGGATTACAATTTTTTCAATATTTTAGTGTTTTTAACGTCTATGAGCAGACCAAACAAAAAATCTTCCTCCATTTAATTCAGTAACTTCCAGCCCGTCTAAAATCAAAAATTATGGTTTAGGTTTTCTAATGTTGATTTCTTTTCTATTGGTTTTAGGGGTTTTCTTTTTTATTTTGTTTTTTCTGCCTTTTGAACAAAATATGATTTGCATATGCATTTTATTGATTCTTCCTATAATTCTTCAAGTCATTTATTTAAGAAAAACTATGAAGCATACCACTACGATTATTGATAATCGCGGTATTCATTATGTAAATAGATTTAATGATAAAATTGAAAATACAATATCATGGAATAGTTTTGAAAAGAGCGACAATTTTAAAGGAAAAATAACAGGAATAAATTCCTCATCTAATTCAGATCTTTTGCGATATGATGTTTTTGTAAAAACGGTTGGAAGCGGCAAATATAGTCACGAAGCGTTTTTCTGGTTCATTTCGGCAAACGGAAATATAGAAGCTCACAAAGAAACATTTTCTGGAAATCATATTTTTAGTATGCTTTATTCAAACAAACTTGAGTTAGTAAGAGGTCTGCTGTTAGGATTATCACACTTTAGACCTGACTTAAAAATTCATCCTAAAGCTTTTGGTATGTATTATATAAATCCTGATACTTTTGCCGTAGAATATGAAAAAAGAAATGAAGATATTAATTCAGCTCTTTTTATAACGGCACTTGTTATTATAGTTACAGTGTTTGTAATGTTTTTTGTTTTCTTTTAAATTTAATATCTCTCATATTTAATATAAACGCTATAGGCTTTTGAAATCTACAGCGTTTATTTTTTATTTAATTTTTCCTGAAAAGAAAACTTTTATTTTACTTGGAAAACTTAATTTTAATTCAATTTTGCAGGTTATAGAATATATAGCAGTTAGCAATGAGTTGTCATGATTATTGCTAGATAAATAATAAGTTGCTTATCTGTTTGTAATTACAAAAAAAATGTATTAATTTTGCAGTCCTTTTGGCAGAGAAGAGTTTCCATTAGGAATCAACCATTTATGTAAAACAACTTCTGTATTTTCTATCGCATAAAGAAACTCGAGAAAAACAGAATACAAATTTTTTTATCAGCATGTCTGAACAAACAAAATCACAAGAAGAGTTTTTAGCAAATTTTAACTGGCACAACTTCCAAGAAGGAATCGATGCAGTAGATGAAAAAAACTTGCAAGAGTTTGAAGAACTAGTATCAAAAACTTTCATCGCTACAGATCAAGAAGAAGTAGTTGAAGGAGTTGTAGTTAGAATTACAGATAGAGACGTTATCGTTGATATCAATGCTAAATCTGAAGGTGTTATTTCTTTAAACGAATTTCGTTACAACCCAAATTTAAAAGTAGGTGACAAAGTAGAAGTATTAATTGACATCCGTGAGGATAAAACAGGTCAATTAGTATTATCTCACAGAAAAGCACGTACTATCAAATCTTGGGATAGAGTTATTGCGGCTAATGAAACTGGAGAAATCGTTAACGGTTTTGTTAAATGTAGAACTAAAGGAGGTATGATTGTTGACGTATTCGGTATCGAAGCGTTCTTACCTGGATCTCAAATTGACGTTAAGCCAATTAGAGACTACGATGTATATGTAAACAAAATGATGGAATTCAAAGTGGTAAAAATCAACCACGAATTCAAAAACGTAGTTGTATCTCATAAAGCTCTTATCGAGGCTGATATTGAAGTACAGAAAAAAGAGATCATCGGTCAATTACAAAAAGGACAAGTATTAGAAGGTGTTGTTAAAAACATTACTTCTTATGGTGTGTTCATTGACTTAGGTGGTGTTGACGGATTAATTCACATTACTGACCTTTCTTGGAGTAGAATCAACCACCCAAGTGAAGTTCTTGAATTAGACCAAAAATTAAACGTTGTAATCCTTGATTTCGATGATGAGAAAACAAGAATTCAATTAGGATTGAAACAATTAAACGCTCACCCATGGGATGCTTTAGATGCTAACTTAACTGTTGGTGATAAAGTTAAAGGTAAAGTAGTTGTAATCGCTGATTACGGTGCATTTATCGAAGTTGCTGAAGGTGTTGAAGGTTTAATCCACGTTTCTGAAATGTCATGGTCAACTCACTTACGTTCTGCTCAGGACTTCGTGAAAGTTGGAGATGTTGTTGAAGCAGTTATCTTAACTCTTGACAGAGATGATCGTAAGATGTCATTAGGTATCAAACAATTATCTCAAGATCCATGGACTGACATTACTTCTAAATACCCAGTAGGTTCTAAACATACAGGTATCGTTAGAAACTTTACAAACTTTGGTATTTTCGTAGAATTAGAAGAAGGAATTGATGGATTAATCTACATTTCTGACCTTTCTTGGACTAAGAAAATTAAACACCCATCTGAGTTTGTAAACGTTGGTGAAAAACTTGATGTTGTAGTATTAGAATTAGATGTTGAAGGACGTAAATTATCTTTAGGTCACAAACAAACTACTGCTAATCCTTGGGATCAATACGAAGATTCTTTCGCTGTAGGAACTATCCACAACGGTGAGATTTCTGAAATCGTTGACAAAGGAGCTACTGTAGAATTCGGAGATGATATCGTTGCTTTCATTCCTACTCGTCACCTTGAAAAAGAAGACGGAAAGAAATTGAAAAAAGGTGATACAGCTGATTTCAAAGTAATTGAATTCAACAAAGAATTCAAAAGAGTAGTTGCTTCTCACACTGCTATCTTCAGAGAAGAAGAAGAGAAAAACGTGAAAGCCGCAACTGAAAATACTTCATCTAACTCTACTACAAATGCACCAGCTGCAACTTTAGGAGATAACAATGATGTATTAGCCGCATTAAAAGCTAAAATGGAAAAAACTGAGAAAAAATAATTCTTAGTTTTTTATAAATAGAAAGTCCCACAGCAATGTGAGACTTTTTTTTATCCTTTTTTCTAAATTTTAAGATATTTTAACAAATAAAGTTGTGTTATTATCTTAAAAAGTTATTTTTGTATGAAAATACCACATATGAAAAAACTCTACTTTTTACTTTTATTATTTTGCTTCTTTAATCTAGGTAATGCCCAAATTATCAATATTCCGGATATTAATTTTAAAATGAAGTTAATAGCACTTAATGTGGATACAAATTCTAATTTTCAAATAGAGGTTAGTGAAGCATTAAGTTTAAATTTTTTAGATTTAAGCAATTCAAACATTAGTTCTTTTGAAGGATTAGAGAATTTTGTCAATCTTGAGTATTTGAATTGTAGCAACAACCCAGTGAATAGGGATATTGATTTTAATGTTTTAAAAAAACTGGTTTATTTAAATTATTCTTCTATTCAATCAAAAAGGTATTTAAAAATTACAGATCTACCAAATTTAGCTACATTACGAATTGAAGGTCTCATAAACTTAGAATTTTTGGAATGCACAGGTAATCCTAAACTTGCAACATTAAGTGTAAATGGAGCTGTAAATCTAACCGAAATGTGGGCTTCAAATAATGCTTTGACATCGTTAGAGATTGAAGGATTGACAAGTTTAAAAAAATTGTATTGTCAAGTTAATAAATTAGCAACATTAAATATTGACGCTTTAACTAATCTTGAAGATTTAGAATGTGGTGGAAATTTATTAACATCACTAAATTTAACCCAATTAACGAATCTTAAAGGCCTGGCATGCAGTAATAATAAACTATTTAAATTAGATGCCAGCAATTTATCAAACCTTACAACATTAGATTGCAGTTTCAATGAAATTTTTGAGTTAAAATTGAATGGAATAAATAATCTTAAAAATCTAAATTGTCAGTCTAATCAATTGTCAGCTTTAAGTTTGAATAATTTAACAAATTTAGAATCTCTTTGGTGCGGTGTAAATCAATTGCAACAATTAGATCTAAATGCTTTAACAAAACTTGTTGATTTAAGATGCGCTGCTAATCAATTTTCATCTTTAGATTTAAAAGGATTAACTAATATTACAATTTTTGAATGTTATCTTAATCAACTTAAAACTTTAGAATTAAGTGATTTAAAAAAAATCAAGCGCTTAAGATGCGATCAGAACCAGCTTAATACATTATTCATTAAAAATGGCAGTAATGAAACAGAGCTAAATTTTTCAAAAAATCCTGACCTAAAGTATATTTGTGCAGATGAAGGCCAATTGTCTCAAATTCAAGATCTTCTAGATAATTATGGTTATGCTAATTGCAATGTTAATACATATTGCTCTTTTAATCCGGTCGGAGAATATTATACTATTCAAGGGGATAGTAGAGTAGATGAAGATAACAACGGTTGTGATAGTCAAGATTTAAGTTTACCAAATTTAAAGTTTAATCTATCTGATGGAACTAGCAGTTCTGGTTTTATAGCCAATGGAAATAATTATTCTATTTCTTTACCAACTGGGTCACATTCGATAACTCCTGTTTTAGAAAACCCTACATACTTTTCAATTTCACCATCAGTTGTAAATGTCGATTTTCCATCGCAGATAAGTCCATTGAATCAAAATTTTTGTATTACGCCAAACGGAACACATTCCGATTTAGAAGTTGTCATTTTGCAAATCAATGTCGCAAGACCAGGATTTAATGCTACATATAAAGTTATATATAAAAACAAAGGAAATACAATTCAATCTGGAACAGTAAATTTAACTTTTGATGATTCTGTTTTAGATGTGATTTCAGTAAATCCGTCTGCATCTTCTCAAACCACAAACGTTCTATTGTGGGATTTTTTGAATCTAAAACCATTTGAATCTAAGGAAATTACTTTAACAGTTAAAATAAATTCACCAACAGAATCTCCTGCTGTAAATAATGGAGATATTTTAAAATTTACAGCTACTGTTTTATTGCAGGGAAATGATGAAACGCCAATAGATAATGTATTTACATTAAATCAAACAGTTGTTGGTTCTTATGATCCAAATGATAAAACTTGTTTAGAAGGTTCTGTGATTACCTCAAAACTAATAGGAGAATACGTGCATTACATGATTCGTTTTGAAAATACAGGAACATATGCGGCTCAAAATATTGTGGTGAAAGACATGATTGATCCAAATAAATTTGATATATCAACTTTAATTCCGACGAGTTCAAGTCATTCGTTCATTACTAAAATTTCAGAAGAAAACAAGGTAGAATTTATTTTTGAAGGAATTAATCTTCCGTTTGACGACGAAAATAATGACGGTTATATTGCTTTTAAGATAAAGACAAAACCAACATTAAAAGTAGGAGATTCGTTTACAAATGATGCAAACATTTATTTTGATTATAATTTCCCTATTTTAACTAATAAGGCTATTTCTACATTTAATTCAACATTATCAAGTGAAGATTTTAATTTTTCTAGATACGTAAGTTTATATCCAAATCCGGCAAGTCAGTTTTTAAATATTTCGCAGCACCAGAATATCGAGATACAATCGTTTGAAATTTACGATATTTTAGGGCAGTTGGTAATTGCAATTCCAAATGCAAAAACAACTTCGAATATTGATATCTCTAAATTAAAAACAGGCAATTATTTCATAAAAGTAAAATCAGATAAAGGAAATTCTAGTTCAAAATTCATTAAAATTTAAATAGAAAGTCCCACAGCAATGTGGGACTTTTTTTTGCTTCAAGTTTCAAGTTTTTTAGTTTGACTGAGTTGAAACCTTAAAATGATTTCTTTATTTCAAAGCTAATAATTTAGATTCTTGTGGTGTAAAATCATTTACAATTACATATGAACTTATATCTGCAATTGCCATTTCATCTAAAATATTAACTAAATTCTTAAAATTGCTTTTTTTGCTAGGTTTAATAATAACAACCATTCCTTGTCCTGGTCTTCCTAATTGAGCAGAATAATTAAGCATGTTTTTATTTTGTTTTAAAAGCTCTTGTCTTATTCCGTCCTTTCCGTATCCAAACTTTTTAGGAGCAACTTTGGGCACTTCTAGTAATCCCATATAAGACACTAATTTATTATCATCTCCCAGTAAAATTGTATAAGATCTATTTTCTCCACAGCCACCTGTCCAGCCACATGTATGTGCATCATAATCTGGCAGACTTAGATGCATAGCTTTGTTTTTTCGCAATTCTATTGTAACCATAAAAAATATAATTAGCAAAAAAAGAGACACTAACCATTGCAGTTAAATCAACTCTTGAACTTAGCTTTTTACTTCTGACTTTTTGAGGTAGGTTTTTCATGATAAATTGGTTTTGAATTTAAATTTAAAAAGAAAAAGAATGCCAAAAACATCAGGTTAAAAAAAAGAAAAATATAGCATTAAAGGCCTATTAATCAGTGTGAATTGAGAATTTTTCAATATTTTTTTTAATTATTTTAAATTTTCTTAAAACCAAAAGGAATTATTAGCCGTAAATGACATTATAACTTAAAAATTAATAATTATGAAAACTAGAAAATTTTTAGCCACTGCAGTTTTAGCTTTAGCATTCGGATTTACATCTTTTGCACAAAAATCAGTTATGGTTGGCGGTGCAGCGATGTACCCAAATAAAAATATAATTGAAAATGCCGTTAATTCAAAAGATCACACAACATTAGTAGCCGCAGTAAAAGCTGCCGATTTAGTTACAACTTTAGAAGGAAAAGGACCATTTACAGTTTTTGCTCCAACAAACGAAGCTTTTGATAAATTGCCAAAAGGAACAGTTGAAACTTTATTAAAACCAGAAAATAAAAAGAAATTGCAAACAATCTTAACCTATCACGTTGCTTCTGGAAAATGGAGTTCTGCTGATATCGCAAAAGCAATAAAAGACGGAAAAGGTAAAGCAACGATTAAAACAGTAAGTGGCGGAACTCTTACTGCATGGATGAAAGGCAAAGATTTATATATTACAGACGAAAACGGTAATAAAGCTAAAGTAACAATTGCAGATGTGAATCAATCAAATGGTGTAATTCACGTAGTTGATGCAGTATTACTACCTAAAAATTAATAAAAATCTCCAGAATTAGATTTCCTACAATGAAAAGGCCCTGTAATTATTACGGGGCTTTTTTTATTTTTTAGCCGTTAATGTTGCTCCTGCAGAGGCTACAACAACGCAAACTACAGCAAGAATTTCGTGAAAACTTAAATTTTCATGAAGAAATATAAATGCGCAAATAGAAGCCGCTGCTGGCTCTAAGCTCATTAAAATACTAAAAGTACGTGGAGGAAGTTTTCCTAAAGCTTTCATTTCTAAAGTGAATGGAATCGCACTAGATAAAAGAGCAAGTGCAACACCCATTCCGAATAGCTTTGGCGTAAGATTATCTAATCCGCTTTCTAGAAAGCCAAATGGCAGGACTAAAAGTGCCGCAAATAGCATTCCTGTTGAAACGGCGTAACCGTCATTCATTATTTTTGAAATTTTTCCTCCCAAAACAATATACGCACTCCAGAACGCTCCAGCCAAAAGCGCACATATAATCCCAATAGGATCTAATCGATCGTTTGTCCAAGGAGCGATAAGTAAAATGCCAATTGCTGCAAGCATAACCCAGCAATAATCAACTAAACGTTTTGAACCTGCTATAGCAAGCAATAACGGACCAACAAACTCTAAAGTCACGGCTAAACCGATTGGAATTTTTTCTATTGCGATATAAAAAATTAAATTCATGGCTCCTAAAGACAAACCATACGGAATTACAATTTTCCACTGTTGGAGAGTTATCGCTTTTAGATTTGGTCTATAAGCCAATAATAAAATTAATGCTGAAATACCAATACGCATAGATGCTGTACCAGCTGCGCCGATTGTAGGAAATAGTGTTTTGGCAATTGCAGCCCCACATTGCACACTAATAATAGCTAATAGTACTGCTGGAACAGGAGGAAGGCTGATTTCTCTGTTTTTCATAAAAAATAGGACAGAATTATAAATGAGTATATTTCTGTCGGATAAATAAAATGTATTCTAAATTAATTGCCCAATGCTTTTTTTGTAACATAGGCGCGATAACCAATAATAGCCATTTGCCATTTCTTAGCCTTAGAAATATCTAGACCTTGTTTGGTAAAGCTCGGCAAAAGTAGTTTATTTAGTTTAGCTAATAATTTATACATAGTAGATTTGTTTTGGCAAAGATAAAAAAATAAAAGACTTTGTGATTGAAACAAAGTCTTTTGGGTAGTAAAATGTAAATGTATTTAAATTCTGAGAATCAGGTTTTCATCGCCATCAGTTTCACGATTTATTACATTTTTTGGAGCTTCCATCCATCCCGTTTTATTGATGACAAATTTAAAAAGATGCGTTTTATTTTTTTCAAACTGTGATTTAGGTACCGATAATTCAAATGTATTTTTGCTTTTCTGAATCATTTGAAAATTAGGATCGTTAGGATTCCATTTATCAAAAGAACCTGCAATTGAAACATTTTTAACCAATTTTGGATCTAAATTCTTGTCATGTTCGTACAAGAAGACAACATTGTCGTTAACAATTTTGTAACCGTAAATGCCAGATTGTTTTTTGTTTACACTTAATAAATCATTAGAAAGTCTAATAACGGCTTCACCAAGTGCATTGCCTGTATTTTCGTCACTTATATTTACAATAATTGAAATTCCTAAATGACGTTCGGGATAAATAACTAACATGTTTTGAGTTCCAAATGCACCACCATGTTTCCAGCAGTTTTTTCCGTTTTCATCAACTTGGATATAATCCCAAAAATATCCGTTCCAAGTTGTTTCGCTATTTAGGAGATTTCGTTGTGTTTCTTGAATAATTTTATTTTTTGTATTCAGTTCATAAGCAATAAATTTGGTCAAATCACCTAAAGTAGATTTTAGCATTCCAGCAGCGCCCCAAAGATTATCTGAAATGTTTGGCATTAGAACACCTTTTAGATTATAGCCATTTGCAATAACTGCATTTGGATTTAAATTTATGCCACTTGATTGCATGTCAAGTTTTGAAAAAATATTTTCTTTCAAAAGCGTTTCATAACTTTTCTGATAGATATTTTCTAAAATATGAGCCGTAAGGTTGAGACTTCCGTTACTATATTTGAATTTAGTTCCAGGCAAAGTATCTAATTTGATCGTTTTAAGATCTTCGAAAAACTTTTCACGACTATACATTTCGTCCATCTTTTTAAAAGCTAAATAACTGCTGTCATTTCTGTTTTTTCTTAATTCAGCATTATCTGGAAGATCTTTATCGAAACCAGTTCTAAAAGAAACCAAATCTTTAATAGTTATAGGCGTTCCATTATATTCTAGGTTTGGATAGGATCCAGTAATGTATTTTCTAATATCATCATCTGGATTTAATTTTCCTTCTACAACAGCTTGCGCAGTAAGTAATCCGGTAAATAATTTGGTTATAGAAGCAACTTCAAAAATAGTATTGTTGTTGGCAACGTTTTCTTTTCCTTTATCAATTTCTCCGTAATGTCTGGTAAAAGTTTTTCCATTTTTAACAACTCCAATTGAAATGGAATTGGCTTTTGACTTTCCCATTAAAAGTGAAGCAGTTTTGTCCATTGCAATGTAGATGTTCTTTTCTGCTGTATTCTTTTGTGCTAGAATTGAAAAGCTAAAACATAAAAACAAGACTATAATGAGCTTTTTCATTTTCGTAAATATGTTTTTTATTTATTAAAGAAGCTGAAATTACTTTGCTAGCATTTTATTAATTTTCTCAAGCATTTCTTTTGCATTATTGTTATCTGGAGAAAGGGCTAATGCTTTTTGATAATTTTCTTTCGAAAGCGTTAATTGATTGTTTCTAAAATAACCATCAGCCAAACTATCAAAAGCATTTCCAGATTTTGGATTCTCTTTAGCATTAAGTTCAAAAACTTTTAGTCCGTCACTCAATCTTCCGTGATCTAATAAAGTATAACCGATAACATTCAATCGATATTCAAAATCCCAATTAGGGTGATTCTTTTTTATTGCTAGATAATTCTCTTCAGCTTTTGTAATGTTTGGTTTTAAAAAATCTGATTGACTTTTTCTCCCGCCAAAAGAAAGTCATCTGTAAGAGTTTTGTCTACAATCGAAGCAACATGGTTAATTACTTGACTTTGCACATACAAATTCGAATATTTATGACCATTAGACAGAAAGATTATCGTTAAATCACGATCGATGAATTTTCTAAAAGCAGTTTCATTGCCGCCAGTAAAACCATAAGAAAGGACTTTATTAACTGGTACGATTTCCCAACCGAAAGCAAAACGATCTGTGTTGTTAGCAAACGGAAACGATTTCCACATTTCATATTTGATTTCTTTTTGAAGATAAATGTCTTTGTCTAAATTTTCGTTCCAATAAATGAAATTCTGTAAAGAAATATTTAAACCATTGGCAGAATGAGCGTCGGTACCAAAGTTTGAAGTGCTTTTAACGTATTTTCTTGTTTGATCGTTATAATTGTATCGAAAAGCACTATTGGGTATTGCTTCACCAAAATTGGATGAAAAGTAAACACCAGATTTTATAGAAGAAAATTGATTTTGTAAAATATAATCTTCAAAAGTAAAACCAGTGATTTTCTCTACGATTTTGGCAAGAAACAGATAATTAGTTTGATTGTAACGATATTGATTACCTGTTGTAAAATCCATTGGCTTTTTAGACAGTAAAGCTATTTTTTCGGCAAGTGGCGCAGTTGTCGGAATTTCTTGAAACCTTATAATATCTGGGAGCCCAGAAGAATGAGAAAGCAAATTTTTGATTTTTACATCTTGCCATTCTATTGGAGTATTTTCTAGATATTTTGAAATAGGATCTTCAAGTGATAACTTTCCTTGCTCTATAAGTTGAAATATCCCTACATTGGTAATTAATTTGGTAGTAGAAAAATTTTAAAAGCAGTGTTTTTATCCACTGCTTTATTATCTTCTATAGAAGCTTTTCCAAAATATTTTTCATAAACAATTTTACCATCTTTTATTACTGCCAATGCCACACCAGGAATTTCATTTATTGCTATTACTTCTTTTATATAATTGTCAATTTTTTGTTCTGTTGATTTGTCAGCTTTTTTTTGACTAAAAGATAAATTAAGAACGAATAGCAAAAAGACGGTAAGAAAGGACTTCATATAGATTAAGCTTTTTTATTCTGCTTTTCCATTTCCTTCATGTCTTTTGCATGTTGTTTCATGTCCTTAGCATGTTGCTTCATATCTTTTGCATGTTGTTTCATATCAAGCTCATACTGTTTCATGTCTTGCTCATATTGCTTCATGTTGCTTTCGTAGTCTTTAGAGTCATCTCCAAAATCAAACTTAAAGTCATAGCTGAATTTTTCCATGTTAGCATTGAATTTTTCCATTGCTATTTCATATTTCGCCATTTCTTTTTCGTACACCTCTGCTCGTTGTGACATGATAGATTCAATTTGTTTTTCGTAAGCTTTCAATTGTGGCTCAAATGCTTCCATTTGTTTTCCGAAAGCTTCCATGTCTTTTTCAAATTTAGCCATTGCTACTTTGTCAGTTGGGTTTTTAGGAGCAATTGGAGGTTTTGGCATTTTTGACATATCAATTGGTGGAGCAGGAGGAATTGGTCCGCCAGGAAATGTTGGTGGAGTTGGAGGTACTGGTGCCACAACATCAGAATCTGCATGATTGCGAACCACAACTCTTTCGTTTCTGATTATTATTGGCATTCTAAGATTTCTATCAGTATTAATATTGATAGATTTTGCTCCATTCTCGTCTGTTCCAATAGCTAGTTCACAGTCTTTAATAGCGTCGTCACCATCGATTTTGATAGTTTGTTTTTTACCAGAATCTGATTTTACTTTGATTTGAATTGCAGTCAATTCTTCTTTTGTATTTCTTTTTACATCCGAAATTTCGACGTCAAGATTATGGTTTGACTTTAATTTTCCAGGCAATTCATTTAATTCTTTGTCAGTAGTATTTTTAGTGATTTTGATTGTTTCTTCAGCATCTTTTACTGTGTCTCTTTGGATTGTGGGAGTTTCGGTTTGTTTCTTTTCTTGCGCAATGGTCTTTATTTGAAATAAAAGAACAAACGCACCAAGAGCCGGAATTACTGCCGAATACTTCCAGTAATTTCTTTTGTTTGATTGATTTTTGTTTAACATGACAATTCGTTTTTTGATTAATGATTGATAAAAATGATTGGTGATTGCAACGCAAGTTTCATGCGTTGTTATTTTTAATAACGTGTATTGATACGCTTTTTTGTCGGCAATTTTTTTAGAAGCCTCACTGTCTGCAATGAATTCAAGGTTTTGCAAGATGGCTTTTTTATAAAGCCATATAATTGGGTTAAACCAAAATAGTATGCAAAAGATTCTCGAAATCAAAACGTCTATAGTGTGCTTTTGATCGCTATGCACTTTTTCATGTTCTAAAATGCTTTCTAATTCTGCTGAAGTATATAGTGATGAGTTATATACTATGTAATCAAAATAAGAGAAAGGAGCTATATTTTCATTTACATCTATAAATTTAAAATCTTCCTGCTGTTCAATTTTTTTCCTTTTAGAACAGAATTCAGACTGTAAAAGTCAAACGCAAATTTGATAATAAAAGCTAGAAAACCCATTCCGTAAACTACTGCCAAAACCAAACTCCAGTTGATTTCAAAATTTTCTTCTTCAATAACAGATACATTTGTAGGCGAGTAGTGAGCTTGGTATGCGGCTACATTACTATTAGAAACCGGAATGTTTTTTACATCCGTTGTCGTAGTTGTGATTATTGGATCTGGTGTTGGCGCAGGTGGCGCCTCAACCCAAATTACTTTTGTGTATACTACAAAAGGCAATATTACAGAAGTAATTAATCCAGCAATTAAAAACCAGCGTACTACTGTTGAAAAAAGTTTCTTTGCGAAGTAAAAAAATGTAAGCAAAATAAAACATTGCTAATAACCCGCTCGATTTTAGTATAAAAATGAAAAGTGCTTCCATAACTATTTTTATTATTTGCCTTCTGTTGGATTTTCGATCATGTTTAAGATTTCACGTAATTCATCTGCCGAAATTTTTTCTTCTTTAGCAAAAAAAGAAACCATGCTTTTGTATGAGCTATTAAAATAATTATCTATTGCAGTGCTCATGAACCCTTTTCTATAATCTTCTATGCTTACTGCTGGATAATACTGATGTGTATTTCCGAAAGCATTGTGTGCAACATAACCCTTTTCTTCTAGATTGCGAACAATGGTAGATAAAGTGTTATAATGAGGCTGATCTTCTAAAATCTCTGCTTGAATCTCTTTCACAAAAGCTTTTTTTAGCTTCCATAAGATATGCATGATTTCTTCTTCTTTATTGGTCAGTTTTTGCATTTCGTAATTATTTAAAAGATTAAAACGTCTTTATTTCTTAGTTTTAATTTCGACTATGCCATTTTCACCTTTTTCACCAAAAAGAGCTACAGCATCAAGACTTCTATAAACCTTTACCGATTTAATGCTCGCTAGGCGGAAGACTATTCATATCAAAATCAGAAGACATATCTATTCCGTCTAGAATTATAAGTGGCGAACTTGTTTTTACATTAGTTTTTGCGAGCATTTGAAACAGCAACAGTTGTACCTGCATCAGTTGTTGTTATCACTTTAGTATTATTGTCTTTGTCAACAATTACAGTAGTGCTACTAGTAGATGAGTTAGTATTGCTACTAGTTTTTGTGCTAGTATTAGAATTAGTGTTAACATTGGTTTCTGAATTAGAAGTTAAATTTTTGTTTACCGCAGTTTTAGAAGTTTTGTTTTTTTTGTCATTTACGCTTACTCTCTTGCTTGTAGCGGCTTTTTCTTCAAAAGTTTTTATACCAGCTTTTATAGTGCCGTTTTTATTTAAAATTACAAGGATTCCAAAATCTTTGATGGCTTCATCTCCACTTTGTATAGATTGAGATTTTTGTGTTCCATAGACTACATCAACTTTAAGAGATGTTAATTGATTTTCTGAGTTTCTTTTGATGTCAGAAACTTCTAAATCAATGTTGTAAGTTGATTTTAAATCCTTTTTTAGATCTTTAAACTCGGTGTCGGTTGTTTTTTTTGTGATTTTGAAAATATTCACCGATTTAATTTCGTTCGAAACTATTTCTAAATTTTGCTGTCTTTCTTTTGCAACTACTTCTACCTGAAATAAAATTACAAAAGCAGCCAAGGCAGGAATTACGGTATAATACTTCCATGAATTCCTCTTTTTTGATTGATTTTTGTTTAACATGACTATTCGTTTTTTGATTAATGATTGATAAAAATGATTGGTGATTGCAACACAATTTTCGTGCGTTGTTATTTTTAAAAGAGTGTATTGATACGCTTTTTTGTCTGTAAGTTTTTTAGAAGCTTCACTATCAGCAATGAATTCTAAGTTTTGGCTAATTGCTTTTTTGTAAAGCCATACAATTGGATTGAACCAGAAAATAATGCTGAAGATTCTAGAAATCAATACATCAAGAGTATGATTTTGATCGCTATGAACTTTTTCATGTTCCAAAATACTCTCTAATTCTGAAGCAGTGTACAGTGATGAGTTGTACACAATATATTCGAAATAGGAGAAAGGCGCGATGTTTTCGTTTATATCTACAAATTTAAAATCGGCTTGCTGTTTGATTTTTTTCCTTTTATAATAGCATTCAAACTATAAAAGTCAATTGCTAGTTTTATTGTAAAGATTAGAAAACCAATACCGTATAATCCTAGAATAATATAATTCCAATTAAATTCTGCAGATTCATTTTGAGTAACACTTAATAATGTTGATTGAATATTTGTGTTTAAATCGGGAGCAGCATCAATCCAAATTACTTTCGTGTAAGTCAATAATGGTAAAATTATTGAGACAATCAAACCAGATAACAGAAACCATCTGTTGCTATTAAAAAATGTTTCTTTGCGAAGTAAAAAGTAATAAGCGCAATAAAACATAAGCATTAAACTGCTTGATTTTGCGATGTAAATGAAAACTGCTTCCATAACCGATTATTTTTTTTCGTTTTTATTTTCAATCATTGATAAAATTTCACGTAATTCATCTGCCGAAATTTTTTCTTCTTTGGCAAAAAAGGAAACCATGCTTTTGTAAGAACTATTAAAGTAATTATCAATTGCGGTTTTCATAAATCCTTTTCTGTAATCTTCAATTGCTACAATTGGAAAGTATTGATGTGTATTTCCAAAAGCGTTATGTCCAACATATCCTTTCTCTTCCAGATTACGAACAATTGTCGACAATGTATTGTAATGGGGCTGATCTTCGGTGATTTCTGCCTGAATTTCTTTTACAAAAGCTTTTTTAAGCTTCCATAAAATCATCATAATTTCTTCTTCTTTGTTTGTTAACTTCTGCATCTTCTCTAATTTTAATTCAAACTTACAACTATTTTTCTAGTTACGCAACTATAAAAATAGTTATTTAACTAAAAATTAAGTTTGCTTTCGGTTTTGAGCGCAAAAAGACCATTCAAATTTAATAGTAATAAATTGAATTATAAGGATTTAAAAAGTTAAAAGTTGTTTTTAAGAAATCTTCTCGTTGATTAGAGCATTCTTAATCCAGACGCAGCAGCCAGTTGCAACAACGCCAATACATGCCATGAAAAGCCAGTTGATTTGATAACCAAATCGGGTAATAATTTCAAACCCAAGTTTAGAACTAATAATATGAGCTAGACTAAAACTCATAGTGTATAGTGCCATGTATCTGCCTTCTTGTCCGCGAGGTGCACGACTTAAAGCAAAAGCATTAGAAAATGGAAAAGTAAGAACTTCACCAATAGAAATACATACCATACTTACAACCAAAATTCCTGCCCAGAAATTAATTAGTAATAAAAAGAAACTACTAGCCATTACAAAAGATCCTACAATAATAATTCTGATTTTTGGAAAAGCTTTTCGTTCTAAGAATCCAACAGTTGGCATTTCGAGAGTAAAAATCAATAACCCGTTTAAAGTCATTAATAAGCCCGTTTGAAATTCGCTTAGACCAAACTTTTCATTATGATATAAAGGTAGAGTAGTAAATAGTTGGAAGAAAATCATTGCTGTAATGAAGCTTACAAATAAGAAAACCCAGAAAATTTTATCATGAAAAACAGATTTTATATCTGCAGACACTTTCTTCTTTATCATCGTGAGTAACTTTTTTCTTTTCTTTTACTAATAAAGCAAAAATAGAAATGGAAACAATACAAGAAGCTCCATCAACCCAGAAAAGGCCAGAATAACCCATTCCCATAATAATTAAACCTCCAAGAGCTGGTCCTGCGGCAAAACCTAAATTTACAGCAAGACGTACAAGTGTTAGTGCACGAGTACGGTTTTCTGGTTTTGCATAAGCGCCAAGAGATACAAACATAGCAGGACGAAACATATCTGCAATTGTCATAAGAACAAACATTGCGAAGACAAAGTGACCAGAAAGTGGTAATAAATTGCACAAAAAACAGAGAGACTCCACTGGTAAATAAACTGAAAATCATGATTTTATAAAAACCAATTTTGTCTGATAATTTGCCTCCAAGCCAAGAACCCAACATTGATCCTAATCCAAAAGCAACCATAATCCATCCGACTTGATTGTATGTAAAATGAAGATCTTCCTTTAAATATTTAGATAAAAAAGGAAGAACCATTGTTCCAGCGCGGTTAATAAAAGTGATGATGGCAAGGATCCAAACTTCTCTGGTGAAACCTCGAAAGTTGTTAATGTAATGAGTTAGTGCAGTTTTAAGCATTTTATGTGATAAATTATCGTCACAAAGTTAGCAAACTTTGTCTCGTTAAGTGGTTGTTGTTTTGTTACTTTTGAACTATTTTTGCAGAAAATTTCTAAGATGAAAACTATAAACGCCCTAGCTTTATTGTTGGTATTTAATTTTGGCTTTGCCCAAAAAAAGTTCAATAAAGCCGATGCTCAAAAATTCCAAAAGAAAATCAATGCAGAATATGCTGATCCTAAGACGAGTCCGTTGATGGCTGAAGATTTAAAAACTTTTAAAAGCTTAGATTTTTTTCCAATTTCTGAAACTTATTTTGTGAATGCTACTTTAGTAAAAGCAAAAGGCGGAAAAGTTTTTGAAATGAAAACTTCTGGAACGCGTACTCCTAAATATATCAAATACGGAACTTTAAACTTTAAGATAAACGGAAAAGCTTTTCAGCTTGCAGTTTATCAGAGTTTAGAACTTTTGGTTCAGGAGCAATATAAAAACCATCTTTTTTTGCCTTTTTCAGATTTAACAAGCGGGAAACAAAGTTATATTGGCGGTCGTTATATCGACTTAGAAGTTCCAAAAGGAAATACGATAGCAATCGATTTTAATCAAGCTTATAATCCGTATTGCGCTTATAATTATAAATATTCTTGTCCGCTTGTACCGCAGGAAAATGATTTAAAAATCGAAATTAAAGCAGGTGTAAAAGCTTTTCATTAATGGAATATTTTAATTTTCATACTCATCAATTTACCAATCAATCTAACGTTTTAGAACTGGTTAATCAGTATCCAAAAGATTTTGATGCTGAAATTCCATTTTATTCTATTGGAATTCATCCTTGGTATATTGACGAAAGTCGAATTGATGAAGATTTGAAAATTATAGAAGCAAAATTACAAACTCAAAATTGCTTGGCAATTGGCGAATGTGGTTTAGACAAAAAAATTGAGGTTCCTTTTGATTTACAAGTTTCAGTTTTTGAGAAACAGTTAGAATTAGCAGAAAAATACAGAAAACCAGTTGTTATTCATTGTGTTGCGACTTTATCAGGAAGTAATGGCTATCAAGAAAAAAGGAAAGTGACAGTTCCGTTGATTATTCATGGTTTCTCAAAGAATAATCAATTGGCAGAACAATTAATTGTCGCCGATTTTTTTCTTTCATTTGGAAAGTATTTGTTAAAGAATCCAGATTTGAAATCGGTTTTTCAAAACGTTCCAAACGATCGTTTTTTCTTAGAAACGGATACTATTGAAGAATCGATTCAGCAAGTATACGAATTGGCTTCTGAGTATAAAGAGTTAAATTTAATAGAATTAGAAGAAGTTATTTCAAGTAATTATAGAAAGATATTTAAACAATAAAAAGAATAAAAAGTAAATAGTTTTGTGTTCAAAGTTTGTCACCCTGAGCGAAGTCGAAGGGCATTCCAATTAGAAGGGCTTCGACTTCGCTCAGCCTGACAACGGGGGAAAAACTTGAAACATTAAACTTGAAACAAAAAATAAAAATCAACAAAAAAGAATATATGGCAGAATGGACAGAAAGAGCTGAGCTTTTGTTTACTAAAGAAGGATTAGAAAATTTACAAAAATCTAATGTCTTAGTCGTTGGATTAGGAGGTGTTGGATCTTTTGCAAGCAGAATTTTTAGCAAGGGCAGGTGTAGGAAATATGACAATTGTAGATGGAGACGTTGTAGATATTACTAATATCAATCGTCAATTGCCAGCTTTGCATTCAACAGTTGGTCAGCCAAAAATTAAAATTGTAGGTGATCGTTTAATGGATATTAATCCAGAATTAAATCTAACTCGTGTTCAAGAATTTCTTTCTCCAGAACGCGCTTTTGAGATTGTTTCTCCAGAATTTGATTATGTTTTGGACTGTATTGACAGCATTACTCCAAAATTAAATCTAATTATTGCTTCAAAGCGCAAAAGAGTAAAAATCATTAGCAGCATGGGGGCTGGCGGAAAAATGTTGGCTTCTAAAGTAAAAGTAGCTGATATTTCAAAAACTATAAATTGCTATTTTTCTAAAACAATCCGTAAGCGTTTAAAAGAAGTAAAAATTAACAAACTTAAAGTAGTTTTCTCTTCTGAAATTCAAGACGATAAGAGCTTAAAACTAACAGACGGGAAAAACTTCAAAAAATCATTCTACGGAACAAACAGCTATATGCCTGGATTATTTGGTTTACACGCTGCAGAAACAGTGATTAGATATTTGCTTAAAAAATAAGGTTCTAAGATACTAAGATTCTAAGGTGCTAAGTTTTTTGTGGCTGGTAGAGTGAATCTTAATTTTTTAGATCTTATAAATAGAACTTAAAGCAAGCTTTGTCAAAGTTTTAAACTTTGACAAAGTTAAATACAAAAGAGAGAAACCTTAGAATCTTAGTATCTCAGAATCTCAGAAACTTAAAAAAAATGATTAAAACAGTAATTTTTGATATGGATGGCGTAATTGTTGATACAGAGCCTGTTCATCGTTATGCCTATTATTTACAATTTTCAGAATTGAATATCGAAGTTCCTGAAGAGATGTATACCACATTTACAGGATTTTCTACTAGAAACACATTTCAAACTTTAAAAAGTTATTTTCCAAGTGTAGAGCAGGAGGTGGAAGATTTAATTCAGAGAAAAAGAACCATTTTTAATGATGCTTTTGATACTAAGGAAGATTTGCATCTTTTGGATGGTGTTGAAGATCTAATTAAAGACTTGTATAACAACGGAATGCAGTTAATTTTAGCTTCTTCGGCTTCAAAAGTAACAATTGATCGTGTTTTTACAAGATTCAATTTACATCAGTACTTTACACATATTGTAAGTGGAGAAGATTTTCCTCAGTCAAAACCAAATCCGGCGATCTTTATTCATGCAGCTTCACTTTCTGTTGCGCCAAAAGAAGAATGTATCATTATTGAAGACAGTACCAATGGCATAAAAGCGGCAAAAGGCGCAGGAATTTACTGTATAGGATATAAGAGCGAGCATTCGCATCTTCAAGATTTGTCTGAAGCTGATTTAGTTATCGAACATTTTAATGAACTAAATGCTGAAAAAATATCACAGCTAAAGGGTTGAATTATAGAAAATTTAACATTTGTTCCCTGATTGAATTTGTAAATTTGAATAAAAATAAAACTTAAAATAATGAAGAAACTACTTATTGCTTTAGCCCTGATCTTAGCACCATTAGCATCAGAAGCACAAGTAAAAACGCCACAGGCAAGTCCAAAAGGATATATCAAGCAAACTGTTGGTTTAACCGATGTTGAAGTTACCTATTCAAGACCTGGAGCAAGAGGAAGAGCTGTGTTCGGAAATCTAGTTCCTTTTGGAAAATTATGGAGAACTGGAGCTAACGAAAATACAATCATCAACTTTAGCGATGATGTAGTAATTGACGGAAAAACGCTAAAGAAAGGAAAATATGCAATTTATACAGTTCCAAGAATTGAAAGCTGGGATATCATTTTTTACCTTTCTACAGACAACTGGGGATTACCAGAAAACTGGAGCGATGCTTATGTAGCTTTAAAAACTACTGTAAAAGAAGATGCACTTCCAACTCCTGTTGAAACTTTTACAATTGGCATTAACGGTTTAGATCCTAATTTTGGATATTTGGATATTTCTTGGGAAAACTCTCATGTAGCTTTAAAATTTGAAGTTCCAACAGCTAAAATTGCTGTAGCTAGTATTGATAAAGCTTTAGCTGGTCCAACGTGGAATGATTATTTCAATGCTTCTCAATATTTATTTCAATCAAACGGAAATATTGAAACGGCTAGAACTTATGTAGATAAAGCTCTTGATATGAGTTCAGATAAACCATATTATGTTTCAAGATTGAAATCGTTGATTCAAGCAAAACAAGGCGACAAAAAAGGAGCAATTGAAACTGCAAAAGCTTCTTTAGCATCTGCAGAAGCTGCAAACAACGCTGATTATGTGAAATTGAACAAAGATAGTATCGCTGAATGGAGCAGATAAGACTTTAAGTCTCATTTTATAAAATTTAAAAAATTCCAAAGCTTTCGGGTTTTGGAATTTTTTTTGTTTTTTCTTACCGCAAAGAGCGCAAGGTTTTTCGATTTGCTTGTTCTTTAACGCAAAGTTCGCAAAGCTATAGTAAATAAACTTTGCGAACTTTGCGTAATCTTTTGCGTTCTTTGCGGTAAAATAATTTTAATTTAAACTAGGTGGTTCAGGAATTTTCACTGTTTTTTTAATTTTCTTTATTAAAAGATAAAAGGTAATTCCTCCAAGAATAATTAACAAAGCGATCTGAAGCTGGCCAAGTATATTATTTCTATTGTACATTGCATTTGCAGTGGCAAGTTTTGCTTTTCCTTCTTCAATCTGAATTTGCGATAGAGATTCAAGTGTTTTTAAAGCTTCGGCACTAGAGTTGGCTATTCTATCCCAATTTTTGCTTTCTACCTGCTTGTTTATTTCTTTACAGGAAAGTAAAAAAGCATCAAAATATTGTTTTTCTTTATTGGTTAAAACCGTTTTAGCGTACAGATCATCAATTGTGTGAATAATATTTAGCGTATGAATGATTTCATCTTTTTTAATATTATCACTTAGGTTCAATTTTTCGGCTTCAGCTTTTATAAAATGAAGTTCTTTAGAATATTGAAAAATGTAATGCGCTACTACCAATCGGTCCTTATAAATCGCATTAATATTATCGTTTACGTTTTTGGAATTTAGTAAAGTATTAAAATTTCCAAGTAAAATAATCAGCATTACGATTAATAGAATAAAAGCGACTTTGGTTTTGTTGCTGTATTTTTTTGAATCTCTCATAATGACGATTTTTAGGAGTTAAAATAGCATTCTTGCGATAGACTAAAATAGTGTTTTTTACTTAAAATAATGGAAAATCCGATCGCAATCTAAGTTTTCAGGATGTTGTTCACTGCATCTTTTGTTTTTCCTACAGTTATCTGATGTTGCTTTTATCGAGGCTAGGTTATGACGTTTTTTAATAGACGAAAAGGAATCTATTTTTAAAACTTATAGAATTTAATTTGTTTTCCATTTGCTTCAAAAATTAGCTCGTTTTTAAGCTGAAAATCAAACTTGTTTCCTTCCCATATATTTTCAAACTTATTTTTTGATGTTGGTTCAAGAAGAAAAAGTGACTGATTATTGAAATTTGCATATAACCTTTTATTATTAAGTGAAATAGTAATAACTTCCTGATTTTCGTGGTTTTTGTAAATACCAGTTATCATTTCTAAATCTTCCTTAACGGGTTCGTAAGCTTCAAAGTTGATTGTATAAGGTTTGTTGAAGTAGTTGCTTAATGCAAGCAATTAAAATCTTTTTCTTATCATATATTGCACCGTTTGTAACTATAGCAATAGCTAATTTTTCATTTGGAAAATAGGATAGGAGCGAACTAAAACTATCTATTTGGCCACGATGAACAAAACCATTTTTGTTATAAAAAGGAAGTGCAAAAATTCCCATTCCATATTTGTCTTGAATCTGAGTCATCATTTTTAAACTCTCAGAACTAATAATTTTTCCTTGAAAAAGCTTTTCAATAAAAAAAGTCAAATCTGATGGAGTTGAAACAATTGCGCCTGCTCCTAAAGGAACTGACATATCTCCTTCAGAATCTTTTTCCCATTTATCAGAGAAATAGTAAGAGTAACACTCATTATTCTGAATACTAATTTTGCCACCAAAGTAGGTGTTTTTTAGTTTTAAAGGTTTTATTATTTGTTCTTGTAATAGTTCTGAATACGTTTTTTTATACGTTTTTTCGAGAATTAAAGTCAGCAGATAATAATTAGAATTGCTATAATCTGCTTTAGAATCAGGTTCAAAATCACTTGGAAATTTACTTATAATAGAGATCATTTCTTCTTGTGACTTTGCTTCGGTGTATCCATTGGCAAATTCGTCGGTCGCTAAAAGTTCATGAATTCCACTTCTGTGATTTAGTAAATTGCCGATGGTAATTTTTTGCGAATTTACAATTGTTGGAAAAAACGAATTAATAGTCTGGTCAAGACTAATTTTTTTAATTCGACAGCTTTTAATACCAAAGCTGAAGTGAAAATTTTGGTTGTAGAACCAATACGAAATTTAGTATTCGCAGATAAAGATATGTTGTTAGCTATGTCTGCCTTCCCAATAGAATTGGAATAAATCTGATTTCCATTTTTAGAAATGGAAATGCTTCCCATAAATAGGTTTTTATCGTTTAAAGCTTTGAATAGGCTGTCAAGTTTTGCATTATTAAGTTTTTGCGACTGAACAATTGATACTGTAATTGCAAAAGCAAAAACAAGGCAAAATTTAATTTTCATTTTTCTCTATCAATTTAGAATTGAAAGATAGATTATTTTAATATTCGATAGTGTTATTTATTTCTTCTTTTTTAAAAAATAAAAACTGAATTAAAAGCGCCAACACAATCGTTAAAATAGCTCCAATAAAATTTAGCCATAAATAACCCAGTTTTTCTTGTCTGTAAATCATAAAATAATAGATTACAAAAATGGTAAGCTGACTTATAATTGCACTAATAAACATTGATTTTGCTTGAACTCGTTTAGTATAAAAAGCTACAAGAAATATTCCTAAAACGGTTCCGTAAAATATGGAACCAATAATATTTACAAGCTGAATTAAATTTTCAAACAATGTTCCAACGCAAGCAAAAAGTATTGCTACAACTCCCCAGAAAAGCGTAAAAAACTTAGTAACGTTCAAATAATGTTTCTCTGATTTTTCTTCTTTCTGATTTCGCTTATAAATATCAATCGCTGTTGTAGAAGCCAAAGCCGTCAATCCAGAAGCTGTAGAAGACATTGCCGCTGAAAGAATAACGGCCAGCAACAATCCGATTAGGCCTTTTGGTAGATAGTGCAGAATAAAGTGAAAAAATACATAATCTTTATCATTTGTTTCTGAATTGCTATCGGCTCTTGAGATTATTTCTTTGGCTTTATCGCGAAGATCTTTTTCTTTGTTTGATAAAGCAACCAATTCTTTACGCAAAATAGGATTATCGTAATCTTGATTTAACTGATCGATATATAATAAATTTATAACTTTTTTATCTTCAGAAAGCTTAACTAGCTTTTCTTCCAAAACATGATATTCTTGCTTGTAAACAGACTTCTCAATAGCTATTTTATTATTTGGATTAAAATTTAATGGAACTGGGTTGAATTGGAAAAATACAAAAACCATAACTCCCGTTAAGAGAATGAAGAACTGCATTGGAACTTTTAGAAGTCCGTTCATAATTAATCCCATTTGGCTTTCGCGAACTGATTTTCCAGATAAATAACGTCCCACTTGCGATTGGTCTGTACCAAAATAGGCAAGAGCTAGAAAGAAACCTCCTGTAATACCGCTCCAAAAAGTATATTTTTCTTCAGGATCAAAAGAGAAATCAACGATATTCATTTTGTCATTGGCACCGGCAATATGCATTGCGCTATTAAAAGTCATATCGTTTGGCAAGTAATGCAGAATCAAGAAAAATGTGATAAACATTCCAGACATGATTACAAACATCTGCTGTTTTTGCGTAACGTTTACTGCTTTTGTTCCTCCAGAAAAAGTATAAATAATTACCAACACCCCAATAATGATATTCATTACAGTCAAATTCCAACCTAAAAGAGCCGATAAAATAATCGCCGGAGCATAAATGGTCAAACCAGTTCCTAAACCTCTTTGCACTAAAAATAAGATAGCAAGCAAGAGAACGTGTTTTGACATCAAATCTTTTTTCTAGAAATTCATAAGCGGTAAAAACTTTGCTTTTATGATATAATGGAATAAAGGTCAAACAAATGACAATCATCGCAATTGGCAAACCAAAATAGAATTGCACAAAACCCATTCCGTCATGATAGGCTTGTCCAGGCGTAGATAAAAACGTAATTGCACTTGCCTGTGTTGCCATTACAGAAAGTCCGACAGTATACCAAGGCGTTTCATTATTTCCTAGAATGAAATCTTCTACGTTTTTACTGCCTCGGGTTTTCCAAGAGCCATATCCAACAATAAATAATAATGTTACAATAAGTACGATCCAGTCAAATAGCCGCATAGGTTATGAGTATAATTGCATGATTAAGAAAAAAATAGCAATATAAATTGCGTTAGCTACCAAAACATAGGTGTAACTTTTTTTCCATTTTTTTGTCTTTTTAGCTTCCATATTTTATTGCTTTAAATCTTGTTTAGGAGCTTCAATTGGTTGTTTTAGAGAAATAATGTTCGATAACAATCTGTATGCTCCAGAAACTCCTTCTGGTAATTCTCTAAAGAAACTCAAACCTGTGTAAATGTAATATCCTTTTCCGTATGGCGCGACAAGCAAAGCTCCATCTTTTGCAGATTCTCCTTTGTCGTGTGATGAAATAATAGGAGTGAATGCAGGATCATATTCGTTTGGATAGTATAGACCTTGTTCTTGTTTCCAACCTTGAAAATCTTTTTCAGAGATTTTATTTGGTGTATTTAAAACAGGATGATTAGGTGCCAAGAAAGTGATTTTAGCATTTTCTTCTGTTACACGATCGTTCGATAATTTAAGCGGATATGGAGCAATTTTATCTGTTACTAATTTTCCGTTTGTGTTGTATTGAACGATCATATTTTTACCGCTTTTTACAAAATTGAAAAGTATATTTTGCTTGTTTGCCAAAGCATTTACGGTATTGTAAGCGCGAATTCGGTAATTACAGTGCTGAAAGAATCTAATTTTTCAGGTGTAATTTCTTCAGGTTTTAAGATCGAAACTTTATATCCCATTTGAGTCAAACTCTCAGGAACTTCATCTCCTGCGCCCATAATGTAAGCAATAGCTTCACCAGAAATCTTTAAATCAATTCTAATACATTTTGACTCGGCTGATTTTAAAACCATTTGTTTAGTGATGTGGCTGAATTCTATATTAGTTTGATCTTTATCAAAACGCTTATTGTCAACAATTGCGACACTTTTTGCGATAACTTCTTCTGGATTAACAGGCGGAGTCACTTCAAAATAAAAGATTTGCTCGTTGCCTTTTTTGTCTAAAGTAAACGGAATTTCTTTTGGAGAAACAGACCAGCTATTTGGCAATTCAAGTTGTAGATTTCCTTTTACATTATCTTTTCCAGCGCGAACTTTCACTGGAACCATTTTACTTTTGGTATTTCCAAAAATTAAAACTTTTTCAAGAATAGAAGTAGTCACTTCTGGAACGATATCAAGAAAGTTATACATTTCGCCTTTTACGCCATCATTGTATTTGTAGACAACAGTGCGCTCAAACGGAATTTCTATATCGTTGATTTTTACATTAAATACAACTTTTGTATCTCTTATAATATCTGGAGTGCCAATGATTTCTTGATTAGAAACGATGTACATTCCAACAGTAGCTTTTTCTTTTAGCCAATAAGGCTGTGTGTATTCAATATTGTTTGGAAGCTGTAATTGCAGATTGATTTTCTGATCATCGTTGTTTTTTAAAACGATATTTTGAGCTGTTGTTTGGCTGTCTGGAAGCGTAGTAACGCTAATTAATTGCATTTCTACAGCGCATCTGTTAATAGCCTCTAGGCTCAATTTAACAGTACTTCCTGGAGTTGCTTCCTGCTCGTTGGCAACAGCTTCAAGGTACAAACCAGAACAAGATGCAATAATATTTTTTATAGCAACTAACTTAATAGTTTTCCAATGTAGATCGTCTAGAGTTTGAATCATAGAATACGCTTTAACCAAATCTGGAATACTGGCTGATGGATTGCTAAAATCGTATTTTGAAATAATTGACGAAATTAAATCTCCAACTGGTTTTCCGTTTTTAACGCGATTCCAGCTTGTATCAATTCCATCAAATAAATTATCTCGTTCTTTTGGAGTTTCTCCATTAATCAGCTCTAAATATTCTGTTTCTTCACCACGAACGCCTGTACTGCCAAAACCTTGCGATTGATGACGGCTTCGGCTTAAAGCGACAATTTCTTGATTTGACTTCCCAATTCCAGTGTAGTAAACCCCTGTTTCAATCTTTGTAAATTTTGATTTATTGGCTGCATCAAATTTTTCCTGACTTCCATAAAACCACCAAGAAGGATTAAAAAACTGACGTTTTACCTGCCAAGGTTTTACATATTTTAATTGTTCAGGATAAACTTTAGGATCGTTTGTTAATTTGAAACTTTCAACGCTTAACATTGCAGAAGAAGTATGATGACCGTGTGTTGTTCCTGGCGAACGATGATCAAATCTATTGATGATAATATCTGGCTGAAATTTTCTAATAGTCCAAACCACATCGGCAAGTACTTTGTCTTTGTCCCAAATATCTAAAGTTTCTGAAGGATTTTTTGAAAAACCAAAATCATTTGCTCTAGAAAAAAATTGTTCTCCACCATCTATTTTGCGAGCTTCGATCAATTCTTGAGTTCTGATAACGCCAAGTAATTCGCGTAATTGCGGGCCAATTAAGTTTTGTCCGCCATCTCCTCTTGTAAGAGATAAATAACCAGTTCGGGCATTCATATCATTGGCTAAATACGAAATCATTCTAGTGTTTTCGTCATCAGGATGTGCTTGCAACATACAAAACAGAACCTAAAAAATTTAATTTTTTGATTTGATTGTAAATTTCAACTGAATTTAGTTTTTGTGGCTGTTGCGCAAATGAAATTTGAAAACCTATAAAAAATAGAAGAAAGATTTGAGCCTGTACTTTTCGCATATTCTGGTTAATTGTTTTTTTGAAAGTGCATCAAAAATACTAATTATTTTATGGAACAGTATTTAAATGAAATGTTAATGATTGATTATTTAATTGATATTTTAAGAAATAAAATAAAAAAAGTCGCCAGATTATTTCTGACAGCTTTTCGAAAATATATATTTGATGCCGTTTACTGCTTATTTCAATTTGTTTTCTGTATCAACGTAGTTTCCTGTAATAGTTACGCCAGTATTTTTTGTAACTTTACCATAAACTGTAATTGAAGATGTGTTGCCAACGAACTCAATTTGAGCGCCACTATTCAATGTTAAATCTCCCCAGATTACAACCGAACCTTCAACCACTAATTTTGCACCAGAGTTGATAATTAATTGTGTTGGAGTAGATTGTTGGTATTTACCTTGAGATAAACTTCCTCTCATATTGAAAGTACCACCACTATTTAAAGTTAAGTTATTAAGAATCGCAATAGAACCACAATGTGTTAAAACAGCTTTAGAGTTAATAATTGCCGAATTAATAGCTGTTGCTCCTTGGTAGGATTTTATATCATTAGAATTTAAAATCAAATCTTTACCTTGATTATACAAACCGTAAGTTAAACAGCTTGCAAAAGTGGTACTTGGTTTTTCCATTTTAATAATTTTCAAACCACCTGTTCCGCTTGCAACATAAATATAATCACCACTTGATTTTACATAGTTTGAAGAACCAGCAATTCCTACAGAACCTAATAAATTAAGTTGTGTTGTAGATTGGTAAACATTAAGACCTAATGCACCATTTGCAACAAAAGCATAACCGTCATTAAAAGAAACTGCATTTGTTACATTATCTTCGCCCGCAGTTGTGATTCCGATAGTCTGCAATTTTGATCCACTATTGATATCATAGACACCAAGACCATTTGGACCTTCAGAAACAAAAAGTTTTGTTCCGTCAATATCCATTGTTCTTTTTGCTCCACTTACATCATTCGATGTTGCAAAGCTTTTCTGTAAAGCTAGAGTAGACTGATTGTAAATGTTAACACCTTTAGTTCCGCTTAAAGTAACCACCTTATCGCTTGTTAAGGCAATAGAACGCAAATCTGCCAATGCGGCTTTTCCTGCTATTACTTTTGTAGAACTGTTTATTTTATACAAACTCCCGTTATCTCCTGTTACTGCAAAATAGTTAGAAGTATTGGTTGCAACATCTGTTGTAACTCTGCTTTCTAAATAATTTGTTTTTAGTTTATCTGTTAATAGGCCTGAACTAAGCTCCATGTTAAACACAATTGCCGGATTTCCCGCAAGCTGAGTATCTTTATCGACATCTTTTGCAGCTCCGATAATTAAATTTGATCCTGAGAAAGTCAGAGAAGTAATATCAGTATTTGGAATTAAAGCAGAAGTAACCAATTTAGGTTTGTAAGGATCTGAAACATCAATAACGTCAATTGCTCCAGAATAAGCATCGCCTCTCATGATATAAGAAACATAAGCATAATTTCCGTTTACAGTCACGTGACTGGCTTGAAGTGTTCTTCCGATTGCATCAACTGGTGGTTTTACTTCGGCAATTTGAACAAGAGGGAAAGAAGTGTTGGTAGTCTCCGCAGATTTTCCTGTCAAAGCACCATTTTCGATCGAAATTACCCCAGAATTAGTTAAGTCAAGTCTTTTGTTTAAAGTAGATTGATCTGAGGTAATAGTAATGTTATTTGACGATTGTCCATCGTTTTTGTTGTCATTGTTATCGTCACAACCTATTAACAGTGACATTGCTAAAAATGAAAGCAAATAAACATTCTTTTTCATAAATTTCTTTTTTGGATTTTAAAATTCGGCGCAAATATATATCATAATTGTATTAACAAAGTGCTTTTTTTGACGAAACTTATTGCAATACAGTTATTTATGTTGAATATACAACATTTTAACAAAAGATGCAATTAAACAATTCATAAAAAAAGAGAGTATCAAAAAATTGATACTCTCTTATATTGATTGCTAATAATTTAGCATTATCTTCTTCCGTGACCTCTTCCATGATCATCATGCCCGTGATCGTCATGGTGTCTATCGTGTTTGTCATGCTTATCGTAATGTTTGTAGTCTTTACGATCGTAGTGACGACGATCATTGTAGCCGTATACTGGTCTTGGTTTGTATGGTCTTTGTGGAGCTCCATGATATCCTTTATAGTATTTCACTCTGTGACGGTCGAAATAAGTATAAGGAGTTCTACCATGATAATCTGTCAATACTACTTTATAACCTCCATACAAATCATAGTTTCTATATTGCCTTGGCAAGTAACTTGCTCTTACCCATCTTCCTCCTCCGAAATAGATAAATTGAGACGCACGAACATCGTAATAAGCTTCAATATCTGGAAGATAATAATATTCCATTTCGGTATATCCGACTGGTCCCCAAGCAGGTGGGTTTCCTATATTCACGTTTATCGATACTTGGGCTTGTGTGGCGTTTGCAACCATTAGAAATAATCCGGCGATTGCTAATTTTATCGTTTTCATCTTTTGTTAATTTTATAATGTTAATCTTGAATAGGGATATTCATATACTGTGCCAAAAAATAAAAACAGATGTATTTTGTCGGATAAAAATGCATTTCAACGAGTAGCCAAAACGTTATAAATACTTTAATTCGTTGGTTTTTAAAGTTTTATTTCATTTTCGAAATTCTTCAAAAAAAAACAAAAATTACTTGTAATTGACAACTCTTGGTTTTGCAAGTTCAAAGCTTTGAAGTCCATAATCAGTCGTTTCAAAAGTATTTGTTTTAAAGACATTATCTCCTTGTTGTGGAATACTTGGATAATAAGAAAGCGAAAGCTGGAAAGAACTGAAAACCAAATAGTCATTACTGATTAATAGTCCGATCGTTAATTTAGAATAAGGCTTGTTTTTGGTCATAGCGATTTCAGGACTTCCTAAAACCGCGATTGAATAATTAAAAAATGGATTTAAACGGAAACCTAATAAAGAATGTGGAGAATATGTCTGCGTTTGCAATGACAGAACAGCTTTGCTTGTTCCGTACAAATAACTATTAAATCCTGCCAAGCCATTTTGCCCGTTAATGTTTAATTGATCTCCAATAATATCGTCTCTATTTATTCCAATTACGACTTCCGGATTTACGAATTGTCTAATCTTCCATTTTCCTATACTATATAACTTAGTAAAATAATTGGATTCAAACAAAAATGAGGTTTGATAGGTTTTCGACTGATGAAAGAATGTTCCCGCTTCAAAATTCATGCTCAGAAATCCCAAACGGTAATAATTTCCAAAAGAAAACTGAGCTCCAACATAGGGCCTCCAAAACGTATTTTTATATTGATATCCAAAAGTGACTCCATATATTCGTCCTATCGGAACGTCTTCAGTTTGTCCATTTCTAAAAATGTAGCTATCTTTTATAAATTTTCGCGTATTTAACCCAATTCCGCTAAGAATTAATTTTTCAGAAGAATAAAAATGATTCGGGTCATAAATTTCCGAAGGCGTCTCACTATAATTTACATTTAGAAAACGTGCAGTCGTAATTAAATTCGTAATAGCTTTATTTTGGTCTTCGTACATTTTAAAAGCACGACCAACCCAAACATCTTGCGAAGTATATTTTTTAGGCTGATAGGCAAAAGTAGAATCGGGTGCTTGCAATGTGTCTCTCCTAAAGCTTTCGTCCACATAAAATCCTCCTGCCCATTTAGTCAAAGGAGAGTAGAAGTCTCTTTCAATATCTATACTTTTAATATAATTATTGTCCAAATCCATATTGTAATGAAGAACTGTCCCTACATAAGTATTTTTAATATTTGGGATTGTATAAGTTGCGTCGTTGGCAGTTCGACCGTCATCAAAACGGTTGGTAAAACGATATTCTAATTGCTGTCCGCTTCCAAAGAAATCTTTTTCCTTAAAACCAATCGACATTTGATTACTAGAAATCGAAAATTTCGGAATGGTACTCCAGGAATCTAAAACGCGAATTGTTACATCTACAGAATCTGAGGCTTGTCCAACACTTTGATTGGAGATTCTAACAGCAGTTACATAGCGTTGCGCACGAATTAAACGTTCAGACTCGAGTACTTTATATGTATTGTAAGGAGTGTTTTTCTTAAAAAGCAATAAATTATAAATTGCTATTTTTTTCGTTTTTAAATGCATTCTATTACCCATTCTTTCTCCCCAATTTTTAGGCACTTGATTCGTATCAGCAACAGAATAACCAAAAGGATCTAGAGTGATAATATTGATTTTTCTAATTATTTTGCCATCGTAATTGGTTGAATCAATAGGAACGAGCAATTCTTCTTTTTTCTTCGGTTTTTTAGATCTAAAGAATAATTTATGCATTGCCTGCGTAAATTTATTTTTCTTAGAGTAATTTCTAATTCTAGTGTATATTTCTGTGGTATCTTTTTGAGTTTTTGGCTCTTTTTTAGTTTGATCTACCTGCGCATATCCGCTTTGCAAACAAAAGCACAACAAAATAAAAATCAGTATTTTTTTTTGTAAAGACATTCGGTAGTTTTCTTCTAATAGTTTAAAGTTTTATGAATATAAGGAATAAACAAATGCTATGCTAGCATAACGTTCTTTTTAATTTTCTGTTGTAATTTTTCTTTTTCTCCAGACAAATTTCCTCGGAACATGATTTCCCATAAGATATCCCCAGGCAGAAAGCGAGTCAATTCGATCAAAAATAATTTTAAGAATTGCTAATAGCGGAATTGCTAAAAACATTCCCGCAATTCCGGCAGCGGCACCTCCAACAATAATTCCCATAATAGAAACGAAAGCATTTATTTCTACTTTAGTATTAATAATTAATGGAACAAGCAGGTTATTATCAATAAACTGAACAATAATATTTACAATTAGAATTCCGAGAATTACTGAAATTTCTCCAGATCCTGTTAATGATGCTAGAACTGTAATAACTCCAGCAATAAAAATTCCGATATAAGGAATCAAATTTAGAATTCCTGTAATCAATCCGAGAAGAATGAAATATTTTACGTCAATAATCCATAAACCTAAACCAGTTAATATTGATACCACGATCATTTCAATAATTAAACTTACAATATAATTATTGATAGAAACTTTAATCTGAGACAAAATATCCTGCAAAACCGCATGGTTCTCTTGTTTGATTAATTTGGCAAAAAACAATTTAAAATGTTCTTTATAAATTAAAAACAAAAAGGTGTAGACGATCATAATCGTGCTATCTAAAAGAACATCACTTATGGAAATGATAAATGAACCTAATTTAGCCTGACCTGTTTTAACAGAGTCTTTTGTAACAGAATCCAAATATTTTTTTTGATCGCCAATGCTTACCTCAAAATTTTCTCTGATAAATTTATGAATTTCAAGAATAAAAGAATTTGCATTTTTCTTTATCGTCTCAAAATCATTTGCCATATAAGTCGCTTGATAAGAAATGAAGACCAATACCGCCACAATTACAGATATAAAAATAGCGAGGCAAATAATTGCAGCGAGATGCCTTGGCAATTTAAGTTTTGTGTTAAAAAAAGTAAATATCGGAAGCAGTAAAACGGCAAATAAAAACGCCATTAAAACTGGTGTAAGAATATCTTTTCCGATGCAAAAAATAAATGCAAAACAAATTAAGGAAACAAGAATAAAGGAAAGTTTTGCATAAAAGGGTAGTGTTACAGGCCGAGTCATTTTAATTTTATTTAGCTGAATTTATAAAACAAATATTACACTTTATTTGTCTTTTTACGTTCTAGCTTTTCTCGTGCCCGTTATAAAATTCCCATTAGAATTTAGTCAAAAAACTCGCGCTCTTCATGTTTTGCAGGAATAATAGAAATTCCTTTCTGAAGTAATAAATTGTTAGGGAAAATTATTTTTTCTCCTTCTTTTGTTTTTAAGCTTACATGAAAGGTATTAATATCTTCGATTTCAGCTTCAATTGGAAAATCTTTATCATGAATTTTAATGGTGTCTCCAATCCTAAAAGGAAAAGAGAAAAACAGAACCATTCCTGAAGTAATATTGCTCAAAATAGACCATTGCGCAAACATGGCCACACCAATTACAGTTGCAATAGAAGAAATCGTAATAAAAATATCTTCTGTCTGAACTCCCCAGATTATTATCAAAATGGTTACAAGAAGTATATTCATTAAAATATTAATATACTTAATAACCAAATTGGTACGATGTTCAAATAATTGGCTTGTAGCGGCAAAACGCCTTATTAGTTTAGCAATTACTATACGCAATACAATCAAAACTCCAATAAGAATGATTGTTGCGATTATTTCTCGGCTATACTCTTTAAAAGAAAACATAAATAAATTTTTAAACTAATGTAGTCAAAAATTCGTAAACTTTGGCTGTCGGAAGCCCCATTACATTGGTATAAGAGCCTTCTACTTTTGCAACTGCCATAAAACCAAACCATTCCTGAATTCCGTATGCACCAGCTTTATCATAAGGTTTGTAGTTTTCGATATAATATAAAATAGCTTCGTCAGACAAATCGTTGAAAGTTACTTTTGTAATATCGTGCAATAGAGTAGAAGAGTTTACTGTTTTAAAACAAACCGAAGTGATTACGTCATGTGTTGTATTGGACATCGATTTAATCATGGCAAAAGCTTCTTCAGCACTTTTTGGTTTTCCTAAAGCTTTATTTTGATGCCAAACAATCGTATCGCTTGTTACCAAAATCTCATTTTCATTTAATTCACCTTCAAAAGCATTCGCTTTTAATTTGGCAAGATAATCAGTTATTTCAGTTGCTTTTAATTCCGGCGGATAAATTTCCTCGATGTCTTTTAATCGAATTTCAAAATCAAGATCTAAATCCTTAAAAAACTGCTGTCTGCGAGGCGAACCAGAAGCTAGAATGATTTTATATTTTTTTAGTTTTTCTTTAAGCATTGTATTTTATGTTTAAGGCGATAACCAAGATTGATAAAATTCCGAAGAACAAAATAAGTTTTAAAATGGTGCTTAAGTGATGAAATTCTTTTTGAGATTTTGCACTGAAAATTTTAACGATAAAATAAAGTAATGGTGCCAAAACCGTAGCAAAAGCATAAAATACAGCAATATAAAGCTTGTTTTGCATAAGGTAAGTGTTGCAATAAAGTCCAGAGATAATAAACGCAACGATAGCAAAACCTAAAGTAATTTTTGCGACTCTGCTTACCCCAATTGCAACTGGCAAAGTATTCATTCCCATATTATAATCGCCATTTACATCTTCGATATCTTTTACAATTTCTCGGATAAAATTAATTACAAAAGCAAATATGGCATAATCGCTTAGAATTGAGAATAGACTTGCCATTTGAGCTTGATTTTCGATTGTTGTAGCAGGAAAAAGATCAAAAACACCAATTATTAGCACGCTTGTCGCTAAAAGCAAAGCCACAACAAAATTACCTAAAAGCATAATTTGCTTGAGACTTGTAGCATAAAAATACAAAAGTGAGGCAATTAAAATAAAAAGTGAAGCAAAAGTCGGTCTCATGATAATATTCGACAAAATAAAACCAATGGCAACTCCAGAAATATTCAAACCTATATAAATATTGTAAGCAGCAGTTTCTGTGATTCCTTTGCCAACAACAACATCATTTGGTTTGTTTATACTATCTGTTCCTACATCGTAAATGTTATTGATTACATAGCCTGCAGCGGCAAGAAGTATAGTGCTTAAAACTAACAATCCGTATTGCCAATCTGCCAATGCCAGCGGGACTTGTTGTTGTTTTAAAAAAGCATAACGAAAAAGCAACTGCATAAATGCAAGCATTAAAAGGTTTTTGTAACGAATAAGATTTAGGAATTTCATTTTTTTAGGTTCTGAGGGGCTAAGATTCTAAGATGCTAAGTTTTTTCAATTAACAATTCACAATTAGATTAATCGTGTTTTCCGTTAAAGTACTCCATCCATTTTCCTTGTACTTTCATTACTTGTTCGATAACATCTCTTGCAGAACCGCGTCCGCCTTTTACGTGCGAAATATAACGGCAGATATTTTTAATTTCTGGGCTTGCATCTTGCGGACAAGTTGGAAGTCCAACTAATTTCATTACATGAAAATCTGGGATATCGTCTCCCATATACAGTACATTTTCAGGTTTGATATTGTTTGACTCACAATAAGCCGTGAAAGTTTTTACTTTATCAGGAGTTCCTAAATGAATGTCATTTATACCCAAATTACGAAGACGAATACGAACGCCTTCATTGCTTCCTCCAGAAATAATGCAAACATGATAACCGCTTTCAATTGCGGCTTTCATTGCGTAGCCATCACGAATATTCATTGTTCTTAACATTTCGCCTTCATTGGTTACAAAAACAGAACCATCTGTAAGTACGCCGTCTACATCAAAAACAAACGTTGTGATGTCATTCATTATTTCTTTATAACTTTTTCCCATTATGCTGTATAGATTGTGTTAGGATTTTATAGATATTTTTTTTGTTTTCGTCTTGTAAAAAAGCCATGTGCGCATCAGTTGTAATAGAATCATGCCGTATTGCCGGTCCGGTTTGCGCATCAATAGGATCTAATGTATTGATTTTGTCTGCTGTTTCCTGAATTAAAGGTTTTAAAACAGCAAAAGGAACTTGATTTTCTTCACAAATTTCATGTCCTATTTGGTATAAATGATTCGTGAAATTGCTAACAAAAACGGCAGCAACATGAAGTGCTTTGCGTTGTTCTGAACTAATAGAATAAACTGCAGTCGAAACGCTTTTTGCAATGGTTTCCAATAGTTTAAAATCGGCTGTGTTTTCAGCTTCCAAACAAAAAGGAACAACAGAATAATCTAATGTTTTGTTCTTAGAAAATGTCTGCAACGGATAAAAAACACCACGGCGATTTTTCGGATTTAATAGTTCTATTGACGATGTTCCAGAAGTATGAACAACTAATTGATTGTTAAAAGGAAGTTCATTTGAAACCTCTGTAATCGCATTGTCAGAAACTGAAACAATATGTAAGTCAGCAGGTTCTAAAGCTTTAAAATCTGTGACAATCTTTTCAGAATCAATCAAATGGAGTACGGCTTCTTTCTTACGAGAAAAAACCTGTTTAATTTCAACAATTTTGTCGCCAGAAAAAGCTTTTATCAAATGCTGTGCGACATTGCCCGAACCTATTATTGTTATCTGAATCATGAAAGCAAAATTAGTATTATTTTTTTTAATGCTGTTGTGTATTGAGTATACATAAATGCTTTTTTGAAGTTTTTATTGTTCTCTATTTTTTGTTAGAATCCTAACACTTTCTATAAAAAAGCCATTATTTAAAAATAACATCTTTGTTTTGTAAGTTTAAACTTTATATATTATCAATTTGTTTGAAAAATAGTCTTTATTTTTGGTTTTTATTAACAAAAGCCAAAGCCTGCTAATCAACATTTTTAAGTACTTTTGTCGCACTTTTATACAATGTAATCCCTAAGAAATGGATAAAAAAATATTCTCCTTTTTGTTTTCTACACGTTTAATGGCCGTTCTTTTTTTAACATTCGCAATTGCAATGGGTGTTGGAACTTTTATCGAAAGTAAATACAATACCGATACAGCCAGAATACTAATTTACAATACTTGGTGGTTTGAAGCGATTATGGCCATCTTTATGATCAATTTCTTCGGAAATATCAAAAAATACCAATTGCATAAAAAAGAAAAATGGGCAACACTTTTGTTGCACCTTGCTTTTGTTTTTATCATTTTAGGAGCTTTTATTACTAGATATATCAGTTACGAAGGAATGATGCCAATTCGCGAAGGCGCGGCAGAAAACCAAGTTTATTCAGATAAAACCTTTTTAACCATTTTTGCAGACGGTGAATATAAAGGAGAAATGAAAAGAAGAGTTTTTGAAAAAAATCTTTTGTTATCTCCTGCTACTAACAACGATTTTACTATTTCAGGAAAATTTGATGAAACTCCTTTTGAAGTTACTTATTCAAACTATATCATGGGAGCTAAAGAAGTGGTAAAACCGGATCCAAGCGGAACTTTATATCTTAAATTAGTCGAAGCTGGAGCGGGAGGAAGAGAAGAACACTACTTGAAAGAAGGTGAAGTTCAGAATATTCATAATGTTTTATTTGCTTTAAATAAACAGACAGACGGTGCTATTAACATTAATACAACTGGAAAAGAATATACGATCCAGACTCCTTTTGAAGGGGAGTTTATGCGAATGGCAGATCAGTTTAAAGGAAAAGTTACAAAAGACAATGTACAGCCTTTAATGATGCGTTCTTTATATAGCATTGGAGATATTAGAATTGTATTTCCAGAGCCTCCAATGAAAGGAAAAGTAGAGTACGAATCAAATAATGATTTTAAAGCAAAATCTCATACTGACGCTTTAGTGGTTAAAGTAAAGGCTGAAGGCCAAGAAAAAGAAGTAATGGTTTTTGGTTCTAAAGGTCAGGTTGGAGAAGCTAAAACAGTTAAAATTGGTAATATAGAATATTCTTTATTCTACGGAAGTAAAGCTTACATTTTACCATTTAAAGTTCGTTTGAACGATTTTATTGCTGACAAATATCCAGGAACAGAAAAAAGTTATTCTGCTTTTAAAAGTAAAGTAACTGTTCAGGACTCTACAGAAACTTTTGATGCAGATATTTTTATGAACCACGTTTTAGATTACAAAGGATTCCGTTTCTTCCAGTCTTCATTTGATCCAGACGAAAAAGGAACTGTTTTATCTGTAAATCACGATTTCTGGGGAACAAACATTACTTATTTCGGATATTTCCTTTTATATATTGGTTTAATGGCAATTATGTTTACTAAACATTCTCGTTTTGGTGATTTGAAACGTAAACTTGAAGCTATTCAAAAGAAAAAAGAAAAATTGATTACGATTCTGATTCTGATGATTAGTTTAACTGGTTTTGCGCAGCAGAGTCCACATGTTCATTCTCATGATCACGATCACGCGCATTCTGCAGATCCAAATGATCATGCGAATCACGTAACAGCACCACCAAGTAAAAAACAGTTAGATTCGTTATTAAGTATATATAAAGCACCAGAATCTCATGCGAGCAAAATTTGGACGTTTGATTATTCAGGATGCTGGAGGTAGAATGAAGCCAATTAATACGTTTTCATCTGAATTGCTTAGAAAAGTAAGTCATAGTGATACGTATAACGGAATGAATTCAGATCAGGTATTCTTGTCTATGACACAATACGCACAAGTTTGGATTCAGATTCCATTAATATATATTAAATCTGGAAATGATAGTATCCGTAAGATTATCGGAATTGATTCTAAAGATCAATACGCTCCTTTTGTAAAATTCTTTGACGAACAAGGAAACTACAAATTATCTCCATATTTAGATGCAGCTTACAAAGCCGCAAATCCAAATAATTTCGAGAAAGATTTTGTTGAAACCGATAAAAAGGTAAACTTAATGGAATCAGCATTGAGCGGAAGCATTTTGAAAATCTTCCCAGTTCCGAATGATCCAAATCATAAATGGGTTTCTTATTTAGAACGTGAAAGTGCAGGTTTTAAAGGAATGGATTCTACTTACGTAAAACAAATTCTGCCATTATACTTTAGCGCGCTAAATAATGGTTCTATCCAGAAAAACTTTGATACAGCCGATAACTTGGTGGAAAGCATTAATGGTTTCCAAAAGAAATTTGGAGCAAAAGTAAGACCAAGCGAAGATAAAATTGATGCCGAGATTGCTTACAACAAATATGATGTTTTCAAAGTATTGCCATATTGGTACATTACAGCATCTATCTTTATGTTGATGTTTACGATTCTTAATATTTTTTTCGAGAAAAAATGGCTAAGATTTACTGTAAACGGTTTTCATATTATTATCGGATTATTGTTTGCACTTCATACCGTTGGATTAATTGCGCGTTGGTATATTTCGGGTCACGCACCTTGGAGTAACGCGTACGAATCTATTGTATATGTAGCTTGGTCTACGATGTTCTTTGGATTGGCTTTTGATAGAAAATCGAAACTTACAGTAGCTTCATCTGCATTTGTTACAGCAATGATCTTAATGGCGGCATACATGAACTGGATCGATCCAGAAATTGCAAACTTACAGCCAGTTCTTAATTCGTATTGGTTAATGATTCACGTAGCAGTTATCGTAGCTAGTTATGGTCCGACTGCGTTAGGAATGATTTTAGGTTTTGTTGCTCTATTATTGATTTTCTTTACAAATGATAAAAATAAAGCCAAAATGGATTTGCATATTAAAGAAGTAAGTTACATTAACGAAATGGCTCTGACTATTGGCCTTATCATGCTAACAATTGGAAACTTCTTAGGTGGACAATGGGCAAACGAAAGTTGGGGACGTTACTGGGGATGGGATCCAAAAGAAACTTGGGCTTTAATCTCGATTATGATTTATGCTTTTGTAATTCACGCTCGTTTTGTTCCAGCCTTAAGAGGAAAATGGTTCTTTAACTTAATGAGTATGTATGCTTTTGTTTCAATCTTGTTTACGTACTATGGAGTAAACTTCCACTTAGTAGGTTTACACTCTTATGCAAGTGGAGAAGCACATTCATTAAACTGGATTTACTATTGCTTGATTACAATTTCTATAATTGGAGCGGTAACCTATCCAAAGTACCGTAAATACTATAAAACTAAAAAAGTTAAGAAATAAATAATTTACAATAATTATTAATTCATAAAAAAGGTTCAACATGATGTTGAACCTTTTTTTATATCAAATTTTAAAGTTTGCCAAAGAGGAGAAGTACAATAGCAGTTATTAGAAAAAAGCAAATTAGAAAAATAAGATGACTCAACAGAGTTAAGAAAAATGCTTTGATTTTAGACATTTTATTAAAAAACTGCATATTTGTCCAAAAGATTAAAATAATGCCAATAACATACATTACATTGTTGTACTGTGCTATATGTGAAGTATGATTTAGAAAAATCAATACCGGCATTGTTACTAATTGTACAGATATTCTTTGAGCCGCCTTAAAAGTATTGAGTACAAATAGTTCAACAAAATTATACCCCTGTTTTCTAAAAACAAGATAAGTGCCAATAGTATAAATAGGAATTGAGCCTACTGTAACCCAAGAAAAATGTGTGGCAAACCATTCGTTTATATAATCAGAATCGATATTTGAGGTCTTTGCCGCTTCAAAAGTATTAATGTGAAAGTAATGATATAAAAGACCATAAAGCGTTGCAAGGACCACAACCAAAGATAAAGGCTTAAAATGATGAACTCTTTTTCCTTCGATAAATTCTCGGATAGAATGCCCAGGTCTGGTAAATAATTGTTTCAAAGAATACAAAATGCCTTTATCAAAATGCAATAAACCATGCTGAATATCATGCCATAAAAAATGAGCATTAATTTTGTGCGTTTCTGCAGTCTGACCGCAGTTGTTGCAATAATGACCTTTAAAAATCTGATGACAATTTTTGCAAATGATTTCCATTAGAGCTCGGTATTGATTTTATAAATTATTTTTTTTGACGCCATTAGGATACATAATAGCCAATAATACTATTATCAGTAGAAAATTATATTCAACACCATTTCTTCCACCGCCTACAACAAACCAGCCTTCTTTAAAATGCACTAAAACAATTCCCATTATGAGGACAAAAATGGTTACAAAACCAGCAAGTTTAATGTATTTATTAACCAATAAAAGAATTGCCGCAACTACATGCGACAATTTAATGCTCCAAGCAAGAAACACACCATAAGGAGCAAATCCAATTTGATTGAGAAAAAGATTTCCAAAATCATTAATGCCATTATTAAACATTCCGGAAACAGAATGGGTGAGGAGAATAATCGCCATTGCGATTCTCAAGAGTAAGTTTGCATTCATAAATTGGTTTTTGGTGAATTAAAAATAATAAAAAAACGCATATTACTCTGAATATGCGTTTTAGCTTTTTATAAAAGATTAATTTCAAACTTTTCCTAAAGTATAAAGTTGTGTCATTGTTGGAGTTGGGCTTCCACCAGCTGGCTCTAAAGTAATTCCAAATGCTTCTGCAGAATCGGTTTGATTTACAGCGAAAATTTTCTGAGAATTTCCTTCAAAATTATCCAATAAACCAATGCTTGTTGGTGTAAGAACAGGACTTAACTTTAAAGACCAAACCTGATAAACCATTCCTTTTGGAGGAGCTGGTAAACCTGCCGCATCGATATAAGTGGTTTTAGTCTGCTTATTCCAATATACTTTTGCAAAAGAAGTTGGCGAAACAGCCTGACCGCCAAGAGTTACACCAGTATTTTTAATATCTCTAACAATACTCAAGTTTTTCTCGGTTTGCTTATTCTGTTGATCTAAAAAGGCATATTCGCGCTGAATTTTGTTCTTTTCATTTCCAACAGTAGAAATCGCTTCTTTTGTTTTTGTCAATTCTAAAGTCTGATATCCTAACCCTAAAAGCAATAGCACTGCCGCAGCCCAGCCTACATATTGCGACCAGTTTGATGCTGGTTTCATGTCAACTACTTTTCCGTGTTTAAGTTCCAGACGAGCTTTAATTTTTTCGAAATTCTCTACAGAGTGGAAAGGAGAGAAGCTAGAAGAAAGCGCAATGACAGCCTTTTCTATCGAGATAATTTCCTGATCCATTTCTGGGTTCTTTTTTGCCATTTCGGCAATTTCGAGATTTTCTTTTTCACTTAATAGACCGTAAACATACAGCTCTAAAATTCCTGATTCTATATATTCTTGTGCTTCCATTATATCTTCAAATAATTACGTAAATCGTTAATACAGTTTCTGTTTTGTGTTTTGATAGTTCCCAGTGGCAGTGCCAATTCTTCTGAAGCTTCTTGCTGGGTATATCCTTTAAAGAACAATAAATTAATTATTTCGATACATTTTGGTTTTAGTTTTTTTACAAATTCCTGAATTCCAATTGCATCAAGTTTATGACTCAATTTATTGCTCTCGTCTAAGAGATTTACGAAATTATCTGATGAAAGGTTTTTTTGGCTGTTGTTGTAGTCTTTAGAACGAAGTTTATCTATCGAGGTATTCCTGGCTATATTTAAGATCCAAGTATAAAATCGGCCTTTGCCTTCATTGTAGGTGTCAATGTTTTTCCAGATTTTGACAAAAACATCTTGAAGCACGTCTTCTGCTTCTTCTCGATTTTTGATTAACACATGAATGACAGAAAACAGACTTTTTGAGTACATGTCGTACAAATGCGTAAAAGCTTTTTCGTCTTTTTTGTAAATTAAAACTAGCAGTTCTTCTTGACTCATAGATTTGGATTTTTAAGTTTAAACATTAAAAGTTAAGATGTTATTCGCTAACTGTTATAAAGATAATTTATTTTTTTCTGATATTTTTTATTTTTTTTAATAGCCAAAACCCTAAGAAAATAAAGGGTTTTAAAAAAAAGTGCATTTTTTTTCACTTTTTTTAAAACCAAAAACAATCCTATTACGTAAATGTATTTTATAAGGTCAGAATGATCTTATAGAAAGCAAAAAGCCAATTAGAAAATTTAGAAAGCTGTTGTTATAAAATTATTATAGAGAATATGGATAGCAAAATAATAATGAAAATATTAATAGTTGGATTAACAACAGTTTTGACGTTGATCGATTTTACTGAAAAGGATTTTTTAAAAGACATTTTGCCAAATAGCAGTAATAATGCTGGGCAAATGCTGAGATAATAAAGAGAAAACAAAAGATATTGAATAGTTGATGCACTCGGACTTCCAGACCGAAGATTTTTTTAATATGTCTTTCGGATATTTTAGGATTTAAATTTACATCAATACAAGCCAGTTAAAGATTTTTTTGAAAGCCATTTGACATATTGGGGGGAAAGAAATTTTCGAACACAACCGAGTCATCAACTATAATTTATAAAAGATTGCATAATAATTAATTCATGGTTTGATTTGTTTGTATGGGGGGAAGCCTAACGTCTGATTAACGTTAGGCTTCATTTTTTATTTAACTTTTGATTGGCAAAAATTAAAGCCTTAAAATAGTTTTTGTAAAATGGATTTTAGCTAATTTTATAAAAAATTATACGATGAAAAAAATACTATTTATACTATTTGGAGCTACAGTTTTGTCTGCGACAGGATTAAATGCTCAAACCAGTACAAACAAATTATCTAAAAAAGATAAAACCATGGCAAAAGAAACAATTTATCAATTTAAGGTTGAAGATTTATCAGGAGACACTTTTGACTTTGCTTCTTTAAAAGGCAAAAAAATCTTGATTGTCAACACTGCTTCAAAATGCGGTTTAACACCTCAGTACAAAGATTTAGAAGCAGTTTATAAAGAATATAAAGATAAAGGTTTTGTAATTGTTGGTTTTCCAGCAAACAACTTTGCATCTCAAGAACCAGGAACAAATAAAGAAATCGAAACGTTCTGCCAACAGAATTACGGAGTTTCTTTTCCGATGATGAGTAAGGTTTCAGTAAAAGGAAGTGATATGTGCGAAGTATATAAGTTCTTGACCGAAAAATCTAGAAATGGCTTGCAAGATTCTGAAGTAGAGTGGAATTTTCAAAAATACTTAATCAATGAAAAAGGTGAATTGGTTAAAGTAATTAAACCAAAAACTTTAGTTACAGAACCTGAAGTAATTAATTGGATTAAAAGCTAAAAAACATTAAAAAAGCCCAAATTTGCATCTTCAAATTTGGGCTTTTTTTTGTTCTAAAGTTTCAAAGGTACAGGGTTATAAATACTTTGCGTCCTTTGCGTAATTCATCGCGTCCTTTGCTGTTAAACTAAAATAAGTTGCATAAAAACCAAATCGAGCCAGTGATCAAATTTGTATCCAACTTCACGAATTGTGCCTGTAGCAACAAATCCGAATTTTTCATGAAAAGCAATACTTCCTGCATTATCGGCATCAATTGCACCAATCATAACATGATAACCTTGCTCTTTTGCCAAACGAATTAATTCTGTCAAAAGTTTAGAGCCAATTCCTTTTCCTATAATGTTATCAACAACATATACAGAATGCTCAATAGTATATTGATAGCCAATTTTTTCTCTAAACTGTCCGTAACTTCCAAAACCAACCACTTCGCCATCTAAATCGGCTACTATTACAGGAAGATTCTTAGCTGTTTTATCTTCAAACCATTTGGTCTGAACTTCTAAAGTTTGAATTTCATAACTGTAATTAGCAGTTGTATGCAAAATAGAATGATTTACAATTTCTAAAATCTTTTGCAAATCGTTTGGTGTTGCAGGTCTTAATATAATGCTCATTGGTAATTGTTGTCGTTTATTTGGTGTTGAGTTCAGCTAATAGGACGTCTACTTCCTTTGAATTCCAGTCCATTTCTTTGGCTATTGCTTTGGCATTTTTGGCATATTCTAAAGCTTTTTTCTTATTTTTTAATTTATTATAAAGTTTGGCCTCAAGTAAATTTCCGTCGTAAGAGTCATTTAATTCTAGAGAACGATCTACCCAAGAGATAGCTTTTTTTAAACTTTCTGCGTCTTTAATATGCTTAAAATAAGTGTTTCCGATGTCTTTTAAGAAACTAGCATCATTCCAAACCAATTTCTGAGTATCTTCAAGAGTTACTTTTTTATAAAAATCCCATTTCTCGGTTCTTTCTGCCAATGTCAAATCATATTTAAAAACTAAAGAATCTGTCTTTTGCAATCGAATTGATTTTGCAACTTCTCTTTGTTTATAGTAGTTTACAGTATCTAAATTGTCAACCAAAGGTCGAAGTAATTCATTTACAATACTTTCAATTTTACGATCAACACGACTTTGAGAAGCTACCGCGGCAAAATCTTTCTGATGATTTAAAACATATTGAAATTCTCGAGATTTAATATCAGTAACACCATTTGCAATAACACGCCAGTTTAACTCACTAACTAATTGTTTGTCAGATTGTGTGTTCAAATAAATATGCGTTGGTATTGACAACTCCGTTCTATCTTTTCCTTTTCTCAAAGTATTTAAATAATAAAAGAACTTATCTGAATTGCTAGGATCGGCAAGAAATTGTTTTTCTAAATGAGGCAATTGCATCTTGGGATTTAAAGCATTATTAAGCTCGTTAAGAAATTCTGGTTTCTTTAATTCGCCCTTTAAAGCATAAATTAAAGTTTCGTTACTATCGATAAATAAAAAAGTAGGAAGCGATTTGGTGTTGAATTTCTCTTTTAAAGCAATCCCTTCTTCTTTTTCAATGTTTTTGTAAGTGCAGACAAAATTCTTATTCAAAAAATCTATTACAGCAGGATCACTCAAAACTTCTGTTTTCATTAAATTGCAATGTGGGCACCAATCGGCATAAAGCATTACAAAAAGAGGTTTTCCTTCTTTTTTAGCACTTTCTAAGGCCGTTTTATATGGAACATCAACAGGAACAAATTGATTCTGAGAAGTAATGGTTTGAAAAGTAATAGATAAAAATAGTATAAATAAGAAACGCATATTATGTCTGGCTTTTATTAATTATTCGATTTTACAAATATATTCCCTTTTTTGAGAAACAGCCTTAATATATTCCTAATTATAATATAAATCAAGTGCGAAGTTTGTAACTTTGTAAGCAAGATGAAGAAAAATTATATCAGGATTTTTCTTTAAAAAATAGTAATACACGACCGGAATGATTTACCCCAAAATAGCGCTAGCACAAAGCATTATCGAAATTTTATCTGCCAAAGGCATTGTTAATATTATAATTTCTCCAGGATCTAGAAACGCACCGTTAACTATTGGTTTTGCTCAAAATCCAAATTTTACCTGTTACAGTATTGCAGACGAGCGATGTCTCGCTTTTTTTGCATTAGGAATTGCCCAGCAAACCAAACAGCCAACAGCAGTTGTCTGTACTTCAGGATCAGCTTTATTAAATTATTATCCGGCTATTGCAGAAGCATTTTACAGCCAGATTCCCTTGATTGTTATTTCTGCTGATCGTCCGCAGAGCAAAATTGATATCGGAGACGGACAAACCATTCGTCAGGAAAATGTTTTTGCCAATCATTCTGTTTTTAATGCCAATTTAACAGAAGAAGCTTCAGAAGAGAATGATTTAAAGATCAATCTAGCCATTGAAACAGCTATTCTTAAAAAAGGTCCAGTTCATATCAATGCGCCTTTTGAAGAGCCTTTATATGAAACTACAGAAGAGCTTTCTGTAAAGCCAAAAATCACAAATCTTGAGTTTGTAAATTTTTCAAAAATTATAGAAAACAGCAACGAGTTTGTTTCGGTTTGGAATAATACAAAGCGAAAATTAGTTTTAGTTGGAGTAAACGAAGCCAATAGTATTGATCAAGAAATTATCGAAAATCTAGCCTCAGATCCTTCAGTTGTTGTACTTACAGAAACTACTTCAAATCTTCATCATGAGAGTTTTATTAATTCAATAGATACTTTAATTACACCTTTTGATGATTTTGATTTTAAACAATTTAATCCAGAAGTTTTAGTGACTTTTGGTGGAATGGTTGTCTCAAAAAGAATTAAAGGTTTTTTAAGAAAATACAAACCAAAACATCATTGGCATATTGATACTTTACGTGCTTACGATACGTTTGGCGCTTTGACAAAACATTTTGAAATGCAGCCAAATGATTTCTTTAAAGATCTATTTTCAAAAACAGTATTTGTAAAGAGCAATTATTTCAAAAACATTGATACCGTTTATAAAGCAAGATTAGAGAAAAGAAAGGAATACTTAAGTAAAATTGAGTTTTCAGATTTTAAAGCTTTCGAAAAAGTTATACAATCGTTGCCTAAAAACAGTTTGTCGCAAATTAGCAATAGTTCTGCCATTCGTTATGCGCAATTAATTGATATTGATGATTCTATTGAAGTTTTCTGTAACAGAGGAACGAGTGGAATTGACGGAAGTACATCTACAGCAGTGGGTGCTGCGCTTGGAAACGAAAAACAAACTGTTTTTGTTACTGGAGATATTGGCTTTTTGTATGATAGCAATGCGCTATGGAATTCTTACATCCCGAAAAACTTCAAAATTATTTTAATTAATAATGCAGGAGGTGGAATTTTTAGGATTTTACCTGGACATCAGGAAAAACCTGTTTTCAATACTTATTTTGAGACGTCACATAGCTTGACTGCCGAACATCTAGCAAAAATGTACGGATTGAATTACTTTGTGACTCAAGATGTCCAGTCATTAGAAAATGGAATAGAATCTTTGTATAATTCTAATGATGTTCCATGCATTTTGGAAATATTTACTCCAACATTTGAAAATGATAAAATCTTAAAAGAGTATTTTAAATTTTTATACTAAATTGAAGTTAGATATTTGTTAATATGCTTATTAATCATTTTTTGGCTGTAACGTTGGTGCTATTCACTAAATATTTACTGACCCAGCACTTTAAAAAAGAAAGCGTGTTTAAATAATTAAATTTCGCACATCGCAAAATCCCTTTATAACCCAATTCTATAAAGGGATTTTTTAATTTTTGCCTACAGTATAAGTTTTGTTAAATTAATTTCATAGTACCGCTTCAAACTTCGTACCTTTGCGGCTCAGAAACTTAGCAGTTGTACTGCTTAGAAATACATTAAAATGCTAGAAATAGGAAAATACAATACCCTAACTATATTACGTGATACCAAAGTAGGTTTGTTTTTAGGTGATCCTGAAAATGATCCTGATGGAACTCACGATGTTTTACTTCCAAATAAATATGTTCCAAAAGTATTTGAAATTGGTGAAGAATTAATCGTTTTTGTTTACTTAGATCACGAACAGCGACCAGTTGCAACAACTTTAGTTCCGTATATCTTATTAAATGAATTTGCTCTTTTGAGAGTAAATTACATCAATAATGTTGGTGCTTTTATGGATTGGGGAATGGAAAAAGATATTTTGGTTCCGTTTAAAGAACAGGCGCGTCCGATGGAAAAAGGAAAACGTTATTTGGTTTATCTATATATGGACAAACAAACTAATCGTTTGGTAGCTTCCAGCAAAACCAATCAGTTTTTGAACAATGATCAGTTAACAGTAGAAAAAGGAGAAGAAGTCGACTTGATCGTTTCGCATATTACCGATATGGGGATCAATGTCATCATTAACGAGCGCCACAAAGGACTTTTATACAAAGACGAAGTTTATGATGATTCGATAAGAACCGGAAATAGAATGCGTGGCTATATTAAAAACATTCGTCCTGATAACAAAATAGATGTTGCGCTTCAGCCTCAAGGTGTTGAGAGTATAGAACCAAATGCCGAAAAAATATTAAGCGAGCTAAGAGCAAGTAGAGGCTTTCTTAGATTAAACGATAATTCTCATCCAGAAGATATTAAAACTGTTTTGAAAATGAGTAAAAAATCATTCAAAAAAGCAATCGGATCTTTATACAAGGAAAAACTGATTGAAATTAAAGAAGATGGAATATATCTTGTAAAAGAATAAAAATTGAGAAATTCTAATATGGAAATTCCAATTGATAATTGAAATCTATAATTTGACTTTAGCCTTTTGGAATTTGGAGTTTAAAATATTGAAATTTATTTTGCGCTAGCAAAATTATTATAACACAAAAGGTCAGCTCATTACAAGCAGCCTTTCGCTTTTTATTCAGTTTTAAAAAAAATTGTAATTAAAAAAAAACAGAAATAAAATAATTCGAATCCATCTCAGAACAATAGCTTTACGAATTTTAGAAATCGTCCCATTGACGGTATGTCTTTTAAATAATCAATGCACCTATCTTAAAAGCAAAAAAAGAGAATTTCACGGCTCATCCATTGGTTTTATAATATAACTTTTAGAAAGTTGTGAATTAGTACTTTTTTCCTCTTTTCGTTATCATTTCTATACTAATTAATAGACAATTCTAACATTTAACCTTAGGTGTTACTTTTTTCTTTTTGAAGTTTCGACAAACACATAAATCATTTGCTCTTTTAATTGAGGTTTGTTACTTAAAACCCTAAAAAAATGAGCGACAAATTTTTTAAATTTTCTCAAAAAAATCATTTTTTAGGTTAATAAATCAGTGAAAGAAAATCAATCTAAAATCTTTGAAATAGTTTGTATCTCATTGATTTCTAGGGTGTAAAATTAATTATTATTTTTCTAAACTAATGTTAAAAAATGTTATTTTTTGTAGGTAAATACCAATTGTTAACATTAGAAGTCAATTTAGTAAAGACTTAAGACTGATTGAGTAGGTAAAGTAGTAAAAATGATTTATTTTTACCGTATAATTATTTTAAACAAAAAATCAAAATGGATTGGATTACAGCCAGAGAATTTGAAGATATAACTTATAAAAAATGCAATGGAGTAGCGAGAATAGCCTTTAACAGACCAAATGTTAGAAATGCATTCCGTCCAAAAACTACTTCAGAATTATACCAAGCTTTTTACGATGCACAAGAAGATACTTCAATTGGAGTTGTTTTACTTTCTGCTGAGGGACCTTCAACAAAAGATGGAGTTTACTCTTTCTGTAGTGGTGGAGATCAGAATGCACGCGGACATCAAGGATATGTTGGAGACGACGGACAGCACCGTTTGAATATTCTGGAAGTACAGCGTTTAATTCGTTTTATGCCTAAAGTTGTTATTGCAGTAGTTCCAGGATGGACTGTAGGTGGCGGACATAGTTTGCACGTAGTTTGCGATATGACACTTGCAAGTAAAGAACATGCTATTTTTAAACAAACAGATGCTGATGTAACTAGTTTTGATGGCGGTTACGGATCGGCATATTTAGCTAAAATGGTTGGTCAGAAAAAAGCACGTGAAATTTTCTTTTTAGGTAGAAATTATTCTGCTCAAGAAGCTTTTGAAATGGGAATGGTAAATGCTGTAATTCCGCATGATGAGTTAGAAGCTACTGCTTATGAGTGGGCACAAGAAATTCTTCAAAAATCGCCAACATCTATAAAAATGCTGAAATTTGCAATGAACTTAACAGACGACGGAATGGTTGGACAGCAAGTTTTTGCAGGAGAAGCCACTCGTTTAGCTTACATGACCGAAGAAGCTAAAGAAGGTAGAAATGCTTTCTTAGAGAAAAGAAAACCAAACTTCGGCGAAAATAAGTGGTTACCATAAATAAGTTATAAAATAGTTTCAAGTATCAGGTTTCAAGTTAAGAACCTGAAACTTGAAACCTGAAACTAAAAAAACAAAACAAATAATGAAACATTGGATTGAAGCCGCAAGATTGCGCACATTACCTTTATCAGTTTCCGGAATTATAGTTGGAAGTATTTACGCTTTATCAAATCCAACAGAAACCATTAACACTCCAACAGAAGTATTTAGCTGGAAAGTTTTTGGTTTTGCTCTATTGACAACACTGGGATTACAGGTTTTATCCAATTTTGCAAATGACTATGGCGATGGAGTAAAAGGTACTGACAATGCTGATCGAGTAGGGCCACAACGTGCTATTCAGAGCGGTGTAATTACCCCTCAAGCAATGAAAAAAGCCATTATTATTACTTCATTTTTGACTTTATTATCTGCAATTATATTAATTTATTTTGCATTCGGAAAAGACAATTTCGGGTATTCAATCTTTTTTCTATTGTTAGGAATCGCGACTATTATTTCTGCAATTCGCTACACAGTTGGTAATTCTGCCTACGGATATAGAGGTTTTGGAGATTTATTTGTTTTCATTTTCTTCGGATTAGTGAGTACTTTGGGCGTAAACTTTTTATATGCAAAAGAAGTAGAACCGCTTTTAATTCTTCCAGCTGTTGCAATCGGATTATTGAGTGTTGGGGTTTTAAATCTTAACAATATGCGCGATCAGGAATCTGATAAAAAATCGGGTAAAAACACTATTGTAGTGCAAATTGGAGCTCAAAAAGCTAAAAATTACCACTTCTTCTTGATTATTACAGCAATGATTTTGGTGGTTGTATTTGCTATTTTAAGCGATTATAACTTTGACCAATACTTGTTTTTATTGGCATATATCCCGTTGACCAAACATTTAATCACGGTTTACAAAAATCAAGATCCAAAATTATTAGATCCAGAATTAAAAAAACTAGCATTAAGCACGTTCTTGCTTTCTATATTACTTACAGTATGCATGATTTCTTTGATTTCAGACATTATTGTAAACCTCTTTTTAGGAGGAAGATAAAACAATGTTTAACTTAAAAAGTGACAAAATGAAAATTACATACTACGGACACGCTTCATTAGGAATTGAAGTAGGAGGAAAACACATTATTGTAGACCCATTTATTACCGGAAATCCACAAGTCGCTACAATCAATCTGAGCACTATCAAAGCAGATTATATTTTATTGACGCATGCACACGCTGATCACGTTTTGGATGTTGAAGCTATTGCAAAAAATACAAATGCAGTTATTATTTCTAATGCAGAAATTGCAAGCCATTATGCTAAAAAAGGATTCAATTCGCATCCAATGAATCACGGAGGAAGCTGGAAATTTGATTTCGGAAAAGTAAAATATGTAAATGCAATTCACTCAAGCAGTTTTCCTGACGGTTCTTACGGAGGAAATCCTGGAGGTTTTGTAATTGAAGGCGAACATAAAAACATCTATATCGCTGGAGATACAGCTTTGACTTACGACATGAAATTGATTCCGCTTCGCACAAAACTAGATTTAGTTATTCTTCCGATCGGAAATAACTTTACAATGGATGTTGAAGATGCTATTATCGCTTCAGATTTTGTAGAATGCGACAAAGTTTTAGGATACCACTATGATACTTTTGGTTATATTGAAATCAATCATGAAGAAGCAATTCGCAAATTTTTCGATAAAGGAAAAGATTTAATGCTTTTACCTATAGGAGATTCGATCGAATTATAATTGTCATCCTGAGCGGAGTCGAAGGAAGAAGCTAATCCCGCTATACGCTATATCTTTTGTGGCGAACCCCGCCACAAAAGGATATCGCCGCTATCGGGGCTAGGGCACTCAATTCCATAAGAAAGTTATTTGGCATAATCTATGTTAATTGAATTAAAGTTTTTTAAAGTAAAAATCATTTTAATCTGTGAAATCTGTGGCAATTAAAGCATCATCACAAAATACAACTTTCAAACAAATCCTTTTATTACTATTTATCGTAACTTCCTATAACGCTTTTGCACAAAAAGATGGTTATTGGGACAAAGAACGTGCAACAACTAAAGAAATCATGGTTCCCGCACGCGATAGAATTGCTATACCAACGGAAGATTTACCAGTTGGAACTACAGAAATTGTATACAGAATTACACTTTTAGATAAAAACCAAGAAATGGCCAATAGCTTGGTTTCGGTATTAAAAGCCATTCCAGACCCTACAGGTATAAGCCAAGGCTCTGCAGGTGCGGTTTTCTTAATGTCAAAAATTTCTGGAGAAGATAAATGCACCTATTCGATTTTTACATCTAATGAAAATGCTAAAAAGTATATTTCAGATGGTAAAATTGACAATGCCTGTTATTCTCAAGCAGAACCTGTAAGTAAAGATGCTAAACGATTATCTGTAAACAGATCTTCTTGCTTAAAAGAAAATATTAATACCATTTGGTTTGGCTTTGAAAGCAAAAACTGGTTGTTGAGCCAAAAAGTGGTCTTAGAAGTAGTGCCTTGGGTAGACACAAAACTAAATCGCGGTTGGAATCAAGACAACAAAAACGAAATTATAAGCTTGTGCAAAACTTCTACAATGGCACAAAAAATGGCAAACTCAGATGATTTTTGCGTTTGTATTTTAAATAAAATTATGAAGCAATATCGCTATGATGAGTTTCAGAAATTATTGGCTGTCGAAAAAACGAAAGTTTATAAAGATTTTGGAAACAGCTGTTATCAAGATGCTGATATATCTAAAAACGTATTCAACGATTTAAGAACTCAGGTAGCTTCTTTAATAAAGACGCAAAAATATAACGAAGCAATTCCAAAATTGAATACCATTGTAAGCGAAGGAAAAGCAACAGCTGTAGATTACAGTTATTTAGGCTATTGTTATATTTTGACCAAACAATATGCAAAAGCTTTAAAAGTTCTGCAAGAAGGCGAGAAACTTGATGATACAGAATTATTAATCAAATTAAACTTAGCACATACTTATTTAGTAAGTGATGACTACAGTGCGGCCAAAGCAATTTACAAAAAATATCAGACTCAAAACGTAACCGATAGTTTAAGCTGGATTGTTAAAACAAAACTTGATTTTCAGGCTTTTGAAAAAGCGGGTCTGCCTTCAAAAGACTTTGAAAAAATCTTAAAATTATATAACTGAGAAACTTACTGGTGCAGAGCTATTTAAAGTTTTTTAAACTTAACATCTCAGTACTTAGAATCTTAGCATCTTAAAAAAAATGAAAGCATCTTATAATAAATATTTACTAGAATTTAAACGTCCATCTGGAACTTCTAGAGGAATTATGACCGAAAAAGAAACTTGGTTTATAATACTGGAAGAAAATGGCAAAAAAGGAATCGGTGAATGTGGAATATTACGTGGATTAAGTGCTGACGATCGTCCAGATTATGAAGAAAAATTAAAATGGGCTTGCGAAAATATCCATTTGGGAGAAAACGCATTATGGAATGCATTGCTAGAATTTCCTTCTATACAATTTGGATTAGAAATGGCTTTTTTATCTCTTAAAAGCGAAAATCCATATATTTTGTTTCCATCAGATTTTACCACTAATTTAAGTTCAATAGCTATAAACGGATTAGTCTGGATGGGGGAATCTGCTTTTATGAAACAGCAGATAGAAGATAAATTAGCCGATGGTTTTAACTGTATAAAGCTTAAAATTGGAGCAATCGATTTCAACAAAGAATTGGAGTTATTGCAATTTATTAGAAGTTATTTTTCGCCAGAAGAAATAGAAATTAGAGTAGATGCCAACGGCGCTTTTTCTTCAACAGAAGCTTTAGATAAATTAAATAAATTGAATAAATTTCAGCTTCATAGCATAGAACAGCCAATTAAGAAAGGACAGGTTGCAGAAATGGCTCAGTTGTGCAAACAGACACCATTTCCGATTGCTTTAGATGAAGAGCTTATGGGTGTATTTTCATTAGAAGAAAAAGAAAAATTACTGCAAGAAATAAAACCGCAATATATTATTTTAAAGCCAAGTTTTATTGGAGGTTTTCGTGGTACGCAAGAATGGATCACTTTGGCAGAAAAGTATAATATAGGCTGGTGGATAACCTCTGCATTAGAAAGCAATATAGGATTGAACGCTATCGCACAATGGACATTTACCTTGAATTCAGATATGCCTCAAGGTTTAGGAACTGGAGCTTTATATACTAATAATATAGATTGCCCTCTTGAAGTAAAAAAAGGCCAGCTTTGGTATAATATTTCTAAGAATTGGTCAAATTTCTAAGATTTTTTATGACATCTTAAAGTTTGTTAAATCTCAACTTTTGTTTTTGAGACTTAGAAACTTAGTGTCTTTTACTCTTTTCCTCCCAACAAACTATCTTGCCAATCTTTCAATTCTTTCCACTTTCCTTGATAAGCCATTAGTGCTTGTTTTGCCCAAGTGCTTGGATTATGCATAGCGTAATTTTCTCCACCTGCATCCAAAATTGACTGTAGCTTTTCGGTAGAAGCTTGAGATAGATTTTGCCAAGTTTTTATTCCTGCTTCAACAAATAAAGACTCTATTTTAGGGCCAATTCCTTCTACTATTTTGAGGTCATTTTCTTTTATCTTTTTACCTAAAGCATTTTCTGCCAATCCTGGTTCAAAAGGAATTACGACGGGAGCAGTTGCTTTAGTTTTTACAGCAAGATCAGCTTCAAGTTTTAAGATTCTTGCATTCAAATTTCTCGTGTGAGCTTTGCAAACATCTAAGTCGGCTTGAAGAGCAGTTGAGAGAGAATTATCATTCTTAGAATTAACTTTTCCTAGTATGTAACCTAAAATCCCACAGATTACACCTAGTGCTATTGGTATTACAACATAAGGTACATTCATGATTTTTATATTTTAGAATTAAAATTACAGTCAATTTTATATTATGGCAGAAATGATTTCTACTCATAACCAGCTGTTTAATGAGGTGTTAGGTTCTATCAAAATTACTCAAAATACTAATTGCAACATGTTAACAATCAGTTATATTGAAGTTTTTTATTTCTAGTTTCATAGAATAAATTAACTTTTTTTCATTTTTTAGAAGTTCAAAGGCTAGATTAAAATGAGTAACTTGCATAAAAAATAATCTGCATTTAAGATGATCGAAATAGAAAGAAAGTTTCTAGTAAAATCTGATGATTTTAAGAAACAAGCTTTTGCTCAAAATGATATTGCTCAGGGCTATTTGAGTTCTGTACCTGAGCGCACAGTTAGGGTCAGAATAAAAGGACACAAAGGCTTTATAACCATAAAAGGAATAAGCAATACAGCAGGTATGTCTCGTTTTGAGTGGGAAAATGAGATTCCGTTAGACGAAGCTCAAGAGTTACTAAAATTGTGCGAAAAGGGTAAAATTGAAAAAACACGTTACGAAATAAAATCTGGCAAGCATGTGTTTGAAGTTGATGAATTTTATGGCGAAAATGATGGCCTAATAATGGCTGAAATTGAATTGAACTCTGAAGGCGAAACTTTTGAAAAACCTGAATGGCTTGGCGAAGAAGTAACAAACGATGAAAGATATTATAATGCTTATTTAAGCAAAAATCCATATAAAGATTGGCAAAAATAAAATGGCAGAATCAAAATACGACCTTATTATTGTGGGAGGAGGACCAATTGGCCTGGCTTGCGCAATAGAAGCTGAAAAGAAAAAATTAAATTATTTAATCATTGAAAAAGGAGCGATCGTTAATAGCATTTTTAATTATCCGTTATATATGACCTTTTTCTCTACTGCAGAAAGATTAGAAATTGGTGAGATTCCGTTTAATTGTCTTGCACCAAAACCTGGACGTCAGGAAGCTTTAGAATACTACAGAAATATTCATCGTTACTTTAAATTCAATATTAATTTGTTTGAAAGAGTTCTCGATGTTCAAAAGGAAAATACCATTTTCAAAATTAAAACAGATAAGAACAATTACGAAGCTACGAATGTTATAATAGCAACTGGTTTTTATGATATTCCGATTGAAATGAATGTTTTAGGTGAAAGTTTGCCAAAAGTTCGTCATTACTATAAAGAAGCACACGAATATGCTTTTAGAAAAGTTTTGGTAGTTGGAGCCAATAATTCTTCTGTAGACGCAGCTTTAGAATGTTGGAGAAAAGGAGCAGAGGTTACAATGGTAATTCGTAAAAACGAAATTAATAGCCGTGTAAAATATTGGGTAAAACCAGATATTGAAAACAGAATAGAAGAAGGAAGCATAAAAGCTTTTTTTCAATCGAATATTACTGAAATCCGAGAAGATGAAGTAGAAATTGAGACTCCAAACGGAAAAGTTACAATTGAAAATGATTTCGTTTTAGCTTTAACAGGTTATAAACCAGATTTGAGCTTTCTTGAAAAAATTGGAATTCAGCTTTCTGATGATGAATTGAAAATTCCTGTTTACAATCCAGAAACGATGGAAACTAATGTAGAAGGTTTATTTCTTGCAGGAGTAGTTTGCGGTGGAATGCAGACGCATAAATGGTTTATTGAAAACTCAAGAATTCATGCTAGTATGATTGTAGATTATATTACTGCAAAATAAAAAGTTTGCCACAGATTAAAAGGATTTTTAGGATTAATCATTTAAATCTTTTTAATCTGTGGCAAATAAATTTAAGAACTACAAGACAGCATAGAACAGCCAACCTTAGTTCTAGCCCAATCTGGGCGTTTTGCAAACCATTTTTCAAATTCTGGTTGTTCATCGTACGGATTTTTCAAAAGCTGAAATAATTCATCAACCAAAGAATAATCCTCTTTATCTGCAGCATCAATTGCTAATTGTGCCATGTAATTTCTCAGAACATATTTTGGATTAATTTGATTCATTTTTAAAATTCTTTCTTCATCAGAAAGCAATTCAGAGTTTAATCTCTTTAAATAAACTGCAAACCATTTTTGCCAAGCATCGAGTACATTTCCTTTTATCTCTTCTGGAATATAAAATGCATATTCTACTTTTTCGAAGGCTTGTTCTACAGAATCATCTTTTTTTAATCTTACTAAGATTTCTAAAAAAGATGGTCATGTCAGTTTCTGACAATTGTAAAATTTCTTCTAAACCTTTAATTATTTTATCATCAGCTTCACTTGAAGTAAATAGACCTAATTTACTTAAGAACATTTCTTTATATTCAGACTCAAATTCAATTATAAATGAATCCAAAATTTTTTCTAAAGGAGCGGCTTCATTAATTAACGGATAAAGCGCATTGGCTAATTGAAACAAATTCCATTGTGCAACTTGCGGCTGATTTCCGAAACGATATCTTCTATTTTGTCTGTCTGTTGTATTTGGAGTCCAATCTGGATCATAGTTTTCCAACCATCCGTAGGGACCATAATCAATCGTAATTCCATGAACTGACATATTATCAGTATTCATTACTCCATGAACAAATCCGACACGTTGCCAATGCAGAATCATTTCGCGAGTTGTATCGGCAACTTTCTGAAAGAATTGTAAATATTGTTCTTTTGGTTCTCCTTTTATCTCAGGAAAATAATGTTGAATAGTGTATTCAACAAAGTGTTTCAAGTTTTTTAGTTCATTTCTAGCTGTTAACATTTCGAAACTTCCAAAACGAATAAATGAAGGAGCAACACGACAAACAATTGCACCTTTTTCGTATGCAGGATTTCCGTTATATAAAACATCTCTTAATACCTGATCTCCAGAAAGAACAAGCGAAAGCGATCGAGTAGTTGGAACACCCAAATGATACATTGCTTCGGCACATAAATACTCTCTTATAGAAGAGCGTAAAACTGCCAAACCATCTGCAGTTCTTGAATACGGAGTTTTTCCAGCACCTTTTAGTTGCAATGTATAAAACTGATTATTGTTTTCAACTTCAGTTAAATTGATTGCGCGACCGTCGCCCAATTGTCCTGCCCAGTTTCCAAATTGATGACCAGCGTAACACATTGCATAAGGTTGTGATTCTGGAAGAATTTCTTTTCCAGAAAATATATTTAGAAATTCTTCTGAGTGAATTTCATCTTTAGAAATCCCAACTAATTCTGCAACTTCTTCAGATGCATGAATCAATTTTGGATTTGAAGGCTTTACTGGATTTACGTATGAAAACAGCGTGTTTTTAACCTGACGAACTTCGTTTGTCAAATCTGGATCTGCTGGTAGTTCGGCAGTAAATCGATTATTTATTCTAAGATTTTTCATTTTGTTTTCTTTCTATATGCCACAGATTACACAGATTAAAAAGATTTTTTTGTTTGCCACGAATTACACAAATTTCTAGTAATTTTAGGTTTAGTTAGAATAACATTCGTGAGAATTCGTGTAATTCGTGGCAAATAGAGAATAAATAAAAATTTTTCAATCGATATAATCTGTGGTAAACTTAAATTTAGCCAATTAACATATCAGCGTACATTTTTTTAAGTTTTTGAATTTTTGGATCAATTACAACTTGACAGTATCCAGCTTCTTGATTTTCATTATAATAATTTTGATGATAATCTTCAGCTTCATAAAAAACTTCAAAAGGTTTTAATTGCGTTACAATTGGATCGCCATATGCAGGTTGTACTTCTTCAAATACTTTTTCTGCAATCTCTTTCTGTTCATCATTATGATATAGAATGATAGAACGATATTGCGTTCCACTGTCTCCGCCTTGACGGTTTAAAGTTGTTGGATCATGACTTGTCATGAATATAAAAATTAAGTCATGATATGAAATTATGTCAGGATTAAAAGTCACTTGTATTACTTCGGCGTGTCCGGTTCTTCCTGTACATACTTCACGATAAGCAGGATTCTTTATAAATCCGTCTGAATAACCCGATTTTATTGATTCTACACCTTTTAAACGCTGAATTACAGCTTCTATACACCAAAAACATCCGCCACCAAAGGTAGCTACAGATAAATTTCCCATAAATAATACTTTCTTTAAAGTTTAATGCCTATTAATTCGATAGGATATTATGATAATTTATTAAAAAAAGTTGTTTTAACTAAAAATACCAAACGGTAATATAGTGTTTGAAGTTTACTATTGATAAATTCGCAATTTTATAAAAAACTATATATATTTGCAATCAAACACAAGGCACAACTAATGGATAGCAAAAATAGTACCATGACCCTGGAAACTTATTTTCAGGAATTTAGACAAAATATTGTCGGTATAAATCAAGAATTTACTTCGCCTTATGGCAGAAAATCAATAATTTACACAGATTGGACTGCCAGCGGAAGATTATATCGCCCAATTGAAGAAAAACTGCTAAATGCATTTGGACCTTTTGTAGCCAACACGCATACAGAAACGACTGTATCTGGTACTGCTATGACAAAAGCGTATCATCATGCAAGACACATTATTAAGCGTCACGCTAATGCGAATCATGATGATGTTTTGATTACAGACGGAACTGGAATGACGGGAGTTATCAATAAATTTCAGCGTATTTTAGGATTGAAAATTCCAGAAAACTTGAAAAGCTTTACAAATGTCCCTGCCGAGAAAAAGCCAATTGTTTTTATTTCGCATATGGAGCATCATTCTAATCAGACTTCTTGGTTAGAAACTATTGCAGATGTTGAAATTATTCCGTCTTGTGAAAAAGGACTTTTTAATTTAGAGAACCTTGAAGCTTTACTTGAAAAATATAAAGATAGAACGATAAAAATTGCTTCTATTACAGCATGTTCGAATGTTACGGGTTTAAGAACGCCTTTTCACGAAGCAACGAAAATTAATGCATCACTATAATGGTGTTTGTTTTGTTGATTTTGCTTGTTCTGGACCTTATGTAGAAATTGATATGCATCCAGCAGACCCAGAATCTTATTTAGATGCTGTTTTTATGTCTCCGCATAAATTCTTAGGAGGTCCAGGAACATCTGGTGTTTTAATTTTCAATAAGAAATTATACAACAATATGATTCCTGATTGCCCGGGAGGAGGAACGGTAAGTTGGACAAATCCGTGGGGAGAACATAAATATATTGATAATATTGAAGATCGCGAAGATGGAGGAACTCCTGGTTTTCTTCAAGTTATCAAAACTGCTTTGGCAATTGAGTTAAAAGAAGAAATGGGAATTGAAAACATAATGGAGCGTGAGCACGAAATTGTTGATTATGTTTTCTCTCAATTAGAACCAGTTGAAAATATTAAAATTTTAGCAGGTCAGCATAAAGAACGTCTTGGTGTAATTTCATTTTTCATTGATGATCTTCACTTCAACTTAGGAGTTAAGATTTTAAATGATCGTTTTGGAATTCAGACTAGAGGAGGGTGCAGCTGCGCAGGAACTTACGGTCACTATTTATTACATGTTGATCAAGAAACATCTAATAAATTGGTTAATGAAATTACGATTGGCGATTTAATCAAAAAACCGGGATGGATTAGAATGTCGATTCACCCGACAACTACTTATGAAGAAATTGCTTTTGTTTGCAGAAGTATAAAAGAGTTAGTCGCAAATCATAAAGCTTGGGCTTTGGATTATTCTTATGATAAAGAGCGTAATGAGTTTATTCATAAAGATGCAACTTCTTTTGAAGATGAATTAGTGGAAAGCTGGTTTAAATCTTAAGCCCTAATACTTAAAAGGCTTATATTTTTTTTAGCCACAGATTAAAAAGATTAAAGGATTTATAAAAAATATGTCTGAAACTTTCTAATCTGTGGCTAATTTTTTTAACGAAAAGAGCGCAAAGATTTTTATAGATTTTGTGTGATAATCTTTGTGTTTATTGAGGTCGCAAAGGAGAAAAACTGACTTTTTTTTGCTAAAAGTTTCAGAACTGTTGAGTTTGTTATTTCTTATGAAAACTAAACTTCTAATTTAGCCCCGATAGAAGTGAAAATCCTTTTGTGGTGGGGTTCACCGCAAAAGATTGAAACGAATAGCGGGACTGGACGTCTTGAGAAAACGAATTTTTCTGCTTTTAAAAAATTACATAATCAATCGAACACCACCTAAATCGGCAACACGATAGGAGAATTTATTTCCAGGCGAGCCGATAAACATAAAGTTTTTGGGGATTTTCCATTTCTCAGAAAGTTCATCAATGATTTCTGGACCAAATACACCGTCAATTTCTATGTATTCAATGTCTAGCCCTCCATAAGCACGATCTAAAACTTCTAAGTCTTTCTTTAGCACTTCGTTGTTTACAGTGTCTTTTTTGACATGAACAATTTTTAATTTCTTAGTTGTTTCGTTGTCTTCAACATATTGCAAAACTTTATTTAAGATTGTTATATCGTCTCCTTTTGTAAAGAAAACAAATTCTTGCGAATTGATTTCAGAGCTAAGTTTCTCCAAATAACGATTACTGAGAATCACCATTTTACGTAGCGGCTGATAGAAATATTCTAAAGCTTCAATTAATAAACGGATTAAGGTAACGCGATTGAGCATAATTCCGATAAAGATTAAGGCCGGAACCATGTATTGTAAAAAAGTGTAAAATGAATTGATATTAAGGAGCATGTTTCCGAAAAATGTCGCAATCACCGAAGCTACCGCAATAACAACTGAAATGCCACGAGCACGCTCTGGTCTAGGAAGTTTTCTGCGTTTGTATTTTAAGAGTAAATTTCCAATTCCGAAAAGTGCCATTACAGCTAGGAAAGAAAAGGTATAAACTCCAGCTAAAGATTCTAAATGTCCGTTTGTTGCAAAAAGAACTGAAATACAAAGAATTAAAAAACTTAAAACAATTCTATAGTGAGAACCTCTTTTATTTTGTTTTAAAAAATAATTAGGTAAAATACGGTCTAATGTCATTCGATTTAAAAGCCCAGAAACTCCCACAAATGAAGTCAAAACGGCTCCGCAAAGTACCATTACAGCATCAATAGAAATGAGCCAAGCAAGCCATGAACCACCAGTGGTTTCTCCTAAATGTGCCAGAAGCGATTCCTTGTTTTCGCCTACTTCTGTAAGTGGAATTACACTTATTAACAAAATAGCAATTACCGGATTGAAGAAACTCACTATTCCCCACATGTTACCAAGTGTTTTTGGAAAAACGCCTTGTTCCTGTTCTTCTACAAAGTTGGCTGAACTTTCAAAACCAGAAATCCCTAACATAGCGGCAGAAAAACCTAGAAAAAGAGCTGTTTCAATACTTCCAGACGTAATTGGAGTTTGCCAATTAATATGAAAAGTATCTAAACCATGAGTCAAAACAAACCAGATTGATGCCAAAACAAGCAAAGCCAAGGTTCCAATATGCGTCATAAAAATAATAACTGCTACAAATGCAGATTCTCCGATTCCTAAAATAGCTAATCCTGTAAAAAGTACTAAAACTACCACCGTTGCTATAGTTACATTAAGATTCTCAAAGATTCCGTGTAGGTAATGCATTCCTTCAGAAGCTGAAATTACAGCAGTTGCCATATAAGATAAAACCGTTAACGTTGCAGCCAAGGAAGCTAAACGTTTTGTTGAAGTGTTTAATAAAACATTGTAAGCTCCTCCGTTTAAAGGAATTGCACCAACAACTTCTGCATAAATTTTTTCTGAAAAGAAACAATACTGCAAGCAACAATTAAAAGAGAAATCCAAGCATATTGTCCTGCATATAAGATGGTCAAAGCTGAAACATATAGACAAGAAGAGCTAATATCGTTTCCACAAATTGCAGTTGCCTGTAATTGATTTAATTTTTTGTGTACGATTTCTTTCATCAGTATTGATAATTAACACTTTTAATAAAATTTAAGTAACAAAATAATTATAATCGAACGTAGGCAGATAATGTATAAAATACGAAAAATACTTTGTGCTGTTTTATTTGCTTTTTGGAACTGTCTAAGCGCCGATAGCGCTTGTGCCTGAACTTTTTTCTGAAAAAATCCTGTCCATCCCAATAAATAACCAGTTAAGCCAAAGGCTTGTTTTGACCATTTCCAAACGTCAAAGTTATCAGTGTGTTTGATAATTAATCCGTCTTGAAAGATAAATTCGGCCGAGATTTTATTAATAACTTCTCTATTTGTTTTGCTAAAGTTATATGTAGCAGTCCAATTTGCCGAACCAGTTGAATCGTCTGCCTTTACGTTTGAAAATTCGATTTTTAGCTTGCCTTTACTTTTTAAAAGCAACATTTCCCACATTTTAGAAACCTGTTCTTCTTTTAATAAACCAAAAGCTGGATCAATAAAATGAACTTTCGGATGATAGCATTCACTCATTGTTTTAGCATCTGCATTTGCGAAAGCGGTATAGAATTTTGTTATTAAGGCTTCATTTGGATTCATAAAAAAATATTTATGTTAAATATAAGATTTATTAGATTAAAAAATCATTATAAAACACTAATTTCTTTAGCTGTATCAAATGTTTTTTTAGATTTATCAAATGCAGTTGAGAAATACTTCATTTTATTATAAGCTGTAAAATGACCGGTTAGATTTCCAGAAATGTCTGGCCCGCCAACAATTATAAATCGTACAGCATAAATATCTGTCTTTTTAAGTTTTAGCCATTCTGCAGCTGTAAAATAGTAATAAGCAGTTGTTGTTCCGTCTGCAGATTCTTTTACATTTTTGTCTGTACATGCAATAACATCAGCATTTGTCAGATCGACATAAACACCACCAGCTATTTTTGCTTTGTCACTTGCTGTAGAAATGGTTAGTTTTAAAACACCTCCTTTATCTGTTTTAGCTATTTGAACATTGATTTCGCCAGAGTAAGCATATTTATCGCAGATAAAAGGGTATTCCTGCGTTGCAGGATAAGGTGCTGAACCTTTAACGCTTATGGTTTGCTGTGCTGAAGCAAAAGTTGAAACAAATAACAACAGGAGTAGTGGAAGTTTAAAATTCATATATATATAGTATTTATTGATCAGCTAATTTGGCATCAAATTTCTCATCCCAATCCATTGATTTTATGGCAGAAATAAGATTGTCTTCATTTACAAAAATGCGCAATTCTTTATTGGCCACTTTTTTGGTGTACAATGCATGATAGCGGTAAATGACTTCATGTTTGGTTTTGTAAACTCCGTCTAATTTTAAGTCTATGAAACTTCCATAGTATTGCCTAAATCTTTGGCAGGTTTTAGTTAAACGCTCTTCTGTAGTGTTTTCCATAACCGATTTAGTTACTTCAGTTTCATTAAAAGGTTTAAATTTTGAAGTGTTACAAGTTTCTAAAACTCTCTTTCCTAAATCATAGGCTTTTCGTCTGCTGATTTGCACTTACTTCTTCTCCAGAAACTTTTTTAATTTTTAAATCTTCCGTATCTCTACTTACTGTTTTCGATTTACATCCAATTAATAATAACAAACATATAATCAATCCTGCTTTCTTCATAACTATTTAAGTAATTTTTAATAATAAGTTAGGATCGGGACAATTTTCGATATAAAAGTTTAGGTCTTTTGTATTGCATACACCAGGATAATCTCCCCAGTAATCACCAATTTTATGGATAATCTGAAAGTGGACATGCGGCGCATAATCCCCATTTACTAAAGCGCTTCCTAAAGTCGCAATCTTTTCACCTTTCTTAAATTGGTCTCCGATATTTAAATTTTCTATACTTTCTAACGATAAATGTCCATATAAAGTATAAAATTTTTCATTTTCAATTTCATGCTCCAATATAATAGTAGGCCCATAGTCTCCCAATCCAATATTATTTTTAAAACTATGAACTGTTCCATCAAGTGCAGCAAGCACAACTGTTCCTTCTTCTGCCCAAAGATCTAGACCAATATGAATATTACGTTCTGGTCTAGAAGCATCCAAAAAATGGGGCTTCTTTGATATAGAAATCTTCCTTCTATATAACCGCCAAATGCAACTTTAGCGCTATTTTCTTTAAGAAAATTTGAAATGTATTTTTCAAAATCTTCTGAGGTATCTAATTTCTGACTTATTAATTCTTCATTTGAAACCGATAAATTTAACGGCGTATATTCTGAGATATTAATTGAGGCATCAATAATTTTAGTAGGTGGTAGAGAATTTAAGATTGAGGCTAGGGGTTTCATGAAATTTAAGCTACTTTATTAATTATTATTAATTCATTGTGGACTTCTATTCGGGGAAGCATTTTGGTTTGAAATAATTTAGGATTTACTTCTGCAACATACTTTCTATTTCTAATATTATGTGCTTCATCTAATATCATGGTATTGAATAAAATAAAACCATCATCTTTTAGAAGCGTACAGATTCTATCTACAAAAAACTTTTCAAACAAGAAATTCGGCATATGAGTGTCTTCAAAAATGTCAATTATAATAAGATCGTACTTATCTTTTGTTTTTAGAACAAATTCAAATGCATCATCAATAACAACTTCCAATTCCTTAATTTGGTAAAGATTAAAATACTTATTAGCAATTTGGATCATATCTGGATCGATTTCTACTCCAGTTATTTTTTCCTTGTATTCAATCTCATTTACTAATGTTTTAACGACACTTCCACCAGCAACTCCCAATAAAAGAATATGCTCCATTTCTTTAATTTTCTGATAACCAATATTTCTAAGCCCGTATCTTAATATACGTTGCAAACTTCCGTATGAATAATTTGTGTTTTCAGTGTCTAATACTAATTCTCCATTTGCCCACGTGACCTCGATCATTTTGCTTCTGGCCGATTTTTTCTTGAAAATTTTTATTGGAATTATGTAACTGAAAAATTTTTGAATCATTTTTTATGCTTTTACTCAAATTTACCATTAAATCTTTTATTTTGCACCAAATATTAAACCTTTAATGAAAAAACTATTATACAAATTCATATTTTTCAAGCTAATGGGCTGGAAAATAGTAGGTGTAGAAAATGCCGAAGTTAAAAAATGCATACTAATGGTAATGCCTCATACAAGTAATCATGATTTTTATATCGGACTTTTCACTCGCGGAATTTCGGGACTACAGATGAATTGGGTAGGAAAGAAGGAGTTATTTAAATTCCCTTTTGGTTATTATTTTAGAAATGTTGGTGGAGAACCTTTAGATCGCTCTGGCGGATTAAATAAAGTAGATTCTATTGCGACTATTTTTGACAGAAAAGAAATCTTTCGTTTGGCGGTTGCACCAGAAGGAACTAGAAAAGAAGTAAAAGAAATAAAAACGGGATTTTATTTTATAGCGCTTAAAGCGAATGTACCAATTGTTCCGGTAGCTTTTGATTGGGGTAAGAAAGAAGTAAATCTTGGAGCGCCATTTTATCCGACTGGAAATTATGAAGCCGATTTTGAAGTTTTGAAAAAACACTATATTGGTGTTCTAGGAAAAATTCCGCAAAATGGGGTAAAACTATAATTTTTGAGATTTTTTTCAAACGCGTGAGAATCGCGTATTTGAAAATTTTTTGAACAGAGAGTCAAATATGCGCTAAATTTTGCATTATGGTGCATAAGCTTTAAAAGTGCCATTTTTGTAAAATAAAACTATTTTTTCAATTTCATCATCTTCTAAATCAAAGTTTGCATTTTTAGGATTTGGTATTTTTTTTGTTTCCGTTTTTTCTTCTGCATTCACTTTTATAGTAGAAAACAAATCTGTGCTTTGATGTTGATTTTGTAAAATAGGAGCGGAGGTTTGCTGAACTTCCTGAACAGTTTGCTCATTGCTTTTTGGAAAAACTCCTCTTCCAATTAAAATCCAATACAGATCAACATCAGGGAAAACCTCCAGAATTTTCATTACAAAATCTAAACTAGGTTTGTTTCTTCCAGACAAGAGATGAGACATACTAGAACGCTGTACACCAATTTTATCAGCAAAGGCTGATGCATTTAAACCGTAATAATCCAATACGGTTTCGAGTCTTTTAACAAAATCATCGATGTTTACCATTGTAAATTTAGATTTTAATTTTTCGTATTTACAAATGTAAACAAAAACAAGCAATACTCCAATCTTGCTGTTGCAATTTTAAAAGTACTTTAGTTTTATGTTAAATATAAAATTTATATGATAACATATAAGTTATTGAAATTAATATAATTATGTCGTAAAAAGCAAACTAATTAGCTCTATTGAAACCAGTTGAAGCTTTAACTAATAAAAACTTTATAAAACTGTTTACAAATCTAAATTATTAAATACTTCTTTAATTTACAATTGTAAAAATAAAGATATTTACTTTTGTAAACTAATCGAAACACAATGAATTTAGAACAGCTTTTTATACAATACAAAGAAAAGTCCATATCTGGAAGATATCTTACTCTAGACCATATTAAACCGCTTTTGGATAAGTTGAATACAAATGGTCAAGTACAGATTATTGGCACATCTGTTTTAGGCGAACCTATATATAGTTACCAAATCGGAACCGGAAAGACACGTGCTTATTTATGGTCGCAAATGCACGGGAATGAAAGTACGACGACCAAAGCTTTATTTGATTTCATTAATTTATTAAATGATGACACGGGTTTTGCAAAGCAAATGCGAGATACTTTTACATTTTACTGTATTCCGATCCTTAATCCAGATGGCGCAAGACTTTACACTCGTGTAAATGCTAATGAAATAGACCTAAATCGTGATTCGCAAGACTTATCACAGCCAGAAAGCAAAGTATTGCGTGAAGTATTTGAGAAATTCAAACCTGATTTTTGTTTTAATCTTCATGACCAACGCACCATCTTTGGAGCAGGCACAACCGGAAAACCAGCAACAGTTTCTTTTTTAGCTCCATCTTATAATGAGGAAAGAGAAGTAAACGATAATAGATTGAAAGCGATAAATATCATTGCTGGAATCAATGAAGAGCTTCAGAAATACATTCCAGGACAAGTTGGTCGTTTTGATGACTCGTTCAATATTAATTGTATAGGAGACACTTTTCAATTTTTAGGAGTTCCAACTATCTTATTTGAATCAGGACACTTTCCAGGCGACTACGAGCGCGAAATCACTAGGAAATTCATCTTTTTCTCGTTAATTTTAAGCTTCAAACTGATTTTCGAAAACGATTTAGTTGACAATAGATTTGGTGAATATTTGAATATTTCACAAAATAATGTGGTTTTTTATGATTTTATGTATAAAAATGTCAAAATAAATTATGATGGTATCGAAATTATTACGAATTTTGTCGCACAATACAAAGAAGAATTAATCGAAAATAAGATTCATTTTAATGCTTACATAGTTGAAGTAGGCGAGTTGGAAAATTATTTTGGACATTACGAATACGATGCAAAAGGCGCAGAATATTCCGACGATTTTCAAAATCTTCCTAAAATGGGTCAGAAAGCAAATTTTTATTTAAATAAAAATGTTAAATTTGTTAACGGATTAATAAAAAGTTAATTTTTATGTGAATTTGTTGTTTTTTATATATAATTTTATACTTTGTAATAGCAATTAGTAATATTAATTAAACAATTATGAGTAAATTTCGTTTAGATGAAGTAGATCACCAGATTTTAGATATGTTAATAGACAATACGAGAGTTCCGTTTACTGACATTGCAAAAAAACTATTGATTTCTGCTGGTACAGTACACGTTAGAGTTAAAAAGATGGAGGATGCCGGTATTATCATGGGATCTTCATTAGCCTTGGATTACGATAAATTAGGTTATTCATTTATTGCTTATGTTGGGGTTTTCCTTAACAATACATCTCAAACTAAATTTGTATTGGAGAGAATCAATCAAATTCCATTCGTAACTGTAGCTTCTGTAACTACAGGAAAATTCAACATCTTTTGCAAAATTAGAGCAAAAGACACTAAACACGCGAAAGAAGTTATCTTCATGATCGACGATATTGATGGTGTTTACAGAACAGAAACTATGATTTCATTAGAGGAAAGTATTAACGATAAGAAGCGTTTGATGCATACTATTTTCAAAAATATGTAAGAATTTCTCTTGAATGCTATATTAAAATATAACCTCAAGTTTATTCTTGGGGTTTTTTTATGACTAATTAACCAACCAACTATAACACGATTATGTATACGTTGCCAAAAATTGAGCGTTTTAATCAAGACGTTCTCTCAAAATACCACATTTATAATAGTGTTTTTATAACATTACCCTTTGATTCTATCGATAACACAGGAGTTTTACTCCCTTTATTTACAGAAACTTGCGAAACGGGCTTTAAAAAACAGGAAACTCCAAAAGAAATTGTAGATTTCTTCTCTAATAAATTCTTAAGTAACGCTTCTGAAGCTGAAAAAATCGACCTTATGTTTCGATTTATTCAATATATAGAGCGTCAAATTGTATTATTTGATGCTATTGAAGATGCTCGCTTTTCCTGAAGTAAATAATATGGAAGGGCGTGGGTCTCTTCGTGACATTAAAGAAAAATCAGATGCCAAAGAAAAAGATGACGAATTAATTGAATTCTTAGAAAACTTCAACGTTCGTACCGTTTTAACAGCGCATCCAACTCAGTTTTATCCTGGACCTGTTTTAGGAATTATCAATGACTTGACAGAAGCAATTCGTAAAAATGATCTTTTGGAGATTAAACAATTGCTGGCTCAATTAGGAAAAACTCCTTTTATTCAGAAAGAAAAACCAAATCCTTACGACGAAGCGGTAAGTTTAATTTGGTACCTAGAAAATGTATTTTATGCTACAGCAGGAGAAATTGTACATTATCTGCAAAAAAATATTGCGGAAGGAAATCCGATTCAAAATCAGTTAATCAAACTTGGTTTCTGGCCAGGAGGTGACCGCGATGGAAATCCTTTTGTTACTACAGACATTACGCTTAAAGTTGCAGATCGTCTGCGAACTTCAATTTTGAAGTGTTATTATGTAGAAATGAGAAATCTAAAACGTAAGCTAACTTTCTCAGGAGTAGATACTTTAGTAGCAGAACTTGAACATAAACTTTACCGTTCTGTATTCTACTCTAAAGGTGATATTTTTATCACTTTAGAAGAATTATCTACGCAATTAGAGAAAATCCGAACTATAATTATTGAGAAACATCAGTCATTATATTTGGATGAATTAGAAGCGCTTTTAGTAAAAATCAATTTATTTGGTTTTCATTTTGCAACTTTAGATATTCGTCAAAACAGCAAAATTCATAATGCAGTTTTCAAAGATGTAGTAAATTACTATCTGAATTCTGGTTCAGATATTTTTCCTAAAAATTATTTCGAATTAACAGAAGATCAAAAAATTGATGTTTTATCGAAAGTTAAGGGCAATTTAAATCCGGCTGATTTTGAAAGTGAAATTACAAGATATACTTTAGAATCTGTTCAAGCTATTAAAACCATTCAGCAAAATAATGGCGAAGAAGGAGCAAATCGTTATATTATTAGTAATAACGAAAGTGCCTTGAATGTGATGGAAACTTTTGCCATGATTCGTTTGAATAATTGGGAAAAGCCAACAGTAGATATTATTCCGCTTTTCGAATCTGTAGACGATTTACAAAATGCGCATTCTATAATGGAACAGTTGTATACCAATCCCGAATATGCCAAACATTTGAAATCTAGAGGAAACAAACAAACAATCATGCTTGGATTCTCTGACGGAACTAAAGATGGTGGTTATTTAATGGCTAACTGGAGTATTTATCAAGCTAAAATTTCATTGACAAAAATCTCTAGAGAATACGGAATTAAAGCTATTTTCTTTGATGGACGCGGTGGACCTCCGGCTCGTGGCGGTGGAAAAACACATAAATTCTATGCGTCTCTTGGACCAAAAATCGAAAATAACGAAATTCAGATTACAGTTCAAGGTCAGACAATTAGCTCTAATTTTGGAACATTAGATTCTTGCCGTTATAATATCGAGAACTTATTAAGTGCAGGTGTTACTAATCAAGTTTTTAGCAAAGAGAAAAATGAACTGACTGCAGATGAAACTCAAATCTTGACAGATTTAGCTAATTTGGGGTATGATAAATATTTAAGCTTCAAAAATCATCCGAAATTTATTCCGTACTTAGAAAAAATGAGTACGCTGAAATATTATTCAAAAACGAACATTGGAAGCCGTCCTTCAAAAAGAAGCAAATCTGAATCATTAGATTTTGCTGATTTAAGAGCAATTCCGTTTGTGGGTTCATGGAGTCAGTTAAAACAAAACGTTCCAGGATTCTTTGGAGTTGGTTCAGCTTTAAAACATTTTGAAGAAGCTGGTCAGTGGGATAAAGTAAGCGATTTGTATCACAATTCATTATTCTTCAAGACTTTGCTAGAAAATAGTATGATGTCATTAGCAAAATCTTTCCTGCCATTGACAGCTTATATGAAAAATGATCCTGAATTTGGTGAATTCTGGCAGATCATTTATGACGAGTTCTCAGAAACAAAACGTCTTTTATTAAAAATTGCAGATCACAAAACTTTGATGGAAAATTATCCTGATGGTATTGCTTCAATTCAAATTAGAGAACGTATAGTTTTACCTTTATTGACAATTCAACAATATGCTTTATTGAGAATCAATGAGTTAAATAAAGAGCAAACTCCTGATGAAGAATTAATTAAAGTCTATGAGAAAATCGTAACAAGATCTTTATTTGGAAATACTAACGCAAGTAGAAATTCAGCTTAAAATATAAAAAATGAAAGCGAGCAGAATTATTAGATAACGAATATTCAGGTCATTTTGGAACCTACGTCAAAGCAGCTGGAGACGGAATTTTGATTGAAGAATTAGAAATTTCGCTTCACGAGTTTATCCGATTTGTGCAAAATATTCCAATGGATAAATTTGATTATCGCTACGCAGAAGGGAAGTGGACAATCAAAGATATTATCCAGCATGTTATTGATACAGAAAGGATTTTTGCTTATCGTGCTTTGCGATTTTCAAGAAACGATAAAACGCCTTTACCAAGTTTTGAAGAAAGCGATTATGCAGACAATACAGATTCAAACAAGAGAAGCATTCAAGATTTGCTTACTGAATTTTCAGCTGTAAGACATTCAACTTTATTGTTTTACAAAAGTTTGTCAGAAGAACAGTTGAAGAGAATTGGTACAGCGTCTAATAATCCAATTTCTGTTCGTGCTTTAGGTTTTGTAATGATTGGACATCAGAAACATCATCAGAAAGTATTTGAGGAAAGATATTTGTAAAAATTGAATATAAAAAAAGCTGTACTATTGAAGTACAGCTTTTTGCTTTTAGAAATAGAGCTTCGACTCCGCTCAGCCTGACACGCCAATAAACACTATTCATTGTCAGGCTGAGCGGAGTCGAAGCCTTTCTTTTATATCTTTTGATTCTTTCTCTCCAAAAAAGCCAAGCCGAATCGAATCTTATCATAAGACATCTTTTCTTCAAAATATTCGTAGTAAGGCCTTAAAGCGTTCGGATTTTCTAATTCAATTTTTGCTTTTTCAATTTTCAGAATTTCATCTTCAGATACAAATTGACTTAAATCGATATCATTTCCATCAATGTATAATTTAGCCAAATGAGAAATAATAGTAGTTTCTCCTAAATTTCGTTGTCCTGCGATCTCTTCAACAGAAAGCCCACCTTGAAATAATTCTAATGTTTTTTTATAAGTGTTATCTTTTTTTCTTTTTTAACAACCGATTTGTTTCGCTGAAATTCAATTATTGCTTTTATGAAATCATCTCCATATTTTTCGAGTTTCACTTTACCAACACCTTCAACAGCAAGGAATTCTTCATCTGTTACAGGTTTTAGAATTTCCATTTGCCTTAAGGCAAGCATCACTAAAAATAACATAAGCAGGTACTTCTTCTTCTTTGGCAATTTCGTAGCGCAATTTTCTAAGTGTTTCAAAAAGCGAGTTTTTCTCAGTCTTGACTTTAGTTTCTTTTATTTGATTCTTGTCAATTACCTTTTTCACAACAGTTGTCAGTTTTACTTGTTCACCTTCAAACAGAACTTTTTTTGCAAAAGAAGTAAGCAGAATTTTATTATGTTGATGAAAGGCAATTTCGCAATATCCTAAATTGATGAGCTGAATAAGATATTGATTCCAATCGTACCAAGAAACGTCGTGGCCAATTCCGTACGTTTTCAGCTCTTGATAATTTTTTTCGTAAATATACGCGTTTCTCGAGCCTCTCAAGAAATCGACAATAACAGCCAACGGTTCAGATTCTTTTAAACGCACAATAGCAGACAAGGCCTTTTGCGCGAGAATCGTCCCGTCAAAAAAAGTTGGCGGATTTTTGCAAATATCGCAGTTTCCACAATTCTCCGTAACCAATTCACCAAAATAAGACAAAAGAATTTTTCTGCGACAGCTTACAGCATCCGCATATTGCTTCATACGATCTAACTTTGCAAGCTGAATATCTGAGTTCAATCCTTCGGAAGCAAATTTTTGCAATTGGATTACATCTGCGTAACTTTCAAACAAAACGGTTTCTGCAGGAAGACCATCTCGACCAGCACGCCCGATTTCCTGATAATAACCTTCAATATTTTTTGGTAAGTTATAATGAATCACCCAACGAACATTCGATTTGTCAATTCCCATTCCAAAAGCAATTGTAGCGCAAACTACTTGACAGTCATCATTTATAAATTGATCTTGAGTTTTAGCACGCGTTTCATTATCTAAACCAGCATGATAGGCTTTTGCTTCGATGCCATTCTTCTTTAATTTTTCGGCAAGTTCTTCTGTCGTTTTACGACTTAAGCAATAAATTATTCCAGACTCATTGGGTTTATTTTCAATAAAATCAATTATTTGTTTAACGCGATCCAAAGCTGGACGAACTTCTAAACTTAAATTTTTACGATCAAAAGACGCAATAAATGTCTTTGGATTCTTAAGATTTAATTGTTTAGATATATCTGTTCGCGTTGCTTTGTCAGCCGTGGCAGTCAAAGCTAAGATTGGAGTAGAAGGGAAGCGGCTTTTTAAATATCCTAAATTAGTATAAGCAGGTCTAAAATCATGTCCCCAAGACGAAATACAATGCGCTTCATCAATTGCTATTAAACTAATATTCAACTCATTGAAAACCACATCTAAGTAAGAAAGACTTTCGGGAGCGATATAAACTAATTTAAAATGATTTGATTTTAAGTTGTCTATATAATATTGCTGTTCTTGTGATGATTGAGAACTATTAATGTAACAAGCAGATATTCCGTTGGTTTTCAAGCTGTCAACCTGATCTTTCATTAATGCAATCAAAGGCGATATTACAACTGTAATTCCTGGCAAAATTAGAGCCGGAAGCTGAAAACATATTGATTTTCCTCCTCCAGTTGGCATAATAGCCAAGGTATCTTGACCAGATAATATGGTGTTAATTATGGTTTCTTGATTTGGTCTAAATTTTTCGAAACCAAAATTTTCTTTTAATGTGGTATGTAGAATTTCTGAAGTCATAGGCATATATTTTTATTCAAGATTTAAATGTAAAAATAATCCTATAAAAATAAAAATTTAAATTAGTTTTGTTATTGTGCGTATCATAAAAAAAGGAACCCCAAATAGAGTTCCTTTTATTTATTAAAAAGAAAATGAATTAATCTTCATCATCTTCGTCTTCTTCATCATAATCAGTGTCTGCTTTATCGTCATCATCGTCATCGTCGTCACCACCGTCAGTATCTGGTTTGTCATGATTATCATCATCGTCGTCATCGTCGTCGTTACTAATATCATCATCAAGATCCAAACCTTTAACTGGTGCAATTGCATCTACATCAACATCTAAATCGTCATCTTCATCGTAGTTTTCAATTCTGTCAGCAAGTTTAGTACTAATTTTTACTAAGTAAATAGTGTCTTCAGTACGAACTTCAACAGCTTCGACCAATTCGTTTTTAGCATTTCTAAAACGGATTACATCCGAATCATCATAACCATCAGGAAATTTTTCAACCAAAAGGTTTAAAATTTCGTTGGTAAGTTTAGCGTAGTCTACTATAACTCTTTTCATAAATTATCTTATAAATCTAATAAGTATGCAAAAATTAACGGAGCAACAATTGTAGCATCCGATTCAATAATAAATTTAGGGGTTTTGATGTCTAATTTACCCCAAGTGATTTTTTCATTTGGTACTGCCCCAGAGTAAGAACCATAACTAGTTGTTGAATCTGAGATTTGGCAGAAATAACTCCAAAATGGAACATCGTGCATTTCCATATCTTGATATAGCATTGGAACAACACAGATAGGGAAGTCACCCGCGATACCACCACCGATTTGGAAGAATCCAATTCCGTTTGAACTGTTTTTAGAATACCAATCCGCAAGGAAAGTCATGTATTCAATTCCAGATTTCATGGTAGATGCTTTTAAATCTCCTTTAATTACGTATGAAGCAAAGATATTACCCATTGTACTATCTTCCCATCCTGGAACGATAATAGGTAAATTTTTCTCTGCAGCTGCATACATCCAGCTATCTTTTAGATCAATTTCGTAATATTCTTCTAAAACGCCAGACAATAACATTTTATACATAAATTCGTGCGGGAAGTAACGCTCACCTTTGTCGTCAGCATCTTTCCAAATTTTGTAAATATGTTTTTGTAAACGACGGAAAGCTTCATGCTCAGGAATACACGTATCCGTAACACGGTTTAGTCCTCTTTCCAATAAAGCCCATTCGTCTTCTGGTGTTAAATCACGGTAGTTAGGAACTCTCTCGTAGTGAGAATGAGCTACTAAATTCATGATATCTTCTTCTAAGTTTGCTCCAGTACATGAAATAATATGCACTTTGTCTTGTCTGATTACTTCGGCAAAAATTTTACCAATTTCTGCTGTACTCATTGCGCCAGCCATACTTACCAGCATCTTAGCACCATCAGCTAATTGTCTGCTCGTATGCCTTTGCAAGCATCTACTAATGAAGCAGAGTTAAAATGCAAATAGTGTTTTTCAATAAACTGACTGATTGGTCCTTTCATTTTTTTTGTTTTTTTTTGAATTAAAAAGTTTAACCTTTTTGGATGTTAATGCAAATTAAGAATTTTAAACAAATTTCTTTCACTTAATCTACCGTTTTTTATAACTTTTTTTTGTAGCCTAAAATCTTTAAAACATCGTCTGAAGTCTGTTGTTCTGAGAAAACCTCGGTTGCCAGAATTCCATTTTCATCACGATCAATTAAGATATGTTTTGGCTGTGGAATCAGACAGTGGTGTAAACCGCCGTATCCTCCAATTGTTTCTTGATAAGCGCCAGTATTAAAGAATCCGATGTATAATGGTTTCTCTTTGCTGTACTTAGGCAGGTAAATTGCATTCATGTTTTGCTCAGAGTTGTAATAGTCGTCACTATCACAAGTCAGACCTCCCAACAGTACCCGCTCGTAAGTATCATTCCAGCGGTTAATAGCCAGCATGATAAAACGTTTATTTATAGCCCAAGTATCTGGTAAAGTGGTAATGAAAGATGAGTCGATCATATTCCATTTTTCTCTATCATTTTGTTGTTTTTGATACAAAATCTGATAGATTGCACCACCGCTTTCACCTACTGTAAATGATCCAAATTCCGTAAAAATATTTGGAACATCAACTTCAGCTTCATCACAAGCAATTTTAATTTGATTGATAATTTCATCAATCATATATTGATAATCATACTCAAAAGCAAGTGAGTTTTTGATAGGGAAACCACCGCCAATGTTTAGTCCGTCTAGTGTAGGACATTCTCTTTTAAGAGCAATGTAAACTTTAATACATTTTACAAGCTCATTCCAATAATATGATGTATCGTTTATTCCGGTATTGATAAAAAAGTGAAGCATTTTAAGCTCTAATTTATCATTCTCCTGAATTTGTTTTTTATAGAAAGAAACTATGTTTTTATAACCAATACCTAATCTAGAAGTATAAAACTCAAATTTAGGCTCTTCTTCAGCAACAATACGGATTCCAATTTTGAATTTTCCTTTAATTTCTGCTTGAAGCAAATCTAACTCTTCGTAATTATCAATAATCGGAATAGTATTTTTATGTCCGTTATTAATTAATCTTGCGATGTTATTAATGTACTCGTCTCTTTTAAAACCATTGCAAATTACATATGTACTTTTGTTAATTTTACCATTTTCTAATAAATTCTCAACAATATTCACATCAAAAGCAGATGACGTTTCGATATGAATGTTATTCTTGAAAGCTTCATTCATAATGTATTCAAAATGAGAGCTTTTTGTACAATAACAGTAATAGTATTTTGCGTCGTATTTATTCTTTTCCATCGACTTTCTGAACCAAGCTTTTGCTTTGTTGATGTTTTCAGAAATCTGAGGCAAATAAGTAAACTTTAATGGCGTACCATACTGTTCAACCAATTTCATTAAATCGATATTGTGAAACAATAGGTTGTCTTTGTTTAATTTAAATTCCTCTTGCGGAAAGTAATATGTTTGGTTTATTAGATCAGAATATTTTGTATTCATTTATTTATCAATATTTTAGAGATTGTAATTTTATTTAATTTTAGGTTTTTGGGGACTTAATCTTAAATTCAAACTCTAATATTGGCAAATATAATAGGCAGTTTTTCATGCTCCGCTTTTGTACATTGGAAAACATCAAAACAAAATGGGCTTTTACTATTATAAAAACGATTCAACATTCTTAATAAAGAAGTGTTGAGCCTGTTTCTGTAAGAGCTAAAGTGCCTTTGCTGATTGTTTGTTTTCATGGGGCAAATGTAAAAAATAATATATACCAAATGCAATGCTTTTGATTAAAAAAAGTTTAAGATTTATAATCGTCAAACGCTTCTAGAATCAATTTATTTTCAACGGATTGGTTAATTTTTATTTTTCCGATTCCTTCAATCAATGCAAATTGAATTAAACCGTATTCATTTTTTTTGTCGTGAATTAACAATTCTAAGATCGGATCGATGTCTTTTTCCTCAAAAATCACATCGTCATAGATATCTTTAATAACTGCTTTAATTTCTCTATATTCTTCTTCAGAGATTAATCCTTTTTGTAGCGAAATATAACTTTCCAAAATCATTCCAACAGCAATAGCTTCTCCGTGCAGTAAAGTTGTTTTTTCTTCACTTTCTAGAAAGTATCCTTCAATAGCGTGCCCTAGCGTATGTCCGAAGTTTAGAGCTTTACGTATATTTTTCTCAGTTGGGTCTTGAATAACGATTTCATTCTTAATTTCTACAGAACGATAAATCAATTGGTCTAATTCATCAAAAACAATTGATTTTAAATCTGAAAATTGTCTCCAATATGGCGCATCGTATATTAAACCGTGCTTTAGCATTTCTGCCAAACCAGAACGCATTTCGCTTTGAGGTAAAGTTTCTAGATATTGCGTATCAATTAAAACCATTTGCGGCACATTGATAACTCCGATCTGATTTTTAAGATTTCCTAAGTCAACACCTGTTTTTCCTCCAACAGAAGCATCAACCATAGATAATAATGTAGTTGGGATATTAATAAAGTCTACGCCTCTTTTAAAAGTAGAAGCAACAAAACCGCCTAAGTCTGTAACAACACCACCTCCTAAATTAATAATAAGCGATTTTCTATCAGCTCCAAGTTCTGTCAAGATATTCCAGATCTCAATACAGGTTTCTATATTTTTGTTTGCTTCTCCAGCTTCAAACTCTATGATTTCTATTGCTAAATCAGTTTCTAAAAGCGGAATAAATTTAGATAAGCAATATTCATTAGTCTGATCATCAACAATTATAAATATATTAGAATATTTACTTTCTCTTAAATGTTTATTTAAAGCTTCGTAAGCATTCTCATTAAAATGCACGAGATAATTATTGGCTTGAATAGATTGCATAGTTCTTTTAGTTAATTTAAAGCGCAAAATAAGGCATTTTTACCTTAATAATATTCAAACTTTAAGGCTAATTTGTGTAAAATGCGGGTTTGCTTCTTTAAAATTAAGATAAAATTCTTTTAAGTAGTAAACATTTACTTCATAAATTTATGCTTTTGACATTCTTATTAACAATATACAAAAATTTGATGCCGTTTGATAAAGAATATTCAAAACACTCTCTATATTTGCATAAAAAATAAAACTTAATGGAAAAGATATTCGACAACACTCAAGTTGCGTTTTCACTAAAAAGCGACACAGAGCTTGATAGAGCTTATTTCCTTTTCAAAATGATTGACAGCGAACCTCTTGTAAGAATTGGTACAGCTGTAACTAATTTTGCAATTAAAGCTCATTTACCAGTAGAAGGATTAATTCGTGCAACTGTTTTTGACCATTTTTGTGGTGGTGTAAACGAAAATGACTGTCTTACTGTTGTAGACAAAATGTTTACAAAAGGAGTTTCTTCAGTTTTAGATTATTCTGTTGAAGGAAAAGAAGAAGAAGAGCAGTTTGATGCCGCTTTAGAAATGACTTTAAGAACAATCGATTTTGCTAAAGAACGTTTGGCAATTCCATTTGCAGTTTTTAAACCAACTGGTTTAGGCCGTTTCGAATTATATGAGAAATTAGGAGAAAAACAAACTCTTAACCCTGCAGAACAAGCAGAATGGGATAGAGTAGTAGCTCGTTTTGATAAAGTTTGCAGTGAAGCGCATAAAAAAGATGTAGCTTTGTTAATTGACGGTGAGGAAAGCTGGATGCAGGATGCTGCTGATGATTTGGTTACCGACATGATGCGTAAATACAATAAAGAAAAAGCAATTGTATTTAACACTTTACAAATGTACCGTTGGGATCGTTTAGATTATTTGAAAAAAATTCACGAAGTTGCAAAAACTGAAGATTTCTATATCGGAATGAAATTGGTTCGTGGCGCTTACATGGAAAAAGAAAACAAAAGAGCAGAAGAAAAAGGCTATGTTTCTCCAATTTGCGTTTCTAAAGAAGCTACAGACGTAAATTATGACAATGCTGTACAATATATGTTAGAGCATATTGACAAAATGGCCATTTTTGCAGGAACTCATAATGAATTAAGTTCATACAAATTAATGGAAATGATGGCAGAGAAAGGAATCGCTAAAAATGATTCTAGAATCTGGTTTGGACAATTATATGGAATGAGTGATAATATTAGTTATAACTTAGCAGAAAATGGTTATAACGATGCTAAATACTTACCATTTGGACCTGTAAAAGATGTTATGCCGTACTTAATTCGTCGTGCAGAAGAAAACACTTCGGTTGCTGGGCAAACAAGTCGCGAATTATCTATGATTAAAGCAGAACGTAAGAGAAGAAAAGGAAAATAATTTTTAGTTTTCTGTTTTCTGTCTCAGTTTAGAGATAAAAAAAACTCCAATCTTTTTTGATTGGAGTTTTTTTTATCAATTGAGCGGAGTCTAGATCCTGTTTATGAATTACTAAACTGTAAATTACTCAAGTTTTTATAAATACCGTTTTCTAAGTTTATTAATTCTTGGTGCGTTCCTTCTTCTGAAATTTTTCCGTTGTCAAGAACTAGAATTTTATCTGCATTTCTAATTGTCGAAAGACGGTGAGCAATAATAATACTTGTTCTTCCTTCCATTAACACTTCTAAAGCTTCTTGAACAAGTTTTTCGCTTTCGCTATCTAAAGACGATGTAGCTTCATCCAAAATCAAAATACTTGGATTTTTAAGCAATGCTCTCGCGATTGCAATACGCTGACGCTGACCTCCAGAAAGTTTAACGCCTCGTTCTCCAACCAAAGTTTCGAATTTCTCAGGAAAACCATCCACAAAATTATAAGCATTGGCTTGTTTTGCCGCTGTGATAATCTCTTCTTCAGTAGCATTCGGATTTCCGTAAGCAATATTTTCTCTAATTGTTCCTCCAAATAAAATTACGTCTTGAGGAACGATACTCATATTTCCGCGAAGATCTTCTAAATCATAATCCTGAATATTTTTACCATCAACTAATATTTGTCCAGAAGTTATGTCATAAAAACGCAATAAAAGAGAAGAAATAGTAGATTTTCCTGCACCACTTGGTCCTACGATTGCAATTTTTTGTCCGAATTCAGCAGTAAAATTAACATCTTTTAAAACCTGAACTTCTTTTCTTGAAGGATAACTAAAAGCAACATTATTGAAAGAAACGTTTCCTTTAATTTTTTCAACTGCAGAAAGTCTTGGTTTAGCATTAATTTCTTCAGGAGTTTCTTCTAATAATTCAAAAACACGTTCTGTTGCACCAACTGCTTTTTGGATCTGCGCATACATTTCTGCAATTCCGCCAAAAGAAGCTCCAATAAAAGTAGTATACAATACAAACGAAATTAAATCACCAACACCTTCAACTTCTCCTTTAATCGTTAGTGTAATTCCGTACCAAACAACAGCAACAACACATCCGAAAAGGCAAAGAATAATAAATGAAGCAAAATAACCTCTGTATTGACCACCTTTAATGGCAATTTTTACAATTTCTCTAATCTTGTTTTTATAGCGTTGAATTTCGTACCATTCGTTAGCAAATGCTTTTACATTACTAATTCCTTGTAATGTTTCTTCAACAATAACTTGACTTTCAGCAACTTTATCTTGTGTTTTTTTTCCGTATTTACGAATGAATCTTCCAAAGATTACAGCAGCAACCGCCACAACAGGCACAATTGCTAACATCATTAAAGTTAATTTTGGACTAATGCTTCCTAAAATTATAAAACCTCCAATAATTAGAATAAACTGACGTAAAAACTCTGCAATAGTTGTACTAAATGTATCTTGCAATTGCGAAATATCTGCGCTTATCCTACTATTAAGTTCTCCAACGCGTTTTTGCGAATAAAATGACATTGGTAATTTTATCAAATTCTCATATAAAGCAAAACGAATGTTTGAAAGCGAGTTTTCGGTAAAATTCACAAACAATGAAATTCTAAAAAAAGAGAAAATAGCCTGAAGTCCTAAAATTGCTATTAAACCAAGAGCTATTTCATTTGCTTTTGAAAGGTCTTTATTGGTAACACAATCCACTAACATTCCCATTAATTTAGGAAAAGCTAGGGCAGTGGCACTTGTTAAGAATAAGAATATCAAACCAAGGAAGAATTTCCATTTATGGTTTTTAGCATATTTAAAAATTCGGAGAGCTTTTTGAAGGGAGTTAGAGTTTAATTTAGCTTTAGGTAAATCATTTTCTTGAAATCTTGCCATTTGAATATACAATTAAGGTACGCAAAGGTATAACTATAGCAAATGATTACAAAAAGAATATCCTCATTTAGTCTCAAGGCATTCAATTTTTAACTAAATTTTAAAAAACATACATTTTTACTCATTTTTAATTCATTGATAAATAGAATTCTAAAAATTTTATTAGATCTTTTTTTTACTTTTTTCAAAAAAAGACTTGGAAATATAAAATCTAGCTGTATATTTGCACTCGCAATCACAAACGATAGCAACCTAGTAAAATAGGGCGATTAGCTCAGCTGGTTCAGAGCACCTCGTTTACACCGAGGGGGTCGGGGGTTCGAACCCCTCATCGCCCACAAAACTCCTTAACTAATTAAGGAGTTTTTTTTTGATTTTCTTGAATGTAATGATTTATGCTTTACACTCAAATTTTGGGGAGATACTCAAGCGGCCAACGAGGGCAGACTGTAAATCTGCTGTGTGAACTTCGCAGGTTCGAATCCTGCTCTCCCCACAAAAACAATAAAGCCTGTAAATCTTAGAATTACAGGCTTTTATTTTTTAATAAGTTTATTTTATAAGCATAGTTACATATTTAATTTCTTTATCTCTTGATTTACAATAGAAATTAAAATACTGATTTTTAAAACGAGCAAATTATAGAATAGTTCCTATATTTAAACGAAAAAAAACTTATTTAAGTTTTCAACTTCAATCTGAAATCTAAATCTTGAACACAAAAATTGGCAAAACAAAAATCTAACCTAAACTGGTATTTTATATTTACAGGAATTTTAATATTGTATTTAAGTTTATCCTATAATCTGACATCTAAAAAAACAGAGTTACAAGAAATTAGAGTAGAACTAAAAAATGATATCGCCAGTGCAAAGGGCAGAGGTACTTCTGATTATAAAATTTGGACAAAAACCTTTGAGAATCGATTTAATATCTTGAATGCAAGTGTATCTAAAGAAAAACAGGATGTTGTATCAAATTTAAAACAAGGCCAAAAGGTCGATTTATTAATTAAATCATCAGATTTTAAAAAACTTTCTGAAGGCAAAGAAGATGTAACTGTAATCGGGCTTAGTTTAAATGGAAATTCATTAATGACGCAAGATGAATTTTATCATAATCGAGAATTATACAAAATTCGACAAAGAACAACAGCGTTTTTTTTAGCCTTTATGTTATTTTTAAACGGTTTGGCAAAAATTCCTCAGAAAGTGAATTATATTATCATTGGAGTTTTTATTGCTGTGATAATTATTATGCGATTTTTTGAAATAGGTATTTATTAAAATTATAAATGTTTTAAAAATAGTATAGACTTTAATTACTGATTGCTTTTTTCCTTTTAAAAACAAAATCATATTGATTGATTGTAGTTTTAAACCTATCATTTTCAAATTCATATATTGGCTTTTTGTATATAAGTTCATTGGTCTGAAAATGAAAATGATAAAAAAAGCCATTTTTTATCTGAACATTCGTTTCAAGAACGGTTATCAAAAAAGTTTCTTTTGTGTTATAATCCATTACAGTTGTTAAACAGATAAATTTGTAAATTTCATCATTAAACGGCTCAATTTTCAGTTCTATTTTAGAACCAATTGGCATCCAATCTGTCATATTGTAATTGATTCTTAACTGACCAGTTTCTTTAAGCGAAATCCAATCTCCAAGCAATTCGCCTGCACTTACAATGCTAGGCTCATAAAGGGTTTCGAATTTTAATCCGTTTAAAATTGCATTAAAAATATCTGTTACATAAATCTTATTTTCAAGTTGCTCATAGATTATTCGTCCAATTTTCTTGCGATCTTGATTTAAGAACAATTTTGATTGTAATACTTGATTAAAATCATTAGACACTAAATTAAATCTGTTAGAATTAATTGACTCAAATATTTTTATGAATGAAGCTTTGTTCTCCTGATTCAGAACGATGTTTAAATTTAATTCGTTAAAACTGCCATATCTGAGCTTTTCGTTAAATTCAGATAATAGTGTATTATATTCTAAAGGCATTAATTCTTCAAATTCAGGATGGTTTAGCAATTCGAATAGAATGAAAAATACAAATTTTCGTTCGGTAAATGTCTGGTCAAATATTCTTAATATGTTCATTTTTAGATTTTATGAAAGCAAATAATACTTGTGAATTTCTTTATTTAAAAAATGAATCAAGACTTTCTTTTTTCGCTTTTTGATACTTTTCGATATCAGTATTTAAAAATCCGCTTTCTTTTAAAAATTGTAATGGATCTTTTATATTCAATATATCATCTATTGCCTTTTGCTTGTCTTTTTGTTTATTAAAATAAGATTCAATTATTTTATATCCAATCCAATATCCTAAATCATTTGGTCTGTCATCTTTATTTGAAGTTCCATACAACCAATCTTGATAATCGGTATTTTTTAATCTTGTTACAAATTCTTGGCACAATTTATTTTGGTTTTGCGCTCCATATTTATACGAAAACTGATTAATTGATTCTCCAGAAATAAGTTCGCCAATAAAATCTGCACCACCTTCCATCAAACACCATTTTAAGAGCATGTCTTTACCTGTTATGTTTTGCTGATAATGTATTAGTTCGTGCGCAATTAAGCCCGAAATTCCATCTAGATTTTGAAGCTTTTCAATTCCAATAATAACTCCTTCAGGAGCAGAGGTTCCGCCTGAATTAAATCTTCCGTAAACAAAATAAATAGGAGGAAATTTTGCTTTTGGATACCAATATTTTAATGAGCTGTAAATAGCTCTCACTCGCTTTTCTTTAGAAGAAAGACCATCTAAAACATTTCTCGAAGACTCATAATCTAATTTTCTTTTTTTACAACTGTAAAAAGAGAGTCAGCATTAATAATTCTGTTTTCAGTAAAAGCTTTAACTCCAGGAGAACCTTTTTGAATGTACTCCACAAATGGATTCTCTTTTGATTTGTCCATTTTGTCAAAAGCTATCCAGAAATTATCTGAATCTTTAGTTTCAAATACTGCATCTAAAGGATTGTCTGAGAAATTACTTTGTCCAAAAACAGGAACTTTAATGTAAATTATAGCAAATAGAATAATAAATTTAAGCTTCATGGGGTTTCTTTAAAGGAGTTATCTGTATTTTTCTAAAATTAAACACATTAGAAAAATATTCTTTTTCTTTATCTTCTAGAATTAGCAAACCGTTACAATACGTTATTTCAAATCGGGCACTTTCTAGAAATAAATGTTTTAATCTATAATTATAATCGAGTTCTTTCTCAATCGCGCTAATGATGTTTACAGATTCTTCTTTCTCAGTTTTAAACCATTCGCCGATTTCTATTGTTTTTTTGATACTAAAAGGCAGTTCTACATCATCATATTTCCTTTTAAATAAACTCAAGCAAAAATGATAAACCGTTTCCTCTGGCACCAAAAGCGTTTTTTTATCAAAATGCAGATTATACGTAATTCTAAAATTCGTTTCATCTTCGAGCTGAACGCTAATTTTATTTACTTCATTCACAAAAATGATTGAATTCGAGAAAGTATCAGATTTGTGATTGAAACACTCTGATAAAATTTTTAAATTTTCGATAATTGGTTTATCCATTACGCAGGAAGATTGATTTTTCGGAGCACTTATTACAGCAAATTTTGGTTTGCTTTGATCTTATTTGTTTTTATCAAAATCATCTGGCCATAATCCAAATTTAACCATGTTACCACGATATTTTTCTAGCTCTTTCTCTTTAACCAACTTTTCCCATTCTTCATTTTCCATAGATTTTTGATGAAAAGAGGATACTTTTTGTGATTTTGAATAATTATTAATCTCAATCCTTTTATTGATTCTAACTTTTTGATCGGAAGTTAAATTAACAGCAATCTGTTTCCACAAATCGGATATTGGATTTTTTTCAACAAGTTGGGCCAATAATTCTATTTCCTGATCATTCAGGTTTTTTGGAAAATCGTCCGGACTAAAATCTTTCATAAAATATTTCGTTTAATTCTCTATTGTTCATCAAAATATTCATAACCAGAACTCCCTAAATATCTTTTTCTACCGTCGGGTAATTCAAATCTGGTTTTTAAATTTATAAAACATTTCTTTGCGTGGTAAAAGACTTGTATTTTAAATTTTTATCCTTAAAAATTAACGCTTTTATAGAAGTATTCATTGTAAAATAAGTAATACTTATAAAATCTCCAGTTTCGATTTTCTGGTAGTCTCTTTCATAAATAGAAACGTTTCTGTATTTCTCTTCAATTGGAGAATAAATTGTTATTTCATGAGAAATTGTATCCGAATCATAACCTTCATGAGTTACAATCTCTTTTTTTAAAACTTTCACATTTCCCTCTATCTTTTTTTGAAAAAACAAACCTCGTTTTCTTTCTAAAACCGTTATCAATGCTTGGATGGTAATATAGATCCAGAAACCAAAAACTACCAATATCATCAAAATAGCAAATCCTTTGTCTTCATTGTCTTGCTTTTGTACAGCTAAATAAATTAGATAAATTGGCAGAACTATAGAAAAGAGAGCTAAAAGAACTAACAAAATATATCCTTTTTTCAATTTTCGTTTAAGAAATTTTATATCCTCAGTATTTAATTCTTTAATTTCTAGAATTTCTTGCATTGAATAACTTACTATTTATATACGCTAATATAAGCGAAATCCTCTTACTAATATTTTAATATTTATAAAATAAAGCTTCATGCAACTATTGCAGATTATCATAAAAAGCAATATATTACATTCAATCAAAATTAAAATTATGGAACAACAAAAAGACTGGTCAATAGATGAAATTCAGAATGTTTGGAAACTGGTTTCGAAACTTCATGATGGACAAAAATATGGTGGATTTAATGAAGGCGATAGAGTAGAATATCTTAATCATATTGGAAGTGTTGTTTTTGAAGTTCTAAATGCTCTTCGATTTACAGAAAACATGAATGCTGATTTAGCCATTAAATGTGCGATGCTTCATGATACGATAGAAGATACAGAAATAAAATACGAAAAAATAATGGAACTGTTTGGAAATGATGTAGCTTCTGGAGTACTTGCTTTAACAAAAAACGATAAAATCGAAGATTCTTCTGAAAAAATGATAGACAGTTTAAGAAGAATCAAACAACAGCCTAAAGAAGTTTGGGCAGTAAAAATGGCTGACAGAATTTCAAATCTATACCAACCGCCTTTTTATTGGAATGATGACAAAAAACTATATTACATTACTGAAGCAGAAATCATTCATAATGAACTAAAAGAAGGAAACGAATATTTAGCAAACCGATTGAAACTTAAAATAAATGAATATCATCGGTTTTTGAGTTCGAATCAAGTAATATAATAAAAAAACTCCTCAATTTGCTTGATGAGTTTTTTTTTACTTAGAAAGAAATTATTTTACGACTAAATGTGATTTTTAAAGTGTTAATATGACAAGAGTTTCAATTCATTTTTATATTGGTAAATTAAAATATTACAGCCAGCATAAAATGCAGAATCTAAATCTCTTTTTAGCGTTTGTTTTAATTGTTCAAATTCTAAATCGTAAATTATTATATCAAAATTTCTTATAACACAAATCAATCTATCAGTAATATAATGAGTATATAATGTGCCAAATCCTAAATAAGCAAACTTAGTTTTGATTATTCTAGATGGTTTTTCATTATCTAAAATGGAATACTCTAAAATAGAAAAACTGTCAGTGTAAAATTTATCGTTTGTATAAAGTAATACTACAAACCGATCTCCTTTTGAATTAAAGCATAAATTATGAAAAGCTCCATTAAACTCAAGATCGTCCATATCATAAAGCAAATCAATATTATTTGACTCATTAAATTTAAAAATTTTAACGCCTTGAACTCCATAGTTTGCGTGATGAGTTATAAAAGCAAATTGATTAGCAATATTAGTTTTTGTTACTGATTCAATATATTCATAACCAGACCATTCTTTTTCGGGATATAATTCATCATCACTTAATAAAAACTCAAAAGAAGTATCCTCTTTTATCCAATATACTTTAATGGGATTATGCGTATAGTATTCATCTAAAATTGTAACAAACTCATTTTCTTTATGATAAATCAGGAATATTTGGTTCTTTGCTCTAGCAAAATGTTTTTTATAAATATTAACCCCTTCAGAATTAAAATGATAATAATAGATGTTATCACTATCAATCAGGCATAATATTATAAAATTTTGGTCATGCTCTAAAAATGTCTCTATAATAGCACTTCTAGTCACTTCAGGAGAATGGAGAAGTTTAAGATTAATATCTTTTAAAAGATTAAACTGTTCATCATAAATTAATAAGTGATATGAATAGTCCAGTGATACTAATTGATATATTTTTCTATTATTTTTATCAAAATAAATTGTAACAATTAAATCAGTATAGTCTCGAAAATCGTTAAATAAATATTCCAGATCTACAAGATTGCTTGGAAAGTTACTTTCATTTTTATCTTCTAAAAAATTATAGCTTCGAAGAACGGTATGATTTTTATTTGGGTTTTCATTATTTTTTATTGCATAAAATGCAATAAGCGTAATACCAAAAAGTATAATAAGAGTAGAAAATATAATCATTTAAATAAAAGGTTATTTTTTTTAGTTCAATTTAATTAAACATTCTCCTTACTCAACCTATCCAATTCTTTCAACAGAGTAGGAAATCTAAATTCTCCCGCCATACTCTCTACTTTTTTATATGCTTCTTCCAAATCAATTCCGATAGAAGTGATATATAGCGGTTTCTTGCTATCACCTCTAAAAAGTGCTTTTTTATTCTTTTCTATAGAAGCAAAATTGGTTTTTGCAACACCAATAATTGGAATTTCTTTATTTAGTTTTTCATACAAATAGCCGCCTAAACCATATTTGTTTTCATCGTTTAAATAAACAAATCCGTCAACTACAATAACATCAACAGTCGACAAATCAATTTGTTTTAATAAGCTCAAAATACAAGGTAGCTCTCTTTTATAGAACTCTCCAGGAATGTATTCTTCTACATTGTTTATTGTTTCAGAATGAATTTTAAAGTTTTTGTCTTCATTCCATTCTGCAAATTCAAGACAAATTGTTTTTGCTTTTTGGTCAAAATAATAAGTGTCAAAAGCTAAGATCATTTGGTGTAAAATATTTTAATTTTAGCTAATATAGAAAAACCTTACAAGGAAATTATCTGATCTTTAGTAATTAATTATAAACTTTCTGAAACATTTTTTTATGTCCTTCTAATTCAGACATAAAAGAAATTCTAAAATTTAAAATTCAGTTTTTGATAGCTTATCAAATAAATGTAGCTTAGCTAATATTTTTAAGAAACAAATCCAAAAAACTACATCAAAATGAAATGGATTACCAGAGAGAGACCCAAAATAGATCGAATTGCCTGTCCTTGGCTGATTCGAAAGTTTGTCGATCTTGAATCTGAATTTATTTATGTTCCTTTTGATGACGTTATAACCAAAGCAAAGGAACTTGAAGCTATTCCGTTTGATATTCCAAATGTTGAGTTTACTCATTATAATGAAGAAAGCACTTTTGATTATATAGTCAAAAAATATGAAATTAAAGATCCAGCAATTAAGATTATTGCAGGAATTGTACGCGGCGCAGATACTGACCGACATCAAATTTCGAAAGAATCGGCTGGACTTTGGGCAATTTCTTCTGGGTTAGCTTATAACATTAAAGATGATTATGAGCTTTTAGAACAAGGCATGATTCTTTATGATGCTTTGTATAGCTGGGCAACACATTTGTATCAGCAGAATCATTTACAGAATAGTCCGTTTGAGAAATTATTGCATGAAGTTTATAACAAGTTTATTAAAGACAAAAAAACTTCTGGAAAAACGCCTTCTTGGGTTAAAGATTTAAAGAATATCATTCAAGATCAAATAGACACACAATTTACTTTTGATTTAAAGAAAATTTCAAACGAACTTAATTTGAATCCTTCCTATTTATCTCGAGAATTTTCTAAACATTTTGAAGATTTAAATTTTGGTGAATATGTTAGAAAACTTCGTATTGAAAAAGCAATCATTCTTATCGAAAATTCGTCTCATACCTTAACCGAAATAGCTTATATGACAGGATTTTCAGATCAAAGTCATTTTACGAGAATTTTCAAACTTTATACGGGAAAAAATCCTTCTTCTTATAGAAAAAAACAAAAAAGTAAACCAGATACAAAAGGTAAATTGAATTCTATTTTTTGAAAACCAATGCTCATAGCTTTGTTTATCAAATCAAAAACTAGAAACAATGTTATTTAAACGGATTTTATTTTTTACAGTGCTACTTATTGGTTTTACGTCTTTTTCTCAAACTACATATCCTAAAATAGGGGGATATTTTGGTATTATGCATCCAATAGTCACTATTAATGAAGATGAAACTACTGTAAATTTTAGAGATTATTATGCTGTTGGTTTTCCTACTGGAATAAATATCTGGAAAAACGAAAAAATCGGATTCTCATTTGAAGTCGTTCCCAATATAAAAGAAGATCAAGGAACAAGCAAAGTGACCAATTTGCTATTCCATCCAGGCGTTTTGGTCGCTTTAGGAAAAGGCTACACATTTGCTGGACGAGCTGCTTTTGAAAGTGGTGGAAGATATGGTTTTACGCCTGTTTTCAATAAAACAATTATAAAAAATACAAGCTGTAGTTATTACCTTGCTGTGCCATTGCCCGTTCGTTTTGGAAATGATCATCCTGCTAGTTTTACTGTAGGTTTTCAGTTTGGAATTGCTTTTTAAGGTTCTTAAAAAGAATTAAATCAAGTGTTTGCCAAATTAATTGATTAATTTAGTTATCAATAAAAACCTAAGCTTATGAAAACTAAAATGATATGGGCCAACTTGGTTTCGAGCGATATACAGAAAACAATTCAATTTTACACCGCTCTCGGTTTTAAGCAAAACGGACAAGAAACGAAAGAATTGGTAAGTTTTGTTTTTGGAGAAAATGATTTTGTAATTAACTTTTTCACACCAAAAAGATTAGAAAATGCCATAAGAGGAAAACTCTCTAACACAGCTGTAGACAACGAAATTGTATTTTCTTTGTCTGCAAGTAGTGTAGAGGAAGTTGATCTTTGGTACAATAAAATAAAAGAAATCAACGGAACCATTTTCTCAGAACCTGAAAATTTTGAAGTTGGTTATACCTTTGGTTTTTCAGATCCAGACGGGCATAAATTTAATTTTCTGTACTGGCCGGGAATGTAGTTTTTTTGTCATATGGCAAATTCTCAATAAAAACTTATGCCTAACTTTCGTGTATGAAAGAATTAGTAAATTATATATTGCAATTTGGCAATTTAAATCAGCAACAGATTGATTTGATTTTAACGCAGGCCAAAGAAAAAGAAATCAAAAAAGAAGAATATTTTTCTGAAGCTGGAAAAATAGTCACTGAAGTTGGCTTCATTATAGAAGGAATAATGCGCGTTTGCTACTACAATAACAAAGGAGAGGAAATCACAAAATACTTTATTGACGAAAATAATCTAGTGGTAGATTTAGAAAGTTTTGACAATAATATTTGCTCGTCTGCTTATGTACAAGCGGTTACAGATTGCAAAATTATTGTGTTTTCTAAAGCCAATTGGCAAGAATTACTAGACACAATTGTTGGTTGGGACACGATTGTGCATAAAATCATTTCGAAAGCATTAATTCAGAAAGTGGCTAGAAGAAGTCCCTTGGTTTCAGAAGATGCTACAACTCGTTATTTATCTTTTATGGAAATGTTTCCAAAAGTAATTAATCGAGTTCCGCTTTCGTATTTGGCTTCCTATCTCGGAATAACACAATCCTCTTTAAGCAGAATCAGAAAAAATATTCGTTAAAAATCGCTTTTTGCCATATGGCAAATGTTTTTGTTTTTAATCGGTGGAACTTTGCTTCAGATAATTTAAAAATATAAAAAATGAAAACAGTATTAATTACAGGTGCAAATAGGAGCATTGGTTTAGAAACTACTAAACAGCTTTCAGAAAAAGGATTATTTGTTTATTTAGGAACGCGTGATCTTGCAAAAGGAGAAGAAGTAGTAAAAGAATTGAACAAAAAAGGATTCCAAAACATTAAAGCTATTCAAATTGATGTTACCAATGCAGAAAGTGTTTTAGAAGCAAAAAACATCGTTGAAAAAGAAAAAGGTAAATTGGATATTCTGATTAATAATGCCGGAATTTTAGGAGATATTCCGCAAAGTCCTTCGGCAACTTCTATAGAAAACATTCAAAAAGTTTTTGACACGAATTTCTTCGGAGTGATAACTGTAACGCAAGCATTTCTTGATTTGCTAAAAAGATCTGAAAATCCAAGAATTAGCAATATTACATCAGGACTTGGTTCTCTCACTTTACACAGTGATCCAACTTGGAAATATTATTCGATAAAAGCAATTTCATATGTCTCTTCTAAAACTGCTTTAAATGCATTTACAGTGACTTTAGCTTACGAATTAAAAGATCTTCCATTCAAAGTAAACTCAATTGATCCAGGTTACACAGCAACCGATTTTAATCATCATAATGGCCCCGAAGTGTTGAAAGTGCAAGCAAGTTTCATTATAAAACATACTTTATTGGATGAAAATGGACCAACTGGAAAATTCTTCAGCAACGATATTGAAGACGAAAGCGAGGAAAGTCCTTGGTAAAAAGTTAAAAACCTTCCAAAGTCATTGATTTTGGAAGGTTTTTAGCATTTTAATAACGATTCATCTTGTAGAAAAGTAGTAAATTTAGACCGTTATTAATATTAAGAAACAAAACAATGTCTATTACAACCGAAGCAGAATTAGCAGGAATGAAAAAAATAAGTGAAGCTGTAGCTTTTACTTTAAAAGAAATGAGAAAATTTGCCAAACCTGGAATATCGACAAAAGAATTAGACGATTACGGAGGACAAATTTTAAATGATTTAGGAGCGAAATCTGCGCCATATTTAACTTACGGTTTTCCAGGTTGGACTTGCATTAGTGTTGACAATGAATTTTGCCACGGAATTCCTTCTGAAAAAAGAATTTTGCAAGAAGGTGATTTAATTAATATTGATGTTTCTGCTGAATTGGATGGATTTTGGTCAGATAACGGAGGTTCTTTTGTAATTGGTAATGATATAAATGAGCATCAAAAGTTAGTGGAAGCTTCTAGAGATATTTTGCATAAAGCCATTCACAATATAAAAGGCGGCGTTCGTATTTCTGATATTGGTTTTCTGATTGAAACAGAAGCTAAAAAACGTGGTTACAAAGTAATTAAAAACCTAACAGGGCATGGAGTAGGAAGAAGTCTTCATGAAGCGCCGCATGAAATTGCCAATTATAGAGACCGTTTTAATCAAACAAGATTTAAGAAGAATTCTGTTGTAGCAATTGAAACTTTCATTTCTACCAGTTCTACATATGCCGAAACCTTAAAAGATGGTTGGACAATGGTTGGAAACAAAGGCGGTTTTATGGCGCAACACGAACATACTATTGTGGTAACAGAAGGAAAGCCAATTATTTTAACAGAAATGAATGAAATTTGGAATTAAAATTCTATTTAAACAAAAAGCCTCTATTATTTCTAATAGAGGCTTTTTGTTTTATTAAATGACGCCATTTTGTTTGTTAAACGCTGTAATCAAATTTTTATTGGCTTCTATCATTTTCTGAAAATGAATCATATTGGAGTTAAATATTAAATCATAGTTTTCGTCTTTTGGTTTAAATTTATTTACTCCAAAAGCTACACTATTTGGCGGAATGTCTTTTGTAATAATAGAACCCGCACCAATAACCGAATTTTCTCCAATTGCGATTGGTCCTAAAATTTTGGCACCATCGGCAATAATAACATTTTTAGCAATAATCGGGTTGCCAATATTCTCCCATTCCTTACTAATTTTATAGTATTTTAAATTTGCTCCGATAGATACGTTTTGAAATATGACAACATTCTCACAAATTTTAGTCGCTACAATGGTGCATCCACGGCCGTGATGTGCAAACAAAACGCTTTTGTCCATTTCCACACAGTTTATTTCGCAACAATAAAATTTCTCTAGCAAATTGCTCGCAATTAGTTTTAAGAATTTATTTTTTGAATGGCAATTGATTTTAACTAATGTATTAAACATATAATTTTAAGTATTTTTAGATATTTGACATTTTAAAAGAATGTCTAATTAAATCCCATCATTCGTTAACTCAACGAGATTCCCAAAGCTCGATTTTATTGCCTTCAGCGTCCATAATATGAACAAATTTACCATAATCGTAAGTTTCTATATTGTCTAAAATTGTCACGCCATTTTCTTTTAATTGTTCCACCAAACCTTCAATGTTCTGCACACGATAATTGATCATAAAATCCTTTTTTGAAGGTAAAAAGTAATCATCTCCTTTTGGAAACGGACTCCATTGCGCCGAATTTATTTGGTCTGGATTATCTAAATCTCTCGAATCAAAGCTTGAAGAGCCCCACGCATTTATATCAAATCCTAGATTTTTAGCGTACCAATCTTTTGTTTCTTTTGGATTATCCGAATAAAAGAAGATGCCGCCAATTCCGATTACTTTAGGTGTTTTATTATCTTGATTTTCCATAGAAATAACTTTTAAAAATTCCTTGACTTTTTGAAACTCTAAGGTATTAAATATTGTTTGTATTTTTATTCTAACAGCTTTTGATTTATATTTACATAACTGCATTTCTAGCAAAATGATACTACAATGAAAACAGAAAGAATTTACAAAATACTATTTTCTAGCGTTTATCCTTTATACATTCAAAAAGTCGAAAAAAAAGGAGGAACAAAAGAAGAATTAGATATCGTAATCAAATGGCTTACAGGATATAGTGACGAGCAAATTAAAGCACAAATTGAAAAGAAAGTAGATTTTGAAACCTTCTTTGCCGAAGCTCCAGAAATCAATCCGAATGCATCCAAAATCACTGGTGTTATCTGCGGATATCGAGTAGAAGAGATTGAAGATCCTTTAATTCAAAAAATACGATATCTAGATAAATTAATTGATGAAATTGCTAAAGGCAAAAAAATGGAAAAAATTTTAAGAGAATAAAAAAAGTCCTTCAAATTACTTGAAGGACTTTAATTTTAAATTCTTAACAAACCGCGAAAACCTCTAGCAAGCATAATAAGAATCGGCACCATTATGATATACAAAAACCGTATTATATCTGAAATCTGAAAAAATTGCTCCTCCCAATTTTCGTATTTCTGATGGAGTTAAAATCCAGCTTGAAGTTTTGGCATCAAATTTTCCTAGCTTTTGCAAATCTTTATATTGTTCTTCATTTAAAATTTCTATTCCCATTTCTTGTGCCATATTTATAGCGCTGTCTGCAGGTTTGTGTTCTTTTCTTTTTTCCAACGCTTCATGATCATAGCAAATGCTTCTGCGTCCTTTTGGACTCTCTGCAGAACAATCTATAAACAAATATTCATCCGTTTTTTGATCATAGCCAACAACATCTGGTTCGCCTTCCGTTCTTTCCATTTCATCAAGCGACCATAACTTTGACGGATTGGACTTTAATTTGATTTCTATTTTTGACCAATCTAAATTTTCATGTCTACTTTTATTTTTCTCAAAACGTTTTTCAAGAATGCTTAAAAGTTCTTCTTGTTGGTTTGCTGTCAGTTGTTTTTTCATGATTTTGACTTTTTAGTTAGAAGTACATCTTCTGCTTTCTGGTCTAAAATACCAAGAAACTACAGTAAGAACAATTAATAATATTGGTCCGAAAAGTGTTGAAGCATCTTCTTTTACAGCCAAATGCGAAACAACAGCTCCAGACATCGCAAAAAAGAAGCCTGCATAAGCCCATTCTTTCAATAAACCGAATTTAGGAATTAAAATAGCAATTACACCCAAAAGTTTCCAAACGCCTAAAAGAGTCAAGAAATAAAGTGGATAACCCAAACGCTGTATCATTTCAACTTCTTCTTTCATTGGTATAAGCTGTACGATTCCTGTAGAAGTCATTCCTAAAGCCAGCCAAAGTGTGGCAATCCAATAAATAATTTTATTACGTTTTGTCATGATTACTTTATTTAAGTTTAGTTACAATTTCTTCTAATCTATTATGCGCCATATTTAATCCTTGCGCAAATGGCATTTTTAATTGTGTGGCTCTATGCTCAATTGATTTGTAAATAATCTGCATCGTTAATCTACTGGTATCATCTGTTAGTTTTTCAAACTCTAAAAACTCCAATTGAGGTGCAAAATTGATATTTTCCATTTCAAACGTGCGTACTATTTTTTGATTTGGAACAAAATCATGAATCACGCCATTAGCTTTAAAAACTACATTACCGTTGGCATCACTAGTTTCAAACTCCCATCCTCCATATTTTTTATTTTCAAGCTTCAGAACTTTTGTTCCCATCCATTGCGCTACAATTTCAGGATCTTCATAAGCTTTAAATAATAATTCTACAGGCAAATCAAATTCTCTTGTAATTACAAGATCATGTCGGTCGTCTTCAGCGTGAATTTTGGTTTTCTTTTCCATAGTTTATTTTTTATAGTTTTTCATAATTGATTCTAACTTATTAAAACGATCATCCCAAATTTTTCTAAATGGCTCGATGAATTTGTCAATTTCTTTCATTTTTTCTGGATTTAAATGATAATAAATTTCTCTACCGTTTTGTGTTTGATGCAACAATTCACATTCGCTTAGAATTTGAATATGCTTTGAAATCGTCTGTCTTGACGAATTAAAATTCTCGGCAATTGCCCCAGGAGTCATAGCCTGAATGGCAACCAAACTTAAAATAGCTCTTCGAGTAGGATCGGCTATTGCTTGAAAAACGTCTCTTCTAATTTCCATTATGCAGTTATTTGACTGCAAATATAATGAAGTCATTTGACTGCGCAATATTTTTTTTGATTTATTTTCAAAAAACAAACCCTTCAAACTTTTCAATTTGAAGGGTTTAACTGTATTTTTGATTAACCTTAATCAAGTCCTGCAAACTGAAAAGGCTTTGTTTCCTTGAAATTTAGTAGTGAATCGCCTGCATAATTCTCATTATTAGCCAAACTTAATTTCTTGATTTTCCCTTTTTCACTAAAATCAATTTTACTGAATTCAACCCAAATCACATTTGGATTCAGAACATTATCAAAATAATAAACCAAGTTTTTTTGGTCAGCAACTGTTCTCCAGCGAGTAGAGGAGATGTTCGGTTCGGTTTCAGACGAAATTCCTAGCGGAACAGAACAGTTTCTAATTACTCCAAAAACACTTGCCAAAGCTGTTCTAGTGTTATCTGTTTTCGGAATGGCATCGATATAATAAGAAGCTCTTACAAAACGATCAGCCGCACGATTGGTTCCGGAAGCATAATAGTGCCAGGAATTCCTTTCCAATACGCGTTAATTGCCAATTGCTGATCAAAAATTGGAGAATTAGTCATCGTTACATACTTTCTGTCATGATGAATAACCAGTTTGCCGTTTATATATTCGAAAATAGCATTGTCTCCACTAGAATCAGAAATAGATAAATGTACAGTAGCAAAAATGTTAGTTCCTGGAATATGAGAAGAAGTAATCACAAAATCGTTCTTTTCTAATGCTGATACCGTTTCTGCAACTGTCGAAAAATTATCTAAAACATATTGGAGCCATAACGAAACCGCCAAACCTTTTACTTTTCCATTTTTTTCAAATGCAGGATATTGAGATTCTACAAGCCACAAAAGATTGCCTACAAGTCCTTTTTCGTTCATTCCATCAGAAGAGGCAATATCCCACGAACTTGTAATTACACTTCCATATTTAGATTTCCATTTGATAGAACTGGTTCCAACTTCTCCGGCTCTTTCAATTCCACGAGGAAAGATCCACAAATTGGCCGGAATTTCACCTTTCCAATCCATAGAACGTGCAGTAATAATTGTTCCGTTTAAACCTTCATAAACCACTCTCGTACAAGGCAATACAGTTTCAGTTATTAATAATGTAAAAGCAAGTAGGGCAGGAAGAATTCTGTTTTTTAGTTTCATAAATTTAGACATTTAATTAAACGTTAAGTTCTGATTTTCAACAGTGTATTTTAAAGAGAAATAGCTTTATAGAAAGCTTCTCTGCAATTTACTGATTTTATGTAAAAAATTGGCTATAAATTATTTAGTATAAAATCGCCGAGTATTATTTAGAATAATTATAAATAATTTTGAATTAGAGCAAAAATAGGTTTACTTTTGGAGCTTACAGCAAGTATTCTAAAAAATATAAAATGATAAAAAATATATTCAAAATCTTAAAAATAGCATTCATATCACTTCTAGTTTTTATTTTTATAGGATTTTTATTTGAACAAATTGCACGCTTTTACTTTGACAGTAAACGTCCTGATAATAATGAATTTGCAAAAATAGATGGCCGAAATATTCATTACAAAAAGCAAGGAAATGGTTCTTGTACCATAATTTTTGAATCTGGTTTAGGTGGAGATTATCTGCATTGGCAGGAAATCCAAAAGAAACTTTCTAAAAAATACACCACAATTTCTTATGATAAAGCTGGAATTTTATGGAGTGATCCTTCTAAAGAAATTTCATTAAAAAGATATTCTAGAGATTTAGAAGAATTACTGAAGCTGACCAATTGTCCAAAACCATACATTTTAGTTGGACATTCCTTTGGTGGAATTACTTCAAGATTGTTTCTTCAAAAAAATAAAAAAGATATGGCAGGAATTGTTTTTGTTGATGTAACACATCCAAAGCAGTTAGAAAAATCGTCAGAAGCATTGAGAAATTCGGTTCAACCTCCGCCAAGAATACTTTTAAGTTTTTTGAACGAAATTGGCGTTATCAGAATCCTTTATAGCAATACTGGTTTTACAACCGTTGTTCCTAAAACGCATTGGTTCAATCAAAATGTGAAAAAATATTTTTATCGCATTTTTGACGGAATGATGACAGAACTTGAAAATGATAAAAAACTAATGAAAGAAGCCTCGGTAATAAATGGTTTTGGTTCCGTTCCATTAACAATAATCACTGCAAAATATCCTGACGGAGTAGAAGGAATGAAGGATAAAAAATTAGAAAAAGAATATTTGACTATACATAACACATTGCAAATAGATTTACTGCAATTGTCATCAAATAGCAAACAGGTTTTTGCAGAAAAAAGTGGTCATTATATTACACTTCAAAAACCAGATTTAATTTGCAATGAAATTGAAAAATTAGCGCCGAGATAATTCTCAGCGCTAACTGTTTTGCTTAAAGTAAAATACTTTTTTCAATATTAATCTGTTCCAAAAACGATTGATCGTGTGAAATCACAATTAAAGTGCCTTGATATTCGTTGATAGCCGAAGTCAATATTTCTATATTTTGAATATCCAGATTATTTGTTGGTTCATCTAAAATTATAATTTCAGGCGATTCATTGCTAATCGTTAAACAGCATAACATTAAGCGCATTCTTTCGCCACCGCTCAGTGCATTGCAAGGTTTGTCCCAATCATTTCTAGAAAATAAAAAGCGATTCAATCTCATTTTGATTTCATGCTCTTCTAAACCGCAATCATTGAAAACCTGCGCTTGTTCGTAAATTTTAAGATTTTGGTTTAATAAAGAATAGTCCTGGTCTATATAAATTGCTTTTTTGTCCAAACAAGTTATTTGTCCTTGGGTTGGATTTAATTCTCTAAGAATAATTTTAATTAAAGTTGTTTTTCCAGAGCCATTTAATCCTTTTACAGCCAAACGATCTCCTGACAGAATTTCAAAATTTAGATTTTCATTCCAAAGATTCCTTTCACCATAATTGTAATTGATTTCTGAAGCCTTAAAAAGAATTTTTCCTTTAAGAAAAGAAGAATTATTAAAACCAAATTTCATTTGATCTATTGCAGGAAGTGATGATCGAAGTTGTCGCAAATCTTCAGAAATACCGTTAATTTTCTCAGCATGAACATCTTTAATCTTAGAACTGCTATTTTCAGCTTTATTTCTGAGCGTATTCATCATAATTCTGGCAACACCCGATTTCTCTTGTTTCTTTTTGCCTCTCGAATCTAGTTTATTTTGACGTTCAATACTTTCTCGTTCTTTTTCTTTGGCTTTTTTCAATGCCTTTTCCTTGCTTTGAACATCTTGTTCTAAGGCATTATTTTCAACTTTTTTCTGTTCGCTATAAAAATCATAATTCCCTCCATAAACAGAAATTTCATTTTTGGTCATTTCCAGCGTCTTACTCAAAAGATTGAGCAATGTTCTGTCGTGACTGACAATAAGTAATGTACTAGAGGTAGATTTTATAAAATCATATAGTAACGTTCTGCTGGCAAAATCTAGATGATTACTAGGCTCATCTAATAAAACCAAGTCGGGTTGATGAATCATTATTCCGGCTAGAAAAACTTTTGTTTTTTGTCCGCCGCTTAAAGTTTCCATTTTCTGATTCAGATCCAAATCATGCAATTGCCAATAAGACAGAGCTTCATTACAGCGTTCTTCAATCGTCCAGTCGTCATCTAACAATTGAAGATTTTCTTCAGTCACAGTACCTTCAAGTATTTCTTTAAGTGAACTTATTTTTTCCTTTATGTGCAAAGCTTCAGCAACCGTAAAATCGTTAAACTGACCAAACAATTGTGGAACAAAATAAGGTTTAGAATTCTGAATTATCTGTCCTGAAAAAGGCTGTAATTCACCAGCAATAATTTTTAAAAGTGTAGATTTTCCAACACCATTATTTCCAACCAAAGCGGTTTTATCGTGATTGTTTAGCGTAAAGCTAATGTTTTGAAACAGCATGTCTTTATTCTCATGCTGATATGAGATATTTTGAAGAATAAGCATAATTCCTTTCTTTTAAAGATAAATAATCTAGCGACCACAAAGTTGTGGTCGCTTACTACATTTTCCTGAAAGAAATTATTTTTCACATATGCCAGTACTTATTTTAAGAAGTGCAAAGATATTTATTTTAACTTTAAAAATCAAAAAACCATTCTTTACAATTGTAGCGAATGGTTTTTGTACTGAATTACGATGTAATTCTTATTTAAATTTTATCAAATGTTAGTTTGGCTTCTTTGGTGTCTAAAATTAACTTATCATCTGTTATAGTACTTTCACAAACGTAAGGCGTTCCAACTTCGTCTTTTATAACTAGTTTTTTACCTTTTTCTGTTAGCGCATAAGTTCCGTCTGTGATTTCACGAAGCAAATATCCTGTTACATGCCCATCTTCAGTAAAAGTAAGCATCCCGTTGGTTAAAATTGCGTTTTTTGTAGAATCAGAAACAGTTTCTTTTGGTTCTACAGCAGTAACTTTCCATGAATTCACAAGCTTGTCTCTTTTACGATGGCATGAAACAATTAATACGACGACAGCAATGGCAATTACGAGGGTAAATAATTTAGAGTTTTTCATGATTTTGTGATTAAAAGTTAAACAGGAAAAAGTTACAAAAAAAAATAACATTAAAATATTCGGAATCAAATATTTATAAAGTTTTTTTTTACTTCTTAAATCGAATAGCTTTTAATTTGAAAAGTCTTTGTTTATGGGACTTTTACTGACAACCAATCACTTAAGTATTGACTATTACAGTAATTAAAAATTACAAAATAGACACTTTGAGACAGGTTAATTAAGAGTCAAAGCTCCCAAAATTTCCTCATACATAAAAGGGCCGCCAGGATAAGTTGCAGTATAATCTAGATTCATCCAGACTTGTCCACGTTCGTCTATGTGGTAGTGTAATTTTTTGCCGTAGCTTTCTTTTACAAAAAGAACATTTTTGATCAAATAATTGACTTTTTCTAGATCAATCATCGAACCAATTAAAATTTCGGGATAAATATGTCCTTTGGTATGAATAAGGCGAGGAGTTCCGCCAATTGCTCGTACAGCTGCCGCCATCAAAATAGAGTGATCATCGCAATCGCCTGAAAAATATTCAAGAGATTCGCTGGCAGTTGCGATGTAATCACCTTCTTTTGGATCGTTTACATAATTCCATCTGCTGTTTATTTCTTTAAAAACTGCAAAACACTGAATTATAGTTCGATAATCTGAATAGCCTCTAATCTTTTTAAAATGCTTTGTAGTCGCCATAATGGCAAAATTTCGCACTTTAGGATTTTGGTATTCTATAGCATTTATAATCTTTGATTTATTAGGAAACGGAAGCAGTTTTGCTACAATAATGTCCTGCGGATAAGGATTATCAGACATGGTGTAAATCATAGAATTGTAATCTTCTGAGATTTCGCTAAAACCGTAATTTCCAATAACCGATCCGTAAAATAGAATTATCAAGTAAACGGCAACACATAAAATAATTATTGTTCTGAGATACATCAGAAGAAAAAATATGACTGCAAAAACAAAAATAAAGATGAATACGCGATCGAGATTGAACGCCCATTCTAAATCTATTAAATTTTGATGCAGAATGATGAAAATCGGAATTGTAATTAAAAGACTTAAAATCGAAATAATAATCCTGTCCCACGGTGATTTCACCTGTAGCTTGGATTTTAAATACGGTAAGTCAATTTTAGGGAATTTCATCATACGAATCAAAAAGCAGTATTACAATGCTTTTACTGTTTCTACAAAAATACTTTTTTTATCAATAATTCCCAGATCAAATAATTGATTTTGAATTTTATTAAAAGATTTTTCTGTCAAATTTTTTTGTGACCACTGAGTCAATTTTAGCCATTCTTTAATATCTTCTGCTTTTTGATTAAAAAGCTTTGATAATTTCTTGTCGATTTCTGGAATCTCTTTAAAATCAACTGTTGTTTTGTTGATTATTTTGAGAATCATTTCTACTGTTTTGGCGTTTTTTTTTAAAAACTCATCACGGCCTACAATTATAAATGAAGGCCAAGGAGTAGGGCAGTCGTCAATTCTTCTAAAAACTCCTTTATCTACAAGAGGTTTTGTCATAAAACGTTCCCACATAAAATAATCGGCTTTCTTGCTTGTTAAAGCATCCACAGCACCATCAATAGTGTTTACAATTTCAAACTCAAGATCATCCATTTCCCAGCCTTGTTCATTTGCATTTACATAAGCCATCAATTGTGATCCAGAACCAATTCTCGAAATTGCCACTTTTTTATTTTTAAGATCTTTTAAGGTCTGAAAATCAGATTTTGCATCAACGTGAATTCCCCAAATTAAAGGAGATTGCACATAAATCTGAACAATTTTACTCGGATTTCCAGCCGAAATATCTTTTAAAATTCCTTCGGTCAAAATAACAGCAAGATCTGTTTCTCCATCACGAAGCATTTGGCACATTTTACCCGTTCCTTCGGGCACATTTGTCCATTGTAAGTCGATGTTCTCTTCTTCAAATTCACCATTTTCAATGCATAGATGCCACGGCAAATTGAAGTGTTCTGGAACACCCGCAATTTTGACAGTTTTCATTTATTTTAAGTTTAAGTTAAGTTGATTGGTATGCGTAATCTTATCGTTATTAGTTTAGTTTTTTAATAAATCTGCCCTATGTTTTTCTGAAAGGCAAGGTTCTGCAAATTCAATAATATCTTGTGATTCGTATTCACTCAATAGATTTCTTACCAAAGAATAATCTACATCTTTGGCTATTTCTGCTTGCAAAAAAAGTTTCATTTAATCCTTCAGACAAACAATTTATTGCTTTTAATTTTTCGCGAATAATTTCTTTATCAAAACCTTTTTCTAAAACAGCAATCTGAACAATCGAATTTCCAGAGTTTTGAATCGTTTTTCTATGCATGAAACGTTCTTCTGTTTCGTCATATTCTGCATAAAAAATATCATCAGTAGCAATTAAAGGGCCGAAAAAAGGGATATTATCCAACTTAAAAAGTCCTTTTTCTAAATCTATAATTTCTGCCCACATCGTTTCAGAAACCACTTCGTCTAGATAATCACTGTAGTATTTAAATAATATTTTCTTGTGAGTTTCTTGTTCCATTATTCAATTTCGCTGATTACAGCTTTTAAAGGTGATATTACGATTCTATAGCCATCTGGATCCTGAATCATTTTTCCATTTTCATTCCAAAACGGATTCAGTGCATGTATAACTGCAATATTATACTTTGGTAATTTATTTACTAATTTATCGTAATCTGCAATAGTTTTAGGGTATAAAACCATTACATCATCTTCATCAAAAGTATGCTTGGCCGGTACTTCAGATTGTGTAAACTCAAAATGCCAGTCTAAGCCCGGTTTTCCTATGAAAATACCATCATAATTATTATGATTCTCAAACCCGCCCAATCGTTCAAAACCGAGTACATCTACATAAAAATTCTCAATTTTCTCTAAATCATTTGTATGTCGCGCAACCCGTAAAAACATAATTTTATGACTTTATTTGATTAATATGATGCTCTAAATGTTCTACATAATCGGTCATTATAAACCGTAAATCAGCTAGAGATCCATCGCCAAAATCAATTTCATACTCTAAAGCTTTTGGATCAACTGTTTTCATCAGTCTTACAAGCTGTTTATTTATGACAAACCATAATTGCGTAAGCTCCTCAATATCCATTGTCTGATACTTATTTATATCTACTAAAGCATCTGGATCGTAAGTTCTTCTTTGATAAGGTTTGTCAACATAATTAATTTCTGTAAAACGGACAAGATTATGGACGGCTGAATCTACCAAATGACCTATAATTTCTTTCTTAGACCATTTTTTAGGTTTTCTTTCTTCTAAAATTTTCTGGTCTATTATTGGAAAATAATGTACATTTTCGTTCAATAATTTTTCAAATTTGAGAATAACACTTTCCATCAATTTGCCAATTAATTAGTTTCCTGCCAATTTATTTAATGTGTAAGCAATCAATTCATCTACAGCTTTGTACGGATCCTCACTAAAAGTTCCGCTAGCACGATTTGCAATAATAGCGTTAAGCGATAATGCATTGTGTCCTAATAGCGCAGAAAGACCATAGATTGCCGCTGTTTCCATTTCTAAATTAGTGATTTTAGTTTCATTAAAACTAAAATTATCCATTTTATTATTCAATTCTTCGTCTTGAATATTTAAACGTAAAACCCTTCCTTGCGGACCGTAGAATCCACCGGCTGTTGCGGTAATGCCTTTGAAAATTCGATCTGATTCGATTAATTTTTCTAATTTTTCAGAACATTGTGTAACATAAGGTTTCCCTTTTTTAGGATCCCAATTGGTATGTTTTACAAATGCATCTTCAATTTCTGTAATAGAAACATCATCTATTAAATAGGAGCGAAGCATATTGTCTAATCCTAACCCGAACTTTGACATCACGAAACTGTCTACAGGAATATCTTCCTGCAAAGAACCTGACGTTCCTATTCTGATAATATTTAAAGAAGTTAATTTTTCTTTTGGCTGACGCGTTTTTAAATCAATATTTACTAAAGCGTCTAATTCGTTTAATACAATATCAATATTATCAGGTCCAATTCCTGTAGAAACTACAGAGATTCTTTTTCCCTTGTAAATACCGGTTTGAGTCTTAAATTCTCTTTTTTGAGCTGAATGTTCGATTGAATCGAAAAATTGAGTGATTTTTTCAACTCTGTTTTGATCACCAACAAAAATAATGTCGTGTGCTATATGTTCTGGACGAAGGTTTAAGTGGTAAACACTTCCGTCTGGATTTAATATCAATTCTGAAGATTGTATCATTTTTTTTAAGTTGCTAAGGTTCTGAGATACTGAGGCTCTAAGTTTTTTTCAATGTTTCAGGTTAGTCGAATAACTTGAAACCTAAAACTTTTTAGCCTCCAACTCGTTTCGTTTTGAATCCTTTTTCTTTAAGGATTGCCATTATTTTATCTCGGTAATCGCCTTGAATTATAATCGAATCGTCTTTAAAAGTTCCGCCAACGCTTAATTTGGTTTTGATTTCTTTGGCTAAGATTTTAAAATCTTCATCTGAGCCTTCGTAACCTTCAATTATAGTTGTTGGTTTTCCTTTTCTTTTTTCAAATTTACAAATCATAGGTTCTTTCTGAACGTACAAAACATGATCTTGTTCTTCAACTTGCTCAGGTTCATTTGTTTCTACGTGATCTGGAAATAGATTCTTTAATTGATCTTTTAAGTCCATATTTTTTTATTCTAAAAATAAATTCCAAGCATAAAGATATTTAAAAATTAAATTCCAAACCCCAAGAAAAGCTCGGAATTTGGAATTTTAATTTTAAAAATTATGTAAGTCTATTTTTTGATTAAACCTAGCTCCACTAAACGTTCGTATAAGAATTCGCCCGCAGTAATATCTTCGTATTTCTTTGGGTTTTCAGCATCAATACAATTTTCAAGACAATCTAAGCGCATATCGCTAACAGGATGCATAAAAAATGGAATTGAATAACGTGAAGTTCCCCACAATTCTCTTGGTGGATTTACCACTTGGTGAATTGTAGATTTTAATTTATTGTTGGTGTGTCTAGACAACATATCACCAACATTGATTACTAATTCATCATCTTCAGCAATAGCATCAATCCAGTCGCCATTATGATTTTGAACTTGTAAACCTTTACCCTGAGCTCCCATCAACAAAGTAATTAAGTTGATATCGCCGTGAGCAGCTGCGCGAATCGCATTTTCTGGTTCAGAAGTAATAGGAGGATAGTGGATTGGTCTTAAAATTGAGTTTCCTTCTTTTGCATAATTATCAAAATAAAACTCATCTAGACCTAAATGTAAAGCCAAAGCTCTTAAAACATAAACCCCTGTTTTCTCCAATTTTTGATACGCTTCTTTACCAACTACATTAAAACGTGGTAATTCGGTAACTTCAACATTGTCTGGGTATTCTGAAGCCCATCTTGAATCTTTGTCAACGTATTGGCCAAAGTGCCAAAATTCTTTTAAGTCTCCTTCTTTACGTCCTTTAGCATGCTCTTTTCCAAAAGAAACATAACCTCTCTGTCCGCCGATTCCAGGAATTTCATATTTATGCTTAGTTTCTATTGGCAAGGCGAAAAAGTTTCTAATTTCACCATAAAGTTCGTTTACCAATTGATCATCAAGGAAATGACCTTTTAAGGCTACGAAGCCAATGTTTTCAAATGCACTGCCGATTTCATTTACAAATTTTTGTTTACGTTTCGGGTCGTCCGAAAGGAAATCACGTAAGTCTACACTAGGAATGTTTTGCATACTTTACATTTTTTATTTTAAAGAAAAAAGGTGTCATAAGCACCTTTCGCTAACAAAGGTAGATAATATTTTAGAAAATAATCTTAAGCTCAGGCATTAAAAGCTGATTTCTGATTAAAATTAATTTTAAAAACCAATAAAATTGATGCAATTTGTTATATTTGAAACACTAAAAAACAAAAAATTACATGATTTTTTACCGACAAAACCTTTCTGACACTGAATTATTAGATTTATATAAAAAAATATTAAAGCCTAGATTGATTGAAGAAAAGATGCTAATCTTGATTCGTCAAGGAAAAGTTTCTAAATGGTTTTCTGGAATAGGGCAAGAAGCTATCGCTGTTGGTGTAACGGCTGTTTTAGATCAGTCAGAATACATACTTCCAATGCACCGAAATCTTGGTGTTTTTACAACTAGAGAAGTTCCTCTTCATCGTTTGTTTTCGCAATGGCAAGGAAAGGCAAATGGTTTTACAAAAGGACGAGACAGAAGTTTCCATTTTGGAACGCAAGAATACAATATTATAGGAATGATTTCGCATTTGGGTCCACAATTAGGAATTGCTGACGGAATCGCACTTGCAAATAAACTTCAAGACAATAAAAAAATTACGGCTGTTTTTACGGGAGAAGGCGGAACAAGCGAAGGTGATTTTCATGAAGCATTGAATATTGTCGCGGTTTGGAAACTTCCGGTAATGTTTATTGTAGAAAATAACGGTTACGGACTTTCGACACCAACTAACGAACAATATGCTTGCGAAAACCTTGCTGATAAAGGAATTGGCTACGGAATTGAAAGCTGGATCGTTGACGGAAATAATATTGTTGAAGTCTACAATAAATTGTCTAAACTTAAAAAAGAAATGCAGGAAGATCCACGCCCAATTTTGTTGGAGTTTAAGACTTTTAGAATGCGAGGACACGAAGAGGCAAGCGGCACAAAATATGTTCCTCAAGATTTAATGGACCAATGGGAACTTAGAGATCCTGTTACAAATTACAGAAAATATTTGACTGAAATTGGAATTCTAAATGCTGAACAAGACGAACAATTTCATGCTGAAATAAAACAAGAAATTGATGAAAATTGGGCATTGGCAAATGCTGAACCTGAAATCGAACCAACTTATAGTGGAGAATTAGATGATGTTTACAAACCATTTCAATATGAAGGATATACCCATAATTCTGATTCTACAAATATTCGTTTTATTGATGCTATTCGTAATGGTTTAGAGCAATCTATGTGGCGCCATAAAAACTTGGTTATTATGGGACAGGACATTGCTGAATATGGCGGAGCATTTAAAATTACAGAAGGTTTTGTTGATGCTTTTGGAAAAGATCGTGTACGGAACACACCAATTTGCGAAAGTGCTGTAATTTCAACAGGAATGGGATTATCTATAAACGGATACAAAGCAATTATAGAAATGCAATTTGCCGATTTTGTTTCTACTGGATTTAACCCAATTGTGAATCTATTAGCAAAATCTCATTATCGCTGGGGCGAAAAAGCAGATGTTGTCGTTAGAATGCCTTGCGGAGGCGGAACTCAAGCTGGTCCATTCCATTCGCAAACCAATGAAGCTTGGTTTACTAAAACTCCAGGTTTAAAAGTAGTTTATCCAGCATTTCCTTACGATGCAAAAGGTCTTTTAAATACTTCGATTAATGATCCAAATCCTGTTTTATTCTTCGAACATAAATTATTGTACAGAAGTATTTATCAAGATGTTCCAACTGACTATTACACTATTCCTTTAGGTAAAGCTGCTTTGGTTAAAGAAGGAAGATCGGTAACGATTATTTCATTTGGAGCCGCAGTTCATTGGGCTTTAGACACATTGGCGAAACATCCAGAAATTGATGCCGATTTAATAGATTTAAGAACTTTACAGCCTTTAGACACAGAAACAATTTTCGCTTCAGTTAAAAAAACAGGAAAAGCTATAATTTTTCAAGAAGACACACTGTTTGGTGGAATCGCAAGTGATATTTCGGCTTTAATTATGGAAAACTGCTTTGAGTATCTAGACGCTCCTGTAAAACGTGTAGCGAGTTTAGATTCACCTATTCCTTTTACTAAAGCACTAGAAGATCAGTTTTTACCAAAAAACAGATTTGAACAAGTTTTGTTAGAATTGATAAAATACTAAGTTTTTGAGAGGCTGAGTTGCCAAGATACTAAGGGAAAAACTTAGAATCATGGCAACTTAGAACCTTAGAACCTCTAAACAAGAACCACTAAACGTTTTCCGTCAGGAACTTCTGCATTCCACATTTTCTCAATATCTGCTAAACGAACGGTTTCAATATTTACTTTTAGTATATTTTTTGAAGCCAAGAGAAACATTTCGGGAAGTATTTCAGAAAACAACAATTTGACTTCTTCTTTTGTCCAACTTCCTAATCCAGAACCAGATAATTGAAGATCAACACTTCGTAAAATCTGTGCAGACAATTGAATGGTATCTCCAGCCATAGAACCTACAGAAACATACCTAGTTCTATGCGTAAAATTTCCGTTTCCTTTTAAAATTGAAAGAATAAGCTCTGCTGAATGTCCCCATAAATAGTCAATTACAATATCAATTGGAGTGTTTTTATGGATTTCTCTTAGCTGAGAAATAAAAGATTCATCATTCTGTTTTAAGGATATAATTTGATCTGCACCTAATTCTAAAAGGCTTTCAAGCGCTTTTTCATTTCTTCCTGTAACAATTATCCTTTTAGCTCCGTAATGTTTTGCAATTTGAACAGCCATTTGTCCCGTAAAACCAGTGGCTCCATTTATTAAAACTGTTTCTCCAGGTTTTATTGTCGCTCTAAAACGAAGTGCCATTGCCGAACCTGCAACTGCATTTGGCATTGCCGCGGCTGTTGCATCATCAATTCCGTTTGGTAAAACTACCATTCGGTTTTTCTCTACTAAAGCTTTTTCGGCGATTGTTCCTGAGATTCCGCGAGCATAAACTCTTGTTCCATTTTCGAGAACTCCAATTGCGTCACTTCCAACAATAAATCCATTTTGATTTTCTTTTTCCGAAGAATAATGCTCTCCGCTTGCAATTCCTTTATCCAGATTTGTGATGGCTACGGCTTTTACCGAAACTAAAACTTCATTTTCATTTGATGCAATTGGTTCTTCAAATTCTGCATATTTTGGCAATTCGCCTTTTTTATAAACTACTGTCTGCTTTCATAATTATTAAATTTTATGAAGCAAAATTACAGAGCCGTTTATGGGCAGACGATAACATTTGTTATCAAATTTCTCCTTAAACCATATAAGTTATATAAGCTAGTTTAAGTTTGACTTATATTAAAATGTCAATTATTTTTATTTACTAATTTACTTTTTAATCTGCTTAAATGTACAGTAGTTATTCCTAAATAAGAAGCGATATAGTGTTGCGGAACACGCAATATAATTTGAGGTCTTTGCTGAATTAAATTAACATAACGCTCTGCAGGGGAATCTTTTATAAATGAAACAAAATATTTCATATAATCAAAAGTACGCTCAAAAAGCTTATTAATGAGACTATCTCTCAATTCTGGTATTTCTTTGATTTCTTCAAGAATTTTATCCAGATCATTTTTATGAATCCACCACAAAACCGAAGGCTCAATCGTTTCTATATTTGTCGGACTTGGAAGTTTCTTCATAAAACTTTCGATAGAAGCAACGCTCTCATTTTCAAAAAAGAATTGCGTAGTAAGATCTTTTCCGTTATTGTTAAACCAAACCCGAATACAGCCTTTTTCGATGATATAAAGTTTTTTTGAAACTTCACCTTCTTCTAAAAGAGTAGTTTTTGCAGGAACTTCAATTCGATTGAAATAACCGATGTATTCGTTCCATTTTTCATCAGTTAAAGGGAATTTGTTTCGGAATTGGTCGAACATTTATCTTAAATATAAATTTATTGCATTAGAATTTATTTTCAAATCTCTTTAAAACATGTCTATCTGAAAAAACATCTTTCCACATTTCAATTCTATAACAATCCTTAGGATCTTCAGAATATGCAGATTCTAAATTACTATAATAGACACGAACTCTATAATTCCCAGTTTCAATTTTTTCTTCTAAAATAAGGGTCGTTAACGGACAATCATTTATTTGTACGAAACCAGTTTTTATTTCTAAACTAGCTTCTACAACATGATCAAAATCACTGAAATCAGAAATTAAACTTTTAGAATCTAAAAATTCAAGTTCACATTTTACAATTCCGTCACTATTTTCAATAGAAATCCCTAAAATCCCTTTCTCTACAGCAAGTTTATCATTAAAAGCTTCATTAGACCAAAAACCTTCGCTTTCAGTATCTCCTTCATCATCTTTTTCATTTAAATAAAATTGACCATAATCTGTTGTAAAATCTAAACTAAATTTCATCTAAACTAAAATTGCATACTTTTTTATTATTAATTTGATTCCACTTCAAACAACTGCACCTGATTTTTCAATCGGTCAATCAGTAAATTCATCATACGTTTATTTAAATCAGAAGAATTTTGGATATAAGTATTGTATTCATCAACTGTAAAAAGCGCCATTACAATTCCTTTTAAAGAATTTCTGAATTTAATGTCTTTTTGAATGGAGTTTTCGATTGTCTGGAGTTTCTTTTCAACCGAGTAAGAATAAAAATCAGGTTTATTCTTGTTTACGTAATTCAAAAAAACGGCTATAAATAAATCGTTTTGAAGCTTTAAAATCGGTCTGATCGTTTGGTTTTGAAAGATCTCATCTGGTGAAGATTGAGCACTTACGGTTCCTAAAGTTTCGCCTCTGAATTCTTTTAAAAAAGTGTCTCTATCTTCCATGGTATTTCTTTTAAGTTTTTTTAAAGTTAAAGAAATAATCTCACAGTAAAACCTATTTTTGTTTTTATAAAAAATAAATTATGCGATTATTTCTGTTTCTCTGCTTATTATTAGCTTCTTGCAATTCTAAAGAAGATAAAGAAAAATATAACCGTTCTTTTTATAGAGCTGTAAATAATAAAGACACTGCAATTCTAGATATTCACATGAATGACAAGCGTTTTTATGGCCGTTACGAAATTTCGCATTATGGAACCGGAAAAGATTCTGGCGATGTACGAGGAGATTTAAGAGGTGATACGCTTAGAGGCGATTATCATTATATTTCTTTTGGCGGAGCTTGGAAAAGAGTTCCTTTGGCTCTTCTAAAGAAAGACAATAAACTCTATTTAGGAAAAGGAGTAATCGGGACCTATTTTAATCTTCCATGTTATGTTCCAGAAGTTCCAATTGAATATAATAATCCTGAGTTTCTTTTTGAGAAGATAGAGGAGAAGTAAATATTATAAAATTCCAAATTTTAAATTTTAAATTCCAAATTCCAAACTTGAATTACTTTGTGTATTTTACAGCAAAGCACGCAAAGTTTTTTTATAAGTTAGACTTACTAAAAATGCAAAGTCCGCAAAGCTTTGTGTAAAAACTTTGCGAACCTTGCGTAATTCTTAGCGCTCTTTGCGGTTAAAAAAACTCTATTCTAATTTTCCAATTTTCGAAGGAAGTTCAAAAATTTCAAGATCAAAATATTGCACAGAAGCCATTACATGATCAAAAATGTCGGCCATGATATATTCATAATTTGCCCAGCGTTTGTCGCTTGAAAACACATAAATTTCTAACGGAACTCCATGAGCTGTCGATTGCAACTGTCGGCACATAATATGCATATTTTTGTTCAATCCTGGATGATCGTGTAAATATTGCATAATGTATTTTCTAAACAACCCTAAATTGGTCATATTTCGACCATTTAGAGAAAGCGTTTTATCAATTCCTCTAAGATCATTGTACTTGTCAATTTCGGCTTGACGGCTATCAATGTAAGAAGTAATTAGCTGTACTTTTCGCAATTGATGCAAATCTTCATCGTTTAAAAAACGAATTGTACTGCTCTTTATTAAAATATGTCTTTTGATACGTCTTCCATCAGATTTCTGCATTCCGCGCCAATTCTGAAATGAATCTGAACTTAAAGCATAAGTCGGAATTGTGGTAATGGTATTATCGAAATTTCGAACTTTTACCGTTGTCAAATTGATTTCGATAACATCTCCATCGGCACCAAATTTATCCATCGTAATCCAGTCTCCAATGCGAACCATATCGTTTATAGCAACCTGAACACTCGAAACAAAACCAAGGATTGTGTCTCTGAAAATTAAGATGATAATGGCCGAAAGTGTTCCTAAGATCGTTAGCAATTCGCCTTTTTTGATTCCGAATAAAGTCGAAATAATCATGGCAACTCCAAAAATCCAAAGCACAATCATAATAACCTGAACGAAGCTGTCAATTGGTTTGTCGCTGTATTCTGGTTTTTGTTTTAAATAATCTCGTAACGAATTAAAAACAGTTCTAACGATCCATAATCCTAATAATACAATATAAATTCCAACAATTTTTCCGAACATGGATTCCCAATATTCGTATTTATCTAAAATAACAGGAACTGCTTTGTAGATAAAGAAAAACGGAATTAAATAAGCTGTATATCTAGTGGTTTTATTTTGAATTAAATAATCGTCAAATTTCGTCTTAGTTCGTTGAGCGAAAACGGCAGTCAAAGTGACTAAAATAAATTTGGCAACATAATATATAACGTATGCCAATGCTATTAAAATAGCGATATTAAAGAATAGGCTTGTATAAGACGCAACATTGCGGCTCATTCCCCAATCTCTGAAAACAGGATATAAAAAATTAAATATTTTCTCCAAAAGCTTATGCATTTGCTTTAGTTTCTAAATATTTTTTCTCAATATAAAAAGTTCCAAACGGAATAAGAGAAGCGATTAGAATGATTGCAAATGTTTTGAAATCCCAATTCATTGATTTTTTTAATAAAAATGCTAAAACAATGTATCCGATAAATAAAACACCATGTGTCATTCCTAACGGACGTAATAAGGTATGATAAAGTTCAGGATTATTATTTTTGATAATCAACATATTAGCAAATAACACTAAATAAGAAATTCCCTCTAAAATGGCAGTAACTTTGAAAATCTTGAGCATGTATATAATTTTTAAGTTTAATAGGCGCAAAATTAAGTATTATCGTTGGTTTTTGAGGTATTTATAAAGAAAGTAATTTACTTTTGTAATCTTAAGTTTTGAGAATGAGCAAAAGAGATTTAAAAAAATATTTAGGCGAATTAACCAAAGAGCAATTAGAAGAACAATTGATAGAATTGTATGAGAAATTTGCTCCTGTAAAAGTGTACTATGATTTTGTTTTTAATCCAAAAGAAGACAAATTACTTCAGGATGCAAAGATCAAAATCTCACACGAATATTTTCCAGTTAAGAAGCCTGGAGCAAAATGGCGTCCGAAAGCCAAGATGCGAAGATCGGTTGCGCAAAAATTGATTAAGCATTTTATGATGCTAGGTGTAGATTCATATGTTGTTGCCGATATTATGCTTTATAATATTGAAATCGCGCAAACGTTTTCTTCTCAAAATTTCATCAAGCAGGAATTGTTTTACAAAAGCATCTTAAATTCTTTTGAGCAAGCAACAAATTTTATTGTTTCAAACGGAATTTTTAACGATTTTAAATTGCGAATTAACGCTATTCATAAAGAAACTGTAGAGCAAAAATGGAAAAATAAGTACGATTTTGAGGCAATTTTGGAAAAAATCGACTACTAAAACCGTTTCTCATAAAAAATCTTTATTTAAAAAAAACATTTATTTTAAGTTAAAAGAAGATGAATAACTGTTTTTTCGGTGTATTTTTGCAAAAATCCAAAAATAAACAATGTCTCAAAACACTTTAGAAATACAAAGAGAAGAGAAAAAAGAACTGTATGCATACCAAAAAGGCGATATTGACGCCATTTTTGACCGTTTAGACAATGCTCCTCCAAAACACCACTTACTGTATCAGCTTCCAACAGGAGGAGGAAAAACAGTAATATTTTCTGAAATCGTTCGCCGCTATTTATCTCATAACGATAAAAAAGTGGTTGTTTTAACGCACCGTATCGAACTTTGTAAACAAACTTCAAAAATGTTAACTGGTTTTGGTGTTACAAACAAAATAATTAACAGTAAAGTAAAAGAATTGCCTGATCAGAATGATTTTTCTTGTTTCGTGGCGATGGTTGAAACTTTGAAAAACCGTATTAATGATGAAAAACTTCATTTAGACAATATCGGTTTAGTTATTATTGATGAGGCACATTACAACTCATTTAGAAAGTTATTAAACTCATTTAAAAATGCTTTTATTCTTGGAGTAACTGCAACACCTTTGAGTTCTAATATAAAATTACCAATGCACCAAAGCTACAACGAACTTATCGTTGGTGATACTATTGGTTCATTGATTGAAAAAGGTTTCTTGGCAAAAGCTACAACTTATAGCTACGATGTTGGTTTGACTTCGTTAAAAGTTGGTATCAATGGAGATTATACAGTAAAATCTTCAGACGATTTATATACCAATACTTTAATGCAGGAAAAACTGCTTCATGCATATACAGAACGTTCTTTAGGAAAGAAAACGTTGATTTTCAATAATGGTATTCATACTTCTTTATATGTATATGAGACGTTTAGAGAAGCAGGTTACGACATCAGACACTTAGATAATACTAGTAGTTCTGAAGAACGTAAAGACATTTTACAATGGTTTAAAAAGACTCCTGACGCAATTTTAACTTCTGTCGGAATCTTGACAACTGGTTTTGATGAGCCAACCGTAGAAACAATTATTTTGAACAGAGCAACAAAATCGTTGACATTATATTTCCAAATGATTGGTCGTGGTTCTCGTAAATTACCTGGAAAAGATGAATTTACAGTTATCGATTTAGGAAACAATGCCGCACGTTTTGGTTTATGGAGCGATCCTGTTAATTGGCAACATATTTTTAAATCACCAGAATTTTATCTTGAAAACTTGCGTGATGATCACGAAATTGAATTGTTCTTTAAATATAGCATGCCACCAGAATTACGAGCAAAATTTAGTAAAACTGCCGAAGTTAATTTTGATGTAGATGAAGAGCATAAATTAATCATTAAACAAAATCTTCGTTCTAAAGTTGTTTTAGACAAATCTCTAGATCAGCATGCTGCAATGTGTGTAGACAATACTGAAACACTTCAAGAAGCAAAAATGTTAGCTAAAGAATTAGAAGATGATATTGAAGATCGTATCAAACGTTATTCAAAATGCTTAAGCCAATGTAGTAAAAACTACCGAGAATGGCTAGTTGACGATTATAAGCAGAGATTAACTTTATTAATTGGTAAAAAGTATCGTGAGAAAATCATGAACGAACCAGATTGATAATTTAAAAGTTAAATTGTTTCAGGTTTCATGTTTCAAGTTATTGGAATCTAAAATAGTATCATAATTTATAAAAGGAGAAATAGCATTTCAAAGTAAATGTGATTTCTCCTTTCAACTTATTAAGTTTTTGGTGTAACTTGAAACCTGAAACTTTAAACAAATTAAAGAACATGTCTAAACCATTCTCAACATTAGGAATCTCGACTCCAATTTTAAAAGCTTTAAGCGAATTAAACATTGTTGAACCAACAGAAATTCAACAAAAAACAATTCCGTTATTTTTGAGTGAAACTCACGATATAGTTGGTTTAGCTAAAACAGGAACAGGAAAAACTGCTGCTTTTGGATTGCCTTTATTACAATTAGTAAATTCAGAATCTACTGAAGTCCAAGCTGTAATCTTAGTTCCAACAAGAGAATTAGGACAGCAGATTTTTAGAAATTTAGAAAGTTTTTCAAAATATATTCCTAATATATCTATTGCCTCAATTTGTGGAGGAACTCCAATAAAACCTCAAATAGAGAGATTAAAAGAAGGCGCTCAGATTGTTGTCGCAACTCCAGGACGTTTAATAGATTTGATTCAGAGAAAAGCAATCGACATTAAAAAAGCTGAATATTTAGTTTTAGATGAAGCTGATGAAATGGTTACGATTCTAAAAGAAAGTTTAGATGAAATTATTGCTGAATTACCTAAAAAACATCGTACTTTATTGTTTTCAGCAACACTTCCTGGAACAATTAAACAATTGATTCAGAATTATTTGAACAAAAATGTCGTTCAGATAAGTGCCAATATGGAAACTGTTGGAAATGAAGGAATAGACCATGAGTATATTGTGGTCGATCCAATTGAAAAGTTAGAAGTTTTAATGCATTTCTTGAATTCTAGAGATGGCGAAAGAGGAATTATTTTCTGTAAAACTAAAGCTGCTGTAAACAAATTAGCCAAAAACTTAGCTATCAATAAGTTTTCTTCTGGAGCACTTCATGGAAGCTTGTCGCAAGGAATTCGCGATAGAATTATGGAACAGTTTCGTGAAGGCCATATCAACATTTTAGTTGCAACCGATTTGGCAGCGAGAGGAATCGATGTAAAAGAAATCTCGTATGTGATTAATTATCACTTGCCTGACACTTACGAGAACTATGTTCACAGAAGCGGAAGAACTGCAAGGGCAGGAGCAAAAGGACTTTCTTTGACTGTTTTACAGCAAGAAGAAGTTTTTGAAATTGCTGATTTCGAAAGAGAATTAGGAATTAAATTTTCTGAGTTTAAAAAACCTTCTGCAGCAAGTCTGGAAGAAAATAATATGCTTTTATGGGCAAAACAAATCTTCAAAACAAAACCAAATCATGAGCTTTCTCAGGATCTAAAAACACGAGTAAAAACCGTTTTTCATCATCTTACAAAAGATGAATTAATCGAGAAATTAATGGCAAGTTATGTCTTACAGAACAAAATCGATATAGTTGAAAAACCTGTTAAAAAATTCAAAAACAAATAAGCATGACAATTGTCATTGCATATTAAAGTTGTATATTTATAAGGAATTATTTTATAATCCTACTTAATACAACATATATGAAAATAGTCATTATTGGAGGTGGGTTTGCAGGACTTAATCTAGCAAAAGAGCTTGTAAATCAGCCTCAAATACAAGTAACACTTGTAGACAAGAATAATTATAACTTTTTCCCTCCACTTATATATCAAGTTGCAACAGCATTTTTAGAGCCATCGAGCATTAGTTATCCGTTTAGAAAATTCTTTGCTGGCAAAAAAAATCTGCAATTTCGCTTAGGCGAATTATTATCTGTTTCTCCAGCCGAAAAGAAAATCACTTTGAGCAACGGAGATTTAGATTACGATTATCTAGTTTTTGCAACTGGAGCAGAAACCAGCTATTTTGGCATGGAAAACGTTATGAAAAACGCCATTCCGATGAAAACTTTAAATGATGCCATCGAAATGCGTAACGCGCTTCTTAAAAATCTAGAAAAAGTCGCAATTTGTAAAGATATGCGTAAACGACGTAAATTATTGACAATTGTGGTGGCCGGAGGCGGACCAACTGGAGTGGAAGTTTCTGGAATGTTTGCAGAAATGCGAAAAAACATTCTCTTAAAAGAATATCCAGAATTAGACACTTCTGTAAGCAACGTTTATTTAGTTGATGGAGGAGACGCTCTTTTAGCTCCAATGAGTAAAGATTCACAAAAAGATACTTTAGAAGCTTTAACCAAATTAGGCGTTGTCGTAAAATTAAACAGTCGTGTAACCGATTATGTTGATGATACTGTTCATTTTGAAAATGGAGAAACCATTAAAACTAAAAACCTTATCTGGGCTGCCGGTGTAACTGCAAAGATTTTTGAAGGAATGCCAAAGGAAAGCTACGGACGTGGACGCAGAATGGCAACTGACGTTTATAACAAAGTAAATGCTGTAGATAATATTTATGCAATTGGTGATACTGCAATTTTAGCTGGTGACACAAATTTCCCTGACGGGCATCCGCAAGTTGCACAAGTTGCAATTCAGCAAGGATTAAATTTAGCTAAAAACTTTAAAGCAATGGTGGCCAATAAACCGTTAAAACCATTTGCTTACAAAGACAAAGGTTCTATGGCAATTATCGGAAAAAACAAGGCTGTCGTAGATTTACCAAGTCCGAAATGGCATTTTAAAGGATTTTTTGCTTGGTTTATCTGGCTATTTGTTCACTTAATTTCATTGATAACCTATCGCAATAGGTTAAATACCTTCTGGAATTGGATGGTAGCTTATTTTGCAAAAGATCAATCACTTAGAATGATCATAAGACCTGAAAAAAGACAGCAAAGCTAAAACTTTCTGAAAATTCTAAAATTGGAAAATTTTTAAATACTAAAAAGCCTAAATCAATGATTTAGGCTTTTTTATTAGAATTTGGAATTTCTTCTTTGGCATTTAAAAAATTAATGCCCAATCATAACATCATCACTATCTGATAATTCCACTTTTTCTTTAATAAAACGCTTTCCGATATTTAAAATAATAAAGGCTGTAATCGTAGTTGTTGTCATAATGGCAACCATAGGCGCTACAGAATCTTTTACAAAGACACCAATTGCAAATGATGCCAATGCACCAATTCCTAATTGAATAGCTCCCATTAAAGCAGAAGCACTACCTGTATTTTTAGCGAAAGGAGCAAGCGTTAATCCTGCCGTATTTGGGTTTGAAATTCCTAAACAAGCAAGAAATAAAAACAACATTCCGATCGTTTGATACAATCCTAAAAGATCATTTAAGGCTAGAATTAAAAATATAATACTTATAATAGACTGCGAAATTAAAGCGCCATAGATCATTTGTTCGCTCGAAAATCGTTTTAACAGCATAGAATTCAACTGGCTAGAACCAATAAAACTAACTGACATAAGAGCAAAAATCCATCCATAAGTTTTAGCGTTAACATTATAAATATCCATAAAAACTAGAGGAGAAGCCGCTACATAAGAAAACAAGCCAGAAAATGCGACTGCTCCAGTAAATGCATAGGTATAAAATTGAGGTTCTTTTAAAACCATTACAAAATTTGATATGATTGGTTTTGGTTTTAGCGAAATTGAATTATCTGGTTTATAAGTATCCGGAAGTCCGAATTGTGAAGTCGCTAAAATTACGATTCCCATACACATAAGAATAAAAAACACAGCGTGCCAACCTAAATCTTCTGTAACATAACCACCAATAGTTGGCGCCAACATAGGAGAAAGTCCAACAACAAGCATTAAAAGCGAAAACACTTTTGGAATATCTTTTACAGGAAATAAATCACGAACCATTGCTACAGAGGCAACAGTTGCGACACAACTTCCGATGGCTTGAATAAAACGAAGCAATATGAAAGCATCAATATCAGCAACATAAATACATCCTAAAGAGGCAAGAATATATACTAGAAGCCCAATAAATAAAGGTTTTTTACGCCCAAAACGGTCTAATAAAGGCCCATAAAGCAATTGTCCAGCAGAAATTCCGATGAAATAACTGGATAAACTCATCGAAACTTTTGCTACAGAAGTATTTAAATCTTTTGCAATTCCTGAGAAACCAGGCAGATACATATCAATAGAAAAAGGACCAAGTGCAGTTAACGAACCTAAAATAAGGATTAGCTGGATATATTTTTTTGTTGTCATTATCTTAAAAAACGGCTTATAATTTTCTGCAAAGGTAAAGATTTCATATCTTGTTATATAACTTGAAGAAGTTTATAACAATAAATTAAAGTAATTGCCAACATTATTTAGTGTAACTATTTATTAATCTTTAAATTAGAAAAAAAATTATGAAAAAGTACCTTTTGTTATTAGCAGTTTTATGCACATCAATTACGTTTGCGCAAACCATTACATCTAAACAAGAAGAAGCCAGTGTTGCGCAGTACGAACTTCTTAAAAAGGTTAACGAGTATTATCCGGATATTACATTAAGTAAATCGGTCACCAATTTTTATGCAGACGGAAACATTATCGATTCACAACAAGATTTCGATTTAAGAGGAACAAAATTTTCAAGTTACAAGCTAGGAATTGAACCAGGAAACAAAAAAGTAAAGTTTGATTATGTTTCTACTGAAACTGGACACGTATACGGCGACGTTACGATTTTTAACGGAAACGCTTTGAGAACAACTTTTAACGAAAAAACGAATCAAATTGACGTGTCGTTAAACGGAAAATCAGTTTATTTGAAAAAATTATAGATTTAAGAAAACTTAAAAAAAGCATCGCAAATATGTGATGCTTTTTTGATTTATATTTGATTCAGATTTTAATACAACAAACTACAATGAAAAAATTTCTTTTACTGGCATTTTTAATTTCGTTACAATCATTTGCGCGACAAAATAAATTCTCAGGAACTTGGGGAAACAAAAAATGCAAAGACTGCAAAAAAGAATACATTTTTACAATTACGATTGCTCAGTCAAATTATAAAATTTTTGGAACCGCTGAAGTTACTAGCGATCATAAAGAATTAAATTCTGGAGTTTTAGAAGTTACGGGGCATGTGTATCCGCATGGCGATAAAGCTCAAATAAAATTTAAAGATCAAAACGGAAATACATCCAGCGCAGTTTTATTTGTAGAAGATTCAGTAATACAGTTTACTAAAAATGGTGGAAGCGATATTGTACCAAAAGAGATGATTTTGAATAAATTATATGAATAAACTCCTCTTCGGAGTTATTTCAATTTGAACTATAATTTATATTATGTAAAATAGAATGTTTTGGAAACTGCCCTGTAAATCTGTTATACAGTTTTGTGTGTAAAATATTTTCATCCAAGATAAATTTACCATCCTTGCTTCTAATTTTTTTGTTTGAGAATTTTAGTTTTATAAAACTACATCTCTCATAAATCTACTGTATGATTTTTATTTTCGAAAAAACTCAAATATTCAAAATTTAGCTTGCCAAATTATTACAGTTTATTTTCAAAAGCATTTTACTTAAATTCAAATCGCTTAAAATGCGCTGTATCATTTTTATTTTTGAAAATTTCCAAATATTCAAAATTTAGCTCGCTAGATTTACATACAGTTTGTTTTCTAATCAAAACATTTTCCTTAAATTCAAATATTCATAAATACGCTGTATGATTTTAGATTTAAAATATTTTCAAATATCGCAGTATTTATTAATCTAGTTTTTGCCAATGTTTTTTTGTAAACATAAATCGTCTCTGTGCCAATCGTAAATATTCAATTTTTTAAAACAGAAAAGTTTTTGCAAGTCTTATTGTCATTATCTTTTAACATTTCTTTAAAATAGTTAGATTCTACTAAAGAACTTTCATTGTAAGAGTTTATTTTACTATTTTTACATTCGATACTTTAAAAATAAATTATCACATATATGAATACAGTTGCTGAACATATTGCAGATTTTTTAAAAGAATACAAACCGTTTGATAATTTAACTTTCCAGGAATTATCAGATATTGCTACGAATATTCGTGTCATTAATCTAGAAAAACATGCGGTATTATTTCAAAATAACGATCCGCTTCATGAAAACTTTTATGTTGTAGCTTCTGGTGTCATTAATCTTACAACTATTGCCGATGCTGAGGAAACGATTATAAATAAGTGTCACGAAGGCGATATTTTTGGTTTACGTCCGTTTTTTGCCAAAAACAACTACATGATGACGGCAAAAGCACGTGAGGAAAGTATTGTATATGCTATTCCGATTGCTGTTTTCAGACCTTTTGTGGCAAATAATTCAGATGTATTAAACTTTTTATTAGAAAGTTTTGCTGTAAATTCTCGTCATACTAAAGACAGTATGAACTCTAACGGCAAATTAGTTTCAGATTCTGATTATATAGATCAGCAGACAGAAATGCAATACATTCAGTCTCTTAACTATAACAATTCTCCTTTAACAACACAGGCAAGTTCTATAATTAAAGACGTTGCAATTTTAATGACAGATTCTATGGTAGACAATATCATAATCTGTGGCGAAAAAAATCATCCAATTGGTATCGTTACCAATGCAGATTTATCATCAAAAATTGCAACAGGACGCTTTCCTATTAGTGAAACTATTGATAAAATTATGTCGTCTCCAGTTGTTACAGTTTTAGAAAATGTATCTTTAGCTGAAGCTCAATTATTGATGCTAAAACACAACGTAACTCACTTATGTGTTACAAAAGACGGTACAAGCAAATCTGTAGTAAAAGGAATTATTTCTGAACACGATCTTATTGTAGCACAAGCTAGTAACCCAGGTGTATTAATCAAAGAAATTAAGCGTTCTCAGCTTCCTAAAGACTTAAAACAAATACGCGATCGTCTATCAGATTTGATTCAGAATTCGATTCAAAAAAATATTCCAATTTCACATGTTAGCAATATTGCAAGTGAGATCAACTTAGCTATTATTAAAAGAGCAGTCGAATTATCGATTTTAGACTTAGGCTCCCCTCCTGCACGTTTTGCATGGTTAAGCATTGGTAGTCAAGGACGTAAAGAACAATTATTACTTACAGATCAAGATAGTATTTTAATTTTTGAAGATGTTACGCCTGAGAAATATAGAGAAGTAAAAGATTATTTCTTGAGATTGGCAAAACGTACAACTTCTATATTAGAAAAAGTGGGCTACGATTATTGCCCAAATGGACATATGGGAAGCAATATGCTTTGGTGTAAATCATTGAGTGATTGGACTAAACAATACAACAGTTGGATGAATACTCCAGGTGAAAACAGTAATGATTTGAGTAGTATTTTCTTTGATTATGAAATTGTTTTTGGAGAACCAAAAATTGAAGAAGCAATTGAAAATGTGATTTTCAAAAATGCCGTTAACAATACCTTATTCTTTGACTTTTTAGGAAACGATGCTTTAAAGAGAAACTCACCTTTAAGTTTCTTTAAAAAATTCATTGTTGAAGAAGATGGTCCGAATAAGGATAAATTTGATATTAAAACAAGAGCTTTAATGCCATTAATTGATGGAGCGCGTTTATTAATTTTAAATGCAAACATTAAAGGAATTCAAAATACCTATTTAAGATTCAAACAATTAGCAATCACAGATTCTAAAAATGCTGAAATTTATTTAAGTTGTGCGGAAGCTTTTTTAACGCTTTCAAAATTTAGAACTGTTGAAGGATTAAAAAACGACGACTCTGGCCAATATATTAACCTAAGAGAAATGTCAAAAACTGACAAAGAGAAATTAAAAAATGCATTGTCCCCAATGAAAGACCTGGAGGAACTGATAAAGAGTAAATTTCAATTGACACAATTCTCATAAAACATGCTAGACTGGTTAAAAAACATTAATAAAGACTATCCAGATTTCTGGAAAGACTATTTAACAAAATTCGAAACCAAACCTAATAAGTTTGTTGTTTTATCGACCGAAACTTCTGGTTTAAATCCGGACAAAGATGTTATTTTGTCTCTTGGAGCTTTTTCGGTTATTGATGACAGCATTGTTATTAAGGAAAGTTTCGAAACAGTTTTATTACAATACAAATATCTTCAAGATAACGGGCTTTCAAATGAATTTATCATTGAAAGTAAAATGATGAAAATGCCTGAACCAGATGCGCTTGAAGCTTTTGTAAATTTTATAGGAAACTCAATTCTAGTTGGGCATCATATTAATTTTGATATCGAAATGCTGAATGCTGCTCTAGAACGTTTAGATTGCGGCCGATTGAAAAATGAGGCTTTAGATGTAGATGTCATGTACAGAAAGCTTACAGATATAAATGACAAGCAATTTTCGCTTGACGATTTATGCGGGATTTATAAAATTCCAAAAAGCGATAGAAATTCTTCTTCTGAAGATGCGTATAGAATTGGACTTTTATTCTTAAAATTAAAATCTAGATTAGGAATCAAATAAATTTTAAAAAAAAACAATTTTTAAAGTACCAAGTTCTAATCAGTATCATATTTAAAAGGTCTCTTAACTTTAAGAGGCTTTTTTTTTGTCATTCTATTTATGAATTAACAGAAAATTACTAATTCAATGGTTTTTCAAATTAAGTAAAATTGTAATTTTATATTGATTAAATAAAATTAGAGACAAACCTTTTCTAAAACTAAAATTCTATGAAAAAGCTACTATTTGTTCTGTCCTTTCTGTTTTTTGTTTCAGTGATTTTTGCACAAAATCAAGATCCTTCATCTAAACGTATTTTAGGAAATTGGTATTCTAAAACAAATACAAGTACAAAATGGGTCTTTACTCAGGATGGAAAAGCTTACAATTACAACAATAACCAAATGAAGGTAATGTACAAATATACTATTTCAAATAGTTGTCAGAACTTTTCAGATGATACGGCTGAGTTTGTAACTTTTCGAGATAAAGACGGAAATGAGTTTTGTTTTAGAATAAATGGAATTAATGAAAATAAAAATGGAATTCTGTCACTTACCAACTTAAGTAATATGCAACAGCTTATTTTTGTAAATGATGCAGGTTTAAAAAACAACCAATAAATACCATAAAAAAAGCCTCGTGTTAAGAGGCTTTTTTAGAATTATATTTTTAATTAAGAAATTCTTTCTTTCATAATTTCTTCAACAACTTCTGGATTTAATAAAGTTGAAGTGTCTCCAAAATTAGAGAAATCACCTTCAGCTATTTTACGTAAAATTCTACGCATAATTTTTCCAGAACGAGTTTTTGGCAAACCAGAAACAAATTGAATTTTATCTAACTTAGCGATTGGTCCAATGTGATCTGCAATATATTGGTTTATCTCTTTAGTTAGATTCTCTTTATTTCTAACTTCTCCTGTTTCTTTAAGAATAACAAAACCATATAACGCATTTCCTTTAATATCGTGAGGGAATCCAACAATTGCAGATTCTGCTACAGCTGGATGTTCGTTGATCGCATCTTCAATAGGAGCTGTTCCTAAGTTGTGTCCAGAAACAATAACAACATCATCTACTCGACCGGTAATTCTGTAGTATCCAACTTCGTCTCTTAAAGCACCGTCTCCTGTAAAGTATTTTCCAGGGAAAGCAGAGAAATAAGTTTCTTTGTAACGTTCGTGATTATTCCAGATAGTTCTAGCGATTCCCGGCCATGGAAATTTAATACATAAACTTCCAACTACTTGGTTTCCTTCAATTTCATTACGTTTTTCATCCATCAAAACAGGTTGGATTCCAGGTAATGGCAATGTTGCATAAGTAGGTTTTGTTGGGGTTACAAAAGCAATTGGCGAAATCATGATTCCTCCTGTTTCTGTCTGCCACCAAGTATCTACAACTGGACATCTCTTATCTCCTACGTGGTCATTAAACCAGTGCCAAGCCTCTTCGTTAATTGGCTCTCCAACAGATCCGATAACTTTAAGTGATTTAAGAGGATATTTTTGAATATAATCTAAACTTTCTTTTGCCAATGAACGGATTGCCGTTGGTGCAGTATAGAATTGTGTAATTTTATGTTTTTCGATAATATCCCAAAAACGGCTAAAATCTGGATAAGAAGGAACTCCTTCAAAAATTACAGTTGTAGCTCCGTTTAATAATGGACCATACAATATATAAGAGTGACCAGTGATCCATCCAATATCTGCTGTACACCAGAAAATATCATTGTCTTCGTAGTTGAATACATTTTTGAAAGTATACGCAGTGTATACCATATAACCAGCAGTAGTATGAACCATTCCTTTTGGTTTTCCTGTTGATCCTGAAGTATATAAGATAAACAAAGGATCTTCGGCATCCATAATTTCAGCAACACTATTATCTAAAGCCGCATCTAATAATGGTTGTAACCAAACATCACGACCATCTTTCATTTTTACATTAGTATTAGTTCTTTTTGCAACTAAAACTTTTGTAACAGAAGGGCAAGTTTCTAGAGCTTCGTCTACAATTCCTTTAAGATCAATTGTTTTGTTCCCTCTATATCCTCCATCAGATGTAATTACCATTTTGCATTCGCAATCGTTGATTCTTGCAGAAACTGCAGAAGCAGAAAATCCAGCGAAAATAACAGAGTGAATTGCTCCAATTCTAGCACAAGCTAAAACAGAAACAGCCAATTCTGGAATCATTGGTAAATAAATACAAACTCTATCTCCTTTACGAACACCTTGCTCGCGAAGAACGTTTGCCATTTTTGAAACTCTCTCGTATAATTCATTATACGATATATGTAAAGCCTCTTCAGAAGGATCATTTGGCTCAAAAATAATTGCCGTCTTCTCTCCTCTTTTGCTTAAATGTCTATCGATACAGTTTTTTGTAATGTTAACTTTAGCGTCTGTAAACCATTTTACTTCTGCCTCAGCCATATTAAAATCAACAACTTTCTCCCATTGCTGGTACCATGTGAAATTCTCCTCAGCTATTTTTCCCCAAAATTTTCTTGGCTCCCTTATTGACTTATTGTAATGTTTAAAGTATTGTTCTAAATTTTCAATTTTGTAATAGCTCATCGTTTGTTGAATTTTTTTATAAATGTATTAAATCTGAACGTATTCTTGAAATAATTTAATTCATAAATTTTATCAAAAAAAAACTTTTATTTAATAAAATATGATAATTATTTGCAGTTGTCTTAAAATTTTATTTTTTAATGCAATTTAGAAAGGGCAAAAAAGGCATAATAAATAGATATTATGCCTTTTTTAATTTAACAAATTTCAATAACAATTAATTTTGTAAATCGCACTGCGAGACTTTTCTCTATTTTGAAAATAGCAAGCATCTTTATTAATTAAAACAGAAATTTCAACAAGCATATTTTTTTCAAAATACACCCCATTTTAGGGATCCGCTTCACTTAACTCTCTCACTGAAGTTAAGTGAATGCAATATGCATCTATATCTATTATCTTAATAAGTGCTTACTAATTCAAAATATTACAAATCATTGATACAGTGCAAATCCCGCAAAATCGAATTCTGCGGGAATTCCCAATTTTTTAATTATCCAATTTTTTTCATTGCCGTCATAGACTCTCTCAACCAAGCTCCTACTTCTTCGATAGGGTGTTGACGAATTTCTTTATTAACAGCGATTAGTACCGCATTGTCTACTCCGTTTGAAGTTGAAAATGGTTTACCAATAATGTTAGTTTCCACTTTTTTCATGAATTCAGTCAATAATGGCTTACATGCATGATCAAATAAGTAGCATCCGTACTCAGCAGTATCAGAAATTACACGGTTCATTTCGAATAATTTCTTTCTTGCAATTGTGTTTGCAATTAATGGCAATTCGTGTAATGACTCATAATAAGCAGACTCTTCAATGATTCCAGCCTCAGTCATTGTTTCAAAAGCTAATTCAACACCAGCTTTTACCATTGCAATCATTAATACTCCATTATCAAAATATTCTTGTTCTGAGATTGGAGCTTCTTGTGGAGCTGTTTTTTCGAAGTTAGTTTCTCCTGTTGCAGCTCTCCATTTCAATAAGTTAACATCGTCATTAGCCCAGTCGATCATCATAGTTCTAGAGAATTCTCCAGAAATGATATCGTCTTGATGTTTTTGGAATAAAGGACGCATAATGTCTTTTAATTCTTCAGCTAATTCGTAAGCTTCAATTTTTGAAGGATTGTTTAAACGATCCATCATATTTGTAATACCACCGTGTTTTAAAGCCTCAGTGATAGTTTCCCATCCGTATTGGATTAATTTAGAAGCGTAAGCTGCATCGATTCCTTTTTCAACCATTTTATCGAAACATAAAATAGATCCAGTTTGCAATAAACCACAAAGAATAGTTTGCTCACCCATTAAATCTGATTTTACTTCAGCTACGAAAGATGATCTTAAAACTCCTGCTCTGTGTCCTCCAGTTGCAACAGCGTAAGCTTTTGCTTGATCTAAACCAAATCCGTTTGGATCGTTTTCTGGGTGAACTGCGATAAGAGTTGGAACTCCAAATCCTCTTTTGTACTCTTCACGTACCTCAGAACCTGGACATTTAGGAGCACACATAATAACAGTAATGTCTTTACGAATCTGCATTCCTTCTTCTACGATGTTGAATCCGTGAGAGTAAGATAAAGTAGAACCTTGTTTCATTAATGGCATAATAGCAGTTACCACAGCTGTATGTTGTTTGTCTGGTGTAAGGTTACAAACTAAATCTGCAGTTGGAATCAATTCTTCATAAGTTCCTACTTTGAAACCATTTTCAGTTGCATTTTTATAAGAAGCTCTTTTTTCTGCAATTGCATCTGCACGCAATGCATAAGAAATGTCTAAACCAGAATCTCTCATGTTTAAACCTTGATTCAAACCTTGTGCTCCACAACCAACAATTACAACTTTTTTCCAGCCAATGCTGCAATTCCGTCTGCAAATTCTGATTGCTCCATAAATTCGCAAACTCCTAATTGTTCTAATTGTAATCTAAGTGGTAATGTATTGAAATAATTTGCCATTTTTGTTTTAATATTTAATGAAATGAAATTTTAATATTGATATATATAACTAAGATTTTATTATTTAAAGGATTCTAATAATGTAGAAATCTCCATTTTTTGTTTAGAAACTGATATTCTTCCCGAACGTACAAACTGCATAATTCCGTATGGTTTGAACTTTTGGTACAATTCCTCAATTTCAGAACGTCTTCCTGATTTTGAAATCACAAAGAAATCGCGAGAAACTGTCACAATTGTAGACTGGCTCTCTTTAATAATATTCTGAATTTGTTTCTCGTCAAACAACAAACTTGAAGCGATTTTAAATAAAGCATTTTCTAAGAAAATAGTCTCTTCATCTGTGTGATAAAATGCTTTTATAACTTCAATTTGTTTTTCAATTTGTCCAACAATATTCTGAACCCATTTTTCTGTCGTATTTACAACGATGATAAATCTTGAAACATTCTCAATTTCTGATTCTGAAACATTTAGACTTAATATATTAATGTGACGCTTTAAGAATATTCCTGATATCCTATTTAATAAACCCACATTATTTTCTGAATATACCGATATGGTAAATGTTTTATCTTCCATTTGTTTTTTTAGTTTTATTTTCCCGATAGCTATCGGGATTGAAACTTTTCTTAACTTAATCTAATTTCTGATACACAAGCTCCTGTTGGAATCATTGGGAAAACGTTGTTTTCTTTTTCGACTACAACTTCTAAGAAATATGAATCTTTTGAAGCCAGCATCTCAGCGACCGCTGCATCAAGATCTTCACGCTGTGTAACTTTTTTAGATTTGATATGATATCCTTCAGCAATTGCAATGAAATTTGGATTAATCATTTTTGTAGAAGCATATCTATTATCAAAGAATAATTCCTGCCATTGGCGAACCATTCCTAAGAATTCATTATTTAAAATAACAATCTTCACTGGAACCTGAGTTTGGAAAATAGTTCCAAGTTCCTGAATTGTCATTTGGAAACCTCCATCACCAATAATCGCCACTACTTCACGCTCTGGTTTTCCCATTTTTGCTCCAATCGCAGCAGGCAATGCAAATCCCATAGTTCCTAAACCTCCAGAAGTAATGTTACTTTTAGTTGAATTGAATTTAGCATAACGACAAGCAAACATTTGGTGCTGACCAACATCTGAAACAATAATTGCGTCTCCTTTTGAGTGTTTGTTGATCATTTCAATAGTTTCTCCCATCGAAATTCCTTTACCGTTTGTTGGATTTAATTCTTCTTTTATTACTGAATCGTATTCAACTTTACTTAATTCTTTAAATTCATTATGCCAAGCATCGTGAGATTTTGCATCTAATAATGGTAATAAAGCAGTTAAAGATTCTTTCACATCTCCTAAAACAGCTACTTCTGTTTTCACGTTTTTATCAACCTCTGCAGGATCAATTTCGAAGTGAACTACTTTTGCCTGTTTTGCATAAGTACTTAATTTACCTGTTACACGGTCATCAAAACGCATTCCGAAAGCAATTAAAACATCGCATTCGTTTGTTAGTAAATTTGGCGCATAATTTCCGTGCATTCCAAGCATACCAACATTTAAAGGATGATCTGTTGGTAAAGCTGATAATCCTAAAATTGTCCATGCTTGCTGGAATTCCAGATTTTTCAACCACTGCTTTAAATTCTGCTTCTGCCTGACCCAAAATAACTCCTTGTCCAAAAACAATAAACGGTTTTTTTGCACTATTGATTAAAGCTGCAGACTTCGGCAACTTTATCTAAATTTAATTTTGGAACTGGAACATAACTTCTAATTCCTGTGCATTTTTCGTAGCTAAATTCGAACTCATCAAACTGAGCATTTTTAGTAATATCAACCAATACAGGCCCTGGACGTCCAGAACGAGCAATGTAAAATGCTTTGGCAATAATTTCAGGAATTTGAGAAGCTTCAGTTACTTGAAAATTCCATTTTGTTACCGGAGTTGAAATTCCGATAATATCTGTTTCCTGAAATGCATCAGATCCTAATAAGTGTCTTCCAACTTGACCTGTAATACAAACCAATGGAGTTGAATCAATTTGAGCATCTGCGATACCAGTTACTAAGTTTGTAGCTCCTGGCCCAGAAGTAGCAATGGCTACTCCTACTTTTCCTGTAGCTCTTGCATAACCTTGAGCTGCATGCGTTGCACCTTGTTCGTGACGAACTAAAACGTGGTGTAACTGATCTTGAAATTTATATAATTCGTCGTAAACTGGCATTATAGCTCCACCTGGGTAACCATAAATTAAATCTACTCCTTCTGCTAATAAACATCTTATAACGGCTTCTGCCCCTGATATTTTCATAGTATATTTTTTTTATCAATTTCAATTTTGCTGAAATTGATTTTTGATTTTTTATAATTAATTATCGGTTACACATCCTGTTGATGCACTAGAAACCGACTTAGCGTATTTAAGTAAAACCCCTCTGTCAACTTTTAATTTCGGCTGAACCCAAGCCGCTTTTCTTGCTCGCAAATTCTTCGTCAGATATCTTCAGGTCGATTGTATTTTTCACAGCATCGATAGCAATTAAATCTCCATCTTTTACTAGTGCAATACCACCACCGTCATATGCTTCTGGTGTAACGTGACCTACCACGAAACCGTGCGAACCGCCCGAGAATCTACCGTCTGTGATTAGTGCACAACTGCTTCCTAATCCAGCTCCAATAATCGCAGATGTAGGCTTCAGCATTTCAGGCATTCCCGGACCACCTTTTGGCCCACAACCCCTGATGACGACTACATTACCTGGTTTAATTTTTCCGGCTTGAAGACCTGGAATTACTTCAAATTCACCTTCAAATACAACAGCTGGTCCTTCGAAATATTCTCCTTCTTTACCGCTAATTTTTGCTACAGCACCTTCAGAAGCTAGATTTCCGTATAATACCTGAATATTTCCTGTTGGTTTTAATGCTTTTTGAATTTCATGAATTACTTCTTGTCCGTCTTGTAAATCTGGAGTTGAAGCTAAGTTTTCAGCCACCGTTTTTCCTGTTACAGTTAAACAGTCTCCGTGAATAAGTCCAACTTTCAATAAGTATTTCATAACTGCTGGAATACCTCCAACTTCGTGAATGTCTTCCATCATGTACTTACCACTTGGTTTCATGTCTGCCAATACTGGTGTTCTATCATTAATTGCTTGAAAATCATCTAAAGTAATAGTTATTCCAACCGAGTGAGCCATTGCGATTAAGTGCATAACAGCATTTGTAGAACCTCCTAAAACAGCCACAATTGTAATAGCATTTTCGAAAGCCTTACGAGTCATAATGTCTCTTGGCTTGATATCTTTTTCTAATAATATTTTGATTGCTTTTCCAGCTTCCAGACATTCATCTCTTTTTTCTTGGCTTAAAGCAGGGTTTGAAGAACTATAAGGCAAGCTCATTCCTAATGCTTCAATTGCAGAAGACATTGTGTTTGCAGTATACATTCCACCGCAAGCACCAGCTCCTGGACAAGCATTCTGAATAACACCTTTGAAATCTTCTGGAGTAATTTCGCCTTTTACTTTTTTTCCTAATGCTTCAAAAGCAGAAACGATGTTTAAAGATTCTCCTTTCCATTTTCCAGAATGAATAGAACCGCCATAAATCATCATAGAAGGACGATTTAATCTTCCCATTGCGATTAATGCTCCAGGCATATTTTTATCGCACCCAGGAATTGCAATAATACTATCATACCATTGTGCTCCGGCAACAGTTTCAATAGAATCTGCAATTACATCACGAGAAACTAGTGAGTAACGCATACCTTCAGTTCCGTTAGAAATACCGTCACTGACACCAATAGTATTAAAAATAAGTCCGACAAGATCTGCATCCCAAACACCTTTTTTAACATCTTTTGCTAAATCGTTCAAGTGCATGTTACAAGTGTTACCATCGTAACCCATGCTCACAATACCAACCTGTGCTTTCTTTAAATCTTCTTCAGTTAAACCAATTCCGTACAACATCGCTTGCGCCGCAGGCTGTGTTTGATCTTGTGTGATGGTCTTGCTGTACTTATTTAATTCCATTATTGCTTTTTATTTATTTTAATTTTTTATTCAAAAAAAAACCTTCCAGTATTTGGAAGGTTTGTAATATAGTCTTTCAATTATATTTATAACATTCCCGATGCAGATGTGTGAATCACATTGACAACAACGACAGAAGTAATAATAATTGAGATTTGCATCATTTATTTTTTTAGTGTCACAAAAGTAAGTAAACTTCTGGAAGTAAAAAAATAAAATCTCAACATTTCAAAGACTTCTTGTTATTATATTCACATTTTAACAAAAAATATTAAACAATTGTTGATTGCCCAATACTTACATTATCATTATTAAAATACAGCAAATCATCTTTGCTGAAAATAAAATTAGAAACGAACTCTCCTACTTCGTTTGTTCCAAATTTTGAATCTGGTTTCAAATCAACTGTAACTACCTTGTATTCAATTGCTTTTTCTACCGCTTTATAAATTACATGAGCTTCTTTAGTTAATCCAAAATGTTCTAACAAAAGTCTGTCGCTAAAATCGAAGCAATCGGATTAGCAATGTTTTTTCCTTTTGCCTGCGGATATGATCCGTGAATTGGCTCAAACAAAGCGTTTTTTTCTCCTAAAGACACAGATGGCAATAAACCTATTGAACCTGTAATTACACTAGCTTCATCAGATAAAATATCTCCAAACAAGTTTTCAGTCAAAATCACATCAAACTGCTTTGGATTTAAAATCAACTGCATTCTTTGCGTTATCCACAAATAAGAAATCAAGCTTAACATCTGAATACTCTTCGCTCACTTTCTGAACTACTTTTCTCCATAATCTCGAAGTCTCCAAAACATTTGCTTTATCAACCATTGTAAGTTTTTTACGTCGTTTTTGTGCCGACTGAAAAGCTAAATGCGCAATTCTGGTAATTTCTTCTTCTGAATATTCACATAAATCTGAAGCATGTGTCCCTTCTTCATTAAGTGTTTTTGTACCAAAGTACGCTCCACCAGTTAATTCTCTAAAAATGGTAAAATCAGCTCCTTCAATAATTTCTCTTTTTAAAGGAGAAGATTCAATTAAGGCTTTATAAGGTTTTATAGGACGAATATTAGCAAACAATCCTAATTCTTTTCGCAGTTTTAATAATCCTTGTTCTGGACGAACCTTTGCATTTGGGTTGTTATCGTATTTAGGATCTCCAATTGCACCAAGTAAAACTGCATCAGTGTTTAAACACAGATTTAAAGTTTGCTCCGGTAACGGATTTCCAGTTTTATCAATAGCAACCGCTCCCATCAGCGCTTCTTCAAAAACAAATTCATGATTATACACTTCGCCAATGGCGTACAAAGCTTTCTTAGCTTGTAAAATTACTTCAGGTCCAATTCCATCTCCTGGTAAAACTGCTATTTTTAAATTCATAATCTCTCGCTATTTATGTCTTTAAATCCTTATTGTTCCTTAAATTTTTATATTGAAATATTAGTTTCTGATTAACTCTCCTTCTATTTTAGAAGCTTCTATAATTTGGTGGATATCTGCGTCTACAACTTCTTTTTTAATATCAGCGAATTTCAAGAATTCGATGTAAACGATATCTAATTGTGTTTTTGTCAATTCGTAGCCTACTTTTTTAGCACGGTAAGCCAAAGCAGCTCTTCCGCTTCTTGCTGTCAAAATGATTGAAGATTCATTTACTCCGACATCTAACGGATCCATGATTTCGTAAGTTGCTCTGTTTTTGATCACACCATCTTGGTGAATTCCAGAACTGTGTGCAAAAGCATTTGCTCCAACAATCGCTTTATTAGGCTGTACAATCATTCCCATACTCTCAGAAACCAAACGACTCATTTCGTTCAATTCTCTTGTATTGATGTTTGTATCTAAGTTTAGGTAAGGATGTTGTTTGAAAATCATAACCACTTCTTCAAGTGCAGTATTTCCAGCTCTCTCTCCAATACCATTAATAGTACATTCTATTTGTCTTGCTCCATTTATAGCTCCTGCGATTGAGTTTGCAGTTGCCATTCCTAAATCATTATGACAGTGACATGAAAGGATTACGTTTTCGATTCCTTTTACGTTTTCTTTTAAGTATTTAATTTTTGCTCCGTATTCTTCTGGAAGACAATATCCAGTAGTATCAGGAATATTCAATACAGTTGCTCCAGATTTAATAACTTCTTCACAAACTTTAGCTAAGAACGCATTGTCTGTTCTACCAGCGTCTTCTGCGTAGAATTCTACATCTTCTACATAAGATTTAGCGTGTGATACAGCAAATTTTGCTCTTGCAATAATATCTTCAGGCGTAGTTTGTAATTTGTGGAGTATATGAGATTCCGAAGTTCCGATTCCAGTATGGATTCTAGGTTTCTTAGCGTGCTTTAAAGCTGCTGCTGCAACATCAATATCGTTTTTTACGGCTCTTGTAAGTCCGCAGACGGTTGCATTTTCTACAATTTTACAAATCTCAGAGACCGATAAAAAATCGCCCGGACTTGACACAGGAAAGCCTGCTTCGATAATGTCAACTCCCATTTTGTCTAGTCGTTCTGCAATAACTAATTTTTGCTTAGTATCTAACTTACATCCTGGAACTTGTTCACCATCTCGCAATGTGGTGTCAAAAATTTGAACTTTCTCTCTATTCATATTCATTTATTTAATGTAATTTCACATCTTGATAACAAATATATATTGTACTATTACAGTATGAAATTCATTTTAATGAAATTATACTGTTTATAAAACGATTTATCACACACTAACTAACTTACAATCAATAAGTTATATTATTATTTTTTACAATGGCTAACCATCAAAAAGATTTCTTATTTGTTCTAATCAAATCACTTTCGAAATCAGAAAAAAGGCAGTTTAAAATTTTTGCAAGCCGATTAGAAACGAGTTCAAATACAAAATTTATCGAATTATTCAACATTTTAGATAAATCTGAAGTTTATGATGAAAAACTCATTCTTAAAAGTGGTGTTATCCAAAAAGTACAGTTATCTAACTTAAAATCATACTTATACAAACAAATTCTAGTAAGTATAAGGCTAAATATTCCGAGCCAAAACATCCGTTATCAGCTTAGAGAGCAAATGGATTTTGCTGTTATTCTTTATAATAAAGGATTATACAAGCAAAGTTTGAAAATTTTAGATAAAACAAAACAGCAAGCTCTTGAAAATGACGAAAAATATATGGCGTATGAAATTGTTGAGTTCGAAAAATTAATCGAATCACAATATATCACACGAAGTATTCAAGGTCGCGCCGACGAATTGGTTGTTCAAGCCAAAGAATTAAATTATAGAAACACAATTTCAAGTAAACTTTCGAACTTATCGCTTCAGCTTTACGGAATCATGCTAAAAACAGGATATGTAAAAAGTGATGCCGAATACAAATACATAGACGACTATTTTAATAGACATATTTCTAAACTTGATGAAAGTAAATTTGGCTTTCGCGAAAAATATTGGTTTTACAATGCTAATTTATGGCGAAGCTTCTTGGTTCAGGATTTCTTAGCGAGTTATAAATTTGCTTATAAATGGGTGCGACTTTTTTATGATAATCCAAATATGATTTATCTGAATCCTGTATTTTTCTTAAAAGGAAATCATTACTTCTTAGAATCGCTTTATATGCTTAAGTATAAGTCGAATTTCAAAAAGTACTTGAATCTTCTAGAAGAAACTATTGCAGATCCAAAATTTCCTTCAAATGATAATCTTGCTTCATTGTCTTTCTTATATGTATATAACAATAAATTGAATCTACACATACTAGAAGGTACTTTCGCAGAAAGCGAATATTTGATTCCTGAAATTTTAAATAAACTGAAATTACACAGCGAGCATCTTGATGAACATCACGAAATGTTGTTTTTCTATAAAATTGCTTCTATTTATTTTGGTAACGAAAAATACAATGAATGCATTAATTACTTAGATAAAATCATCAACAACAAGAACTTGACCATGCGCGAAGATTTAATGTGCTTCGCGAGATTATTATCGCTGATTGCACATTACGAACTTGGAAAAGATTATTATTTAGAAAATCATCTAAAGAGCACCTATAAGTTCTTATTGAAGATGAACGATTTGCATGAGGTTCAAAAGGAGATTATCAAGTTTTTAAGAAACCTAAACAACTTCTACCCTGCTGATATTAAAAAGGAATTCAAGAAAATGCACGCTCGTTTCGTAGAACTTGAAAAGAACACTTACGAGAAAAGAGCTTTCTTGTATCTTGATATTATTTCGTGGCTGGAAAGTAAAATTGAGAATCGAAAAATTGCGGATATAATTAAGGAAAAGGCGAAATTGAACAATCGTTAAGATTTAAATTCTAATAAAAAAATCCAAATTCCAATAAAAAGCCTTTAAATTCAAGGCTTTTTGTCATTTCGACGAAGGAGAAATCTTCGCAAGTAGCTCCGTAATGAGAATCCAATCTTTGTGGAGTTTCTTGTGGAGATTTCTCCCTTCGGTCAAAATGACATACTAAACACTAAAAACAACAAACCCGACAGGTTTTTAAAACCTGTCGGATTAACAACCATAAAAAAATCCCAAACTCCGATAATTGGAATTTGGGATTTAAAAAATTGAAAATTATCGAATTTTTATTCGACTATATTAGAAGTCGTAACATAGAAATCTTTATCAACTTCTAGTTTTCTATCTTCGTTTGTTGTTTTAACCGATTGCCATTCTGTAGTTGGCTTCAACCATGTTTCAACGCCGTTTAATTTCACTCTTACCGGCATATCAAATTTCGCTACACAATTTGTCCAATGATATCCGAACGTTCCATTTTTAAACATATATTCAAAAACCGGAATTTGAGTTGTAGTTAAATATTGAGCAAAAACTCTATTGAAGTTAATTCCAGATTGCTCATTAATATAATCCTGAATTTGTTTTCCAGTAACCGTTTGGTGATAGAACGTTTTGTTCATGCCTCGTAAAATCGATTTCCATTTTGCATCATCATTGATAACTTGACGAATCATATGAAGCATTGAAGCTCCTTTTGGATACATATCTCCAGATCCTTCATTGTTTACATCATAATGTCCAATAATTGGTGTGTCATTTTTAATGTTTTTTCTGCATCCAATTACATACTCAGCACCGGCTTCTTTACCATAGTAGTATTCCACAAAAAGACTTTCTGAATAATTGGTAAAACTCTCGTGAACCCACATATCTGCGATATCTTTATAAGTAATATTGTTAGCATACCATTCATGACCTGATTCGTGAATAATGATAAAATCAAACTTTAATCCCCAACCTGTTCCACTTAAATCACGTCCTAAATAACCATTTTTGTATTGATTTCCGTAAGTTACAGAACTTTGGTGCTCCATTCCTAAATACGGAACTTCAACCAATTTATAACTGTCTTCGTAGAAAGGATAAGGCCCGAACCAGTTTTCAAAAGCTTTAAGCATTCTTGGAGCATCTTTAAACTGCTCTTTTGCTAAAGCTAAATTATCTTTTAACACATAATAGTTGCAATCTAAATTTCCCTTTTCACCTTTAAAAACTTCAGAGAAATTAACGTAATCTCCAATGTTGATGTTTACACCATAATTATTGATCGGATTGGCAACATACCAATTGAAAGTTTTAGTTCCGTCTTTTTCTTTCTTTACGCTTTGTAATCTTCCGTTAGAAACCTCAGTTAAATCTCCAGGAACATTAACGCTTATTAGCATATTCTCTACTTCATCGTACATATGATCCTTACAAGGCCACCAAACGCTAGCGCCTAAACCTTGACAAGAAGTAGCAATAAAATCTTTTCCGTTTTTATCTTTTTTCCAAGAGAAACCACCATCCCAAGGAGCTCTAACAGCTTCTTTCGGTTTTCCTTCAAAAAAAACCACGATTTCTTTTACTGCACCAACTTTTTGTTTTTCGTTTAAAGTGATGAAAAACGCGTTTCCATCTCTTTCAAATTTTAATTCTTTACCATTTTGCGTTACTTTGGTAATATTCATTGGTTCTTGCAAATCAATCTGCATGCGGTTGTTTTCTGTTAAAACAGTATAACGAACGGTGTTTGAACCTGAAATAAATTTTTCAGCAGGTTTAACCTTTACATCAAGGTGATAATATTTTAAATCCCACCAGGCTCTCTCTTTTGTGATGCTTCCGCGTAAAGTGTCTTGATGTGTAAAAACGGTTTCTGACTTGTTTAAAAGTCCCTGAGCATTGGCAGTAAAACCAATTAGAAAAGCACCTAAAATGCTTCCAAAGTAATTTTTCATTAGTTAGAATTATAAAATAAATAAAGTATTCGAACTTAATCTGTCACAAATGTAAACATTCGAATTAAGAATTCTAAAATTTTATGATTTCTTCATAAAAAACAAACCCAATAAATAAGAAATTTATTGGGTTTCAGTTTTTAAACTAATTACAAAGATTAATTTGTGATATTAGATTCAATAACATAAAAGTTTTTATCTACAGTTAAAGCTGTTTTTTCGCTATTTAAATCTTTGGCTTGCCAGTCTGTTGTTGGTTTTAGCCAAGTTTCTTCGCCGTTTAAAGTTACCTTTAAAGGAAGATTAAAGTTCTCCTGACAATTAATCCAATGATAAGCTAATTTTTTATTTTTAAAATAATATTCAAAAACAGGCACCTGAGGCGTTCTCAAATACTGATTAAAAATGGGGCTAAAATCAATTCCAAATTCTTTACTAATATAGTCTTCAATTTGTTTTGTGGTAACGGTTTGATGATAAAACGTTTTGTTCAATCCACGAAGAATCGATTTAAACTTCGCATCATCATTAATCACCTGACGAATCGTATGAATCATGTTGGCGCCTTTTGGATACATATCTCCAGAACCTTCTCTGTTTACATCATAATACCCAATAATAGGCTCTTTATTAGCAATCATTTTTCTAATTCCTCTCGCGTATTCATTTGCGGCATCTTTTCCGTAATAATATTCTATAAAAAGAACTTCAGAATAAGTGGTGAAGCTTTCATGAATCCACATATCGGCAATGTCCTTATAAGTAATATTATTGGCAAACCACTCGTGACCCGATTCGTGAATAATGATATAATCAAACTTTAATCCCCAACCGGTTCCGCTTATATCATGTCCGTTATGCCCATTCTGATAGTTGTTCCCATAAGTTACAGAACTCTGGTGCTCCATTCCCAAATACGGAACTTCGACCAATTTATAACTGTCTTCGTAAAACGGATAAGGTCCAAACCAGCTTTCAAAAGCCTTCAGCATTTTTGGCGCATCTTTAAATTGCTCTTTTGCTTTAGTTAAATTGTCTCTCAAAACATAGTAATTACAGTCTAAATCACCTTTTTCTCCTTTAAATTTTTCTGAGAAATTAACGTAATCTCCAATATTGATATTTACGCCGTAATTATTAATCGGATTGGCAACATACCAGTTAAAAGTTTTTGTTCCATCCTTTTGTTTTTTAATACTTTGAAGCCTTCCATTTGAAACATCAGTTAAATCTCCAGGAACATTTACACTAATTAGCATATTCTCTACTTCGTCGTACATATGATCTTTGCAAGGCCACCAAACACTAGCTCCTAATCCCTGACAAGATGAAGCTATAAAATCTTTTCCGTTTTTATCTTTCTGCCAAGTTATTCCTCCATCCCAAGGCGGACGAACAGCTTCTTTTGGAACACCGCCAAACGATACAATAATTTCTTTTGTATCGCCCACTTTTTGATTTTCATTCAAAGTAATAAAGAAAGCATTTCCATCTCTTTCAAACTTTAATTCCTTTCCATTCTGTGTAACTTTTGTGATATTCATTGGTTGCTGAAGATCAATCTGCATACGATTGTAATCCGTTAAAACCGTATAACGAACAGTATTGGTTCCCGAAATGGTTCTGTCTGCCGGATTCACCTTAATATCAAGGTGATAATATTTCAAATCCCACCAAGCTCTTTCTTTAGTAATGCTTCCGCGTAAAGTATCCTGATGCGTAAAACCTGTTTCTGATTTACTTAAAAGGCCTTGAGCATTGGCAGTAAAACCAATTAGAAAAGCAACTACAACACTTTTAAAGTATCTTTTCATATCTATAAATTAAGTTTTGAATTAGTTACAACATTAGTATATATTTTCAATTTATGTTACAAAATTTATAATCATATATCATATTGTTTTTTATTTTAGCTAAAATTTTCCTGTTTTATGAAATTTAGCTCATTTGTATACCTTTTGATATTTTTATATTCAATAAATAACTATTCGCAGACATTTCCTGTTTATAAAACATCTGAGAAAATAACAATTGATGGAGATTTAAAAGAGTGGAAAACGCCTTTTATTGGCCCTTTCGTAATTCATAATTCTGGAGAAAAAGCTTTGCAAAATACTTTTGTTTCACTTTCGTGGAATAATAAAAACTTATACTTAGCCTACAAATGCACTGATTCACAAATCATTGGATCACCGCAAAAAAAAGATTCTCAGATATTTAATACTGATGATTTAGTCGAAATATTTCTTGATCCAGATGGAGACGGTCAGAATTATATTGAAATTGGAGTAAATGCATTTTCTACAAATTATGATTTGCTTTTAAAATGCATTTCGCCAGAATGTGGCGGATGGAATACTGCAATGGATTTTGATATAAAAGGTTTAGAATCTGTAAGCAAAGTGACTCCAGAAGGCTATACAGTTGAAATTAAAATTCCGTTTTCTAGTCTAGAAAATATTGAAAACGGTGGTTTTTCGAAACCTAAAGTTGGAACAAAATGGAAAGGAAATGCTTTTAGAATTGATTACGGTAATACAACTGAATATCTTGCTTTACAACCTTATAAGAGTTTAATTTTTGGTTTTCATCAGCCACAAGAGTTTGCAGTTTTTGAGTTTGTGGAATGATTTGTTTTTGCTTAACTGTTTATTTGTATAATTGCTTAATTGTGTCATTTCGACCGAAGGGAGAAATCACACTCATAAATCGACAAAGATTGAAGATATTCTTTGCGGAATTTCTGGTGTGATTTCTCCCTTCGGTCGAAATGACAAGCTTTACTTCTGACGTTTCTTCAAAATTTCGACAACATCATTTAACTGATATCCTTTCGCTTGAAGCAGAATCAAATAATGAAACAATAAATCGGCGCTTTCGCTAAGAAACAAATCATCGTTATCATCTTTTGCTTCAATCACCACTTCTACTGCCTCTTCTCCAACTTTTTGAGCAATTTTATTGATTCCTTTTGCAAATAAAGAAGCTACATAACTCTGTTCAGAATCAGCATTTTCTCTGCGGGTTTTGATTGTATTTTCTAATTGCGAAATAAAACCGTAATTGGCATCATTTGGTTCCTGCCAGCAAGTATCTGCGCCTGTGTGGCACGTTGGCCCAACAGGTTTTGCTTGAATCAGAAGCGTATCACCATCACAATCGTTTTTAATACTTACCAATTCTAAAAAGTTACCGCTCTCCTCGCCTTTCGTCCAAAGTCTTTGTTTTGAACGGCTGAAAAAAGTTACTTTTTGTGTTTCTATTGTTTTTTGAAGCGATTCTTCGTTCATATAACCCAACATCAAAACATTTTTTGTTTCTGAATCTTGGATTATAGCAGGAATTAATCCGTGTGCGCTTTTGATATCGATTTCCATAATTTTAGTCTAAAGTTATAAAGTCCAAAGTCTTAAAGTCAAAACTATAATCGAACTTCTATATTATTATTTCTTAATTCTTGTTTCAACGCCTTGATTTCGATTTCTTTAAAATGAAAAACACTTGTCGCCAAAGCGGCGTCTGCTTTTCCTTCTTTAAACGAATCTACGAAATGCTGTATGTTTCCAGCGCCTCCCGAAGCAATAATTGGAATATTTACTAATTCGGATAGTTTCGCCAAAGCCTCATTTGCAAAGCCATTTTTAGTTCCGTCATTATCCATTGAAGTAAAAAGGATTTCTCCTGCACCTCGTTCTGCAACTTCAACGGCCCAATCGAATAAATTCAACTCAGTTGGCACTTTTCCTCCAACTAAATGTACAATCCATTGTCCGTCAATTTGTTTAGCATCAATTGCTACGACAACACATTGACTTCCAAATTTCTGAGCCAAATCATTAATTAACTGCGGATTTTTAAATGCCGATGAATTAATTGAAACTTTATCAGCTCCATTATTTAATAGAATATCAACATCTTCAACAGATGAAATTCCGCCACCAACCGTAAACGGAATATTGATTTTTTCTGCCACACTTCGTACCATATTTACAAGAGTTTTGCGTCTTTCTTCTGTTGCCGAAATATCTAGAAAAACCAATTCGTCTGCGCCTTCTCTCGAATAAATTTCAGCCAATTCTACAGGATCTCCTGCATCACGCAAATCAACGAAATTAACGCCTTTTACAGTTCTTCCGTTTTTTATATCCAAGCAAGGTATTATTCTTTTTGCTAACATTTTTAATTTGGTTGCTGGTTGTTGGTTGATTGTTGTTGGCTAATACGATAAACTATCAACCAACAACTAACAACTATAAACCAATTATATAATTCTCTAGTTGTTTCAAAGTGATTCTTCCCTCGTAAATTGCTTTTCCGATAATAGTTCCTTCACAGCCTAATTCTGCAAGTTTTGGTAATTCGTCGAAAGTTGAAATTCCGCCAGAAGCAATTAATTTTATGCCTTTTGCTTCTGCTAAAATTTTGCTATACAAATCAAAACTTGGACCTTGAAGCATTCCATCTTTGGCAATATCTGTACAAATAACATACTGAATTCCTTTTGATTGATAATCTTGAATAAATGGAACTAAATCTTCGTTTGATTCTTCCAACCAGCCAGAAACCGCTATTTTTTCATCTTTTGCGTCAGCTCCCAAAATAATTTTTTCTGAACCATATTCTGAAATCCATTTTTCAAAAATTGCTCTGTTTTTTACAGCAATACTTCCGCCGGTAATTTGGTTTGCACCACTTTCAAAAGCAATTCTTAAATCATCATCGGATTTTAATCCGCCTCCAAAATCAATTTTTAAGCTCGTTTGCGTTGCAATTTGTTCTAATATCTTATAGTTGACAATTTTACTCGATTTTGCACCGTCAAGATCTACTAAATGCAGGTATTCAATTCCGTGTGCTTCAAATGATTTTGCCACTTCAAGCGGATTTTCATTGTAAATTATCTTAGTATCATAATCACCTTTGGACAAACGAACGCATTTTCCTTCAATGATATCTATGGCTGGTATTATTCTCATTTTAATTTAGTCTTAAAGTTTGAAAGTCTAAAGTCATAAAGCCTTTTTGATTTTCAAAATTGATAATTTGATTGATATTTGATTTTTTACATTTTTAAAAAATTACCTAGAATCTTTTCTCCGACATCACCGCTCTTTTCTGGGTGAAATTGTGTACCGTAAAAATTATCTTTTTGTAATGCAGATGCGTATTCTACGTCATAATTTGTTTTAGCAACAGCATATTCGCAATTTGGTGCGTAAAAACTGTGAACCAAATACATGAATTCATTTTCAGAAATTCCTTTGAATAAATCGGTTTTTAAATCATAAATCTGATTCCAACCCATTTGTGGTACTTTTACGTTGTTTGAAAATTTTACAACATCAACATCAAAAATGCCTAAACCTTTGGTATTTCCTTCTTCTGTTTTGTTGCACATTAACTGCATACCCAAGCAAATTCCTAAAACTGGCTGTTTTAATTCTGAAATCAAACTGTCTAAACCACTTTCACGAAGTTTTGCCATAGCCGAACTCGCTTCGCCCACACCAGGAAAAATCACTTTATCTGCCGATTTGATTTCATCTGGATTATTACTCAGAACAGCTTTAAAACCTAATCTTTCAATAGCAAACATTATGCTTTGTATATTTCCTGCTCCGTAATTTATAATTACTATTTTCATTTAATTTTAGTCTTAAAGTCAAAAGTCCAAAGTCTTAAAGTCGTTTTAAATATCCGTTATTTAGGAAACTTTCGACTTTATGACTTTCCACTTTTGACTCAATTAAAGCATTCCTTTCGTTGAAGGCAAAATCATTTTTTCGGTATCTCTTTTTACGGCTACTTTTATTGCTTTCGCGAAAGCTTTGAAGATTGCTTCGATTTTATGATGTTCGTTGATTCCTTCTGCTTTGATATTTAAGTTGGCTTTTGCACCGTCTGTGAATGATTTGAAGAAGTGATAGAACATTTCAGTTGGCATTTTTCCAACCATTTCACGTTTAAATTCGGTTTCCCAAATCAGCCAATTTCTTCCTCCAAAATCAATTGTCGCTTGCGCTAAACAATCATCCATTGGAAGACAGAAACCATAACGTTCAATTCCTAATTTATTTCCTAAAGCTTTTGCGAAAACTTCTCCTAAAGCAATTGCTGTATCTTCGATTGTATGATGTTCATCAACTTCTAAATCCCCTTTTACAAGAATCTCCAAGTCCATTTGACCGTGACGCGAGATTTGATCTAACATGTGATCAAAAAATGCAATTCGATGTCGATTTTGCTTTTTCCTGTTCCGTCAAGATTTAAATTAATATAAATATCCGTTTCGTTCGTTTTTCTTGTAATAGAAGCCGAACGCGCCTCTAATTTCAAAAACTCATAAATTTTCTTCCAATCCATTGACTGCAAAACGATTGTTTCATCCAATTCTTCACGTTTTGAAGAAATTTCATTGCTTCCTGCGCCATCTGTATCGTTCATGAAAATCGCTTTTGCACCAAGGTTTTTCGCCAATTCAACATCCGTTAAACGATCTCCTAAAACAAAAGAATTAGTTAAATCATATTCAGGATTGTTCAAATATTTAGTAAGCATTCCAGTTCTTGGTTTGCGTGTAGGCGCGTTTTCTTCAGGAAAAGTTCTGTCAACAAAAATTTCATCAAAAACAACTCCTTCGTTTTCAAAAGCTTTTAGAATGAAATTTTGCGTTGGCCAAAACGTATCTTCAGGAAAACTGTCCGTTCCTAATCCGTCCTGATTGGTTACCATTGCTAATTCGTAATCTAATTCATTAGCAATTTTAGCCAAATACTGAAATGCTTTTGGATAAAATTCTAGTTTATCTAAACTGTCTAATTGGTAGTTTTCAGGTTCTAAAACAATCGTTCCGTCACGATCGATAAAAAGTACTTTTTTCATGTTTTTTTGTTTTGCCACAGATTTCACAGATTAATATGATTTTTTTGCCACGAATTCACGAATTTCTCCAATTTAATTCGTGCTAATTTGTGTAATTCGTGGCTAAAAATCACACACAGAAAGAAATCATTTTAATCCTTCTAATCTGTGGCTATATTTTTTAATTCAACAACTTCAATTCTCTAATTACAACAGCGTTTTCTTCTTTTGTTCCAATTGTAAAGCGAAGACAATTTTCGCATAAAGGTTGTGTCGTTCGGTTTCTAATTACAATTCCTTTTTCGATCAATTGATCGTATCTTTTGTTCGCATCATCCACTTTTGCTAAAATAAAATTAGCTTCCGTTGGATATACTTTTTCAACAAAACTCACTTCAAGTAAAACTTTAAGCAATTCTTCTCTTTGCTCAACAATAGAAGCTATTTCTTGTTTAATTTTATCAAAATCCTTCAAACGTTCGATTGCTCTTTGTTGCGTTAATTCGTTTACATTATAAGGCGGTTTGATCTTATTTAAAATTGAAATTACAGCTTCAGAAGCATAGCAAACCCCTAAACGAATTCCTGCTAAACCATAAGCTTTAGAAAGTGTTTGCGTAATCACTAAATTTGGATAAGCATCTATTTCTGCCAACCAGCTTTCCTTCTCCGAAAAATCAATATATGCTTCATCAATTACTACTAAACCTTTAAAGTTTTGCAATAATTTCACCACACTTTCATCTGAAAAAGAATTTCCTGTTGGGTTATTTGGTGAGCATAAAAAAATAATTTTCGTATTCTTATCAACTGCTTCTAGAATCTTTTCTACTTGTGGCTGAAAGTCTGTTGATAACAGAATTTCTCTATTTTCAACCGCATTAATATTAGCCAAAACACCATACATCCCGTATGTTGGCGGTAACGAAATGATATTGTCTTTATTTGGTTCGCAGAAAGCTCTAAAAAGCAGATCTAAAACTTCATCGCTTCCGTTTCCTAACAAAATCTGGCTTTGTTTTATTAAATTGTTTTTAGCCAAAATTGCTTTAACCGAATTCTGTTGTGGATCTGGATAACGATTTACACCATTTTGAAACGGATTTTCATTAGCATCTAGAAAAATCATTTCGGCTGTGTCAAAATCTTCAAACTCATCTCTTGCAGAAGAATATGGTTTTAAGGATTTTACGTTTTCACGTGTTATTGTATTTATATCGAAAGTATTCATTGTTTTATTTTTTAAGAAGCAAGAACCAAGATGAAAGACTTTAAAAAAAACTTGTTTCTTTGCTCTTTCTTCTTCCTTTGTCTTTTATTCTAAACTCTTTAATCTTAAGGTCACGGCGTTTTTATGCGCTTGCAATCCTTCAGCTTCAGCCATTCTTTCGATAGCGTTTCCAATATTCTGAATCCCTTTTTCTGATATTTTTTGGAATGTCATCGATTTCATAAAGCTGTCCAAATTTACACCGCTGTAATTCTTAGCGTAACCGTTCGTCGGCAAAGTATGATTGGTTCCAGATGCATAATCTCCAGCACTTTCTGGCGTATAATTCCCAATAAAAACAGAACCTGCATTTACGATTCCATTACAATAGAAATCATCATATTCAGAACAAATAATAAAGTGTTCTGGTCCATATTCATTGATTAAATCTAAAGCGATTTGATCGTTTTCAACAAAAATTAGCTTTGAATTCTCAATGGCTTTTTCTGCAATTGCTTTTCGCGGAAGCACTTGTAATTGAGTCTGAACTTCTTTTTCTACTTCGTCAATTAATTTTTTTGAAGTCGAAACCAAAATTACCTGACTATCTGTTCCGTGCTCTGCTTGAGATAGTAAATCTGAAGCTACAAAAGCAGGGACTGCGCTATCATCTGCGACAATTAACAATTCTGAAGGGCCAGCAGGCATATCGATTGCTACTCCAAACTGAGTTGCCAACTGTTTTGCTACGGTTACAAACTGATTTCCTGGTCCGAAAATTTTATATACTTTCGGAATAGATTGTGTGCCGAAAGTCATTCCTGCAATGGCTTGAATTCCGCCAACTTTCAAAATTTTAGTTACTCCACATAAATTCGCAGACGTACAAAATTGCTGGATTTATTTTTCCTTTTTTATCTGGTGGCGAACACAAAACAATCTCTTTACAACCCGCAATTTCAGCCGGAACAGCAAGCATTAAAACAGTTGAAAACAATGGTGCTGTTCCTCCTGGAATATATAAACCAATTTTCTGAATTGGTCTTTTTTTCTTGCCAGCAGTTTACCCCTTCAATCGTTTCAACAGAAACACGATCTGTTTTTTGAGCGTTATGAAAATTATAAATATTGTTTTTTGCTAATTCGATCGCTTCCTTCAATTCAATCGGAATCAGACTAATTGCTTCTTCAATTTCTGCTTGAGAAACTTCATAATTGTCTAACGAAATTCCGTCAAAAATCGAAGTGTATTTCGCAACCGCTTCATCTCCTTTTCTCTGAACCTCTTTAAAAATCTCTTTTACTGTAACTTCAATATCATCAACAGTTTGTGTTGGTCTCTTTAATATTTCTAACCAGATTTCTGGTTTTGGACTGATTATTTTATTCATTTTTTTTAAGCTTTAAGCTTTAAGCTGTAGGCTTTAGGCTTTATTAACGTTGTGTTTATTTTTTGCATTAGGAGCAAGCTTTTCAAAAGCGTAAAGCTTAAAGCTTACTGCCTAAAGCGGGCGCAGCCCTAAAGAACCATTTTCTCAATTGGGCAAACCAGAATTCCTTCTGCTCCAACTTCTTTTAGTTGATCAATTACATCCCAGAAAGTATCTTTGTCAATTACCGAGTGAACACTGCTCCAGCCTTCCTGTGCCAATGGCAAAACGGTTAAACTTCTTAAAACTGGAAGAATTTTTCCAACTGCATCAATTTTATCATTTGGAACGTTCATTAAGATATATTTTGAATTTCTAGCTCTTAAAACGGCTTGAATCCTGAATTTTAAAGTGTCAATGTGTTTTTGAATTTCTGGAGAAACTTTTGGAGAAACAGCTAGAACTGCCTCACTTTTCAAAATAACTTCAACTTCTTTTAAATTGTTTTTGAATAAAGTGCTTCCGCTTGAAACAATGTCTACAATAGCGTCAGCAAGACCAATATTTGGTGCGATTTCTACAGAACCAGAAATCTGGTGAATATCAACACTTAAACCAAATTTACTGAAATATTCGTTAACTGTATTTGGATAAGAAGTAGCAATACGAAGTCCAGCTAAATCCTGAACCGAATTGTATTCGAAAGTTTTAGGAACTGCTACTGAAACTTTACATTTTGAGAAACCAAGTTTTGAACTACTTCTATTCCTTTTCCTTTTTCTACCAAAAGATTGTCGCCAACGATTGCTAAATCTACCACTCCATCAATTAAGTATTGAGGAATATCTGAATTTCTTAGATATAAAACTTCAAGAGGAAAATTTGAAGCTTCTGCTTTTAATTGGTCGATTCCGTTATTGATTGAAATACCGCAATCTTTAAGAATTTGGATACTGTCTTCGTTTAAACGACCTGATTTTTGAATTGCAATTTTTAAAGTACTCATTTTTTTAGTTGTTGTTTGATTAATAGTTTGAGTACAAAGAATTGGTATAAAAAAACCCGTTTGATGTACTCAAACGGGTTTTAAAATATGATGATTTACACACATACCATTAACACATCGCTTGAGAGCAATAATGAAAATGATGATGATGTAATTGATTTGAAATCATTGTTTGGTTTGTTTTATAATTCTTTGATTCGGTTGCAAATATACTAGATAAAATAATTAAAAAACAATTTTTAATTTAACTTAACGATAGTTTATTGTTAAAAATCGTTTTAGACCACATTTTTTGCAATGATTTTAAAATTACTTTAACGAATTATCATATTCTTCAAAAACCAATAAAACGCTAGTTCCTTTTCCTATTTCACTTTCAATTTTAAACTTAACCTGAAGTAAATCTGTCATTCTTTTTACAATAAATAATCCAAGTCCTGTTCCTTTAATTTCTGAGTGATTGAGAGAATCTGATCTAAAAAACGGATTTAAGATAGATTCCAAATCCTTCTTAGCAATGCCGATTCCTTGATCTACAATAGTACAAATAACTTTATCATTTTGTCTAGACAATGAAATTCGAACTTCGCTATTACGTTTTGAATATTTAACAGCATTAGAAATGATATTTCGAAGAATCGTGACGGTTAAATAATTATCAGAATAAATATAAAACTCTTCTGAAGCATCTAGAACCACATTTATTTGTTGTGATTTAATCTTATCTGCATTCAACGTCAAAACATCTAAAACTACTGCATTTAGATAAATATTTTCTTTGTTAATATTTTGTTTTTGATTCTCAAAACGAGCCATCAAAAGAAGCTGATCTACAAGAGAATTTAAGTGATCTACTTCATTAATGCAATAGTTTATTTTTTCTTCGTATTCCTTACTATCTCTAGGTTTACGTATAAGCACTTCAAGTGTTCCTTTAATTACAGTAAGAGGTGTTCTTAACTCGTGTGAAGCGTCAGATGTGAACTGTTTTTCACGTTCTATGGCGTCTTCAATTCGATTCAATAAATTATTAATTGTTTTTGAAAGCGTAAACAATTCGTCTCTTGTTTTTGGCAACGGAATCCTTGCTTTTAGGTTGTCTTTCGTAATAATTTTAGAAGTCTGAATAATATTATTTATTGGCCTAATACTTCGTCCTGCAAAGAATCTTGCCAGAAAAAACAAAATCAAAAGAATAATTGGAAATGCAATCATTAATGTATCTAACAGGTTTTGCAAGACTTTTGACGAATCTGAAAGCGACATTGCAATAATCAAATATCCAATTTTTTTAGTTCCAATATGCAGTGGAACTTGAATTTGACGAATTTTATTACCTAGCAGTTTAGTATCATAAAGCTCAAAATGATCTTTATTTTTATGAAAAATAAGCTTCTCATTTTTAAGATTGGGAGACTTTTCAATTATGTTTTTATTCAAATCTAAAAATTGGACAAAAACAGGATTTACATCAACAGAATTGTGTTCTCTTTCTTCCCATTCTTCACTATCCATAAAAACAACAACACCATTTTCAATTCTTAATTCTTTTAAATGATCTTGAACTTCTATGTTTAAGTTTTCATCAATATGATTGTAAACCGTCAGTTTTACAATGAAATAAATTGCAGAAAAAACCACTAAAACAAGAAGCCCTGTTCCTACAATATAGTTTAATGCAATTCTATTTTTAAAGGAGAGTGATGTCATTTTGCTAATCATTGGCAATATACCCAATACCACGAATGGTTTTTATATAATCTTCTTCAATTTTAAGATTTAGTTTTTTTCGAATTGCATTCATAAAAACATCAATAACACCAGTGTCGTACTCAAAATTAATTTCCCACACATCTCTCAAAATTTGATTTCTAGTGCAGACTTTTCCTTTGTTTTGAATTAAATATGCCAACAATTCAAACTCTCGTTGTGTAAGCGAAATTTCTTCTTCTCCTTTCAAAACAATATGTCTGGATAAGTCCATTGTAATATTTCCTAAAGTCAAAGTTTCAATTTGCTTTTTATTTCTAAAGTGAACTTTAATTCGTTCAACCAATTCCTCAAAACTGAAAGGTTTTTTGATATAATCGTTTGCGCCCGCTTTCAATCCTTCAATCGTCTCTTGCACAGTATCTTTTGCTGTTAAAAAAATAATTGGCGTAGTTTGATCCTTAATTCTAATGGCTTTACACAGATCAAGTCCGTTGATTTTTGGCAACATCCAATCCAGAAGAATCAAATCAAATTTTTGTTCTTGAACTAGTTCAAAACCTTTTGAACCATCGGCAGCAGTAGTAATTTGATAACCTTCCTCGAGCAAGCCTTGTTTTAGAAATTGAACAATTCCTACTTCGTCTTCAACTATTAAAATATGCATTTATCGTATCTGATTAAAATTTGAATTTCTTTTTGTAATCCAAAGATAAATAATTTAGCTCTCAGAAATGACCTACACTATCAATTAATAAAGAAAACCAGAATCTTAAGTAAATATTAAGCTAATGTTAAGTAAGGTAAAAGTCGAACTTAATCTGACGTTAATGATTCGTAAGTAATTTTGTAAAAAAATAACTGATGAATTTTTTCAAAAAACTTTCGCCGTTTTACAATCTGGCACTGCTTTATTTTGTTGTAAGTTTCACACTTAGAATTGTTTTACTTTTTCACCCAATTACTCAAAGCTCTTTTTCATTTATCGAGAGCTTAAAGATTTTTTCGCTGGGTTTAGTTTCAGATTTTTTTGTTTTCTCGATAGCATTAGCCTTCTTATGGCTTTATCTTATTTTTATTTCAAATTCAAAATACAATAAACCTTACGGATATATTATACTGGCAGGTTTTTTGGCGCTTTTAATTTATATAGCGTCAGGAAAAAGCATTTTTGACGAGTATGGAGGTGCTTTGCCAAAAATCGTTTTGATTTTTGTTTCGCTCAAAACACTTTTGTTTGCGCTTTTTCTTTTCTTACCAAAGCACAGAAATAAAATTAGATACTGGCTTTTTGCATTTGTGATCTTTCTTTATGTTTTACTAATTCTTCAGAATGCAATTAGCGAATTTTTCTTCTGGAATGAATTTGGCGTAAAATACAATTTTATAGCTGTCAATTATCTAATTTACACAAATGAAGTTATTGGAAACATCATGCAGTCTTATCCTGTAATTCCAATATTCTCAACTTTGTTTGCCATTACAGGAATTATAACCTATTTTATTATCAAGAATTCTAGAAATTATATTGATGAAATTCCAAGTTTTAGCGAAAAAATAAAAATCACAGCACTTTATGCAGTGTTATTTATTACTGCTTTAGTAGCTGTTCCTGGATTAGCCAAAACAGAAAATTCTAAAAATGTTTTTGTAAACGAATTACAATCTAACGGAATCTACAAGTTTTATTTAGCCTTCCAAAATAACAAATTGGACTATTACAAATTCTACAAAACGATTCCTAATGAGAAAGCATTTGCCATTTTAAAACAAGAATTGCCTGCTATTTCTGGAAAAAATACACTTAGAGAAATAAAAGAAGATTCGTTAGAACAACGAAAAAATGTGGTTTTAATTACGGTTGAAAGCTTAAGTGCCGATTTCATGAAAATGTACGGAAACGAGCAAAATATTACTCCATTTTTAGATAGTCTTGCTCAAAAAAGTTTACTTTTTACAAATGTTTATGCTTGCAGGAAACAGAACTGTACGTGGTCTTGAAGCTGTAACCTTGTGCCTTCCTCCTACAGCTGGCGAAAGTGTTGTAAAAGAGAAGACAATAAAAATAAGTTCTCAACTGGATCTATTTTTCTTCAAAAAGGCTACAATGTAAAGTTTATGTATGGTGGAGATGCTTTTTTTGACAACATGCAGGACTTTTACTCAGGAAACGGATATCAAATTGTTGACAAATCAAGCTTCGCTAAAAATGAAGTCACTTTTTCTAACGTATGGGGAGTTTGCGATGAAGATATGTACAATAAAGCTATTAAAATCATGAATGCTGAAGCAAAGGAAAACAAACCTTTCTTTAACCATATCATGACAGTTAGCAATCACAGGCCGTTTACTTATCCAGACAATAAAATTGATATTCCTGGAAATATTAAATCTCGTGATGGTGGCGTAAAATATACTGATTATGCACTTCGTCAATTTTTTAAGCAAGCTGAGAAACAACCTTGGTATAAAAATACTGTTTTTGTAATTGTAGCCGACCATTGTGCTTCAAGTGCAGGAAAAACAGAACTTCCATTAGACAAATATAGAATTCCAGCATTAATTTACACACCAGGTGCAAAACCTGAAAAGTTCAATAAATTAATGTCACAAATCGATGTTATGCCAACATTATTTGGACTTCTAAATTTTGATTATCATAGTAAATTTTTTGGTTGTGATGTTCTTAAAACAGACTATCAACCTCGAGCTTTTATAGCTACTTATCAGGATTTAGGTTTAATAAAAGATAATGTTTTAACTATACTTTCTCCTAAACAACAGATACAACAGTTTCAGTTAAAACTTAACGAGAAAACTGGAATTTCTCCTGAATTTCAAATTTATTACGATGAAATTCCATTAAAATCAAAGAATCAAAGTTTAATCGAGCAAACTATTTCTTATTACCAAGTCTGCTTCCTATGTCTTGAAAGAAAAAGAATATCAGTTTAAAGAAATTGCAAATAAGAATAAAAAATTATACGCAAACGTTCGTGACTAATACAAAAAGAAACCCGGCATCTGCCGGGTTTTCTTTTTATAAATCTTTTTATTTGCGACTGTTTTTTAATCGCAGAGAATGCTAAGATTTTTTAGAAGCTATCTTTTCCTTGTGTGATTAGTGAAACCCAAGCTGTTTTTTTCGATATTTATATTATAAAAACAAACCCGACAGGTTTTTTAAACTTGTCGGGTTTGTTTTATTTTAAGGATTTCATAGAAACTAGAAAACTTAAACTATGAAATTTGAAATCAATATTTAATCATTTTGATTTTTCATTCCAAACAAATCACCTTTTTGAAACAATTTCAAATCATCTTGTAAAGCTTGATAATTTCTTTGTGTAACCGCTGGAGCATCTAAATCGCTCAAATCTGGTTTTCCAGCATTTATCCATGCAGTATACCAAAAACTTGCAGTTGCGACAATAGCTTTTTTCATTTGGCTTTCAACCATTCCGTTTAATTGTTCGTGAAGCTTTTTAGCATAATCCTCAGAAAAAACAGCAGTATTGTATCTCGTTTTCATTACATTTCCTTCTGCATCTAATTTAAATACTTTGTCTTGAGGAGTTGCAGTTCTCAATTTTTTATCGATATCCAATAAAGGTTGCGCCAAGCTATGAGTATCGTTAATCAAGTCCCAAATTGCTTTGTGAACGTCTGGATAATACTGTGCTTCAGGAACATTTAATTTATAATTTTTAACAAACAACTCTGGTAATCTACTTTCCCAAAGTGAGTGAATTCCTTTTTGATCTGTTAATTGTCCGTCGTGATTTGCAGAAGTATGTAATGGCATGTGCGCATCACCAACATAATGTCCTAAATCTGCGACAAGGAATAAGATTTCAGCTTTATTTTTATCTTTAAAAGCTTTTGTCAATTTTGCCATCATATCTTCCATATACCATGGTAAGATTCCGTTATCCGACAAGAATTTAGCATCGTATTTTTGTTTTGCCTCTTCTAATGTTTTCGGATAAGTGTCTGCAGGACCAAAGTTCTCCATGTCAAAATAATGTCTTGGTCCTTCTTCTTTATAGTTTAAAGCATACTTACGGATATCTGGAACCGAAGCTTCTTGGGTAATAAAATCAATGTGATTATAGAAAAATATCTGCAATTGTTTTGGTAAAGCCATTACAGCAGCTTTGTTAATACGTTCATGGCCAACAGTTCCCCATGATAACATAATAAAGCCAATAACTAATACACCGAAAGCGATTAATTTTGGTCTCATTTGGATTTTTTTCATTTGTTTTTTTATTAGAGGGAGCAAATTTAGTTTTAATTAAAGAATACGCAAAAAATACTATCAATAAGATTCTGTAATTTTAACTTTTTGAGATTTTACCTCGTAAAAACAGCATAATTTCATATTAACAATAATTTTCTTTATACATTTGCTTTACCATCAAAATTCAATTTTATGCGCCAAATTACTTTAAATTTATTTCTATTAATTTCTACCTTTTGCTTTGCACAAGAAACTGATTTGAAATTAAAAAACGTCAGTGACACCATATTAAATCAAAAAAGAGTCCTTAAGGTATCTGATCCTTTGAATGGTGAAAAAACAATGCAAAAATTGTTTCCAGGTAATTTATATCACCTTTCCGATAAAAATACTTTCATAAGCTGGAAATGTAAATCCTGCAAACCTTCGTCTTTTGTTGATGTAAATGGCGTAGAAGGAGATCAAATGTTTCCTTATAGCGAAGGTGTAGCCACAAGACTTTTGGCTAATATTGATTATAGCGATTCTAAAGGAAATCAGTTTAAAATTTTAGTTTTCAATCATTCTGTTCATGATGAAGACGGCTTGCAAACAGGACGTTTTTCTGGCGGATTATTAGGCGTGGCTAAATTCGAAAAGAACAGTAATGTTTGGGAAATGAAATCTTTTCAACCTGCAGTTGTCGCTTTTGGATCTTTTGCACAATGTCCAACTCCTAAACTAGTTGAAATTGGAGAAGATCAATTTGCTTTATCACTTGTTCATGCCAATGGTGGCGCAGGTGCTCCATATAACGGTTATTTATACCTAATCGCCGGATTTGATGGAAAATATCAGCCTCTAATGGAAATTGATTATTACTCTCTTTTCAATAGCATTAGCTCAGAATGGTCAAGCACTTATACTGTCGTTACAGATAATAATAAAAAATTCTTTAGAGATTTTAAAATCGTAACAAAAGGTTCATACAAAAAAGCAAAAGGTACAGAAGATGATTTCGAAGTTGATTTACCGGCTGAACTTGCAGAAATGGCAAAAACCAAAAAGCAATTTAATTTTGTAATTGAAAGGCATTACTCATTCAAAGGAAAATTTTACAAAATGATTGACAAACCAATTGTAAAATTCTCCAATGTAAAATAATGACATTATCCTAAATAAAGTATTGATAATAAAGCTAAAACAGCTATAAAAATCCATAAAAAAACACCTTGAAGCAAAGGCTTTACTCCTACTGCTTTTAAAGTGGCAAAGTTTAGCGTTGCACCAATTAGAAATAAAGTTATAGTTAAACCAATTTTAGCAATACCAACAAGATGTGCTGTAAAAATGGTTGTTGACGGAATATAGGTATTCACTAACATTGCAACAACAAACAAACCGATGAAATAAGGAATTTTAATTTTTGAGTTCTTGCTTTTAAATAAAAAAGCAGTCAAAATTGAAATTGGAATAATCCATAAAGCTCTGGCTAATTTTACTGTTGTTGCAACCTGAAGAGCTTCTGCACCATATTTATTTGCCGCGCCCACAACAGAACTAGTGTCGTGAATGGCAATTGCACACCAAAGCCCAAAGTCTTTTTGAGACAAATCTAATTGATGTCCGATAAAAGGAAAGACAAACAGAGCGATTGAGTTTAGTATAAAAATAACTCCTAAAGCTATTGAAGTCTGATTTTCGTTCGATTTGATTACAGGGGAAATAGCGGCAATCGCGCTTCCTCCACAAATTGCTGTTCCGCAAGAAATTAAATGAGAAGTCTTTTTCTCTGTCCTAAGCCATTTCCCTAATAGAAATCCGAAAATCAAAGTGCTGAATATTGAAAAGACAGTTAAAACAAATCCTTCTTTTCCCGCTGAAACTGCGTTATTTGCGTTCATTCCGAATCCTAAACCTACTACAGAGAATTGCAATAAAAATGTAATTGCTTTGTGATTGAATTCTACAAACGGATTTCCAAAAAGGTTCACAATTAAAACACCCAATAAAAGTGCTACTGGAGGAGAAATAATCGAAAATAAACATAAAAGAATTACAACAAGAAAAAGTACTTGTTGAAGTGATTGATTAATTTCAAATAATTGTGCTGATGTTTGTTGTTTTGTTTTCAAAATAAAAGTAATTGATATTTACTCTGCAAAGTTCTATCGTTTATCTTAAAAACGCTAATCGTAAATTGCAATTGGCTATAACTTCAAGTTATAATGAGATGCTAAATTCTGAATAAACAATTCTGATAATGAGTCTGACTTTCCTTGTAAAGTTATGATGTAAAAATATCTTTCAATTGCTAATTGCTCTACATCCAAAACGATTAATTCTTTATTTTTCAACTCTTTACTTACAGCATGAATAGACATAAAAGCAAAACATTCTGAATTTAACAAATATGATTTTATACTTTCTGTACTTCCTAATTGCATCTCGATTTGCAAATCTGCTAGTTTTAAGTTGGCTTTTTTTAATGCAAATTCTATAACTTCAAGTGTTCCAGAACCGCGTTCTCGAGTTATAAATTTCATTGATTTTAAATCAGTTATTGAAATTTCATTTTGTTGCACCAACGGATTTTTACTGCTGCAGACTAAAACCAATTCATCTTTTAAAAACGGAATGTATTTTATGGATTGATTTTTAGATTGTCCTTCAACAATTCCGATTTCGATTTCTTTATTGATTAAAGCATTTTCGATTTGTTCTGTATTTCCATTCAGTAAATTGACTTTTATGTCTTTTTGCTTTTGATGAAAACTAGCCAAAACTGGAGAAATAATATATTGCGAAATAGTTGTACTTGCTCCTAGTCTAAGCAAACCTTGACGTTCTGCATTAAACGAACTCATTTCAAAGTCTATTTCGCGATAGATATCGAAAATACTTTTAGTATATTTTAGAAGAATTTTTCCAGCTGGAGTTAAAGCGATTTTGGAACCGTTTCGCTCGAAGAGTTTGGTTTTATATGCTTCCTCTAATTCTTGGATATGTTTAGAAACTGCTGGCTGCGTAATATACAACTCTGTTGCCGCTTTAGTAAAATTAAGGCGGAGCGCAACGGTGTAGAAAACTTTTAGCCTGAAGTCCATTTTTTATATCTTAAAAATCAATTAATCTTCTTGTATTCTTCCTCTCAAATACTCCATTATTTTAATGATTCCATTTGTCAAACCTTGATAATAATTTCCCATTTTAAATTCTGGAATAAAATCATTTTCAATAATTTTCGAGGTGTCTTCATTTGAAAATATTTTTTCAATTCCATTTCCATTTTGAATTCTGATATTTTTATATCCTTTAGAAAATGCAATAAGAATTCCGTTATCTTTTCCTTTTTTACCAACTCCCCATGTTTTAGCGATATGCAATGATAAAGCTTCAAAATTGTTTTCCGCCACTTTGATTGTATCAATTGTTACAATTGCGATTTCTATTGAAGTTTCCCTTTCGTATTTAGAAATTAAACTATCTAATTTTTTTTCTTCATTATCAGATAGAATCTTTTCATAATCATTAACCCAACCTTTTTGTTTAGGCAGAGCACTCCAATAAACCTCACGATATATTTTTACAATTTCCTGTTTTAAAGAATCACTTTGTTTTTTACTAATAGTTTGGCTAAAGGAAATATTGATTAGAAAAAATAAAAAAAGTAAAATTAAATTTCTATTCATTCAAAAAATATTAATTTTTAAAATTTACTTAAAGCAACCCGTTATACTTTCTAACAAACCATTCTGCTGTCAGCAAAGCAAAGAATCAAAATCAATAACCAAACCCAGTCAATAATCGGGGTTTTGCTTGAGATATTTTTTTCGATTGATTTATATTCTTTGTTTTCTAAAAGTGTATTAATCAATTGATCGGCTTGATCTTCGAAGAACGCTTTTCCTCCTGTTTGTTGTGCTAATTGCTGTAATTTAATTACGTCAGGATTTACGAATTGCTTTTCGATATCAAAATCTAAGATTTCAAAATGACTTGCGTATGAAGTATTTGAATTTAATTCTTTTACTGTAAAATTATACTTTCCTGCTGGAAGTCCTTCTAAATTAGCAGAAAAAGAATTACTTCCTTTCAGCAAATCGTAATTTTTAGTTTGTTTGGTCGCAGCATTTACAACAGTAATTGTAAGTCTGGCTTTTTCGTCAAACTCATAATTTTTATTGAAATATTGTGCATTGATGATAATTTCTTCTCCAGAGTTATAAAAACTTTCGTGTGTAACTACCAAAGATTTTTTTGAAGCCGATGACGCTAGATATTGAACTATTTTATCAATAAAAACATCATACTTTTCAAATGATTGATTATCAACATGACTTTGCAAACGCCACTTCCAGCTGTTTTCTCCAAGAAGAAAAGCGGTTCTTTTTCCTTGATTTTCGGCAAAAGCCAACAATGGAGCATTTGTAGAAACGTTTCGAATTTTTGACGAAAGTAAAACAGATACATTTCCGTTTGTACTTATATTTCCGAATGGATTTTGTAAAGGCGGGAAATTTTCAAAACCGATATCATCGATTGCAAACAGATTAAAGTCTGGATGGAATTCGCAAAGAAAATCTTCTCGCTGATTGCTCATTTTAAAAATCAGATTGTTCTGTTGCTGATTTAAAAAATTGAAATCGGTGTTGTTTCCTGTTATAATAAAACTATTTGTTCCTTTTAATTTATTGTTATCAAATATTGCCTTGAAAGCTGTTGTTGGCTGGTATAAAACTAAAACAGAAATATCATCTAAATTATTAATTTCGTTTGGCTTAACTAATACCACTTTACGCTGTGCATTAACTTCAATTGAACGTTTTAATGCAAGCAATATCTGGGTGGTTTATAGCTGAAACAATTGCAATAGTAGACTTTTGATCGATAATTTCAACAGCAAAATTTTTGATGTTATTGTAACTGTTTTTCTCTTTTGCTGAGGATTGTATGCTGGCCTTATAAATTTGTAATCCAATTTTATCTGCTGGCAATAATAGATTTAAAGAAGCTGTTTTTTTTGATGGCGAGAAAGAAAGTTTCTCTTTTGCTACAACAGTATTTCCTTGCGAAATAGTAAATTCTGCATTGGCAGTTTTGTCCCCAGCATATTGTAAAAAAACTTCGACGGGAAATTTATTTTTATGAAAAGCGTATTTATTTACGTTGAGCTGATTGATTTTTAAATCGAAAAAAGTGGTTGTATCTCCCACAACCAAAGGATAAACTTTATTGACAGGATCGAATCTATAAACATAGTCGTTTCCTGTAGTCTGATTTCCGTCTGTAATAATTACAGTTGGAAAAATCAGGTTTTTGTTGATGCTTTTTAAATTCTTTGCAACTTCGTCTAAATTGGTTTGATTTCCTTTAAAATCAAATTTGTCTGAAGTTTTAAAATCATTGTCAAATTGATAAGTTTGAATATCAAATTTTTCTTTTAAAGCAGGATTTGAAACCAGTTTTTGGTATAATTCAACTGCTTTTTTATCTGATTTTAGTGCCACAATAGAACTCGAATTATCTACCACAACGGCTAAAGGCGTTTTGGTAATTTCGAGAGAATTTTTAGAAATAATCGGATTTATCAATAAGACCAACAACCCGAAGATGGCCAAAAAACGTAAAAAAGCCAAAAGTATTATCACATTGGATTTACTTTTGGCTTTAAAAAATATTGAAAATACGATAAACCACCAGCAATTACTAAAGAAAGCAATAATAAAAGAATCGTGTTTGTCGTCATATTTATTTAGTATTCAGTAATCAGTTTGCTGTAAGCTGACTAAAATATTGTGTTTTGTTCCTGAGTCAGCTTAAAAACTTAGTTGCTCAGAATCTTAGCAACTTAGAATCTTATGTAAGCATTCCTCCGCAAACATTAAGAACTTGTCCTGTAATGTAACCGCTCATGTCTGATGCAAGGAATAAACAAGCATTTGCTACATCTTCTGGAGTTCCTCCACGTTTCAACGGAATACCTTCTCTCCATCCTTTTACTACATCTTCTGATAATTTTGCAGTCATTTCAGTTTCGATAAAACCTGGAGCGATTGCGTTGCAACGAATGTTACGAGAACCTAACTCAAGAGCTACAGATTTTGTAAATCCGATTGCACCAGCTTTAGAAGTCGCATAGTTTGTCTGACCTGCGTTTCCAGAAACTCCAACAACAGAACTAATGTTAATGATAGATCCTGCTCTTTGTTTTAAGAAAGTTTTCTGAATCGCTTTTGTCATATTAAAAACCGATTTCAAATTCACATCAATTACTTGGTCAAAATCTGCCTCAGACATACGCATTAGCAAATTGTCTTTTGTAATTCCAGCATTATTGATTAAGATGTCAACAGTTCCAAAATCTGCTAAAACAGCATCAACAAAAGTCTGAGCTTCGTTAAAATCTGCTGCATTAGATTGGTATCCTTTAGCTTTTACTCCTAAACTATTTAATTCTGCTTCTAAAGCTTCTGCAGATGCAGCAGATGAGCTGTATGTAAAAGCAACGTTTGCTCCATGTTTAGCAAAAACTTCAGCAATTCCTTTTCCAATTCCACGGCTTGCACCAGTAATAATTGCAACTTTTCCTTCTAGTAATTTCATATTAAGGTATTCGTTTTTATTTTTTGAATTACAAATATAGATTATTTGAGCATTTAATAAAATTTGTAATCCAAAAATTGGCTTAAGAATTTTAGATGTTGCTAAAACAAAAAAAACAGCTCATAAAATGAGCTGTTTCCCCCAAAATAAAAAAACAAAACTAAAATCTTAAATATGATTTTGTTTCGATTTAAGAAACATACTAAGTTTTAATGGTAATAGCTTAAAAATTGTTTCTTAATATATCTATTCTTCTTTATTCTTTTCAATCTTATCATAGACTATACAACCAAGCGCGATTATTATTGACAGATATAGATAAGGTCTTAAATATTCATAGTAGTATTGATTTATAATAAGTAAACCTATACCCCAAAACAATATCGCAATAGTTGCGGGTGTAAATATTTTTTTAATCATAATATCTAGAAATAAAAAGTTTATTATTTTGATTCAGAAATTATGTTTGGTAAAAGCAACTCACAAAAGTGAGTTGCTTTTTATATCTTATTGAAGCTTCCAAGTTGTCATTCTAAACGGACTTGAGGCGCTTGTAAATGTATATACAGGATCTGAGTAGTATAATCTGAAGCTTTCAGCTTTCACATAAAGTCCTTCAGGATCCATGAAATATTTATCTATACTCGCCAAGAAAGCCGGTGTTGCTACTGTAGTATTTCCGTTCCATGATTTATGTTTCAGAATTACTTTTTTACCATCTGCATCTTCTTCAGCAGTTACGTGATGCTGTAAAGGATTTCTTCCCACGAAAGTGTAATAAATAAAAGTTCCGATAGAGTGATTCGCATATATCTGAATAGATGCTATACTTTGTCCAGCTGGTAACATTGCATTAACTTTTTCTAATTCAGCATATAACAATGGTGAGTTCGCAGGAGAATCTATTGTGTAATCATCTACAAAGAATCCAAACCATGAAAGTGGCTGTCCAGCAAGTAAATATTTATAATCGTCTGTAAGGACTAAAGGCTTCGTTGTATATTTTATCACAGCAGATACGCCACCTGTTCCTGTTGCTGTAAAACTTCCGTCAGCGTCATTATATGTGAAATTTGATAATTTTTGTCCGCCTACTTCAACCGCAGGACTTACTATTATTCCTGTTGGAGTATATCCAATTCCTAAATCGTAACTTACAGAATAACCGCTTTCAATAGAATTTGATGTTGCAAAACGAGTTGCAGCCGCAAATGAAAAATCAAATTTATGAGTGGTTGTTCCATCGTTAGTTTCAAGAAGTCTAAAAAGCGGTCTTTCTTCTCCTCCAATAACATTTTGCTCCATTACAAGGTTTTTAGGCAAATCTGCCCAATCTTCTGCAGTAGCTTTTACAAAACGCAATTCTTGATTGTTTCTATTGGTTCTAAAGATAATCTCGCCATTTTCTTGTCCGTAGTACAAAAATTGAAAATCTCCTAAATAACCTTTAGCTCTCAAAGCTGGAATAGGATAATTGTTTGAATCTGATAAAAGGTGAATTCTATTTTTTGTAGTAAAAGTTAAACTTACTGTACTTCCTACTTGAATAGCATATTCACTTTTATGTGGATCTGTATCCGAATCAAAATCTGATGCCATAACTACAGTACCGTCTGCAGCAAATCTAAACAAGTGTGTATATCCTCCTAAAACAGTGTTATCAGTAAAATAAACCGCTTTCCATCCTTGTGGAGACGAAAGCAAAGCCTCACTTAATTCTGTTTTTTGATTATTTAGACGAGTTGTAGGCGTTTCATTAAAAAGTTGTTCTGCATCTGTATTATCATTACAGGCGATCAATTGCAGTATTAAAACAGTCGCAAATAAGTACTTATATAGTTGTTTCATTTTCATAATGCTTGTTTTAATTAATTACAGATGTTGTATTTTTTTCTGCTTCATCTCTTAAAGCATAAAAATCCATATTGAATGCCTCTTTAAAATATTTCACCACAATGGCTTCTTTTGCTTTTAAGGCTTGAAGCGCAAATGGACTTTGAATTCCTGCTAAAAAGTCAGCATATTCGTCTTTTGAATAAATTAAAATCATAGAAGCCGTTTCTGCAAAATCTTCATTGATATTTGATCTTGCGTAACTTGTAATAAATCCTAGTTCATTTGATTCTGGAATTTCATAATTATACCAATCTGCAGTATAACCGCCTGGTGTCAATGTTTTCCAAGTTTTTTCATCAAAAGGTTTGTTCTGATTTAGAATGTGAATGTACTCATGCTGAATTGTATGAATAAACTCTGATACGTTTGCACGATTTGTTTGATCGATATAATCTGTTTCAAACAAAGTAACTCTTTGTCCTCCTTCAGCCAAACCTAAAGTTCTCGTTCCTACACTATTTAAGTTAACTCCTCCAACCAAAACAATTTCTCTTGGCGCTATTTTCTTTACGAAATCTGGACCTCCAATTGCGAGCATAACTTTTTAGCCATATTGTTTGAACTATTTCTAGTGCTGGTTTCACTTTATCAATTTCTGGCGGGAACAAATAACGGCTATTGTCTACTGTATTTTGGTTCCATTTATATTGCACATTAATATTGTATTGATCTAAGTAAATTCCATCAATCCAATTATCTAAAGCTGTTTTTTCAGGTTGTGTAAAATCTAATTGGCTTTCTCCTGGCAGGTCATCGCTTCCACATGAAAATAGAGTTATCGAAACTAGAGCTAAAACCGCAATTTTATTATATTTTAATAATTTCATAATTTTCATTTTTTAAGATTATCTAGGATTTAGTTCTAAACCAGTGTTTGAAGCGTGCAACGGAATCTGTAAAGCTCTTCTGTTGTCGTCTTTTACTAGTATATTAGCTGGTTTGTTTGATGTTTCATGTTTTACCACAATGTTAAAACGTTTAATATCAAACCATCTAAGTCCTTCGTGTATAAAATCTCTTCTTCTTGTTTCTGCAATAGCTTTAATATAAGAAGTTTGTACTGGCGTCATGCTGTAGAATGGAGTGTATTCGTCTGGAACAACAGGAAACATTGCTACTACTCTTGCTTCAGTTAATTTATCTGTTGCTGGATTATAAGTTGGAGTTCTCGTTGCTAAGAAGTATTCTAATTCGTCATTAGCCAAATCAATTTGTCCTTTCATAACGTGAGCTTCCATTCTGTTTAAGAAAAACTCGTCGTTGCTTAATAAAACTTCTGCTACATAAGGATCTCCAATACCAGCTGTTACGTTAGAATATTTAAAGTATTCATAGAACTTTGGAAGAAATAAAGTTATACTTCCATTAGAAGAATAAAAGTTATAATAATACGCTTTCCCAAAAAGATTTGTACTAGTTCCAAAAATCTCTGGACGACGTAAGCCTGATAAATTGAAACGATTTGTAGAATATAATCTTCCGACAATAGTATTTGCTGAAACAATTAATAAATTGGTTTCTACATCGCTCGCGCCATATCTCAACATTTGATCTTCTACACCAAGAGGTTCATAAGTAGAGAAATCTCTCAATCCTGCTGGCTTATTGCCTAAATCATCAGATAATGAAATTACTTTATCCCAGTTTCCTTTTACTAAATAAAATCTACTGGCAAAAGCTTTTGAAGTCTGCTACAGTAAAGTGAAATCTTGGCTCTTTGTAATCGTTTGTCACTAATTTTAAACCTTCTTCAATGTCTTTTTCAAGAAAATCAAAAACTTCAGCAACTGTATTTCTTTTGTATTGAGTAATTAATTCTGTTTCTGGTTTTGTTACATACGGAATACCTAAATCGGACTCAGCTGTTGCTGGATTGTAACGTTTTGCCCATAATGAAACCAACATAAAGTGTGAATACGCTCTCGCCATTAAAGCTTCACCTCTTTGAGGATTTAAGCTTGCTGGGCTTCCTAATTGCTCAATTGCTTCTAATGCTTTGTTTGCATGCGCAATTGCTTTATAACAAGCATCCCAGTAATACGCTTGAGTATCAATATCAGTTGCTTCTGTATTGATTTCCCAATTATAATTTTGCTCGTTTCTGATTAATGTTGTAGGTAATCCGGTGTCAAAAACATTATCAGACATCGTTTCTGCAATCTCAAAATAACTCATTTGAGGATAAGCTTCTACCAATAATTCTTTTATTTTTTCTGGTGTATCTATTTCTGTTCTATTATCTGGTTTCTCCGATAAGAAATCATCACAGCTAGTAATACAAATAAGTATTAATAGGGATAATGCTATTTTTAAGTTTTTCATGATCTTGACTATTATAATGAAAGGTTTAAAGTAAATGTATATTGAGTTGTCACTGGGAAAGCAACCCCTCCAGTATTACGGAACTCAGGATCTTGTCCATTTAATCGTTTATCAGAATAAACTAACCAAGGATTTACTGCTGAACCTTTTAATGTAAAAGTGCTCACCCCGATTTTCTTCTTGAAATCTGCAGGAAATTCCCAGCTTAATGAGATATTCTTTAATCTAACAAAATCTCCATCGGCAATACGAACATCAGAATAGTTATAAGTATTATAAGCTCTTGCCAATGTACGATCTCCTCCATAATTAGCATTTAAACGTCTGTCTGCAATAACAGGAACATTTGTATAATTTTCATCTCCAGGATTAATCCAACGGTTTGTAAAGTCTTTTGTAAATACCGTTAAGTCATCATAAGTACTATCGTATACAGGATTTAAACGAACTTTATTTCCTCCTGAACCTACAAAGAATATATAAAGAGACAGATTTTTGTATGTAAATGTATTTGCAAAACCAAATGATTTATTAGGCTCAATTGACCCTTCGTATTTCAAATATTTCGTCACATTTAAGTTATCCTGAAAATTAGCCTCTGTAATATTGTTTTCTGCACCATCTTGTAAAATAAAGGTTGGAAGACCTTGATTATTCAAACCTGTAAATTGATATGAATACAATGAATTTCTTGGGTGTCCAACTGTATTTCCACCATTTGAATCAACTAAATCAAAAGCTGTTGGTGTGTTTTGCAGTTTTGTAATTTCTTGATGATAAACAGAAAAATTAAGATTTGTTGACCATTTAAAATCTTTAGTATCAATATTTTTAGTAGTAAAAGCAACCTCTAAACCTTTTGTTTCCATATCGGCATTGTTACCTTGTCTAATTCTTTGACCACCAATACCTGATGTAATTACATAATCAACAAGATCAAAAGCTTTACGACGGTAAACATCTGTTGTAAACTGAACTCTGTTATTAAACATTCCAAGATCAAGTCCAATATTAGTTTCAAACTGCTTTTCCCAAGTTAAATTTCCGTTTTGTAATTCTTCAATTCTAATGGCTGATTCTCTATCATCAAGTCCGAAACGGTCTGTAATAGCACTTTTGTAAATAGCCAAAGAGTTTGTTGCAGGTCCTGCAGTAGCTGTTAAACCGTACGATGCTCTTAATGCTAAAGTATTAACTGATTGAACATTTTTCATGAAGCTCTCTTCAGCAACATTCCATTTTCCACTAAAAGTATAAGTTGGCAACCATCTAGAAGAATCGCTATTTCCTTGTCTGTTAGACCCATCATAACGTCCTGTAACAGAACCCGTATAACGTCTATCATAAGTGTAACCTACTTTACCAAAGAAACCTACTGTTCTTTCTTTTTCTTCATTAAAACCATAGTAAGAATCACCAGCGTTAATTATTTTTTCAATAATTCTTGGATCTGTAAAAGCAGTCAAACCTCTATCGTATTGTAAACCTGCAGCTGTAAATTGATCGCTAGTTCTATCTACAACTCTCATTTCAGTACCAAAAAATCCTTCTAATTCATGCTTCTCAGCAAATACATTTCTATAAGTAACACTATTTCTTAAGTTATAAGATGTCATGTCATTTGTAAACTTTCTCAAGAATCCACCATTTGGCAATACAGATTCTTTTGGCGCCGTTAAGTCATTTGGATCTTGATATAAAAAGATATTTTGATCTCTTACTAACGTATTTACTCCATCTTCACCAATTGCTGTTCCTGCTCTATATGCTCCAACAACGTTTGAACCTTCTAAAATTTTGTGCTCACGGCTTGTGTTTGCATAACGAGCTGAACCAGTTAAATTATAAGTTAAGTGAGGATTAATTTTATAATCTAAATCTAATTGAAAACGAATATCTTTTACTTCAATTTCCATGAAATTGTTAGCCAATTCGTTTATAATATTCATTTTAGCCCAGTTATTTCTATAGTATTCTAAGTTTCCATTATCGTCATAAGGACGTAAAGTTCTACTTGTATTTAATACATAATTAAAAGGGTTGATATCAAAATCACGTGTCACTTTACCAAAAACAACATCTTTCTCGCTTTCGTAAGTTCCAGGCGCACCTTGATCTCTAATAGATGCCAGTGTAGATAAAGTAACATTTAATTTATCATTGACATAAAAAGTCCCTTTAATATTACTAGAAATCTGTTTTACATCGTCTGCAATAGTCCATCCTGGATCTGCATAATACCCCAATGAAGCATAAAATGTATTATTTTTACCCCTCCAGAAAAACTTAAAGAGTGATTTTGCGTAATAGATGGTCTAAACAAAACATTGAACCAGTCTGTATTTGCCTGCTCATATTTTTTCAAAAAATTATTACGGCTTACAGGGTCATTATTAACCAAGTACGTTCCAGTTTCTGGATTATAAGTATTTATTGCTCTTCCTAAAATATTATAAGCTCCACCGTATCTTCCATTTACAGTACTTGGTAAATCTAAATAACCTTTAGCTTCCATTTCTTTAAAAATACTCATAGATTCCTGAGAATTTAGAATATCAAATTGGCTATAACTTGGAACTGTTCTTACAGTTTGCTCCAATCCGTATGTAATTTTTAGCGGAGAATCTCTACGTCCTTGTTTTGTTGTTACAACCACAACTCCGTTTAATGATCTAGATCCATAAATTGACGTAGCCGATGCATCTTTAAGAATTTCAATACTTTGAATATCGTTTGCACTTAAACCAGCTACAGATGAACTTAATAATGTCTCTGAATTTCCAGATGCTAAATCAGCAAACGACATATTAATAATATCTTCTTGAACAACACCATCAATAACCCATAACGGTTTCGTATCTCCAAAAATTGAAGAAGATCCACGAACGGTTATCTTAGGAGCAGTACCAAAAGTACCTGTAACGTTTTGCACTGTAACCCCCGCCGCTTTTCCTTCGATCATTCGGCTTACGTCAACTACACCATCAATTTTTAATTCTGCGCCAGAAATTTTACTAATAGCTCCAGTAAATGTTCTTTTTGAAGTTTTTTCATATCCAGTCGTAACTACCACCTCTTTAAGGTTTTGACCAGCTTCAGTTAATACAATTGTTGGAGAAGTATTATCGATTCCAATTTCTTTAGACTCCATACCCACATAAGAAATAACCAAACGATCTACATTAGCCGGTACTTCAATAGTAAAGTTTCCATCAAAATCTGTTAAAACAGCAGTTTTTGTGCCTTTTGCCATAATTGTAGCGCCAGGTAACGGACTACCGGTTTGGTCAGTAACTTTTCCTTTAATGATTGGCCCAAAAGTTAGAACCTCAAATAAAGAATCGTGATTACTGGCATACGAAAAAGAATCAATAGTATTCTTTTGCAACGACAATCTGATTGCTTACTTCTGAAAAAGTAATATTAAAAGGAACCAATACTCTGCTAAGTACACTCGACAGAGTTTCTTGGTTTGCTTCTATACTAACCTTCTCTCCTAGTTGAGGAAGTCTTGAGTTATAAGAAAATTTTACATGAGCAGACTTTTCAATTTTTGATAAAGCATTGTCTAAAGTTAGGTTCTCAACTGTAATAGTTACTTTAGTATCTAATTTTTTCTGCCCATTTACATTATTTGCGAGAGTAACACTTGAAAACACAAGCGCTAACACAAACTGAAACAGCGTTATTTTCATGATTTGGTGAAGTAATCGTTGCTTGACAACAGGTTTTTTCATAATTTTGGTTTGTTTTGATTAATACTATTCGAGTGTATTTTAAGAAACATCATAAATTACCCTTTACAGAGAGTGATTTATTCAGATTTAAGTGTCGTTAATGTTACAGCATTCTCGGCACTTTTTTTATGCATTCGGTTTTTACATAGGCATTTACAAATTGTTTTTTTAGTTTTTTAATGGCTTCATTTTGGATTTTTAATTTTTTATTTTTTAATCGAATTTCGAAGTCTAGTTACAGCCAGAAGTCGTAATTACAATCTGATTTCCATTCATTTCATAATTTGTATCGTTGCCAATGCTTTTACAAATTATTTTCAGTTTTTCTGCCAATGGCTGATCACTTAAAGAAGTCGTCAATCGGCAGTCTTTTAATTTTTCGTGAGGAAAATCAATATCTACTAAATAAGCCTGTTCTATAGTTTCAAGAATTTGTGCAACAGGAATATCGGTAAACTCAAAACTTAACTGCTCAATATTTCTAACACTATTTACTAAAATCGGATCTTCAGTAATATTGGTTATTTTATTAAACACTAATTCTTTACGAGCAAAACGCAATGCTTGATTAGGAAGCAAAACAATTTCTTTGTTTTCAGTAGTGCGAACCAAATCATTAGATTTTACCTTTACTTTACCGGTGCGAACAAGAACTTCAACATTTTGCTGATCTGGATAAGCCTTTATTCTAAAGCTTGTTCCAACAACTCTAGTGACAATCTCATTAGCATAAACAAAAAAAGGCTTTTTAGGATTTTTACTAATTTCAAAGAAACCTTCGCCGGATAAATACACCTTTCTTTCGTTCCGGTAAAGATTTTAGGGTAACTTAATTTACTATTGGGCTGTAATAAAACAGAACTTCCATCAGATAAAGTAATTATCTGTGATTTTTCAGAATTATTGGTTTGTTCAACCAAACCTTCATTATTATCCTGAACTAGTTCGTTGTAAGTAACTACATTATCATTTGCAGTAATTTCACTTCTAAAAAACCATGTAGAAAAAATACCAATCAAAATAGCGGCGGCTACACCACTAATCCAATATCTACGTATTTTAAGTTTTTTAATTTTTGAAGATTGTTGAGAAAGCTCTTCTCTATGTTCAATTTTTCGCCAAGTTTCCTGTAAAGCTTCATGAACTTCGTTTGAAGACAATTTAGACTCTGGAACCCGCATGGCCAAAAGTACAAGCCTTGCATCTTCAACAAGTTTGGCTCTTTGAAGATTCTCGAGAGTCCATTCTTCCCAGCCTTGCTCATCAACTTTAGATAAAATCCATAATTGAAAAGATTCATCAGCTAAGAAGTCTTCAATTTCTATATAATTGTTACGTTTTTGCATCTTATTATTAAGGTTACAAAAACATAGAGGACAGTTTTTTTATTATATACTCACCGATTTAAGATTTTTTTTTGATTTTTCCTTAAATTTTTAAAAAACCCCTGAAGATATAAGCACTAGAAGCGGAATACTGCCTGTCCATTCTTTTCTAAGACTTAGCAAACCGCGATGTAGAAGATTACTAGCCGACTGATAATTCACATCTAATAAATCTGCTATTTGATCTACGCTTAATCCTTGGTGATAGCGCAAATACAAAGCTTCCTTCTGACGACCTGGAAGGTCATTCAATAATTTATTCAAAAGAAGAACACGTTCAGCAGTAACTTCGTCTTCTACCAAACGATTTTCTATCGAAAAATCAAAAAGAAATTCTAAAACATCTGTAGTAGTAGTTTTTCTAAATACATGATCTCTTTCGTGCAAACGAGCAATTCTCTTTCTAACACTAGAAAGCAAATACGCCTTAACAATAACATTATCTTGAAGAGAGTCGCGATAAAGCCAAATATCAGCAAAAACATCTTGAATACAATCTTGTACTTTTTCTTCATACGAACAAAGCGAATTGCCGTAACTGATCAAGTCTCTATAGTATTTTTCAAAAAGTAACGAAAATGATTTCTCATTACCATTCTTCAAATTATTCCACAGAATAAAATCGTCTAAAACCTTGTTTTTTAAAATTTGGCTCATATAAAAAAGCTTTGGGGCGCAAAATCCGATTATCTAAGTTATTACTAAAACAATAGGATTACTACATAGATTAATATGAAATAAATTTGATTTCTTTTTAAGTTAAAACTGATAAACAAAACATCTAATTTAACAAAAATTAAACAAGTGTTTTACATTTCAATTAATTTTATAAGATACAAAAAGAATCGAATTTTAACATTATTTTTTGTTTTTGTGTGATAAATATAGAAAAGCAAATAATCAAAACCCAATTAATTACAAAAAAAATAAACTTTTTTCTAAATTCATCAGTATTGCGCCTTGTTTTTTGATTAAACTTAAATTTACCATAATTTAAATTTTAATTAACTAAATCGAACCTTACAGTTTTTTGTTCATCATTGATTTACGACACCAGAAAAAAAGACATAAAAAAAAGCCTTATTTAAAATAAAGCTTTCTAAGTATAAAAAAAATAAACCTTAAATCTTATTAGATTTTACAAATGAATTTTCAACTTAGTTTTAAATTAAAGAATGGAATTTCCAGATTAAAAATTAGAAAAATCAAAATCTTTTACCCTTAAACATTAAGTGACTATTTATTATAGGCTTTTTTCTTGCTATTTATATTTTTAAAAATTAAAACCTACATCTCACAAAAAAACCTTACCAATTAAATCAGTAAGGTTTTTTGATAATATTCAGATTGAAAGGAACTTAAAAAGCTACATTCCATCTTGGTAATATACCATTTTCATCTAAGAAGTTTTGCAAAACTTGCCCTTCAACAGCAGTAGGAATTGCTTTTACATCGCCTGCAAACGTTTCGTACCAAACTACTTCTAATGCTTCGATGTTTTCTAATTTCATTTGTGCTGGCCAAGAATATTTTCTTCCTGTTTTAGCAAACTGATGTCCATTTACGATTTTGTCGTAAAGTCCACCATTTTTACTCTTTAAAGTTCCATCATTCTGAACGGTTCCTGTAGAACCAACCATAATTAACTCTTTTGCCTCACCTTCAACAGCGTACACCACAAATATTCCAGCACTTCCTTCTGGAGCATTGCAAGCTTCTTCTAAACTATCATTTACAGTAAAAGTAAAACTGTTTGATGCTTTAAATTTTTCTAATTCTTTATACATATTTCTTCTTTAAGCTTCTAAGATACTGAGGTTCTAAGATGCTAAGTTTTTTTTCATTTACGCCTCAGCCTTTAAAATGTAAAAAAGTCTCAACAGAATATTGAGACTTTTTTTGGAATTTATAATTTTGAAACTTGAAAATTATCCAAGTACTTCTTTTACTTTTTTACCAATTTCTGCTGGTGAATCAACAACGTGAATTCCGTTGTCTCTCATAATTTGTTTCTTAGCGAGCAGCTGTATCATCAGAACCACCAACAATAGCACCTGCGTGCCCCATTGTTCTACCAGCAGGAGCAGTTTCTCCAGCGATAAATCCAATAACTGGTTTACGGTTACCGTCAGCTTTTACCCATCTTGCGAGCATCAGCTTCTAATTGACCACCAATTTCACCGATCATGATGATAGCTTCAGTTTCTGGATCGTTCATTAATAATTCAACAGCTTCTTTAGTTGTAGTTCCAATAATTGGATCTCCACCAATTCCGATAGCTGTAGTAATTCCTAAACCTTGTTTTACAACTTGGTCAGCAGACTTCGTAAGTTAAAGTTCCTGATTTAGAAACGATACCAACTGTACCTTTTTTGAAAACGAAACCTGGCATAATACCAACTTTAGCTTCACCTGGAGTAATAACACCTGGACAGTTTGGACCAATTAATCTTGAATTTCTTTCTTTAACATAATTATTTGCTTTAATCATGTCTGCTACAGGAATTCCTTCTGTAATGGCAATAATTACTTTAATTCCAGCATCAGCAGCTTCCATAATTGCGTCAGCGGCAAAAGCTGGCGGAACAAAAATGATAGAAGTATCAGCACCAGCTTGATCTACAGCATCTTTTACTGTATTAAAAACTGGACGATCTAAATGGCTTGTACCACCTTTTCCTGGAGTAACACCTCCAACAACGTTAGTACCGTACTCAATCATTTGAGAAGCGTGGAAAGTTCCTTCACTTCCTGTAAATCCCTGAACAATTATTTTGGAATCTTTATTAACTAAAACACTCATGATATATATTTTATGTAGTTTTTAAATTTGTGTTGCAAAAATAAGGTTTTGTAATGTATTTTGCCTCTTTTATTGTCAAAAAAATATTAAGAAAATTGACTCATTTGATAACCTCTATAAAGTTTATCATCTTTTATCTGCCAAATGGTTGCAAAATGTGCTAAAAGCATTTCTTCTCTAGGATTCTCGATTGTTTTTACAAAATGAGAGTAACGTACTGATACTAAATCATCTTCGCTAATAATATGGCTAATTCTAACTTTAGAACGTACATAGGCACGACTAAGCTCATTGGCCATTTCAATTATCGAATCATAATCCATTTGAATAAAACCTTTGTTGCTGTTCCATTCAAGAATAACATCAGGATGCAGATATGTTTTTAAAATTTCGCTATCAATTAAGGCATCTGACTTATAAAATTTCTGAACAAATTCTTTAATAGACATATTACTTCAATTTACTTAAAATTTCAGGAATCTTCTTGATATTGGCTAATTGCTTCAATTTTTCTCTAGACTCTTCAATTGGAGTACCAAAATATGATTTTCCGCCTTCAACTGACTTAGTAACACCTGTCTGCCCCATCACAACAGCTTTTGCGCCAATTGTAATACCGCTAGTAGTTCCTACTTGTCCCCATAAGGTTACTTCATCTTCTATAATCACACAACCTGCAATACCAGTTTGAGAAGCAATCAGACATTTTTTTCCAATCACTGTATCATGGCCAACATGCACTTGATTATCTAGTTTTGATCCTGCACCAATTGTTGTATCTCCAGTAACACCTTTATCGATAGTACATAAAGCTCCAATGCCAACATTATCTTCAATAACAACTCGACCACCAGAAACCAACTGATCGAATCCTTCTGGACGTTTTTTATAATAAAAAGCATCCGCACCTAAAATAGTTCCGGCATGTATAATCACATTATCTCCTATTACTGTATGATCATAAATAGATACATTAGAATGTATTAGACAGTTTTTACCAATTTTCACATTGTTTCCAACAAAACTATTAGGCTGAATAACAGTCCCTTCTCCAATTTCTGCCGATGGAGCTATAGCAACATTAGCAAATTGAAACGGTTTAAAATGTCTGGTTAAAATATTAAAATCTCTAAATGGATCATCAGAAATTAAAAGAGCTTTACCTTCTGGGCACTCAACTTCTTTGTTTATTAAGACAATAGTAGCCGCCGATTGCAAAGCTTTATCATAGTATTTTGGATGGTCAACAAAAACAATATCACCAGGCTCTACAACATGTATTTCATTCATGCCTAAAACTTGAAAATCTTTGTCCCCAATAAATTTGCAGTTAAGCAAATTAGCAATTTCTTGTAAAGAATGACTCTTTGGAAATTTCATATAGTATAATTAGAAAACTTGTAAATTAGAAAATGAGTCAATTAGAATGTGAATATACAAAATTATGTCGACTCACAAATTATCTAATTGACTCATTGTCAAATTATCTTAATTAAAATAACTACTCTTTTACACGCTCCATGTAAGAACCTGAAGCTGTATCGATTTTAATTTTATCGCCTTCGTTAATAAACAAAGGAACATTTATGTTCGCTCCTGTTTCTACTGTAGCATTTTTAGTAGCATTTGTTGCTGTGTTTCCTTTTACACCTGGCTCAGCGTAAGTAACTTCAAGAATCACAGATGCAGGCATATCTACTGATAACGGCAAATCAGTTTCTGTATTGATTTGCACCATAACGTTTGTTCCTTCTTTTAACAAATCTGGAGCATCCAAAATGTTTTTGTTTAAAGAAATTTGCTCAAACGTTTCAGCATTCATGAAGTGAAATTCATCACCTTCTGGATATAAATATTGAAATGTATGTGTTTCAACACGGATAACGTCAATCTTGTGACCAGCAGAAAATGTATTATCTAATACTTTTCCAGAAGTCAAACTTTTCAATTTAGTTCTAACGAAAGCTGGACCTTTTCCAGGTTTTACGTGAAGAAATTCAATAATTTTATAGATATCGTGATTAAATTTAATACACAATCCGTTTCTAATATCTGATGTAGATGCCATTTGTATTTGTTTTATTTTTTTGTTTAATCGTTTAACCGTTTAACTGTTTTTTCGATTAAACGATTAAACAAATAAACAATTAAACTCAATTTTTAATAATTTCCTGAGTAACCTTTCATAATTCCTCGAGAAGAATTTCTAATAAAATCTAGAATTTCATCTCTTTCTGGAGTCGCTTCCATTTCAGCTTCAATAATGCTTAAAGCTTGCGTTGTATTGTAATTCTTTTGATACAATATTCTATAGATTTCCTGAATTTCTCTAATTTTTTCAGTACTAAAACCTCTTCTTCGTAAACCAACAGAATTAATTCCTACATAAGACAAAGGCTCTTTTGTCGCCTTTGTAAATGGCGGAACGTCTTTTCTAACCAAAGATCCTCCAGAAATCATAGCGTGATCTCCAATATGAATAAACTGGTGAATCGCCGCTAAACCTCCAATAACTGCATGATTTCCAACAACTACGTGTCCAGCTAATGCAACACCATTTACAATAATTGCATTGTTTCCGATCTCACAGTCGTGCGCGATGTGAGCATAAGCCATTACTAAACAATTGTTTCCAATTACAGTTTGGCCAGAAGCAATAGTCCCTCTATTAATAGTTACACATTCTCTAATTGTACAATTATCGCCAATAATAGCAAGAGAATCTTCACCTCCAAATTTTAAATCTTGTGGCACCGCAGAAATTACTGCTCCTGGGAAAATATTACAATTTTTTCCAATTCGAGCACCTTCCATAATGGTCACGTTTGAACCAATCCAAGTACCATCACCAATAACAACATTATTGTGAATTGTTGTAAATGGCTCTATTACAACGTTTTTAGCGATTTTCGCGCCTGGATGAACATATGCTAATGGTTGATTCATCTGTATGTTTTATATTTTTAATTAAAATATTCTAATTTGAAGCAACAAACCTAAACAATAAATTTGATAATTTATTATTGTTTCCTTGCTATTTGTGCCATTAATTCTGCCTCGGTTACTAATTTACCATTTGCATAAGCATTTGCTTGCATATGGCAAATTCCTCTTCTGATAGGAGAAATTAACTCACATTTAAAGATTAAAGTATCACCTGGCAATACTTTGTGTTTAAATTTAACATTATCAATTTTCATGAAATATGTCAAATAATTTTCAGGATCTGGAACAGTACTTAACACTAAAATTCCACCTGTTTGAGCCATTGCTTCAACAATTAATACACCTGGCATAACTGGAGCTTCTGGAAAGTGACCAACGAAGAAATTCTCGTTCATGGTAACATTTTTCAATCCTACTACGTGACGATCAGACATTTCGATAATTCTGTCAATTAACAAGAATGGAGGTCTGTGAGGCAGCATAGACATGATTTTATGAATATCCATCAATGGTTCTTGATGCAAATCATAAGTAGGAACATGATTTCTCTGCTCTATCTTGATAATTTTTGCTAATTTTTTAGCAAACTGAGTGTTTACAAAGTGTCCTGGTTTGTTAGCAATAATTTTTCCTTGGATACGAACTCCAATTAAAGATAAATCTCCAATTACATCTAGCAATTTATGTCTTGTTGCTTCGTTTGGATAGTGCAAAGTCAAGTTATCTAAAACTCCGTTTGGTTTAACTGAAATCTCTTCTTTACCAAACGCTTTCTTTAAATTCTCCATTGTAGACTCAGAGATTTCTTTATCTACATACACAATTGCATTGTTTAAATCTCCACCTTTAATAAGTCCGTGCTCTAACAAAGACTCTAATTCGTGAAGGAAACTAAAAGTTCTAGAACTCGCAATTTCAGATTTAAAATCTGCTAAACTTTTTAAAGTAGCATTTTGAGTACCTAAAACTTTAGTACCAAAATCTACCATAGTTGTTACTTGATATTCGTCGCTAGGCATAACAAGAATTTCGCTTCCAGTAGCTTCATCTGTAAAAGAAATTACTTCTTTAACTACGTAAACATTTCTGCTTGCATCTTGTTCTTCAATTCCAGCTTTCTCTATCGCTTCAACAAAATATTTTGATGAACCATCCATAATTGGTAGTTCAGAGGCATTCAATTCAATAATAACATTATCCAAATCACAACCAACCACTGCAGCCAAAACGTGTTCTGGTGTTTGAATTTTTACACCAAGTTTCTCAAGATTTGTTCCTCTTTGAGTATTAACAACATAATTAGCATCAGCTTCAATTACTGGTTGACCTTGCAAATCTACTCTTACAAAAGTGAAACCATTATTAACGGGTGCAGGTTTAAAAGTCATTGTAACTTCTTTTCCAGTGTGTAAACCAACTCCTGTTAGCGAAATTTCATTTTTGATGGTCTTCTGTTTAACCATTATTTCCATTTTTTGGGTTTATTATTTGTTTTTTTAATTCTTCAACTTCAGCCACAATTTTAGGCAGATTCTTAAAATGAACATACGATTTATTAAAATCACTATATCCAAGTGATGGCGAACCTTGTAAAACTTCACCATCTTTAATGTTTCTTGAAACGCCAGACTGTGCCTGAACTCTAACATTATTGCCAATTGTTAAATGGCCTACTATACCAACTTGTCCTCCAATCATACAGTTCTCGCCAATTTTTGTAGAACCTGCTACCCCACTTTGAGCGACTATCACAGTATTTTTTCCAATTTCTACATTGTGAGCAATCTGAATTTGATTGTCTAATTTAACCCCTTTTCTAATTATTGTAGAACCAAGGGTTGCTCTGTCGATTGTAGTATTTGCACCAATATCTACGTTATCCTCAATAATAACATTACCAATTTGTGGTACTTTACTATATTCTCCATCTTCATTTGGAGCAAATCCAAAACCATCAGCACCGATAATAACACCAGAATGAACAGTACAATTGTTTCCTATTACAGTTTCTGAATAGATTTTTGCACCAGCAAAGATGAATACATTATCACCAATAGTAACATTGTCACCAATAAAACTATTTGGATATATTTTCACATTATTGCCCAAAACTACATTTTGTCCAATATAACTAAAACTTCCCAAATATAAATTTTCTCCATATTTGGTTCCTTCAGACATAAATGACTGAGGCTCGATACCTGTTTTATTTAATTTTACTTGATTATAAAAATGTAAAAGTTTAGAAAACGCTTGCATAAGCATCTTCCACTTTAATAAGTGTAGTAGTAATTTCCTGTTCTGGAATAAAGCTATCATTAACAATTGTTACTGTCGCTTTTGTAGTATATATATAATTGATATACTTTGGATTAGCCAAAAAAGTAAGCGACCCTTCGTCCCCTTCTTCGATTTTAGAAAGCTTAGAAACTTCTGCATTGGGATTCCCAACAACTTCTCCTTCTAAAATTCCTGCTATTTGTTCTGCTGTAAATTTCATCGCGACAAAAATATAAAAAATAGGTTTTAAATGTTAATTTTATATAAGTTGTTTTGGGAAACAGATATAATATTTTGTCACCAATTTAGATAACGATTTCAAATTCAGTTGGTCAGAAGCTTCAACAACATCTTCAATTGTTTTATCTTTTTTCAAAATACGAATAGGTTCTGCTTCCTTACTATAGGCTTGGTTTTTAATTTTACCTCTAAAAATAAAATATCCTGCATCTAATTGCGAAATATGATGCTTATTAGCAAACTGCTCTTTTAAAGATTGAGATTCTTCCATAGAAACTTTCTCAGCGCTCATTTTAATTTTAAGCAAATCTCTATTAATTATCATTTTGCTTAAAGTGCTTAAAACGAAATCGTCCTGTCGCTGCCAAGCTTTTAAAGCACTAATAATATCAAAATCATCCAATTGAGAAAACAAGTCGAGCTTTTCGGCATCAAAATTTTCTAGAGTTATTTTATTATGCATAAAATAAGAAAGAGGCTCACTGCAAGGAAGATCTACTCCTTTCAAAACCAATTCTTTTGCTCTTTTTAAGACTTTCATTAAAATCAATTCGGCAACCAAACTTGTTTTATGCAAATAAGCTTGCCAGTACATTAATCTCCTAGAAAGCAGAAATTTCTCTACAGAATAAATTCCTTTTTCTTCAATTACTAAAACATCATTTTCAACATTCATCATCTGAATCAATCGTTCAGAGTTTACATTTCCTTCAGCAACACCTGTATAAAAACTATCTCGTTTCAAGTAATCCATTCGATCCATATCCAACTGACTTGAAATCAATTGCAACATGAATTTTCTATGGTATTCACCTTTAAAAACCTGAATCGCCAAACTTAATCTTCCGCCAAATTCTTCATTTAACTGATTCATAAATAATAGTGAAATGGCTTCGTGGTGCACATCTTCAACAATACTTTTTTCCATCGCATGAGAAAACGGCCCATGCCCTATATCATGAAGCAAAATTGCTATTAAAAGCGCATTTTCTTCTTCTTCAGAAATCACAACCTCTTTAAAACGAAGCGTGTCAATAGCTTTTTTCATCAAATGCATACATCCTAATGCATGATGAAAACGAGTATGATTCGCTCCTGGATACACCAAATACGATAATCCCATCTGTGAAATACGGCGTAGACGCTGAAAATAAGGATGCTGAATTAGATCGTAAACCAGCTCATTCGGAATCGTAATGAAGCCATATATAGGATCGTTGAATATTTTTAATTTATTGATCTGAGTCACAGTCTCGTTATTTTTTTGGTCAACAAATATAAGTAAATAAGTATAAAGAGCTCGGTGTTTTTTATTTAAAAATCACACTCTAAAATATGATGATTATCAATAAAATACATTAAAAAATGTTAAATTTCAAAATAAAATCATGGTTTAACTTTGGTAATTTTATACTATTTTTAATACTTTTTAAGTTCTATAACTTTAAATTGCAGTAAAATTAAATTGATTTATGGATAAGATAAAGATACTTTGGGTCGACGATGAAATCGATCTTTTAAAGCCCCACATATTATTTCTAGAAAAAAGAATTACGAAGTTACTACTTGCAATAACGGCCTTGATGCGATTGCGTTGTTTGAAGAAGATAATTTTGATATTGTTTTTCTAGATGAAAACATGCCTGGAATGAGCGGATTAGAAACGCTTTCTGAAATGAAAGAAAAAAATCAGCGATTCCGATGATTATGATCACCAAAAGCGAGGAAGAATACATTATGGAAGAAGCCATTGGTTCTAAAATCGCCGATTATTTGATTAAACCCGTAAATCCGAACCAAATTCTATTGAGTTTGAAGAAAAATCTAGATGATTCGAGATTAATCACCGAAAAAACCACTTTAGATTATCAGAAAGAATTTAGAAAGATTTCGATGGAATTGGCAATGGTTAATTCATACGAAGATTGGATTGAATTGTACAAAAAATTGCTTTTTTGGGAATTAAAACTAGAAGACATCAATGATACAGCGATGATCGAAATTCTAGAATCTCAAAAAGTTGAAGCGAATTCGCAATTCGGAAAATATATCGAAAGAAATTACGAAGATTGGTTTGCACCAAAAGCAGATAAACCGATTCAATCTAATACTTTGTTTAAAGAATTAGTGGTTCCAGAAATTAAAAAGAAAGACAAACCAATCCTTTTTGTTGTAATTGATAACCTTCGTTACGATCAATGGAAAGCTTTTGAAGGTGTAATTTCAAACTATTACAAACTAGAAAAAGAAGTTCCGTACTACTCCATTCTTCCAACAGCAACTCAATATGCTAGAAATTCTATTTTTTCTGGTTTAATGCCTCTAGAAATGGAAAAACAATTTCCTGAATATTGGAAAAACGATGTAGAAGACGGAGGAAAAAACCTTTATGAAGCAGAGTTTTTATCGGCTCAGTTAAAACGTTTAGGTTTAAACATTAAAGAAGATTATTTCAAAATCACCAATTATGCTGGCGGAAAAAAGTTAGCCGAAAACTTTAAAGCTTTAAAAGGAAATGACTTAGTAACTGTTGTTTACAATTTCGTTGATATGCTTTCGCATGCTAAAACCGAAATGGAAGTAGTAAAAGAATTAGCTTCTGATGATAAAGCGTATCGTTCTTTAACCTTAAGCTGGTTTAAAAATTCTCCTTTATTAGAAATTATCCAACAGGCACAACTTTTAGGCTTTAAACTTATCTTAACAACAGACCACGGAACAATTAATGTAAAAAATCCGTCGAAAGTTGTGGGTGATAAAAATACAAGTCTAAATTTGCGTTATAAAACTGGACGTAGTTTAACATACGAGCAAAAAGATGTTTATGTAGTAAAAGAGCCTAAAACCATTGGCTTACCTGCAATAAACATGAGCAGTTCGTTTATTTTTGCCAAAAATGATTTTTTCTTGGCTTACGTAAACAACTACAATCATTATGTGAGCTATTACAAAAACACCTACCAACACGGAGGAATTTCGTTAGAAGAAATGATTATTCCGTTTTTGGTATTTAACCCTAAATAAAAGCTTTAAGTCGCAGTTTTCAATTTTGAATTTAAATAAAATAATTCTTGCCACAGATTTTACAGATCAATATTGATTTGAAAATCCTTTTTAATCTTTTAATCTGTGGCATTTAAAAAATAATTCGCCAAAATTTGCGAAATTCGTGGCAAAAAAATAAACAACAATGAACATCGTTTTTTCATTAGATCAAATTCAAGAAGTTGCCGAGCAGATTATAGCTTCAAACCCTAAAAAAATCATTCTTTTTAATGGTGAAATGGGAGTTGGGAAAACTACTTTAATCAAACAACTATGCAAAAGTTTAGGAGTTCAAGATGCAACAAGCAGTCCGACTTTTTCTCTTGTAAACGAATACCAAACTTCTAGTAATCAAACCGTTTATCACTTTGATTTTTATAGATTAAACAAAGAAACCGAAGCGCTAGATATGGGCGTTGACGATTATTTGTATTCTGGAAATTGGTGTTTTATCGAATGGTCTGAAAAAATTGCGAGTCTGATCCCAGAAGAACATTCTACAATAAATATAGAATTGCTTGCTGATGGAAAAAGAGAACTAAATTTAGTTTAAAACCTATAATAAATAATCGTAAAAAGAAAAATTCACCTCTTTATTGACAGGTATAATATTTCTTAACTTTTATCTTTGAGTATTAGCAGAATTTTTACATTAATTTTAAAACTTTTTACGTAATTTGTACTCCTTAATTTTTTGCATTATCCATGTCAATCACGTTAACTCCATTTACAAAACAACAATTAATACCGCAGGAAGAAAAACTTGAGGTTGGTCGTTTTAAAAGAGAACTTTTTATAGGAATTCCTAAAGAAACAAGTTACCAGGAACGTCGTATCTGTCTTACGCCCGATGCTGTAAATTCCTTAACTTACGCAGGTCACCGCGTTATGATTGAATCTGGAGCAGGAGAATGTTCGAGTTATACAGACAAAGAATATGCAGATGCGGGAGCAGAAATTACAAAAGACACCAAAAGGGTTTTTGGTTGCCCATTTCTATTAAAAGTAGAACCGCCAACTTTGGCTGAAATTGAAATGATAAATCCCGAAACGGTTATTATTTCTGCGATTCAGCTAAAAACTAAAAAGAAATCTTACTTCGAAGCTTTAGCCCAAAAGAAAATTACTGCCTTAGCTTTTGAATATATTAAAGACGAAGACGGATCTTATCCTGCTGTAAAATCTTTAAGCGAAATCGCCGGAACTGCCTCAATACTTATTGCTTGCAGAATTAATGATCACAGATGAATTTGGAAAAGGCCTTTTATTTGGAAACATTACAGGCGTTCCTCCTACCGAAGTTGTGATTTTAGGAGCTGGAACCGTTGGGGAATTTGCGGCAAAAACCGCTATTGGATTAGGCGCAAATGTTAAGGTTTTTGATAACTCTATTACAAAACTACGTCGTCTTCAAAACAATTTAAATCAAAGAATTTTTACTTCTACCATACAGCAAAAAGGTTTATTAAAGGCTTTAAGACGTTGTGATGTGGCAATTGGAGCAATGCGCGGAAAAGAACGTTGTCCGATTGTTGTGAACGAAACAATGGTAGAACATATGAAAAAAGGCGCTGTAATTGTTGACGTTAGTATTGATACTGGTGGCTGTTTCGAAACTTCAGAAGTAACTACTCACGAAAAACCAACATTTATTAAAAGCAATGTTTTACATTATTGTGTACCAAATATACCATCTCGTTATTCCAAAACTGCTTCATTATCAATAAGTAATATCTTAACACCTTACCTGCATCAGATAGCCGAAGATGGTGGTATTGAAAGCGCAATTCGATGCAATAAAGGCCTTAAAAACGGCATTTATCTTTATCACGGAATTCTAACAAATAAAGCAATTGGCGACTGGTTCGATTTGCCAGACAACGATATTAATTTACTTGTATTTTAAGAGAACTTTAATGTACCTTTGCAAAAATTTTATTTCATGAAGTTCGTACACCGTTTTGCATATTACCTGATTGGTCTCGTTATGGGATGTTTTATTGTATCAGGATTTTTTATCGGAAAAGATACCCGATGCAATTATTTTCCAAATGCTCGAGTTTTAAATAACCTTAGAACAAAACCATTTCAATATTCTCCAAAAGCCGTTCAGACTTTAAGTGAAAAATGGGTTGACACGGCAGATGTCAAAAACACATTAACTTATGGAGATGTCGATTTTGACCAAAGCAATGTTCCATTCAAAAAAGGAAAGCTTTATATTATTGAAGGAAAAACAGTAAAAAATCAGGAAATTATTCTAAAAGTGGTGAATTACGAAAATAAAGCCGTTTTGGAAGAAATCATAAAAAAATAAAAAGAAAACCCAATAACACGTTTAATGTTATTGGGTTTTCTTTTATAAGGAATATTTATCTAAAAGCACAAAGTCTTTTCCTTTGCAACTTTGTAACTAAAAAAATCACCATTCAATTTCTTTTAATCCTTTAGATTTCAAGAATTCATTTGTTTGGCTAAAATGTTTGTTCCCAAACCAGAAACCTCTATTGGCACTTAATGGAGAAGGATGTCCCGATTTTAAAATATGGTGTTTTGAAGCATCAATTAAAGTAGCTTTCTTTTGAGCAAAACCTCCCCAAAGTAAAAAGACAACATTTTCTTTTTCAGCAGAAATTTGTTTGATCACGGCATCAGTAAATTTCTCCCAACCTTTTCCTTGATGGCTCCCTGCTTCAGATTGTCTAACAGTTAAAGTAGCATTTAAAAGAAAAACGCCTTGATCTGCCCAACGTTCTAAATTACCCGTATTAGGCATTGGTATATTGAAATCATCCTGAATTTCCTTAAATATATTTTGAAGCGATGGCGGAAACGGAATTCCATCATTTACAGAAAAACACAATCCATTTGCTTGATTTGGCCCATGATAAGGATCTTGCCCGATAATAACCACTTTAACTTCATCAAAATGACAATGGTCAAAAGCTGAAAAAATCTGATTCCCTTTTGGATAACAAACTTTTGTTGCGTATTCCGTTTTTACAAATTCAATTAAATCGTTGAAATATGGTTTTTCGAATTCTTCATTCAAAACTGGTTTCCAAGAAGAATGCATTTTTACGTCCATAATTTTTTTTATGCGAATTTCAGAAATTATTACTTAAAATCATATTTACTAAAAAGAAAAATATCAAAAGTCAAAAAACAAAAATTAAAACGATAGCAAAGAAAAAAACTCATAATTCATAATTCATAATTCACAATTGATGAATGTTTTCGTACTTTTGCTTTTGCTTTCATAAAGAAATTAAATGATCAGTATTACAGAAAAAACATTACAAGACTTACAATTTCCAACTGTATTAGAAACCATTTCAGATGGTTGCAACACCGACATTGGAAAAGAAAAGGCTTTACAAATAAAACCATTTAGAGATAAAGAAGAATTAATGCAAGCTTTGATGCAAACATCAGAGTATGTGTCTTCTTTTCAAAATAATAACGCAATTCCGAATCACGGATTTGATGCCATTACGCATGAAATTAAGTTTTTAGCAATCGAAGACAGTTTTCTTGAAGTAGGAAGTTTTAGAAAAATCGCTAACCTTTCAGCGACAACAAATGTCTTATTGAACTTCTTAAAAAAATTCGATGACTACTATCCGAATCTAAATGCAAGGGCTTCTAGAGTAGAACTAACAAAAGACATTATCTCTGCAATTGATGCAATAGTTGATAAATATGGAGAAATAAAAGACAATGCTTCTCCTGCTTTAGCCGGAATTCGTCAGAATATGAATTTGGTTCGCGGAAAAGTGAATCAAAGTTTTGGCGTGGCTTTAACTCAATACAATAGCTTGGGTTATTTGGACGATATTAAAGAAAGTTTCGTGCAAAACCGTAGAGTTTTAGCTGTTTTAGCTATGTATCGTCGTAAAGTAAAAGGCTCAATTTTAGGAAGTTCAAAAACTGGAAGTATCGCATACATTGAACCAGAAGCTACTTTAAAATATTCTAGAGAATTAGCTAATTTAGAATACGAAGAAAAAGAAGAAATAACGCGAATCTTAAAAAATTTATCGAATGTCATTCGTCCTTTTCTTCCTTTACTAGTTGAATATCAAGATTTTTTAAGTGATATTGATGTAGTTGCTGGAAAAGCTAAATATGCAAATCGCATTAATGGAATCCTGCCAACAATTACCGAAGAAAGAAGATTGTTCTTTAGAGAAGCGTATCATCCAATTTTGTATTTGAACAACAAACAAAAACAAGAAGTTACGCATCCGCAAACCATTGAGCTAAAACAAGAAAACAGAATTATTGTAATTTCTGGACCAAACGCTGGAGGAAAAACTATTTCCTTAAAAACGGTAGGTTTATTGCAATTAATGTTGCAATCTGGAATTTTGATTCCAGTTCATGAAAGAAGCGAAACTTTCTTATTTGATAGAATTTTAACAGATATCGGAGATAATCAATCTATTGAAAATCATCTAAGTACATATAGCTATAGATTAAAAAACATGAATTACTTTTTAAAGAAATGTAATAAGAAAACCATGTTTTTAATTGACGAATTTGGTACAGGTTCTGATCCTGAATTGGGTGGAGCTTTGGCTGAAATTTTCCTAGAAGAATTTTATCACCGTGAAGCTTTCGGAATTATCACAACGCATTATTCTAATTTGAAAATTTTAGCAAACGAATTGCCATATGCAACGAATGCGAATATGATGTTTGATGAAAAATCTTTAGAACCGATGTACAAACTGGCTTTGGGTCAGGCAGGAAGCTCATTTACGTTTGAAGTCGCTCAGAAAAATGGAATTCCGTTTGGATTGATTAATCGTGCGAAAAAGAAAATCGAAGTTGGAAAAGTTCGTTTTGATAAAACCATCGCAACACTTCAAAAAGAAAGATCGAAACTGGAAAAAACTTCTTTAAATTTAAAAGAAGAAGAAACCAGAGCGCGTGAAGAGAGTAAGAAGATGGAAAACATCAATACGAGAATTCAGCAAAAATTAGAAAGCTATCAAGAATTGTACGACAGTAATCAAAAGATAATTTACATTGGACAAAAAATTGATGATATTGCTGAAAAGTATTTTAACAACAAAAACAAAAAAGAACTTATTGGTGAATTTTTGAAAATAGTTGAGATTGAAAATTCAAAACGTAAAAAAGCAACTCCAAAAGAAACTAAAGAAAAAGTTGAAAAGCAAAAAGAAATTATTGCTGAAGTAAAGGTAAAAGTTGAAGAAATACGAAAAGAGAAAAAAGAGAAAAAACTTAAACCAGTTGTTGAAAAACCAAAACCGATTTTAAAAATTGGTGATCGAGTAAGAATGCTTGACGGGAGATCTGTTGGAAGTATAGATGCTATCGAAAAAAATAAAGCGACAGTAAATTATGGTATTTTTACTTCTAAAGTAAGTTTGGATGAATTGGAATTGGTAGAAGCAGTTAAGAAATAAGTTTTCAGTCCTTAAAAATTGGTAAAAAAAATAAAAATAAAAATAAAGCGATTTAAGGGACGATTTTTATTTTTACATAAAAGAACATTCCTATTTTTTAAAAATAGATTTAAACTAATTTACTGATGTCGTTTTTGATTTCTAAAATTTATTAAAAAACAAAAATCAATAGACATTATAAATACAAGCAAAAACATATTAATTCCTGTTTTATTTATTTCAATTAAGAATTGAAATATAAAACTTGAAATACAAATTATAAAATGGAAAGTCTTCCAAAAAATAAAAAAATAGTTCTTTTTGACGGAGTTTGTAATCTCTGCAGTTCCGCTGTACAGTTTATCATCAATAACGACAAAAAAGATATTTTTAGATTTGTTGCACTGCAGTCTGATTTAGGAATTTCTATCTGTAAACATTTAGGAATTAGCTTTTCTAAAATGGATAGTATTATTTTATACGATCCTGGAACAGCATATTTTTACAAATCTTCTGCAATTCTTGAAATCGCTAAAAACTTTGGAGGCATTTGGAAATTAACTCCTATTTTTAGAATTGTGCCAATTTTTGTAAGCGATAAAATTTATGATTATGTTGCAAAAAACAGATACAATTGGTACGGCAAAAAAGAAAGTTGCATGATTCCAACTCCAGAATTGAAATCTAAGTTTTTGTAGAAAATTCCAATGTAAAAATTCCAAATTCCAAAAAGTAAAACTTCAGTGAACGTAATATTGTCATTTCGACGAAGGAGAAATCTTCGTGAGAAACTCGACAAAGATTGGATTCTCGTTGCGGAGTTACTTGTGAAGATTTCTCCTTCGTCGAAATGACAAACTTAACGTAAAAACCTATAAAATATAAAAATCCCAAGCTCCGATAAATTTGGAATTTGGGATTTTTTATTTGAAATTTATTAAAAAAATTATCTAATTAATTTTCTATATTTCAAACGTTTAGGAGTTAAATCACCGCCAAGACGTTTCTTTTTGTTTTCTTCATAATCAGAGAAACTACCTTCGAAGAAATAAACTTCAGAATCTCCTTCGAAAGCTAAGATGTGTGTACAAATTCTATCTAAGAACCATCTGTCGTGAGAAATAATTACAGCACAACCTGCAAAATTTTCTAAACCTTCTTCAAGTGCACGAAGAGTATTTACATCAAGGTCATTCGTTGGCTCATCCAGTAAAAGTACGTTTCCTTCTTCTTTCAAAGTCATTGCCAAGTGCAAACGGTTACGCTCTCCACCAGAAAGCATTGAAACTTTTTTGTTTTGCTCGCCGCCCCCAAAATTAAAACGAGATAAATAAGCTCTAGAATTTACTTGCTTTCCTCCCATCATAATCAATTCTTGACCATCTGCAAAGTTTTCCCAGATTGATTTATTTGGATCAATGTTCGAGTGTGACTGATCTACATAAGCAATTTTTACTGTGTCTCCAACAGAAAATTCTCCACTATCAGTAGCTTGTTCGCCCATGATCATTTTGAAAATAGTCGATTTACCAGCACCGTTTGGTCCTATAATTCCAACAATACCAGCTTGAGGCAAAGTAAAATTCAAATTATCATATAATAATTTATCACCAAAAGCTTTTGCAACATTTTTAGCTTCAATAACATTTGTTCCTAAACGTGGTCCATTTGGAATGTAGATCTCTAATTTTTCGTCTAGTTGTTTTTGATCTTCGTTTAATAATTTGTCGTAGTTCTGTAAACGTGCTTTTTGTTTTGTCTGACGACCTTTTGCTCCTTGACGAACCCACTCCAACTCACGCTCTAAAGTTTTTCTACGTTTAGAAGCCACTTTTTCTTCTTGAGCCAAACGGTTTGATTTTTGATCCAACCAAGAAGAATAATTTCCTTTCCAAGGAATACCTTCTCCTCTATCTAGTTCTAAAATCCATCCAGCAACATTATCTAAGAAATAACGGTCGTGTGTTACTGCAATTACAGTTCCAGAATATTGTGCTAAGTGTTGCTCTAACCAAAGAACTGACTCAGCATCAAGGTGGTTGGTTGGCTCATCCAATAGCAATACATCTGGTTGTTGCAATAACAAACGGCATAAAGCTACACGACGACGCTCACCTCCTGAAAGGTTTTTAATTGGCGTATCTCCTTCTGGAGTACGCAATGCATCCATTGCGATTTCTAATTTTGTATCGATTTCCCAAGCGCCAAGAGCATCAATTTTGTCTTGCAATGCTGCTTGACGGTCCATCAATTTATCCATTTTGTCTTGATCTTCGTAATATTCTGGAAGACCGAACAAATCATTGATTTGATTGTATTCTTCTAAAACTGCCATAGTTTCGGCTGCTCCTTCACGAACAATTTCGATAACTGTTTTAGAATCGTCAAGAATTGGTTCTTGCTCTAAATATCCTACTGTATAACCAGGCTGGAATACTACATCTCCTTGGTAGTTTTTATCAACTCCAGCAATAATTTTTAAAAGTGAAGATTTACCAGAACCATTAAGTCCCAAAATACCAATCTTAGCTCCGTAGAAGAAACTAAGGTAAATATTCTTAAGAACTGGTTTGTCTGCTCCTTGATAGGTTTTACTCAATTTCTGCATTGAGAAAATTACTTTCTTATCGTCTGACATTTTTTATTTTTTATTATATTATTTATTTTTTTTGAATTCTGACATCTTAAACTCTACCTTTCAGAGCATTGAAAACCCAAGCATTAGCAAGGAAACCTACTCCAACAGCACCAAATCCCCAACCTGAAACATCGCTGTATCTAAAGATTCCAAGACCTATAAGCAAAAATCCCATAAGTACCATTATTAAAGTGGCCCATCCTAAAATGGTGTTTTTATTCATTCCCATAATTATGTAAATATTAATAGTGTCAAATTTTTAGAAAGGCAAATATCGTGAATTTTAATGGCTTAATTAAATATTTTATAAAGCATTTCTTTTAACAAATCTGATTGAGGTAAAGCATTAGCACCCACACCTTTACTTTTAATATCAATATCGCGTAAAGCGCCAACAATCTGACTTACTTTTCTCATTGGATAATTTTTGACCGCCAAATCATATTCTTTTAAAAAATACGGATTTACTCCAAGTACCGATGCAACGTTTTTAGGATTTTTATCTTTTAATCCATGATACTTTAGAAGCTGAACAAAAAAGCCAAATACCAAACCTGTAGTCATAACTAAAGGATATTCTTTAGGATTATGAGCAAAGTTTTCTGCTATCTTATAAGCTTTCAATTGATTTCGTTCTCCAATTGCTTTTCGAAGTTCAAATACATTATAATCTTTGCTAAAACCAATATTTTCTTCAATGTGTTCTGCTGTGATCATAGTGCCTTTCGGTAAAATAATCTGCAGTTTTTCTAGCTCATTATTGATTTTACTCAAATCTGTACCTAAAAATTCAACTAACATGGCATTAGCTTTTGGATCAATGGTGTATTTTTTTCCAGCTAAAACACGCTTTATCCAATCTCCTACCTGATTTTCATATAATTTTTTACTTTCGTAAACAACGCCCTTCTGTCCTAATAGTTTGGTAACTTTTTTACGTTTATCTAGTGTCTTATATTTATAGCAAATAACCAAAACGGTAGTTTGCATTGGATTCTCTACATACGATTCGATTTTATCAATTGTTCTTGATAAATCCTGCGCTTCTTTCACTATAACAACTTGACGTTCAGCCATCATAGGATAGCGCTTGGCCGTTGAAACAATATCATCTACAGAAACATCTCTTCCATATAAAACTGTTTGATTAAAGCCTTTTTCTTCTTCAGCTAAAACATTCTGTTCAATATATTCCGATAACTTATCTATATAATAAGGTTCTTCACCCATTAAAAAATAAATCGGTTTAATATCTCCGGCTTTGATATCGTTAACAATTTTTACTACTTCGTCCATTTATACTTGTTTCAAGTTTAAAGTTTCAAGTTACTTTGAAACAAAAAACTATTTTATATTTTTGCTTTATGCTTAAACTTAATTTCCCTGCTTATAGTTTCCGATTCAAAAATAGCGAAAATAAAGTGTCTATTTTTGATGAAATCAGGAAAAAATTTATAATTCTTACGCCAGAAGAATGGGTTCGACAGCACGTTGTTCATTTTTTAATGCACGAAAAAAAATATCCAAAATCGCTTATCAACGTAGAGAAAGTTTTAACTGTCAACGGATTACGAAAACGATACGATGTTGTTGTATTTAACCCTAATGGCTCTATACATATATTAGTAGAGTGCAAAGCACCAGAAGTTAAAATCTCTCAGGCAACTTTTGATCAGATTGCCCGTTACAATATGACAATGCAGGCACGGTTTTTGAATGTGACAAACGGACTAAACCATTTTTATTGTCAAATGGATTTTGAAAACGAGAAATATGAGTTTTTAAGAAGCCTTCCTGACTATAAAGAAAATCATTAACAAAGAATAAATAATTGAGTACTTTTGGATAAAATAGCAGTTGTCATTTTAAATTGGAACGGAGTAAAATTGCTAGAGCAATTTTTACCATCTGTTATTCAGTATTCAGAAGGAGCAACAATTTATGTTGCAGACAATGATTCTACTGATAACTCTATTGCATTTATTGCAGAACAATTTCCAACCGTAAAAATTGTAAAAAACTCAGGCAATCATGGCTTTGCAAAAGGCTACAATGATGCTTTACAACATATTGATGCAGAAATATATGCATTAGTAAATTCAGATATTGAAGTCACAGAAAACTGGCTTCAACCCATTCTTGACACTTTTGAAAAAGAACATCAAACTGCTATTATTCAGCCAAAAATTCTGGATTTTAAAAATAAAGAATATTTTGAATATGCAGGTGCTGCGGGCGGTTTTATTGATAAATACGGGTTCCCTTTCTGTAGGGGAAGAATATTCGACACAATCGAAAAAGACAATGGACAATACGATACCAATATCGAATTATTTTGGGCATCAGGCGCTTGTTTTTTCATTAGGAAAAATATTTTTCATGAATTAGAAGGTTTTGACGAAAGTTTCTTTGCACATCAAGAAGAAATAGATTTATGTTGGCGTGCTTGCTAATGAAGGCCATGTTATAAAATATAATTATCAGTCTGTTGTTTACCATGTTGGTGGCGCAACATTACAACAAGGAAATCCTAAAAAAACTTATTTGAATTTTAGAAATTCATTGTTAATGCTAGTTAAAAATCTTCCTTCAAAGGGTTTATTTTTTGTGATTTTTTTCCGCATGGTTTTAGATGGAATTGCTGGCGTACGCTTTTTAATACAAGGCAAGTTTGGACATACTTTTGCCATTTTAAAGGCGCATTTTTCATTTTATTGCCTATCTTTAAAACACTTAAAAAAGCGAAAAGATTTTCAATTACAGCAATACTATACAGTAAAAAGCATCGTTTTCCTTTATTATATCAAGAAATTGACCTTATTTAAAGAAATCTTTAACAGTATTCAAAATATTAAAAACTAAATTTGTAATCAAGTCTAATTAAAATTAAATTTATGAGAAAAATAGTTATCGCACTATCAGTATTAATGGCCCTGACATCTTGTGTTTCTAAAAAGAAATATGCAGAGTTAGAAGCTAAAAACAAAGAGACTCAAGATTTGTTAAACTCATGTACTGTAAAATTAAATTCGTGCTTAGAAGAAAAAGCTGGATTAGCTTGCAACAGCTGAAAGCTACAAACAACATAATCAAGATCTAATTAATAGTTCTAAAGATTTAACTATCTTAACTACTAAAGGTGCTGAAAACCTTGAAAAATCTCTTGAAAGTTTAAAAGAAAAAGATTTGAAAATCTCTAGACTTCAAGATGCTTTAACTAAAAAAGACAGTGTTACTTTAGCATTAGTTACAAGTTTAAAAGGTGCAGTTGGAATCAACGATCCAGACATCGAAATCAATGTTGAAAAAGGAGTTGTATTTATCTCTATCGCTGACAAATTATTATTCAAAAGCGGAAGCTATGATGTAAGTGATAAAGCTAAAACTGTTTTAGCTAAAGTTGCAAAAGTTGTAAACGACAAACCTGACTTTGAGTGTATGGTTGAAGGACACACTGATGATGTACCTTACAAAAGCAACGGAATTATCTTAGACAACTGGGATTTAAGTGTTAAACGTTCTACTTCTATCGTTCGTGTATTGACAAACGATCTTGGAGTTAACCCAGCTAAATTAATTGCTGCAGGTAGAAGCTCTTATGTACCATTAGTAGCTAACGATTCTCCTGAGAACAAAGCTCGTAACAGAAGAACTCGTATCGTAGTTATGCCAAAAATCGATCAATTCTATGATATGATTGAAAAAGAAATGAAGAAACAACAAAAATAATTAGAGTTTCACATACTTATAATACAGAAAAAGCAGGTCAATAGACCTGCTTTTATGTATCCTTAATTTTTTTAATAACCAATTAAATATAAATCAAGAATAGCATTATTTTTAAGTAACTAACTAAATTTTAACATAATAAAGTTACTCATAATTTCTATACTTTTATACTTTTAGTGTATTTTTTTACAAAATACCAATATCTCCCTTACCTTCTCTGACGATAACTGGCTCATGCTCAGAAAGATCTATAATTGTAGATCCTATGTTATCTCCATAACCACCATCTATCACAAGATCTACAAGATTTTGCCATTTTTCAAAAATCAATTCTGGATCGGTAGTATATTCTATAACATCGTCTTCATCACGAATAGAAGTTGAAACAACGGGATTTCCTAACTGACGAACAATCTCTAGGATGATATTATTGTCAGGAACACGAATACCCACTGTAGTTTTCTTTTTAAATTCTTTAGGAAGATTATTATTTCCAGGCAAAATAAAAGTATATGGGCCTGGCAAAGCTCTCTTTAATATCTTAAAAGTCGATGTGTCTATCTGTCTCACATAGTCTGACAGATTACTTAAATCGCAACAAATAAATGAAAAGTTTGCCTTTTCTAATTTTACTCCTTTTATTCTAGCGATTTTTTCTAACGCTCTCGAATTGGTAATATCACAACCTAAACCATAAACAGTATCTGTCGGATAAATTACCAAACCACCATTCTGAAGCACTTTTACCACTTTTGCAATAGCAGCTTCACTAGGTTTATCTGGATATATTTTTATAAATTCTGCCATGCTTTTTTAGTTTATTTTGTTTTAAGTTTCAAGTTTCAGGTTGCTTCTTATAACGTGAAACCTGAAACTTGAAACAATGTTTTTTATCCTACAACATCTAATTTAGCAAATCTTAGCAACAATTTCTTGATTCCTCCAACTTCAAATCTAATTTCTGCTTTTCGATCTGCTCCAACACCTTCAAGATTTATTACCTCCCCTCTACCAAAACGTTCGTGCATTACAACATTTCCAACCGTCAATTTACTGTCAAATAAATTGGAGTTTCCACTGCTTGGTGCATTTCCAGAAACAGGTTTTAATTTTCGAATATTTAAATCTGGTTTCGGACTATTGTCTGTAATATGTTTAGGAGGAGTTCCTCCAACTGGTTTTGCTAATCGCAATTTTGATTTATCTACATCGCCAAAAATATCACCATCAATAGGAGATTTATAACGATAGTTTGTTTCTGCTGGCGTTAAATATTCTAAATATTGATCTTCAATTTCTTCAATAAAACGAGAAGGCTCACTATCAGTTAATTTCCCCCAACGATAACGAGAATTTGCATAAGTCAAGTACGCCTGATGTTCTGCACGAGTCAATGCCACATAAAATAATCGGCGTTCTTCTTCTAGTTCACTTCTCGTGCTCATACTCATAGCACTTGGGAACAAATCTTCTTCCATTCCGACTACAAACACGTGCGGAAACTCTAGTCCTTTTGCCAAGTGAATCGTCATTAAAGCTACACGATCTTCATCGTTGGTATCTTTATCTAAATCTGTCGCCAAAGCTACATCTTCCATAAACTCAGAAAGCGCACCTCTTGCTCCGTCTACTTCTCTCTGTCCTTCGGTAAAATCTTTAATACCGTTTAAAAGCTCTTCGATATTCTGAATTTTAGCCATTCCTTCTGGAGTAGCATCTTTTTTCAGTTCCTGAACCAAACCAGTTTTCTTTGCAACGTGATCTGTGATATAAAATGCATCCTGATTCTGATCGATAACCTGAAAACTCTGAATCATTGTTACAAAGTCTTTCAACTTATTTTTAGTACCTGCATTCAGTTTTAAATCGATTTTATCGATATTCACCATTACTTCCCAAATCGAACGCTTGTAATGATTGGTCGCAATAGTCAGCTTTTCAATTGTTGTATCCCCAATTCCACGAGCTGGATAATTGATAACGCGAATCAAAGCTTCCTCATCTTTCGGATTCAGAACTAAGCGCAAATAACATAAAACGTCTTTAATCTCCTTACGTTGATAAAAAGATAATCCGCCATAAATTCTATACGGAATATCACGTTTTCTTAAAGCATCTTCCATTGCACGAGATTGCGCATTGGTACGATACAAAATTGCAAAAGCACCATTATGCAATTGATTTTGCATTTTCTGTTCGAAAATTGTGCTCGCAACAAAACGCCCTTCTTCGGCATCAGTCAAACTTCTATGAACTTTAATTTTCGGTCCAAATTCATTTGCGGTCCAAACCACTTTATCCAGTTTGGTTTTATTGTGTTCCATTACAGTATTTGCGGCTTCAACAATATTTCGAGTTGAACGATAATTCTGCTCTAAACGAAACATAACTACACCTTCGTAATCCTTTTGGAAATTCAAAATATTATTAATATTCGCTCCACGGAAAGCATAAATACTCTGAGCATCATCTCCTACTACACAAATATTCTGAAATCTATCAGATAAAGCCCTAACAATCAAATACTGAGAGTGATTAGTATCTTGGTACTCATCAACCAATATATAACGGAAACGATCTTGATACTTAGCTAAAACTTCTGGGAACCTAGTAAGTAATTCATTGGTTTTCAATAACAAATCATCAAAATCCATTGCGCCTGCCTTAAAACAGCGATCTACATACTGCTGATAAATTTCACCCAATCTTGGTCTTTTCGCCATTGCATCAGCTTCAACCAACTCTGGATTATTAAAATATGCTTTTACCGTAATCAAGTTATTCTTATATCCAGATATACGTCCTAAAACCTGTTTTGGTTTGTAAACATCACGATCAAGTCTGCATTTCTTTGATAATCGAAGAAATTAATCTAGCGGAATCTTGAGAATCATAAATGGTAAAATTGGAAGGATATCCCAAATGATCCGATTCAGCACGAAGAATACGCGCAAAAATCGAGTGAAAAGTTCCCATCCAAAGATTTTTCGCTTCAGATGCGCCCACAATATCCGAAATCCTGTGTTTCATCTCGCGAGTCGCTTTATTAGTAAAAGTTAGCGACAAAATATTGAAAGAATCAATACCTTGAGCCATCAAATACGCAATCCTAATTGTCAAAACACGTGTTTTTCCCGAACCTGCACCAGCAATAATAATCATTGGCCCGTCTTTCTTTAAAACAGGCGCCCTTTGCGCTTCGTTGAGCTGGTCAATATATTTCTGCATGTAATTTTCTCCTTTTATGCAAAATTAAGAATTTAAAAAGAAAGTTCCTAAGATGCTTTTGAAAGGTTCTAAGTAGCTAAGATTCTGAGATACTAAGTTTTTTTTCGAAGCCAAACAAAGGGCATTTATTTCAGACATGGGTTCCCGCTTTCGGCTATATCTCTCCGCTACGCTACGAGGATACCGCCTCAATCGGGGCTAGATTCAAACAATTGTTTTAAATAAAAAAGAAAGAAAATTCTTTAATTATTTTATATTTGTAAAACTTAAACGGTAATAAATGACTGTAAAATTAACAGAAAACGCTGAAAAGACATTTTCCCAAATTATAAATAAATATAGTTATCTTAAGGCCAGTAAATTTTCAAATCAAACTATCTCAACAATAGAAATAATTGTACAAAATAATCACATTGGTACAAAATATAAAAAAACTTCTTTCCGAAAGTCTCTAATATCTAATCAGGTATATTTGTTTTATACAGTTGAAAAACAAACTATATATATTGTTCTATTTTGGGATAATAAAAGAAATCCTTTAGAATTAGACGTTATACTTAGCTCTTAACTTTTGTTTAAAATCTTCAAAATCAATTGTTCTTCCTGCCCTTATATCTTCTTCACTTTTTTGAAGTTCCTGCATTAAAATTTCTTCAGGAAAAAGCAAAGAAGTAATTAGCTTTACTTCTTGATGCGTAAAGCTTTTTGATTTTAATTTTCTATAATAGGTTGCATGTTTTAAACCTAATTTTTGAATAAAAAACTCAGCTTTATAATAAGATTTACCTATTAATTCTGGCGACGAATTAATATAGTTCTCATAATTTTCAACTATTTCTATCATTATAAAAAATTAAAATTCTCAAATAATGATACAAAAATAATCATTTTATAATTATAAAGATCAACTTTATAATATAATTATAAAAATAAAACTTAGTATATCAGAACCTTAGCAACTTAGAATCTCATTTAAAAAACACATCGTAAGCAAATCGGATCAACGTTCCGACAACTACAATTAAAAAGAAAATTCTAATAAAACCGTTTCCTTTATTGATGGCAAGTTTTGCGCCAAGCCATCCACCAAGTCCATTACTTATTGCCATCGGGATTGCAATTGCCCAAATGATTTTTCCTTTAATCATAAACAGGCAAATTGAACCGAAATTGGTCGCTAAATTTACCATTTTAGCATTCGCGGAAGCATGAAGAAAATCGAAACCTAGAAGCGCAATGAAAGCCACTACAAAAAAACTTCCTGTGCCAGGCCCAATAAATCCGTCATAAAATCCAACAATCATACTTATCACAACTGCGTAAAATATTTGTCTTGCAGGAGAATGGTCTTTTTCTTCATGCTTGCCCAAAATTTTTCTTAGCATAAGTATATACAAACAACAAGGACAAAACCACCAATAAAAGCGGTTTCATAAAATCATTGCTGACCATAGTTAAAACTGTCGAACCTAAAAATGCTGATGGAACTGCCAAACACATCATGATAATTAAAACTTTCCACTGAATAACAACTTTTTTTAAATATTGAAAAGCTGCAAAAGCAGTTCCGCTAAAAGCTGGAATTTTCAAAGTACCAATTACAGTCGAAACAGGAAGATTTGGCAATAAAATTAATCCCATCGGTGTCTGGATTAATCCGCCGCCGCCTACAATTGCATCAATAAATCCTGCGGCAAAAGCGGCCAAACAAAGAAAAAATAGTAGATATAAATCCATTAAAAATACATTTCAGTCACGTTAAAACAAGTTGTAAAAATACATCTTCCTTTTTGTTTATTACCATAAATTTAAAGTTGATTTCTCATCAAAAAGTATATTTTTGCTAAAAAATTAACCCAATGGATTTTACAAGAATTATAGAATTAGCCAGTTATACTTTACCTGCAATTGTTACTGGATTTGTTGCATACAGTTTTTTTGAACTGCATATTAAAAACAACGATAAAAAACGTGCTTTTTTATTAAACAAACAGGCACACAAAGAGTCGTTGCCAATACGTTTGCAAGCTTACGAACGTATGACTTTATTTTTAGAGCGTATTAACTTGACAAAATTGCTAATCAGAATTTCTCCTATTTCTCAAAACAAACACGATTACGAAAATTACCTAATCGACCAAATCGAACATGAATTTGAACATAATTTAACTCAACAGATTTATATGTCTGAAGAATGCTGGACAATCATTTCAACTGCAAAGAACGCAACAATCCAAATGATTCGTAAAGCGGCAATGAGCGATAAAGTTGAAGATGCTGATAAGCTTCGTGAAGTAATCTTGAATGATTTATTAGAAAAACAATCTCCAAGCAATGCTGCGTTAGGATTTATTAAAAATGAGGTAGCTGAACTTTGGTACTAAAACTTTAGATAGATTTTAAAATTGTCTGGGTCCAATTTTCATCTGTTTCAGAAATAATTATGGTTTTAAATCCATATTTTTCTCCTTCCAGATTCACACCTTGTGAATCATCTATATGGATATCAATATGAAACATAGGAGGAAATTTAGAACAATTGAAATCTAAATTCTTAATTTTTCTTTGGTGTTTCTGCTGATTTATGATGTAATCAACAGAAACACCATAAATATAAAATGTCCATTTAATTCTTAGAACACTTCTGTAAGAAGTGGTATAAATATAAATTTTATGCTTTTCATTTTTTAATTTTTTGAATAAATCAACAGTACCTAAACGAATACATTCAAGACCAAATAATCGCTGAAATAAAATTGGCTTTTCTAATTTGAATTTATTTTTGGAAATAAGCGTATCATCCAAGTCAAACGAAATTATCATAGAGCATTTTTTACATCTTCCTATTATCACTCATAACTTCAGATTTATTCTGCGCATATTCGTAACCTTGCTCCCACCATTCTTTCATCACTTCTTTATTAAAAATCAGCGCGTTATCTGTTAATTTTATTGGAGTGTAATATAAATTAAGTTTTACATCTTTAGTGTTTGCCATAAGTTTTCCTATAGCAATATCGTGTTTTTCGACTTGATCTAAAGCAATTCTGAACAAATCGATCATTAATGAAAACGGATTTTTTCCAATTACTGTTTTAGTGGTATTAACTTCTGTTTCCAATACAATCACATCTATTTCTGTCGCCCCACGGTTAATAGCTTCACGAATTGGAACCAAACTAGAAAATCCACCATCACCATATTCAAAGTTGTTTTTCTCAACCAAACTCATAAACGGAACATAATTACTCGAGATCCAAGACCATTCGCAAAACTCTTCATATGTGCAATCTTTTGCCAATTTGTATTCTGATTCGTTTGTGGTAAAATTGGTTACCGTTACGACAACATCTGTCTTAAGTTTTTTTAGTTTATTAAAATCGGAAAGAGAAAAATTATTCTGAATATATTTCTTTAAACCTTTACTTTCTCCAAAAGTTCGTTTTCCTTTAAAAAACTGACGTATTACATTAAAGTGATTAATTGTCACAATATCGACTCCGTCTTTGGTTTTTACCACAAACGGACAAATGTTGAAGATACTCGACATCGTAACATTGGTGTATACAGAATGTATTTTTTTGATATGACCGAGAGCTAAGTGCGGAATTAATAAACTTCCTGTAGAAGTTCCTATAAACAAATCGTATTCATGTTTTTTTTCTTCTATTAAATACTGGGCAACACCGCCAGCAAATGCGCCTTTACTGCCACCACCTGAAATAACCAATGCTCTCATAAATTGTAATGTAGGTTTTATTTTTTGGGATATTTTTTTTAGAGAATATAGAGAAAAGAAGCAAGAACCAAGATTATTTTTTAAATCTTTTACCTTAAATCTTGCTTCTTCCCTCTTTCCACTCTAATTTACTCTTTCAATAAACGATTTAATTGAAATTGCTCATCGGGTGTCAAATTAGGTAAAATTCTATTAAATGAAGCACGCATTTCAGGATTTTTTAACAGAAGTCTTATTGTATCTCTTCCAAATTTAGAAAACTGCCACATGTGATGTGTAGTAGCACTAACTAAATTACTCAAAACCTGATCGTTAATAATTTTAAAAGCAATCAATTTTTCTAAAGCATTTTGTCGTGTTGTAGCTTCATATTTTGTAGATGAAAATGCAATAAGTTCATTTGTCAAAGAATCTATATCACTATTGTAATTTGGCGTTGACAATACCAACGAAAGCCATAAAGTTCTTAAGTTATAATCGTTAAAACCGATCCATTTTTTAGATTTATCCAAATATTCTTTTCTATGATCGGGAAAGTTTCTCCACAGCCAATAAAGTGCTATTTCTTGGGTTTGATACGATTTATCATCCAAAAGCGTTTCGTAGTTTGTTCTAAAATCTTCTGGAATTTTAGTTAGAGATCCTGCTAAATTTTGACGAACATTAATATTATTAGTCTGCAGTGCTAAAAGCAAAAGAGGCTTTTTTCTTCGTATTTTTCATTTTCTAATTGATCAACAACAGCTTCTTTTACAGATTGATACACATCAGATTCTAAAGTACTTTTTAAGATATCTATTTTATCTTTTAAAGGTGTTTTTTTCAATTTATCGATTTCTAATCGCTTTTGAATTGTTTTGTTTTTACTCAATAATGCATTTGCAGTTGGAGTATCAAAAACAGTTGATTCTAGCCATGTTTTTTGGAATTTATCCAAATCAGAAACTTTTTTAATTTCATCGAAAAAATTCTGTGTATTTACCGTTTGATAAGCGTACTTATTCAGATAATTTTTAATTGCTTTTTTAAAGGCTTTATCTCCAATAGATTCATGTAACACAAACAATGCCCAAGCCCCTTTTTCGTAAAATGTAAGCGAACTTGCTTTTGCATTTAAAACTGGAATCGTGTCAGTACGAGACGCAAACTTTATTTGCTGTGCTGTATTGTATAGTTTAGAGTAAAAATAGTCATCTCCATAAATATCTTTTTCTGCAAGCAAAGCAAAATAAGTTGCAAATCCTTCCTGAAGCCAATGATGAGTGCTGCTTTCGGCTGTAATAAGATCTCCAAACCAATGATGTGCCAATTCGTGAGCATCTACATTTGTATAATTTCGATCACAAAAACCAATTGAATCTACTACATAACGTGTTGCAAAAAGTGTTGAAGTAGTATTTTCCATTCCGGCATATAAAAAGTCTCTAACTGGAATCTGTCTATTAATTTTCCAAGGATATTTTACACCAATTTCTTTTTCAAGGAAATCAAAAATTCGTTTCGAATAGCGATAAGTTGGTTCGAAACGATCAGCGTCTTTTGGTTCGTAATAATATTCTAAAGGTATTCTGCTTCTAGATTTAAATTCTCTTTTATCATATTTCCCAATCGCCAGCATCAACAAATACGAACTCATTGGTTTTTCCATTATAAACTGCCAATGATTTAGATTTCCGTTGTTTGTTTTTTCCTTTAAAACTCCATTAGAAACTACCTGATACTCTTTATCATAAGTAATTCCTAAATTAAAAACTAGCTTTTCATTGACATCATCAAAACTCGGAAACCAATTGCTAGTATATCTTCCTTGGCCTTGTGTCCAAATCTGCACTTCATCGTTTTCCATATCAACAAAATACAAGGCTTGTTTTGGTTTTACGCTATAATTAAAAGTTAGATGATTTTCTCCTTTTTTAAAAGGGAAAACCACTTTTAACTGTTTAGTGGTATTGATAAAAATGATTTCTTTTTCATTGATTTTCACATTCGAAAATTCCATGTTTTTAGCGTCAAGCGAAATAGTATCACAATCCTTTAAAACCTCAAATTGAAAATCGACAGCACCTGAAACTGTTTTTTCTTTTGAATTTAAAGACAATTGTCCTGAAACCGATTTAAAATCGACGAATTGTGTTTGTTGCGCAAAAAGAAAACTAGTGAATAATAAAAGAATGTATTTCATTGAAACGTATTTGAAGGCGAAATCCCAAAGTTACAAAGGTTTCCTTTACAAATAGAACGAATTTTGTAAGTTTACCATATAAAACTGCCAAATTGTGTCTACACCTCAAAAAGCCTTATTTAACTGGAGTAGCGGAAAAGATTCTGCTCTTGCTTTATATAAAATACTTCAAAATAAAGATTTTAAAATTGAATGTTTATTGACAAGCGTTAACAAGCAATATCAGCGTATTTCGATGCACGGAATTCGTCTTGAGTTATTGCAGAACCAAGCCGAAAGCATTGGAATTCCGTTAAAAATTCTTGAAGTTCCAGAAATGCCAACGATGGAAGTTTACGAACAAGTTATGACCAAAACTTTGACTGAGTTAAAACAAAACGGAATACGTTATTCTATTTTTGGAGATATTTTTTTGGAAGATTTGCGTGAGTATCGTGAAAATCAATTGGCCAAAATTGGACTTAACGGAGTTTTTCCAATTTGGAAAATTCCAACTCAAGACTTAATTCAGGAATTTATTTCGCTAGGCTTCAAAACCATTGTGGTTTGTGTCAACGAAAAATATCTAGACAAAAGTTTTGTCGGAAGAGTTATCGATCAAGATTTTATAAATGATTTGCCTGAAAATGTAGATGTTTGCGGAGAAAACGGTGAATTTCATACCTTTACTTTCGACGGTCCTATATTTTCAAAACCAATTGATTTTGAAATTGGTGAAATTGTGTATCGAAAATATGAAAAACCAGAAAAGGAAGATTCGTCTAACAAAGCCTGCGATACCAATGATGAAACCGCTTTTGATTTTGGATTTTGGTATTGTGATTTAATCAAAAAATAAATGAAGTTCTTGTATAATCTCATCTTTTTAATTCTAGTTTCTTTCTTTTTGCAAAGTCTGCTTAGTTAGCAGATGCAAAAGGCCCCAAATTAGTGGCTATGTTTACGATGCAGAAACAAAACAGCCTATCGAAAATTGTAAAGTTGGCGAGACTTCAAGTCAATCAAACGGTTATTTTTTATTAGCTGAAAAGCGTTATCGTCAATTTACACTTTTTGGTTTCGAAGCACCAACTTTGGCAGTGAATGAAGCGATTAAAAAAGAAGGTTACGAATCTCAAAATATTCAATTTATGCGACCTTTTGGCGGTGGCATGAAAAAAGGAGCTTTTTATAGCGCAGACACCATTTACATCAAGAAAAACATTTTAAAAACAAACTAACATGGCTTTTAAAGAAAATGATGAAGTAAAAAAAGTAGTATTCTTTTTGAAAGAAATTGGTATTGAAATTATTGAAAAAAAGCTTGGAGAAACCTTTTTACCTGGTTTAGATTTAGGACCTAATTGTATTTATATCGATTATGAAAAATTGCTATATCCAGGAGATATTTTACATGAAGCGGGTCATCTTGCGGTAACAATTCCTACGGAAAGAAAACTGGTTGGGTCAGATCAAATCTCTAAAGACTGGCCAACTCAAGGTGACGAGATTGCGGCTATTTTATGGTCGTACGCTGCATTGCATCATTTACAATTTCCTGCTGAATTTGTATTCCATCCACACGGGTATAAAGGGAGTTCTGAATGGTTTATCACAAATTTTACTTCGGGAAATTATATCGGATTGCCGCTTTTAGAATGGATGGAATTATGTCTTGGAAATGAAAAAGCTGAAAAAGAACAAAAAATGCCTTTTCCAGCTATGCAAAAATGGATTCGAGATTAACATTAAGTCGATTGATCGACAAAAGTTTTAAGGAACCATTTATTATCTTTCAATTCAAAAACATAGTCAATATAAATTCCGCTATCTAGCCCGCGCTCTTCAAGAGTAGCTTTGCTTTTCTTTACTGATAATGTACGTTTTAAATATTTCTCATCAGCCTTATTATTGAGACGAAGAACTTTATATTTCTCTTTTGTCATTGTGTAATCTAACAATTCAAAATCTTCATTGTTTGCCTTGTATTTTAAAGGAAAAATAACTCTGCTGATTTGAAACTTTTGATCTTCATTGAATTTTTTAAAGAAGACATTAAAATCTTCTGCAACCGTTTTTGTATCCTGAGCGTAAATTGTAGAACTTAAACTCATTGCAAAAACAAACATTATAAAAAAATACTTTTTCATTATTCTTCGTACATTTTAAGCAAATTTGTAACTGTATTCCAGTTTCGAATTGTTGCTGTTACATTTAATTTTTTCTCGATGTATTTTTGATCAAAACGTGTTTTTCCTGCACCAACGGCATATTTAATAAAAATCCTATTTTCATCAATACTTGCTTCGTCTGGTTTAAACTGACTGATTTTCAAATCGTTTATACTTTCCTTTTTTAATGCCATTGAGACAAAAGCAACATAAAGTTTTTTTGTATCAAGATCTTTCTCTTTTAAGAATGCATTATTAGCAAAACAAGATTGCAGATTTTCTTTAGTGATCATTACAACAGGAACTTCATGACCAAAAACCTTAAAGATTTCCTGTTTGATCATAAAACCAACTTTTGAAGCTTCTTCTTCGCTGTCTACAAAGACATTACCAGATTGCAGATACGTTCGAACATTTAAAAAACCAAGATTCTCCAGCATTGCTTTCAAAGCTTCCATTTTCATCATATTATGTCCAGAAACATTAATGCCTCGTAAAAGCGCTAAATGTGTTTTCATTTCTTTCTAATTTTTATTCAAAGATAAAAAACACTATTCATCTTCTTCACTGATTTCAATGCCAAACTTTACTAAAAAGTCGTTAAACTTTTGTTTATACTTTCTTTGTGCCTCTTCTACAATTTCATCTGCATCTTCGTTAGATTCTATTGCTTCTAGATTAAATTGATTTTCAACCCAATCTTTAAATTCTTCTTTGTTTTCGCTTTCTTCATAATATTCCTCATCTTGATAGAAATACGCTTTATCAAAGTCAACAGAAATTTCAGTGTCAAGAGTCAGAAGCTGAATCAATTTCTTAGTATTTTCTGCCACAATATGAACGCCGCCTTCGTCTCCAAAAACTACAATTGGACAATTATTCAAATCTTCATCAATAAGCCAATATGCATACGAACTTCCTGAACCATTTGCACCCGCAAATTCGATAAAACTATTATAAAATTCTTCTTCCTCAGACCAAGTTTTTATTCCTGTTTTATCATTAGTAATAGTAAGCCCAAAACATTCAGAATACGTTTCTACTCCATATTCTTGTTCAAATTCATAGAGTTTTACTAAATCTTCGGGCAATTTATAATGACCAAATTGAACTGCAAATTCTTCTAATGAAAAACTGTTGTCATAGTCTGCATATTCTCTTTCATCTTCGTCGTCATTTTCGTCTTCGACTTCCGGAGTTGTTAATATTTCAAAAGTTTTCATGACAGCATTTTTTACGCAGAAAAATTCAATTCCTTGCGCATTTTCATCATTCATCCATTGGTATTTTGGATCTCCATTTTCATCAAGATATTCCAGAATAATCATAATTTCTTCATCATCATGGCACCATAAAGCACGCATTCTGATATTAAAACCATTCGAAATTTCTTCAGAAATCTGACTGTATTTTTTCCCTTCATAATCAAAAGGAACAAACAAATAAGTTATTCCCGAAATATGTCTAACGATTTTTCCGTTTTCCTTTAATTCCTCATTATCAGATAAAACTTCAATTATATTAATAAACTGATTACGGAAATCAGCATAAGAATATTTCTCTTTTTTATCGTAATCTAAAATTGAAAGTCCTTCTTTAAAAACATCTAAATAATTGTTTCCTAATATTTCGGTGCCATAACTTGAAAACTCAAGAAAAGCATCGTCTACAATATCTGACAGTTTATGCGTTGACGGTAAATAATTCTCAACAGTAATAATAGATCCGTCCGTGTCTTGAACATTACTGCAAATCAAAATATCGGGCCTTCCCGCACTTATAATTGCTTGAACATCTGTAAAACGTTCAAAATGAAGTAACATATCATCAGTATAAATTAACCACGCAATAAGATCTCCTTTTACAAAAAGCTCTCCATGATTATACTCTCCAACAAGTGTATCACACTGCAAACCGCCGCCTAAATAATGAACACTGCCAAACAAATTAATATTGACTGTAGTTGTTTTTCCTAAAACAATTAAAGCAGGAGAATTGTCTGTATCATAAGAACTAATCAATTTTGAAACCATTAGATTTCCTTTAAAAATAAATCCTAAGATGAAAATATGAGAATGTTCTTCCGTGCTAAAATCCATTTCAAATAAATCCATTTCTACATCGTCTTCTGCTAATAGAAATATAGGATTTTCTTCATAATCAGGAAAACGCCAAGTGTCTTCAAAAACATTATAAATTTTCTGATTTTTGAAATCGATTAAATCTCCAATAATATTGTGCGCTTCGTGTCGGTTAATTACTTTGAATGTAATACCAGAAAACACCATAGTTTCAAAAGGAACTTTTTCTTCTTTAATCATAATTTGGGCTTATAATTTAAATGTTTGAACAAATCTAGCAATTATCTTTTTTTATTAAAATTTTACTGACGATAAAAAAATAAAAACTCCGTTAAAAACGGAGCTTTAAAATTGAATTAGTAAGCATTTAAAAATTATTTCTTATCGTATACCAATAATGGTCCGTCACATATGCTCCAAGTACTATACAAACTTCCAATATCGTTAATAATATATAGATTCTCCTTTAACGCAGTACAAGAACCAATTATATCACTTTGAGCACTATAACTTAACTCAAACTTTGTTTGATCTGTCGTTTTCATTACAGAATAAGTTCCTGAAATGGTTGTAGTTTTTCCATCTCTTTTTCTTGTTTTAGAAAATGTGTTATTAGAATTAAAAATATAAGATTCCTCCCATTCTAAAATATCTATAGAATTTGCCGCAGGATTATTACTGCCCATTCTTATTAAAGTCCATTTACCAATATAACTTTCAGATGATTTGTCGTCGCTGTCAGAACAGGAAATAAGAGAAATGAGCATTACAATTAAAAGTCCATTTTTTTTCATATTTATAGTTTTTGATGGTTAACTATTAATAAGAGTTTACTTGCTTAAAATAGTTGCGCCTTTATTTTACAGCTTAACGATAACTTAATATTCAAAGACTTGAAAGCAACAATTCATTTTCAAAATTCCTAATTAAAATCTATCTTCGCTTTTCTAAATAAAAAAGAGTCAAAAAGAAAGAAATATTGAATATACTTTCTCTTTTTGCTTTCTTCTTAACTCTTTTATTCTTGGCTCTATAAAATCTAAATTTTCGAATGTCTAATAATCTTCTAGAAACTCCAATAGAATACTTAAAAGGTGTTGGTCCTAGTCGCGGCCAGTTACTTCGTAAGGAATTGGGTATTCATAAATATGGAGATTTAGTCAATCTTTTTCCAAATCGATATATTGACAGAACGCGTTATTACAAGATTAACGAATTGCAAAATACTGGTTCTGAAGTTCAGATTATTGGAAAAATCATTCATATTAAAACTGTTGAATTTGCCAAAAACAAAAAACGTCTAGTAGCGACTTTCGTTGATGATACTGGACAAATTGACTTAAACTGGTTTCAAGGCCATAAGTGGATTCGCGAAAGCTTAAAGCTAAATGAAACTTTGGTGATTTTTGGAAAATGTTCACTGTACGGAAGCCAATTTAGCATGGCGCATCCTGAAATTGAATTATTAAGCGAACACGAAAGAAGCTTACGCTCGGCTATGCAACCCGTTTATCCTTCAACAGAAACTTTGGCTAATAAAGGCATTTCAAATCGCACCATTAATAAAATGATGGAGCAACTTTTCTTGGAAACTCAGGCGCTTTTTACCGAAACCTTTCCTCCTTTTTTAATCGAAGAATTAAAACTGATTCCAAAACGTGCGGCATTATTTAATATTCATTTTCCGAAAAGCGCTGAAATTTTAGCGAAAGCACAGTTCAGATTGAAATTTGAAGAATTGTTTTTTATTCAGTTGCAATTAATTACTAAAAATCTTATTCGAAAACATAAAATAAAAGGACATCCATTTGACAAAGTGGGCGAACTTTTTAATGAATTTTATAAAAATCATTTGCCTTTTGATTTGACTAATGCTCAAAAAAGAGTGATTAAGGAAATCAGAACCGATATGGGAAGCAACGCTCAAATGAACCGTTTGCTTCAAGGAGATGTTGGCTCAGGAAAAACTATTGTTGCTTTTATGAGCATGCTTTTGGCAATTGACAATGGTTTTCAGGCTTGTCTAATGGCTCCTACAGAAATCTTGGCCAATCAGCATTTTCTTGGATTATCTGAATTTGCTAAAACGTTAAATATCAATATCCGAATATTAACGGGTTCTACCAAAACTTCTGAAAGAAAAATTATTCATGAAGAACTGGAAAACGGAGAACTTAAAATTTTGATCGGAACTCATGCCTTATTAGAAGATAAAGTAAAATTTCAAAATTTAGGCCTTTCTGTAATTGATGAACAGCATCGTTTTGGCGTAGAGCAAAGATCTAAACTGTGGAAGAAAAATGATATTCCGCCACACGTTTTAGTCATGACTGCCACTCCTATCCCGAGAACTTTGGCAATGAGCTTATATGGCGATTTGGATATTTCTGTTATTGATGAATTACCTCCGGGAAGAAAACCAATTCAGACCGTGCATCGTTTTGACAGCAATAGATTGAAAGTCTGGAAATTTCTTCGAGATGAAATTGCAAAAGGAAGACAGATCTATATCGTTTATCCGCTGATTCAGGAATCAGAAAAAATGGATTATAAGGATTTAATGGATGGTTACGAGAGTATTTCTCGCGATTTTCCACTTCCTCAATATTCAATTTCCATTCTTCACGGAAAAATGAAACCAGCTGATAAAGATTCTGAAATGAAGCGCTTTTCAGAAGGAAAAACCAATATTATGGTAGCTACAACGGTTATCGAAGTTGGCGTAAACGTACCAAACGCTAGTGTAATGATTATTGAAAGTGCCGAAAGATTTGGGCTTTCGCAATTGCACCAGCTGCGCGGACGTGTTGGTCGTGGCGCAGAACAAAGTTATTGTATCTTAATGACAGGACATAAATTAAGCTCTGATAGCAAAACCAGAATGGAAACAATGGTTCAGACCAATGATGGTTTCGAAATTGCCGAAGTAGATTTAAAACTTCGTGGTCCAGGCGACATGATGGGAACTCAGCAAAGCGGTGTTTTAAATCTTCAAATTGCAGATATCGTAAAAGATCGAGAAATTTTATCTCTGGCAAGAAATTATGCCATGAAAATCTTAAAAGAAGATTCTGCGCTTCAGAAACCTGAAAATGCTATTCTAAGAGCAATTTTCATTGAAATGACCAAGAAGAAGAATATTTGGAATTATATTAGCTAGATACTAAGACTCTAAGTTTCTAAGATTCTAAGACGCTAAGGTTCTAAAATCCTTAAAAAGAAAGGTTCAAAGGTTAATTAATTAACCTTTGAACCTTTCTACTTTTAATCTAAAAAACTTAGCATCTTCGAAACTTAGAACGTTAGCATCTTAAAAAAAAATACTTCATTGAGCCTCATATTCATGTGATTTAGTTTTGCTGGGGGAACAAATTTAAGGGGTGAATATTTTTTATCAGACACAATGAAGTATATAAGCTGTTGTTACTTTTTTGCGTCATTTTTCTTCTCAAAAAGACCACTAAATAAGCCTTTGCTAACTTTATTTTTATCATCCTTGCCTGTTGCAATCAAATGATCGATGTATTCCATGTAGGTTTTCTTTCTTTCTTCTAGAAAACCTACAAGATATTCTTCAGAAGCATGCAAACCACTGGTTTCTTCAATCTGCAAAAGCTTTTTGTACAAAGGCTCAATAAATTTCACGATAATATCATTTGGAACCGATTTTCTAGTTCCAAAGAAACCTACAATTTCACCATCTGTGTCCGCAACAATTTTAAAATCAGTTACTACCCAATAATAACGTCCAGTTTTTGCCATGTTTTTTATGATAACATGAATATTTTCACTGGATTTAATACTGTCCCATAAGAATTTAAAAATCACTTTAGGCATGTCTGGATGTCGCACAATATTGTGAGGCTGACCGACAAGTTCAAATTCATCATAACCAGAAACATCTATAAAGTCTTCATTGGCATATAAAATGGTTCCTTTTTTGTCAGTTTTACTAAGCAAGACTTTATTCTTATTCCAATCAACTTCTCTATCAGAAGGTGTCGGACGGTTTAATCTGGTATCCATAAATTTTACAATTAAATTAATCTACAGTTCAATTAAGTATATAAAATGAATCCTTAAACAATTCTCAATTTAATTCTATCTCCAAAAAAAGCAGAATATTTCTGATTTTACGAAAAACAGTTTCTAATTCATTTTCCAACCAATCTGGAATCTGATTGTTAACAGCGAGATTAAGATTATGAATGTCAGTCATAATCTGTATTAGTTTTTTATATTGAAAATCAAGATCGTAAACATGAGAATTACCTCTATAGTTTTTAAAAATTTCTCTTACTTCTATTTCAAATTCAGATTGAGCGCCAATTTTTTCGATTGAATTTAATGTAATGCTTTCATTCAAAAAATCATCAATAATTTTTTTTAGATTATGCAGCGTAGGAACTGCAGTTGGTAAATCATACTTAAACATATAACAGGCTTAAAAAATTAATATTATTTTTGGGGGCTGGTTCCGGTTCTAATCGGAAATTAATTTTTCTAACTTCTGGTGTTTGTAGATTTTACATGAATATCATTGACTAAATCATCAATTTTCTTGGCACTTTCTCTCATCATTTCAAGATAAGTAAGCAATTTGTCATTGTCTGTATGCCCTTTTGAAACATCAATAAGTTTTAAAACTGAATTCACAGGAAGCTTTAAGTCTAAAGTTGTTCTATGTATAAAATCGTTATAATCTTTTGTAGCTGACATTGAGCTGTATTTTGCTGAAGCTAACTTCATGTTTTCCAGCTCGTATTCATCTGAAATTTTTGAGATATGATTTTCACTGTGTTCTTTAAAATAATACGCCCAATATCCGTTCATAAAAAATACTACAGTAGCTAAAACGGTATGGATTACTAAAGTCTCCATATCAAAATTTACTTGCGAGAAATAAACCTGAAGCCCATTTGCATCATTATAGATAAAGTTTTGAAGATACGCCAATCCTGCATGATGCAGTACAACCAATAAAGTCAATGGAATTTGAAGTCTCCAATTCTGGTAAATAATCAAGATTGTACTTGCAATGAACACAGTAAAATGCATTTCGAACATTCCATGCATTTGGTAAATGTATTGTGCCATAAAAATAGCCAGAACTACAGACAAAACATATTGATAGAATTTGGAGTTTTTCATGAAAAATTTTGCTGAGTAATACATCAAAAGATTCAGTGTTCCGACTCCAACGCCAATTTCGAAAGTATCGTATTTAAAAGACAATCCGATACCGAGAAGAAAATATACCGCAAGTACATAATTAATAATTGTATCTGATTTTTGTGTCATTGTAGACATAAAACTGTGCAGATAATCTTGTTCGTTTAAGCTAGCTTTTGTTTTCATGGGAATTTAGATTTAGGTTTTTGGAAATAGTTATTTAGTACATTTTGGTAATGAGCATCCGTAAGCTCTAAGAGCTAAAGCATTAAAAGATGGGTTGTGGTTGTCTTTTCTGCCAAGAAGAGAATCTATCGCCATTTGGGCATAATTACTTTTAGTATCTGTACAATATCTAGTTTTATTGTAATTGCCTCTGTAATATAAATTGTGCGACTGATCTAGCAAAACGGCCTGAGGTGTAGAGAAAACACCACATTTTTTAGCAATTGCTTCATCAAAGTAAACGGGAATCTTAGCATCAAACTTTTGTTGAATCTCATCAATCGTAAAATTTTTCTGTTTGTTTAAAACAACAATTTTAAAATTGATCTGATCTCCGTATTTTTTAATCAAAGCACTTACATGAGGCACGTTGAATCGCGAACATGGACATTCGGGATTGAAAAAATGTATAAAGATGGGTCTATTGTCAAATGCACAGCATGGTCCTAAATCAATTTTTGATCCCATGGCAATAGCGTGATAATTCTTTGGTATAGGAGTTGGCAAACTGTATTTAAACTCGTTCTGCCAAAACAAATAACCAATTGAAAGAAGTAAAAATGCGAACCATAAAGTTAGAAGTAATTTTTTCTTCATATAAATCATTTTTTTATTATTTAAACAACAAAGAATAAACACTTGTTAATATAACATTTAGCTATATTCTGTAAAAAACCAAAAAAAACAACTTCTACTTACATTTTTTAACAGTAATACTATATAAAACTTATAGCAATTCTGAAAAATCCGATCATTTTGTTTAATGTATCAATGTTACAAATAAAATCGATAAAGTGCAAAAAAAATCAGACAAAAAGCTTATTTTTTTTCTAAGGCAAGAAACAATGTGTTTTCCCAACAGAAACCCTGTTATTTTTTTGAAAAAAAAATTTAACCTTCAATTAAACCTTTTGCCCCAACTGTAGTCTAAATGCAAACCTTTGTACATACAAATGTTAAATAAAAGCCAACAGCTTTCGATTTCGCACCAAAAAGTTAAATTTGTAAGCTTACTAAAAACACAAACCTAAAATCTATATTCACTTCAATTTTATGAAAGTAAAACACCTCATTTACACTCTTTTAATTATTACAATTGGAGGTTTTATTACCTATAGAATTATTTCTAATAAGGGTAAAAACGACGACTCCAAAAAATTCAACGACAAAAAATCTCCAACAACTGTTAATGGAATCGTAATAAAAACAACCACTTTTGACAATAATCTTGCATTATCAGGATCTATTGAAGCAAATGAGCAAATTGAAATTCATAGTGAGGTTTCCGGAATTGTGGAAGGAATATTCTTTAACGAAGGCGCCAATGTATCAAAAGGACAAGTGCTTTTAAAAGTAAACGATATCGAACTAAAAGCACAATTAAGACAGGCTATAACTAGAGAAGAATTAGTCGCCGAAAATGCAAGAAGAGCAAAATTATTGCTTCAAAAAGAAGCAATTAGTCAGGAAGAAGCAGACGTTGCCAAAGCCGATCTTGCTTCTGCTCAAGCGCAAAGCCAATTAATTAGAGCGCAAATTTCTAAAACTTCTGTAAGAGCTCCTTTTTCAGGAAAAATTGGTTTACGTAATATTTCTCCAGGAACTTACATCACTCCTACTGTTTTAGTAGCTAAATTGGTTAATACCAATAAACTAAAAATCACTTTTTCTATTCCAGAAAAATATGCTTCAGAAGTAAAATCAGGATCGGTAATCGATTTTAAAGTTTCTGGTTCAGATAAAACATACAATGCAAAAATTTATGCCATCGAACCAGAAGTTGCCGTTGCTACACGTACACTTCAAATTCGTGCTTTGGCTGATAATACCGATGGAAAACTTTTCCCTGGAACTTTTGCCGATATCAAATTGCCTTTAAACATTATTAAAGATGCTATTGTAGTTCCTTCTCAAGCGATTATTCCAATTCAAGACGGTAAAAAAGTATTTATTGCCAATAACGGACAAGCAAAAGAAGTAATGGTTGATGCAACAACAAGAACAGATTCTTCTATCTTAATTCTATCAGGGTTAAAACCGGGAGACACTTTGATTACAAGCGGTGTTATGTCTTTAAAAGACGAAGCTCCTATTAAAGTTCAAGTAAAATAGTTCTAAAGCCAAAAGTCAAAAGTCGAAAGACTTGAATATAGATTTAAAGATGGTAGTCAAGATTTAGCAATAAATCTGAAATCTAAAATCAACAATCTAAAATCTAAAATCACACATGAGTTTATCAACTACAAGTATAAAAAGACCTGTTTTAACCATAGTACTGAATTTACTAATTATTTTATTCGGTTTTATTGGTTATACTTTTTTAGGAGTTAGAGAATTTCCTTCTATTGACCCTGCACAGGTATCTATTCGTACCAATTATACAGGTGCCAATTCTGATATTATTGAATCTCAAATTACAGAACCGCTTGAGAAAGCCGTAAATGCGATTGATGGAATTCGAAATATTACTTCATCCAGTAACCAAGGAAGCAGTACCATTACAATCGAGTTTAATTTAGATAAGGATTTAGAGGAAGCGGCTAATGATGTTCGAGACAAAGTTTCGCAGGCAATTAGAAATCTTCCACAAGATATAGATGCCCCACCAGTTGTTTCTAAAGCCGATGCAGATAGCGAATCTATTATTTCGATGACGGTTCAAAGTGATAGCAGAAGCTCTTTAGAATTAAGCGATTATGCCGAAAATGTTATTTCTCAACGTTTGGAAACCATTCCAGGCGTAAGTGGCGTGCAAATTTGGGGGCAAAAACGCTATGCAATGCGTCTATGGATAGATCCTGTAAAACTAAATGCTTATAAGTGTACAGTTGCCGATGTGAGAAATGCATTAAATGCTCAGAACGTCGAACTTCCATCTGGTAAATTAACAGGGAACAATACCGAATTAACTGTAAAGACGGTTGGAAATCTTTCTAAACCAGAAGAATTCAACAATATTATCATTCGCACAGATGGCGATAAAATCGTAAGGCTTAGTGATGTAGGCGGTGCCGAATTAGGTCCGGAGAATATAGAGACTTCTTTGATGTCTTCTGGGCTTCCAATGATTGGAATGGCTATTGTTCCAATGCCAGGAGCCAATTATCTGGATATTTCAGCTGAATTCTACAAAAAATTTGAAGCCTTAAAAAAAGATTTACCTAAAGACATTAAACTTAATATTGCGCTTGATAACACGCAATTTGTAAAGAAATCTGTATTGGAGGTTGCCGAAACTTTAGGAATATCAATCGTTCTGGTAATTATTATTATCTATTTGTTTTTTAGAGACTGGGCAATTGCTTTCAGACCATTAATTGATATTCCCGTATCGTTAATTGCTACATTCTTCATTATGTGGCTTTTTGGTTTCTCAATAAATGTACTAACACTTCTTGCTATTGTGCTTGCAACAGGACTTGTTGTGGATGACGGAATTGTTGTAACTGAAAATATTTTCAAAAAGGTCGAAGAAGGAATGTCTCCAATCGAAGCGACCATTAAAGGTTCTAATGAAATCTTTTACGCTGTTATATCCATTTCTGTCACTTTAGCGACGGTATTTTTGCCAGTAATTTTCTTAGAAGGTTTTGTTGGCCGACTCTTTAGAGAATTTGGAGTTGTTATTGGAGCCGCGGTATTAATTTCAGCCTTTGTTTCCTTGACTTTAACACCAATGTTAAATGCCTATTTAATGAAAGGCGGCGAACAAAAGAAGTCAAAATTCTATATTAAAACCGAGCCATTTTTTGAAAAAATGAACAGCAGTTATGCTGAATCACTAACAAAATTCATGGACAAAAAATGGATCAGCTTTCCTATTTTAATTGCTTGTTTTGGAATTATTTATTTATTCTTTACGATTCTTCCAAAAGAAACAGCGCCTTATGATGACAGAAGTTCTGTTACCATGCGTATGACAACGCCAGAGGGTTCTTCTTATGATTATACTTATCGTTTTATGCAAGAAATTTCAAAACTTGTTGACGATTCAATCCCTGAAAAAAAAGTTAGTTTAGTAATTACTGCTGGAGGTTCTGGAGGTTCTGCAACTAACTCAGGTTTTGTGAGACTGTCATTAAAAGAACCAGACGAAAGAACCAGATCTCAAAAAGAAATTGCAGACAAACTAAGCAAATGGACAAAAAGATATCCTGATGCTAAAATAGCGGTAATTCAGCAGACCTACAATTGCCGTTAACAGACGTGGAGGTTTACCAATACAATACATTATTCAGGCTCCAAACTTTGATAAGTTAAGAGAAAAAATTCCTGTTTTTATGAATGAAGTAGCCAAAAGCGATGTCTTTTCTACAACAGATGTAAACCTGAAATTTAACAAACCAGAAGTCAATGTTACCATTGACCGCGCTAAAGCAGAAAGTTTAGGAATTTCAATTCTTGACATAGCACAAACTTTACAGCTTTCTTTAAGCGGACAGCGTTTTGGCTATTTTATCAAAAATGGAAAACAATATCAGGTAATTGGACAGTTTGACCAAAAAGACAGATCTAAACCTTTGGATTTGACTTCTATGTTTGTAAAAAACAAAAATGGTGAATTGATTCAGATGGATAACGTAGTAAACGTTTACGAGCAAAGTAATCCACCGCAATTATATCACAACAATAGATACATGTCTGCAACTGTCTCGGCTGGTTTGGCACCTGGAAAAAGTATGGGTGACGGAATTGATGAAATGAATAGAATAAAAGCTAAAGTTTTAGACGAAAGCTTCACTACAGATTTAGCTGGAGAATCGCGAGATTTCGTAGAAAGTAGTTCTAATACTTCTTTCGCTTTCGGATTGGCTTTATTATTAATCTTCTTGATTCTAGCGGCACAGTTTGAAAGTTTTATAGATCCGTTTATTATTATTTTGACAGTTCCAATGGCTGTAGCGGGAGCTTTATTCTCATTATGGCTATTCAATCAGTCGTGGAATATTTTCAGTCAGATTGGTACGGTAATGCTAATTGGTCTGGTGACCAAAAACGGTATTTTGATTGTAGAATTTGCCAATCAGTTGCGAGAACAAGGAAAACCAAAATTAGAAGCTATTTTAGAAGCTTCAGAAGCGCGTTTACGTCCAATTTTAATGACGAGTTTAGCCATTGCTTTAGGAGCACTTCCAATTGCACTTTCTCTTGGAGCGGCATCGACTAGTAGAATTGGTATGGGAGTTGTAATTGTGGGAGGAACGATCTTTTCATTGGCTTTAACGCTTTTTGTAATTCCTGCAATATATTTTATGTGGTCAAGAGCAAGAAAACATTATCCAGAATTTGACCATATTGACGAATACGAAAGAGAAAGCATTAAATAAAAACCAGAAATATACTTTCTGGTTAAAGAAAACGAATATGAATATCAAAAAAATATATTGTACAGTACTTATCCTGCTTTTTTGTGCAATTCAGACAAAAGCACAGGAAGTTCTTACTATTGAACAAGCTATGACTATAGCTTTGGAAAATAATTTTGAGATTAAAATTGCCAAAAACAATTCCAAAATAAACGAAACAAACGTTACCATTGGAAATGCAGGAATGTTACCAACTGCAACGGCAAGTATTACAGACAATAACAATCTTACGAATTCGACACAAGTACGTCAGGATGGTACATCAACGACATTAAATAATGCCAAAAATAACAGTTTAAATTACGGTGTTAGTTTAGGATGGACTGTTTTTGACGGAATGAAAATGTTTGCCAAACTGGACCAGTTAAAAGAGCTTCAAAAATTGGGCGATGCAGAACTTAAAAGAACGGTTTTGCTTAAAATTGCTCAGGTAAACTCTGCTTATTACGATTTGGTTCAGCAACAGCAACAGCTTTCGGCATTAGACACAACAATTGTAATTTCGAACCAACGCTTAACTTTGGCTAAAAACCGTTTTAGTATTGGAAAAGCATCAAAATTAGAGGTTTTAAATGCACAAGTAGATTTAAATTCTGATCAGGTGGCTTTGCTAAGACAAAAAGAAACGTATGCCAACAGCAAAATTTTATTGAATCAATACTTAGCTCGTGATCCTAAAATCGATTTTAAGGTTACAGATGAAGTAAAAGTCGATAATAAATTGATTTTGGCAGATTTAATGGATTTGGCTCAGAAACAAAATCCAGGTTTAGAAGCGCAGGTTATCAATAAACGTATAGCCGAATTACAGCTCAAACAAGTAAAAGCAGACCGTTATCCCACTTTAAGATTAACTTCTGGATATAATTTCTCTGAAAGCCAATCCAGTTTAGGTTTTACCAGCGAAACTTCTTCAAAGGGTTTAAATTATGGTTTTAATGCTTCTATGAATATTTTTGATGGTTTTAATCAGCATAGAAATGAAAAAGTAGCCAAATTACAGATAGAGAATTCGCAAATTGCAATAGAACAGCAAAATACGATTTTAAATACGCAATTAAGCACTGCTTTTCAAACGTATTTAACCAATTTGGAATTGATTGGTTTAGAAGAAAACAATGAAGCTATTGCCAGACAGAATTTAGAAATCACATTAGACAAATTTAAAATCGGAACCATTACAACACTCGATTTTAGAACTGCTCAGTTAAATTATGTCAATGCAAAAGTGCGTTACAGCAATGCACAATACGAAGCAAAATTATCTGAAATTGCCTTAAAAGAATTAGCAGGAAATATTAACTTTTAATTTTACTTTTAAAAATCAAATATGATCTGCCGAATCTGCTAAATCTGCGAGCTATTTTTCTCTCGCAGATTTAGCAGATTTGGCAGATTTTTTTTAATGTTAACAAACATTTTTAAAGAAAAAATACTGTTTGTATAGTCTCAAATCATCTATATTTATTCGTGCTGAATATTTTTCTATTTTACACACAGCAGAATATTTTTTTCATTTAAATTTGTTTCAAAACATACTTTAATGATTACATACAATACCAAAGACTGGTTCACCTTTATTTTCCATTTTCATAAATCGGATACCGTTCGAAAACTGTTTACGATTATGATTGCAATTGGAATATACGCCACTATTGTATGTTATCTTGAACTTCAGTATTTTAAGGTAACCAAAAACGATTATATTTATAACATTCCGATGATGCACGGAATGCTTGGATTTGTGATTTCGCTTTTGCTTGTTTTTAGAACCAATACCGCTTATGACAGATGGTGGGAAGGCCGAAAACTTTGGGGCGGACTTGTAAATAACAGCCGTAATCTAGCTATTAAACTTTCAGCAATTTTAAAAGATGAGAATGATAGAAAGTTTTTTAGAAAATTTATTCCGATGTATGCTGAAATTCTGAATATCCATTTAAAAGACGAAGAAACCAGCAAACAGCTTTTTGAAGATGTTGATTTGGAAATTGATCATCACAAACACAAACCGAACCAGTTAAAAAGAATAATGTATCATAAAATCAACGATTTGTATGATGCAGGAAAAATTTCTGGCGATCAGCTTATTACCATAAATGAAGAATTAGTCGCTTTTACAGATATCTGTGGAGCTTGTGAGCGTATTAAAAATACGCCTATTCCCTACTCTTACAGTGCTTTTATAAAGAAATTCATCTTCTTTTACACGATGACACTTCCATTTGGCTATTCTGTTAGTTTAGGATATTTAGTTGCGCCTGTGGTGGTTTTTATCTTTTATGTATTGGCAAGTTTAGAGTTGATTGCGGAAGAAATCGAAGATCCATTTGGAAATGACGAAAATGATCTACCAACAAGAAAAATTTCTGAAAACATCAAAAAACACGTTGAAGAACTGATTTAACAAAACGTTAAATCTGCCGTTTATATTCTTATTTTCATTAAATTTAAAGTCTTCACCAAAAAATAAATTTAATGAACAACCAACGATTTTTAGTCAATCCGCTCCAATTATCGCAAGAAAAATCATTAAAGACTCTTGTCGAAAATAGAACTATTTACAATTTGAATCATTGTGAATTAAATTTGTTTGAAACCTACGAATCGACTAAAATGGTTCCGTTAAAATTTAACGATTTAGTGGTGACCAGCATGCTTAGAGGCAAAAAAGTAATGCATCTTTTTGATGATCCTGAATTTGAATATCTGCCTGGGGAAACAGTAATTGTTCCTTCAAACGTAGAAATGAAAATTGACTTTCCGGAAGCCTCCAAAAGCAATCCGACTCAATGTCTGGCATTGGCTATTGATCAATCTAAGATTCTAGAAATCTTAAACTTCTTAAATGAACAATATCCGAAAGAAGGAAATAACATGTACTGGCAATTAAACTATCAGAATTATTTCTTTTACAATAATGTCGAAATGGTCGCGACGATTAATAAGCTCATTAAAGAATGTATGAGCACATCGATCACCAAAGATATTTTTGCCGATCTGACTTTAAAAGAATTATTGATCAGAATTATTCAAACGCAGACTGTAAAATCTCTTAATGAGGGAAAATTTCTTGAAAACAATAATCCAATTACAGAGGTTACAGAATATATCAAACAGAATTTAAAGGAGAATATAAGTTTAAAATCGTTAAGCGAAAAAGCTTGTATGAGCACCACTTCTTTCTACCGTTTCTTTAAACGCGAACTCGGAATGAGTCCAATTGAGTATATTTTGAATGAAAAAATAAAATGTGCCAAAAACTTATTGAAGAATCCAAGCTTACAAATCAACGAGGTTTGTTATTTAGCTGGTTTCGAAGATGCCAACTACTTCATCAGATTATTCAAAAAATATGAGGGAATAACACCAAAGCAGTATCAGTTATTGTATATTAATTAAAGGTGCTAAGGTTCTAAGTTACTAAGATTCTAAGTTTTTCAACTTGAAACTTCAAACCTGAAACTTCAAACCTGAAACCTGAAACCTGAAACCTGAAACCTGAAACCTCAAAACTCAAAACTCATTCAATTCTTGTAATCGGTTCTAAATCCTTCTCTTCTTCTGGAGTGAAAATTCTATATTCTATTTGAAAAGTCTTTTTTAATGGAGTTTCTAAAGAAAAACCTCCTACTCCAAATGCGTCAATTACAGTAAGAGTAAAGTGAGCATGTTTCCAGTATTCAAATAAATCTTTGTCTACCCAAAATTCAACATCTTCAACCTTACCAATACAAACATCACCAGTTCGCTGATAATAGCCTCCTTTTTCAAAACACTGCGGTTGTGTGCCTTCGCAACATCCTCCAGCCTGGTAAAACATTAAATCACCGTGTTTTTCTTTTAGAACATTAATCAGTTCGACTGCTTTTTCTGTGGCATCAATTCGTTTAATCATCGCTATAAAAATTAAAAAAAGCAGTAAATTCAATTAAGATTTTACTGCTTTAACATAACCAACTATTTAGGACTGTGCTATATCTAGCACAATTCTTCCTTCTATTTCACCTTTTTTCATTTTATCAAAAACGGTGTTTACATCTTCTAGTTTTGAAGTTGTTACTGTTGCTTTGACTTTGCCATCAACAGCAAATTCAATTGCTTCCTTCATATCTTTTCGAGTTCCTACAATAGATCCTCTAATGGTGATTCTATTTAAAACGGTATCGAAAATAGACAAATCAAAATTGCCTGGAGGAAGTCCGTTTAATGCCATTGTACCTTTTCTTCTCAATGTTTCAAGCCCTTGTTTGAAAGCAATTGGAGAAACTGCGGTAACCAATGCCCCATGCACACCACCAACTTCTTTCTTTAAGAATTCTCCAGGATTTTGATTTTTAGCATTCACAACCAAATCGGCACCTAATTTTTTTGCCAGTTCCAATTTATCATCTCCAATATCAATAGCCGCCACATTCATTCCCATAGCTTTTGCATATTGCACAGCAACGTGCCCTAAACCTCCAATTCCAGAAATTGCTACCCATTCGCCAGGTTTCACCTCAGTTTCTTTTAATCCTTTATAAACCGTAACACCAGCACATAAAATCGGAGCCATTTCTATAAAATTCACATTTGAAGGCAAAATTCCAACATATCTGGCATCTGCAATTACATATTCTGCAAATCCGCCATCTACACTGTAACCGCCATTCTGCTGACTTTCGCATAGTGTTTCCCAACCTGTAATACAGTGGTCACAGCCTCCGCAGGCACTGTAAAGCCAAGGCACGCCAACAGCGTCTCCCTCTTTTATATTTTTAACTTCTGGTCCTACTGCAACAACATATCCGACAGCTTCATGTCCTGGAATTAAAGGCATTTTAGGTTTAACTGGCCAATCCCCATCTACAGCATGTAAATCGGTGTGGCACACTCCACTTGCAATTACTTTTACAAGAATTTCATTTCTACCTGGGCGTTTTACTTCAACTTCTTCAATTTGTAGAAGAGAACCAAATTCTCTAACGACCGCAGCTTTCATTGTTTTTGGAAGCATAATTCTATGGTTTTAAGAGAATAGAAAACTTTTTAGCTTTCTATTCTCAAGTTTATATTCTCTTAGAAGAAACCTAATTTCTTTTTATCGTAAGAAATCAGCATGTTTTTGGTTTGGCGATACTGGCTCAACATCATTTTATGATTTTCACGGCCAATTCCAGATTGTTTATAACCTCCAAACGGAGCTCCTGCAGGATAAGAATGGTATTGATTAATCCAAACACGACCAGACTGAATCGCTCTTGGAACCTGATAAATTTCATGCGCATCACGAGTCCAAACCCCTGCACCTAAACCGTACATGGTGTCATTTGCAATTTCGATCGCTTCTTCGGTCGTTTTAAAAGTGGTAACTGCCAAAACTGGCCCGAAAATCTCTTCTTGAAAAATTCTCATTTTGTTATGCCCTTTAAATAAAGTCGGTTTGATGTAATAACCACCTTCTAAATCGCCACCCAATTTATTTTCATCACCTCCAGTCAATAATTCTGCTCCTTCTTCTTTTCCTAATTTGATATAAGACATGATTTTTTCTTTCTGAACAATCGAAGTCTGAGCACCAATCATAGTCGATTTATCTAGCGGATTTCCAGCAATAATGGCTTCTGTTCTCTCAATTACTTTTTTGATAAACTTGTCGTAAATATCTTCATGAATTAATAATCTAGAAGGACAAGTACAAATTTCACCTTGATTTAAAGCAAATAATACAGCACCTTCAACGGCTTTGTCAAAGAAATCATCATCGTGATCTGCCACTGATGGGAAGAAAATATTTGGAGATTTTCCGCCCAATTCTAATGTAACCGGAATAATATTTTCTGTCGCATATTGCATTACCAAACGTCCTGTAGTGGTAGAACCTGTAAATGCAGCTTTTGATACTTTTTTATTGGTTACTAACGGACGGCCTAATTCGGCACCAAATCCGTTTACAATATTCAGAACTCCAGGAGGAAGAATATCTCCAATCAATTCCATTAAAACCATAATAGATATTGGCGTGCTTTCTGCTGGTTTCAAAACAATTGTATTTCCTGCGGCAAGAGCTGGAGCAATTTTCCAGACTGCCATTAAAATTGGAAAATTCCACGGAATAATCTGCGCCACAACCCCTAAAGGTTCGCTTAACGCAATAGAAACCGTCTGCGAATCCAATTCTGCTATCGAACTTTCTTCTGCACGAATAACTCCAGCAAAATATCTAAAGTGATCAATTGCCAACGGAATATCTGCGGCAAGTGTTTCGCGAATTGGTTTTCCGTTGTCTACTGTTTCAACTGCAGCGATATATTCTAAATTGTCTTCAATTTTTTGTGCAATCTTATTTAGCAAAATACTCCTTTCGGTTACAGAAGTTTTTCCCCAAGTTTTAAATGCTTCATAAGCAGTATCTACAGCCAATTCGAGATCTTCTTTTCCAGAATGTGCTCGCTTTTGTAAATACTTTTCCATCAATTGGAGAAACTACATCAAAGTATTCTCCTTTAATTGGCGCTACAAATTTTCCACCAATATAGTTATCGTATTTTGCCTTAAATTCAGGTCTTTTTACTGCGGTGCTCATAATATTCTTTTTTTGATTTACTCCAAATTTAGTTTCATAAAAAGAAACAGAATAGCATTATTCATTCATCTTGTAGCACAAAAATCACACATTCGATTTTTTTAGTCTTTTATAATAATCATTTATCAAAATTTTAATCTATAAATTGCTAAATAATTAGTAAGCGACATTTTTACGTCATTTAAAAACAACTAGAAAAAACTACTCAATTTTTTCCTACTCCAATGCGCAATCCTTATATTTGTAACCTCATACAAAGAATTAAAGAACTACAATGAAAATATCTTACAACTGGTTAAAACAATTTATTAAAACAGATTGGACATCTGAGCAGACTTCTGAATTACTAACAGATTTAGGTTTAGAGGTTGAAGTTGTCGAAAAATACGAATCAATAAAAGGAGGTTTAGCAGGCGTTGTTGTTGGACACGTTCTAACATGCGAAAAACATCCTGATGCTGATAGATTGAAAGTTACCACCGTTAATATTGGTTTAGAAGCTCCTGTACAAATTGTTTGCGGTGCTTGCAAATGTGGCTGCAGGACAAAAAGTGCCTGTTGCAACAATTGGAACTGTTCTATACGATAAAGATGGTGCAGAATTTACCATTAAAAAAGGAAAAATCCGCGGACAAGAAAGTCACGGAATGATCTGTGCTGAAGACGAATTAGGTTTAGGTACAAGCCATGACGGAATTATGGTTTTGGCTGAGGATTTAGTTCCTGGAACTCCTGCTTCTGAAGTTTTTCAAATTGCAAATGACGAAGTTTTTGAAATTGGATTGACACCTAACCGTGCCGATGCTATGAGTCATTTTGGAACTGCACGCGATTTAAGAGCGGGAATGTTGCAGCGTGGCGTAAACATAGAATTGATCACTCCTTCTGTAAGCAATTTTAGAGTTGACATGCGTACGCTAAAAATTGATGTGAATGTTGAAGATAATCATTTAGCTCCAAGATATTGTGGTGTAACTATTTCTGGAATTTCTGTACATGAATCTCCAAGCTGGTTACAAGATCGTTTAAAAGCTATCGGATTAACTCCAAAAAATAATATTGTTGACGTAACTAATTATGTTCTTCATGAATTAGGGCAGCCTTTACATGCTTTTGACGCAAGCAAAAATCAACGGAAAAGTGATTGTAAAAACAGTTGCAGAGGGAACTAAATTTGTTACTCTTGATGACGTTGAAAGAACACTTCACAAAGAAGATTTAATGATTTGTGATGAAAAAGGTCCGCTTTGTATTGCTGGAGTTTTTGGCGGTAAAAAATCTGGAGTTTCTGAAGGAACTACTTCTATTTTCTTAGAAAGTGCTTATTTTGATCCAGTAAGCATTCGTAAAACAGCCAAAAGACATCAATTAAGCACCGATGCTTCTTTTAGATTTGAAAGAGGAATTGATCCAACAATTACAGAATATGCTTTAAAACGTGCGGCACTTTTAATTCAGGAAGTTGCTGGCGGAAAAATCACTTCTGATGTTGTAGAAGTTTATCCTAAAAAAGTAGAAGATTTTTCTGTTTTATTGAATTTTAGCCATGTTTCTAAAATTATCGGACAGGAAATTCCAAAAGATACGATTAAAAAAATCTTGGTTTCTTTAGATATTAAAGTGAACAGCGTTTCTGATACTGGTTTAGGCTTAACGATTCCTGCATATCGTGTAGACGTTCAACGCGAAATTGACGTAATCGAAGAAATCTTGAGAGTTTATGGTTATAACAACATTAATTTCTCTAAGAAATTTAATGCTACTGTAGCAAATTCACCAAGAACAGAAGATTACAAAGTACAAAACGTAATTGCTTCTCAGTTAAATTCGCAAGGTTTCCACGAAATGATGGCTAACTCATTGACAACTGCAGCTTACGCGAAATTATCTGCTTCATTAAAAGAAGAACATAATGTTTCGATGTTGAATCCGTTGAGTAGTGACTTAGCAACACTTCGCCAGTCTTTATTGTTTTCTGGATTAGAGGCTGTTTCTTATAACATTAATAGAAAAAATTCGGATTTAAAATTATTTGAATTCGGAAAAACATATCACAAATATTTAAACGGATATGAAGAGCATAAACACCTTTCTTTATTAGTTTCTGGAAATAGAAACAAAGAAAGCTGGACAAGCGCGCAGAAAACGACAGATTTCTTCTTATTGAAAGGATATGTAAAAGCGATTTTATCTCGTTTAGGAATTGAAAAAATTGGTAATGCTCCTGTTCAATCAGATGTTTATTCTGAAGGAACTGCGATTACTTACAATAACGATATTTTAGTTGAAATGGGTGTGGTTAAAAAACCTATTTTAAAACATTTTGGTATCAAACAAGACGTCTATTATGCAGATTTCAACTGGGATTTGGTTTTAAAAATCATCACAGGAAAAATTAAGTATACTGAAATTCCTAAATATCCGGAAGTTCGTAGAGATTTGGCTTTATTAATCGATGAAAAAACGACTTATGAAAGCATTTTCAATCTAGCAAAACAGACAGAAAAAACACTTTTAAAAGACATTAATCTATTTGATGTTTATCAAGGAAATAAATTGCCAGAAGGAAAAAAATCGTATGCTTTAAGTTTTACTATTCAAGATAATACTAAAACATTAACTGATGCTCAAATCGATAAAATCATGTCTAAATTACAACAGACTTTCGAAACTGAACTAGGTGCAACCTTAAGATAATTTCTTTCTCAATTTTAAAACAATAAAACCCGACAATTATCTTGTCGGGTTTTCTTTTCGTTTCAAGTTTAAACCTCAAAGTTTATGAAAAAAAGCTCTAAAACCCACGTTATTTAATTTCAATTTCTCATTTAAAGCTTAAGGTATAATTTCTAGTTTTCTCTTCTTAAACGCAAAGTAAAAGCATGAATCGTCTATTATACAGTATATTTTATCTCCATTAATAAGTTAATGCAAAGAAAAACGGGATATTCTTTTATTTTTTCTCTTCCGTTAAGAAAAGTCAGTTCCATTAAGAAATTACATTGTACAATTTCGCCGCCGAGTTTTTCTACTAATTCACAAACTGCTTTTGCAGTTCCTCCAGTAGCCAACACATCATCGTGAATTAAAACGTGATCTCCTTTTTTAATAGCATCTATATGCATTTCCAAACTATCAGAACCATATTCTAACTCATAAGAAGCAGAAATCGTATCGAACGGAAGCTTTTTTGGTTTTCTTACGGGAACAAATCCGGCATTTAACTCTTGCGCCAATAACATTCCGAAGAAAAAACCTCGAGATTCGGCGCCAACGACCTTGTCAATTTTTTGCCCATTTAAAGAATCAAGCAAAATTCTTAGGCAATTTGTTCGCGCTTCTGGATTAATTAGTAAAGGTGTGATATCTTTAAATAAAATTCCTTCTTTCGGAAAACCCTGAATATCACGTATATAATTTTTAAACTGCATTTTTTTTTATTTTTATGTTATTTTTTCCTTGTTTATCTCACATTTATGTCTATCTTTGCACCCGCAATAAGCAATCAACAAAGCTACAAAAAAATAGCTAATTGATAACAAAAAGGCCTCGTGGCGCAACTGAATAGCGCATCTGATTACGGCTCAGAAGGTTACAGGTTTGAATCCTGTCGAGGTCACTTCTCGGGACAAAAGATAAAAATCATCTTTTGTCCCGTTTTTTTTAGCCCTTAATTCATTATTAATCAAATAGATAGACTCAACGATTTTATTGATTCTAGCGGTTTGTATTTTATTTTCTCGAATTGTAAAATTTTCAGGATAAACTAAACCAATTAGGCTTCGAGCTTCCGATAAATCCATGTCTTCATAAGCCCTATTTATTTTTATTAGATTCTCAATCCCTTTATCCAGTAGCATTTCGATACTATGCTTGTCTTTCACAACATTTGATAATTCACGTTCTAGGTTTGTAATTCGTACCGCATAGTCCTCTTTCATTAATTTGTAGTCTTCCGAATCAATTTTGGATGTAAGAAGAAGATCTCTTGCATTGCTTAATCGAAGTTCGTAATCTTTTATCTGTTCCAAAAGTCTTTTTTTCATCTCGCCGGCATTATTAGCTAAATCTCGATGAGTTTCATACAAAAGAGAGGTGTATAATTTCTTGACTTCAGGTAAAGGTCTGTACTTTTTAAAATTTTCCGTAAAAAGTTCATTTGCTACTTCCGAATTAATCCTAAACTTACATTGAGCTTCACAGTGATAATAATAGTAATGTTTATGCCGGTTCTGTCGCATCTGTCAGAATCAAATATAAAAATTGAAGTAATTTAAAAGTTAGCCCGCCAATTTACAGAATGATTTAAACATAGTTATCCCTGGTCTAACCATTTGATTCTTTCTCAGCATATGCACAACTTCAATTCCGCTCAATGTTCGTCTTGCCGATTCAAAACTTTTAAAGCCTAACCCATTTTGTATCCTCCATTTTATAAATCGATGGTCCTGTTCGACAATATTGTTGAGATATTTACACTGCCGGATTTTAATCTTTGTGAATGAACGTTTGTTATAGACTTTGATAGCGGCAGTATTAGAACCGCTTTTATCAATGTTTACTACTCTTGGTCTGTAGTTATTACTAATTGCTTTAATTAGAAATGACTGCGCACTCATTCTTTGTCTTTTTCTGGTCAAAAGAAAATCAACCGTATTGCCTAATTTATCTACTGCCCTATATAAATAACACCAAATACCTTTTACTTTGATGTAGGTCTCATCCAATCTCCAACTCTCCCCCACTCTGCCTTTTCTCTTCTTCATTTCTGCCTCAAGCAAAGGTGCAAACTTGTAAACCCAACGCTGAATCGTCGCATGATCCACAATGACTCCTCTAATCTTCATTAGTTCTTCAACATCACGGTAACTAAGTGTAAATCTTAGCTTGAAATATACTGCCTGAAGAATTATGTATTTTGGATAACAATGACCTTTAGTATTCATCTTTTGATCGGTTTAAAATTCTAAAGATAAAAGTTATTCCCAGATGCGACAGAACCAATGAAATTATGGCGTACAAAATTAATGCTCACAGGATCTCATTTTACAAACCTTTTTAAACTGCAAGATATTGAAAACAGCATTATATCAGTACAATACCCCCAGCTGTAAAATAGTCCGCAGGCCAAGCTCACATTATCCACAAACCCTTAAATGAGTTTTTTAAGCATGCCGTCAAATATAAAACCATGAAACGGCAGCACGGCATACCAGTATAGTCTTCCCATAAGACCGTGGGGTTTAAAAGTGGCCGCCTGATATAAGGTATTGTTGATTATTTTAAATTCCAGCCAGGCTTCGCCCGGAAGTTTCATCTCGGCATACAAAACCAGTTTGCCCTTCTTCTTATCGGCATATACAACCCTCCAGAAATCCAGTGCATCCCCTGCATGTATCTGCGTTTTATGCGTCCTTCCCCTTCTGGTGCCCACACCGCCAAAAACCTTATCGATGAATCCGCGCAGCTCCCAGAGCCAGTCGGCGTAATACCACCCGGTCTCTCCTCCTATGGACCAGATCCGAGCAATTGTATATTCCCTGTTTATGACTGCTCTTTTTCTTCTGTCAATGTAACAGCCCTTTTTTGGGACCTTCAGGTATTGGGAAACATTTCCTTTGAACTGTCCGCTGACACGGGAGTCTTTCCAGCTCGAGATGATATCATCATCACTGATTTTTTTCAAAGCCCTCTCTAATGCCTGCCGGTAAGTAATAGGTGTAACGCCCAGCAGGCTGTTAATCCTGTTATCTCGGCAGATGACTTCCACTTTCATGCTCGCTGACCAGCGCCGAGGCCAGCTTAAAGGAAGTTGAAGTCACAAAATACAGCCAGTAGGACGATAATTTCGGGGTCATCACCGGTACGGTGTAAATGTATCTCCGTAGTTTTTTTGCTCTGGCAAACTCCAGCAAGCATTTCCTTGTAAGTCAAAATATCAGGTCCCCCGATATCAAAACTTTCACCATAAACTGCCGGATTTAACAGCGAGCGGATTAAAAACTCCAAAACATCGCTGATGGCAATCGGCTGGCATTTGGTATTGAGCCATTTTGGGGTAATCATAAGGGGCAGTTTATCCACCAGATCACGTATTATTTCAAAAGAGGCGCTTCCCGATCCTACTATTATTCCGGCCCGAAGCACCGTTAAGGGCAATGCTGCAGTCTTTAAAATATCTTCCACCGCCTTCCTTGATGACAAATGTTTGGATAATGACTTATCATTTACAATTCCGCTGAGGTAAATAATCTGTTTTGCATTTGTCTGGTTTATTTTTTCTATAAAATAATGTGCCGAAATGCTTTCCAGCTGATCATAATTGGAAGCGCCGGACATGGAATGGATCAGGTAATAGGCCGCGTCTATATCATCGGGAATACTCTTCAGGCTTTCCGGATCCAGAAAATCAGCTTCAATGACCTGTATTTTATTTTCAAATTGTTCAGGAAAGTAAAACCTGTTTTTATCCCGAACGCAGCAGATTACTTCATTTCCGTGATCCAGCAGCAAGGGCAGCAGCCTCTTGCCGATATAACCTGTAGCGCCTGTTAAAAGAATTTTCATCTCTGAGCTGTTTTACAATTTAAAGCTTACCAAACCATAATCCATCGCGAAAACCTGGCCTGAAATTGATGCTGCATCTTCAGAGATAAGATAGCCAGCCATACGTCCAACCTCCTCGGGTTTTAGATAATTTTTCAAGGGGTGTCGTTCCTTCATATTTTCCTTCATCCTGTCGTTTCTTAAAATAGATGCTGATAAAGAAGTCTCTGTAATAGTCGGGGCAATAGCATTGATACGGATTAACGGGGCAAGCTCGGCGCCGAGCGATTTAACCAGACCCTCTACTGCTGCTTTCGAGGCCGCAATACTGGCATGAAAAGGCATTCCGAGTTTTGCCGCAACACTGCTGAATAAAACAATAGAAGGTTTTTCCCCTTTCTTTAACGCAGGCAGATAATGCTGAATCACTTTGACTGCTCCCACCACATTAATTTCAAAATCATTTCTGAAATCATCCAGGCTTAAGCCCAGAATGGGTTTCAGGTTTATAGATCCCGGACAATAAACCAGGGCATCCATACTTTCAAATTCAGGCAAAGGATCCCCGAGCACATCGATTGCAAAATGAATTAAATTCGGATGGGTAATATCAGGAGCTGTCCTGCTGATATTGATAATCCGGCAGTTTTCCAGATTCTGCATTACAACAGCATTCCCTATTCCTTTACTGCCGCCAACAATTACAATAGTTTTCATTTTTTTAAGATTAAATTTAAGAGCTGGGAGGACTGTTTGTGCTATGATTTTCAATAAAATAAGATATTCTTTATTAATAAAATAATATATTCTTTATTAATTATCAAAAAAGCTAAACTGTGTTTTAGCATAAAGTTATCTTAGTATCTTAAAGATAACAATTGTTTGACAATTTTAAATAAATATTAAACAAAATAAAAATTATTTTATCTAAATTAGCTATGCTCTTCTCAATTCTTCAAGGAGAATCCCTCAAAAAATACAATCATGAAAAAATTAAAACAGCAGTTTGCTGATCGTGACCTGGACCGCATTATTGAAATGGCATGGGAAGACAGAACCCCTTTTGAGGCTATTGAACACCAGTTTGCGCTTAAGGAAGCTGATGTAAAAACTTTAATGAAGAAGGAACTCAAAACCGGCAGTTATATACTTTGGCGTAAAAGGGTAGAAAATTGTAAAACAAAGCATCTGCAGAAACGCTGTGAGCAGATCAGCCGCTTTAAGTGCAGAGAGCAGCGGGGCATTTCCAATAACAAAATAGCAAAGAAGAAATAATAAAAATGATTACCTGCCAATTATTGGAATTATGATAAAAAATATGGAATCCCTGTAACAGGAAACTTTTTAAAAACCAGTATATTCGCCATTAAAGACCAAAACACCAATCAAACCTAACGCTATGTACCGAAATCCAGGGCTTCTACAAAATATAATTGATGCTATCCCTCTTCCCGTCGGGGTGTATGTGGGAGATAATTTAGAAATTGCACTGGCCAATGATGCCATGATCAAAACATGGGGCAAAGGAAATGATGTGCTTGGAAAAACCTATCTCAGCGTGGTTCCTGAAATTGAAAACCAGCAGATTCTCGATGAGGCCCTTGGCGTTCTTAAAACCGGAACTGCCTTTCATGCTGTGGGCAGAAAAGTAGATCTGGTCATGCAGGGAATTATGACCGAATATTACTTTAATTATAGTTTTATTCCGCTTTTTGACGAGCATGGAAAAGTCTATGGCGTGCTTAACACCGGCGCTGACATCACAGATCTGCACAAAGCAAAAGAAGAAACCCTGAAAGCAAATGAAAAATTAACCATAGCCATAGAAAGTTCCGGGATAGGAAGTTATGAAATAGACCTTGAAACCAAAAAAATCAAGACTTCAGCAAATTTCAATACGATCTGCTCGATTGGAAGCGAAACAACAAATGACGATTTAATTGCAAAGCTGCACCCAGAGGACCTTCATGCGCGCGAAAAAGCGCACCAGCAGTCCGAGGAAACGGGAAAAATATGCTATGAAGCGCGGATTTTAAATGATGACGGCGCCTACCGCTGGGCTAAAATCAATGGAAAGATTATCAAGGACAAGGACGGGTCTGCAAAGACCATCATTGGTATTGTTCAGGATATACACGAGCATAAGGAATTTCAGGAGGAACTAAAAAAGCAGGTCGCAAGCCGTACAAATGAGCTCACGCGTTCCAATCGTGATCTGATGCATTTTGCCAGCGTAGTGAGCCACGATCTTCGAGAGCCGCTGCGAAAAATTAAAATTTTCAATACACTCTTACGAAATGACATAGAAGAAAATGTTAATGAAAAATCTAAAAAATACCTTCATAAAGTAAGCCAGTCCGCCCAGAGAATGGAAAATATCATAGAGGGAATTTTGACCTATTCCACCCTTGACAAAACTTCACAGGTTATAGAAACAATTAATCTTAATAAGGTTATTGAAGACATAAAAATAGACCTTGAGCTCATAATAAGGGAAAAAGGTGCTATTTTAGTTACTTCTGATCTTCCACAGATTCAGGGAGCCCCGATTTTAATTAACCAGCTTTTCTATAACCTCCTGCAAAATGCCTTAAAATTTTCCAAAGCGGACCAGCCTCCAAGGATTATCATAACAAGCGAGCATCATCAATAGTGACGGCCAGGATTTTGTACAGATAAAAATAAAGGATAATGGTATTGGAATTGAGGCTGAATTTGCAGAAAAGATTTTTACGGCATTTGAAAGACTGCATTCCAAAGACCAGTACGAGGGAAATGGCCTTGGGCTTGCCCTGTGCAGAAAGATTGCCGAAAGGCATAATGGTAAAATAACTGCAGCCGGGGAAAAGGACAACGGCGCTGAATTTACGGTGACCCTTCCTTTACAACAAAAAGCCGATACGCTGTAGAAATTGAAATTTACAACTTCCCGCCGTTAGAGCAATTTTACAAATAACAGCAATCTGTCTGATAAAATAATATTAGACAGCTTCATAAACACATATTTTTTTTATTTTGCATTCCTGCAAATTTCAATCTTGCCAATCACATCAAAATCCAATGTGTAATGGGCAGCAGGCTGATAATTTTCATCGGTGAGGACAATTTTCATGACCTGATGAATTGAAGGATGAGTGTCTGTATCTGCATTTTTTGAAAGAACAGGGTAAAATGACAATATTCCCTGCGGAACATTACCGTTTATAAAAAAAACAAATTCTTCTATTTTAGTGGGCTCCACAAAAGACTGACCTGGAAAGTTAAGTGGATTTTGCCCTATAAAAGCCTGAAACTGCTCAAGCTCAGTACTATTAAAGCACAGTGCGTTTAAACTGGAACTATCGGCCTTGTCAAGTCTGAACCATTTGAGATTTAGAATTAACCTTTTAGAATTAAAACTGCAGTTAAAATATGCCAGCTGTGTATTTATGGTATACATGAAGACTTTCCTTTGTTAAATTTAATTCTCCTATTCAATTTTAAAAAGTTACCCTGATTTCATTATGTTTCATTACTGATGCCATGACCAGGAGCCGCATCATTTTAAAAAGCCGATACTGTTATTGTACTGCTAACTTACTGCAATTTAATCCTGCAATAAAAGCCTGAATAAAATTTAGAATCATTCTAACGGCAGCAGCCTGATAACCAAAGGTATTTTGAAGTAATTTTATTTGGAAATTATAGACCTATGAAAATGGATGTTATGGATAGAGAGATTCTCTCGGACACTCTTAAAAACATAGATAAAAAAATTGAAGGGTTAAATAATCAAAAAATTAAAGCCTTCTTTGAGTCTCTGGGACTGGAGCAAAGAGATGACATTGCTAAAGATTATCTGAACTGGGAAAACATACTTATTGTGGTTCCCAGCCGCAGTACTTTAAATGAACTGAAGAAATATAAGTATTCCATATCCCGAATCTCTTTTATTGCAAATCCTAATGCAGAGCAGATTCATATTTACGATTTTAATGAATGGAAAAACAGCACCCGGAACAAGACACAATTTCAGATCAGGGAACTGCTGAAAACCAATTTTGGAGGCAGTCCAAAAATATCTGAAAATCGGGACTGGGTTAAATTAATGCAAAAAAATCATGGAAGCTGAAAATCATTACATCACCAGAAGCGGGTGGCTGAGGGCAGCAGTTCTGGGCGCCAATGACGGAATTTTATCCACCACCAGCCTGGCTATTGGCGTGGCAGCTGCAAGCGTGAGCAGAGAACCTATTCTGCTGGCGGCAACAGCCGGTTTAGTGGCAGGTGCATTGTCCATGGCCGCAGGCGAATACGTATCGGTAAGCTCTCAGGCTGATGTTGAAACTGCTGATCTTACCCGCGAGAAAGAGGAACTTAAAAATATGCCTGAATCAGAGCTTGAGGAACTGACCCATATTTATATGAAGCGCGGGCTGAACAGTGAACTGGCAAAACAGGTTGCAGTCGAATTGACAGCCCATAATGCACTTCAAACACATGCGAGAGATGAGCTCGGAATCAATGAAATTACCCAGGCTAATCCCTTAATGGCCGCTTTCGCATCAGCTGTATCTTTTGTCATAGGGGGCTTGCTGCCGCTGCTGGTGGCTATTTTCGCTCCCATAAAAGAAATGGTATTGTACCAGTATGGTTTTTCAATACTCTTTTTGGCATTATCGGGAATGCTGGCCGCTAAGGCCGGGGATCCCATACGCTGAAAGCTGTAATGCGTATCTGCATCTGGGGAACTTTTGCAATGGCAGCCTCAGCCTTGGTCGGTTATATTTTCGGGGTTCATACGGCTTAAGAAAAACAGTCCTGAAGCCGGAGTAAAAATTAATTGAATCTTAAGCAATTAAAAAAAATAAGAATCGCAAGCAATGCGTTATTTCGTATATACCTAAAAACAGACTGCAAAATGAAACTAATTACATTATTGCTTTTAATGACCGTGCTTCCCATTAACTGGGAACCTGATTTTAATAATGCAAAAAAAACAGCAAAAGAAAAACATGAATTAATACTGCTCAACTTCTCGGGTTCAGACTGGTGCGGACCCTGCATTGTGACGCGCAGAGATTATCTTGAAAGCCAGGTATTCTCAGAGATGGCAAATGAAAATCTGGTACTTGTTAATGCTGATTTTCCAAGGAAAAAGAAAAATATCGGAACACCGCAGCAGGTTAAACGAAATGAAGATTTAGCCGAAATATACAACAAGGAAGGAAATTTTCCCCTGACGCTTCTTTTGGATGCCGATGGAAAAGTGCTTAAAACCTGGCATGGAAAACCCGAATCTACTCCTGAACAGTGGACTGCCGAAATAAAAGCGATCTGTGAGAGCCGAAAATAACATGCTTAAAAACCAAAAATATTCCGAGTCCCTAAAACTCATGGGGAACAGCTTTACCATAACAGTTGTTGCTGAAAATGAAAAAACAGGAAATGAGAATATTGCACTTGCCACCTAGGAAATCAAACGGATTGAAAAACTTTTGACTACCTATAAACAGGACAGCCAGACCAATCTGATCAATGATAACGCAGGAATAGCACCCGTTAAAGTAGATTTGGAGGTTTTTAATCTTATTGAAAGATCTATCGGAATTTCGAGAATCACACAAGGTGCATTTGATATTTCTTATGGAAGTATCGACAAAAGTCTGTGGAATTTTGACAAATCCATGACCAGTCTTCCTGATGCCCAGACCGCTCTCAAAATGGTACACCTTATTGATTACCGAAATATTATACTTGACAGGGAAAATACAACAGTATTTCTAAAAGAAAAAGGAATGCGGATTGGTTTTGGAGGTATCGGAAAAGGATATGCTGCCGAGATGGCAAAACAAATTCTTATAAAACATAATGTACAGAGCGGGATAATTAATGCCAGCGGAGATCTTTCGGCATGGGGACTGCAGCCCAACGGCAAAAAATGGACCATCGGTGTGGCTGATCCTGACTCGCCAAATGCGGCATTCTCCTATATGGAAATCTCAAATAAGGCGGTGGCAACCTCGGGCAATTATGAAAAATTCGTGACCATTAACGGAAAAAAATATTCGCATACCATTGACCCAAAAACAGGACTTCCGATATCGGGAATAAAAAGCGTGACCATTATCGCCTCAAATGCAGAATTTGCAGATGCTATGGCAACTCCTATAGCGGTAATGGGGATTAAAGCAGGCTTGTTTTTAATAGATCAGATACCGGATCTATTTTGTATTATAATTGACGACAACAACAAAATTTACACTTCTAAAAACATTAACCTGAAATGAAAAAGCCAAGGCAAAAAAATCTCGTGCTTTTATGCAGTATTGCTTTAACAGGCATTCTTCTCACATCCTGCACCTCTGTAAAGGAATACCAGAAAGGAAAAATCAACGATTCTGAAATGGTACTTTCCAACAGGAAAATAGAAAAGACAGAACTTAGTTTTCAATCCTACCGTGAGGGAGCTTCCGGGCCAATTCAGGAAAAAGCGGCGGCGGCTGTGGCTGTAACTAATTTTCATACGATCAAAAAATGAAAAGAATATTCATTACAGGATTTGCATTATTGGCATTATTTCAGGCAAGGGCGCAGAATGTCCCGGCCGATTCTACCAGTTATAAAAGCAATAAATTAAAATTGGAAGAAGTTAATCTGGTTTCGAGCTATTATAAACAAGACGGAAACAATTCAGCCGTTACGGGTGGAATCGGTTCTGAGCATCTAACTGATATTGCCAATACCATTGATGTTAAGCTGGTAAAATACGGCCAGACCGGAATCAAGCATACCTTTGATATTGAAGCCGGTATTGACCATTATACCTCTGCTTCATCAGATATGATTGACCTGAGCGCTAATTCATCTGCATCGTCTTCAGACAACCGCTTCTACCCTTCTTTGACCTACCTTAGGGAAAATGAAGAAAAAGGAAGAACGCTTGGAATCGGCGTTTCATCATCAACGGAATTTGATTACCAGTCTTTTGGAGGAAATATTGCCTTCTCGCAGAAAACAAAAGACAGAAACGGGGAATTCACGGCCAAATTCCAGACCTTTATAGATCAGCTCAAATTAATTGAGCCCGTTGAACTTCGTGCTCCGGGAAGTGAAGGTTATGAAAGTGCTAACAGAAATACTTTTGCAGGGACTTTGAGCTACTCCCAGGTTGTAAACAAAAACCTGCGGCTAATGCTTGTAGGGGACGTCATTAGCCAGAATGGCTATTTAAGTCTTCCTTTTCACAGGGTTTATTTTGCTGACGGCTCTGTCCATCAGGAAAAAATGCCCGATACAAGACTTAAAATCCCATTGGGAATAAGGGCCAGTTATTTCTTGGGAGATAACGTAATTATTCGCGCTTATTACAGATATTATACCGATGACTGGAGCCTGAAAGCACATACGGCTGACCTTGAAATTCCTGTAAAATTAACACAGGCGTTTTCTGTGAGTCCGTTCTACAGGTATTATACACAGACAGGAACGAAATATTTTAAACCGTACGGCGAACACACCGCTTCTGATGAATATTATACCAGCAACTATGATTTGTCTAAGTTTGACAGCAGTTTCTTTGGGATGGGAATGAAATTCACACCTCTTAATGGAATTTTTGGGCTCAAGCATTGGAATACGCTGGAGATTCGTTATGGGCATTATACCAGAACTACCAATATGACTTCTGATATTATCAGCATCAACATAAAATATAAATAACACATAATCAAACAAGTGTAATGGATATGAATTTACGGCATGTTTATTGTTTTTATCCAAATATAATAATGAATTTAAAAGTAAAATCATGAAAACTTTAAAATATTTTTTGATCGGGGTATTATTCCTTTCATTTGGTTACGCTCAGGCTCAGGTATCAGTAAATGTAAACATAGGAACACCTCCTGCCTGGGGACCTGCCGGTTATGCGGATGCCCGTTATTATTATCTGCCGGATCTTGAAACCTATTACGATGTAAGCACGTCCAATTATGTTTATCTCAGTAACGGAAAATGGGTGCGAACCAGATCACTTCCCTCTGCCTATCGAAACTATGATCTTTATAATGAATATAAAGTAGTACTGACTGATTACAGAGGAGACAGGCCTTACGACAGCTTTAAATCCCATAAAGTAAAATATGCAAAGGGCTATAAAGGAAAACCTCAAAAAACAATAGGACAAAAGCCAGGAAAAGGAAACAATAAAGATAAAAGCCACCATGATAATGGAAACCATAATGGAAATGGCAAGGGAAAAGGAAATGGTAAACATTAATTTAAAAGAGGCTTTGGGGAGCCTCTTTTTTTATCTTCAAAGAGCAGCCAATACCTCATATTTTAAAATATAATCCATAAAAGCTATTCAATCAGTCTATTTTACAGATCAGTTTTAAAACGGTTGCAATGATTTAGATTCATAAAAAAAGGGTTCATGACTTAATTTAAGTACAATGAACCCTTTCCATGAAACAGATGTTAATTTACAAATAAATCAGAAAGGAATTGATATTTATAACTGACTTTTATTCAAAAATAATAAGCACTATTACAATAGAATTAAGGTCCTTTGTAACTAACTTAAATTTACACGTATTTTATACAATTTTTATGGACAGCTCGAATTTAATTTGTTAGATCTAAACTTGCAAAAGTACCATTGATTTCTTTCATTACTTCAGTGAAAGCTGGGTGAACTTAATTCTGTCTTTAAAATTAAAAATAGTTGAAACACTTATGCTTTCATTGATTTTATTGTGCTTAAGGAAAGATAAAAGTCATTTTTTTTTACAGTATTCTTAGGGCCAACAAATGAAAATTTAAGTTTCTGTTGCACATCTGGATCTTTAGAAATTTCCCTCATTTCATCATCAATCCCTGAAGTTAAAGGCACTATGCCAGTTTTGCCATTCACCATATTTTTAATCATCAGGATCGGTGAGAACAGCAAGAGTTCAGCTTCCATACTTTTCGAAAAGAAAAATCCAAATCAAATGACTTTGCACATTACTATTATATGTTCATCAATGTTTAGAAAGCATTTTACATCAATCCCCAATAGTCTTAATGTAGCTTTATTAAAGATTTAATCTAAGCTGATCTATGATTCGAAGTCACTCTAAGTTTATAGGTATTTTTCTCTATTGATTTATGGTAATTTTTTGACATTAATTCCAGTTCAGATTTATAGCTGTAATTACCATTAATCTAATTATAATAAATATCTAAATTATATGCATTATAGCCGCTGCCTAAGATATTAACTTGTATAACCATTTTATTTACCTATATTCGCTTAGTATAAAAATTACCTCATTTACCATCAAGGTATACGTTCTAAATAATTATTAAAATATAGGTGCTTTTCCAGCAAATTACTGCCGTTATTTTTCAAATAAAACATCGCTTACTATGAGCATTAAAGAAAAAAATGGTATTAAGGAAGTAGTGCTTTCTGATGAAAATAATTCAGAGAATAAGGTACATCCCACAGGAGAAAAGTTACCACTTCAGAAAATCAAAATATCAAAAAAAGCAGTTCAGCCTTTTAGCAACAGCATTAAAGCCGAATTTCACAATAAGCAAATAGAACCTGAAATTTTAGCACTTAAAGAACAACTTGATGCAAATGAACAGTATTTGTTAAATCTAACAAATGCTATAAACACCACAAACGCATCTGTTGAGTTCGATATGGATGGCAATATTTTAAATGCCAATAAAAATTTCCTCAAAATTATGGGCTACACTGCAAAAGATTTGCTGGGAAAGCATCATAGTCTTTTAGTTGATCCCTCCTATTCAAAATCAAATGCGTATCAGTTTTTTTGGAACAGCCTGAAAAAAGGTATTCATCAAAGGGACGAATTTATCCTGACGGCGAAAAACGGCAAATTAATATGGTTTTCGGGCAGTTATAATCCTATTTTCAATACTCAAGGGAAACCTTATAAGGTCTTAAAAATAGCAACAGACATAACACTTTCCAAAACACAATTTTTACAGCTGGCTGTCCAAGCTCAGGAAAAGGAAAAAGATCATCTGAGTTAGTTATTGCAAATAAAGAACTTGCTTTTCAAAATAAGGAAAAGGAAGACCGTGCTGCAGAATTAATCATTGCAAATAAAGAATTAAAATTTCAGAATGAACAAAAAGAAAAACGAGCAGAAGAATTAATTAACGCCAATAAAGAACTGGCTATTCAGAGTATTGAAAAAGAAAAACGTCTTGCTGAACTTATAATAGCCAACAAAAAACTTGCTTCAGAAAAGATTTTGAAAGAGAAAAGAAAAGTGGAAAAGCTAAAAAGGGTCGCAGAATTAATAGTTAAAAACAGAGAACTTGCCTATCAGGAAAAGCGAAGCAGTGAACTGACCCTGGCTAATGATGAACTAAAAAAAGCGCAGGAAGAACTGGGATCATTTTCCTACTCAGTTTCACATGATCTGCGTGCACCTATTCGGGCGATTAACGGTTATACACAAATACTGATAGAGGACCATGCAGATTCAATAGATGATGATGGAAAAAAAATCATCCAAGCCATAGTCAACAACTCCAATAAAATGGGAATATTGATCGATGACCTGCTTGCTTTCAGCAAATTAGGACGCAAAGAGGTCTCATCTAGCAATATAAATATGACCTCACTAGTAAATGGAGTCATAAATGATATAACATTTGAAAAAGGTGAAAATACACCCATTTTTGAAATTGAAGAACTTGCCCCAGCAAATGGAGATTCCTCACTGATCAAACAGGTTTGGATCAATCTAATCTCTAATGCTATAAAATATTCAAAATACAAGCCAGAGATAAAAATCAAAATAGCATCAACGTTGCAAGACCACAAAATCATCTACAGTATAAAAGATTGGGGTGCAGGATTCGATATGGCTTATTATGATAAATTGTTTGGCGTTTTCCAGCGTCTGCACTCGCAGGAAGAATTTACAGGAACAGGCATTGGACTGGCGATTGTGCAAAAAATTGTCAGCCGGCATTCGGGAGCAGTTTGGGCAGAATCAAAACTAGATGAAGGTGCTGAATTTTACTTCAGCCTGCCGAATATTAAACATTAAAAAAACAAAAAAAATGGATTACGAAGATATTGAAATTTTATTTGCCGAAGACAGCATGGAAGATGCTATGCTGACCGTGCGCGCTCTTAATAAAAGCGGCTTTACAAACAAACTCCTGCATGTCAAGGATGGCGCCGAAGCGCTTGATTTTCTGTACTGCAGGGGAATCTATTCAAAGAGAAATCCAAAATTACATCCCAAACTTCTTCTCTTGGATTTAAAAATGCCCAAGATGTCAGGAATGCAGGTATTGGAAAAAGTCAAAAGCGATGATGCGCTTAAATCTATTCCAATAGTCATTCTTACCTCTTCCCAGGAAGATCCGGACATTGCAGAATGTTATAGTCTTGGTGCTAACAGTTACATTGTAAAACCTGTAGACAGCAACAACTTTTTTAATGCAATAAAAGAACTTGGGATGTATTGGATGATCCTGAGCCAGCCTGCTAATTAAGGATTTAACTTATATTCCTAAAACTATGATTCTATAGTAAATGAAAAAAGATATTAGAGCATTGATATTAGAAGACAATACTTCTGATGCAGATTTATTAATCCGTCACTTGAGAAAATCAGGGGTGTCGTTTGTAACAAAAATAGTCGATTCAAGAAATGTTTTTGAAGAATCTCTTGATACATTTTTGCCCGATATTATCCTATCAGATTATACGCTGCCTTCATTTGATGCTGTTTCTGCGTTTAAAATAGTAAAAGACAGGAGCCTTAATATACCCTTTGTCATAATTTCAGGTACTATTGGGGAAGAAAATGCTGTCATGCTTATAAAAGAAGGTGTTACGGATTATGTTTCCAAAAATAATTTCTCATCCCTGATCCAAAAAATAAATCGTGCCCTGAAAGAAGCAGAAGAATTAGTTCAGAAAGAAGAGCTTATTGAAAAACTAAAAATACAGACTGCAGCACTGCTTAAGGCAAATCAGGAACTCGAACTCCAAAATGCGGAGAAGGAAAAAAGAGCAATTGAGCTATTGAATGCAAATAAAGAACTGCTTGCTTTTAATTTTATCTCAAGCCATGACCTGCAGGAACCGCTGCGAAAAATTCAGACTTTCATTTCCATTATAATGGAAAAAGAGATCAACACGATGACTGAGGCGGGAAAAAACAATTTGAAACGCATACATGTCTCGGCAACAAGAATGAGACAGCTTATTGAAGATTTACTGGAATTTTCAAAAGTGAGTGTACTGGAACATCCCTATGAAGTGAGTGATTTGAGTGCTGTAATCGAAGATATTAAATCAGAATTTTCAGATGCAATTGATCAAAAAAAAGCTGTTTTTAAAATAAACGGATTAGTGCCTGCCTATATAAGGCCATTCCAATTTCGCCAGCTTATCTATAACCTGATATCAAACTCCTTAAAGTTCTCTATACCTGATATTGAACTTCATATTACCATACAATCTACTATACTTAAGTACAGTGAATTCAAGTCGCTTAATCTGCCAGGTAGTACGCAGGTTTGTGACTATTGGAATCTTACTTTTAAAGATAATGGAATTGGCTTTGAAGCTCAATACAACGAGACTGTCTTTATCATATTTCAAAGACTCCATCACATTGAGGAATATCCCGGAACGGGAATTGGTCTGGCTATTGTAAAGAAAATTGTAGAAAATCATAATGGAATTATAACCGCTGATGGTAATTTAAACAAGGGCGTTTTATTCAACATTTATATCCCAGTAATTAAACAAAAATTTTAAATTTATATTTAATTTTAGCCTTAGAAATCTATTAGATAATAAGGAAAATGGCATTGCACGCTATTTGTTCAATTATCGTATTAGTGCATGTAAGAGCATTAAAAACATTTTTAAACTCATAGCAGGAGCCCCATTTAAACGAGTTTTAAAATCACAAAACAGGCATTTTATTATTTGTGTTTTTTAGATATTTCTTTTCTGCCTTTTCTTTTCCAAAGAATAAATCCCGTAATAGAAAGTATTGCAGGACTGAATCCGGCAATTACATACAAAATTTTTATCCAAAAACTGTCATAATCCCCCCTGTGAAGCTGTTTCATGATCCAATAAAACCGGTCGGAAAATGATTTTTCTTCAATGCGTATGGTTTTGATCCAAGTTCCGTTATCACTGTCATAATAAACGTCGCTGCCTTTACCAAAATACAGCGGGTTTTGGGTATCAGAAAACTCACCGCTTACTATAATATCCGTTTTTTTATCAGCGACTATTTTTACGGCAATTGGATTGAAATTTGGAATTTCCCGGGCATGTTTTATCACCTGGTCAATATTTGCCCTTGTCCGATAATTCTGTTCTTTCTTAGAAATTAATTCCCATTCAGAAGGTAAAAAAAGACTTTTATTCATCCAGAAACCTGTAAAAAAAAGAATAAAATTAAGCAACAGGGTCCAGACACCAATAATCCTGTGCAGCGAAGAATAAAGGGTTCTGGAAGATTTACGATTTAACTTCTCTTTAAAAACAAGTACAGCAAATATCTTTTTGCGATAAATGATCACACCTGTAATTAAGTTTAAAATTAATGCAATGGCCGCAATGGCCGTTATAAGCCTGCCTGGTTTATCAATTAAAAGGGAATAATGCGCAGCATACAGCCAGCGGAAAAAAGGCGATTGTAAAGAGCTAAAACTGCCTTCTGCTACAATTTTTCCAGAATAAGGGTCTACCATACAGCAATAGAGATAATTATCGCTGACATTATCCTGATAATTAAAAATCATAAATTCATAGGTGTCGCGACTATTTCTGGGAAAAGTCTGCAGCATGATCTGCCGCGCCTGGGGATACCTCTCAGAGACTTTATGATACATCTGGTTTAATGAAATGGTTTTACTGCCCTTTACACAGCAATGCATTGGCGGATTATTGAAATACTCAATCTCTTTTTTAAAAACCAATAAAGCGCCCGAAATTCCAAAAAACAGATACAGTACCCCGAAAAACAATCCGAGGCAGCTGTGCAGTTTAAATGAGGTCTTTGTAATTTTTTTCAATGGAAGTTCTGAATTACAGCATTACAATTTTAATTTCAAAGATAAAATCACCTGGCGAAGGGTTCCCGGAGTAACCATACCACGGCCGCCATACCAATAATGTTCGTTGAGCAGGTTATTGGCAGAAAGTGAAAATACATAACGGGTTTTCTCAAAACTCAGCACCGAGTTGATTACCGTATAAGGATTCGTATAAAAAGAGCCATTGATATTATTGATCATCAGATCTTTACCATAATGACTGCCGCCTATACCTAATGAAAAGCCATTTAAAGCTTTTGACTGCGGAGCGTAATTCACGTACCAGGTTCCGGAAAGTTTGGGACCGGCATCTACAGGCCTTAGCCCTTGAGTAAGTGCATCGGAAACAATAAGTTTACTGTCATTATAAGCAAAACCAGCATGCAAAAACAGTCCTTTCATCGGATTTGATTCTAAATCTGCTTCAAAACCTTTACTGCGCTGCTCGCCATCCTGCAGATAGGAAGCCGTATCATTTGGATTTTGTCTTACCGCATTGGTTAGATCAATATTATAATAGCTCAAAACGGCATCCAACAGGTTCTTTTTCAGGGAAACTTTAACTCCCGATTCCCACTGGTTTCCATAAACGGGCTGGAAATTGGTCATCTGCCCGTTTACCGACTGCGGTGCCTGCGGCTGAAAACCATTCATATAATTAGCAAATAATGCTATTCTTTCAGGGATAATCTGGTAATTGATTCCCAATTTCGGAGAAACAGCCGTTTGTGTGTAATCCCCGGTAGTTGTCGCTGTTAATAAATCCTCAGTCCCTTTGTTATTGATGTAATTGATTCGGGCACTAAGCATTACACTTAAATTCTCCAAAGGGTTGATAACGTCTGAAATATATAGGGAATAATGATCCTGAATTGCCTTATAATTCTCTCCATAGGGTTTTAAGGCCAATTGACCGGAAATGTATTCATTATTAAAATTAGCATTCTCAGGATCTGTCCCAGCAGCTGAAACTTTAGTAAAATTCATAGATTTACTGGCAATCCCATAGAGATAATGATAGTATTCAACCCCCGCAATCAGCCGGTTTTTCACACTGCCAATTTTGAAATTCCCCACAAAATCCTGCTGGATCTGCTGGCTGGTAATGTTTTCCGGATACATTCTGTACACTCTTCGCGTCACATTCTGGCTGTTATCATCTAATCTTAATCGGATGTAATCGCCCGGAGTTTTATTATTGACTGAAATTAAATTGGTTTCCGATTTCCAATTCTCTGAAAGCCTGTAAATGACTTTTCCGTAAATATTTACTGCCTTATTATTGAGTGTAAGTGAGTTGTCATTGAAAGAACGGTAATAATCCAAATGGAGTTCATCTGCTGATTTAGCAGTCCCCAAAGCCACCTGGTAAAGCGGATTGTTGGTAGCGGTTTTGTTTAAAATTTCGGCATCAAGCTGAATATTTAAATCATCGCTGATTTTATAAGAAATACTTGGAGCTAAAAAAAATGTTTTTGAAAAACCCTGGTCCTGAAAAGTATCATTGTAGTTATAAGCGCCGGTTAAACGGGCAAGAACCTTTCCATCTTTGTCAAGAGGTGTATTGATATCAAGAGTTGCACGTTGCAGATTGTAAGATCCGCCCATTACAGTAATGTCAGCAAAAGTGGTCTGTTGTGGTTTTAGGGTAACCCGATTAATTAGTCCTCCAAAAGTAATCATAGTTGCGCCGCCTCCGCCAAAAATTACAGCGCTTGGTCCTTTAATTACTTCTAACTGGGCGATGTTTGCCGGATCCATATCAGAGGCCACATAACCGTTTACGCCATTTCTGAAGCTCGATCGGGTACGAAATCCCCGGATGGAATAATAAGGTGAAATTCCTGCCCAGCTGGGCGCAACACCTGTGGCATTTTTGAGCATTTCGCCTTGAGTGAAAAAATTTCTGTTTTTAATAAGCTGCGGTGAGACCGAAGCGGTCACCTGAGGATTTTCCAGGTTCTTGAGTGGCAATTTAGAAGCCAGTTCACTGGAAACATCTTTGGACTTTCTGACTCCTTCAATAATCACCTCGTCCATTAAGGTATATTTGCCCGATATGCTGTCTTTTTTTTGCGCATAGATTTGTAGTGAAGCCGTCAAAGCTGCCGCAAAAAATAGTACTTTTTTCATTTTGTAATTTTTATATAATTTTAATTTTATTAAAGTGCAAGCAATCTTTCATTGTTATACAACAATGAAAAATTATTCCAATAGGAATTGCAATGGAAATTATAATTTATATAAAAAGAGAAGGGGGACGGAAAGTCTCTGTTAAAACAGAAACAGGCTTATTGTCGAATCTAGCCGAAAAGCCAGCTTTGATTTCAATAGGTTCTAATAATTTGAAAGTCTTATTTGAAGTGTTTAAAATGTAAACCAACTCTGTTTTTTCTTTAAGGTTGTTCTGCATTTTCTTTTCGTTGTCGTCGTATTTCTTTAGACTTTTTTGAAGTTCACAGCGTCCGTTACAGGTATTAAAAACCATTTTTCGCTGTACGCAGATTGTTTTTACAATTTCTTGTCGCTCTAGTTTAAAAGATACATAAACAAAAACACTGCCAAATGATGGCACTAAAATAATGCGACCAAGCAATACGATTAGATACTTTTTCAAAGTTATTGTTTTGTTTATGGAGCGCAAAAGTACTCTTTTTTGTTTTTATCTTAAATAAAGTTCTTGTTTTCTTTACCAAAAAACACCACTTTGTCTATTTATAATACTTGGGATTAAAACGGTTCTCTCATACCTGTTTTTTTTAACATAATTCAAGGTGTTAACATTAAAAAGTTAATCTAATAAAGAACAATTGCATAACCATAATAATGCGACCGTCAAGACATAATTGAAGATCAATTGTCGTGGCAATGTCACGACAATCTTACCCAATAAATAGGTTGTTTTTTTCATTTTACATCAATCCTTAACAGGATAACTAAACCAAATTTGTAAAGCCACTGAATTTCCCGCTCTCGTTTTTTCAAATATAACTGTTGCTTCACTAAAGCAAAAAATTGGTTTGTTTCCGAATTGTCTTTTTAACTTTTTAGCCCCGATAGCAGTGGAAATCCTTTTTCGGCGGGGTTCGGCGCAAAAGATTGGAACGTATAGCGGGAAGAGCTCCTAAAAATTCTTCAGTATAACCCCACGAAAATTGGCATTTTGAAAGTGATATCCTTTATTTCTGCTTTTGGGCCAGTTACGTAAAAAATAAATTACCTTTATCCGGCATTACCACTTTCTAAGAAATCAAAATTTATTTAAGCTTTAAATCCAATCCTATGAGCCAAGAAGAATTATTGGTATTAATCCGCAAAAAAGATGAAAGGGCTTTCACCCATCTCTATGATATGTATTCAAAAAGCTTGTTTTCGGTCATAAATGTTCTGGTAAAAAACCGCGAAGAAGCCGAAGATGTCCTGCAGGAAGTCTTTGTAAAAATCTGGAAAAACATCGATAGCTACAGCGAAAGCAAGGGCCGGTTCTACACTTGGATCCTTAATATTGCAAGGAATACATCTATTGACAAGCTGCGATCCAAAAATTTCAACAACACCCAAAAAAACCTTTCTTCGGATAATTTCGTAAATCTGTTAGATGACAGTAATAAATTAGCTAATAAACTAGATGCAATTGGCATTCAGGAGTTCGTTAAAAAACTGAAACCAAAATGTATCGAGATTATTGATCTGCTATTCTTTAAGGGATATACCCAGCAGGAAGCTTCAGAAGAATTAGCTATACCTTTGGGAACTGTAAAGACACAAAACAGAAACTGTATCAACGATTTAAGAAATTATTTAAAGATATAATGGAAGATAAGCAATATATTGAATCAGGCATTTTAGAACTTTACGTTTACGGCCTGCTGACAGAAAAAGAGAACCTGGAAATTGCCGAACTGGCCAGAGAAAACCCTGAGATTGAAAGTGAAATCATTTCTATAGAAAAAGCTGTTTCAGCCTTATCATCAAGCTTCTCACCTTTCCATTCGGCTGCCAATTTCGAGAAAACAAAAGCGCGTTTAGAGCTTAAACATACTAAAGTTGTCGATATAAAACCAGCATCAAAACGTCCGCAGTACCTGGGCTGGGCGGCTGCAGTATTATTATTGTTAGGTTTTGGATATCAGACTTTAGAACTGGCAAAATCCAAACAGGCAGTCTCTGAGGCTGGAGGGGAAAAAAATAAAATTGAAAGAGAATATGCTATTTTAGACCAGCAGAATAAACAGACTGAGAAAAATCTGAGCATTGTGAGAGACATTAAAAATACAAGCGTTACTCTGGGCGGACAATCAGTATCTCCGGCATCATTTGCAAAAGTGTATTGGAACAGAGAAACAAAAACGACTTATATCGACGCGGCAGGTCTGCCAAACCCTCCAAAAGGAATGGTTTACCAGGTTTGGTCTTTAAAACTAAGTCCGGTGCTTACCCCGACAAGTATTGGTCTGCTGGATAATTTTGAAGAAAACTCTCAAAAAATCTTCGCTGTAAGCCAAACCGATTCAGCTGAAGCTTTTGGCATCACGCTGGAACCTGCAGGGGGAAGCCTCACACCTACAATGGAACAGCTTTATACTTTAGGAAAAGTCTAATTCCATAAAAAGACCTAAATAAAAAGCGCATATTGATCCTGTTCAATATGCGCTTTTTGGGATTCAATACTGCACTCTGGCGGAACTTTACACAACCCCCTTAGCCATAGTAAAAAAGCTAAAATCATCTTCCAAATTCACTTTAAAAATAAGATAAACTGAAGCGCAGGCTAAGTTAAAAGCCAACAGGATTCGAACACCAAAAATGGAATAGCCCCATACTCCTTTTATTTAGATTTCTATTTAATTGAAATAATGAAAATCCATTATAAATGGTTAACTATTTATAATTTATTGAATTTTCCGCTCTCACTCTCCGATTATCAATTATTGCTCAGCTGAGACAAAAAATTAGTTTTCTCCTGAAGCGTTTGGTGCGACGGCCCGCCTCTTTTATAACATGAATCAATGATGTGAAGTAATTTATAGTAGAAAAGCTAATTATAAAATTAATTAATAATTATGTAATTATCACCAAATCAATTAGTCTAACTTTACAAAATGAGGAATTGATTACTCCCATGCAGAATTAAGTAAACATTTTTTGGAAGATTATGTTTATGGACAAGCCCGTCGCAGCGTGCAGCGCAGCTGACGGGTTCTATTTTTGCATGTCTTGTTTCAGTACTCTGGTAAGCTTTGAAACTGCAGCTGATTAAGCATTTATGACAGATTGATTTTGTATTTTTCTTCTATTGGTGAAGAAGCCTTATCCGGTGCAAGATGCCCTATCTGAAATACTTTTTCAATAAATTCAATGCTTTGATCCACTGAAGTGTTTTCATTTTTTAAATGGCTGGCAAAATGATTTGTTAATTTTTGAATAATTCTTGAACTGATTAAATCCATCTGTGCATCATCAAAATGGGTTGTTTTCCTTTTTTGAAAAGCAAATTCTGCTGATACAATATCATTTAGCTTGGATTTTAAGGCATGAATAGTCGGAGCACATTTTCGGCCGTTCACCCAGGTATTCAGTTCTAATTTCAGATCATCAATAATGGCTTCTGCAGCAGGAATATGCTGTTTTCTCTTTTCCAGCGTGTCATCCGTAATTTGAGACAGATCATCCAGATGTATTAAAGTTACACCGGGATTTCTTCTACATTGGCATCTACATTGCGCGGGATGGATAAATCCAGAATCAATAAGGGTTTCTGTAAAGCAAGCGATGTTTTGTCAATAGTGGGATTTTGTGCTCCTGTAGCTACAACCAGCACATCGGCCTGCTGCAGTTCCTGTTTTAAATCAGCATAATCTTTTACAATAACATTCAGCTTGCCAGCCAGTAATTCGGCTTTGTTTTTTGTTCTGTTTATAAGGGCAATATGGCTGTTTTTAGTATGTTTTACTAAGTTTTCGCACGTATTTCTTCCTATTTTCCCCGTTCCGAACAGCAAAATATTTTTGTTTCCAATATCCGCCACATTTCGGATAATATACTGCACTGATGCAAAAGAAACCGATGTTGCACCAGAAGAAATTTTCGTCTCCGTTTTAACTTTTTTGCTCGCCTGAATAACTGTATTTACCAGCCGGTCCAGAAATGTATTGACCAAACCTTCCCGTTTACTATTGTTAAAGGCGGTTTTAATCTGGCTGATGATTTCAAAATCACCCAGAATCTGACTGTCTAAACCTGTTCCTACCCGGAACATATGGCTGACAGCTTCTTCATTCTTATATATATAAGCAGCCTGCCGAAATTCTTCTACAGAGCCATTGCTGTTCTCGCAAAGCAGTTTGATGAGTTGATAAGGATGATGGGCAAAACCATAAATTTCAGTTCTATTGCAGGTAGAAGTAACTACCAATGATTCTATCCCTTCTGCCTTGGCCTGCAGCAATAAATCAGATTGTGATTTAGCATCTAGACTAAATTTTCCTCTGATAACTGCATCTGCTTTCTTGTAGCTTAACCCCAATGCATAAAAAGTGGAGGATCTGGACATATTAAAATTTTCCATATTTATGGTTTCCTTAAAAGGTTCAAAAATTATTGCCTGCAGATTTATATAACAGCGCCGGAAATGCTTTTTAGATCACTATGGAATAAATGGACCTAAACTGCGGTTTTAGATAATTTCCAGGAATTATAAAGCTAACTAACAGGTTTTGAAAAATATTTATATACTTCAAATAGTATTGAAATATAAAACAGTCGCCTTTTTCAGGCGACTGTTTTGAGAAGAAATTTATTTTTGAACTATAGGAGTTCTCAATGATTCTAAAACAGCAACAATATCAGTATAAAGTTCTGTATTCGAAGCAACGCCATTCGCATTGGCCGCAGCTCCAACATATCCTTCAAATTTCGTATAATCTGCATTGCTTGATTTTGTTCCCATACGAGGATTTTTTGCGGGATCATGCGCAGCCGACATACTCAAACCAGAATATGTATTTACAGCATTGGTACCTCCGGTATTAAACGAAAAGAAATCAGTAAGGTTATCTGATAATTTAGCAATATTGGTAGACTGGGTAGTTCCAGTTTCTGCTAATAAAGGGGCAAAATGTGCCTGCAGATTACCCGACGCGTTCGATTGGATATCAGCAACAATCAATCCGATAGTTGAATTTACCACTTTGCGGAAACTCAAACGCCCCTGCTCGATCATCTGGCCGGAATTATCAGGATCAGAAACCATTTTAGTTCCGCCTAAACGCTCGTAGATAGAAGCCTTAACCGGTGCTGGGGTTTCGTCGTCATTACTGCTGCAGGAAATCATAGCTGCCGATGCGAGCAATTAGTACACTAAGTGTAAGTTTTGAATAAACTTTCATAAATTTAAAGTATTAAAGGGTTAATTAAAAAAACGATTTATCTTTTGAGACAGTTTATAGCTCAAACTATTTTGATTCATTGGGCAGACTTCTTTGTCTGCTAAATTTGCCGGTAAAATATAGCGCTGCGCATCGTAACGTCCTTTAGCCATCAACTCGTTGAAAACTTTCTCCGAGTTTGTAATTTTATTATTGTGGAAATACACCACAACATTTCTTTTAACGATGATAGAGTCTGATGTCAGGCCTTTTATGCTTCTAAGGTCGGCACAAATTTTTCTGGCCTGCAGAGAATCAATATCTGATTTAAAATCGATTCTGCTTACTTGGAGATTTGGGGTGTCATAAACGGGCGGTTTGGCCGTTATAATGTGAAAAAGCAAAATCGCGGCAAACAGTACAAATATGCCGCTCAGAATTAAAAGTCCTTTTTTGATTATTTTATTAGTCTTCATAATTTTTTTATGGTTTTAAAATTATCTACGTGTACTTTAGAGTCATGCGGTTTTAGAAATAATAGAAAATCGATTAATTTAGAATCATTTTAAATACAGAAATTACCTAATAATTTAATTATAAAGTAGATACTAGAAAACCCTGGCAAGATTAAATCCAAAAAATATATCTCCTTTTGTCCAGTCGCCAGTGGTTCTTCCTAGATATCCAGCCTCATCAATTGCCTGTGAACTGGTAAAATGCATCTGGAAAACATGTCCGCCCGTTTCCAGATCAAAACCAATAGACAGCGGATTTTTATAAAGTGAATTTGGCGCTCTGTTTAAATGCGCCGCATAATCCATATTTAAGGACCAGCGCTTAGCGAATTTATACCTCCCTCCAAATCCTATGGCATATTGGGAATTGCTTTGATCTACATCTTCAACAAAATTTTGATGAAAGAATGACGGCACAATTTCTAAAGACAGCTTTTCAGAAAATTTTCTTGAAATCAGCAGCTGCGCAACATAAGTCAGCCTGTCTTTAAATTGAAGTTTCGGATACAGACTTTCTTTTAATGTGTTATTAATAGATAAACTATTAAAACCGGCAATAGTAACAGGAAAGCCGTCTTTTATTTGAGGAAACAGCATATATTTTGTTGCAAAGTCATAAGCAAATTCACTTCTGGCGGCACTTACGTTGAGTCCATTTGTTAGACCGTAAATAAATTTAATCTGCGTATTGGCATTATCCAGTCCATAGAAACCTTCAAAGCCATCTTTAATAGAGCCGAATCGGTGTGCAACAACAAAATACAAATCGCCTTTTGTCGCCAATTTTGTAGATTCGAGATTAACGATTTTTAAGGCTTTGAATGCAGATGTCACTTTTTCTTTTGCAGAAGGAGTTTCTACCCCGGACAATAAATCGGTTTGGGAGAAGGTTAACAGCGGAAATAAAAAAAATAATAGGATAAAGTTTTTCATGAGGTTAGTTTTAAATTGTTATTTGTATTAGTGTACAACTGAAGATTGGTCTATTTTAAATTCCTGGAGCAGTTCGTCATATCCTAAAAAACGCCCTTTAATTTTTAGGGTTTTCCGGATATAATATTTTGCGGCAAACGGTTTTTGAATGTCACAAATACTTTTTCGCTCATAACAATTCCATTGCCGGCTTTATCAATACTTGTTACCCGTGCAGATAGTTCAATTGTTTTGTCCTGATATTTGATGTAAGCCAGACTGTCGTTTGAAGTAAACTCTCTTTCTAGTTCATTAACGGTTACAACATAATCGGCAGTTTCTGATTCTATATTTCTATGCCCTTTGTAGATGTAGAGGTACGCTGAAATTCCGATTATTATAAAAAGGAAAATTGTAATTAGTATTTTTTTCTCATAACTGGTTTTTAGTATTTCAAATTATCTACGTTAAAAAATACCTATTGGATTTAAATCATTAAATATGCCTCCTTCGAAATCTGGATTATTCATTTCATCGTATATGATTTTGAAATGCCTGGTAATTCTTAAAGTCATGCATTTATTTATAACTAAAAACCAATCTTATGAATCTAAAAACCCTTCTGGCCATCTCATCATTAGCTTCAATTTTTGTAAGCTGTGCCAATGACGACCCAAGCACCCTAAGCGACACTGCACCAATTAATGGTTTGGCAACATACAACCAAAATGTAAAATCTATTATTGATAATAACTGTGTTGTATGCCATGCAGCAGTTCCTAAAAATGGCGCGCCAATGTCTTTAGTTACTTATGAACAGGTGAAAAATGCAGTTTTAAACCGAGGACTCCTTACACGAATTTCTTTAGAAAATGGAGATAGTTCCTTAATGCCGCAAGGTGGACCAAGATTGCCTCAAGCTACTATTGACATTATAAAAAAATGGAATCAGGATGGATTATTAGAAAAATAATCTATAACAGCAACATGAAGAAAATCATAATAATGCCAATGCTATTGGCTTCTTTTATTGTTTTTTCACAGGAAAAAATAGTAACTAAATCTGCAACAATAACTCTGGAAGCTTCAGTACCTTCTTTTCAGCCGGTTGCAGGAACTAACAGCAATGTAACTTTTGTTTTGAATCCCGCAACTGGAGAAGTGGCAAGTCTGGCTTTAATGAAAGGATTCCAGTTTGAAATGGCATTAATGGAAGAACATTTTAATGAAAATTACATGGAAACCGATAAATATCCAAAAGCTATTTTTAGAGGGCAAATAGAAGGATTCGACATTAAAAATCTAACTGAAGATTATAAAGATTACACGATAAAAGGAAAATTAGAAATGCATGGAAAATCCAAGGATATAAGTGCCGATGCAAAAATTACAAGATCGGGTTCCAGAGTCACCTTTATATCTGATTTTGAAGTAAATGCAAGTGATTTTAACATTCCGATTCCAGCGCTTATTAAATATAAACTGGATAATAAAGTCAAAATTCAAATTATTGCAGTTTTAAAATAAGAGTCGCACAAAATAGATAATGATCTAAAAAAAATAAAGGCGAAATAAATGAAAAAAACAATACTTATTGCAATGCTGAGTGTTTACGCTATTGGCGTATCACAAGAAAAAATGGTCAGTAAATCGGCAAAAGTCATTTTTGAAGCTTCCGTTCCTTCTTTTGAAGAAGTTAAGGCAGTAAATCGGAATGTTACTTTTGTTTTGAATCCAGCAACAGGAGAGATTGCAAGTTTAGCCCTGATGAAAGGTTTCCAGTTTAAGGTCGCCTTAATGGAAGAACACTTCAATGAAAATTATATTGAAAGTGACCAATATCCAAAAGCCGTATTTAAAGGAAAGATAGAAGGATTTGATCTTCAAAGCCTAAGCGCAGATGCTAAGGATTTTATCATTAAAGGCAAATTACAACTCCACGGTAAATCCAGGGATATAAATACTGCCGCAAAGATAAGCAGATCACCATCAGGGGTCAGCATTTCATGTAATTTCAGCGTAAATGCCAGTGATTTTAATATTGAAATCCCAAATTTGGTTAAAAGCAAGCTTTCCAATAAAATAAATATCCAGTTTGCCGCAGTTTTAGAAGCCAATAGACAATAACCAGCTGGAAACTATCTCGAAAAGTCAATAATTTTTTATATCAAAAAAATGGAGGAAGAAATACAAATTGAGGACGGCCTTACCCTTATCCGTTTCCAGAACGACAGCTCAGAATCTTTTTCTGCACAGCACGAAATAGGTGCCGGCCTGATACAGTTTCATTTCGCACTAAAAGGTAATGCATTTTTTTTGTCCAGTCAGGATCATTGCACATTAGAATTGAAAGAGGAAAAATCACTGATTTTGTGCAATCTGCAGCATCAGTCATTGCTTAAGTTAGAACTTTCTCCAAATTCATGGATGATTTCTGTTATTGTTTCGATTAATAAATTTCACTCGTTATTTTCCGTTCAAGCAGATTATATTTCTATTTTAAGCCCCGATAAGAAGAAAAAAAGTATTATACCGAAGGGTACATCAGTCCTGCTATGGCTGTTGTTTTGAGCCAGCTGTTTCATTACAGCCTTCATCCTTCCCTAAAGAACCTTTATTATAAAGGAAAAGCATATGAATTATTGAGTCTGTATTTCAATAAAATGGAAGATCCAAACGCAGTGCAATGTCCATTTTTGACTGATGAAGATAACGTGCTGAAAATCAAAAAAGCCAGAGAAATACTTATCGCCAATATGGCCGAACCGCCAGGACTGCAGCAGCTGGCAGATGAAATTGGGCTGAATATGAAAAAATTAAAAACAGGCTTCAAACAAATTTATGGTGATACGGTATACGGTTTTCTGTTTGACTACAAAATGGATTTCGCCTTAAAACTATTGGACAGCGGTTCTTACAATGTAAATGAAGTCGGGCTGAAAATAGGATACAGCACCGGAAGCCACTTTATTGCGGGATTCAAGAAAAAATTTTCCACAACCCCAAAAAGATATATAATGTCCATTAATACCAATCATAAAAACAGTTTCGCTTTTATAGATTAAGGCATAAATAAAAATATATTTGATTAATTTTAAGAAGCAACAAGTAATGAGTTTGAGGAAAATTAAAACAAAAACGATAATGAAAGGCGTATTATTAGTAAATTTGGGATCTCCCGAAAGTCCCGCACCAAAAGATGTTAAACCGTATTTAGATGAATTTTTAATGGATAAATACGTGATCGATGTTCCGTATTTATTGAGAGTTTTATTGGTTCGCGGCATTATTTTAAGAAAAAGGCCAGAAGAATCTGCGCACGCTTATGCGAAAATCTGGTGGGAAGAAGGTTCTCCATTAGTTGTTCTTTCAGAAAGAATGCAGAAAAAAGTACAGACTTTAGTAAATGTACCGGTTGAACTTGCAATGCGTTACGGAAGCATGACAATCGAGAAAGGACTCCAGCAATTGCATGATAAAGGCGTTACTGAAGTACTGCTTTTTCCGCTGTATCCGCAATATGCAATGGCTTCGACTTTGACTATTTTGGTAAAGGCCGAAGAAATCCGCAAGAAGAAATTCCCGCACATTACATTTACTGATGTTCCGGCATTTTATAACAAACCGGATTACATCAAGAATTTGGCAGATTCAATTCAAAAACATTTAGTTGGTTTTGAATATGATCATTTGTTGTTTTCTTATCACGGAATTCCAGAGCGTCACATTCGCAAAACCGACGTTACAAAATCACATTGTAAAATTGACGGTTCTTGTTGCAGTGCGCCATCTCCGGCACACGATTTCTGTTATCGTCACCAATGTTACGAAACAACAAGGCAAGTTGTAAAATTATTAGGGCTTCCCGAAGATAAATACAGTCTGACATTTCAATCGCGTTTGGCGGGAGATAAATGGTTAGAGCCTTATACTGATATTGAAATTGACAAAATGCCGGCAAAAGGAATTAAAAATCTGGCTGTTGTAACACCTGCTTTCGTTTCGGATTGTTTAGAAACGCTCGAAGAAATCGCCATGCGCGCCAAAGAAGATTTTGAGAAAAATGGAGGGGAAAATTTCCTGGCTATTCCCTGTTTGAATGACGACCAGAAGTGGTGCCAGACTGTTAGCAACTGGATTAATGAGTGGGCTGAATAATGCTAAAATAACAATAGGGAATATTGGAGCTTTCATTATTAATATATCAATTCGCCTCTTGTATTCATTTTAATTTATTTTTTTACCTCTTTTAAAACCAAAAAGAATATTAAAGCGTAAATGACTTTATAACTTAAAAAAAGTAATTATGAAAACTAGAAAATTTTTAGCAGCAGACAATCCTGGCATTAGGATTTGGATTGACATCATTTGCACAAAAAACAGTAATGGTTGGTGGAGCAGCTATGTATCCTAATAAAAATATTATAGAAAATGCGGTAAACTCAAAGGATCATACCACCTTGGTAGCAGCAGTAAAAGCAAGCAGGATTAGTTGAAACTTTACAAGGTAAAGGCCCATTTACTGTTTTTGCACCAACAAATGAAGCATTTAGTAAATTGCCGGCTGGAACTGTTGAAACATTATTGAAACCTGAGAATATTAGATCATTACAAACTATATTGACATATCATGTAGTGGCCGGTAAAATGAATAGTTCTGATATTGCAAAAGCAATAAAAGCTGGTAAAGGAAAAGCTTCTTTAAAAACAGTTAGCGGCGGAACTCTAACTGCCTGGATGGATGGAAAAGATTTGTACATTAGTGACGAAAGTGGCAATAAAGCTAAAATTACAATTTCAGATGTAAATCAATCTAATGGTGTCATACATGTAGTGGACGCAGTACTGCTTCCAAAAATGTAGTTTGCTGAAAATAAATTACAATTAAGCCCTGAAATTTCAGGGCTTTTTATATAATTACTATGCGACAAAATAGTAATAGTCAATTGTATTAGAGATTTTGATTACCATTTTATTGCCAGCTCAAAACTTTAAATATAAGGAATTGATATCTTTTTTTTGCAAAAGATTAAGGCTGTCTCTTTTTATTTTTGGTAAAATAATACATAAAACTAAATATATTTTTGCTTCAATCCCCAACAGTACATCTAAACCAAAACTCTAAAGCCAATGAAAGACAAACATTACATGTAGTAAGCCAATTTCTTCAAATCATCCAAAAAAAATGTTGAAATTTGTCCCGTCGGGGTCACTCAGCCAGATGGCGCCAATTGAAGACAATTGGCGCCATTTTTTCATTTACACTAATAAATACGGTGGCTTTGAGTCATTTTTGCTTTTATTTTCTTTCTCTAAAATAATAGAAAAATTGCTTCAGCGTGTATATTTAGATGAAAAATAATACAAATAGTTAATTTATCATTCGATAACTTAACAGGATTCGAACCCCCAGAATATTATAGAAATTGACTCTATATAATCTCCAAATTGCTTTCAATTACTATTTAATGACAAATAATGAAATCTGATTTCAAAACGTATTTAAGTATATTATTGCTATATTTGCTTAAGAGCCTGCCAGCGATGCCATTCCGATTAAAAAAGCTGGCCGAACAGTCAAAACCAATATGTCATTTACTCCAGATGTCCAATATACTCAAAAACCATATAGCCAAATTTGCACAGGTATCAGACAATGACTTTGAGCAAATCAAAAAATTCTTCGACATAAAACAAACGTGTAAAAAAGAGAACCTGCTAAAGGAGGGACAGATCTGCCGTCATCATTATTTTGTTTTGGACGGCCTGCTTAGAAAGTTTTATATTAACGAGAAAGGTACCGAACAAACCACGGAATTTGCCATAGAAACATGGTGGCTTACCGATAACTTTGCCTACGAGAACCAGCTCGCGACAGAATTTTATATTCAGGCAGTAGAGAAATCAACATTGCTTTACATCACTTTGGAGAAGCAGCAGAAGCTACTGGAAGAGTTTCCGGTAATGGAGCGCTATTTCCGTTTTGTCTACCAGAGGGCTTATGCAGCCGCACAGAAACGCATCAAATTTCTTTTCTCGTTCTCTAAGGAAGAGTTTTATTTCCAGGCAGTCAGAAACCACCCCGAATTCATCCAGCGTGTTCCCCAATACCTCATCGCTTCCTATCTAGGATTCACGCCCGAATACTTGAGCGAAATACGCAAAAGGCTTCTTTCTTAAACCAGTTTAAGTTTTTTCCTTTCCCTATTATTGAATTTTGCATTGAACAATTTTAAAAGAATAATACAATGCAAAAACGACTTAACATTAAGCAGGCCGCTCCGGATGCACTAAAAGCGATGATAGGACTTGAAAGCTACCTTTCAAAAATTTCCATATCCAAGACAGCCAAAGAACTCATAAAGATACGTGCCTCGCAGATCAACGGCTGTGCCTACTGCATCAACATCCACACTCAGGACGCCGTTAAAAACGGCGAGTCAAACCAGCGCATTTTTCTCTTGAGTGCTTGGAGAGAAGCTGGGGACATTTTTACAGAAGAGGAAAAAGTGGTGCTCGCGGTAACTGAAGAGATAACATTAATTCATGAGAACGGATTAACGGATGAAACCTATACAAAGGCCTTACAGTATTTCAGTGAAAGCCAGATAGCAGATATAATAACGGCCGTCATAACAATCAATCTTTGGAACAGGGTTGTTCTCAGTACCCATCTCCGAATAGGAGAAAGTCTTGCATAACTTGCAAAAAACTAGTTTAATTGCGATGCATCCAAAAGTTTAGAATTATAATTAAATTTGAAGACAATAAGCCCGATTTGTTTCGGGCTTATTGCTTTTACGAAAAACTCATTTAAAAGCACCAATTAGGATAGAAATGCTCCAGTGGAACAACAATCAAATAATTCATACAGCCAAAGAAAGACAATCCTGCCTTAACTTAAACAATCTTTTAAAATCCTGCATAAATTTTGTAAATTTATATATCAGTTTAATGCGATGGATCAATTGAGTTTTTACAATTTTTGCATCAATCCTACTCAGGACATCCGAACCAATTTTTTAACGCCAATGAAAGACAGACATTACATATAGAAAGCCAATCTCTTCAAATCATCCAAAAATGATGTTGAAATTTGTCCTGTCCCCGTCACTCTTAAAAGAAAGTTAAAACGAAAGTTTTAGCTTTTTTTTGGCCTTTTTTAACCCACTTTAACCTATAAATATTAGCGGTTTGTAAATCCAGTTAAGTTAACTCTACAGTATACAAACCATCTTTAAAACTCTGCAAACATTGATATTACAAAAATTCATTACCTTCATCTTAACATTAATTTAAGTTTATGGAAATTGAAGAAGAAAAATATAGAGGAAGAATTACACCTAATAAAGCTCAAAAAATGCTTAGTGATGAAGGAAAGAATGTTACTCTGGAAGAAGCAGAAGAGATTTTAGAATTTCTACAAAAAATCGCATATGTTCAAGTAAGAAAATTTCTAAACGAAAAAGATGAAGATATGTAATCCCAAAATTTGGACTTGATTCTTTTTTGCCATAAATAGCTATCGAAAGATACACTATAAACAGAGTATTAATTTTAATAGGGTGCATAATCGGTGCATTTAGTCTAAAGTACATACCAAGACGCTGAATAAATGTTACTTATAAGCTTAAGTTCGAATCATTACTACAACTTCTTTAGCTCCGTACAATAACATAAATAAAAGAGTTCGTGTCTTAGCATTACGTACAAAGAACCCATTCTATGAAACAGTTACAAATTAAGGTAGTTGTAGCCAGTTTTATTACTGTTCTACCGAGCCTTTAAAATTGATTTATCTCTGATCCAACTTAATAAAAGAAATATTATGAGAGATGAGAACCTATTTAAAATGTTTTAAAGATTTGCCCTTATGTTTGCGCAATGCCCTAAAACAGCTTGCTCGGGAGCCAAATCCACAAATAAGCGACATTTTTTCAATAGATAGATTCTTTAATATAGGGGCATTTATGTTTTCCAGCAGGTATTGAATTCTTTTTAAATTTACATAATCATTAAAATTTAACCTAAACTCAGCATTAATCAGATAAGAAATTTTATGCCCGGTAATTCCTGTTTCTTCCGATAGCTGGGCCAGGCAGAAATCTTTATTCAAAAAAAGCTTTTTGGAATTCGTGTAAAATTCTATTTTTACTAAGCATTCTTCTTTTTCTACCTTTGTTAGTTTGTGAAACATATTACCCATATGTTTGTTTGTTTTTAAAAATATTTAAATTTAATACTGCTAATTAGATAGATTTTACATTGGCAGATACCATCTAAATCCTAATCTAACTCCAAAATTTGAAGAATTTCTCGGATAACCGTCGGATCTATAAGCCATAACTTCAGGTTCGATATAAGCATTATACTTTAATTTGCCCGACCATATATATCCAACCCTGAAATCCATCGGTATAGCCACTTTTCCCGTCTTATAGTCGATCTGCCATTCGGGTTCAATCCCAGCATAAACCCCATTTGCCCATGTATAGAAGACATTTGGTCGCAAGACGGCATAAGCGGAAGAACCATACTTGTCATTTCCAGATATGGAGAAAAAATTTTCCCATATCCAGTACATCTGCCATTTTCCAAGATCTGTGAAAGTAACTGTGAAAGCCGGACCGATACTCCACTGGGGAGAACCAAGCTGGTCGTCGGTTCTTGTAGGGATCTGAATATTCCATCCCGCACCAAACTCCCCCCAGTCTTTCTTGGTGAGGAGAAAAAACTGGTTCAAAGTCAGATCGCCCAATCCGGTTTTGCCGTCTGGCGCCGTATTTAAAAAAGTAATGACCCTTATCAGCTGCGGCACTTTAATTAAAAATCCTTCTTTCAAAGGAATGATCCCCCTGAAACGAAAATTTTGTGCGAATCCATCCTGTCCCTCAGTCTTAAATATTGCATATTCTTCCAATTGCAGCTGCCAGGCTAAAGTGGTGGGATTCATCACTTCCTGTGATAGTTTTACCGAAGTGGCACCGCTCTGCGATTCCTTGTTTTCTTCTGTTTCCTGAGCAGCCCCAACAATGCACCCCGCGAATAGCATCACTAATAACGCAGACATAATCTCTGGCGCCTTTTGCTTCCTGGTTAAATATTTTTAATTTCATAGCTCACCTTTTAACAATTAATTGCCCGGAAAAATCACTTTCCAATCGTTTTTCATGTCTGCAAAAGCCCAATTTTTAGCCTTTCCCTCATCAAGCCCTTTATTGAGTGTCCCCACCGGAGATTTTCTGTCATATGCCCATTCGCGGATAGAATCTGTATGGTGGACATACAATTCAAAATTCTTGTATTTATTGGAAGCGGCCCACTGTAGCATCTGAAGGTCCCCGTCTGAATTTCCTGCCGCGAAAACCGGTTTTTTTCCAATATACTTTTCTATTGCAACTGGTTTTCCCTCTTTGTCATCATTAAAATCCAGGGCAGGCAGTTTTGTTATCACCGGTTTGCCATTGTTGTAGTCATATTTTGCCTGAAGTGTGCTGCCCACAATCTGGTCTTTTGGGATTCCGTAGACTTCCTCAGCCCATGCGCGCATGAAATCAATACCGCCCCCAGAAACGATAAATACTTTGAAATGGTTATCCTGTAGATATTTAACCAATTCAAGCATAGGCTGGTAAATGAGTTCTTTGTAAAGTTTTTTCTTTGTCGGATGCTTCGCCGTGCTGATCCATTTGCCCACGCTAGCCTCGAATTCATCGGTAGACATTCCTGCATGGCTGACGGCTACAATCTGCATCAATCCAGCTTTGCCCTGCTTCATCAGTTCCCCCATATTATTTTCCAGCACTGCTTTAAAAGGTCGCTTGCTTTTCCATTCCGGATGTTTGGGAGCTAGGGCTTTGACCTGATCCAAGGCGAAGAAAAGTTGGAAATAAAAAGGCTGTTCAGCCCATAAAGTACCGTCATTGTCAAAAGTTGCGATGCGGTCCTTTACAGGTATAAAATTAGGGCTTTCTGTATTGGTTACATCTTTTACATAGGCAATGATGTCCTGTTTTACTTTTGTATCGTTCCATGAGCTCAGAGGAGAATTATTCTCAGATGAGATCTCTTGGGCCGGCCTATCTTTATTCTGATCTTTTAACGTTTCTTTTTTACAGCCTGCAGCTAGTGCCATTAATAACCAGATAAGTGCCAGTTTACATCCTGTAGTTTTTATTGTCTTTTTCATCTTATTTTATATAAATGTTTCGGATTAAAAAAGTCTTGATTCAAAAAAAGGTGAAATTTTTAATCCCACCTTTTTTTTCAGTTTAGATTAGCTGTGAATTAATATTTGACATCTTCAGGCAGTTTCATGCCTTTTTCTTCCATTAATTTTTTCGCCTCCTGAATATTTCTGAACCTTGTTATAGTTTCATTCCCTAAATAAACTTCTCCCTGCAGAGGTCGTGGAGGATACTGGATATATGTTTTCATAAGATCCTGAATGGCTTTATTGAAAACTGGAAGTGTCCATGTTTTTTCTGTAAAGCTGTTCATAAACAAATCATATCGCTCCTGCGGATCCTGCCATAGATCATATATGGCTGGCACAGTTGCAACATAAGTTTCATCACCTCTCCAACCCAGTTGTTGTCCAGGCGCATCACTTCCTGCCTGAGCTCCATTATCACCTCTCGTGTTATATACTGCTTTGAAGTGGCTTACTCGAACTGCACCAGGAGATAATTCAGATTCCGTGAAATAATACCAGTTATTGCGAAGCGGTTTTCCTTTTTGGAATAATACATTAGACATATCATAACTGTCAAAAACCATAGGCTTGCCTTCTCTGTCATTTTTAGGAAGCTCAACACCGGCAAGACTGGCAAAGGTTGCCATCAGGTCAAGGCCACCAACAATATCATGATTTTGTTTCCCTGCTTCGATCTGTCCAGGCCACCATGCAATTGCAGGAACTCGGCTTCCTCCTTCTCTGTCTGTTCCTTTTGAACCTCTAAAAGGCGTATATCCGGCGTCAGGATGCACGTCCTGCCATGCTCCATTATCAACAGTATAAATTACAATGGTGTTATCTGCAATACCCAGTTTCTTAATTTCATCCATTACGCGCCCTACATTATAGTCCATCTCCATAACGCAGTCTGCATATTTGCTTGCTCCCGGGATTTTCCTTTAAACTGTTTTGATGGCAGGTTAGGCTGATGGTTTTTAGCAAAGTTTACGCACATAAAAAACGGGTCCTTTGCAGCTGCATAACCATCAAGCTGTTTCAAAACATTTTCTGTCATCATCATATCAAGTTCGGCTATATTCTCTTCGGTAACTTTAGAAACTTCCCTTACTTTTCCTCCAGCTTCACCTTCTAATACACCTGTAGTTACTTTCTTAAAGAATGCCAGCATTTCCGGGGTCATATCAGGATTCCATGACTGAAAGGCATATGTATATGCATTTAAATGATACAACACTACATTCTGCATTTTATCAAAACCATGTGCTGTCGGCATTGCATAATCTGCTTCTCCCAAATGCCATTTTCCAGAAAAATACGTTTTGTAATTCGCTTTCTTTAAAACGGAAGCCAGAGTCCATTCTCCAGCCGGAAGACCTCCGCCCTGACCTTGGAAAGCCACCGTAGTCATACCGCTTCGGTTTGGAATACGTCCAGTTATCATTGCCGCTCTTCCGGGCGTACAGCTCGGCTGTCCGTAGAACTCCCAGAACTGCATTCCTTCTTTGGCCATCTTATCCAGATTAGGAGTAGGCATTCCACGCGACTCACCTCCTCCATAAACACCAAGGTCTCCCCATCCTGTATCGTCAGAAATCAACATTATGATATTAGGTTTCTTTTTGGACTGTGCTTCAGCGCTAAAAAATAACAGCAAGCAGTAAACTTGTTAAAACTATAGATAAGGCATTTTTTTTCATAAGTACAACATTTATAAATTAGTATCATTATAAAAATAAGAAGTAACCATTAAAGCGCGGCACATTCATAACAATATGATGTTGCAAATTATAATCTGAAACCATTTTTTTTGAAAATGTAAAACTTACAGACTCCAAAATTTGGAGCTTCGTCCTATTTTACCGTAAAAGCTATGTCGATTTTAATACGAGCTTACCCTTTTGTTTTTTATGCTATAAATGTGCAGATGAAACCTTGCGAAAGCTTAAATAGTGTTTACCTGAAAATGTAAAAAGTAGGATATTATGCCTAAAGTTTCTCACTGGCAACTAACTTTATATCTTCCAATTTTAAAAGTATGAAAAATAAGAAGAAAATGTTTACTTTGAATTTTAAGATTCTGACCGCTACCATGAGCATCCACTGCGAAAGAGCGAGTGAGTAGGCAAGAGAGCTCAATATCAGCACAAGTAATCTGCAGTATTGGAAGAAGCTTTACAGGAAGGCACATTTACTAGGAAGGCAGATTTACCACAATAAAGACTTTAGCTGAAATATCACATAAAAATGAACTGCCGAAACTGCGGAAGCAGATCAAAGAGTTAGAAATTGAAAGGGATTCATCAGGGAAAATTCTGAAATATTTCCTCTCGAGAAGACGTGTCTCATTTTTCAGATCCACAAAAGCAGTTTCTTCTGATCGCGCAAAATAACACTCACTGCAAGATTAGTACGAAAAGCCCACAACATAAGCGAAATTATAAGAATTTATCACTAGTGCCAATGTCGATACGGAAGCCCGAGAATTGCTAAATAATTAGATTCTGTCGGGATAAAAGTCTCCAGAAATATACAGATTCAAACCCTCTCTCGCTACCATTTAAAAAGCTTCAGATTTCTCTGAAGCTTTTTTACTTTCAATCAATTTGAATCACTCTCAAATCTGTTTACTAAACATGACATTACTAATTAACTGTCTTTTGGAAGTAATTTATTTGTCAATCAATTTAAACACCATTTCAATAGCTTCATCTCCATTATCTATTTTTTTCTTTAATTTTCTAATAAAGACATTTTCGTTATGGGAATAGTTTATTTTTTTATTTGGGGGAATTCCTATGCTTTCATAACAAGTTCCATTAATATCTTGGTAAATTTCATTGGAAAGGTTCAATATCCAGCCATTAGGCAATTTTTTTTCTAAAATATCAGAAAATATACCTTCAGTATTAGATCCTATGCGCGTAATATTTTGTATTGCAATTGAACCAAGAGATAATACTTCCGGAGCGCTGGCAGTCTGATGGCTTGTGAGAAGAAAAACTGGTTTATTATATGTTGTGTCAGCAGGTAAAATAGAAACAAACTCCGGTTCTGTATAACCGTTTAACAACTTGGCTTTTTTGGAATATAATTTAGTTTCTTCGGCAATAAAATGCCTTAGTATTTCTAATGACACCAAATCATAGCCTCCTGAATTGAAACGCAAATCTATAATTACGGCATTTGTTCCCTGTAACTCTTTGATGATTTTCCCCATTAGCGTTCTAATTCCGCTTTTTTCATCTTCAAAATGATTAGGATTACTTTCGGATGCGTTCAGGTAACCGAATAAATAATCATATCCTGAAAGTGCATCAGGATTTTTGTACTTATCAGAAAAAAACAACATATTGTTTATCTGTATATAACCTATATTATTTTCAGTGATTCCATAGTTTAACAGACCATTACCCTTAATACTCGTTCCAAATCTTATTGGATTCTTGACATAACGTCCTAAAATTTCATTTTCTAAAACGGCTGTTTTATGATTTGTTCTGTAATGGGGAAATGCACTATTTTTTTTAGGTACAATCAAGGTTGTATGCCCATCATTTAACTGTTTGATTATACTTTTCAAAGTATGACGTAACTGAGTTTTATTTTTGATTTTGCCTGAATATTTTTCCTTTATGCTGAGCCAATCCATTTTTCGCTCGCTAAAAAAAGGATAATTTTCATTCATCATATTCCAAAAAACATCAAAATTATAATTAGGGTCCTCGAGTTTTGCTACATTACATTCAGCGGTGTTTGGCAGTTCACTTATTTTATCTAGTGTGTATATTTTGATACCCTGCGTAATGGTAAGCAAATTTTGATCCACTCTTTTAATAGTTCCCAATTGCAAAATATCATTTCTTTTCAATTGAGAACTTAGTGTACATGAAATAGATGTTGTTTCGTAGCTGTTTACTGCGGTGTCATTAATAGTTATAATTTTTCCATATCCTCTCATTTTCCAGATGCCATTTAGAACATCTTCAGTTTCTGTTTGAGCAAACAGGCTTTGGATCGAAGATAAGATAATAAAATAGAAAATAGTTTTTAATTTGAAACAATTTTGACAAATTAGAAATTGCAATTGTAGTTTTCTTCTCATAAATGGATTAGTTTTAAATTGTAAAACTATTCTTTTGTTTTTTAGTGCGTGTTAAAAAAGCTACAATTAAAACTTAAAAAAGCTACAAATTATAAAAGTGAAAAATAGTAGTTGTCTAGTTTATAGGAGTTGATACCTTTTTGCTACTAAAATTTAAGATTGCAGCCTGCAGAAATCAATCACCCTAAATTTTGACATGAATTTGAACAGCATTCCTACTTCAAAAAATTTAGATCAATGTTAATGGCGATTTTTAAAAGCTTGGTCAAATGATTTTAGAATCCACAATTTTTAATATATTTGTGATACAAAAAAAGACTACTACTACTTCCTGTTAATTCGTTAGTTTTTAAAGCTTTGTGAATGTTTTAATATTGAAAAAGTAAAAAATTGAATTTGGTGCAGAATCGGTGCACTTGGTTCAAGACATTTATAAAAACGTAGCGTAGACGGGTTTCAACACATATAGTTCGAATCCTGCTCTCCTCATCCCTAATAAATGCATACATAATTATCTACTAATTAGATTAAAGCGGTTTAAAAAGTTTAATATCCCGACCAAATTTTGATTTGAATAATCTCAAAATTATTATATAATTTTACTAAAAACTAACCCAGTACCAAATTTATTTTCAGGAACTATATAAAAAGCTATTACGTCTTAATAAATTTAAATACACATATGTTTTAACATTTTTTAACGTTTTACCCTTACGATACATACAAACCGTTTACAAATAAAAATTTAAAATAATTATCTTACAAATTCACTTGAAAGTAAGCCAATTTCTTTAAATCGTTCATAAAATGATTTGTAAATTGTTCAGTCGAGGTCACAAAATTAAAATCCCATTTCCGAACGAAATGGGATTTTTTTTATTTTAAAACACAGGTTTTAATTCAAAAAATGGCTTTATCTTTAAGCCTTTAGAAAATTGATATTTGTTATGGAACAGAAAATACATCAAGGAAGAAACGTAAAACGTTTTAGAGAAATGCTAAGTATAAAGCAGGAATCATTAGCTTATGATCTGGGAGAAGACTGGAACCAAAAGAAAATTTCTATGCTAGAGCAGAAAGATGTAATTGAAGAAAGTCTTCTAAAACAAATTTCAGCTGTATTAAAAATTCCTGTTGAAGCTTTTCAGAATTTTGATGAAGAACAGGCTGTAAATTTAATTTCATGCAATTTCTCGGATAACGCAATGTTCAATAACAGAATTGAAATTTTTAACAACAATCCTATTGAGGAAATCAAAAAACTTCATGAAGAAAAAATTGCTTTATTTGAGCGTATGCTGAAAGAGAAAGATGAAATGATGTCTAAGCTTGAGAAATTGATTGGTAAATAATTATTAATAAAGATATTAATTAAAAAAGAGACTTTCAAAGTCTCTTTTTTGGTTTTAGAATATTATTTCTTGGTAAGAAGTCAGAAGACATTCATAAGGCTTTTATAAAAACTCTTTGAAATATTCACGGAACTATCCATACAAATTTTTTATCTCCGACATAACAAAGGTACTTTGGGTACTCCCTATACTTTCAACTGATCCCAATTTATTAAATACAAAATCCTGATAATGCTTCATGTCTTTGGCGGAAACTTTCATTAAAAAATCGTAATCTCCTGAAATATTGTAACATTCTACAACCTCTTCTATTTTCATAATATCACTAACAAACTGATTCCCGATATTACGATCGTGTTGTTTAAGTTTGATATTACAAAAAACAATGAAACCTCTATTTAATTTTTCTGCATCAAGCAGGGCAATGTATTTTTTAATATAGCCGCTGTTTTCTAATCTTTTAATCCGCTCAAAAACTGGCGAAGCAGAAAGATTTACCATTTTAGCAAGCTCTTTTACAGTGTATTTAGAATTATCGTGTAGTATATTTAATAACTGAAGATCAATATCGTCTATTTGTTCCATAGAATATTTTGGTTTAATTTATTGCGAATACAGAATAAAATTCTTCAAATATAACCAAAAACAATACAAAAATCTTGATTTACATAAATTAAAAACATAACATACTGCAGCATTCATCTTCACAGTATAAAAATCTACAAGGCAATGTTTTATACTTCTTTTCTCCGAGCCATACCCTGAGCAATGATACTGGCAGCAATCAATTGCAAGGCATGGTAAAGCATGAGTGGCAATAATACGATGCCGGTGATGGTACTGTGTTGAAAAAGTACTTTTGACATAACGGTGCCGTGTACCAATGACTTTTTAGAACCGCAGAATAAGACAGTAATACGGTCTTCATCTGAAAAACCAAGCAATCGACTGAGTAGTCCGACACAAAAGAATACGGCAAAAAACAATGCCATCATACCTGCAGCGAGTTCTGCAAGTTCAAGGGCGGTGAAACCGTCAAAAAGATGTTCGGAAAATGACTTGCAAAACGACGTATAAATAATCGTTAGAATAACTGTCTGATCAAAATATTTAAGCTGTTTCTTGTATTTTTCGGCAATAGCGCCGAAACGAGAATTGAGGCTTATGCCAATGATGACAGGCAACAAGACTTGAAGAATCAACTTTATGACGATTTGAGTAACATCAAAATCGCCTGTCGCAGAAGCTATAAAGAGTCCAACCCAGAGAGGTGTAACCACTACTCCGATCAAACTGGAAATGCTTGCATTGAAAATGGCTGCGGGAATGTTTCCTTTGGCGATGGAAACCATAACCACCGAAGAGGAAACTGTAGACGGTAATGCTTGCCAGAAAAAATACACCCAGCCAAAGCAGCTCGAAGCCGTTATTGACAAACAACGGGCGAAATGCCAAAACAAGGAGCGGAAAAAACAAAAAAGTTGTCAACTGGACAACAATGTGCATTTTCCAGTTGGAAAGTCCAGCTTTTAGTTTCTCAACGCTCAGTCGCATACCATAAAATAAGAAAATCAAGGAAACGCTTGCATTGGCAATCTCCTCCAGCGAAATAGGTTCTTTGACCATGCCTGGCTTTGGCAAAAAATAAGCCATCAGAATCATGGTGGCTATCATTAACAGGAAATTGTCGAAACCTGCTTTTTTTAGTACTTCTAATAATTTATTCAATGTGTTTTAAATATTATTTCTCCGTGGAGACACGGACTTTCTTATTAATATATTAAGACTAAATCCCAAGTTCTTTGCGTATAATTTCTGCTCCTGCGCTTAAAGCACTTAACTTGCCTCTAGCCACGTTTCGTGATAGCGGAGCCATACCGCAGTTTGTAGAAGGGTAAAGATTTTCGGCATCTACAAACTCAAGCGCTTTACGTAGCGTATTAGCCACTTCTTCTGGTGTTTCGATAGTGTTGGTTGCCACATCAATTGCACCTACCATAACTTTTTTACCACGAACAAGTTCCATTAAATTTAAAGGCACATTGGAGTTGTGGCATTCTAAAGACACCACATCAATTTTAGATTTTTGAATTTTCGGAAAAATTTCTTCGTATTGTCGCCACTCTGAACCTAATGTCTTTTTCCAATCGTTATTTGCCTGTATTCCATAACCATAGCAAATATGAACCGCAGTTTGGCAGTGTAAACCTTCAATGGCTCTTTCTAATGCTGCCATTCCCCAATCGTTTACTTCATCAAAAAATACATTAAATGCAGGTTCATCAAACTGGATAATATCTACACCTGCATCTTGAAGTTCTCTTGCTTCTTCGTTGAGTGCTTTCGCAAATTCCCACGCCAATTTTTCTCGGCTTTTATAATGGTCGTCGTACAAAGTATCTACCATTGTAAGCGGGCCTGGTAATGCCCACTTTATAGGCTTATTAGTCTGTTTGCGTAAAAATTTAGCATCTTCAACAAAAACTGCTTTTTGACGTGCAACCTCACCTACAACTACTGGAACACTCGCGTCATAACGGTTACGGATCTTTACTGTTTTACGATTTTCAAAATCTACACCGCTTAAATGCTCGATAAAAGTCGTTACAAAATGCTGGCGTGTCTGCTCACCGTCACAAATGATATCTAAATCTGCCAACTGTTGTTCCTGCAGAGAAATGCGCAACGCATCTTGTTTACCTTCAAGCAGCTGATCATCTTCTAATTTCCATGGTGACCAAAGCTTTTCTGGTGGTGCAAGCCAGGCAGGTTTGGGTAAACTTCCAACAATAGAGGTGGGTAATAATAATTTCTTCATAATAGTATAATTTTAATGTGTTGTAATCAGTTAAAGGGTAAAATTAGCAGACCATTGTTCCAAAAGGCTTTTGTAAGGCTTAATGAAATGCTCTTCTGCATATTTACCCTGTTCAACAGCCAGTCGGCTGCGTTCTTCGCGGTCATAATCCACGCGAGTTAGTGAATAATCTTCGTGTTTAAGACTAGGTTGATAAATTTTCCCAGCCACTGAATTTGCATTGTAAATTTCAGGGCGATAAATCTTCTGAAAAGTCTCCATCGTACTGATTGAGCTGATTAATCCAAGATCAGTATAATCGGCAAGTAGATCTCCGGAATGATAAAAAGCCATCGGCGCCACACTATTCAAAGGCATGAAAAAACGAACTTTTAAGCCCATTTGAGAGAAATATTCATCAGTGATAGAATACTGATCTTGCAGATACTCAAAACCCAGAACTGGATGCTGATACTCTGTGCGACTATAAGTTTTGTTACTCGATACACTTAGACAAATGATCGGTGATATCTTAAAGTGCTCTTTATAAGTGGCTGAATTCACAAAACACTTATAAAGTTTTCCGTGCAACTCACCAAAATTCTCAGGAATAGAAAAATTAGATTTATTTTTATTATGGTCAATCAATAAAATACTGAAATCATAATCCCGAACATAAGAGGAATAATTATTTCCGGCAACTCCTTCGATTTGCTGGCCGGTCTTACGGTCAATAATATTTGTTTTTAAAACTTCAATCATCGGTAGATCATTACTACCGTTCTTATCATCAATAATCATTGTTACTGTGAGAATTTCAAGTTCTACATGGTAACGATCTCCTTTTGGATTATCCAAATGAGCCAATGCATTGAATCGATTGTTAATCATATTTAAGGCATTGCGTAAGTTTTGCTGGCGATTAGCTCCTCTGGCCAAGTTGGCAAAATTGGTTGTCAAACGCGTTTTACTTGAGGGGTGATAATTTTCATCTAAACAAGTGCTTTTTAGCGTGAACACAAAATCATTTTGGATTGTATTCTGGGTATTTTCAATATCCTGCTTTTCGCTTATTCTTAAATCTTCTTGTATTTTCGCTTTCATTTGATGACAAGGTTTAGTTTTTTTACCTTGCAAATTTTAAAACAAAAGATTTAATATCCTATTAAATCAAAAAATACAGTTAAATATTCTTTTTTAATATATTTTTAAAGATTATTAATCTCTTCACAAATAAAATATTGAAAGAAAACAGATAATTATTCTTTGGAGAGCTAGGACATGACCCATTTGAAATTTCCCATAACAATTCAAACCTCGAAAAAGAAAACAATATAATTTATATTTGCCAAAATTTAAGATAGATATAGTAATGAATTTAATAGAAAATTTAAAATGGCGCTACGCCGCCAAAGCTTATTCCAACGTTAAACTAGCAGAAGAAAAAGTTGATCAAATCTTAGAGGCTATAAATCTCTCAGCATCTTCTTGTGGTCTGCAATCTTACCGTGTTTTTGTTGTAAGCAACCCAGAAATCCAAAAAAAATTAGGTGCTGATTCGTATAATAGACAAATTGAATCTTGTTCTCATTTGTTGGTTTTTGTCGCACTCAATAACATGTCTTCGAGTTACATTGACAATTACATGGCAATGACAGAAAAACAAAGAGGTCTTGATGCTGGCGCTTTATCAGGATTTAGAAATGGATTGCATGCTTATTTTAACGCTATTAACTCAGAACAAAAAGCACTTTGGGCGAGCAAAACAGGCTTATATTGCACTGGGAACAGCACTTATTGCTGCGGCAGAATTGAAAGTGGATGCCACTCCTATCGAAGGATTTAATGCTTCTATTATCGACGAGGTTTTAGGTTTGAAAGAGAAAGGACTGCATTCTACAGTTATTCTTGCTTTAGGATACCGTGATTTGGAAAAGGACTACATGGCAACTATGAAAAAAGTTCGTTTGCCTATAGATGAAATGGTAACGAAAGTTTATTAATACTATTAAATATGTTAAATTATTATGGGAAAAGTATACATTCAACCTTTTGGAATTGATAACTTCTCTGCCATAAAGAGCTAAGCAAATTATACAGTATTGTCTTGTATAAATTTCATGGCAGAATCATGGTGCATTGCATGCTATTTATTTTTTGAATATTGACTCTGTTGCTGAACGAGAAATCTAAAACTAACTGGCATGAAGCTTAAATAAAAAACAGCCCGAAGGCTGTTTTAATTTTTATACTATAATACTATAAAACTCTAATTTTCCGTAAAAGTTAGATGCAATAATTAACCATCGATACATCTGACAAATTACCTTATTTTTTCAAAATAAATTTCTGAGCTTTAAATGAACCGTTATCTGTTTTTTTAATTAAATAAATACCATCTTCAAGATTTTCTAAGTGAATTGTATTTAGAATATCTGCTTTTAGATTTACTGATTTTATAATTTTTCCAGAGGTATCTATTATAATGTAATTTCCATCATATTTGGTAACAATATTTAAAATTCCTTTACTTGGAACAGGGTACATTTTAAAGTCGGATACTTTGAAATCGTCTAGCCCCAAAGTACTTACATTAATACAATCAGAAACAATTGTACACCCTCCAACAGTAATTTCAACTTTATAATCTCCAGCGACTGTTGCTTTAAATGATTGGTTAGTTTCATTTGTTAGCAGTGTGTTTGGACACTTATACCATTGATAAGTCTGCTCCAGAATAATCAGATGTTAATATTCCAGAATTTAAGGTTACTGTTCTCAGAATTGCGGAAGAATTGCTAATGGTTAATGCTAAAGTCTTGGTGTCACATCCAGAAGAATAGGTGTAATTTCCAGAAGAGGTATAAGTAGTACCATTTACTGGCCACGTATAGCTATCGCAAGCGCTTTCAGTTTGTGTAGAACTTGTAGAACTAGTGATTGTTAATGCTAAAGTCTTGGTGTCGCATCCTATTTTATGAGTATAAGTTCCAGATGTTGTATAATTAGTGCCATTTACCGGCCAAGTGTAAGAATCACATCTAGAAATAGTTTCGGTTGGAGACGAAGTTGAGGGGGTGATTGTTAAGTCTAGAGTTTTAGTATCACATCCGACAACTGTAGTATACGTTCCAGTAGCGGTATAAGTTGTTCCATTTGCACTCCATGTGTAAGAATCACATGCAGTTATCGTTTCAGGTGTAGAAGTTGTAGATGGAGTAATAGTCAAATTAAGAGTTTTAGTATCACATCCACTCACAATTGTGTATGTTCCAGAAGCAGTATAAGTTGTTCCATTTGCACTCCATGTATAAGAATCACATGCATTTACCGTTTCAGGTGAAGAAGTTGTAGATGGAGTTCCTGTTACAGTTTTTACCAGAACTCTATCGCTTGCACAATAAGCTGTTTCGCAAGCAACACAATAAGTAGTATTATTTTCTGTAGGTGTTGCAGAAACTGAATTTCCTGTTGCAAAACTTGTTCCGCCAGTCATTGCGTTATACCAGGTAGCAGTTGTACCAAGTGGACAAGAAGCGTTTAAAGTAACAGCAGTACTTCCTAAACAAGGAATATTTTGTGTGTCTTCAGTAACTGTTGCACTTTCTGGTTTAATTGATGTCGTTGTAATATTAGAATTTACAGTTGTAAAATTAGAACCACTAACGGTTGCCAGATTTGTAACAGAACAGGTATTTTGCGGTAATGTGCCCGCAGCGTTAATTGTCGCACTAAAAGTAATTACAGTGCTTTTTCCTGCAGATAAAGCAAATGGTCCGGCAGTAAGCGTTTGATTAACCACTTTTATTGTGGCAGTTTTAGCTGATACTGAATTATTAGTTGTATTACTATTCACGGATTCTGTTGTAGGAGCAGACTGTTTCTTCTTGTCTTGCTTCTTTCTGCGTAGCCATTCTTGAAGCACTTCCATTGTCAGGAATAGTGACAGTTCCTGAAGTTATAACTCCAGTACCTCCTTCATCCACCCCTACTCCTGTTGGAGTGCTAGTATTATTGCTATTCCAGAAAGCTGTCAATGCAGCACTTCTGTCTCCGCTTCCTGGAACATAGGGTGGACTGCCCTGCAAAATTACCGAACAATTTGGCCCCTGAGAGAACACGTCAAAATTTCCTTTTGCCAATCCGGTGGCGGAGTTAACTATATTGCCAGTAACCTTTGCGGCACTAATCATTGTGCTAGCAGACAATATCTGCATTGGCAACTACTCCAATATGAGTGTAAGCATTATTTACAACACTAATGTTATTATTAGTAATAGAAGCATCAATTCTTCCCACACTTAATACAGCATTATCATTTGCTTCAGAGAAAATACCGTAATTAGCGGCATTAGTAATTATATTATTAGCTATTTCAGTAATATGTTTGGCATTTCCATAAGCGGCAACACTAATACCATTACTAGAAGAAGTTGAGCCTCCACCATCAATAGTATTATTATTTATACGCCCTTTTATAGTTCCCGAGCCTTGATTTCCAACACTGCATGCAGAAAGACCATTATAACTTGATTTTAAAGTGTTATTTAGAATATTGTAGCTCACAGTTGCTGTACCGCCTACTTGCAAAGATAAACCATTGCTTCCAGGACTTACAGTTGCTGCATTTATAGTATTAGCATCTGTGGATGCATTATCTCCTCCAATTTGAACTGTATTTACAGAAGATCCGCTAAAATTCAGAGCTAAACCAGTAGTTTTTGAATTAGAAAAATCATTCTTTTTAAAAACTAATGTATTGTTTGTTGTTCCTTTAGCTTGAAAAATAAAATTACTGTCTCCGTTTGATTTATTAAAAGAGTTTTTAAATTGACAACCGGTTACTGTCAAATTAAGTGCAGGATTTTGAGAAAGTTGTCCATTAAATCCAAAAAAGCCTCTTCCCCAAGAATCATTAACATTTGTGTTTGTTATCGAACATGTCCCTTTTAAATTTAATGCAAATATTCCTCCAACACTTACGTTTCCTCCATTTGCACTTCCACAGCCTGTAATTGTACTATTAGCTAATACTAAATTATTAACATCATTCAAGTTTATTCCAACAGAGTTTGTAGTACCAATGATAACAATATTATCTAAACTAACACCTCCAGAGATGGTTTTAAAATGCAGTGCACCATAAGAATTAGTGTTATCATCTTCAGGATCACTAATTACAGTAGTAGAATTATTTGCATTAGTAAAATTCATGTTTTTAAGCGTAACATTGGCACACGATATAAACTCAACACCTCTTAAAGCTATATTTTGTATTGTCCCTCCAGATCCTGCAATAGGTCCTGTTCCAGTAACCTGAAAACTTCCTTGTGAACTACTTACTGAAATTCCTTTAGAGACTCCACTAGCAGAAATACTGGTAAAAATACAATCTAAAGTACCACCGCTGGTAATATTAACGGCCTGTGCATTTGTTGTACTAATAGTTGTATTCCTAACTTTTAAAGCTCCAATAGATGAACCAGATAAAGTACCTGTTAACGCAACAGCTTGAATATCATTATTTGCTTTTAAATTGACACCGGCAATAGTAGGATTTGTTCCGCCAGTAGAAGGTAAAACATTACTATAAGTTGGCACGGAAAGACTTAATATAGAAGCCAGACTTGCACTTGCCCCTTGTCCAATTACTTTTTGATTATCATTTAAAGTCAAAAGTCCAGTAACTGTACCTGAGTAAATAAAAATAGGATATGCAGCGCTTCCTGTAATACTATTTAAAGTTTGGTAAGGTGTAGCTAAAGTTCCGTTTCCTGCTGTTGCAGCCGCACTATTAACAAAGATAATAGGAGTTGTTACCGCAATATTTACTGTTGCAGTTGCGGTTTTACCATTAGCTGATGTTAAAGTGTAGGTAAAACTATCAGATCCGGAATATCCTGCGTTTGGATTATAAGTAAAAGAACCGTTTGCATTTAGAATTACAGATCCGTTTGTTGCTCCTGTCAATAAAGAAACTGATAAAACAGTTCCATCAGGGCTAAAATCATTTGCTAAAACACCGCCTGCTGCATCTACATCTATTCCAACATTTCCGATACAGGAATAAGAATTATTGTTTGCTATTGGTGTTGCTTTAAAAGAGTTTGGAACTAAGGTTAGATTAGAATCTAAAATATCTTCGAAATTCATTCCTAAAGCATCTTCCGCACCTGTATTTGTTATCGTTACTGTAAAATCAAGCTGAGAACCAGGTTGAGCGTTTCCACCTCCATTTACCGCTACACTATTTGTTACGGTAACTGTAGCGACTACAGCTGGCGCGCTTGTTTTACCTGTTTTAATTTCAACTTTTTTAACTTTACTTTCTTTTTTTGAACTATAAAAGTTTTTTCAGCTTTTACAAAACTTTCAACTATAGGAGCAACAAAATTTTTCTTAATAATAGTATTGTATTTCATTCCAAAACTTAGAAATCCAACTAGTATTATTACAACTAAGAGTTTGTTATTTTTCATTTTTTTTGCTTTTAATTAGCCTAATTAAGAAAATACCGCTTCATATTTCATTCCCACTTCATCAAACCCAAGTGGTGTAAGAAATAATTCTAGATTGCCTTCTTCAGGGTGTATAATATTAAAAATCCCCTGTTCGTAATATTCGTCTTTTTGCTGAGTTCGAAAAACTAGAGAAAATGGAGTTCTTTGTAACGGAGAGTAACTATCGAATTCAGTTACAGAAATTAACTCCGCATCATGCTGAATTTCTTCTGAAAATTTAATAACAAATACTCTATTAAGCATAGAATTAAACTTATTTGCAGAGAGTAAAGATATATCCATATAATTTTGTTAATCGTTAAAATCAGTTATTAGAATTCCATTCCATTAAATGGTAAACACCATTTGTTTCACTTATTTTTTTAAATCCTAATCGTTTATATAAATTCATTGCTGGGTTAAAAGCCTCAACATGTATCGAGACATTTAAATTATTGTCGCCTGCTTTTTTAAGGATTTCATTTAAAATGGAGTCGCCAATATTTTTATTTCTCCATTCAGGCAATATTGTAATATCTATAATTCTCACAGGTTCATTTTCAGAAAGGAAATCAATATATAATCTTCCAACCGGAACTTTTTCTTTTTCAATTATATAAAATTTTGCATCTAAAAAATTCTTCTGATAATATTCATGTTGGACAGAAAATTGCTGATCAATAAAAAGTCTTTTCTGTTCATCATTCCAATTAGTTCCTTTATCTAGTTCTTCTTGACGAGTACTGCCATATATTTCCCGAAGAAGAGTTTTATCACTTTTCTGAATCTCTCGAAAACTAATATCTTTTATTTCTAAATTCAAATCCATTTAAATTAGCTTCTTGGTGGAAAAATTCCCTGAAGCGCAATACAAAAATTCATTGTCAAATAAGGCATCATATTATTGTGTGGCAAACCCGAGCCAGCTATAGCTACGGAGTTTAAGCTCATATTGGTATTTGTTCCCGTCTGGCCATAAATTCGTATAGGATTTCCACGGCCTAAACTATTATTAGTCGGAGATGTTGACTGTGAGTTTGAAGTTGCGACCATCAATGAATGATTGTGAGATGGAATTTCAGACTCAAGCAAACTAACATTTTCACTTCCGCCTGTTTCCCCTAAATCGTGTAAAGATAATCCTGGACCTTGTCCTGGATGCATAGGAACACTCCCTTGTAAATTCGGGAGAGCAAAAGTGCTTTTCCCGTCACCTCCATATGTAGTTCCCAGCAAAGAAAAAAGCGATGTATTTTGAGATATAGGCAATAATTGCCCATTGCACATGGCCCAACCTTTTGGTGCAAAATTGAAGGGAAAAAGGCGTATCTCGGCAACAAATTGATCCATAGATATATTGTTTTTTATTTTTATTTAAAAAGTATTGAAAATTTTAAAATTTCTATGTTTGACTAGGAAATATTCCATACAACGAAAGAATAAAATTAACGCACAAATAAGGCTGAAAATTAGTGTGAGGCTGACTTCCTCCTGCACTTGTAACCGATGATGCATTTAAATCTGATGTTGGTACAGCACTAGAAAACATTTTACTTCCTGGAGGATTAGTGCTAAATAGCGCATTAGACGGACTTGCAGTATCTGCCAAATCTGTAGTCGCTATTAAATTATGCGTGTGAGCAGGAATTTGATTAATGGTTAACGTAATATTTTCTGCCCCACCTGTTTCTGCCAATGTATAGTTTGTACCGCTAGAGGATGTGCCGAAATGGATAGGAACTCTTCCGCGTAAATCTGGTAGAGCAAAAGTACTTTGGCCATCACCTCCATAAGTAGTGCCAATTAATTGAAATAATGTATCATACTCAGAAATAGGAAGAATCTGTCCTTCACAGAACATCCATCCTGCAGGAGCAAAGTTTCCTCCAAACATTCTGATTTCCCCAACGAAAGGTTGTGCCATATCTTTACTTTTTACAATTAATAATTAATTTTGAGAAGGAAAAATACCTTGTAAAGAAATACAAAAATTCAAGGTAAGGAATGGCTGCATGTTTAAATGAGGCTGACTTCCGCCGATACTTTTAAGAGAACCAGAGTTCATCGAAGTAAAATTTTGACTTTGACCGCTATAAACTAAATTAGGGGCAGTATTAGCCAATGAATTTAAAGAGCTAGGTACATTGGTACTTACCGAATCTGTTTTCGCCTGCAATATATGAGTGTGCTGAGGCAGTTCTGATACACTTACAGTATGTGCTTCTTCTCCACCTTGGTCTCCTATTGTATGCCCATTTCCAAAATGAATAGGAATTCTTCCTTTTAAATTTGGTAAAGCAAATGTCGTTTGTCCATTGCCTCCATACATTGTTCCTAGTAGAGAAAACAAAGCTTGATTTTGGTTTATAGGCAAAAACTGCCCATTACATAAAGTCCAGCCTTTTGGAGCAAAGTTAAAAGACATGATACGTATTTCTCCTAAATAAGGTGTTGCCATAATATTGACTATTTGTAAGTTTTACGAAGTAAAATATATTAGACCAAAAAAGAATCTGAAGCAAAACTATGCTTAGAAATTATTTCCTTTTGATATACAATAGAATTGCCTTCTTTTATCATAATTTTTGTCACGGTTTGTTCTGGGGATAAATTAGTTTGCAGAGAAACGCTTCCTTTTCTTGTATAAAAGCCATAAGGATCTAATTTCTGTACTGGAGCAGGAAATAAATAATGAGATAAATTAACATCGTTACGATATATATTTAAGTCTTTCATAGCTACAGTAATAGCTTCTAAATCAAATCCCGATAAAGGTCTTAGAGATTTCCAGTTACCATTTGAATCTTTTCCAAAGCATAACAAAACATTATCTACTTTTCCAGTAGCCTCAGTTTGAAGATGCATAGGAAACATTTTTAACAGACCGTCCGAAGAACCGAAACAATAATTTCCAGAAGCAATGTATCCCGTTTTCTCCCAATTTAAAATAGATTTTTTATAGCAATCTGCCAGAGATTGATCTAAAAGGAAAGCATCAAAAAAAGTTATTTTTGAGAATTTGGCTAGAATATTTTCTTCATCATTTTCTGAAATCGAAAAATTTTCCAGAGTGCTCTGAGCTGCTAGAGAGCCACAAAAAAGAGTTGTTACACCAACAAATCCAACATTTTTTATAAAATTTCTTCGTGCTAAATTGATCATAATCCTCTGCTTTTCTGTTAAATTCACAGTAAAAGTAATAAAAGGAAATATGAAATGGTAATTTTTTGTTAAAGAACACAATAAAAACCGTATAAGTACGTTAAATAGCTCTTTTTTTAAAGAAAACACTTATACGGAAAAAATATGCAAAGATAAAGTGTAGAGTTAAAAAGGAAGTCCAACAAATCCTAATAAAATCAATAAGCTAACAATTCTTTGCTATTTCATATTTTTTGTTTTAAAAGTTATTTTACTTCTGGAACAATAATTTGATATTTTCCGCTAAGATGCATTAGACCAAAAAGATACATTAGCCCATCATAATACGGATCAAAATAACCGTCTTCATAAGGTTCGAGCTTTGCATTCCAAACTGCATGAACAAAATCTAAACTTTCTTTATCCTGATTGACCAATGATGCTGTTGCCGAAGTAGCCACTAGACCAATAGAATGTCTTAGTTTTTTAACAGGGCCCGCCTGAAGGACAAATTCGGGAGTCGAACCATCCAAATTAAATTGATCTTCGAACTTGTCTAATCCTTTAGATCTAAGAAAATTTTGAAATCGCTTCGCATAGCCTTCTTGCCATTCTTTATCTTTTCGGTACCAAGTATAATCCATAGCAATATTCATAGGGACACGCCAAGAATCATAACGGAATCCAGGAGGCATCCAAGGTGTCGGATGCGGTTCTCCGTTAAATTCTGTATAATCTGAATTTAGCCCCGTAACAGGATGGCAAGCCTTATGTAAAAAGTTGCGTGACACACCGGCACATTCCTTATAAAACTGTTCATGTCCGTCTTTAGCATAGCATGCCCATATTTCATAAAAGGCTGGAACATGATAAGAAGGATCTGTCCAATTGTAACCGCCTCCTTCTGGCACAAAAGAAATTTGCTTATGTTCTGTATTTATAATATTATGTACATTGCCTGTTCCGTCTTTTTTCCACATGGCATCTAGTATTCTTCTGGCTTCTTTGTAGTAGTTTATTCCTGTATCATTACCCCATTTATTAGAAGCGAAAAGCAAGCTCGTTATATAATACAGTTCTCCATCTGAAGCAGAACCTAGAGAATTTTGTTTTTTAGTCTCTGGATTTACGCTCCACGCAAAATATCCTTCTCTAGGTCCATCTTGATGCTTGCATGTATTTTACAGACCATCTCCATAAACGATCGAAAACCTCTTTTTTGTTAAGCTGAACGGCAACCATCATACCATAAGACATTCCCTCGGTACGGGCATCTTTATTTTTAACGTCAGAAACATATCCTAGAGAATCACCTTCTTCAAAATACACTTTATTTGGACCTTCGAATATATCAAAATAAGCTTTGGCTAATTTCTTGTCTATTTCGTCTTGACTGTAGCCTGCTTCCTTAAAGAGATTTCTATACTGAGGCCTTTCAGATTCTGTTTTAGCTGTTTTCTTCTTATTCTGCCCTAGTCCCGATAACGGCAGTGTCAGTATGAAGATCATCACAAATGCAGAAATTTTAATGTTTAATTTTTTATATTCTATCATGTTTATCTTTTTAAATAGTATTTCTTCATATGAAAAAATAAAATGAGATTTTATTTTACAGAACTTACGCCATCTGTAGTTTGTACAATTTTTTGAATGGTTCCGTCTTTATTATAATGCATATAGTCTACGCAGATTGAACGTCTGTAACTGCCTCCTGTTGGCAAACTTCCATTGTGGTAAAAAAAGTACGACTTTCCTTTATAGTCAATAATTCCGGGATGTGTGGTAAAACTATTTGGTACATTTTCCTGAATAATTCCCTGATACTTCCATGGTCCAGTTATACTTTTTGCTGTACAATACTCTATCATTTCGGGTTTTGTTCCTTCACTGGCGTACACTAAATAATAAAGTCCTCTTCTTTTATAGACCCATGGACCTTCAATATAATTTTTAGGCTTAAAAGTGGTAATTTCACCATCTACCTCTATCATGTTCTTCTTAAGCTTTACCCATTTGCAACTTCCATTTCCCCAAAACATATAGGCTTGCCCATCATCGTCTATAAATACTGTTGGGTCAATATCATCCCAACCATACTTCATATCTGTTGTCATTTCATTTATAATAAGTGCTTTTCCTATTGCATCTTCAAAAGGCCCCGTTGGACTATCTGAAACAGCCACTCCTATTGCAAGCACCGCCTTGGCTTACTTCATCTTTTTTATGAAATGTCGAAACAAACCAATAAAACTTTCCATCTCTCTCGATGCATTGAGCGAGCATAAGCGTCGCCAGTTGCCCATGAAAATGCGCTTGGCGAAAGCAACACTCCGTGATCTTTCCAGTCCTTCATATTTGTTGTCGAAAACACATGCCAGTCAGCCATTTTATAATTGGTATCATCCTGAGTTGCTACATCGTGTCCTGTATATAAATACAAGATTCCTTTATGTACAAGAGGAGCTGGATCTGCTGTAAAGATGTTTCTAATAATAGGATTTTGTGCTTCTATGTTTACTGTAAAAAAACAAGAAATGGTCACAAATAAAATTTTACTTATATTTTTCATTTTTTAATTCTATTAATTCAAAATACAATTTGACTTTTTCTTCAATACTATTTCTTTAAACAATAAACAGCGCATTTACTGCGCTGTTTATAAAAACTAACTTAACTTAAACTAACCAAAATTTAAAGCCTTAATAACCAGGATTATTATCGCTAGGCTTTATTTTAGGATTAGACGAGGTTTCTCTGTTTGGTATTGGCCATAATTCGCTTTTACCAGCAGTAAAACCTGTTCCTTGCAATACAGTACTTGCTATACCCCATCTTATAATATCATCAAAACGAGATTGCTCTCCGGCAAATTCTACTTGACGTTCGTGAACAATTGCAGCAAAAACGGCATCTTTTGATGCTGTAATATTTGTTGTTAAATTTGCCCTATCACGAACTTCTTTAATGTATGCTATGGCCGCTGTTTGTGAGCCGCCATCTCTTTGGTTTTCACATTCTGCTTTCATAAGCAATACATCTGCATAACGCATTACTTTAAAGTTAATGCTTGAACGTGTTGCCTCATCTTCTCTATCGTAATAGTTTTGATATTTTTTCCAACCCGCTCTTCTAATACCAGCAGAGGTTGTAAAATCACTTGCCACCATTACCTTAGTTCCCTTTAAATAAGATGATCCTGGTACATAAAAAGTATCTCCAAAGCGGTTATCGCCTACTTCATAAGAATCTAAAAGATCATCTGAAGGATAAACATTGTACCAGCTAAGATTACCATATTCTTGACCTCTTAGTGTTGATTCTTCAAAACCTGTTCCTTGACTATCACCAGCAGCACCCCATTGATCACCAGTTCCATTTTTTTCATCAAACTCAATTTCAAAAATAGATTCTCTACCATGTTCAGTTTCTTCCATAAAATTGTTGTAAAAACTCCCTTTATCTTCAAGACTATAACTTGTAACATTATTAAGCGCGACTAAAGCTTCATTGTATTTTTTCTGATATAACAATACTTTACCCAATTGAGCATAAGCGGCTTCTTTATTGGCTCTTCCTGCCGCTTCTGATGTTTTTGGCAAAAGGTTTTGTGACGCAAATACAAGATCTTCCTCAATCAGAGCATATACCTCTGCTTTAGGGCTTCTTGCGTTTCCGATAATAGTACCAGTTTTATAAATTGGCAAATCGCCAAAACGTTTCACTAAAAGGAAATAATAGTATGCTCTTAAAAAATGAGCTTCACCTAGATATTTGTTCTTTTTTTCCTGAGATAAAACAGCATTTGGAAGGGCATTAATTTTAGCTTCATTGTCTAACACGAAATTTGCTCTTGAAATTCCGATATAACAAGATTCCCAGTAATATTGAATAATATCGTTTCCTGCATTAAAAGAAAAATCCTGAAAAGGTTTCTTATTACCTTCTAATTGAGGATTTCCTAAAGCATCATGTCCCATAAGATCCATGGCAAAGAAAAGATTTCTTCCATAAAGTCCTCTTGTCTGAAGATTTGCATATGAAGCATTTACCGCAGACTGCACCTGTGCTTCTGTTTTAAAGAAAGTTTCAGGCGATAAAGTATTGGGATTACTCAATTCTAATTCGCTACTGTCACATGAAGTCATTGTTAAAGCTCCAGACAGTACTATAAGTATATATTTAATTTTTTTCATCGTCTTTAAGTATTAAAATGTAACATCAATTCCAAAAATTACTGATTTCGGCTGTGGATATCTTCCTAAATCAATACCTGCTGAATTTGCATTACCGTCTGCACGTGCAATTTCTGGATCTAAACCAGAGTAATTTGTAATTGTTATAAGATTTTGTCCGCTTATATAGAATCTTGCTTTAGAGAAATAGCTCTTAAAGGCATCTCCAGTTAATGTATAACCTAAAGCTATGTTTTTTAATCTTGTGAAAGAACCATCTTCAATATAGCGTTGGTTTGCAGAAGACCAGTTAATATCGGCTCCCTGAGCTCTTGGCAAGGTAGCAGAAGGGTTTGTTACAACACCGTTTTGAACAATTGCCCTGTCTAAAACATCAGTGCTTGCATTAAACAAACGATTCATTCCTTTTAAATCAAAAGTATTTGCATTATAAATATCGTTACCCGCAACTCCAGTTATAAAACAGTTAAAATCAAAGTTTTTATATGCTTGCGCTTAAATTTAATCCGTAAGTAAAATCAGGATATGGATTTCCGATGTTTATTTTATCCTCAGAATTGATGATTTTATTGCCATCACGGTCAACAATTTTAATATCTCCCGGTTTTATAGCAGTCTGGCCCGGTCCAAAAACAGCATCAACTTCTGCTTGGTTTTGGTAAATTCCATTAGTCTGATATCCATAAAAATAAAATAACGGCTGTCCTACTTCTAATCTAGAGAAATTTTCAAGACCCGCTCTTGGTGTAGGACCTCCTAATACGCTAGTTACGCCAGGCGCTAAGCTCGTTACCTCATTTTTACTTGTTCCTAAATTTGCCACTGCAGACCATGTAAAGTCTCCTTTTCTGTCATTGTAGCCAAGCGAAACTTCAAAACCGCTTACTTTTACGTCTGCGATATTTTGAATTTGAGTTCCACCACCTGCAGATCCAACAGAAGCAGACAAGCGGAACTGCAAAAAGAATGTCACTACTTTTATTGTTAAAATATTCAAACGAACCTGTTAGTTTATCATCAAATAAACCAAAATCAACCCCTATATTTCTATCTAATTTTGACTCCCATTTCAAGTCTGGATTAGCCGCAACACCTAAAGAAACCCCAGGCGTATTTGCTCCTCCAATTGGATAGTTATAATTTGCCAATAAAGTAGCGCTATATTGATAGTTGTCTATTCTATCATTTCCAGTGGTTCCTGTACTAGCTCTAAGTTTTAATGTGCTGAAAATAGAATTTTCCATAAAACTTTCTTTAGCTATGTTCCATCCTACAGCAACAGAATAGAAATTACCCCAACGGTTATTTGATCCAAAACGAGAAGATGCATCTCTACGCCCTGAAACAGCTAATAAGTATTTATCAGCATAATCATAGTTGATACGAGCAATATATCCTAAGTTTTTTTCTTCATAATTAGCAGATCCTAAACTTCCTTCATTATAACGCAGCTGATCAATTTCGTTTGAAATATAATAGCGGCTTCCTGCTGCTAAGCTTTGTGATTTTCCGTCAATTTTAGTAATAACTCCTAATACTTCAAGGTTGTGTTTTTGAGCAATAGTTGTTTTATATGTTAAGCTATTATCAAAAACGATAGTTTGTCCTTGTGAATTTGTTTCGTTTGTTGAAGAAAATGCCTGTTTGTGATAAGAACCATCCTGAAAACCAGGAATAAAAGTATGGTCTTTGCTTGTATAGTAATCTAAAGAAACTTGTGATCTGAATTTCAAACCTTTGTAAATTTCTAACTCGGCATAAATATTTCCGATAATAGATAAATTATTAATTTTCTGATATCCTAAATTAGCTACACGCACTGGATTTTCTGCATCGTTTCCATCAATAGCACTAGGACCTTGATAGCCTCCGATATTATCTTCATTATAAATTGGTAAATAAGGAGCCATTTTAATAGCATGCTCTAAGAGTGTTCTTCCGCCCGAGCTGCGTTCTGGATTTATTGTACTGAAAGAAATTCCCATGTTGCTTCCAATTCTTAGTTTACCAATATCTTGTGTATTATTAGCTCTAAAAGAATAACGTTCGAAACCAGTGTTTATAATAGCTCCGTCTTGTTTCATATATTCTGCAGAATAACGTCCTGTCGAAGTTTCTGTACCATTCGAAAAGCTCAGGTTATAATCCTGCATAACTCCAGTTTGAAAAATCTGGTCCTGCCAATTTGTGTTAATGTTTCCAAATTCAGCCGCTCTTGCTGTTAGATCGCTTCCTAAATCTTTAGCATATTGAAGATATTGTTGCGTATTTAAGACATTGTATCTTTTTGTCACTTCCTGTCCTCCAACGTAAGTGCTAAAACTTAATTGCCCTGGACCTTTTTTACCTTTTTTAGTAGTAACCATAATTACACCGTTAAAAGCTTTAGAACCGTACAAAGCTGTAGTCGAAGCGTCTTTTAAAACAGAGATACTCTCGATATCATTAGGGCTTAAACCAGAAAGATTTCCAGTTAAAACTCCATCGATTACATACAAAGGAGCGCTATTTCCCATTGTAGCCAGACCACGAATACTAACGGTAGGATTAGAACCTGGTGCACCATTTACAACTGTAACCCCTGCTGCACGTCCTTGTAAAGCAGATTCGGCATTCGTAATAGGCACTGCGGCAATATCTTTTGAGCTTACTGTTGAAACTGCTCCTGTAACCTTAGTTCTCTTTTGAGTACCATAAGCTACTACAACTTCATTTAAATTTTGTGCAGATTGAATAAGAGTTACATTTATTGAGTTTCTTTCGCCCACAGTAATAGTCTGTGACACTAAGCCAACATAAGAATACGTTATTTTATCAGTAGGATTAACTCCTTTTAAAGAGTATTTACCGTCAAAATCTGTTGATGCGCTATTCTGCGTACCTTCTACATTGATGCTGGCACCTGGCAACGGAAACCCAGAAGGATCTGTAATCACGCCATGAATGGTCTTTGATTGTGCCATTATACTATGACTGCCCACGATCAGCAGTCCGATTAGTGCAATTTTGAGTTTTAAGTTCATGTTAATAGTTTTTTTGTTTGGTTTAAATAGTTAATGGTTTTTTGTTTGTTTTTTAATTCAAGGTTTGGTTCATAAGCTTTTTGTTTAAATCTTTTTTAGTTTCAGGTTGTTTTTATCTTACAGAATATTCTTCTAATTGAGTTATAGGGCGGAGAAATAACGAAAGCAAATATAAAAAAACAACTCAAAAAACAATCGGTTGTTTTATATTTTATTCAAAAAAAACTCACTTTAAAAACACAAAAAATATTTTTTAACTTAAAAAATTAAAAATATACTAATTCAAAGACCTAATATAAATTGAAAATAAATAATTTAATATCCATTTGTCAGATTTTTTGCAAAAAATACAATAATAAAAAATTAGATAAAACTCACACTAACATTAATTTATATAAATAAATTACTACTAATATTAGTTAAAATAATGTATTTTAGAAATTATCTTATACTATTTTAGTCATTGATAGAAGCAAAATGATCGAAAACAACAATCGGTTGCTTAAAAAAGTATTCTATTTTGCATTAGAAAAGTAGATTCTAAAAGATTTAGTTTATCAACCTGTAGCACAAAATTTTACAGTAAACGTTCTCATTTAAACATCAATTTCATAAACTCTCTTTTGATACAATAGATTAGCATTTATAATGTCTTCCATTTTGTAGGAAACCATAATTGGTCTTCATTCTCTAACTGCAATAAAACTTAAAAAAACTGAAGGCTAATCCGTGCCCATAGCTAATAAAAATTAATGCGCTGCCTTTAACTGGAATACCTCATTATTTCTTTAGAAAGAATACCTTTCTCTTGTAGTGGGACTACTTTTGTTGATTCATACATACAACAAAAAAGCCAGCTTATTTATCTTAAGCTGGCTCCTATTGGAATTGAATAAATCAAATTTGACTATATCACATATTTTCTACCCTTTTAATTGGTTAATAGCATCCCACCATTGCATGGTATTTTCATTTCAACTTCTTTATTTTTATTTACCGTCAGCTTGCTGATCTTTCCATTTAGCTGGTCATCATCGCTGTAACAATCTACTTTAGCACCAGAATTAAACATATCTAATTTTAGCTTTATCTTCAGCAATTTTTTCAGCATTAATTCCAGCAACATACCATTTTGCTCCCTTTCTTCTAGCCAGCACTACATATTTGCCAGGATAGCCATCTAAAAAACGAACTTCATCCCATACAGAAGGCACTTCCTTCATAAACTTAATAGCCCACTCCGGAGCATCATATAAATTATTTGGTGCTAAGGCAAAATGTTGCACACCGCTTTGAAAAAGTACCGAAGTAGCTAAAGCAAACACATCAGATGTCATTCTTTTTGATCCTTTACCTGCAATATTATCGCTATTATAGAATCTATTTAAAGCACTTCCTCCAAAATCCATACTTCCTACCGTGTTTCTAATAAAAGTATGTGTTGTGGCATTTAAGGCTTCATTATCGTGACTTAGTTGTCCAAAATGCAGATTTTCACTTGCCAAAACCGCTTCGCTAGATGCATAATTTGGATACATGCGTTCCCAACCTCGAGGTAAAGTACATCCATGAAAAATAACCATAATTCCAAATTCATTGGCATCTGTCAAAATATCTTCATACAATTTCATGGTCACCTGTTTATCTCCTCCAAAAAAATCAACTTTGATTCCTTTAATCCCAATGCTATTCATCCATGCCATTTCCCTGCGTCGGATAGTTGCATTATCCATTAAGCCCCTCGGCCCCTGCGGAGCATCATTCCAATACCCATTTGAATTGTACCATAAATAAAGCCCCACGCCTTTCTGCGCACCGTATGCGGCTAATTCTGCAATTTTATCACGACCTATTTGCGTATCCCAAAGCGCATCAACTAAAATGGTTTCATATCCCATTGAAGCGCTAAAATCGATATATTGTTTTTGTACAGGAAACGTCGTGCTGTTGTCCATCTTCATAATCCAACTCCAAGTTCCTTTTGTGTACTGGTATTCTTTAGAAGCTTCATATTTTGGTTTAACCAAATCAAACGAAACAGTAGTTTCAACTATTGGAGCCAGCGTCTCTCCAATTGTGATGGTGCGCCATGGAGTTTCTCCTGTAAGTGGAATTCCAGGCGCAACTGTACCATTTCCGTTATTTTCTCCCTGCATCGGAAATCCAATTGAATATAATCCGTTCTCATGCCCAATTAATCTGCTTGCACAATAACCGCTGTCTACCCCAGTTTCAGAAATTAAAACCCATCCGTCGCTATTTACTTTAAACAGACATGGAAACGTGTAGCCATTTCCCAAACCATTTTTTCCGACAGCATCATCAAGTGCATATGAAGTTTCATAACTTGGAGCTGTTCTCGCAAATCCTGTCATTGGATTACTTTGCGGACACAAGAATGTCGTGGTTCCTTTTGGCAGTAAAAATCCTGAGACTTCTTCCTCAACTACGCAGGAAACTGTTTCTTTCTGTGGATATATTTTATATTTAAATGCCAGATTATTATTGCTTACTCTAAAAATTACATCAAAAGCTGCCCTGCCTTCTTTTGTAAATGAAAAAATAGCTTCGTTAGCGGTATAATGAACATTGCTTTTTTTTATGTTACGCAATTGATAGGATTCGTCAATTTTATTTTGACTGCTATTTGCCTCTAAAGTCAAACCGAAACTAAAATCTCCTGCACTTGTTTTTAGACCTAACGGAGACTTCTCAATAAACGTTTTTTCATTGTATGTTACATTATACTGCGGTATTCCATTATCTGCAGAAATCGACACAACAAGTTTTCCATCAGGACTTTTTACTATTGGCTGCGCGTTTAGCTGAAAGAAACCAACAAAACATAAGAATATTATTTTTTTAAGATTCATAAACTTTTAAAATTTTTCTTTTGTGAATAATCAAACTTTTTCATCTTCCAGAAATAGCATTGACGTTTAAAATATTATTTACAAAACAGTGTTAAATGAGTCTGCCTATACAGGTTATGTAATGCAATAGTTGTTTTTTTGATTGTAGACTATTTCATTTCTGAAATCGTATCCTCAACACGGAAATAATCAAAATCAGCGAAACCGCCTGCAGTTTTTGAAGCGTAATTAAAAAGTCCAAATCGGTAACCCATAAAATGAGGAAGTGTGTAAGGCATTTTTATAGTTTTTCCAATGCTGATCCATTTTTTCCCATCTAAACTGTAATAAAACTTTCCTTGGTCTGCTTGATTTTTAAAATTGCATTCGGCTTTAAAAAACACTCTGTCCTGATTTAATAAGGCACTTTCTATTTCTTTTGGATTTCCGTTCTCTGCATTTATCATAACTACTTTTTTCTTTCCATTCTCAACTTTTACACCAACTAGACCAAAATCTTTTTGCAGTAATGAAAGCCCTGCAAAATCACCTTCTTTCATATTAGAAAATTCTATCATAGTAGATCCCGAACATACAGGACCAAAAGTTCTTTGTGTCAAAATATTTTTTACCTGCGTAAAACTGCTGTCTATTTTAGATGTTCTTAATCTTAAATAGCCTTTTCTTTCTTTAACAGACCAGTTTGAATTATCCGGATTATGATTCCACTGCCAGACCAACGGCAGATCATTTTCTCCATTTTTACGGGTAAATTCATCTGAATTTACAATTCGGGAATAAAGCTTTTATTGGCTGGAAGATCTAAATTATCAGGCACTTTACCATTTTCCCCCAATACAGGCCATCCATTCTCCCATTTTACAGAAACAAGATACGGAATACGGCCAACACCTCCTGCATCTTTAAACAGATAAGAAAACCATCTGCCATCTGGAGTATCAATAAGTCCGCCTTGTGCTACGCCCAAATCCTGAAGTCCGACTTTTCCTTCCCAAGGACCTGCCATCGAATCAGCTCTGTGTATGATTACAGTACGCATGCCGTTTTTAGGCCAGCAGATATTAAACAAATAGTATTTCCCTTTAATTTTAAAAAGCTGTGATCCTTCTGCTGGCAGCATGATCTCACTCATTGCTGGAGCATTTGCATTTTCAATTAAGACTTTCTTCGTTTCTTCTTTAACTTCTAACAAATCTTCTTTTAATTCTACAACTTGAAGTTTTCCGCCTCCCCAGACAAGATAAACTTTGCCGTCATCATCAAAGAAAAGCGAATGATCATGGTACGATTTGCTTAATACAATTCTTCTCCAAGGCCCTTTTTCAATATCTTTTGTAGAAAAAATATACGTTTTATCTGTTGTTCCCGAAAAAGTACTCACATAATATACCCCATTATGATAGCGCAGACTGCTTGCCCACGAACCTCTACCATAGTCATTTTTTCCATTATCTAAGTTCAGGCGGTCATCTTTATCTTCTAAGGTTTGGTAAGCGTAATTAACGAGATGCCAACTCACTAAATCTTTAGATTTCATAATCGGAACACCTGGATTCATGTGCATAGTTGTACTGCTCATATAGTAAGTGTCGTTTACCCTGATTATGGATAAATCTGGTACATCGGCAAAAATAATAGGATTTTGAGCTTTGCCTTTTTGAGCTTGACCCGCAAAAATGTTCATTGCTAGTGCCAAAAAAGCACATATAAAATCTTGTGTTTTCATCTTAATTTCTGTTTTCGATATTTCTAAAGCTTTAGATTTCATTTCTCTCGAACAACTGTCGAAATCCCATAGAAAAACGGACAGTTAAACAAATATCTTTTCGTCTCATTTTATTCATTTCATTTTTTTGCATGTCCTATTTTCTTTCCAAATCTAGTGGTACTTTCAAATTTGGCCCGTCGTTTCTAAAACAGTATATTTTGCAAAACTCGATTCATCAACGGGTTTGAATAGTAATTGCGAAAACATATATAAGCTGTTTTTCCATACTTTAAAATCGTGAACTCCTGGTTCTAAATAATAAATGTGCGACACATTATTTTTAACTAAATAATCGTGAGTGCGTTGACTGTTTTCAATTAACCAATCCTTATCTCCGCAAGAAATCCAAAGCAGTTTCAGTTTCTTTTTAGTTTCCTCGGGATTTGGCACTAATTCTTCTGTTTTCTTAGTATTTGGAGCCGATGAAAACCCTCCTATCCAAGCAAATTTATCCAAGTTTCCTAAACCGAAATTCAGCGATTGTCCTCCTCCCATAGACAATCCTGCAATGGCACGATGTTCTCTATCTTTGCGAACATTATATTTTTTTTCAATAAAAGGAATTAAATCTTTTAATAGATCTTTTTCAAAATCTGCAAATGCCTGCACTTTCTCTGGCGCCATAATATTTCCCGAAGCACTATCATCTTTCATAGCTCTTCCGTTTGGCATTACCACAATCATTGGCTGTAATTTGCCTTCTGCATAAAGGTTGTCTAATATAATCTGCGGACTTCCGCCGTTAAGCCATTCTTTTTCATCTCCTCCAATTCCGTGCAATAGGTATAAAACTGGGTATTTATTATTTTTAGCAAATCCTGGCGGTGTATAAATAGTTGCTTTTCTAACTGTGCCAACCGTCTTTGAATTATAACTTACCGTTTCTATTTTTCCTGTCGGAACTTTCGGGTCTAGCGCGTCGAATCCTATTGGTGCCTGAACAATAAATGGGTCATTTGAAGCATTTGACTTATAACCTAACAAGGAAAGCATTTTTTCTGCATAACGCTTTCCTAATTCTCTATATCCAGCTGCATTGAAATGAAGAAAATCTGCGGCAACTGTGCAACCTTTTGATGAAATTACATACGAGGTTGGAATAGTCTGAGGCAATGTTGCAATAATTTTATTCATGCTCGCACATTTTCCGTTTTGGTCTTCATTGACGGTCTCTCCAGAAAGTAAAGGCACTTTTTTAGGATCTAAATTGAGATCCCTCATCAGATTATCATAGACTATTTTGACCTTTTTCGGCCATAATGTATCACCCGTATTAGATTCTCCCTGATGTAGCAAAATTCCTTTTATGACACCTTTCTTTTGAGCAATTTTTGCCATCTCTACAAGTCTAGCATACGGACTTCCATCATATTCTTTGATTATACCCAGCATCCAGTCTGGAGCTGTTTTGATGTAACTCTCAAAATTGTCCTTATCAAAAAGTTCTATCTTACATCCTCCAACTGCAACATTTACCACTCCCACTTGTATGTTTTTAGGAAGATTGGCAACCATAATTCTTCCAAAATAATCTGTTGGTGTTAATCCAGTTTTACATCGACATAGAGGTGGTATTGCTGTATACCATTTACCCATTTCGCGGTTTAAATCTGGACAGTCTACTGCTTCCAGCACTTGAAAGCGAGGATCTATATTTATCTTGTCTTCAGCTTCTATTGGCGTGGCACCTTCCATATTAGACTGACCAAAACTTAAATAGATATGAAAATTTGGATCTTGAGAATATCCCTTCTGCCCTGCAAAAAAAAGGACTACAATTAAGAAAAATCTAATTATTGATTTCATGATATCTTGTTAAATCTAATTTTATTTAAATAATTCTAAATGAACTGCTTTACCCATTTTTCGGTATCATGTTCCAAACCAAAATAATGAGCTTTTAATGCTTTTATTTTCTATTTCAGAATTGCATTATTGGAAGCAGTAGCATACAAACCAACCAAAGCCCCTGTAAATCCTCCTGCTACATTTGTTGAAAGAACATCTCCTGAAACTCCTGTTCCAAGATTTTCAAAATTAGCACCGTTTAAAGCATAACTAAACTGATAATTATCTCCTGCAGCTTTAACTTGCAAACGTATTGCACCCATAATTTCAATTTTTTTGCTAGCTATAATTTCAGATTGACCATTTTCTGTTCTTTCTAGCAAAACATAAGTATCTTTTCCTTTTTTAGTTACCCCAAAAACATAATTGAAACTTTCATTCTGCAGACATACAATTCCTGCTAAATCTTTCTCAGATTCAGGTTTATAATCTAATGTGGTTTCAAATGAAAAAGTGTTGTGCTTGCTGTCTATAAAACAATGTTGAAGTTGGCTTTAGTTCTTTAATATTTACCGGAAATGGATTAATCTGCAAGCCTTTTTTAACAATAGAAATAAAATGTTCTCTAGGGCCTCTTAATCCTATCCATCTATAATCTAATTTTTTTGAGGTAAAATTCTCTGTAAATGTAAAATTGCCATTAGGAAGAAAACCTTCATTGCCAGTTTTGTTTATTGCACCATTTGGCATTTTCAATTTTGGCACCATTGGAATTAAACCGTTTTCAAAAATAGGGAAAGTCCCCGACCAGTCTACTGGCAAGATAAATGTTTCGCGTCCTGTATTTACTCTGTCTTTTTCATTTGGACGAATTCCCAAAAACACACCATAATATTTATTATCAGGACCAAGCACTAAATCTGCGTGTCCAGCCCAATCTACTTTATCGGGTCTGTTTTTAGCAAAATATCTTTGAGTAAGAATTGGATTATTGGGTGCTGGCTTAAAAGGACCTTTTGGACTATCGCTAATAAAAATAACTTCACTATGATTATCTCCTGTACCTCCTTCTGCACACATTAAATAATAATGATTGTCTTTCTTATACAAATGAGGCGCCTCAATCCATATTGGTTTCTTAGAAAGATCAACTCCGCCATCTACTATAATTTTATCTGTTCCAGGAATAACCTGATCTTTATCTAGATCATATTCCCATACTTTAATAACACGATGTCCATTATACAATTCTTTTCCTTTATCTGGAGCATCATTGTGCACCACATAACCTTTTCCGTTGTCATCAAAGAAAATAGAAGGATCAATTCCGTTAAAAGCCAATTTAATTGGACTTCCCCATCCATTTTTTGGATCTTTAGTTTTCACAATAATATTTCCCATATTTCCTGTAAATGCCGTTACAATCATATAGAAAGTGTCATTGTGTGGATTGTAAGTAATTCCCGGCGCGTAAACACCACCACTAATGCCTGTATCATGGGGATTAAACTCTGATACATTATTCAATACTCCTCCCAAATCAGTCCAGTTTACCAAATCTTTAGAATGAAAAATTGGAACTCCTGGAAACATAGCAAATGAAGAACAAACCATATAGTAGTCCTCTCCTTTTCTTGTAATAGCAGGATCTGGGTAACATCCTTGCAGAATTGGAGAATAGAATTCATCGGATTTTAAAGGATTTCTTTTATAGATTTCATCATCTCCCTGATATATAACACTAGAAAAGACTGGAGATCGCTTATTTGACGTTTTGTTTGATTTTTTCTCTTGGGCTGTCAGGGAGAAAAAACATAAAAATCCGATAAAGTATAAAAAAGATATTTTTTTTGTAATCATTGTCGCTTTTATTTTAATCGTTTTTACTTGTTTTAATTGTTTGAAAGACTTGATTGAAAAACTAGAAAAAGTTAATTGCCTAACGCAAAAATGGCCGAGCTGTACTCACATAAAATTCTAAGCACATATGCATGCAAAACCTGTAATTATGAGAATACTATAATTACAACGAATTCTGCAAATAGTCCATTTTAGCTTGTTTCACATTCATAAAAAGTTATTTTAATTATTTAAAGTTGGTTTTGTTCGCTAGCTATTTTAAACACTTAAAGAACTTAAATATAACAATATTTTATAAGTGTATTTTTTACAAATATAAACAAATAACCATCAAACACAATCGGTTGTGTTATTTTTTATTGATAACTATAAAAAAAATAGCAATAAAAAACATTTTAATCGCATAAAAAAACATAAAAAACTAACAAAACATTAAATTCAATTAGAATACTGGCATACTATTTAATGAAAATTATCTCTTAATGCGATATCATTACAGAAAATATAAAAAGATAAAATCCTGCCTTTTATTTTAAAGTTTTAAACTTTAGCATTTCTGGCATTACAAATAGCTAAAAAAATAATCACTACAATCATACATTATTGTATCACTGTATAATAACTACTCTTAAGTATAAAAAACGAACATCAAAATGAAAGGAGTTTGCGCATAACGTTCTTTAGCTATCCTGGGTATTTGTAAAATTAAATGCATCCAAAAATCATCAAATTAAGGAAATTTCATTTAGTCCGGAATATTCCAAAAAAAATGCCACTGCTATTTTAATTATACAATACAATAGCTTGAATAAGCAATAAAAACATAATATTTAGCATAATAAATTATTGATAAATCAAAAAAATATCATTTTTTACGAAATAAAAATTTCAGGTTAGACAAATTTTTCTTTTCTTTACGCAATCGGTTGTATTTTTTTTTCTATAACAAAATCGACTTTCGCTTCAAATAAAAAATTATCTGCATGAAAACAAAAAACATAAAATATCAAATTCTACTATTGATCTCATTTTGCATTTCAGCGCAAAATAATGAGCCAAAATTTCTTTTTCAAAATACCAGTGCCACATTTGAGGAACGAGTCGAAAACTTAATCAGTCAACTTACATTAGAAGAAAAAGTAGCGCAAATGCTAAATGCCGCACCAGCAATCCCAAGGCTTGGAATTCCAGCTTATGACTGGTGGAATGAAACTCTACACGGTGTTGCAAGAACTCCTTTTAAAACAACAGTTTTTCCGCAGGCCATTGCAATGGCCGCAACCTTTGATAAAAATTCTCTTTATAAAATGGCCGATTATTCTGCTTTAGAAGGCAGGGCAATATACAATAAGGCAGTAGAGCTTAAAAGAACAAACGAACGTTATTTGGGACTAACCTACTGGACTCCTAATATCAATATTTTTCGTGACCCAAGATGGGGACGCGGACAGGAGACTTATGGAGAAGATCCCTATTTAACAGCTACGTTAGGTGACGCTTTTGTAAAAGGGCTTCAGGGTGATGATCCCAAATACTTAAAAGCTGCAGCCTGCGCAAAACACTACGCCGTACATAGCGGACCAGAATCTCTACGACATACTTTTGATGTTGATGTCACTCCTTATGAACTGTGGGATACTTACCTGCCAGCATTCAAAAAATTAGTTACCGAATCGAAGGTAGCCGGAGTAATGTGTGCCTATAATGCATTTAGAACACAGCCCTGTTGTGCAAGTGATATCCTTATGAATGACATTCTGAGAAAAGAATGGCATTTTGACGGCTATGTCACATCGGACTGTTGGGCTATCGACGATTTTTTTAAAAATCATAAAACCCATCCTGATGCTGAATCAGCCGCTGCAGACGCAGTATATCATGGAACAGATGTTGATTGTGGAACCGACGCCTACAAATCGCTTGTGTCAGCTGTTAAAAACGGAAAAATTACTGAGGAGCAGATTAATATTTCTGTAAAACGTCTTTTCTTGATCCGCTTTAAATTAGGAATGTTTGATCCTGTTTCGATGGTTAAATATGCACAGACTCCAAGTTCTGTTTTAGAATGTGAAGAACATAGCAATCATGCTTTAAAAATGGCCAGACAATCTATAGTTCTGCTAAAAAAATGAAAAAAATACTGCTGCCATTGAGCAAAAAACTCAAAAAAATTGTTGTGTTAGGGCCAAATGCAGATAATTCAATCTCCATTCTTGGAAATTACAACGGAACCCCATCTAAGCTAACAACTGTACTACAGGGCATAAAAGAAAAAGTAAGCGCCGATACAGAAGTTATTTATGAAAAGGCTGTCAACTTTACGAATGATACTCTATTGGTTTACAAAGATCTTAAAAACCAATATTCTTATGAAGGAAAACAAGGTTTTAAGGCAGAATATTTTACTAATAAAACATTGTCTGGTAAACCTGAAACTACAAGAACTGAATCTGAAATAAATAATTTTTGGCAAGAAGGAGAAGTTATTACTAAAAACATCAAAGCAAATCATTTTTCAGCACGATATACCACTAATTTTAAAGCTGACGAAAATGGTTCAATCACTTTTGAAATTCGTGCAGATGATGGCTACAGATTCATCGTAGATGGAAAAGAAGTCATAAATGCTTGGGAGAAAAACCGATGGGGCGAAAAAACCTATAAACTTCAAACCAAAAAAGATGCAGTTTACAATTTAGTGCTAGAATACTGGCAAGGTGAAGGAAAAGCCGAAGTGTCATTGCAAACAGGAAATTTTATAAAAAACGATTTCAATACTTTAATTGAACGTCATAAAAATGCAGACGCATTCATTTTCGTAGGAGGTATTTCACCACAGCTTGAAGGAGAAGAAATGCCCGTAAATGTTCCAGGATTTAACGGCGGAGATCGTACCTCTATATTGCTTCCTGAAATACAGACACAACTTTTAAAAACTCTTAAATCTTCCGGGAAACCAGTAGTTTTTCTAATGATGACAGGTAGTGCAATAGCTGTTCCGTGGGAAGCAGAAAATATACCAGCAATACTTAATATATGGTACGGCGGACAATCTGCTGGAACTGCTTCTGCTGATGTTCTTTTTGGCGATTATAATCCTGCCGGAAGACTTCCTGTGACTTTTTACAAAAGCGACTCTGATTTACCTTTGTTTACTGATTATAAAATGGAAAACAAAACATACCGTTATTTTAAAGGCACTCCTTTGTATGGTTTTGGCTATGGTTTAAGTTATACCGAATTTAAATACAGCGAGCTAAAAATACCAGAAAAAATAAAAAAAGGACAGCCAATCACAATTTCTGTCAAAGTAACAAATTCAGGAAAAATGGAAGGAGAAGAAGTCTCGCAACTGTATTTGGTTAATCTAGATTCGACAATAAAGGCACGTTTAAAAAGCCTTAAAGGATTTGAAAGATTTAATTTGAAACCTGGCCAAAGTACTGTCGTAAGCTTTAATCTTTCTCCAGAAGATCTTTCCTATGTAACCGAAGACGGAAGCTTAAAACAATATCAAGACAAAGTTCAGATAGCTGTAGGTGGCCGTCAACCTGACGAAAAGGAAAAAGGAAAAAATAATTTAATAACTAAAACTTTAAAAATAGAAAAATAACCGCTTTTAAAAACGTTAAAACATTAGTTTTAGCGTTTTTTTTATGTTTTTTCAGAACTGTTTGACCATCTTTTACAACTATAACCTAAAGGTTCAAAAAATTAAAAAGCTGAGCAAGTACAACAGCTCAGCTTCTATATTTACCTTAAGGCTTTTAAATCTTATTTAAAAATATTTCTTATCGCTTTTCCGATTTCAGCAAAATCATCATGACTGCTTACTGATCTTTTTTCGGTATTGTTTGAGGTAGTTTTAGAAAAAGGATAGATGAGCATGTAGTTGTTATTTCTGAATTTCAGATTTAAAAGATCTGGAATATCTCGCATTCGCGAAAAATACGAGTGCATTCCCCTATCTCCCATCATAATAATTAATCCTTCATTTTCTTCAATAGTCAGAGCGGTTTGCTGGGCATCTTCCCAATTTTCAAAAACATCAAATGTTGCTTCTATAGAGGCTTTTTTAGCGATTCGTTTTAAGATATTTAGTGTTTTTTCCTTTCCATAGAAACTCATTTTGGCTCCAGAATTACGGCCAATATTCCAAATTCTCAACATCGAATGAAAAAATCCTGCATCCAATTCGGCATCTGCTGGAATAAAAACCAAATATCTTTTAATAGTCGCTGCTGGCTGAACCGCATGATAGACCATTAAATTGATATTTTTATTTCGCAGATAACCATTATACAAATTGTATACAAATGAAGCCGAAAAGCCTTTTCCGCCTTCTAGACCTACAATAAGATCGGTAATATCTTTTTCTTTTATCACATTGCTTATTCCGCCAGCTGTATCATTATCGTGGCGTGTAATTGGATGCAGTTCTACATCGGCAGCCGAAGCGGCTTTTATCGCGCTTTCTAATATTCTTTCTGCATTTTTTTCAGAAGATTCATTGGCGTCTTCATTAATCACATTTACCGCATAAAGCTGTTTATTGGATGCCGTTTTTACCATCAAGCCAAGATTCACCATTTTTTCTACTGTAGCTTCATGGTTCACAGCAAGCAGTATATTTTCCTTCTCTTTACTATCGCCCGATACTGTATTATCTTTTTCTGCTTGTGCAATACGCTGCGCACTCGCCATAGAAACAAACGATGATATGGTACACGAAACCAAGATAAGAAGAATACTGCCGTTAAGTACATGTTCGTTTAAAAGTCTTATAGGTTCACCCGCATCATTTTCGCCAATAATTATATTATAACCAACCATAACAGAAGCCAATGTCGCTGCCGCTGATGCCGAACTCAGTCCAAAAATTAGCTGTCCTTCATCATTTGTTAGTCTAAATGTTTTTTTCGTCAGAATAGTCGCGACATATTTTCCTCCTATTGATGCCACCAACATAATTGACGCTACCCACAAGGTCTCCCAACTTTGAATAAACGCATTAAAATCAATCAGCATTCCCACACTGATTAGGAAGAAAGGAATAAAAATGGCGTTTCCGACAAACTCAACCCTGTTCATTAGTGATGATGTATGCGGAATTAATTTATTTAAGGCCAATCCAGCAAAAAAAGCTCCAATGATCGATTCGATTCCTGCCAATTCAGCCAAAAGTGCTTGCCAGATAAATCATAACCAATACAAAAAGATATTGCGAGATTTTGTCATCTACAGTTTTAAAAAACCATCTAGCAATTATCGGAAAAATGAGCAGTACAATTAAAGCAAAGACAACCATTGAAACGGATAATTTTACCCAAAAAGCTGTTCCGACTTCTCCCTGCGACATTCCAACAATAGCGGCTAAAACCAAAAGCGAAAGTACATCGGTAATCATCGTTCCGCCTACTGTAATATTTACAGCGAGGTTTTTAGCAATTCCCAAACCACTTACCATTGGGTACACAATTAAAGTGTGCGACGAAAAAAGACTGGCAAACAAAATTGAAGTAAGCAATGAAAAATGAAGTAAATAATAACCGCCTAAAAGTCCTAAAGCAAACGGAACGGCAAAAGTGAAAATCGAAAAGATAATACTCTTCCATTTATTCTTTTTAAAATCGGCCATATCAATTTCCAGACCTGCTAGAAACATGATATACAAAAGACCTGTAGTTCCTGTAACCACAACACTGCTGTCTCTGGAAAGCACTCCAAATCCATTTGGACCAATAAGAGCACCAGCAATAATAAGACCGAGCAAATGTGGCACCTTTATTTTGTTCAATAAAAGCGGAATGCATAAAATAATGATAATTTCGATAAGATACTTTAAAAGAGGATCTTCGATAGGAAATGTGATATGATGTATACTCAGTAGCATAAATTACTTTTTAGTAGATGGAGTAAGTTCGACTGAGAATTTTGCGATACAATTATCCTGACCAGTTATAGTCTGCGTGCCTTTTATGATATTTTTCTTAATATCATCTAACACGACGCTCACTTTTATTTTGTTTTTTGAAGAAGCTTCTTTTGCTGAATCAAGGACGATTTTACTTTCTAAATATTGTCCAGCAAAAACACGTTTAATTTCGTTATTACTTAAAACATTCGTGTACATTCCGGTAGAATCTGACACAAACTCCCAAACCTCGCTGCGCTGATCGCCAATCACATAATTGCTGCAGTTCGATTCTCTGCAGATCATTTTGCTATTCCATGCCACTTTAAGATTTTCTGGCCATTCTTTTATTTGAGGAAGTGTATCTTTTACTTTAGAAATAGACAATAAACTGTCTCTCATTTTTAAGAGCTTATCATAATCTGCTTCTTTATCTTGAAATTGTTTTTCTCTTTCTAAAAGCGCATTTTCACGCATAATAAGTTCCTGTTCTTTTTTATTCGTCGCAGGAAGATAAAACAAGTACAAAAAGGATAAGGAATAGTCTATTTATAGTCATAAAAATTGGTTTTGGATTCTACAAGATAAGCAGAAAAATCCTTTTAGCAGTCCAAAAACGGATAAAAAAAGGTTTTTTTCCTCTTTTTTATCCGTAAAACCAAGATTTTGAGTGCTGTTTTTATAATAAATTTACTTTCACGCTATTTATTTTTCCTTCAAATTTAAAAGGCGCTTTTTTATAGTAACGAATAGAAACTGGCCCTCCTAAATCTTCGCCGACATCAAAAGTTTCGCTTGCGGTAAATACTACAGGAACAGTACGTTTAACTTGCCCTTTAGCATATTCTTTTCCGTCGACCGTAATTACAATATCGGCTGGAGCACCTGGTTTTGCAATAGTCGTTAAAACCTCTATTTTATGTTTTCCTGCGGGAATTTTTTCAGAAGATTCAACATTATAGCGTTCAATAATCAGCATATTATATTCGTAAACTAATTTTCCGTTATCCATAAACAAAGTCACACCGCCACCAGAACCTCCAAGCGCATATAAAACTCCCGAAGCATTTTCTTTAATTTCAACATCGGCAACAACTTTATTGCTTTTTTTGCCTAAACCTGGCGCGCTAAACTCGGGCATTCTTTTGGTTGTTTCATCAAAACTCCATGAAGTATATGGTGCTTTAATAACATCTTCGGGATGAATGCGAAGCCAGATTCCAGCACCAATTGGGTAATCTTTGTTCTTTTTGGCTTCTTCATTAAAGATTTCCTGAAGCTCTTTTAACTTCTGCGGATTCTTAGTCGCCAAATCATAATACTGTGTAAAATCCTCTTTAATGTTGTACAGTTCCCAAACATCTTTGGTAGAATCCCATTCGGCTAAACCTTTCTGAGCAGGAATCCACGGATATAAAGGTCCAAAAGTACAGGCATACCAGCCATCTTTGTAAACTCCTCGGCTTCCATTATTATCAAAAAACTGAACTTTGGATACTTCTTTTGCTTTAGCATCATTAAAAGTATATTTAAAACTTACTCCATCGAGGGGCATCTGCTCAAAACCATTTACCACTTTTGGCGCTTTTATATTCAAAATATCATAAATAGTAGGCACAATATCGTTTATATGATGAAACTGACTTCTAGGCGTGCTGTCGGGTTTAATCATTTTTGGCCAACGCACCACCATTGCATTTTGTGTTCCGCCAAAATGAGAAGCCACTAATTTGGTATGTTTAAAAGGCGTATTTCCTGCCCAAGCCCAAGCGGCATGATAATTATTCTCTAAAAGAGGGCCGCCAATGGCATCCAATCCGCCAAGTTTATCCAAAGCTTCAAGCTGCTGCTGAATGGTATTTGAAACGCCGTTCTGAGCCAATAATTCACTTATAGAACCATTTTGCCCTTCGGCACTCGAACCATTATCTCCCCAAATAAAAAATACGATGGTATTGTCCTTTTGCCCATTCGCTTCAAGCGCATCCAAAACACGACCAACTTCATGATCAGCGTGTTCTACATATCCTGCAAATACTTCCATCATACGAATTTGAAATGCTCTTTCAGACTTCGGAATACTTTCCCATGAAGCCATTGTTTTATCTCTCGCTGTCAGCACCGCGTTTTTCGGAATCCATCCTAATTCTTTCTGGCGTTTAAATACTTTTTCGCGATAAGCATCCCAACCATCATCAAACTTTCCTTTGTATTTGTCTGCCCATTCTTTAAAAATATGATGTGGCGCATGCCCAGCACCTGGAGCGAAATACAACAGAAAAGGTTTGTCTGCTGCATACGATTTATGCTGTTTCATCCATTCTATTGCATGATCTGCCAAATCGGTTGTTAGATGGTATTTTTCGTCTTTTGGAGGTTCTACTGGTGTAAAATCATTGATTAATCTTGGTTCGTATTGTGAAGTTTCTCCAGCCAAAAATCCGTAAAAATGCTGAAATCCGTAATTGACTGGCCAGTAATCAAAAGGTCCCGCAACCGTTGTCTGGTTTGCTGGCGTATTGTGCCATTTTCCGAAAGCAGAAGTGCTGTAACCATAATCTTTTAAGACTTCGGCAACGGTAGTCGCTTCTTTGGGAATAATTCCCGTGTAACCATCCCAATCTACGGCTCGTTCTGCAATTGTTCCGTTTCCTACGTGCGTATGGTTTCTGCCTGTTAATAAAGCGAGCACGGCTTGGAGAACAGATTGAAGTGGTATGAAACTCATTATACGCAATTCCTTCTTTAAATACTTTGGTTAAAGTTGGCGTATTAACTCCGCCTCCAAAAGTTGATGGTGTACCAAAACCCAAATCGTCCATTAAAATGATAATGATATTTGGTGCGTCTTTCGGCAAATGATCTGGCTGTGCTCTTCTTTTGTGTGTGCTTTCTGCCAGTGTTTCGTTGGCCACACTCGCACTAGGAACTGGCGGAAAAGGCAGAACATCTTGGGCATAAATTTTTATCGTACTGCTTAAAATTAAAGCCACTAATAAAAATATACTGCCGATATTGTTTTGGAAAGAACAGTTAAATTTTAAATTGATAATTTGCTTTAAACTATAATATTCTTTCATGATTTCCTGATCTTAAAGGTTCTGATACTATTTTTAAAACTTTGATTCTGTTAGCTTTTCTTGGCATAAACAATTTTTGTCTTTCCTATTTTTCCATTGAATGAAAACGGAGCCTGATCGAAATAGTCTAACGAAACGGGCGAATCTAAATCAGTTCCAATATCAAAAGTGGCGTTTGATGTAAAATGAAGCGACATTGCTGTTGGAACCGTTCCCTGACCAACTGTTGATCCGTTGACTTTTAATGTCACGTTCATTGAACCGCCAATTTTATCTACTAGTTTCGACTCGACTTCAATTTTCACTTTACCTTTTGGAAGTTTATCTTTTGATTTGATTTTTGTACGCTGAATTTCAAACAGATTAAATTCGTAGTTTAGATAACCATCTTTTACATAACACGCAACTCCTCCCGAAAATCCTGCAAGAGCATACAGAACTCCATTTGCATTATCTGGAACTTCTACATCCATCGTTACGGTCTTGCTTACTTTTCCTAATTTCGGAGTTGCTGATTCTGGCATTCCTTTTATAGGTGAATCAAAAGTCCACTCGGTTAAAGGAGAAGAAGGTGCGTCTTCTGGATGATAAAGGGCTGTTGACCATAATCCGCCACCAATTGGTAGGTTTTTATTTTTGGCTGATTCTGTTAAAAATAAAGCTTTCATTTCTTCCAGCTTTTTAGGTTCTTTTGCCGCCAAATCGACTGCCTGCGACCAATCCTGATCCAGATTGTATAACTGCCAAGTATCGGTAAGCGGCGACCATTGTTTAATGCCTTTCAGAATTCCTCCTACCCACGGCTCTCTTGGCCCACGGGCGCTTGCAAACCATCCGTCCTGATAAATGCCTCGGCTTGCCATAATATCAAAAAACTGTGTATGACGCATTCCTTTTGCTTTTGGATCAGTAAAAGTGTACACCATACTTACTCCGTCTAACTCATCTTGCGCAAAACCATTCACTACTTTTGGCGCAGGAATCTTATCAATTTCGTATATCGTTGGTGCAATATCAATTACGTGATGAAACTGCGATCTAGGCGTTTTGTCGTGTTTAATTCCTTTTGGCCATGAAATAGCCATTGGCTGACGAGTTCCTCCAAAATAAGCGCCCTGCAATTTTGTTCCTTGATACGGAGTGCTTGTCGCCCACGCCCATCCTGCATTGAACATATTATCGGTTTTTGGTCCGCCTAAAACATCTAAACCTCCCAATTCATTTAAAGCGGTAATATGCTGTTCTATTTTTGTCGGAATTGCATTTTGTGCCAATTGCTCGCTGATTGTGCCATTTAAACCCTCTGCAGATGAACCATTGTCTCCCCAGATATAAATGATAATCGTATTGTCAAGTTCTCCGAGTTTTTCGATTTCGTCGATAACTCTTCCTGCATTGAAATCGGCATGTTCTGCAAAACCAGCCCAGATTTCCATAAGTCGTCGCTGAAAAGGTTTTTCTGCTTCTGGAATATTTGCCCATGATGTCATCGATTCTGCTCTTGGCGTAAGCAATGTATTCTGCGGAATCCATCCCGATTCTTTTTGACGTTTGAATACTCTTTCGCGGTAAGCGTCCCACCCATCATCAAATTTGCCTTTGTATTTGTCTGCCCATTCTTTCATAACATGATGCGGACCATGAGCCGATCCAGGCGCCCAATACACAAAAAAAGGTTTTTCTGGAGCGTAAGCTTTTTGTTCTGTCAGCCACAAAATTGCATCGTCAGCCAGATCTTCTGATAAATGGTAATAATCATGCCCGCCTGATGTTTTTGGATGTTCTACATAACTTGTATTTCGTACCAAAGTAGGTTCATATTGTGAAGCTTCTCCTGCCAAGAATCCGTAAAAATATTCAAACCCATAACCTGTTGGCCAATAGTCAAAAGGCCCTTTTGATGTGATTTGTTCTTCGGGAGTATTATGCCATTTTCCAAATGCTGCGGTATTATAGCCATAGTCTTTTAATATCTCGGCTAATGTTGCTGAGCTTTTGGGAATTGTACCACTAAAACCATCAAAATCATTCGCAATAGCGGCAATCTGACCGTTTCCTACACGAGTATGATTACGTCCTGTAAGCAAAGAAGCACGCGTTGGCGAACACATGGCTGTTGAATGAAAACGATTGTATGAAATTCCTGTATTGGCAACTCTGGATAATGTTGGCGTGTTTATTTCTCCCCCGTAAGTCGAAGGAGCTCCTGGTCCTGCATCATCCATTAATATTATTAAAATATTAGGCGCATTTTCAGGCAGGTGTTTGGGTTCTGTTCTTTTTTTATAACTCGATGTTTCAATTGTCACTCCAGCCTGAGAAGCAGAAGGAGCTGGAGGAAATGGTAATACATCCTGCGCATTTACAGAAATTGAGGCTAAAAAAATAATACTTAAAAAGAAAATTATCTTACTATATTTTGCAGTTTTCATCGCAGTCAGTTTAGTATTTGAAACATTTATTTTCAATTTTATAATTAACAGCATTATATGCGAAACAAAAACTGAGTCTATAAAAGACAAAAAGCGATTTTTAAATTCTACTTCTGTTTTTTAATACACTCAGTTTTGCTTAGTATTTATAATAAATTCAAAAATTAAGATTTTAAATTCACCGTAACTTTATCTATTTTACCTTGAAATTTAAACGGCACTTCATAATCTCTGATTACAGGAGTTCCAAAATCTTCGCCAACATCTAATGTTTCGTCTGATGAAAATCTTTTTGGAACAGTTTGAGGAATATCTCCTTTTGCGACTTCTTTGCCATCTACCAATATGGTTACTTTGGCGACTTTACCTGCTCCGCCGCCAGCATAATCAAAATTCATAACAAGGGTATGTTTACCTGCTGTTAAAGGAGTTGGAGATTGTATGGTCCATTTATGATCTGGATAATGAGAAAAAGCGTATGTGAAAGTTGGTTTTCCTTTTAAAAGCATGAATGCGGTTCCTCCAAAATAACCTCCTTGTGTAATAATCATTCCTTCATCACCAGATTTCACTTCAATATCTGCTTTTATGCTGTAGGAAGTATTTTTCATATTTGGAGCCATACCTTCTGTAATACGAGATGTTCCTTCATGAAAAACAAATTCATTTCTTCCTTTATTAAAATTAGGTCTGTTTTCGGGATTAAGCCTTTCAATGTATCGATCATCTAACGGATAAACTTCGTATTTAGAAGCTTCTTTATTAAATACATCCTGTAATTCTTTTAATTTCTGCGGATTTTTAGCCGCAATATCATTAGTTTGAGAAAAATCGGCATTTAGATTATAAAGTTCCCATTTATAATCATTTACAGGATCTTTTGATGCAGGATGATTTCCTTCCCATGGCAGTATTTTTGGCGTTGTGCTGGCAATCCAGCCGTCTTTGTAAATTGCTCTGTTTCCTATAATTTCAAAATATTGTGTAGAATGCTTTTCTGGAGCTTTTGCATTATCAAAAGTATATTCGATGCTTGTTCCTGCCATAGGCTCTTGTACAAAACCGTCAACACTTTTTGGAACTGGAAGACTCGCTGCTTCCAAAATTGTAGGCACTATATCTGTAATATGAGTAAACTGACTGCGAATTTGTCCTGTCTGTTTAATTTTTGCAGGCCATGAAATAACCATTCCTGTACGGCTACCGCCTAAATGTGAAGCAATTTTTTTATCCCACTGATAAGGTGTGTTCATTGCATGTGCCCAACTTTGCGAATAATGTTCAGCCATCCAAGGACCTCCAAAATCGTCTAAGTTTTTTAGCATAAATTCTTCTGTGTCTACTTCACCATTAACCATAATTCCTATTTCGCTGGTAAGCCCATGACCAGTAGGATCTTCAGCACTGGCTCCGTTATCACCCATAATATAAATGATTAAAGTATTATCAAGTTCACCCATATCTTTTATGGACTGGATCACTCTTCCTATCTGATAATCGCTGTAAGCTAATTGAGCTGGCATAAACCTCCATTTCTCTTGCGACAATTTTTTTCATATTCGGGCTTAAGGCATCCCATTTTTGATATTCACTTGGCGTTGGTGCCAGTTTTGCATCTTTTGGTATGATTCCCATTGCTTTTTGTTTTTCAAAGGTCATCTGGCGTTGTTTTTTCAAAACCATAATCAAATTTGCCTTTAAACTTTTCAATCCATTCTTTTGGTGCCTGATGCGGAGCGTGAGCTGTTCCGGGCGTGTAATAAACAAAGAAAGGTTTATTTGGTGATACTGATTTTTGAGTCTGAATCCAATTAATTGCTTTGTTGGCTAAATCTTTGTCCAAAATATAGTTTTCGTCTACTTTTCCATCAACAATATAAGGATCTACAGGTTTTGTATTCTCCATAAGAGCAGGTCTAAACTGGTGCGCATCAGCTCCTAAAAAACCATAGAAATATTCAAATCCTAAACCAGTAGGCCATAAATTGAATGGTCCTGCTGGACTGGTCTGCCAATCTGGAACATTATGGTTTTTACCAAACCATGAAGTTCCGTAACCATTATCGGTCAGGATTTTTCCAATTGATGCCACACTTCTCGGCACTAAACTATTGTATCCCGGATATGGTGTAGAAAACTCCATAATAATACCTGTTGCTGCCGTATGATGATTTCTTCCTGTAATTAAAGCCGCTCTTGAAGATGAACAGACTGCTGTGGTGTGAAAACGATTATAAGTTAACCCATTTTTTGCTAAATTATCGAAGACGGGAGTTGGTACCGGACCTCCAAAAGTAGAAGTTGCACCATAACCTACATCATCAATCATAATTAGTAAAACATTTGGCGCTCCATTGGGAGCACTAATTTCTTTTGGCCATTCGATTGGATCAGAATCTTTAATGGTTGGTGCAATTTTGCCAACTTTCTGATAAGGCTCAATTGGCAGTACTGTTCTGTCTGGCCATGAATTTGACTGCTGCGCATTGACTACATTCATTGAAATTAGAAAAGCCAGTCCGATAAATTTATACTTAGATTCCATACTTAATTTTTTTAGTGGCACTATAAAATTATGTATGAAAAACGGAATTGATTAAAATATACATTATCAAACTTGTTGCAAGTTATAATTTGCAACAAATTTATAAATCAAAGAGATAGCGATTAAAAATATAAAAACAGAAAACTCCTTGTATATATGCAGTTTTCTGTTTTTAGACTTACTAAATAATTTTATGAATATTACTCAGCACCTGGCTTTTTAAGACCAATATCTTTCATTGGATATTTTTGATAAGTAGCAAGATGTGTAGCGATTAATTGCATGACGCCAGGAATTCCCCACTCAAAAAAACGATGTCCTGTACTTAATTGTTCTTTTGGATCTGTGTACAAATTATATACCCAAGGACTCATACCAACTCCTTCAATTGTAGATTGGTCAATGTTTTTTCTAAGTCCCGAAGTGTTAAAAACATTCATGTGCATTTTGTATTCCTGCCAGCGTACAGCCATGAATTTAGTTTCTGAATACATAAAAACAGCATTTCGATTCGACACTCCTTTGTCTGACAGAAAAAACGATAACTGATCTACTCCATCAATATAATTGGATGAAGGAATTTTATCTAAAACTCCTGTTGCTGAAAGAGAAGTATTGAACATATCGCAAATATCAAATAATCCATCGCTTATGCGTCCCGGAGCTATCATACCTTTCCAATAAGCAATTCCCGGTACTCGCACTCCGCCTTCCCAAGTTGTTCCTTTTCCTCCTCTAAACGGAGTATAACCGCTATCTGGCCAAACATCCTCATTTGGTCCATTATCTGAAGTAATGAAAACTAATGTGTTTTCATCTATTTTTAAGTCTTGCAAAAGTTTCATTAATCGGCCAACAATATCATCAACTTCTACTACAGCGTCTTTATATGGAAAAGCTGCTGGACTTTTTCCTTTATAACCTTCAGATACGTAATTGTCATTGTGCACTTTAGAAAAAGAATGAATCAAATAAAAAGGTTTATCTTCTTTAACCGAACGTCTGATGAAATCTTCACTGTAATTAGCAAAAACTTGATCTACTTTTGATAGCTCTTCAATAGTAGAAATTGGTCGCACAATTTTATTTTCGCCACCTTTTTTACCTGTTAAGATATTCTGATCAACCAGTTTTTTCATTGTCGCCAATCGTTCTGGCTTATTGATCAAATCAGGGTAAATCCATTCGTTGACAAACTGCGCATATTCTGACTGAACAGAACCAAAACCAAGCCATTCATCATAACCAACATCGTTAGGAAGACTTCCTTTGCTTTCGCCTAAATGCCATTTTCCTGAAAGAGCGGTTTTATAACCATTTTGTGAAAGTAATTTTGCAGTTGTATTTTCAGAAGTCCATGGATTTACTTTAGGATTTTCACCTGTTAAAGTTGGTCGTGTCAATCCTGATCTTGCTGGGATTCTTCCGGTCATAATCGCGGCACGACTTGGCGTACAAGTTGGTCGCGAATATGTTGATGTAAGTCACAAACCTTCGTGAGATACTTTGTCAATATTAGGAGTTGGCGCACCAATAGCAACACCTCCGCCATAAACACCAATATCTCCGTAACCCATATCATCAATAAGAATAATCAAGATATTAGGTTTCTTTTTCAACTTGCTCATTTTGTCCTTCATCTCTTTGTCCTGATCAGGATGCGGAATTGCTGGTTCTAAATAATCTTTTACTTTAACCGTTGGATTAAAATAGTTTTGCTGCGCGCTCATTTCGGTTACAAAAGCTAAGGCTGCTAATAGAACAATATATTTTTTCATAATAATTTATTTAAACTAAAATTCTTAATTCACAATTCACCATTTACAATTCATTATTATTTCAAGTCTATGTCAACTTTGTCAATAATTCCGGTAAACCTGAATGGAAGCTTGTACGAATTTGCAACTGGAGATCCTGTATCTTCACCAATTCCGAAAGTATCGATTCCGAAGCGAGCTGCGACAGTTTTATCAATTCGACCTTCGCCGACTAATTTATCATTGATATACAGTTTTCCAGTGCCACCTTTTCCAGTTCCGCCGCCATCATAAGCGAAATCAAATCTTACGGTGCTTTTTCCAATCGGAAGTGATTCTTTCGAGGTAATGACGTAACGAGCATCATCAAAATAATTATAATGGTAAACCAATTTTCCGTTTTGAACATACAAAGCAAATCCCGCCGAACTTCCGCCAGAGGCCACAATAATACCACTGTCTGATTTTGATTTCAGCTCAATTTCTGCCGTAATGCTGTGCGATTTGTTTTTAGTGTTTGGAGAAGCTGTTTCTGCCAATCTAGTCGCTCCTGCATAAAAAGTAAAATGTTTACGTTTAGGATCTGATGGCGTTGGTTTTGGCGAAATTAATCTTCCCGTACCTCTATCATCCAACGGATAAACGTTATATTTTTTGGCTTCTTCATCAAAAATGGCTTTCAATTCTTTAAGCTTTTCTGGATATTTTTTAGCTAAATCAACCGATTCGCTATAATCTTCATCAATATTATAAAGTTCCCATTTGTCTTTGTCCCAGTTTCCTGGTGCATAATCCTGTCTCCACGGAAAAGTATGCTTGCGTTGCCGCTACCCAACCGTTGTCATAAATCGCGCGGTTGCTAAAGACTTCAAAATATTGTCTGGTTCTAACGGGTTTAGCATTTTTATCTGTAAAAGTTGATAGGAAAGAAACCCCGTCCATAGGTTTTTGCTCTACGCCGTCTACTGTTTTTGGTGCTGGCAAATGAGAAGCATCTAGAACCGTTGGAAGTACATCGATCAAATGTACAAACTGACTGCGCATACCACCTTTATCTTTTATCACTTTTGGCCAGCTAACCACCATAGGATTTCGGCTTCCGCCAAAGTGAGAAGCTACTTGTTTTACCCACTGAAAAGGAGCATTTCCTGCCCAAGCCCATCCTACAGGATAATGTGGCTCGGTATTAGGCCCTCCAATTTCGTCAAGATGTTTTAAGTTATCTGCCAAAGGAGTTGAAATACCGCTTAATGCTTTTATTTCATTAACCGTTCCCTCCATTCCTCCTTCAGAACTTGCGCCGTTATCTCCAACAATATAAAATATTAAGGTATTGTCGGCATCTGGAAGTTTGCTTATGGCTTCTAAAAGTCGTCCCGTTTCATGATCTGCAAACGAAAGATATCCTGCATAATTCTCCATCAAACGTGCAAACAGTTTTTTCTGATCTGCCGAAAGTTTATCCCAAGGTGTAACCCAGTCTGGTCTTGGAGTAAGTTTAGTTCCAGGCGGAATAATTCCCATTTTCAGCTGACGTTCGTAAGTTTCCTGTCTCACAACATCCCAGCCTTTATCAAACTGACCTTTAAATTTGTCACGCCATTCTTTTGGCGCATGATGTGGCGCATGTGCAGCTCCTGGAGCAAAATACATCATAACCGGTTTCTGAGGTGCAACCGATTTACTGTATTCTAACCAATTAATGGCTCTATCGGTCATATCGGTCATAAAATGATAACCTTGTTCTGGAGTTTTATCTGGTTCTACCGCTTTAGTATTTTCAAAAAGAACTGGATAATATTGATGTGTTTCACCGCCAATAAATCCGTAAAAATAATCGAATCCTAAACCTGTTGGCCAACGATCAAATGGCCCAGCAATACTACTTTCCCAATCTGGCGTATTGTGGTTTTTGCCAAACCAGCTTGTACTATATCCGTTTCCTTTTAAAATTCTTCCAGATGTTGCCGTAGTTTTCGGAATCATACAATTGTAACTTGGATATCCTGTTGCCCATTCGGCCAAGAATCCTGAACCTGCATTGTGGTGATTTCTTCCGGTCAACAAAGCAGCACGCGAAGGTCCGCAGATTGCTGTGGTATGAAAACGGTTATATTTTAAACCGTTTGTCTGCCAATTTATCTAATTCTGGTGTTGGAACCGGTCCTCCAAATGTACTTACCTGTCCAAATCCAACATCGTCTAAAAGAATGATAATCACATTTGGTACTCCTTGCGGAGGTGTAACCAATTTTGGCCATTCTTCTTTGGAGTCTTTGTAGGTTTCTCCAATTTTTCCGCCAAAAGGAGGTTCTGGAATTGGCAGTATTGTTCGATCTAGTTCTCCCGAATCGGTTTTTTCTGTTACAGAATCGGTTTTCTGGGATTGATTGCGGCTGAAGAGAAATACAGCTAAAATGAAGAGCAGTTTTGGGCTAATAAACGGTTTCATATTACGGGATTTTGTTATTCGTAATAAATTTACAAACATGGGTTTTACAAAATCTCTTCATGATGTTGCAGATTATAATTTGAAACAAAGTTTTTTAAAACAAACTGCAGAAAAATCATTTTTCTAAATATTGTTTGTTAAAATTCTATTATAAAATGAAGCTGTGCCTTATCTTTGAAATTGTTGTTTTTTTAAATGACTCTTACGGTCTTTTCAGACTTATTTTTAAATCTCAGCTTGAAAGCTAATGCCATCATTCTTAATGCTTAAGAAAAAACTTTTACAAATTGAAGCCCTGCTGATTGTAGGAAGAAAAAAACTATCTCCAAAGCAATTCATATTTTTAGCTAGTGTTTTGGTAGGCATTTCTTCTGCATTTGCTGTTATACTTTTAAAATCTTTTGCCCACTCGGTTTACCTGTCTGCTTCGTATATTAACAGTATTCTAAAACTAAGCTTTATTAATTCTTTACTGCCTATAATTGGGATCATGCTTACGGTTTTAGTGGTAAAAAAAGTATTAGGAGGCACTATTGAAAAAGGAACTTCCCAGATTTTATATTTAGTGGCGCGTAAAGCCAGCATCGTACCTAAAAAACAGATGTATGCACAGATTATTACAAGTTCTCTTACCGTCGGACTTGGAGGATCTGCCGGACTAGAAAGTCCGATTGTTGTGACTGGTGCTGCATTTGGATCTAACTTTGCCCAACAGTTTAGATTAAGTTATAAGGACAGGACGCTTCTCCTTGGTTGCGGAGTTGCTTGCAGGAATTGCCGCAGCATTTAATGCACCAATTGCAGGAGTTTTATTTGCCGTAGAAGTCCTTTTGGTTGATGTGACCATTTCTGCCTTTACTCCTATTATGATTGCTGCTGCCACAGGCGCTCTAGTATCCACAATTGTACTTAATGAAGATATTCTGCTTACTTTTCGAGGACAGCAGACATTTGATTATTATAATATTCCCTTCTATATTCTCTTAGGCTTATTCACTGCCTTTCTTTCGGTATATTATTCACGAAATTTCCTAAAGACCGAGCATTATTTTGCAGGACTTAAATTAGGCATTTATAAAAAAGCTTTTGCAGGTGCTCTAGTTCTTGGGCTTCTTATTTTTATATTTCCGACTTTATTTGGTGAAGGGTATGAAAGCATTAAGACTCTTGCCGACACCAATCCGGGAGAACTGCTAAAAAACACTCTTTTTAAGGATTTTAGTGATAATGAGTGGATTCTTCTCTGCTTTGTGGGTTTATCAATGATGCTCAAAGCTTTTGCATCAGGCATCACGCTTGGCAGCGGCGGAAACGGAGGAAATTTTGCGCCATCACTTTTTCTGGGATCTTATGCAGGCTATTTTTTTCTAAGTTTTTAAATCTTACCGGACTAACAGATCTTCCAGTTAGCAACTTTGCAATTGTAGGCATGGCAGGAATACTGAGCGGACTTTTTCATGCACCTCTTACTGCCATTTTCCTTATAGCTGAGATCACTGGAGGATATGCATTGATTATTCCTCTTATGATTGTAGCCTCTATAAGTTTTGCTATCTCAAAACGTTTTGAAAGACACTCTCTTGATGTAAAAGGACTTGTAAAAAAAGGGAATGTATTTACCAGCAATAAGGACACAAACATTCTTTGGACTTTGAAAATGGAATCTATTCTGCATCCAGATCCTAAAACCCTTTCTCCTGATGAAAACATGGAAGATTTACGAAATGTAATAAAAACTTCTGATCAGGGAATGTTTGCCGTTACGGTTGAAGAAAAACTTGTAGGAGTGATTTATTTTAGTGACATCAAAGAAATTATTTTCAATCAGATCGATGTTACTGTCAAAGAGCTCATGACTGCTCCTTGCGAAATAATTTCGTATACCGACAGTATGGAAACAGTAATGCAGAAACTTGAAAAAAGCAGTAAAAATTATCTGCCAGTAATCAAAGATGATCTTTATTATGGCTATATAGATAAAGGTGGCGCTTTAGAAGCTTATCGAAATCAGCTTAAGTCAATGATTTTTGAATAACGTTATAAACTATTCATAAAGTATTGATTCAAAGAATATGAAATATTCTGCTTGCCTTCATCAAAAGTCTCCCAGTTCATTTCTATTATATTTCTTGCCAGATTTTTAAGATCTCTATAATTACTTGGCTTGACAGCATAAAAATCTGCTCCATGTTCAAATGCTTTTTCAATGCTAGACCTCTCATTGTCGGTTGAATAAATAATGATCTTTATTTTCATACCCGATCCGACTTCTTTCCTGATTGCTTCGATGTAGTGAAATCCCTCTACACCTGGCATACTAGTATTGAGAAAAATAAAATCAGGGAGAATCTCCGACAATCTAGACAATCGATCTGCAAGCTGATCCTTGCCGCCAATTTCTAAAATCTCAAATGGCTGATTTAAAGTTAATAATGCTTCATGTAGCAGCATTCGGTCATCTTCGTCATGGTCAGCAATGCATATAATCTTTTTTGAATTTTGAGACTCAGGCATTATTTTTAGTTTGTCAGGCAAACATAAAACTATAATCTAAGAATCTGCAGCCGTTTATATTTCTATAATCCTTTGTAAATCTTTAAAAAATGGAATTACATCCGTTATCCGGTTAATAGTATTTAAAGGTACCCATACTATTATTAGAAAACAATGTCGTTTTACAATTTCCATCTTTAAAATGGGAATTATGTAATTATAGCATAAGAATTTACGCTCAAAAAAAATAAATCTGAATGATGTAAATTTTTATGTCTATCAAAAACTAAAATCCCATTTCTAACAAATGTTTTTTCTATGATCAGCTACCAAGTGAGAAAAAAAACTCATACCAAAGTTTAAATTTCTTCATGTATTATACATACTTTTGAAATACCTGTCCAGTAGCAGTATGTCCCCTCTTTTAGACCCTTCATTAGATCTGAAAATTGTTTTTCTAAATTTATTTCTTTATCAATAATAGTTATAAGTATCTGAACTTTTCTTCTTAATTCAGTTTTCTCTATTTGTTCTTTGGTTTGAGATTCAGGATAAATTTCTGAAAAATAAGCTTGCTTATTTATTGAGTCAATTTGAATATTAAACGATAAACTGTCACCGTCAAGAAAACCGATAGAATGACAATCTAAATCTTCATTGCATTTTTTTAAAGTTTCAATTCCTGCGTTTTTTAAATCAAGCATTAGTTTTTTAACTAGTACATTATCAAAACTGGTTTTGTTTATAATTTCTTTCCTTTTTCTCAATACTTTTCTCGTAAGTTTAGTTTCTAAAAAGCCTTCTACAAATCCATTTTGGTATTCAATTAATTTTATAGTTTGTGGCTTACCACAAAACGAAATTTCATATGATCGCCTTATATCTAAATTTTGAGAAAAAGTCTGCTGAAATATTAAAAATAGTAATATCGATATTTTTTTCATAGTTTCTAATTTTTAATCCTCAAGTACAAAAAATACTTGAGGATTTCTATGTAAACTACTGCTTAGTAAGCATCAAACCGTCTTTAGGAAAAGTTAGTTCTGCGGTTTTAAACCCAGGACAGTCATCGTTTGAAATCATGATTTTATCAGGCTCATAGCCAAATGACATTGATGTCTTTGCTGTATTTTTTATACGAATAAATACTGTTCCCGCATTTCCACATATTGCATTTTTACCAGCAAAATCCAATGCGTAAACAGACAAATCTTTACCAAAATAAGAACCCGTAATAATGTAAGGACTACTATCTGGTAGGCTCTGCGTATTTTCTAAAATTGTGCCATTTGATGATGTAATTAAATATCGAATTCTTAATTCATCAAAAGTTACTTTATCATAAGTATAAGTGTATTTAGTTATGAAAAGAGTATAAGTTTTACCACCATAACTTCCTTTCCAAGTACCTATGTATTTGCCAAATAAATTACTTAGATCTTTTAGGTAGGTATTGTCAGGGATGCCATTTCCAGCTCTTCTATAATCAATTGCTTTTTCTACTGGTACAATGTTTTGTGCTTTACAGGATATTACTGAAAGTAGTACGAATCCTAATAGAAATATTTTTTTCATAGTCACAATTTTTTAATCCTCAAGTACAAAAAATACTTGAGGATTTTAGATATCAACTATTGTTTGGTCAGCTTTAAACCATCTTTAGGAAATGTTAATTCTGCGACTTTAAATCCTGGACAAGAATCTTCTGAAATCATAATTTTATCTGGCTCAAAACCAAATGATAAAATGTTTTTTGCTGAATCATCTATATGAATAAAGACTGTACCCGCATTTCCACATTGTGACTTTTTTCCAGAAAAATTAAGAGCGTAAGCCGTTAAATCTTTACTAAAATAAGAACCTTTTACTACGTAAGGATTAGTATCGGGCATATTTTGAGTATTTTCTAATACAGTGCCATTGCTAGATGTGATTAAATAACGGATTAATAATCGATCACGAGTCACTGTTTCAAATTTAGAAGTTGTTTTTGTGATATAAAAAGTGTAATTTTTTCCACCGTAACTACCTTTCCAAGTCCCTGTATATTTTGCCAGCAAATTATTCACATCTTTTAAGTAAGTATTATCTGGAATGCCTTCTCCAGCCCTTCTATAGTCGATTGCTTTTTCAACTGGCACTATGGTTTGTGCTTTGCAGGATATTATAGAAAATAATATTAGTCCTAGTAAAAATATATTTTTCATCTTTATTTTAATTACAGTTAGTTGTTGTTACTTTTCCTTTGCTATCTAAGGTTTTTTTTGAATTTCCAGAAGCATCAATTTTATAAAGCTCAATTCCATTGATTCCTATTTTTTCGCTTAAAAATTTTAAAAAACCTTTTTCAAGACCATTATTGTCTATTATTTCTTTGTAGGTATCATCAAGGGCAGTATCATCCCAGTTGATGCTGTTGGCTTTGATACTTACATTGTTTATATTCCCAGTAAATCTTAATTGATAAATTGCTGAACTTGAAACCATTGCCCCCCGCTAGCGCGAGCGTCTCGCTCGTGACACTAAAGTTATGCACGAGCGAGACGCTCGCGCCAGCAAGGGAGAAAAAAAACTCTTACCAAAGTTTAAATTTCTTCATGTATTATACATACTTTTGAAATACCTGTCCAGTAGCAGTATGTCCCCTCTTTTAGACCCTTTATTAGATCTGAAAATTGTTTTTCTAAATTTATTTCTTTATCAATAATAGTTATAAGTATCTGAACTTTTCTTCTTAATTCGGTTTTCTCTATTTGTTCTTTGGTTTGAGATTCAGGATAAATTTCTGAAAAATAAGCTTGCTTATTTATTGAGTCAATTTGAATATTAAACGATAAACTGTCACCGTCAAGAAAACCGATAGAATGACAATCTAAATCTTCATTGCATTTTTTTAAAGTTTCAATTCCTGCGTTTTTTAAATCAAGCATTAGTTTTTTAACTAGTACATTATCAAAACTGGTTTTGTTTATAATTTCTTTCCTTTTTCTCAATACTTTTCTCGTAAGTTTAGTTTCTAAAAAGCCTTCTACAAATCCATTTTGGTATTCAATTAATTTTATAGTTTGTGGCTTACCACAAAACGAAATTTCATATGATCGCCTTATATCTAAATTTTGAGAAAAAGTCTGCTGAAATATTAAAAATAGTAATATCGATATTTTTTTCATAGTTTCTAATTTTTAATCCTCAAGTACAAAAAATACTTGAGGATTTTTATGTAAACTACTGCTTAGTAAGCATCAAACCGTCTTTAGGAAAAGTTAGTTCTGCGGTTTTAAACCCAGGGCAATCATCGTTTGAAATCATGATTTTATCAGGCTCATAACCAAATGACATTGATGTATTAACTGTGTTTTTTATACGAATGAACACTGTTCCCGCATTTCCACATATTGCATTTTTACCAGCAAAATCTAATGCGTATGTTGTTAAATCTTTACTGAAATAAGAGCCTTCAGTAATAAAGGGACTATTGTCTGGTATGCTTCTAGTATCATCTAATACAATGCCATTGCTAGAAGTGATCAAATACCGAATCAATAGCATGTCACGAGTAACTTGGTAAAATTTGGAAGTAGTTTTACTAATATATAAAGTGTAATTTTTCCCTCCATACGATCCTTTCCAAGTGCCCGTGTATTTTGCTAGCAGGTTATTCACATCTTTTAAATAAGTATTGTCTGGAATACCTCCAGCTCTTCTATAGTCAATTGCTTTTTCTACTGGTACAATAGTTTGTGCTTTGCAGGATATTATAGAAAATAGTATTAGTCCTAGTAAAAATATATTTTTCATCTTTATTTTAATTACAGTTAGTTGTTGTTACTTTTCCATTATTATTTAGTGATCTTTTTGAATTTCCAGAGGAATCTATTTTATACAGTTCAATTCCACTGATTCCTATCTGTTCATTTAAAAACTTTAAGAATCCCTCTTCTAAACTATTACTGTTTTTCATTATTTTTTTATAAGGAATATCTAAAATAGTCCAATTTATGTTGTTAGCCTTCATGCTCACATTATTTATGTTTCCTGTAAATCTTAGCTGATAAATTGCTGAACTTGAAACCATTGTTCCGTAAGTATCACTTATTGGAATGCCATATCTATTGGCATTTAGAATTAAAATTACAAACATTTTCACATCGTAAGGAGAAAATATTTTTATAGGTTCTACTGGCTCTATGTCTCCATTTGCTTTTACCTTATCGTAAGTGTCTAAATGATTGTGCAAGTAGCCTACTGTATTGGCATCAGGCTTAAAATCTATTTTGTCCGCACCATCTGTACTAGAAGCTCCAGTTAGTGCTGTAAAAGGGCCATTCTTACTTTGCATATACCCTGTTTCTACTTTTAAGTTTGTTTTTTTCTTAGTTCTTCTATTTTGGCCGTAATATTGGCTATTGCCATTTGTGCTTTTATTTTGGCACAAGGGTCTGTTACATTTGCACTTTGATCTTCTCCACCCTCCCCGCGCTGGCGCGAGCGTCTCGCTCGTGACACTAAAGCAATGCACGAGCGAGACGCTCGCACCAGCAAGGGGACTCTTACTGTCTATTTTGAGCTTTGTTTTAAATTACAATCAAGAATTACTTTTCGGCTTAAATCTCTAATCCAATATTTTTTCCCAAAAATATTTCTATTAGATAATTCTTCATTAACTATTTTTATTTCGGCTAAGTAAAATTTCTGTTCAGATATTTTTAAATCCCAAATATAATTTGAGTTAAATACACCATCACCAGGGTAATTTGCACAAACATCCATTGCATATATTTTATTACCAAATTTTTTAATATCAACTTCATTAAGAACTTCAAATTCTGTAATTACACCTACGTGTTTATTGGCTGTATCACACACTGCTTTATTAAAATTTGATTTTATTGGCTTTACTTTAATTATATAATCTTCAAGAACAAATGTTTTGTTCTGAGCGTAATTTATACTCGAAAACAAAATAGTAAATATTAAGAAACTGTTTTTCATGATCTATGTAGTTTTTTCAATTGATTGCATTCCCAAAAAGGCTCAAATTTTGATAAAAAACTACCTAAAAAAGACAACGCTGTTAGGTAGTTCTTTATTGAAAGTTTTATTTTTATTGCTTAATCATTGTATATGTGCCAGCCTTGATTACTGCAGGTTTCGGCATTGGGTCTCCCGCTTTGACAGCAATAGGACCTGTCCACCAAAAAACTACCAAAATAGCGGCTTTGCCATTTACTGTTGTTTTTCTAACGTCCATTTCTCCAAAATTAGGAGAAGATGTAATACCAAGACGCAGTCTTTTTTCATCTGGTTTGCAATCCTTACAGCCAAATTCTGTTCCTGTTAAAATTAGAGATCCACTTATGCTGTTATTATTGCTTGTTGAAGTTAGCTTACTTAATGTATTAACTTTTTCAACTCCATTTTCTATATATTGATATTCGCCCACTATAAGATCTTCGTAGTAAAAATTGTTCATGGAGGTCTTGATATTTTTCTGCGACTTTATCTTCAATGATGTATTACCACTGGTATAAAGATACGTACCGTCGTATCCGTTTAACACATTTTTTGTGTCTTTATAGTATGCTCCTTTTACACCAATAAAATTATCTTTTGGTGTATCAATGTCTAGGATAGGGTTTTGTGCTTTACAACTATTGTTTAGCAGGATAAAAAATAGTGCGCTATAAATATAATTTCTCATAATTTTATTGTTTTTAAATGCAAGGTGTTTGTATTGTTTTATTGGTTGTCGTGTTTAGTGTAAGTTTATTCCATTTTGACATGCTACTATCTGCCTTATACAACGAGATTCCGAAAGAACCAAATTGCTGTAAAAAACTTTCTTCTAAGGCTCCTTTACTATCACGATATTTGTAACCTTGATCTTTATGAATTATTTTAATTTTTTCATCATCTGTCTTACCTATAAATTTAGGATTATTCCATACTTGATTTACTTTATCATTTAATACACCAATATTGTCTACTTTTATAGCATAAGTATTAGTAATTCCTGCTTTATCTTTGGCAACCACCATAAAAATAACATCGTTTTTCCTGAGAGGACTAGCTTCGTTATACGCATTGCTTAAAAAACGGACATCAGCAAAAGAGAACATTGCATATCCATTTTCTGGATGCGAATGAGCACCACCAATATGATAATAATCTGTTGTTAATGCTACTGAAAATTCATTAGGAGATGAAACTTGGTTGTACTGATATGTAAAAGTTTGGTCTGCATTCATTGTCATTCTAATTTCTATTCCAAATTCTTTATTATTTACTGTTCCATTTACTATTGATTTTAACCAATTAATGCCAGCTATCATATTATTTGGGTCTGCAGAGTTGATTAGAACTTTCATTTGTTCGCAAGGAGTGGATGTATTTGAACTTTGATCTTCTCCACCCTCGCTACCACTGCCAGTACCCGTGCCATGATTGGTGTAAGAACCAGTATCTGTGTAGTTAGAATAACCGCTACCTGTGCCATTGTAAATAATATATCCGCCTGAACTGGGATTCTGGTAATTATTGTATACCACAACTTCTTTTAACTGAATTCCTGTATCTGTGGTTCCTCCACCATCAACATCGCATTCAATTCGGCAGGACACGCAACACCTGACGGTGCCTTACCGGTTGTGTTTGCATTTTTTAGAACCAGCTTAACGGTACCATTTTCTATAAGTCTACCATTTTCAAAGCTAGCAGTTTTTACAAATCCTTTCTTTAAATCCCAAGCTGCTATGTAGCCACTAAAAGTAGCACTATCTATTGATAAATCTTCTGGAGATCTACTCGTACCATTAGGAAATATTTCAAAGAGCAAAGCTTCATAATTGTTTTCGGATAGTTTATAAATATACAATTTTTGCTCCCAAAGTTCCGTAGCGTCTTTTTTCGCTTCATTAACAGGGACTATAATTGTTTTGGTTCCATCTTTTGAATTCCTAATTTCGGCATCATTCCAATTGTAGTTTAAATTTTGTAGTAATGCAAAATTATCGCCTTTTAATTCATAGGCTTTGAACCATTCTTTGGCAGACGAAAGAATTCTAGCATCTGTCTGCCCTACATCATTGTCATCTTTCTGGCACTTTGTAAAAGTGAAAGAAACTAATAAAATGACCATAAATCTTGTTGCATTGTTAATTTTTCTTCTCATATTTTGGCGTTTAAGTTAGTAATACCTAAAAACTTGTAAGAATTAGGCTATACAATTGTAATAATAAAAAATAAGAAAAAAACTATATTTTAAATATATTTTAAAATTTTAACATAATAATTTACTTACAAAAAAGCAAATGCTTAGATTTTACTGGGAGTTATATGTTTTTTTAAGTTTGCATAAAAAACAGATAATGAGGTATAAAATTTGGAATTGTACAATTTTTTTAAATATCCTCCGCTTGCACAAGTGAGGAGCAACTTACCCAAACAATTAATTAGAACTATTTTATCCCAATATGTTTTCCTTTTCAAAGTTTTGGTGTAAATTTACACCAACTTCAAAACTTATATTATTATGCCACGACAAAGTATATCATTAACAGCTCCTAATGACGAATGGTTAAAAAATCAGGTTAATACAGATGAATTTAGTAGTAAAAGTGAGGCTATTAACTATTTGATAAAGCAAGCACGTTCGAGAGAAGAATACTACGAGTTTGTAAGGGCAAAAATAGAAAAGGGAGAAAAAAGCGGTTTTGCAAAAAAACAAACCAGAGAAGAAATGTTAGCCGAATTTAAAAAAGATTTACCTCGTAATGTATAGCTATTATTTAAGTAGCGAAGCCAAAGAAGATTTAAAAAGAATTTATTATTATGGTGTTAGTAAGTTTGGCGTTAATCAAGCTGACAGCTATTTTAATATGTTTTATGATTGTTTTGAAAAAATAGAAGCAAATCCTTTTTTATTTCCATCTGCTGAACACATTAAAAAAGGATATCGTTATTGTGTTTGTGGTGTTGACACTATTTACTACCAAATTAACGGAGATAAACGGGTAGAGATTATTACCATTATCGGAAGGCAAGATTTTTAAAGCCGTTTCCCTTGCTGGCACGAACATCTCGCCCCGTGCACAGATAAAAGAGAAATGAGAATGAGCCCGATACAATATCGAGCTCATTATGATGAAATTTAATTATAAATTCAACTGCAGTTCATTTTCTAAATTTTAATCTATCATTTAATAATCAATTTTTTAGAAACATTAAATGTATTAGAGTTAATTGTCACAATATATATTCCAGCGGTTAAATGATGACTGATTTTTGAAGATGAACTGATTCTGTTTACCAAAACTTTTCTTCCGCTACTATCGGTAACTGTTACACTTGCTGTATCACCTGCTTCCAGTGGTGGCAAAACAATATTAAATTCATTATCAATTGCAGGATTTGGATAAATGCTAACTACAGTATTCTCAACCACAACTTCAACAGGATTCACTTTTTTCGATGTCGAAGTGTTTTGAAACTGCCATTGTGCACTTTCCCAACTATTTTGACCACCAAGATATTGTGCAGAACCATTTAGATTTTCAATATGAATCATCGCTGTTGTCTGCCATCTGTTTTTGATTCTTACCCAGGTTGCGTCTACATTTTCAGAAGACCATTGTGCACTCCACCAGCTAGACTGACCTGCTGTACATTGTACTGCACCAGTTAAATTCTCAATATGCATTACATCTCCTGTACCTACATTTTTAATCATATAGTAAGTACCATCAATGGCCACTTTTTCCCATTTATAAGTATTGTCTGCAACTGTTGGACCGTATCCTACATTATTTCCGGCATCATATAAGTAATTACCTGTCCATTTGTTTTTAATTGTAAAATAGCTTCCTGTTGCGGCATTTACAGTAATTGCCGCAGTACTCGTTTTATTTCCATCAACTGTTGTTACAGTAATTGTAGCGGTACCTGCTGAAACTGCAGTGACTAATCCTGATGAATTAACCGTTGCCACAGCTGTATTGCTTGAAGTATAATTAACCGATTTATTAGTTGCGTTTGAAGGCAAAACTGTTGGTGTTAGTTGCTGTGTTCCGCCTACCGCTAATGTAGCTGATGAAGGGCTCAAGCTCACACTTGTTACTGCTACATTTGATGAATTTACTGTTATTACAGAAGTAGCCGTTTTATTACCATCCTGAGTCGTTACGGTAATGGTAGCTGATCCCGAAGCAACTGCAGTTACTAAACCTGAACCACTTACTGTCGCAACACCTGTATTATTTGAACTATAACTTACTGTTTTATTGGTAGCATTTGCTGGAGAAACAGTAGGAGTTAATTGCTGTGTAGCACCAACACCTAGAGTTACTGCTCCTGGCGAAAGTGTTACACCTGAAACCGGAACATTTGTAGTTGAGCAGTTTGCACCCTGCGTCCATGAAAATGTACCAATTGCACTAATTTCTTCATTAGTTGTGGCATTTCCGCCTCTATTAGAATAATTCATATTACAATAGGTACCGTTTCCGCTTGGAGAACCTGCAATAAGCACAAAATAGCCTCTGCCCCAGTTTCTGTTCAATACATTGTTATTTGGATATTCTTTACCAGTTCCGTTAACGGTTATGTCTTTAAAAGAAAGATTATAAATCCCATCTCCTGATCTTTTACTAATAGAAATCGCATCGTTTCTTGAATCTATAATATCAATGCTGTAAAGCTGAACATTCTTAACCTGACTTCCGGCATTCGTAGCACTAAAAATATCAATTGCCGCCACGGGATTATTGTAGGTATCATTAAAAGTTCCGCAGGCTGTTACGGTAATATCATGAATTTCGTGCATACCATCGTTGTTAAATGGTGCTCCCGGAAAATTATTACTTACTCTGATTCCTGCTTCCAAATTGTCTTTGATAATTAAATTGTAGCCTTTGTTGTTTTTTCCTCCATAAATAGCAAGTCCACAAGCGCGCCAACAGTTTTCTGAAGTATTGTATCTAAATGTATTATTGATACATTCGAGTCCGTCAGCAGACCAAATCGCCTGATCGTCGTCTCCATTGTTTCTAAAATTACAATGTTCTACAATTGAATTCGCTGTTCCTTTACAAAGATTGATTCCATCGGCATAATTATTTCTAAAACGACAGTGCGATAATGTAAAGCCGTCAGCAATTGCCGGCCCACCAGAATTGTATTGCGCAATCCAGGCACCACATTCAAAATGTTCTGCCCAGATATTTTTTACTATAGAACCACTTGTAAAAACCCCATTTATTGCTTTATAAGAATTACTTCTCGAAGCTGAATTTGTTGTAAGATATAAATCTGTGAACGAAATGTTACTTGCATTGGCACGTAATCCGCCATTTAAACTACTAGTATTGGTAAAATTAATCTGTGTGTACCACATTCCAGCGCCAATTAGCGAAGTGTTTGCTGAACCAAAATATAATTCTCGGTTAACATTATAAACCCCACTCGGAAGAAATATTTTTTTTCCGCCATTTGCATCAATAAAAGTCTGAAGATCACTTCCGTTTCCTGAATAAGTTACGGCACCTGCAGGAGCTGTAACAGCTGTTGGCACTGGTTCCATTTCTGCAAAGTCAATATGAACATTACCAGATTCTCTCACCAATTTTAATGTTCCGTTTACAGCAATTTTAGCAGGAAGTTTATAACGAACTTCATCAAAACGCATTCTTGGGTTTTGATTCGTAATTCCGTTATTGTTCGGATTTCCGTTGCTCCACAAATATTCCCAAGACCAAGTTGAAGTCAAAGTAAGCGTTGTAAGCTTTGTGTTGCCATTATAAACCCCGATAGTTCCAGATTGCCCGTCAGGAACACTATAACGAATTACTAATCCATCGGCAGCTTCACTTAGCGTCCATTGAACGGTCGCGTTTGTGGCAGACATATTCACACACTGCTGATCTGAAGCTTCTGACTGAAGATCGGCCTGATTGTATGATTTTGCAGTAACTAAAGCACCATTAGACAGTTGGCCTAAATTTGCTTCGTACCTTTTATAAGGTGCATCATAATAACCGCGCTGGGCATAGGAACCTGAAGCAAAAAGAAGAAAAAAAGCCATAATGTAACATGGTAATATTGGACTCTTCTCAAAAAAATAAAATGTAATTTGTTTCTCATAAGTTTTGGTTTATTAAATAGTTAGTGCCTTACAAAAAGGCCATAACGAAACTATACTTAAAAAAGAAATTAAGGTAAAAATGGATAAAAAATCAAGATCTACAAAACGATTTTTTAATTATAAAAACTTAACAATCAACAAAATACATTTTTTACCAAAATAAAAAATCAAGAATCAATATAGATGCAAATTTGATAATTTAAGGTTCTGAAAATGAGAATATAAAAAAACAATGTTATTTTTTAATCGTATTTTCTCCTAAGAATTTACTTATATATATTTCTCGAGAATCGTCTAATTAAAAAACTTTATTTTTCTCAGTTTGCAAATTCAGCCAAATCTATTTATTACAAAAACAATACATTTTATCCATAAAAAAACCAGTGAATCAACTTCACTGGTTTTCTATTCTTTCGTAAATCATCATCTATTTTAAGATGACTTATAAAACTGAATTTATTTTGTAACGCCAAACATCATGACCAATCTATCATTAAGATAAAAATTAAGCGTTTGATCTGCTACATCAAAACGCAAGTCTTTATTGTTTAAATACGACAACATTTTTTGCTCTGTTTTATTTGCTTCTTCATCAATACATGCCATTCTTGTAGACGCTACTTTATCAAAAGAAATATGATCACCATTAGTTTCATAATTTCCAGAGAAGTTGTTGCAACCTGAATTTCCGCTTACTTTTTTTTCTGCTGGGTTAAACTTAATAGAAGCTTTTCCGTAATCTTGTCCAACATTTTCTAGTGCAATTAGTTTCCAATTGTTTTTTGCAATAAAACTCCAAAGTTGGTCTTGAGTTGGTATAGAAAATTCCATAACGACTTTGTTCTTAGTGTTTTTGAACTGTACTTTATTGTTTTTCTTTGCGATCTTGAACTTTTTGTTGGTGATCGCTGTGCTAAATTCTTTTTCTAATTTCATGCTTTCGTCATCACAAGCCATTAAAGTTCCCATAGGGGAATTGGTCTTAATTTGATTTTTTGAAGAAAGCTTCGTGTATTTTACGTTGAAATTATTGCATCCGTTTTTACCGCTTATTGTTCCCGTTTCATCATTAATGATAATAAATGCTTTTCCGCTGTTTACCTTTTTTCCATTTAACTGAGTTAAAATCATTTTGGTATTATAAATTCCGTTTTCCTTAGTTACAGGCGTTTTAGAAATTATGCTTTTCAGTTTATATTGGTATGCAGAAGCATCAGCCGGAATAGGTTCTGGTCTTTTGGTTTTCGTAACCAGTATTTCATATCGGTTTCCTTTTTCAAAATTAAAACCTTCAATATGATCATAAAATAATTGCCATTCTTTGTCATTATCATACTTTACCTGCAGACATTCCATTGGGCCAATGCCTGTACATGGCACTTTACTTTCTTTTACAAACATTTTTAAACTTTCCTGACCATATGTAAATGTTGATAATAACACTACTACAAAAACATACATACATTTAAATCTTTTCATTTATTTTAATTTTTTAGAACACCGATTAAGCGCTCTGATTATTCAATGATTTTTTTGCAGGCACGAATTGTGCCACTTTAGAATAAAGGATGTTTTTAACTTTTTTTATTATCCCTAAATTACGCTTTTTCTTTAACAATCTAACTACTACATACTAATAATCAGTTCATTGTTTTGTATAAGCAAAAAATCATCCTTCTGTTTTAGTTAAGGATGATTTAGTAGGATTTTTTAGTGTATTTAAATTTAATCTGTCAGATATTAATTCTATAATAGATTTAAGATCGAATTAATACAGCTGCTCTTCGAATGTTCAACTGAAAAACTTCTAGCTTTTAAAATAGCGACGAAAAACCTTTGGTATATTTTATAAACAAATCGATTGCAACCAGAATAATGATAATTAATATAAGAGCTATAAAATAGGTTTTTCTTTGAGCTCTTTTATCAAATTCAAAAGTTTTGGGATTAATAAAATTCTCTGCGTAAACTGCTGGAGAAATTTTTATATGAGGACAAAATAAAGCGGCACCTTGCAAAAAATGAGCAATTAACTGATTTCTATTTTTCGGAATATAAGATAGTCCATTTTCAGCTGTAGAAAAATGAAGAGGAACTTTTACACCATTTTTAAAACCGAAAATATATCCTGGTGAATATTTTGTTCCAATTTTTCGATCAATATCGCTTACATAAGCTTCTTTGCTACGTTCTAAGTCTTTATACAAAATACTTTGAACCGTGCCATTAAATTGGTGATGGTGCAAACCATCTTGATCTACAGCAATCAAAATGACTTTTTTATGCTTCTGACGTTCGTAATTTTTATAAAGTCCCCAAATACCCCAAAGCAGTAAAGGGAAATAGATAAGATCGAATATCATTTCTCTATTAGACAAACTGCTATTGTGCTCCAACTGAATACTTAAAGGAACTCCAACAAATAGAGAAAGCATGGCAAGGCATAAAAGTCCAAACAGTAAATATATTACTACTGTAGCGGTGTTATTGCGCTCTGAAGATATTCTCGGAAAGTTTTCTTTATTATGAATCATTAATTTTATAAACTCTTGAGGAAACAAGCTGGTATTTGTGGTTATTTCTTAGATTGCCAAAATCTGTCTTTCCCTTCTGCAATCCACTCTAGCGATTGTGTAATTCTTTTATTTCTAGTTTCATCTGTCTTGGCATCTGCAATCCAAATAATATAATTTTTACGGAATGACGGCGATTTGCTTTCAAAAATCTCGATCGCTTTGCTGTCCTTTTTTAATGCATCCATAAATTCTTTAGGAGCCACAACTTCTGCAGCAGATTTTTCTTTTACAGGTTTAGGTTTAGCGGTTCCGTTTTCATTTAAAATCATTGCCTCTTTGATATATGCGGTTAATATCTCTTTACTTGGCAACTCCGATAAGTTTTTGATCTTGTCTAAATAGCCAAATTTTTTGCCCGCTTTTACACTTGCTTGAATTTCCTTGTCTTTCATCAATTCAGCTTTATATAAGCTAAAAGAACAATGTTGTTTAAAACCTCCCATCATAACTAAATGATCACCTTTATAAGAATAATGTGGTGTTCCCCATTTAATATTTTCTTCTACATCGGGGCAGGTACTAAAAATTACATCTCGTAAATGGTTTAAAATAGGTTTTGCAAAGTCTGCCATTTTTGCAATGTAAGCTGTAACATCTTTGTTATAATTTCCCATTGATTGAACTATTTAATTTTGTGATAAATTTTCAAAATGTTTTATTATGCTCTAATACAAAATGTTTTACATTATTTTTTCGAGCTCATAACAAATCTACTTAATTGATTATTTAAAATATATCCTATTAAAAATATTTTATAAACATTATTTCATACAATCCTTTAAAATTTGGGATGCAAACTTTATAAAAAATTAAAATCCCATTTCTAATGAAATGGGATTTTAAAAAACTACTTATTTTTTTACTTTAAATATTTTATAAAATAGGAAAAGAATACCTAGCCAAATAGGAATCAATTCTACGGATATCTTCATATTTGTCATCCACATGATGGCTAAAATACCTAGTAAAAATGCAAAACAGATGTAATTGCTTACTGGGTAAAATATTGAAGCAAATTTTGTTTTTGTATTTTCCTCGTCTTTTGCTCGTCTAAATTGCAGATGCGTATACGAAATCATAACCCAGTTAATAACCAAGCAAGAAACTACTAAAGACATTAAAATGCTAAAAGCTTCTTCTGGCATTATTTTATTGATTAAAATACAGATTGCGACAAAACAGGAAGATATTAAAATAGCATTAACTGGCACTGAGTGTTTGTTTAACTTCTTTAAAAACTTTGGAGCACTGCCTTGATCTGCTAAACCAAATAGCATACGTGAGTTGCTGTATACACTACTGTTATATACAGATAAAGCCGCAGTTAATACAATTAGATTAAGAACATTAGCGATAAGCTTTGTAAAAAAGATTTTCTGGCCAAATAACGTAAATTCCATTCCGTTTAAATTTTGAAAAACCATTACAAACGGACTACTATCTGTGGTAATTTGTCTCCAAGGTGACAAAGCAAATAAAATTACTAATGCACCAACATAAAATATAAGAATTCTATAAATAACCTGATTGGTTGCTTTTGGAATGTTTTTTTCTGGATTTTCTGCTTCAGCAGCGGTTATTCCAATTAGTTCTAGTCCGCCAAAAGAAAACATAATCAGCGCCATTGCAGACAATAAACCTTGGAAATTTCCATTGGCCGTTTTTTCAAAGAAACCTTTTGGAAAAAAACCTCCATCGTTATACAAATTATGAATTGTAGCGTGTTCTCCTCCTGTTCCACTTATTAGCAAATAAGTTCCAAAAAGAATCATAGCAATAATGGCAACTACTTTTATAATTGAAAACCAAAATTCTGTTTCTCCGTACACTTTTACAGAGGCAAAATTTAAAGCGTTAATAACCAAGAAGAAAAATAAACTGGATGCCCAAAGCGGAATTTCGGGCCACCAAAACTGTACATAAACACCAATTGCTGTAAGTTCGGCCATACTAACCAGAATATATAAAATCCAATAATTCCAACCTGATGCAAAACCAGCAAATGAACCGCAATATTTATAGGCAAAATAGCTAAAACTTCCCGAAACAGGTTCTTCAACAACCATTTCTCCAAGTTGTCTCATTATAAAAAAAGCGATAATTCCGGCAATAGCATATCCTAAAATAACAGACGGTCCCGCTAAAACGGCTGCTGGCCCAATGCCAAGGAAAAGGCCTGTTCCTATAGATCCGCCTAAGGCGATTAACTGAATATGTCGATTAGTGAGTCCACGTTTAAGCTGAGTCTCTTCTGCAGCATCATGATTATTTTTCACAGATTAGATTTTAAAAGGATTTAAATGTTTTTGGAAATGTACAAAAAGCGAAGATAACTTAAAAAAGGAATCGTACAAAGAGTTTGTTAGAATACAAAAACACAAATAAAGAATAATAAAATACTAAAAATAATGTACCTCAAAATATATTTACCGTTATGAGCCTCGTATTTTTCTAATAGCTTCTCGTATCTATTATTAAAAAACAAAATAAAATAATTGGCTAAAAATGCTGGAATAACAAAATACATTAATGCTTCTCTTTTTATCGTTAAGCTTTTTTTTCATAAAAATCGCCCAATTCTAAAGGTAATATGCTTTTCAAAATTATAGCAATTGTCATAAAATTGATGCATAAAAAAGCGCTCATATACATTATGGTATTAAATTTCCAAAAACCATTATTTGCAATCTTAGATTGTACAACTGCATCTACACAAATCTTATCGTAAATTTTTATCATTCTTAAAAACTCATTTTAAATACATTTTAAGGTTGCTTCTCTATTGCAACAATTTATATATCAACAATAAACGATAAGTAGTTTTAGGATTTGAGTGGGCCTGATGGAAAATTAGAAACGCTAGAAATCAATGCCAAAGGCTCAACATAATTTGGATTTTTACTGATCTTTCCATCTTTGATAACGTAAGGATGCGTAAGCAATATATCTGTAAGTGTGCTTTGGCTAAAGCTATTGATATCATACATGCAGATTAAAGATACAGAGTGTTTTGGAGTAAGTAAATTTAGACTGGCCTCATATTCTAAGAGTTCGTCAGTTCCAGGCAAATTCTTGAGCGCCCATACCATATCACCGCAAGCTCTTGTACTTTCGTAACCAGCTCTTGAAGCCGATAATAAAGTTTGTTCTAGCATTTTATACATTTTTTCAGTCGCAAAAGTGCCATCCTTAATGTATGTATTTTCAGAAGCCAGAACTTCAAATTGACCACTCGAAAGTTTTTCGGTAATAGATACTCCATTATTGGTAAGGCAACGGCAATGTTCACTATGACGATTTCCTTCAAGAATGTTAATTACTTTTTCATTCTTTTCTAATCCTTCCAAAATGTACGGAATGATTACCTCATATTGCTGTTCTTTGGAATCGAAAAAACCGCAAATGTGCATTGGAGCCGACAAAGATTCTCCACAGACTGAAAAAGATGTTTGTTTATTCATACATCAAATATATATAATTAATTTTCGTCAGTGCAATTTTTCTCTTTTAACAAATCAACAAAAGTCTATATTCGCCATCATTTTCCTTTGGCGCTCTATGAATACAAGGCTGTACTTGCTGTTTTGGATGATCAACAGCCAAACGCCAAAGATGCATTTGCCCTAAATTAATGGGTTCTGCATCTTTCTGAAGCTGATAATGCAAATCAAAGTAGTTCTCTTTTAAAAAGTCTTCGAACTCTGCTTCTGCTCCATCATGCAATTCTTTTAGTTTTGTTCTAATTTCTGGAATTAGAATTTTCTGCTTTGCTTGATCATTAGCTACAATATCGCTTGCTGCTCCGTGATAGGTACACAAAAAAGTATCTGTTGCAATTGGAGAACGATCGACGTGAAATGAATATACATCAGTAGATATGAAATCAAACTCGTCGTCGCGTTCGTAGCACTTTAATAAATTGAGAGAAGGCGAAGCTCCAAAATCAGTTAACAATTGCAAATCGTTTAAGATAATTTCCCTTGCTATATTTCCTTTTTCTGATAATTGAAGCGCGATTAAGTCTTCTGGAAATACTTCTGTTATATTTTCTTTTAAAATCAATTGGTTTACAATCTCTTGAAAATCGCCATCCAAATTTCTGTACCAGCATAACGCATTCATTTCTCCTTTGAAATCGGTATTTATAAGCTCAGAGAAAGTAGAGACTACACCTATTTGGCTGTTGGAAGAAAATGCATTATTCATAATTTGGATATTAAGATCAATTACAAAAATATGCAATAGCAATTACTTTTAAAATCTTTACACTTCTAATTTCATGTATTCGATTGCCATAGCTTTTCAATCGTAAATAACCATGAAATCAGGTATTGCTTTCTGCTTTTGAGGTTGGTAAATTTGCTATGAACTCAAAAAAATATATGATGAAATGTAGTAATATCGATGATTTTAAAGCAATGAAATCATTTTCTTTTAAAAATAAAACAGTACATTTTGCAAAACAGCTTTTTTATGTTTCCATTCTTTCGATACTTTTCTCAGCTTGTTCGAGCAATGACAATGAATCGAATAACAATCAATCTGAATATTATTTTAAAGCCACTTTAGACGGCCGCAAAATAAATTATTATGATGCCAATTTTCAGTTCAGCGGTAATAATGGACGTTTTGAACACATTATAATTGGAGGATTTGAAACACCGCATCCTAAAACTCCTGGCCAGCTCGCGCCCAACTCATTAGATTTTGAAATATGGAGAACAGGAGGAAATATTGCTGAAGGAACTTATTCTACTCCTCTCGAACCAGAAATGATTGCTCGATATGCTGTTCAAACAAAAGAGGGAACTATTGTTTATAACACTTCAATTGCTGATGACGTTTTTACAGTAAAAATTGAATCTATTAGCGAAAAAGGCATTAAAGGTACATTTTCTGGAAAGCTAAGAAATATGGATTCAGGAGTAGTCGTAGAAGTTACGGAAGGATCTTTTTATCTTCCTGATTCAGTTTTAGTTAATCCATCATAAAATCTTCAAAAAAGAAAAGGTGTTTGAACTTCAAACACCTTTCTTTCGCTTTTACTATTTTATCTCTTTAAAGCTTAATATTTATTAATGTAAACTGTTTTCTTGTTTACAAATTCTTGAATGCCATCTTGCGAAAGTTCACGTCCGTAACCTGAATTTTTAGTTCCGCCAAAAGGCAATCTCTGATCACTTTTTACCAGTTCATTTACAAATACCGCCCCTTCGTCAAATTTTGGAATTAATCGGAATGCTTTTTCAAAATTTTCTGTAAAAATTGTGACGCCAAGTCCAAAAGCACTGCTGTTTGAAAGTGCAACAGCTTCTTTTTCTTCTTTGAAAGTCGTAATTCCAATCAACGGACCAAAAACTTCCTCTTTAAAAATCAACATATCTGTAGTAACCTTTCCAACAACAGTAGGCTCGAAATAAGCTTGATTTCTTTTACCGCCAAGCAAAACTTCTCCTCCTTTATTTAATGCATCTTGAAGTTGTTTTTCTAATTCTTCAGCAAGGTCAACACGCGCCATAGTGCCTATTGTTGTTTCTTCACTCAAAGGATCTCCCGAACGAAGTTTACTGACTTCTTCTATAAAAGCTTTTGTAAACTCTGTTGCAATAGAAGATTCTACAAGCAAACGTTTTCCAGCAATACAGCTTTGCCCTGCATTCTGAAAACGTGCTTGAACGCAAGTTTTAACAGTTTTCTGCAAGTTGCAATCTGCAAAAACGACCAAAGCATTACTTCCTCCTAGTTCTAAAACTGTTTTTTTAATTTCATTTCCAGCATTAGCTGCCACCGCTCTTCCTGCTGCTTCACTTCCTGTAAGTGTAACTGCTTTAACTTTAGGATTTTTAATGATTTCTTCTACCATTTTACTTCCAATCGGTAGATTCGTAAAACATCCCGCAGGAAAGCCGGCTCTTTCGAATATTTTTTCAATACTGATGGCGCTTTTCATGACATTGCTAGCATGTTTTAAAATCGCAACATTACCTGCCATTAACGCTGGAACTGCAAAACGCATAACTTGCCAGAACGGATAATTCCAGGGCATAATAGCCAAAACAATGCCTATTGGTTCGTAGCTTACATAACTCTTATATGCTTCGGTTTCTATTATTTTATCAGCAAGCATTTTGGGAGCGTTCTCTGCATAATAATCGCATAAGGCGGCACATTTTTCTACTTCTGCTATTGACTGAGTGATTGGTTTTCCCATTTCTTGAGTGATAACCTCGCCATACGCTCGGGAATTTTTTTAAGTTCCTGACCAACAGCTTTCATTAAAACTGCACGTTCAGAAAAGGGAATTTCTTTCCAAATCTTATATTGAGCGTCTGCTTTATCAATTGCATTTTCAACGTCTTTTTTATCAAATTCGGTAACCTCATGTACAATCTCTTGGTTATAAGGGTTTATAGACTTAATCATAATTGTATCTTTTTAAAAACGATATAAAAGGTACAATTTATTTTAATTTTTAGATTGCGTAAAGTCTATTATTTTATGAATAAATCTTTTTCCTAAAACACAAATAGCTTTACAATGATCCTGCTTTTACAAAAGTCTGCCAGCCGCGCATGGTTTCAATAAAACGTTCGCTCAACCCTCCTTGCCTCAAATAATCTGCCATTACAGGCAATTGCGGACTGTCGTACATTGGATTTGCTTGTACCTGAAGCGGAAAATCTCTCTGAAGAATCGCTGCACGGGCAATAAGTACAAAATCACAGCCTTCATCTAAAAGTTCTCCTGCACGCTGTGCACTCATAATTTTTCCGGCTGCACCTAGACGAACTCCTTTGCGGGGAATTTCAGTAAAAACACTCAACATGGTTTTTCCTTTAAAAGTTCCTTCACGAACTATTTGAGCTGAATCCCACAAAGCGAGATCTAAATAATCAATTAATTCACGATCAAAAATATCGGCCGTTACTTCTCGCAATTCTTCCAAAAGCAGTCCGTAACGTTCAATCGACAATCGCCAGCCAATCTGAAAGTCAGGTCCACAAGCTTTGCGAATTCCTTCGATTACTTCTATGGTAAAGCGGGCTCGGTTTTCTAAGCTTCCACCATACTTATCTGTACGATCGTTTAAATTTGGAGACATAAACTCAGAGAGAATCCATCCAAAAGCTCCATGAACTGAGATTCCGTCAAAACCTGCTATTTGCGCTCTTTTTGCCGCAGCGATAAAACTGTCACGAATCCGTTCTACTTCTTCGGTCGTTATTGCCTTAATTCCTTCTATCGTTTTGCTCGACGCTGGAGCTGGTATTCCGCCAATTGAAGGTTTTGCGCGATGTCCGGCATGATGCAATTGCACCGCCGACAATGCGCCACCATCACGAATCGCCGACGCCATTTTGGTCAATCCAGACAAATGATTATCGCTATGAATTCCTAATTGTCGCTCAAAAGCGATACCACCTGCCTCTACCGTAGAAGCACTGGTTTGAATTAATCCGTAACCACTTTGCGCAAGCTGTTCCATCCAATATTGATCGAACTCAGATGCAGTGCCATCATATTCACTTTGCTGGCTGGTTAAAGGGGCTAACATAAAACGGTTTCTCATTGCTGGGCCGTGCAGCAATGTAAGCGGTTTAAATAAATCAGAAACAGACATATTGTTTTTTTTTTAAGTTCTACTTATTATTATCGAATGCAAAGTTGTCGAGATAATCATTTGAGATAAATGGATGATTTTTACTTTATAATGGACATTTTGAATTGAGATATAACAAGATGAAAATTCTCCATCATAAAGTAAATTTCCTCCATTCTCTAGCGGATAATGCTGTCAGATCTTTGCCTTGTTCATAAAAACAATTCAAAATGAAAAAAACAGCTATTATTATTCTTTCTGATCCAAAAGCGGGTTCAGAAGAAGCTTTAGGACGTGTATTCAATGCTTTAGCATCGGCTTATGAATTCAAACACGAAGGTCAAGATGTAAAAATTATTTTTCAAGGTACTGGTATAAGATGGCCAGAACAACTTGAAAAACCTGAGCATCCCGTTAATGCTCTTTATAAAGAAGTAAAAAATCATGTTCACGGACTTTCTAAAGGATGCGTTGCAGTATTTGGCACTGAAGTGTCTGGCTATGAATTGCTAAACGACAATGAAGTTCCTGGAACTCCTGGTCTTCCTAGTTTTGTAAATCTTAAAAAAGAAGGTTACGAAATTTTGATTTTCTAAACTAAAAACTGCCCTCGAAAATAAAAAAGAGGGCAGTTTTTACATCATCTAAAAATTAGATGGAATACAAAAGAACGCTTAAAATTGTTCCTTTTTTTGAGTAATTTAGCGTAGTATGAATACTCCATAAAATCAACATTTAAGTCATAAAGTTATGCAAGAAGATTTTCAATATTACATGAATCAATGTTTGGATTTAGCCAAGAGTGCTTTAAAAGCTGGAAATCCGCCTGTTGGCGCGTTGATTGTATTGGATGGAAAAATAATTGGAACGGGCATAGAATCTGGAAAATCAACTGGAGATATAACCAATCATGCGGAAATATTAGCTGTTAGAGATGCTTTAAAAAACGGATATTCAGATAATCTCCATTTGGCTCGTATGTATACTACTCATGAACCCTGCATTATGTGTTCGTACATGATTCGCCATCATAAAATTGCTTGCAATAATTTATGGCACATCTGTTCCTTATGTCGGAGGATTTACTTCTCAGTTTAATATTCTTTCTACAGAAGATGTTCCAAAATGGGGAAATAAACCGCAAATAATTGGTGACGTGTGCATTGAAGAATGCAACAAACTCAATGCGCAATTTTTAGAGCTAATAAACAAACACTAAAAACATGCTATCTCAATCTGTATATACTCTAGTTAATCAGCAAAACGGAAACTTATCCTTCAAAGTGTTTGAGTTTGACAATAGCAGTTATTTTGATCATATTCAGCGAAATAATTATTTTACTATAATCATAATTACATCTGGAGAAGGATTAGCCAAAGTTGATCTTAGCGAATATTCGTTTCAAGAAAACACTTTATTTGCGTTTTATCCCTATCAGCCTTTTATGCTTGCTTCAGAAAAACCGCTGACTGGCATTTCTATTCAGTTTCATCATGATTTTTTCTGCATTTACAAACATCATAAAGAAATTGCATCAAACGGAATTTTATTTAATAATGTGTATCAGCGACCTTTTATCTTTTTGGATCAAAATAATAAACAAACGCTTCTTAATATTGTCAAAGAAATTGTTAACGAACTAAAAATGGAAGCTTTAAGAAAAGATGAAGTTTTGGTTTCTTATTTAAAAATATTTCTGGTTTTTGCTACTCGAATAAAACTAGAACAACAATCTATAAAAGAAGTAAACGTTACTGATAAACAGCTTTTTATTGTTCAGAATTTACGAAATGCGATTGAAGATGATTTTAGAACAAAACATTCTGCAAGCGAATATGCAGATATGTTGCATGTAACGCCAGTTGTATTAGCGCGTGCTTGCAAAAAATCATTTCAATATGACTCTTTCAGATTTAATAACCGAAAGGATTATTGTTGAAGCAAAAAGAGAACTGTATCTAACCAACAAAACTGTCAAAGAGATTGCCTACGAATTGGGCTATGATGATGAATATTATTTCAGCAGAGTATTTAAAGGCAAAACCGATATATCTCCACAATTATACAGAGATACTATTGGTTTTAACAGAGGGACATTATCATAAAATGTATAAAAAAACAAAGTTATTATTTCGACAAAATATACTATCACTAAATTTTGAATCAAAAATTCCCCAAAAAATAACAAGATTCTAAATTAGCAGTACTGTTTAATATCAATACCATATTTCCGCCAATTTATAGAATCCCGTCGTTGTTTTTATGGCATCGTTTGTTTAAATTTGTGACTCTTATGAAAAATTGGTGCACTAAATTTTTACTTTCAATTGTCATTCTCTTAAATGGATATGGCAATGTTTATGCACACAATAACATTGTTTTATATAAAAAGTTTTCGTTCTGTACACTTATAGATCATACTCAAAGTGAATCTAAATTAAATCGAGGACGTTCATTTGAATCTTTTAAAAGAAAAATATGTCTTTTCGATAATGAAGAAAACGAAGATAATTTTTCGGCTACTCAAAAACAGGTTGTAAAAAACAACTACTTTTTAATTTTTCACAGCAGTAATCATTTTGTCGTTTCTGCGACTGCTTTTACTCAAAAAGTAAATGACTGCAAAATTTTCAGTTTACTTGACAATAAAGTATATCTGTTATTTCAGGTTTTTAGAATTTGATTTTTAACGCTATTGCTTGTCAATAGCCAATTACTTTATAGTTTTATCCTCTGTATTCTTTAACTAGATAATAGACGGATATGAACTTCTATGGTCTATTCCCAAAGGCCTTTTTATCTAAAAATCAAAAATAAATTACGTTTTAATGCTGAAATAATTATGAAGAGAATTTTCATGATCATGACTTTATGCGCCTTAGTTTTTGCGGGCTGCAATTCTAAAAAAGAAGAAGAAAAAGAAGAAAAGACCAAATTTCTGGTTACAAATCCAATTGAAAAAGATACTACCATTACGAAAGATTATGTATCGCAAATACATTCTATTCAACATATTGAGATAAGAGCTCAAGAGCGCGGTTATCTTGAAAAAATATATGTAGACGAAGGACAAATGGTAAAAAAAGGTCAGCTCCTATTTAAAATCATGCCTGCTCTTTATGAAGCCGAATTAAAAAAATCAAAAGCTGAAGTAAGTTTCAGTTCAATTGAATATCAAAACGCTAAAAAATTAGCTGATGAAAAGGTAGTTTCTCCAAATGAACTGGCAATGGCAAAAGCTAAATTAGAAAAAGCAAATGCTGAAATGGCTTTAAGCAAAGTTCATCTTCAGTTTACAGAAATCAGAGCGCCTTTTGACGGAATCATTGACAAGTTTCACGTACGTCAGGGAAGTTTAGTTGATGAAGGAGAATTGCTTACAGAATTGGCAGATAACAGCTCAATGTGGGTATATTATAACGTTCCAGAATCTGAATATTTAGATTATCAGGAAAAGACAGGAAAAAGCGGTAAAATGAAAGTCAATCTTTTAATGGCTAACAACAAAAAATTCCAATATCCTGGAGTTGTAGAAACCATTGAAGCCGATTTTGACAATGAAACCGGAAACATTCCATTTAGAGCCACTTTTCCTAATCCAAAAAGATTATTAAGACATGGAGAAACAGGAAGCATTCAAATGCCTATCGAACTTAAAAATGCTATGCTAATACCTCAAAAAGCAACTTTTGAAGTTTTAGACAAAAAATATGTATATGTAATTGATAAAAACAATGCTGTAAAATCTAGAGAGATTGTTATTGTCGCCGAAATGCCTCACCTATTTGTAATAAAGGAAGGCTTGTCACTTCATGATAAAATACTTTTAGAAGGGCTTCGTCTTGTAAAAGAAAATCAAAAAATAGACTACGAAGTGGTAAAACCGCAATCGGTTATGTCCAATTTAGAGCTGTATGCAGAATAACCGAATCTAAAAAAGAAGAAATGTTTAATAAATTTATACATAGACCCGTTTTTGCAATTATAATTTCGATTATAATTGTCTTTATAGGTACGCTGTCCATCAAACAGCTTCCTATATCGCAATTTCCACAAATTGCGCCTACAACCGTAAATATCTTTATCGCTTATCCAGGTGCAAGTGCCGATGTATTGGTAAAATCTACCTTAATTACCTTAGAGAATTCGCTTAATGGTACACAAGGTGTTCGTTACATGGCTACAGATGCAACGAGTGCCGGAGAAGCAACACTTAGAATAATTTTTGAACCAGGAACCGATCCTAATGAAGCTGTAATTAGAGTTAAAACAAGGGTAGATCAGGTAATGCCATTATTACCTGAACTGGTTCAGCGTGAAGGAGTCGTTATTACTCCTATTCAACCGAGTATGTTGATGTATGTCAACCTTTACTCGAAGAGCAAAAGCATGGATGAGAAGTTTCTCTACAACTATGCCGATGTAAAAATGATTCCAGAAATTAGCCGTGTTAAAGGTGTTGCGAGAACTCAGATTCTTGGAAGCCGTAAATACGCCATGCGCGTTTGGTTGAATCCTGATAGAATGAGAGCTTATAAAATTTCTGTTGAAGAAGTTATGCAAGCACTTCAAGAACAAAGTATTATTGGTCGTCCTGGGCGATTAGGACAAAGTTCTGGTATTGTCGCACAATCTTTAGAATATGTATTGACGTATAAAGGAAGATACGATGAGCCTAAACAATATGAAAATGTAATTGTGCGTGCCAATTCTGAAGGTGAAAGCATTCGCTTAAAAGACATTGCAAAAGTTGAATTAGGAAGCGAATTCTTTGATATTTACTCGAATCTAGACGGTCATCCTTCTGCTGCAATTGTATTAAAACAAAACTACGGCAGTAACGCGAGTGACGTAATTAATGACGTTAAAGCAAAGCTGGAAGAAATGAAAGCAAGTTTTCCTCCAGGAATGGATTATAAAATTAGTTATGACGTTTCTCAATTCTTAGATGCTTCTATCGATCAAGTTGTTCATACTTTGAGAGATGCCTTCATTTTGGTTGCTTTGGTTGTATTTATATTTTTAGGAGATTGGCGTTCTACTTTAATTCCAATTATTGCCGTTCCAGTATCTTTAATTGGCGCTTTCTTTGTGATTCAGCTGTTTGGAATGTCAATCAACTTGGTTACTCTCTTTTCATTGGTATTAGCAATCGGAATTGTAGTCGATAACGCTATTGTCGTCGTCGAGGCCGTCCATGCCAAATTTGAAGAATTTCCGCATATTACACCTTATCATGCCGTTAAATTAGTATTGGGCGAAATTGGAGGTGCCATTATTGCTATTACAGCCGTTATGGTTTCTGTATTTATTCCTGTTTCGTTTATGTCTGGTCCCGTGGGAACTTTCTACAGACAATTTTCGGTTACGATGTCGAGCTCAATTATCATTTCTGCCATTGTAGCTTTGACCCTTACTCCTGTTCTCTGTGCCATTCTTTTGAAAAATAATCATGGAAAGCAGAAAAAAGGAAATGTCCTGACAAAATCTCTAGACGCTTTTAACAGATGGTTTGAAAGACTTACAGGCCGTTATGTTGTGGTTTTAAAAACAATTGTAAGCAGAAGAGTTTTAACTTTTGGAATTCTAATTGCTTTCTGTGCTTTTATTTTTATAGAAAATAAAGTACTTCCTTCTGGATTTATTCCGAGTGAAGATCAGGGAACCATTTACGGGATCATTCAAACGCCTCCTGGCGCTACTTTAGAAAGAACCAATCAGGTTGCTCAGAAATTGCAAAAAATCTGTGAAAAAGTCGAAGGCGTTGAATCTGTTTCTTCTTTGGCAGGTTATGAAATCATGACGGAAGGTCGTGGTTCTAATGCTGGAACCTGTTTAATTAACTTAAAATCATGGTCTGACAGAAAGCATTCTGTAACAGAAATCATGGAAGAATTAGAAAAGAAATCTAAAGATCTAGGTGCTGTCGTAGAGTTTTTTGAACCGCCCGCAATTCCAGGATTTGGTTCTTCTGGTGGTTTTTCTATGCGTTTACTAGACAAAACTACCAGCACCAATTATCAGGAATTTGATAAGATCAACAAGCAGTTTATGGCCGAACTAGGAAAACGTAAAGAGCTTTCTGGTTTGTTTACTTTCTTTGTCGCCAATTATCCGCAATACGAACTGGAGATCAATAATGATTTAGCAATGCAAAAAGGCGTCTCTATTGGTAAAGCAATGGAAAACTTAAATATTTTAATTGGAAGTACCTACGAACAAGGTTTTATCAAATTTGGACGTTTCTTTAAATTATATGTACAATCTGACCCAAAATTTAGAAGACTCCCATCAGATGTATTGAATCTCTTTGTAAAAAATGATCATGGAGAAATGGTGCCTTATTCTGCTTTTATGACTCTTAAAAAAACACAGGGACCTAATGAGATCACGCGTTACAACATGTATAATTCTGTCGCTATTCAGGGTCAGCCTGCAAAAGGATACACCACTGCAGATGCCATTAAAGCGGTACAGGAAACCGCTCTTAAAACACTTCCTAAAGGATATGATATTGCATGGGAAGGTCTTTCTTATGATGAAGCTGGAAGAGGCAACGAATCGCTTTATATCTTTTTAGTGGTATTGGCTTTCGTTTACTTCGTATTGGCCGCACAATATGAGAGTTTTATTATTCCGTTGTCTGTAATTTTATCTATTCCTGTTGGAATTTTAGGTTCGTTTGTCATTCTTCAAATGATGGGCTTGCAAAACGATATTTACGCTCAAATCGGATTGATTATGCTGGTCGGATTGCTTGGTAAAAATGCCGTACTGATCGTCGAATTTGCTGTATTAAAACATTCGCAAGGCGCGACAATTCTCGAAGCCGCAATTGAAGGTGCCAAAGTTCGTTTTAGACCTATCTTAATGACATCATTTGCCTTTATTGCTGGTTTGATACCGTTAATTTTTGCTTCTGGAGCGGGCGCAATTGGAAACAGAACTATTGGAGGATCTGCGCTTGGAGGAATGCTTTTCGGAACCATTTTCGGAGTAATCATAGTTCCTGGACTATATTACATTTTTGGTTCATTGGCACAAGGCCGAAAACTAATTAAAGGAGAAGAAGAAAGCTCTTTATCTGATGATTTCATGCATCATGTAGATGATTTTTCAACAAACAATCAAACGGAGGAAAATGAAGAATAACAGAAATATAAAATACGCAGGTCTTGCCTGCGTATTACTCTCTATAGCAGGATGTAAAACAACTTCTATTGTAGAAAAAACAGAAAATAAAACGGTACCCGAAAACTATACTGATAATGGTTTAGACACTCTAAATACTGGAAAAGTTAAATGGAGAAGCTATTTTACAGATCAAAATTTGGAGAATCTGATTGATATTGCATTGAAAAACAATCAGGAATTGAATATTACGCTTCAAGAAATTGAAATTGCTAAAAGCGAAGTAAAAGCACGAAAAGGAGAATACCTGCCATTTGTTGGTTTTAGCGCTGGTGCCGACTTAACCAAATCTGGAAGATACACCAGCACAGGTTCTGGCGAAGCAACAACAGATATTATGCCTGGCAAAGAAACACCTGATCCGCTTCCTAATTATCGTTTTGCACTGACTTCAAGTTGGGAAATAGATATTTGGAACAAACTTCATAATGCAAAGAAAGCCGCTTTAAACCGTTATTTAGGTTCTATTGAAGGAAAGAATTTTGTGATTACCAATTTGATTGCAGAAATAGCCGATTCGTATTATGAACTTTTAGCATTAGATAATCAACTAGAAATCACCAAACAAAACATTGACATTCAAACCAATGCTTTAAAAGTGGTTAAAATACAGAAAGAAGCCGCAAGAGTTAACGAACTGGCTGTACGTAGATTTGAAGCGCAGATTTTGAGTACGCAAAGTCTTCAGTTTGATATTCAGCAAGAAATTACCGAAACGGAGAATAAAATCAATTTCTTATTAGGGCGTTTTCCTCAAAAAATTGCTAGAAGCGACAATACTTTCAGCACTATTACTCCGGCAGATATTCACGCAGGAGTACCTTCACAGCTTTTAGAGAATCGTCCAGATATTAAAAAAGCAGAAATGGAACTAATTGTCGCAAAACTGGATATTAAAGTCGCTAAAGCGAAATTTTACCCTTCGCTAGGCATTTCAGCAGGGATTGGATATGAAGCTTTTAATACCAAATATTTACTGACTTCTCCAGAATCTCTGTTGTATTCTATAGCAGGCGATTTGGTTGCTCCTCTAATTAATAGAAATGCAATAAAAGCAGAATATCTTACCGCTGGAGCTAAGCAAATTCAGGCTGTATACAATTATGAAAGAACATTGGTAAATGCTTATATCGAAGTTGCCAACCAATTGTCTAAAATTCAAAATACGACAAAAAGCTACGGCTTGAAGTCACAGCAAGTTGATGCTTTAAACGAATCTGTTCAGATATCTAACAATTTGTTTAGTTCTGCCAGAGCAGATTATATGGAAGTTTTATTGACTCAAAAAGATGCTTTAGAATCAAAATTTGAACTTATCGAAACCAAAAAACAGCAGATGAACGCCTTTGTTAATGTTTACAGAGCATTAGGAGGTGGCTGGAATTAGTAGTTTTCATTTTTATTTTTTGAAAAGGAGATTGGCTGAAAAGCTAATCTCCTTTTTGTATTTAAAATGCTAAGCTCTTACTTAACTAAACTCAAACAGAGTTAATGTTTGTATTATTTACAAATCATCTACCTCTGATTGTATTTCAAGATAAGACAAATAAAAAAAGCTCATTTATTTGCTAAATGAGCTTTTTCTTTATCTTGTTATTTTGGCGTAAAACCATCTTTCACGAGCGTAACTTATTCCTTTATACAATACTAATCCGAAAATTACATAAAAAGAAACTTTAAAATAAATAGCAAGATACCAAGATCTAGTTTGAGAATTATAGTATTCTATTGGAGCATCTCTTAAGAAAAAATTTCCTGTCAATTTGCTTTTGTAAAGCGGTTGCTTATCAAAATTTTCCTTTAGATATTCGAGCTTCGTTATTCTTAATTCTATTTCTGATTGATTACCTAAAGTTATTCCTTTAACCAGATAGGATAATCCCGTTCCCTCACCTGTTCCAGCATCTTCAGAAATTTGTTTGATTAATAAAACATCATTTACAGTGTATTTATTTTTATTCCTAAAGCTTTTTAGATTTTCATATTCGTTCAAATAACTATCTGTAATGAGACTTCCTATTGTTATTACAGTAGATATAATCACATTACAAACAATAAGAAAAGCTAAAAATGCTATTCCTGCTCTTTTTATCACTTTAAATTATTTTATATAACATTCAGCTTACATTTCTTTTAAATTGGTTTCTATTTTCTCTCCATCTTTACTTATGGTTACACTTTTCTCAATATTCGCTTTGTCTATGTATGACGATCTTGCTGTTCCATAATTAGTTGTAGAACCTGCGTAGCCCCAATAGTTATAATAATTGGTATATCCTGAGACATAAGAATAGTTGTAAGAGTTAGAAAAATCAAAACTAGCCATAACGACATAAGTGCCTGGCATAAGATCTAAAAACTCAAAATGTCCTTCGTCATCATATACTTTGGCTTTTTTTACTGAATAACCAAAATCAGAATGTAGAGGAACTTCTGGCATTTTTTTCTGTTTTCGTATTTTTTTGTTGACTTCTACCCATTCTTCATAATAATCAGAACTTGGAAAAAGTGTAATCTCAGTTCCTTTTGGAGCATATTGCTTTTTAGCCGTATTTACTAAACCTCCTAATTTTTTACCAGAGTTTGCTCTTGCATAAGCTGTTCCAATAATAACACTATTGCCTTTTGAAATCTGCTGAACAACTTGCTCTTTGTTAAATTTACTTTTAATGGGCTGATAATCTAACTCTTCGTTAACTGTAATTTCCCACATACCTTTACCCATCGACATTTCGCGTTGCCAAAGTCGGTGGTCCTTTTTTATCAATTATATAATTATACACAGCACCTGTACTTTCTTCTGAAACAGTAACAAGCCATGTATCATGCTTACCTGTTCTTGGAGAGTAATAACTAAAACTTTTCACCTCCTTGACACTATAAGGCTCTGTAAGCACTTTTGATTCATCATTATAATAAAACTGAAAAAAACGGGCTTTATAACCTACATCTAATGGCAATGTACCAATCATGTGGTCAGTCCAATTGAAATCTATAAATGGTTCTGTCGGATTCAGTTTTAATTTTTTATCCTTTTTGGTTTTCTTAGAATAATAATTTCCTGTAATGGGATCAGTAAAATCTAAGTTTAATTTGGTTTCCTTTCTATCGCTAGTATAGCTAATGGGTTTTAACGTTTGAGCATCTGCTACAGAAATATGTGTGGTCGTTTTTCCATTGTCCTTTGGAGTATAGACATTGGACAACGTTAGCTGATTGTTGGCTAAAGTAATATCATATGCTAATGATCCCATCTTTGTCCAGCTTGTATCTTTAACATAATATACTGTGTAAAGAGACTTTTCCTGTTTAATGTATTTGGTATTGATATCCTTGCCTCCGGAGTTATTGTCTTCTGACAAAATACAGTAAATGGAAGCAGACTTACTGTTAAAAAAAGTGCATACAATTTCATAGTGGCTAATAATGATTAATGGGGCAAATGTTTTTGTTTGTAATTCAAATGTAGTAAAAATCTTTTTATTTCTTTTTTGCCAGAATTTATCCAAATTCAACTAATTATTAAAACATTAAAAATCAAAAAGTTACAATAAATCGTAATTTACAATCAATATTTAGCAGGTTTTTTACTTCCAAAAACATACTATTTGTATACTAAATACGTACACTGGATTTATGTGTACGTAAAAACGTACTTTATTACCCCTTACCTAAACTATTAATAATCAACTTTACACTTTCGGTTTCAAATACTACTATCTATTTTACTAACTATTAATTGTTTACTAACCTTAAAATTTAAAAAATGAAGAAAATCATAAAATTAACTTGTATGCTAGCCACTGCAGCATTGCTATTTTATTCTTGCGAAAAGGAACAAGATTTAGATGTGGCTAAAACTGCTAAGAAAGATGCCCCCGTATTGGCCAATAAAGACACTCTTTCTGTAAGTTCTGAACTTCAAGGTAGCGCAACTGCAAAAGGAACGGCTACTGCAAGAACCATAACTTTACAAACCAACACCTTATCTTGCCCTGGTGGATTGTGTACATCGTATGGTGTTTGGTCTACTGGCGTTTATACGGTTTGGTTTCAAATGAAATTTAACAACGGATTTTTCTGGAGCCGAGGTGGCAAATGCGGATATGGTATCTTAATTGGCGACCAAAATACAGGCGGTGATCCAGGTTGGGACGGAAATGGCGGTAGCGCAAGATTTATGTGGTATTGCCCAAACGGATCTAATTCTGCTAAAGGAAGTGGCGCTTATCTTCAGCCTTATGTGTATTATAGAGATCAGCCTGGACAATATGGCAATGATTTTGGAAAGAAATATTATATACAGGAAGGTGTTACTTATAATTGCCAGATATCTGTGAAACTAAATACAGGATCAAATACTGACGGATATGTTAAATATTACGTAAATGGCACAGAGATCTTAAACGAAAAAATTCGTTGGGTAACAAACGATTCTAAACGAAATGTGAATGCAGTAAGCTTACATACTTTCCGTGGCGGAAGTCAAGAATACTGGAAAGCTCCTGTAACTAGCTCTATTTACTATCCTAGTGCTTCTTGGGACGCTTTATAATATATAATACACTTTAAAGAAAATTTGAACCGAAAAAATAAACCCTACAACTTCGATGTTTTATCAATTAAAAAACATCGAAGTTGTTTTAGTTAAAAACCTTCTACAATTCTTTCTTAAAACAAATACTGGTTTCTATTCCAGCATATTGTCCATAATTTTCGATAACTGTATAAGTTCTAGTATATAATGCTACCGCTTCTACTTGCACATTACTTGTTTCCAAAACAGAAAATGTATAACCCAATTCTTTTGCCCAACTTTCAAGTTGGTTTAAAATATTATATGCTATTCCTCTTCCTCTATATTCTTCAGAAACAAACATACGTTTTACCTCAACAGATTCATTATCAAATTGTTTTATAGCTCCACAACCAACTGCAACGCCGTTGATGTAAGCAATAATAACATGCTTAATAGCATCTACCTTATTAAACTGATTGAAGTATTCCTGCATGTCTCCATTTCTGCTTGCTAAGTTCTCATCTAGTTTTACAATTAAATTTGCAAAATCGGTGTTTTGAGAAGTCGTTCTAACGAATTCTAGATCTTCAGTATATCCGTATATTTTCATATCTGTTAAGTCTTGTTCTCTTTTTCTATAATCTTTCTTTAAAAGCCCTTCATATACAAATCCAGAACGCTCCGCAACTTTAATGCTTGCTGTATTATCTACAGCAATTTTCATAAATAATCTATTAAACTTTTTCTTTGCAAAACACCAATTTTTAAATGCTGTTAATGCCTCAGCACCGTAATTATTGCCACTATATTTTTCGAAAATAAAATAAGCAAGTTCGCCTTTTGGTACTTTCCAGTCAATTTCTCTAACCGATATATGACCTATAAATTCATTATTTTCTTTTAAAAATATAGCGCAAGCAAAACCTTTATTTTCTTGCCAATCTATGGTTTTCTGCTCCATATATTTTTTTGTTGCTTCCAAACTGTCGTTAACCTTTAGCATATTAGTAAAGTAATCGTACAAGTATTCGCGATTATCGGTTATGCTTTTAAAAAAACATTCAGAATGTTCGGGACTGTAAGGTTTTATAAGAAGGTTTTTGGTTGTTATCATTTTATGGTAAATTGTAGTTGTGCTTTCTAAAGGTAAAACTATACAAAAACCTGATGCGTAAAAATGCTATTTTTCTATTAGTTAATGCGTTTTTTGCATTAGGTCGCTTTTTTGATAAGTAGTAATCGAAAAGAAGAAATGCTACAAATCAAAAAGCATTCTAAAACTAAATCAGCTTATTTTTAATCTCTTTATACTTAGAACGACCGATTGGCAACAAGTCGCCGTTTTTGAGTTGCATACTATACTTTCCTCCTGCTTCTACCGCAATTTTATCTGCTTGTTCCCAAGAGAGAATATACGATTTGTGTATTCTTTCGAAGGTGTCGGGAAGCAGTTTTTCTAAAGCTTCAAGCGATTTATCGTGTAATTCTATTTTATTATTTGCCAAATGCAACTCGGTATAAATTCCTGCGCCTTTTATGTATAAAATTTCATTAACAGGAACGAGTTTAAAGGTCTTTGATTTTCTTACTGCCAAAAAACGAACATCGGCGCCAGATTGTTTTCCTTGAGCGGTAAAGCGCGTAAAGGCTTGCGATAATCTGTTTTGATCGAAAGGCTTTGGTACAAAATCTAAAACACCATAATTAAAAGCTGTAATGGCTTTATCGGTGTAAGCTGATACAATAATGGTCTGAAACGGACCAGCAACAAAAGTCTGCAGGATTTCAAAGCCATCTTCTCCATTAAGATTCAAATCTAAAAGCGACAAATCAATTTCATTATTTTCAATAATCAAAAGTCCGTTTTCGAGAGAATCAGAAATCAGAATCTGAGCGTCTTTATCAAAGAAATCACGTGTCATTCTTTCTACTCTCTTGGCAATACGAGCTTCATCTTCAATTATGAGTATTTTCATTTTAATCAAAAATTTTAATGATAGTCTCCCAACCTTTTTCTACAGAATGAGAATCAAAAGACCAATTGGTGCCATAACTTTCTGTTAATCTAGCTTCAATGTATTTAAATCCAGTTCCTATTCGCTTCTCTTTTTTAGCTTTTCGATTTTTGGCAAAAGTCAGCAAAGTGTATTGTTTAAATTGCTTTTCTCTAGTAAATTTTAAACAGAAAACGATACAGCCTTGTTCTGGAGGAAGACTGTGCGTTATTCCGTTTTCTATTATGGTATGAAAAATAGCTGGCGGAATGGTTTCCTTTTCATCAATTTCTTCTTCTTGCCATTCATAACAAATTTCTTTCCGAAAAGACATTACTTCCAAATGTCTTCGGCACAAATCGATTTCTTGTCTGATCGTAATAAGTGTATCTTCAGCAATATCATTCATTATATCAAATTCTTCTGCAAGAGCGCGAATAAAAACAACTCCTTCTTTTGGCGATTCTTCTATCCAATCAATCAATGAAGTTAAAGTATTACGGAGAAAATGCGGCTGAATATTTTTCTTAATCAATTCTAATTGCAATCTAGAAGAAAGCGACAATGATGCATTATGTGCTTCTTCCATCGCTTTTGCTCGTATCGTATGCAAATAAAGCATACAGAGCACTAAAATGGTAAAAGCAATAAACAACCCAAAATCATAAAACATAAAATAATTGACAACAACGCCCGCCAATAAACCAGTCGCAACAATAAGTCCTCCTTTCGTTTTTCTAATTGCGGCATCAATTGCTATTATAATTGAAAAAAATCGAGCTGTAATGGTAAAATAAGTCGCAGAAATATCATAATGCCCATAATAACCAATATAAACTGCTAAAAGAGAAATAAATAAAAGAATCAAAAATAGTTTCTTTCTTTTAAATTCAAATTGAAGCATAAAATACCACGGCACCAGCATTGAAATAGCAAAGGTAAGCCAGCCTATAATCTTTAAACGAGTATAAAATTGATCGTAAGGAATCTCTAAATAATACTTTACATATTCTATGATTAACAGACAGAAGAAAAGCAGACAAATAATTCCGAAAAGCAAAACTGCTAATTCTTTTCGTGTGCTGTTTATATACAAAAAGAAATAATAAATACCTGCAATAAGAAAAGCGCCCGCCATAAGATTCATAAAAGATACTACAACAAGCGGTGAACGATGAAGCTGGAGATAGTTTTTAAGTTTCACATCTATACCGCGTTCTGCTTCTCTGTTATAAACTTGTGAACCGATTAAAATAACGGTATGTTTTCCAAGATTAGATAATTTTTTCGGAATTTGATAATACGACGTTTCTGTTCCAGGAACCTCAGCACGACTCGATTTTGCCATCTGACCGTTTCTTCCCACCAAAACGCCATCCCAATACACATCAAAAGCACCAAAAGCATTTATCTGAAGTCCGAGAGATTCAGAAGTATTGTTCCGTTTTTGGATTTCAACATCTGTTTGAAATTTAAAACTTGAACTATCTGGTTTTCCCCAGTCCATTTGCTGATGATCATAATCAACCTCATAGGTTACGTCGGTTGTAACGTACTCTTTGTAATAATTACACGAGGTAAATAGCGACAGAAGTAAAACGTTGAAAAAGTAAGATTTATACATAAGATAAAGATAAAACAAATATCCAATTGCCAAATGCATTTGGAAAGTTCGTAGAGCCGTTTGAATGTTTTCAGAAATACCAATTCATTTTATGAATTAATCTTGTACAACAAAATCAATCCAAATGAAAACCTTAATAATCAATACCTTAATTCTATTTATTCCTTTTTTAGGAATAGGACAACAAACCGTTATTTCTGGTAAAGTTCAAGACAATGCGACAAAAGAAGCATTGCCTTATGTAACAGTAACAGTACAAGATGATGCCTCAAAAACATTAGCTACGACTATAACTGACGATCAAGGCTTATTTAGTCTTGAAACAGCTTTAAGTGATAAAACAACTATTACGTTTAGTTATACAGGTTATCAAGATCATACACAATCTATAGTCGTTTCTGAAAAACAAAAAATTGAATTGGGAACAATTGATTTAATTACTGATGCCGTACAATTAAAAGCAGTAGAAATTAATGGCCAAAAATCGAATATCAGTTTAAAATTAGACAAAAAAGTTTTTGAAGTTGGTAAAGATGTGCTTTCGCAAAATGGTTCTGCTCATGATGTTTTAAATGGAGTTCCGTCAGTCGCGGTTGATCAAACGGGAACAATAAGTTTGAGAGGCAACAACAATGTCTTGGTATTAATTAACGGAAGACAATCTGGACTTACTCAAAATAATGCTCTTGACCAAATTGCAGCCGATCAAATTGAAAGAATTGAAGTTATTACTAATCCTTCTTCAAGATATGATGCTGCGGGTTCTGCGGGAATTATTAATATTATTTTGAAAAAGAACAAGAAGAGCGGTTTTAGCGGTCAGGTTCGATTAGTTGCTGGATCTCCAAATGACAGTCGACTTAATCCGAGCATCAATTATAAATCGAACAAAATCAATGTTTTTTCTAATTTCAGTATTCGTTCTAGCGATTACGTAGGTTTGTATACGACCAATCAAGTAACCAATAGTACTACTTCGCCAAATTATATGCATCGCGTACAAAATGAAGATCGTCACGATGATGGCAAATTGCTTTATATGGGCGCCGATTATTTTATTAATGAACATCAGACCATAACAGCTGCTTTCTTAAAGAATGCCACGCATGATAATGATAAAACCGATTTACGATATCTATACGATAGTGATCTTGAAAACACAACGCCTGACAGTCTTTTAACCAGACACGGAAAGTCTTTGGAAAAACGTGATTATAGTCAGCTTGAGTTTAATTATACCCGAACATTTAAACAAAAAACAAAAAAATGGACGATTGATGTGCAATACGATTGGTGGAATAGCGATAAAAAATGGGATCTTTCTACACAACGTTTAATTCCTGATACGATGATTTATCCTGGCATTAGAACCAGCTCGGTAGGAAACAGCAAAGATTTTTTGGCGAAAACAGATTTTATTCAGCCAATTGACAGCCTTTCTACTTTAGAATTTGGAATAAAAACTGAAATTAGAACGGTTTCGAGTAATTATTTGGCAGAAGAACAACAGGATAATAATTGGGTAATCTATCAGAATATTGATAATGATTTAAATTATGATGAAACCATTACTGGCGCCTATACACAATTTAGCGACAAAATCAATAAGTTTAGCTATATGCTGGGCTTGAGAGCTGAGTTTACAGATATTTCTATAAAAGATGTAGAAAATGCTTATAGCGATAAAAAAGACTACAACAAACTCTTTCCTACTGTCAATCTGAGCTATAAGTTTGATGATTCGGCTTTACAACTCAATTACAGCAAACGCATTAAACGTCCGTCATTATACGCTTTGTACCCATTTAATGAAGTTACCGATTTGAATGCGCAATACATTGGAAATCCTGATTTGAATCCTTCCTATACTGATGCGTTTGAAATGGCGTTTCTAAAAAACTGGAAAACATTTACTTTGAATCCTTCTGTTTACTATCAATACGAAAAAGGTTTTATTCAAGATTATACGTATCGTCAAGATGATATTTTCCTTACAACACCCATAAATATTGATTACGAAATAAGAAGCGGAATTGAATTATCTGCCTTATACAATCCTTTAAAATGGTTTCAGCTTAATGCCGAAATGAATTATTATCACTTCAAACAAAAAGGAAACTATATGGAACAAAATCTTGATTACAGCAGTCAGAACTTTACTGCAAGATTAAGTACTCAGATCAAACTTCCAGCTAAATTTAGTTTTCAAGGGCGTTATAACTTTCGTGGAGAAAAACGCAATGCACAAACTATCAATCAGGCCTTACAATCAATTGATTTCGGATTAAGTAAACTTCTGCTTAAAGATAAAGCGACTATTGTTTTTGATGTTACGAATGCTTTTAATCTTCGCCAATACAAAAGCGTTACAACTGGAACCGATTATGTTATTAAAGACAATAGCATTCCCAATGCAGCAAGATATCGTCTGAGTTTTGTCTATCGTTTTAACTTGACAGATTCAAAAGCAATTAGACAAGCAAATGACGCTAATAGAGATTAATTTTCACTAAAAAAAGCCCTCCATAAACAGAGGGCTTTTTTATTCTTTTTTTATCAAAACTATCGCCAACCCAATGCAGGTGCAACGTGTTCTAAAATAGACGATAAAATATGAATATTGTAATCGACTCCAATGGTATTCGGAATAGTTAACAACAAAGTATCAGCTTCTTGAATCGCTTCGTCTTGAGCCAATTCTTCAATCAGTTTATCAGGTTCTGCTGCATAGCTTTTACCAAAGATCGCTCTTTTATCTTGCTCAATATAACCAAAACTATCATTGCCTTTAGCTTGCCCGCCAAAGTAATATCTATCTTGCTCATTGACCAATGCAAAAATCGAACGGCTTACAGAAACTCTAGCTTCACGCTGATGTCCTGCTTTTTTCCAAGCTTCTTTGTATATTCTTATCTGCTCGGCTTGCTGAACGTGAAAAGGTTTTCCGTTTTCATCATATTTAAGCGTAGAACTCTGAAGATGCATTCCGTTTTCGGCAGCCCAAATAGCGGTAGCATTAGACGCTGCTCCCCACCAGATTCTTTCTCTTAAACCTTCAGAATGAGGTTCAATACGCAACAATCCAGGCGGATTTGGAAACATTGGATACGGATTTGGTTCTGCAAATCCTTCTCCTTTAAGCTTATCCAAAAATTCTAGCGCCTTTTTACGTCCCATATCGGCATCGGTTTCACCTTTATCAGGTTCGTAGCCAAAATAACTCCAACCGTCAATAACTTGTTCTGGAGATCCTCTGCTTATTCCCAATTGTAAGCGTCCTTCTGATATCAAGTCGGCAGATCCAGCATCTTCAACCATATATAATGGATTCTCATAGCGCATATCAATTACGCCCGTTCCGATCTCAATTTTACTAGTCTTAGCACCAATAGCTGAAAGCAAAGGAAAAGGCGATGCTAACTGCTGCGCAAAATGATGCACGCGAAAGTAAGCACCATCAATGCCAATTTCTTCAGCAGCTACAGCCAAATCAATAGACTGCAATAATGTATCTGCCGCTGTACGAGTTTTATATGATGGATGATTAGCCCAATGCCCAAATGATAAAAATCCTATTTTCTTCATAATGGCTTTATTTTTTTATTCTCTCAAATATACGCATCACAATTGAGTAATACTAGATTTTACTGCATAATTGCCTCGTAAATTAATTTAATTTTTTAAGAACTTTTCGTGCGATAAAAGAAAGTCGGACAACTGTCCGACTTTCTTTTTATTGTTTAGAATCAACACTCAAAGGAGGGAGACTAACTTTCTTTTCATTCATCATTTTTTTCACCTGTTCAATAGTTCTATAGCGTTCTATCTGCATCTCGCCTGTAAATGTTTCACTCTGCGGAGCTCTTGGCGGTATTTGCGCATACGTTTTCATCAAGTCGGCAATAGCCTGATTAAAAATTATGGCTGTCCAAGTTTTTTCTGTCCAGCTGTTCATAAACAAATCATAACGTTCCTGCGGATCCTGCCACAAATTGTAAATGGCTGGTACAGTAGCTACGTAAGTTTCGTCGCCTCTCCATCCTAACTGTTGTCCTGGTGCATCACTACCTGCAATAGCGCCATTATCTCCTCGAGTATTAAATACCGCTTTAAATTTACCAATACGAACCGCACCTGGAGAAAGTTCTGCTTCTGTAAAATAGAACCATCTGTCGCGAAGCGGCGTTCCTTTTTTAAACAATACATTAGACATATCGTAACTGTCAAATACCATATCAGCACCTGCTCTATCTTTTTTAGGAAGTTCAACTCCTGCAAGGCTGGCAAATGTTGCCATAAGGTCTAGTCCTCCTACAATATCGTGGCTTTGACTTCCTGCTTCAATTTGTCCTGGCCACCAAGCAATTGCAGGCACACGGCTACCGCCTTCTCTATCAGTTCCTTTGGTACCTCTAAACGGAGTATATCCAGAATCAGGATGTACATCTTGCCAAGCACCATTATCTACTGTATAAATAACGATAGTATTCTCGGCAATACCTAAAGAACGAATCTTATCCATAATACGGCCTACATTGTAATCCATCTCTACTACAGCATCAGAGTATTTACTTTTTCCTGGTGATTTTCCAACAAATTGTTTTGAAGGAAGGTTTGGCTGATGATTTTTAGCAAAATTAATACACATAAAGAACGGGTCTTTGCTTTTTCCATATTCATCAAGCTGTTTCAGATTGTTCTCGACCATCATCATATCTAGCTCAGCAATATTCTCTTCTGTAACTTTACTAACTTCACGAGCTTTGCCGCCTGCTTCACCTTCGAGTATTCCAGTCGTTACTTTTTTGAAAAGATCTAGCATCTCTGGAGACATCTCTGGATTCCAAGACTGAAAAGCATAAGTATAAGCATTCAAATGATACAGCACCACATTCTGCATTTTATCAAAACCGTGTGCTATGGGCATAGAATAATCTGCTTCTCCTAGATGCCATTTTCCAGAAAAATAGGTTTTATAATTGGCTTTTTTTAGCACAGAAGCCAATGTCCATTCTTCTTTCGGTAATCCGCCTCCTTGCCCCTGAAAAGCAACAGTAGTCATACCGCTACGATTCGGGATACGCCCTGTAAGCATAGCGACTCTTCCTGGAGTACAGCTTGGCTGTCCATAAAATGACCAAAATTGCATGCCTTCTTTTGCCATTCTATCAAGATTTGGTGTTGGCATACCGCGACCAACTCCTCCTCCATAAACTCCTAAATCTCCCCAACCCGTGTCGTCTGAGATTACCATTATGATATTGGGTTTCTTTTTAGTTTGAGCTTCTATATCAGAAAGTACCAATAAAGTTAAGCCTGTTAAAAGTACTGCTAGAGCATTTTTCTTCATAATTTCTAATTTTTAGTATGAGTATTGATACTAAAATTAATTTTTTGCCCTCTAACTCTACGGTATATTTATTTGTTTGATGTTCCATTTTATAACATGAAACCAAGTTGTTCAAATGAAACAGTAGTAATCAATTGAAACCAATCTAATCATAAGTAATTTAAATACAATCTTCCGTAATTAGCAAACCTATATGTCTTCAGTCTTTCTCGAAATTTGTATGCAACTAAAATTATAAAAGATGAAACAGATTAAATTAGGAAATCAAGGATTAGTTATTCCGCCAATTGGTTTGGGGTGTATGGGAATGACAGGTTTTGAAGAAGGAAATATGTACGGTCTTGCAGACGAAAAAGAAGCGATTCAAACGATTCATCGTTCGCTTGAATTGGGTGGTAATTTTTTGGATACAGCAGATTTGTATGGTCCTTTAAAAAACGAACAGCTTATAGCTAAAGCGATCGGAAAAGAACGTGATAAATATATAATAGCTACAAAATTTGGCTGGGAAATAGATGATAGCGGAAAAGTAACTTGGGCCATAAACGGAAGCAAAAAGTATATCAAAAAGGCAGTAGAACGTTCACTTAAAAATCTAAATACAGATTATATCGATTTGTATTACATGCATCGTTTAGACAAAAACACTCCTATAGAAGAAACTGTCGACACGATGAGTGATCTTGTTAAAGAAGGTAAGGTAAAATATATTGGACTATCTGAAGTATCTTCTGAAACCATTAAAAAAGCACATCAAGTTCATCCCATAACAGCTGTGCAAAGTGAGTATTCTTTATTTGAAAGAACCGTAGAAGAAAGAGGAATCTTAAAAACATTAGAAGAATTAGAAATAGGTTTTGTAGCTTATTCGCCTTTGGGGCGCGGGTTTTTATCTGGGCAGATTCGTTCTATTGATGATCTTCCTGAAAATGATTTCCGCAGAGCTATTCCTCGTTTTCAGGAAAACTATTTCCATAAAAATATTGAATTGGTAAAAGCGGTTGAAAAAATGGCTGAAGAAAAAAATGTCAATTCATCTCAACTGGCTTTAGCATGGATTATCAGTAAAGGAATTGTACCTATTCCTGGAACTAAACGCAGAAAGTATCTTGAACAAAATATTGGCTCTACTGCTATAGAATTGAGCCGAAACGATCTTTTAAAATTAGAAAGTATTGTACCTTTGGGAACAGATACTGGGGCTCCGTATGATGAGTTCAGTATGGGACTTCTTGACTAAACTAAAAAACCTTTGTTATGAATACTATAGTATCTGTATCTGCTTTTCACCGTTTACTTTCTCTTCCAGAACCTAAACATCCAATGGTTAGTGTTATCAATTTATCTCAAAGTGTTTTTCTTGATGATGAAATCTGGAAAGGATTTACGAATAAATTCTATTGTGTTGCTTTAAAAAGAAATGCAAAAGGAAAAATCAGATACGGGCAAGGACATTATGACTATGATAAAGGCGTATTAAGTTTTACGGCACCTAACCAAGTTCAGTATTTGGATTTTCATACAATGGAATGTGGAGAAGGCTCTCTTCTTATATTTCATGAAGATTTTATTTTAAAACATCCTTTAGCACAGAAAATATTTGATTTTGGATTTTTCTCGTATGCCGTCAATGAAGCACTGCATTTATCTGAACAAGAAGAAAATTATCTGATTGATATTTTAGATAGAATTGACAAAGAATGCCAACATATTGATCATCATACACAAGATATTATTCTGTCACAAATTGATTTGCTTTTAAACTATTCGAGCCGTTTTTACGAAAGACAGTTTATAACCCGAAAAAACAGCAGTCATGCTCTGCTTACAAAATTCGAAAGGTTTATTAATGAGTATTATAATGATGACTCAACGGAAAAAGGTCTTTTAAGCGTTGGTCTAATCGCCGAAGCACTCAGTCTTTCTCCAAACTATCTTAGCGATTTCTTGAAAATACATACAGGAAGAAATACAAAAGAGCATATTTATGAAAAGCTCGTTAATAAAGCTAAAGAGAAACTGTCTGTTAGTGAATTATCTGTCAGTGAAATTGCCTACAATCTCGGTTTCGAACATCCGCAGTCATTCAGTACGTTTTTTAAAAAACGAACACAAATGGCTCCTTTAGAATTTCGGGAAAAGATTCGAAACAATTAAAATTCTATAATAAAAAGAAAGAGCTGTCCAATAATTGACAGCTCTTTCTTAATCAAAATAAATTCTATAAAAGAAGTGTTTTTTTTGCTAAGTAGAAACAACACCTTCATAATAAACGTTGTAAATTTCTTTTAATTCGAGGTTTTTATTTCTTTTACTCTTGAACAACATTATGCAATATCTCATGTATTGTTTTTAAAGCTTCTGTTGAGGTTGCACGAATAGTAATTTTATTTTTCTTGTCTTTAAGCAATTTTGTAAACAAATTATCTTCTGTATTAATATCAACTATTGTTCCTCCGTATTTTAATGTTGTTTCTGCAATCGCCATTGGCAAATTAGTTGCTCCAGATGTACCAACAATAAAAAGAATTCCTGAGTTTTTTGCTACCTTTAAGGAACTAAATTTCTTATTTGTCTTTTCATCATAATATTCATCAAACCATAAAATATTGGGTCTCATCCAACTCCCACATTCTTTGCATTTCAGTAATTCAATATCTTTTTGGTTTAAATCTTCATCTATGTCTTTGCCCTCAATTTCTATTGGCAAATGGTGTATTTCTTTGCATCCATTCGAGCATTTAATTTCTCTGTTATTGCCATGTATTTCGAATATCCTTTCTACACCAGAACGTCTATGAAGATTATCTATATTTTGAGTAATCAAGTGAAACCTATCTTGTAAAAGTTTTTCAATTGCGGCTATTTTGTGATGGCTATTATTTGTCTGAGCACTTTCAAACATTTTCTTTCTAAACAATGAATATTGCCAAACCTCTTCTGGATTTTCTTTAAAATAGGCAAACGTTCCAAACTCTTCTGGTTTATGAAACTTTGTACCTTTTACCCAAATTCCATCTATACCTCTATAAGTCGGAATACCGCTTTCAGCAGAAATTCCTGCGCCAGTCAAAAATGTGAAAAGATTTCTATTCTTTTTGTTATAAACCTGTTTTATGATTTCGGTAAGCTGTTCTTTCATAATTTCTTCATACGTCAAACAAATGTAATTTTATTTAGACAATTGCTCTTTTTTTATTTCTTCAATTCCGTTTCTATAGCTTGTTACAACGAAATCTGGGAAACGTTTTCTAAATTTTGAATCATCAAAAACATTGGCGTGTTCGTATCTTGGAAGCAATTCCTGCAATTCTTTTGCTCTTTTACTAAAAAGCGCTCCTATTGAAAATACAAACTTCGGAATAACTTTATACTTTAATTCTTTGCCATAAATTTTAGAAGCCAACGCAATGAATTCTTTATAGTTAAGATGGCTTTCGTCTACAGGCAAATGCCAAGTCTCATTAAAAGCATCTGGAGTATTCCCTATTAAAGCTGTGGCACGACTTGCGTCTGGTGTCCAAATTAAACTTCGTTTTTTTGTATCGCTTAAAGGCACTTTTAGCTTTTTATTTTCCTTAATCGCATTAAAAATTAAAGTATTTGTAATGCTTTGTGTTTTTGCAGGACCATAAAATTCGGGAGCACGACAGATTACTGCTTCTAATTTACCCGATTTTATTTCGTTTAAAACCATTTCAGCCATTTCTTTTCTAATTTCACCTTTTCTTCCAATGGGTTCAAAAGCAGTTTCTTCTGTAAGTACCCTACTATCTTGCGGATACATATAAGTATTATCAAAAAATACCAATTTGGCTTTATTGATTTTACAGGCTTCAATAACATTTCTCATTATCAATAGAAATTGCTTTTCCCACAAATCAGTATCCATCGGAAGTCCTAAAGTAAAATAGGCTATTTCACTTCCTTTTACAGCTTCTATTGCTTTTTCTTTAATAGTCAAATCTGCCGAAAAAACCATATCTGTATCATTTACTTTTTTCGCTTTACGGCTTACAATTCGTATATCTGAAGTATAATTTCTTTTCAGTTCTCTTGCCAATTCTTCTCCAATCTGTCCATTGGCTCCTAATATTGTCTGCATATTGATTCGCTTTTTTAATTGCTTGAATTCCCTCTGATACTTATTTCTAAATTATAGAAATTTATAACAACATCTCTACAGCTTTAACTCATTTATATTGAATTTTATTGCTAATTTAGAACTTGCTAAGAATCAGTTAATTTACTTCCTAAATTACAACAAAAAACGATATGCAGATTTTACCGTCCGCCAGTTTAGCGCCGTTTATAAAGAACTATACTGTTGTTACAATTGAAAAAGATCTCGACAATGAAGTATTTTATCCAAGCGGATATGTCGATTTGATTATAAATATTTCTGGAGGATTTGCCGCAACCATTATCAACGGCAAACAGAAAGATACTCCTGCCATAGAATTATTGGGGCATCTAACGCTTCCAACGCGTCTTTCTGTAGCAAAAGGCACTTCGGTACTCATTGCAAGAATATATCCGCATGCCAGTGCATTATTTTTTTCTGATCCGCTATCAGAATTTACGAATTATGCCACCGATATGTACGATGTGGCTTTGGGAGAGAATAGAGATTTGTATGATAAGATTATGGAAACTGATGATCTTTTGTCTAAAATCAATGTTTTAGAAACGTATTTTCTTCAAAAATTAAAGAAAAATGAAACCCGATTAAAAAAGGTTTCCATAGTACAGCATTTGAGTCAAGGGTTATTTCGAAATCACCAGCAATTGGATTTACCTTTCCTTGCCCGAAATTCAGGATTATCAGAAAGGTATATCCAAAAACTTTATCTCGCTAATATTGGTATTAGTCCAGCTGCTTTTACATCAGTAATCCGATTTAATAAAAGCTTGGATTTGGTGCTCAATACGACAGAATCATTAACTACTATAGCCTACGATAATGGCTATTATGACCAAGCTCATTTTATAAAAGAATTTAGGAAGTTTACTGGCATTACGCCATCTGCATCCAGAAACTCGTCGCTTAAAAACGATACTGATTTACAGCAGGCTGTCAACATTGGTTTTTAACCTTGTTTTGCAGGATGATTGTCGCTAAACATATCGCGATGCATTTTCCAGCCTTCTTTGGTTTTCTTCCAGATTACAATTACTTTTCCGTCGTCTAGTTTTTTGCCATTCATATCGGTCATTTCATAAAAACTTTCTTCTGTAACAGCTGTTTTTGGATCTCCATAAAGATTCTGAATTGTGAATATAACATGCACTTGAGGTCCGCCTCTAAAAAAGGAGTCAATTTGCTTTGCTCCACATTTTGGTTCTCCATTTGGCGGAAACAAACAAGCATCATCTGTATATCTAGCAACAATAGAACCGTCATTCTTATTGGTAAAATCGGAGAACGTTTTGTTACTCGCTTCAATAATTTTTTGTACTTCTTTTAAAGCTGAATCTGTCGTTTGGGCATTACACCAAAAAGTAAGCATCAAGAGTGTGCTTAAAATAATTTTTGTTTTCATGGTTTATATATTTTTTTACAAAGGAAATTATTCAGATAAGGCAAAAATTGTAAAATAACGAACAACTTTTTCTAATTCGTTTTACCTTTGAATACAATTCAATCTAAATAATGAACCGAATCATATTGAAATACATCGAGATGAAATGAAAACTATTGGAATAGATGTTATTCCAATTGGTGCTTTTTCAGAGAAAGCACATGCGCCTCATCGTGATGATCATTATATGTTTATTGTACTGAGTCAAGGCATTTTTGAATTGGAACTAGATTTCAAACAAATTACAATGTCAAACTGTTCCGCTTATTACATAGCGCCAGGACAAGTTCATTCTTACCTCAATCAGGACAATTGTCAAGGATGGTATATTTTTATGGATTCGCTTTTAATTTCTGAGAAATATACTCAGATCTTAAATACGCATTTAAACAGCAAACAGGGAATTCATTTAACATCAGATAGTTTGATTTTTTCTATTATTCCGATACTTAAAAATCTTCTAAAACAAAAAAGCGAATTCTTTCAAGATCAAACCGAATATTCATTGACTGATGCTTTTTTAGGCTTTTTTATCGGAGCACTTATACAAGAAGATACAGCCAAAGAACTTATTGGCGGACAAAAGTACCAGACAGTTAATACATTTAAACAGCTTTTGCAAGAACGATATAAAGAACACAAACAGGTTAAAGATTATGCTAGTTTGTTAAACATTACACCTTTGTATCTAAACGAAATTGTTAAGCAAGTTACTGGTTTCACTTCAAGTTATTGGATACAGCAAACAATTGCTCTGGAAGCCAAGCGCTTATTATATTATACAGAATTGGATATAAAACAAATTGCTTTTGAATTAGGTTATGACGATCATGCCTATTTTTCGCGTTTTATGAAAAAGAATATCGGAATGACTGCATCTGAATTCAGATTAAAAAACCATGATTTGTCCAACAATGCCCCTGCTATAGACAACCATTAAAACTTAGCGCAGGCATAATTTTGCCTTTGTAAAATTATTAATATACAAAGTAAAATTATGACAGAAAGTACAACTACAAACAGTACTCCCAAATTAAACCCTGAATCGAATAGCAAACTTTTAATTCCTATTGTTATAACGGTTTTGGCGATTTATACCACAATTGGCATTTCTCTGGGTATACTTCCAAAATTCATAAAACAAGAATTAGGTTTTGACAATCTTGCCGTTGGTTTAGTTATTGGTATTCAAGCATTAGCAACACTCTTAACGCGTGCTTATGCAGGAAAAACAACTGATGTTTTGGGTTCAAAAAGCAGTACAACACGAGGCATTTTACTGGTTTTATTAGCTGGTGTTTTATATATGTTCGCGTGCTCTGCGGTTTCAGTTCCTTTATTATCGCTTTCTCTATTGCTATTGTCCAGAATCGTTCACGGAATAGCAGAAAGTTTTCTGGTTACAGGAATGCTCACTTGGGGAATTGGTCTTTTAGGGCAACAAAATTCTGGTAAAGTAATGACATGGAACGGAATTGCTATGTATGCCGGAATTGCAATTGGCGCGCCTTTTAGCCTATGGATTGTCCAATTTGGAACTTTATGGGCTTTCTCTTCAATTCTAGTTCTGGCTTTTATAAGTTGGACATTTTCCAAAACATTACCAATAGTTCCTGTACACAATGGACATTTAAGAACTCCTTTTTATAAAGTAATCGGAAAAGTATTTCCGCAAGGAATTGCATTAGCCTTCTCTTCTATTGCTTTTGCCTGTATTGCATCGTTTATCGCTTTATTATTCAGCCAAAAAAACTGGAATGGAGCTTCTCTTGGATTTCTGTTTTTTGGAGGTTCTTATATTTTAACCCGTGTCTTTTTCTCTTCTTATCCCGATCGTTTTGGCGGGTTTAAAGTTGCTATGATTTCTATTTTGATTGAGATGTCAGGTCAGTTATGCATAGGTTTATCTACTAACAGCTGGACGGCTATTTTAGGATGCACTCTCACCGGTATTGGGTTTTCGCTTGTTTTTCCTTCTTTAGGTGTATTGGCTATACAAAAAATAACACCGCAAATGAGAGGAACAGCTTTAGGAGCTTATGCCGCTTTTTTTGATCTTTCATTAGGAATTGCAGGACCAACCGCTGGTTTAATTGCAGGATGGCTCAGCTATCAGTCCATCTACTTTTTTGGAGCATTCAGCTGTGTTATTGCCATAGCAAGCCTTCTTCAATCGCAACGAAAAGAAATTCAAGCAATTGTTAACTAAAACATTAAATACTAATGGATAAACCTTTACGAAATATTGCGCGATCTATTTTTGTGGTAAAAGAAAAGGCGTTTCTTACTCCACATTACATCAGAGTAACTTTTAAAATGTCTGACAAACAAGTAGACCTATTTCAGAATATGCGTTCTGGAAGCAATAATAAAATTTACATTCCTTCTGAAAATCAGACGTACAACACTAATTATGATGAATCAATTTGGGACTCAGATTTTTTTGCAACTAGACGAACCTACACCACACGAAATATTGATTTGATTAATAAAACTCTAAAAATTGATTTTGTAGCGCATGGCGATAACGGTCCAGCTTCTAAATGGGCAGAAAATGCTAAATCGGGAGATTTTCTTGGAATTGCAATGAAAGAAAGCCAAAAACCGCTTGTTCCTTATGCTGAAAATTATTTTATGGTTGGAGATAGTACTGCAATTCCAGTTATTTCAGCTATTTTAGAAACTTTGCCTTCAACTTCAAATGTTGTGCTTTTGCTCGAAGTGAATTCTTATAGAGATACGTTTGTTCTGAATACCAAAGCCCATCTCAATGTAAAATGGATCTATAATTCTTCACCATTAAACGGAAGTGCACTTGCTGAAGAATTCATTGTTTTATTAGCTGAAGAAAAACCACATTATGTGTTTGCAGGCAGAATTTGAAACAATCAAGAAAATACGAAAACACATGAAAGAAGAGCTCCAGTTGGAACGTGATCGGTATAATGCAGTTTCATATTGGAAACGCGGAAGTTCTGAAGAAGAATCAAACCACGAAAGACAAAAACAGCGAATGGAATAATACAAAAAGCCCCGAATCAAATTTTGATACAGGGCTTTTTCATTTCGTAGGAATGTTTCTTCGGTAAAATTAAATCCGAATTATGAATTTACGTTTGATTAGACGTTAAGCCTATTGTTTCCTCAAAGCAGGCGTCTCTACGGGACATAATGCATAACGATTCTTTTTTTTCTACCAACCAGATATTCCTACGGAATATTATTTGCAAAATTTATTTCGCATCAAACCATAATTTGGTTGTCAATAAATCTTTTCCTTGATCTGCAACAGCTGCTTGATAACTTACTCCGTTAAGAGATTGTTCTGTTCCGGGATAAAAAAGACGCGAAGGTAATTTTCCGTCCAAAACAGTTGCAGGACCAGCTGTTAATACAGGGTAGTCTAGTCTTCTCCACTCTGTAAAAGCATCAAGACCTTGTCCGAAGAAAGCAATCCATTTTTGCGTCCCAATCGATTTTGCATAATTTGATGCATCGTATTTCACACTTGCCTGATCAAGATAAGTTGAAATAGTTGCCGCATTTGTAATTCCAAACTGATTCAAAGATGCTGTAATAGCATTTTTATAATACTGTTCTGCATCTCCAGAAATATACCCGCGGGCTGCAGCTTCTGCAAGATTAAATAATGTTTCTGAGTAAGAAGCAATTACAGCAGGAGAAGCCGATGTTAAGAAATAAGTTCCTGGTTTTGATGTTTTAGCAAAACCTTGACTATTAGCATCACTATTTGACAATCCGTTAGCACCGCCAACATATTTTCCAACGCTTGCATCAGAAGGCAATTGAGCAAAAACAGGCAAACGAGGATCTGATAATGCGTATAATTGATCTACCATAGTTTTTGAAATACGGAAATCATCTCTAGTTTCAAACCAAGCCGAAGCTGGATTTTGTCTGCGGTGAGCTTGTATAAACAAATTGAAATGTTTCAGAATTGTCGCTAATTAATCCGCCTGCATCGCTTGTCGCATCAATTGTCGCTTGTTTAGCTAAAACAGGTTCTTTGTCCGAAATTCTCAAAGCAATACGCAAACGAAGCGAGTTTACCAGTTTTTTCCATTTCAAAATATCACCTTTATAAGCCAAATCACCAGTAACCGAACCATTTGCTGGATTTAACAAAGATTGCGCTTGTTTTAAATCTTCAAGCAAACCAGTATATACTTCTTTTTGTGTATTGTATGCAGGTGTTACTTTCTGACCAGCTTCTTTGTACGGAATATTTCCGTAAGCATCTGTCAGCAATAAAAAGGTCCAAGAACGTAATGTTAATGCAATTCCTTTATAATTTGAATTTGCCTGAGCATCTGGAAATTTTAAAATCGTATTCAAATCTGTAATTAGAGTCGAATATCCCTTATCCCATAATGCTGTGAAAGAAGTATTTGAAACATCGTAACGATCTGGTTCTGTATATTGAATTTTAGCCCAATGCTTGCACAAACAGCAAAGTAGAGTTAAAATTGTTTGCATCTCCCCAATACAAATCGGCACCTTGTTTTAGTGTACCTGTCAAAAGATATGGAGCAAGCGGCGTTTCAGTTGCATTTGGATTTTTATTAATATCGTCCAAAGTATCACTGCAAGAGCTCAGTGTCAATGCAAACAGTATTGTATATGATAGTTTTTTTAGCATGATTCCGAGTTTTTAAAATTTAACGTTAAGATTTAAACTGAAATTTCTAGTTGTTGGCAAAGCTAAACTTTCCAATCCTTGTGCATTTCCAGTGTTGAAAGCTGTTTCAGGATCAATATTTGGCGCATCTTTGTAAATAAAGAATAAGTTACGTCCAGCAGCAGTAAGGCTTGCTCCTTCTAATCCAAGTTTTTTAACTAGCTTTTTATTAAAATTATAAGAAAGCTTTATCTCTCTCATTTTTACGAAAGTCGAACTGTAGATGTACGCCTCGCTAATGTTGTATGATGCCTTATAATATTCCTGAGCGCTAATCACTTTATTATTAGGTGTTCCGTCAGCAAATACACCTCCGAAAATCATTCCATCATCATAAACTGTTACACCACTTGGAGCGGCACCGCCCGTTACTAAAGTTTTCGGATTAGCAGTATTGTCTCCTGGATAATAATAGCTTAAACCACCGTTTTCAGCACCACGTCCTGGAAGAGTCTGCGCTAAAACTCCTGTATAGTTTCCTGTTCTATTAGTTCCAGAGAAAAGCTCACCACCAACACTTGCATCAATAAGGAATGAAAGTTCAAGATTTTTGTAAGTCAAAGTATTCGTAAGACCTGCTAAGTAATCTGGAGTATAATGTCCTAAAACTCTTTTTGTCGGATCTGCTTTTGGAAGACCATTTGCTCCTACTACAATATTTCCGCTTGCATCACGCTCGTAAGCTGTACCATAAAGTGCTCCGTAAGCTTGCCCTACAGATGCCAATACATCTACACCTCCAGAAGAACCAATTGTATAGTTTTTAATGTCTCCTGCATAATCTAAAATTTCAACTTTACTTTTGTTTTTAGAATAATTTAAAGCCACATTCCACTTAAAGTTTTCAGTTTGAATAGGATTTCCATCCAACTGTATTTCAATACCTTGGTTATTAATTTTTCCTGCATTGATTAACTGCGAAGTATAACCGCTAGCAGCTGTAGTTTTTATTTCTAAAATCTGATCAAAACTATTTGTGTTGTAATAAGCTACATCAAAATGAAGTCTGTTTTTCCAGAAAGAAGCTTCAAGACCTACTTCAGTAGAACGAGTTGTTTCAGGTTTCAAATTTTCATTTAGTTTTCTTTGAGACGACGTTTGAATCGGATTTCCGTCAAATGCGGTTTGGAAATTGTAAACCGTAGCCAATTGATACGGATCTGCATCGTTACCTACTTCAGACCATCCTCCGCGAAGCTTTAAGAAATCGAGTGTATTGCTTTTAATATTTAATGCATCTGTTAAAACCACACTTCCGTTAATAGACGGATAGAAATAAGAACGGTTGCTGCTTGGTAATGTAGATGACCAATCGTTACGTGCTGTAACGTTTAAGAAAGCATAGTTTCTAAAACCAAACTGAGCCGAAGCGTAAGCACTGTAAACTCTCAATTTAGATAATGAATTTGATGATGTTAACGGATCTCTAGAGTTTGTTAAAGTATACAAATCTGGAACTGCTAAACGTGGTGCTTTCTGATAGTTATTGGCATCGCTATGGTTACGAATGTTAAATCCAGCAAGTGCATCTACAGTAAAATCGTCGTTAAGCTGTTTTGTATATTGAAATATACCTTCAGTATTTTGCTCATTTACTGTGTAAGCATCTTCTGCATACGATCCGAAAGGAGTACCATTTGTACCGTATTTGATCGTGTATTTTCTGCGGTCGTTATAATAATCAACTCCCGTACGGAATCTGAAATTTAATCCTTCTGCCAATTTCGCGTCTAAATGGATATCTCCAATTAAACGATTACGTTGTTGGCTTGTTGTATTGTAATACGCATTCCAATACGGATTACTATAATAGCTATTATTCCAGTTTTGTGTCCAATCTTTATTCAATTCATTAATATCAACCTGACGCCCGAACCATAAAAATTGCAACATTACACCCGCAGCACGTCCTCCTGTAGGACCACCTGGCAATTGTGGGGCATCTGTTACGATATAATTTGCATTAACACCCACTTTTACGTTTTCAGAAATCTGATAATTGGTATTAACAGAAAAGTTTGTTTTGTTTATTTCAGTGTTCGGTACAGTTCCAAGTTGTTTTTGGTTATTTACACCTAAACGGAAATCTGATTTCTCGTTAGCTTTTGCAATAGAAACACTATTGTCATAAGTAAGTCCTGTATTAAAGAAATCTTTCACGTTATTTGGATGTGCAACAAAAGGAACAGCTTCTCCTTTAGAATAAAATTGCGGAATAAGACGTCCATCCAATCTTGGTCCCCAACTTTCGTCAACACCATCATTAACTCCTCCTCCTTTACCGTCAACGTAACTAAATTTTCCATTAGAACCCTGTCCGAAACTATTCTGAAAAGAAGGTAAAGTAGCTACTTGAGAAACTGTTATACCGGTATTAAAAGTAACTCCATAACCTCCTTTTTGTCCTTTACCAGATTTTGTTGTAATAAGCACAACACCATGTGCAGCACGTGATCCGTAAAGAGCAGCAGCGTTTGGCCCTTTCAAAACAGTCAACGTTTCAATATCCTGCGGATTCAAATCGGCAATTGCATTTCTGAAATCACGAGTAGCTCCACCAAAATTCAATTGCGAGTTATCTACAGGAACTCCATCTACCACAAAAAGCGGTTGGTTATTTCCTGCAATAGAAGTTTCTCCACGAATAATAATACGAGAAGATCCCATATCTCCTTGCGAGTTTGTAATACGTACACCAGCAACTTTACCAGAAAGTGCGTTCAAGAAGTTGGTTTCTTTTGTTGTTGCCAGTTCTTTTCCTTTTACTGCTTGAGTAGTATATCCTAATGATTTCTTTTCTTTCGAAATTCCAAGAGCAGTAACCACTACTTCAGATAAAGCATTTTGCTCTTCGGCTAAATCAATTGTAATATCGTTTTTGTTTACTACAACTTCTTGCTTTTTATATCCTAAATAACTAATTAAAAGCACATAAGGAAATTTTTGTCCAGTTTGAAAATAGAACTTTCCATCTGTATCTGTAATAACACCATGCGTAGTGCCTTGAATCGTTACCGAAGCTCCAATAATTGGCTCTTTTGTAACAGCATCTACTACTGTCCCTTCCAGTTTAGACTGGATTAGCGGCTTTGTCTCTTGAGCTGTAACCCCGATGGAAATCAACAAAATACATAGCCAAGTATATCTTTCTAATTTTTTTTTCATTACTTTGTTTTAGTTTAATAAATAAGGCGAGCAAAGACAGCTTTATGCTATTCTAGCTTTCCTTTTAGAGATGACAAATTTCTTTTAAGCTTCTACCATTTCTCTTTGCAACAGAAATGGTTTTTTCTTTTATCTGCAGACACATTCGTTTTTTCATTTTTACTTTTTTTGGATTACTATTATTTTAAATTGGCCTATAAAATTTTTAACCCCTATTTGGGATCATGTTTCTTAAAATTTATAATGAATTAAAAAAAGAGGAATTTTAACCTTAGAATGCATCAAGATAAAAACGGCCTAATGCGTTTGCTTTTTTCAGAATGAAATATTGTGGTTCTAATCTCTGGCTTTTAACTTATTTTTTAAACTCTACTAATTTGATAGAACAAAAGTATGTTAAAAATATTAGTTCCCAAATTTTAATTAAACTTTTTGCAAAAAAAATGTTAACTACTTTTAAAAACACAACATAAACACTTAATAACAAAATAGTTATTAAAAATAGCTATTTTTAAGATTTTATAAGAATTGTACTAAAAGCATAAAAATTTAAAAGCAGTTTTTACCTTTTTTAAGTCTAGCTTAGTAAAGTTTAAACCAAAAAAAACTCCAAGATCATAAGACCTTGGAGTTTCTATTTTTTATTTCTAATTTATTATAGCTCGTTGAACTCGTGTAGAGATTTCAATGTAGTTTCGTAGAATAAAATTGCGGCAATAAGATTTCCTTTATCAGAGTAAGGCATCATTTTTCTTTGAAACTCTACTGTAGTATCTAAGAAACTTGTTGTTCCTAACGCCTGTCCATCTAATATTTTTTTATTATCAGCTGTATCAGGAATACCTAAATCTGCCATTGTAACACCTGGTTTTGTAACCAAAGCAATGTAAGGAAGCGTTTTTACTAAAACTTTAATACGTTCAATGTACAATTCTAAAAGCTCTCCTTTTTGCATACCACTTAATTCTTTTTGATCATGGTATTTGCGAATTAAAGCTGTTGTACTAATGATACTTCTTGGTGCATTTTTTGCCTGTGCAGAGACAGCAGCAGTTGTCAAGAAGAAAAGTGCACATAATAAAATAATTTTACTCTTCATTTTCTTATAGATTTGGTTCTTGAATAAAAACAAAAATATATAAATTAACTTAAAATCCAACTTTTGGAGGTTGTTTTTGCCAAAATTATAATAATCTTTTAATCTGAATAAGTAAAATAGTACACCAAAACTATAGAATTAAAGGATTTTTAGTGCCAAAAATTCTTTCTATTTACGTCTTAATAATTCTAAAACGTCCGGATATTTTATCCAAATACTTTTTTTATTTCCGTAGTAATCCATAAAATCTTCGCAGACAAAAACAGCATGCGCTTTTGACCATGCAACAACACCGCAGTACTCGCTTCCAGATTGTCTTTTTAATTTCTGAATTTGCTTGCCTAATTTGAATCCTAAATATTTATAGATGGTTGGAGTATATACAGTACCTTCTTCTAATTCTTCTAAAGCTTTCTCAAAAGTAGGTTCTTTATCAATAATTTGCATGTATTTTGCCATTACAGCATATGTCAGAACAGCATAATCACGTATTTTTTCGCTATCGCAATTATCTTTAATATAAACAAAACCTGCCGATTTTCTAGCTTTTGTGACTTCAGCTGCTATCTAAATTAAAAGTTGCATTATTTTTTAATGTAATACGATAAGAATCATTGTTCAATTTTTCACTTTCAAAAAGATTATCTAAGCCGTATACATTTAAAGAAGCTTTAATAAATGCTATAGACGAACAATTTGTGCGTTCTCCTTGCTTAAAACTTTCAAATATTTTATCAGAACTCAATTGCGAGTAGGAACTTGAACAAACAAACATTAAAAGTAAAAAAACTGAAGTAAACGATTTCATGCCTTGTATTATATATTATTCTTCAATTATTATTGAAGAAACTGTATTAGATTTATACAAATCTATAAAAAACCAATCAATTTGTTTGTATCTTCACTTTTATCTATTAAAAAAATTCGCTGTAAAACAATAAAAAGCAAATAAAAAACGCCTCAAAATTAACTTGAGACGTTTTACTTTATTTTTTTCTTCGTTATTCAACTTATCATCCAGTTCAGGTTCTTGACCTTTAAACTTTTTAGTGTCGACATCATAATTTTCATCATTTGTCAAAACTTCGTCATGTTCTTTATATTGATGTTTTCTCGTGTCATTTCGATGATCTCCTCCACCCTGTTGTTTAGGATTCGGGTTTTTCTGGGTTTGATTATTCTTTTCCATAATTTTTCGTTTTTAAATGATTTTTAAAATTACCTCAAATACAATAGTTTGACTTATATAATCATTTTTAAAAATTATAAAATAAACCTTTTATTGTGGAGACAAATCCTTGCTTCTGGATAAAATATTTATTTTTACTTCTAATAACTCAAAACAAACAGTCCATGAACTTTCTGAATTTCTTCAAAAAACATAATAGCGAGAAACAACAAAATAAAAATTCAGAATCGACTGCCTCAAAATACTCTAATCTATTTTATACAACTCAAATAGATAATTTAACTGCAAACGATAAAGAATATCAAAATATTAGCATAAATAAGAATATATCTGATTTTTTTTTCGAAAATGAAATAGGCTATAATTATTCATTTTACGAAAATTTTATAGGCTCGCAATCAATTAAAGAAGATGAAAAAATTGATTTTATTGAAAAAGAACTTCAAAACGATGAACATTTAATTCCGTTTTTAAAACAATTTGATTTTTTATTTTTAGAAGAAGAATCAAAATTAAAGCGTTACATCAATCATTTGCAAAACACTCCCGAAAAATTCTCTTTTGATTTTTTTGAATTTACTTTAAAAAACAAACTTGAGAATTGTTACGAAGAAATTCAGAAGTACTTAAAAAACAGAAACAATGGCAAAAAATATTTCTATGAAACTTCAATCCCGATCGTTCTTTTTGATTTAGGTTTTAAAGAAGATTCTTTTATTCTACTAAAATTATTTGTAAACGAATATTTTGAGGGCAAAATTGAATCTATAAATGATGAATCATTTTTTGAAGAAACTAATCCGTTTGCTTATTTAGCATTAAATAATATGGCATTTCAAGCTGAAATAACAGAATTAGCATTTTCATACTTCGCGTCAAGTCATTTAGACAATCATTATTGTCTCAAAAAGTTTTTGTTCTATACTGACAAGAATAAGTTCTTTACTATTATGCTAAATCAATACCAACTTACTCCTGAAGATATTAGTAATGATCCTGGATTTATAAAGAATGACATTAACTGGAACAAACATCTTTATAGCCCATTTTTAAAATCATTATCAATCAGCAATTTTGATCAATATTTGGCTGAAACCACTTATAATGGTGAAATTTTAGTCAAAACTAAACTAAACACTTCCTTATTTGATACCTCAATTGCATCTTATCCTTTAAATTACGAACTTTTCTTTAATACTTATATTGCAAAATTATTGTTCAAAAAAAATATAAAAGGAAGATTCTATCAAAATGCTGAATTGTTTGGAGATCCAAGATATAGTCAGGGTTCTTATGGCTATACTTTAAATTTTGTTGTCGAAGAACAAGTTTTTTCTATTTATTTTGAAACCGAAACAAACTGGTTGGAAGTAAAACCTTTCATAAAATTATTAAATACGGCACTAAAAACGATACATTCAGAGTTTCGATTTTTCTTTTTAGTCGAAGATGTAGATTGTAATTTAATTCTAGAAAAACCAGATGATGTTGTTGATTTTATTAAAGATTTAAATTTTGAAACTACTGTACTTAGAAAATCAATTTAATTAACTCTTCTACGCCTCCATATTATCTTAAAATAGCTTCTGAAAAATAATGCTAATTTTGCTTCATTATAATTACAATAAAAATTATGTGGACGATATGTCAGGAATGCCGGGACAAGGCAAAATAAATCGCGGACTTAGTAAAAAAGCTCAAAGACGTTATAAAACAGAATTGGCTGCATTTGAAAGTTCGCAAACTAAAGTTGCTCCAATACGCCCTAAAGCACATCTGCATTTGTGCACAAATTGCTCAGGATCAGGATTAATTCAGTCCGAAAAATATCTAGAACCTGATTTGACAAAACCTCACGTTGCTATAATTGGTGCTGGCATTGGCGGTGTCGCTTTGGCCGTGGCATGTTTACATCGCGGAATTCCTTTTTCAATTTACGAAAGAGATACTCATTTTGATGCACGATCTCAAGGCTACGGACTTACATTACAACAAGCCAGTAAAGCCATGAAGGGTTTAGGGATTACTTCTTTAAACGGTATAATTTCTACAAAACATATTGTTCATAATACAGAAGGAAAAATATTGGGCGAATGGGGAACCAGAAAATGGATTGAAACTGAAATTAAACCGTCTGCTACACGTACCAATATGCATATTGCACGGCAATCGTTGCGCCAAGCTCTTTTAGAACAGCTTGGAGGAAATAATGCGGTGCAATGGGGACATCAATTGTTAGATTTTAAAGCTAATATTGATGGTGTAGAACTTAAATTTCAAGTAAACCGAGATGAAAAAAACGTAAAAGCTGATCTTGTCGTTGGTGCAGATGGCATTAGAAGCATTGTGAGAAAACTAACAATTGGCGAAGACATAACCCCGCTTCGTTATTTGGATTGCATTGTAATATTAGGAATTTGTCCTTTAAGTTCTCTCAAAGATATTTCGAGCCAATTATTAGATTCTGCAACCGTTTTTCAGACTGCAAATGGAAATGAACGAATTTATGTTATGCCTTACACGGGAGATTCTGTAATGTGGCAATTGAGTTTCCCGATGTCTGAAGAAGAAGCTAAAGAACTAAGCGCAAAAGGTCCGAAAGCACTTAAAGAAGAAGCTTGTCGCAGAACACAATGGCACACTCCTATTCCGCAAATTTTAGAAGCTACACAAGAAAGTTTAATTTCTGGATATCCTGTTTATGATCGCGAATTGCTTCGATCGGAATTATTAGAAAAGAATCAAAATATAACTTTAATTGGCGATGCAGCGCACCCAATGAGTCCGTTTAAAGGTCAAGGTGCAAACCAAGCTTTGTTGGATGCTTTAAAATTGGCTAGAAAAATATATAGAGGCTGTAATGCAAAATCTAATTGGAGAGAAACTGGTCTAAGAAAAAATATCTTAAACGATTTTGAAGCAGAAATGCTAGAACGCAGTGCTGCCAAAGTAAAAGGTTCTGCTGATGCTTGCACAGTTCTTGCATTCTGAAATTATACTCCGAGAAGGTGATGAACCTCGAGGAAGATATCCTAAAAAAAGGAAATAAAGAAGAAAGATTTTAGAAGAAAGAGTAAATAAAAAATGCTAAACAGGTTTGTTTAGCATTTTTTTGTAAAAAGTTATTTTTCAGTCATATAGATGCAAATTAAACAATAATTTAATATTATTTTATAACTAAGTTTGACTTGATCTTTTTAATTTTATAATCTCATTTACAAACAATTAAATAATCACGCCATGAAAAATACACAAATAAATTTCAGTCCAAACAATGAGACCTGTACAGACCGAACTTTGGTTTGTGATGGTGATAATAACGAATTAATATTTCGTAAAACTTATGTAGGAGATTGGGGAGATTGGGACGAGAAACCAGATGATATTTTAAAAGATCAACATCTTTATCTGGATCAAAATACAAGTTTTACAAATGCAATTTAAACTTATTATTGCTTTATGGGCATTACAACCTAGTATTCTATCTTAATTATGCTAGAACACTAATTGTATTGCTTAAATTTTCTTTGTTTATAAAATCTAGAATAAATTCTCTTACTTCTTTATTTGCCTCTGTTTTAGTAGCAAATGAATTAATATAGAATTCGTCGTCCTTGTCGCTAATATGAATAATTTCGGTGTAACCTTTGGTTATTAAACTACCTTTTAGCTTAATTATATTTACTTCTTGTTTTCCGTCAAGTTCTTTGCGAACCTGTAGTTTTATAGCTCTTTCCATATTCAAAAATTTTTAAATAATTAACTATCATTCAGTTATAAATTTAAAACATTTAATCTATCGAAATAAGATTTTAACACAGTCCGCAACGCATTATTTATCAACATATTATAAACATTTTTTCCTTTTCTTAAAAAGAAACTCGAAACACCAGTAAAATCAAGTCTTTTCACATTAATTTCCTGTAAATTCTCTGTCGCTCAAGGTTTTCATAAACGCAATAAGGTTCTCTTTTTCTACTTCTGTAAGCGGAATTCTATTGCCATTATTTTTAAAAATAGGATCCAAATTGGCTGCATTCAAAACTCCGTTATCAAAATAATCCAAAACCGATTTTAAGGTTGCAAACTGACCAAAACTTCCATAAGGTGCAGTATATTCTACATTTCGTAGAGACGGAACTCTGAAACTCATAAAATCAGTTGCAATTCCAGTAACTCTTCCTCTTCCTGCTTCATTAGAATCGGTGTTTAACGGAAATCCAATATTTCTAAAACTTTGGTCTGTAAACAATTCGGTGCTATGGCAACTTGCGCATTTTTGCTGAAATGTTGCATATCCCGCCGCTTCGTTTTCTGTAAACTGACTTTCTTTTCGTTTTACTTTATCATATTTGCTATTGGCAGAAATCAAAGTATACTCAAACTGAGCAATACTTTTGTAAATTCTGTCTGCTGTAATTTCCTGATCTCCAAATGTTTTTTTAAACATCTCTTTATAAGAAGCATCATCTTTAATTTTTCCGATAACTTCCAAAATCGAAGAATCCATTTCTTCATGGGTAATAATCGGAACCAAAGGCTGTGTTTCTAATTGCAGTCGGCTTCCATCCCAATTAAAGAACTTTAGAAACATTAAATTCTGAAGCGGTGGCGCATTTCTAAGCCCTACTCTTCCCTCAATTCCAATAGCTTGCGCATTATGATCGGCAAAGGCATTTGCTTGAATATGACAACTTGAGCAAGAAATTGTATTGTCCTTACTAAATCTTTTGTCAGAGAAAAGTTTTTCGCCCAACTCAGCACCATATTTTGTAGGTTTATTTAAACTCACATAGCTATTTACTTCTGGAAAATCTGTGGGAATATGCAATGAAAGTTCAGGATTATCAAAATAAGTCTCATCAGAATCACTACTGCTACAAGAAGTGAAAAAGATTACGATTATGATGAAGCCGATTATTTTTTTCATTTTAATGATTTTTAAAATAAAGCCGTCTTTTTAATTTCAGACGGCTCTGAATTTTTTTTAATCAATAGATTCGATTTAATCTGCCTAGATCTCCCTCAATCCTCTTTAAATCTGCGTGAAAAAATCTATACTTAAAAAGTATTTCACGCAGATTTTAAAAGATTTAAGCAGATTAAATAAGATTTCTACCAAAGAGTTAACTTAGTTTTCTACACTAGTTACAGAAAACATTCCTGAAATATCGTTTGTACCGTTTCCCCCTAGATTATCCACAAATTTTACCATTTGCGCTGCAGTATGAACATTTGGAGTAGCATTATCGCCCATTCCTGTCCCTGTAGATAAAGTAATGGTATTGATTTTTCCGCTCAATAATTTGTCGAAATCAGCCTTAATTTTGATTTTTGGAGCATTTTTACCTACAACTGCATTTACATTAAGACTTAGCGTAATATCTCTATAAGCATTTACACCTTGTGTATAAGCGCCTTCAGTTCCAGCAACAGTGCTTCCTGTGTGAATTGACATCGCTTTATTATCAGTATCATAAAAACCTTCTACTTTTGTAAAACGATATCCTGTTCCCCATTCCCACATCATTGCTGTATCATTGGCTCCAGCCGCCGCGTAAAATTTAGGGAATCTTGTTTGGTCTAGAGTATTTTGCTCTGTTTTAATACCCAAACCAAATTTAATCTGTTTGTATGAAGCAGATGGCACATTGCTCAAAACATAGCTTAATGAAGCCGTTTTTGCCTGATCTATAACTGTTGCACCTTTATCTAAATCATTTACGTTGTAAGGCACTTCGCTTCCGTCATCTTTTATTAGACGAATATTGCTAATCACATATTTCACTTCAGAAAAATGATGAACTTGTCCTGCCGCCGAAGTATTTGTTGTTGCTGACGCAGAAGTTGCATCTCCTAAAACAATTGTTTTGTCTTTAAACGTATTGTTGAATTCGAATGTTAAATTGTTTGCTTGCTGGTGCATCGTCATCATTTGAACATGAAACAAAAGCCAAAGCGGCTGCTGATAATAAAAGGTATTTTTTAAAATTTTGCATTTTTATGATTTTAATTTTTGTACTGTCTTTAAACCATTGAGTTACACTATTCCAACACATAGAAACATAGTTTTCTAAACTAAAAAAAGACGTTTTGCTAATTTAAATTCACATAGCAAACTATGCGTTAAAGTTCAATTTAACCAAATGGCTATTTTATTAATCAAAAGGAAGATTATAAAATAGGCGGCGGTACAAAAATTTCAAGGCAAGGTTCTAGCAGATCCAATTCTTTATAAATTGGCACTTTCTTGGATGTTATAATTTTTATTAGCGAAACCTGAAACTGTATATTTGTGTTTAAAGCAATATCAATCTTTTTGCTAATGCTTCTCAATTCCAAATCAGAATTTTTTTCCGTTTCCTGAAGCTCTTTCTTCAAATGGCATTTACCATGGCATTGCAATTCTGGCTTGGCTTTGTTAACACAAAATTCTTTTTCAATCGCATTTTGATTCAGTTTGAAGTGCACAACGATAAGCGCCTGCTGGAAAGAAACCAGCAGGAACAGAATTGTCATTGTGATACTAAAAACTTTTTTCATTTTTTCTTAGAAATTCAATTTTAAAGACGTGAAAAAATTGCGTCCCATTCTTGGAATATTACCCCAATCGGCATACGTACTGTAATATGCATTTAATAAATTCTCAGCTCCAACTTGTATTGTGCTTTGCACTTTGTTGATTTTAAAAGAATAATTAGCAGAAATATTCCAAATTGCATAAGCAGACCGTTAAATCTTCTCCATATTCTGGACTGTAATTAATTTGCTCAAAATCGCCATTAACAGAAGTCTGAATTCCGAAATTTTTATACATATAATTAAGCGAAGTCAAATAGCTTAACGGACGTATAAATGGTAAATTTCCTCCTTTATTATCCATTCCGCGAGCGTAAGTCAACGTTCCTTTCCAATGCAAATGTTCCAAAATATCGTAGCTCACATTAGCAGACATATTCAAAAGCGTTGCATAATCTAATGATGTATATCCTTTTACACCAACAGATTGATAATTCATCGGACTTCCCATGCTTAAGATTTTACCAATAATGTAGTTCTGAATATAGAAATAGTTTATTTTTCCTTGAATGCTCAATTTTTCTGTTTTAAAACCTGCGCTTGCATTTCCTTCATACGAAATTTCATTTTTCAAATTCGGATCTCCAATGTAATCGTAACGGTCAAAACTATTATAGATATAATAGCCATAACCCTCAGAAACAGAAGGCGCTCTATGACCGTAACCAGTTCCGACAGAAAAATTAAATTGATCAATATTTAAGTTGTAAGCGGCATTAAGACTTGGCAGAAATCTCGTTTTTTCCTGAGGAGCTCCAGGATGAAAAATCCAATTGAATTCTATGTATTTAGAATAATTGTAATTCACTCCTAAAGAACCACCTAAATGCACTTGACTTTTTTCTGAAATATCCCAAGAATTATTCATAGAAAGTCCAGCATAACGAGTCGTAACCCAAGGCCAGCTGTAAGCAAACATCGTTCTTTCGCTTCGATCTTGCGGATACATTCTCATTTCTGCAATAGACAAATTATCATAAGCATTCAGCTGAATTTCAGAAGAGTAATCATTCTTTTTTAAATTAGCTTTAGAAACCAATCCGTAAGTTGTGCTCCAACCTGGCATGTCCATATGAACTAAATTTTCTGGTCGAGTTGTATCGTCCATATAATGCTCAATTGCATTAAAATATACTTTTGTATCTACTACTCTAACCAAACCTTCTTCAAACAATTGTTTATAAGAAGCAGAGGTAATAAGAGCGCGAGAAAGCCACAAATCCATTGGCAAAGCAGGATAACCAACATTTTTTGCCACATCAAAAATCGCGTCTAATCTAACCGATGACAAATCGCTGGTTTTGTAAGCCAAACCTAACGAAGTATTGAATTTATTGTATTGTGAATGCTTTACTTCGTCATTGTTCCCGTCATGATAATTATCTGCTGTACGGTACGAAATGCTTCCATCTGCAACAAACTTAGTTCCCGAATAAGCGATATTCCCTAAATTAAAAAACTGCTTATTATTAAACTCAAATCCAGTTTGATACGCTCCGTTCCATTTCTTTTGAAGTCCAAACGGCGTACTTTTTCTTTTTAAATCGATGCTTCCGGCAACAGTTGCTCCGTGCAAACTTCCTTCTTGACCCGATTTAATATCTACTGCGGCAAGATTATTACTTTCTACATAAGACGTAATTGGATCCATTTTATCAGTGCAAGCGCCAAAAACGTGCATTCCGTCAATTGTAACTGTCGAACGTTCTGTACTCATATTATTCAATAAAGGTTCCCAAGCATAAGCTCCACGTTTTATGAAACTGATATTGTCTGATGAAGACAAAAATTCATCAACAGAAACCGCCATTTTCATTTCTGTTTCAATCTTCTTTTTCGTCGCATTTTTTACGGTTACTTCTTCTAAGTTTTTTATGCTATCGTGATGTGCATGCTGATTTTGAGCTGTAACTGAAAATCCCAAGAAAAGCGACATTATAATATATTTCATGTTTTTAGAATAAAGTATCAATATAAAGTTCACTTTTTACGCCTTCTACTCCTGGCGTATGATCAGTTGGAACAATGGTCCCTTTTACAATTAATCCGTTTTGGTTCATCATAATTAAGTTCAATGTCCAATTTCCAGTCATCGTATAATTGACAACACCGTGATACAAACCGTCGTCTCCTTGCGTCAAGTCTTTATTATTTGGCGAAGAGTGATTTCCCATAGAAGGTTCTGGCATTCTCGGATCTAATTTTAAAGTATATCCCACAACTTCAGAATAGGAAAACTGAGATGGATCTGGAAAAGTTCCTGCAGGAGTCGTTGGTTTATCGTATTTGTAAACACCAGCAATCAAAGCATTTTCTGAAACAGTTGGTTTTTGAGGCGAAATCAATGCAATTATATATTGTTCTCCATCACTTCCTGCAAAAGCAGTCATATTTAAGTTTTTATTGCTTTGTTTTTCTACAGTAACATCTTTATTGATTTCATATTTTTGACCATCTGCCGTAAAACTGATGTACAATTTCCAACTCGCTGTAGTAGAGCTTTCTCCTGTAAAAACAGAATACCCGCTGTAATACTTTTTAGCAGAATCATATGCAACATTATACTGATGCGGACACGAACTTTTGCTTCCGTCAGCATTACTCATAATTGGCAGAAAAGTTACGGCAGCTGTCGTTAACTCTTGGCTGTTTTGAGTATTGACAATTTTCAGATGAAGCTCATTATATCCTTTATAGAATGTTCCGTTTAAAGCTTCAATGCTAACCTTATAGCTTCCGCTTGTAAGCGAAGTTGCTTCTTTAAATTCCAAGTTTTCAGGAACTTCAGAACCTGTTTCAGCTTCGTAATCTGTTTTGTCAATTGTACAGGAAGTAACCGCAAATAATACTGCGATTATCCAAAAATTAAAAGATTTCATTTGATGAATGTTATAAAAAAATGTTTGAAATTTAGCATTAAGCTATAAATTTTTGAATATCAAAAAATCCAAAATGCTAGTGAAAAGCCAAGAAAATGGCGAAAGTAAATGAAGTTAGAATACAGTTATTCTCTTCAATTACAAAAGAAGATCAATATCGTTTTAAAAGAATAAACTATGCGATTTGTTACTCAAATTTGGATTTAAAATCCGCATAAGCGAGCAATAAGACATTCAAAATTTCAATTATAAAAAATTGGAATTCGAGAATATTGGAATTAAAAAAAAGATTGATCCCTAAACTCTATAGAGAGGAGGGTGAAAAGTAAGATTAGAAGCTCCGATTGGTTTCTTATCAAATAAAATTGAAGCGTTATCTTTAGATTCGATAACTGGAATTGTGCTAAAATTGATTTCAGCAGTATTTTGAACGTAAACAAGCTCCAATTTATCTTTTAAGCTGTCTTGCATTTTTCGTTCATTATCAGAATATTTTTTAATGCTTTTTTGAAGTTCGCATCGCCCATTACAACTGTTAAATGCTTGTTTACGCTGAACGCAAATAGTTTTAGCAATTTCTTTCTGGTTGATTTTAAAAGAAGCATAAACGAACAAGTCTGCCAAAAGATGGCGAGAGAATTAAAATAGAAAGTGCTATGATGATTAACCTTTTCAAGTGCTTGTTCAATAGTTTGCAGGCAAAAGTACATACTATTTTGTATTTATTTTAACGAAATGCAATTTTTATTTCATTTAAAGAAGAGGTTGTTTTATTTCTGAATCATTTCTTGTTTTCGTAAAAAAATTCTTTAACATAAACAGTCTTGATATTTTGCATATTTTATCTAAATTTGAGTATTGTCGTTTTTTTATGACATTTTAATTCTAAAATAGCTACTAAATAACCCCAATTTACAGCGAATGAAAAAAAACTTAGCCATTACCTTTTGGGTACTCTACATGCTCTTTTTTGCAATCCCTTTTCCAATGATTTTGTATTATGCAATCAATAGCGATTTAGATATCAACGATTTAAAAACCAAAGATCCTTATTGGGCTTTAGGAATCGTTTTATTGTCTGTAATTCTCTGGCTGATCCTTTTGATTGGTTATTTCCAAAAATGGATCTTTCAGGTTTTTGTCAATAAAAATAATCTGGAGAAAATAAAATTAAACGGATTACGTCGCGAAGCTGAAATAATTAGTTCGAAGAAAGCTTCTAAATTCAATTCTAAATTTGACAATTACGAACTCGAACTGTGTTTTAAAAATCTTGCGAATACCGAAATCATTCATAAAACCAATATTACAGACACCAAACCCAATGAAAAACGGTTCGAAGCTGGAAAACAGATCAGTTTATTACTAGACAAGTACATGAAAAAACCTCCTTATTTTGTAATTTCATCTGCTACTCCAACTTTAAGCATCAGGAATTTAACAATTAGAATTTTAGGTTGGCTATTTTTTACGTTTATCGTTGTAGCCTATTATTTGTTTTCCTATCAAACCGAAAGTCATGGTATGGGGTGGCGTTTTATGTCTTTTGGACATCCGTTATTAATAATTCCGTTAGTGCTTTTGTTCTATCGCGTTTTGGTTCAATTTATATTTAAAAAACTAACTGGCTTAGATCAAAATTCGGTTGCACTCAAATTTAAAGGAATAAAAACTCAGGCCAAATTAATCAATGTAAGCCAAACAGGAACATATATTAACGAACAACCAATGATGCGTTTTGAGTTAGAATATAAAGACACAAAAAATCTAGTGCATCAAAATAGTTTGAAAAAAGTTATTGGAATTTTAGATTTAGAAATGACCAAAAAACAATTCCTTGATATTTTTTATAATCCCGAAAATCCAAACCAAATTGCTTTTGCAAATGATTTAAACAAAATATAGCAAATGAAAAAGATAGTTATTTTGATGCTGTTTTGCACTTTATTTTTAAGTCGCGAAAAGATCTCAAAAAGTATAGATGAAACTTTAAAACCTAATGATACAATTGTAAATAAAAAATCCGAAAACGTTGCTTCACCGCCTTTGCAAAGCGAAAAAAAGGAAATTAATCTATTGACTAATATCGAAATATTAAAAAAAGCAGAAAAACAACTGAAAAATCTTCCTCAATACAATGGAAAAGAAATATTTATTTACTCGATCTTATACTTTTATAATGATGGAAGAATAAATGCGATGCTTGCAACATCCTGAAAATCCAAAATATGTAGACATTTATGAATTTAACGATGAAAAATGGTCAGGACCAAAACCTGTTCAGCTTTCTGTTCGTGATGATGTTAAAGGACGTTTGGTTTCTTTAAATAAAATCAGTTTTATAAATGCGGCAAAAGTGGCTCAGGTTTATAACGAAAAAACAAAGGAAGTTGAAGGCGCACAACCTACGACAAGTGTTTATATTTCTATTTGGAATAATAAACTAAGATGGTATCCGTCATCTATAAACGGAAGCCGAGAACGCTATTCGATAGAGTTTAATGATGATGGAAGTCTAAAATCATTCCAACAAGATTAACTGCCACAAATGCTAAACAATTACGTTTAGCATTTTTTTTATACTAAAATGAAATTCTTTCCTAATAAAGAAACCAAAAAACTTAACCTTATAAAAACTTAAAAATCAATAAATTACACTAAAAAATCATTAATTTAACATTGCTTATCAACTTAAAATTTTCAGTTCTTAATCTAGATTAATAGATGCAGATTTTATTCTGTAATACATTTGTACCATAATCAAACAAAATAAAACAAAAAACAAGTTGTAAGTTTAAATTTTAAACCAATAACGAATTTAAACTTAAAATTATAAAACAAATTAATCTTAAAATCAAAAAATTATGAGCACATTTACAGTAAAAGACGGAACACAGATTTATTACAAAGATTGGGGAAAAGGTCAACCAATTGTTTTTCACCACGGATGGCCTTTGTCAAGTGACGATTGGGATGCACAAATGATGTTTTTTCTTCAAAAAGGCTACAGAGTAATAGCACACGATCGACGCGGACATGGACGTTCTAGTCAGGCTTCTGAGGGAAACAACATGGAAACTTATGCATCTGACATCGCTGAATTGACTGAAGCTTTAGATTTAAAAGATGCCATTCACGTTGGGCATTCAACCGGAGGAGGCGAAGTAATTCGTTACGCCGCAAAATACGGAAAAGGTAGAATTTCAAAAGCGGTAATTATTAGCGCCGTTACTCCGATAATGATTCAAAACGAATCTAATCCAGAAGGCGTTCCATTGTCAGTTTTTGACGAAATTAGAAAAGGAACCGGATTTAATAGAGCACAATATTTCTACGACTTTCCGATTCCGTTCTACGGTTGGAACCGTAAAGGACAAACTGTTCAAGAAGGCATTAAACAAAATTGGTGGCGTCAAGGAATGATGGGTTCTGTTTTGTCTCATTACGAAGGAATTAAAGCGTTTTCTGAATCTGATTTTACAGAAGACTTAAAAAGTTTAGATATTCCAGTTTTGGTTTTACATGGAGAAGATGACCAAATTGTTCCTTACAATCAAGCTCCTAGAGCGACAAAATTGTTGAAAAACGGAAAATTGATTTCTTATCCTGGTTTCCCTCACGGTATGCCAACTACAGAAGCAGAAACAATCAACAATGATATTCTTGACTTTATAAAATAAATACAGAAAGATTTAATTAAACTGTCTGTAGAACTATTTTTATAGACAGTTTAATTTTCTTAAATTCAACTAAATAATTTTCTCTCAAAAAATTGAATCAAAAAATATATGGAAACAATAAAATTAGAATTGGACGAAAAAAAACATGGCGCTTTTAATCTTTATGTTGATGGTAAAAAACTAGGCGAAATGACAGTAAGCATTAAACCTGATTTACTGACAGTTTACCACACGGGAGTTGAGCCAGAGGGCGAAGGAAAAGGTTATGCTAAGAAGCTTTTAGAAGAAATGGTTTCTTATGTTCGCGCCAATAATTTGAAAGTTTTACCACTTTGTCCGTATGTTCATGCGCAATTTAAAAGACATCCAGACGAAAACGAAGATATTTGGAAGAAGTAAAAAAGATGAAAAAATAAAGACGAAAGACTCCAATCTCTAGACTAAAAAGTAAAGATTTAAATACTATGAATACAGAAATATTAACAGACGGTGTTCCTTTAAATGAAGCGAAAAAAGCTTTAATTATGATTCATGGACGTGGTGCAAGCGCACATGATATTCTTTCTATCGCAAAACATCTTAAGGTTGATGATTTTGCATTGATTGCGCCTGAAGCAGAAAACAGAACTTGGTATCCGTATTCGTTTTTAGCGCCGCTAAACGAAAATGAACCTTCGTTTTCAAAATCGTTGGAAGCAATACATCAAGTTGTGGTTGCTATTCAGCAAAACGGAATCGAAAAAGAAAATATTTATTTCTTAGGATTTTCACAAGGAGCATGTCTAGCTTTGGAATTTACAACAAGAAATGCTGCAAAATACGGTGGAATCGTTGCTTTTACTGGCGGATTAATTGGCGATAAAGTCTATGAAAACCATTATGCAGGAAATTTTGAAAACACGCCTGTTTTTATCGGAACAAGCGATCCTGATTTTCATGTTCCTGTAGAAAGAGTAAATGATACTGAAACGCTTATGGAGAAAATGGGTGCAGATGTTACAAAAAAAATCTATCCAAATATGGGACATACCATTAGTCAAGATGAGATAAATTGTGCCAATGCATTAGTTTTCAATAAAAAGTAATGATTACGATAACTCGCATTTATAGCGATGCAAACGGAGAGAGTCATTTTAAAGACTTTGATGTTCCGTTAAAAAACAACGGCGATATCGGATTTCTATCTGATGATGAACCCGTTAAATCTATCGTTTTTAGAGAAGTTAATCCTTCTTACGATTACGATTTTCATAATGCTCCAGACCGCCAATATATTGTTTTGCTAGATGGCGGTGTAGAAATAGAAACTTCATTAGGAGAAAAAAGAACTTTCAACACGGGTTCAATTCTATTGGTTGAAGACACTACAGGGAAAGGACATAAAACAAAAAATATTGAATTTAAGCTTAGAAAATCAATATTTATCAAAATATAAAATTCATCAATATTTCATATAATTTGCTGTGATCGGTTATTGGTCACAGCAAAAAACAACGTCTGAAAACAGGATATACTGTTTTTCAGAATGTATTTCTATACACTGCATTTACTTTCGTGTTATGCAATTAACAAAACATTGTCGTCGAAGGAAGAACTTAAAAAAATGACAAAATATCGTCCTCGCTTCTTTCTTAATCTAGGTTAATCGATAAACAGCGATAACGGACGTAAATTTGTAAAAGAAAAATCAAACAACTATTTAATATAAAAATACCATGGAAAATAAAATTTTAGGATTACATCATATTACTGCAATTGCAGGAGACGCTAAACGTAATTTTGACTTTTACTCAAAAGTTTTAGGATTAAGATTCATCAAAAAAACAGTGAATTTTGATGATCCAGGAACTTACCATTTTTACTTTGGTGATGAAGTTGGAAGCGCAGGGACTATTTTAACTTTCTTCCCGTGGGGAGAAGGAATCCAGCAAGGCAGAAAAGGTTCTGGAATGGCTACAGAAATTGGTTATTCTGTTCCAAAAGGAAGTTTGGATTTCTGGCAGAAACGTTTCGAGCAATACAACGTAATTTACAATAAACCAGCTGAAAAATTCGGAGAAAAATATTTGACTTTCTTAGATCCAGATGGTTTAAAATTAGAATTAATTGAATCTAAAACGGAAGATAACAGAAAAGCTTGGGAAACTGACGAAGTAAAAGCTGATGTGGCTACAAGAGGTTTTCATAACATTACTTTGACTTTAAATAACATTAAACCAACTGCTGCAGTTTTAACTGAAATATTTGGTTACAAATTGATCGATCAAGATGTAAACCGTTACCGTTATGCAACAGATGCTGTAGAAAATGCTGCAATTGTTGACTTGGTAGAATTACCAGAAGAAAAACGCGGTTTAAATGCAAATGGAACGGTTCATCACGTTGCTTTTCGTGTAAAAAATGACGAAATTTTAATGAAATTCAGAGAAAAAATAGAAGAATACGGGTTGCAGATTACACCACAAATTGACAGACAATATTTTCACTCTCTTTATTTTAGAGAACCAGGCGGAGTTTTGTTCGAAATTGCAACTGACAATCCTGGATTTATTGTAGACGAAAGCTTAGAAGAATTAGGTCAGAACTTAAAACTTCCTGCTCAATACGAACCTCAAAGAGCTGCCATTGAAGCTCATTTGGTTAAAATTAATTAATTTAAAAACTAAACCAGTTTGTTTGAAAACCACAACACAACTATTTGAAAAAGAGGCTTCTCAAAAAGAAAGCCTCTTTTTTTTGTATATTTCGGAAGAAGGAAGTATTTATGGCAAAGAGAATCCTTTCAAAATATGTTAATCCGCTTGGATATTTTTAATCTTCTGCAGCCATTAATTCAATCTTTGCCATAATTAATGCAAGATTATTTTCTAAAGAAATTTTTCCTTCACGCCATTCTTTTTTGTTTGATCCTCTTGAAATTCTAAAAATGAAATCACCAGTAAAAACATAACCAAAAGTTTCTCTTAAACCCGTTTTGGTTATTCTTTTTTGCGCTTCTCTTAAATCTATTTTTATTTCACTTTCGTTCTTAAAAACAATTGTATCCAAACCATCAAGACCTTTTTTAAATTCATGTCCGCGATAGTGAATGAGTTTGATCAAAGCATTCATAAACCGTAAAGCGCGATTTGCACTTTCTTTAGAAACATTCAAATTCAAAATCTCTAATTTTTCCAGATTGATATTATCGTTTAAGCCTCTGCTTTCCCAATAATCCTTTGTTGCTGTAATAATCTCCAACGAATTTTCGAGCTTGTCGCTAATGCTCAGCGGAGCATGAACATCATCTTTTATGCTTTGAGCCAAATCGAGTAAAGGCGTCGATTTTGAAGGAACTCGAAGTTGCATTTCGTATGTCTTTTTTAAAATCGAAATCTCATTATTTCCTTTAAAATCAATTGGTAACTGAGGAACATTCTTTCTTTTATATTCAGGTCCAATCCAATGTCGGCTTTTAGGGAGCGGAATATTCATTTTTTCGCAAGCATTTTTGATTCCCATACTAGAAACCTCATAATGTTTTGCAATCTGCGGTATTGGAAATTTCCAAACCAAGCTGTAAAGTTCTGATCGGGTAAAAATAATTTTGTCCATAAATCAGTAAAATCAATTCAAAAGAAAATTCACCACCTCCATAATTGCTTACAGAAATGGTGAATTAAGAAAATTAAGCACTACTCTACTCCACCGCCTAAAGCACGGTACAGGTTAATTGCTTGCATTCAGTTTTTCGAGTTTTATTGTTACTAAATCTAGTTCGTTCTGTAGCGAACTGTTTTGCGCTGCAATTACTTCAAGATAATTAGCCATTCCGCTTTTATAAAGCAAACCAGCATCTGAAGTTGCTTTTTCTAACGATTCTGCTTTCTCTTTTGCCAAAACAATACGTTCGTCAGCATATTTTAATCTTGACATAGCATCGTTTACTTCGCCAACTGCTGTTATAAAAGACTGTTTAAATTGCACAACCGCTTTTTCTTGTTCTAAAACAGCCACTTCATAAGCCGTTCTTAAAGCTTTTTTTCTAAAAATGGGTTGCGCTAAATTGGCTGCAATGGTTTTGGTGATTGAACCTGGAAAATCAAACCAATTTTCAAATTCAAAAGAATTTACTCCAATAGACGGATTCAAACTTAAAGTTGGATACATGGTTGCTTTTGCCAATCCTGTTTTTGCAGTGGCAGACATAACCGCGTATTCGCTAGATTTTACATCTGGTCTTCTGCTCAAAAGCGAAGCCGAATTCCTGTTGGAAAAATTACAGAAACTTCAGCAAGCATCAATGTTTCCAGCTCTTTCAATCTTATCTGGATATTCTCCGCATAAAATCTGTAAAGCGTTTTCTTGCACTGCGATATTTGCTTTCGCTAAAGGCACTAATAATTCAGCCGTTTTCTTCTGAGCTTCTGTTTGATTTACTGCCAAAGAACTAATCGATCCCGATTTGTATTGCAATTCCATCATACTCAAAGTATTGGAACTCAACTCGATGTTTTTCTCTGCAATTTTAAGCTGTTCATCTAAACCTAAAAGATTGTAATAAGCTTGCGCCACTTGAACAATAATTCGAGTTTTTAATGCTGAAAGATTCTCTTTTTGAGCAAAATAAGCGACTTTGGCATCTCTTTTTTGCATCGCTGCTTTTCCCCAAATATCTACTTCCCACGAAAGACGCAGATTGGCACTGTAATCATCCATATAATCCTTACCAATAAATTGCTGGCTCAAAGATCCGTTTAGGGAATTTTTTAGAAGGATAAGAACGGCTCGCTCCAGCATCGAAATCTAGTGTAGGTAATAACGATAATTTGGCTTGTTTATAACTGAGGTCGAGCTGTTCCATGCTTTTCATTGCAATGATCACTTCGTTGTTTTTTACTAACGCTTTTTCAATCAAAGCAACCAATAAAGGATCTTTATAATAGTTTTTCCACGGAAGCAAAACTGTGTCTCCAGTAACCGCGATTTCATCGCGGTATTTTTCTGGAGCTTGTAAATCTGTACGAGAATATTTTTTTCCTACCACACACGATGTCATGATCGCTCCAGTAAGTAAAACCATTCCGATTTTATATAATGTTTTCATTCTTATTCTTTTATCGTTTGAACTTGAGTTGCGATCTTTTTCCTTGATACTTTTTCTTGTAAATATTGGAATACAATGAAAAGCAACGGAATCACAAAAATTCCCAAAACAACACCGCTAAACATCCCTACTGCTGCACTGACACTGATCGATCTGTTTCCAACTGCAGTTCCTCCAGAGGCAAACATTAACGGAATCATACCTACAATAAAAGCTAACGAAGTCATGATAATTGGTCGTAACCTTGATCTTGAACCTTCAATTGCGGCTTCAATTATTGTTAATCCGGCAAGACGTCTCTGCAAAGCAAATTCCACAATCAAAATGGCGTTTTTAGCAAGAAGTCCGACCAACATGATTAATCCAACCTGAACGTAAATATTGTTGTCTAAACCAACTGCTTTAACTCCTGCAAAAGCTCCTAAGATTCCCGTCGGGATAGAAAGCAATACCGCAAGTGGCAATAAATAACTTTCGTATTGTGCTCGCCAATAAGAAAAATACAAACAAGAGACACAATCCGAAGATGGCAACAGTTTGACTTCCTCCTGCTTTTTCTTCCAAACTTAAACCAGTCCATTCGTAACTGTAATCAGACGGAAGTTTATCTAAAACTTGCTCTAGATTAGCCATAATTTGTCCGTTACTGTAGCCAGGCAAAGCCATTGCTGTAATATTTACCGAATTATAAAGGTTATAACGATTCACTGATTCTGGACCGTAAACTTTATGGAATTTCACAATCGATTTTACTGGAACCATTTGCATTTGAGCATTTCTCACAAAAATTTCATTAAATGCATCTTCATCCATTCTAAAAATACCATCAGCTTTTACATTTACTCTGTAAAACTTACCAAATCTTGAAAAGTCAGCTGATTGATCTCCTGCAAAATACGTCTGAATATTTCCTAAAAGTTCCTTGATATTTACGCCCATTTGACGCGCTTTATCTTCGTCAACTTCCAATTCCAATTGCGGATAATCGGCTCTAAAAGTGGTATATGCGTATTGAACTCCTGGCTGTTTCATAATCTCTGCAATCACTTTATCAGACATTGCTTTTAAAGTTTCTGGACTTCTTGCCATTCTGTCTTGCAATACAATCTCAGCACCACTCGTTACCCCAAATCCTTCAACAGGTGGCATTCTGAAAACCATAATCTGACCTTCTTTAATTTTAGCCAGTTTTCCGTTTACGATATTCATGATTTCCTCAATATCTTTTACCGCTCCTCTATCTTTCTTAGGTTTTAATTTGATAAATCCTAAACCATAAGCAGGACTGGCACTATTGCTCAAAATATTGAATCCTGTAATGCTTGTATTAACATCAATCGCTTCTATTGGAGCCAATTCTTTCTCTAATTTTTCAATTACAGCAGTAGTTCGATCAAGAGCTGTTCCTGGTGGCATAGACAAACTATAAACCATGAAACCATCATCTTCTAAAGGCACAAAACTTTTTGGAGTAGACATCATCATGTAAACCGCAATTGCCGTGATTCCTGTTACTAATCCTGCAGCAATCCATTTTCTTCCAATTAAGAAACGAACGCCTTTAATATATCTTCCCGTTAAATTATCGAAACTTGTATTAAATCCAACGAAAAAACGATCTTTAAAACTCGTTTTATGTTCATGATCACCATGTTTACCACCATGATTTTTTAGCAAAAGCGCACATAATGCAGGCGTAAGCGTCAAGGCATTTACAGCAGAAATGATAATCGCAATGGCCAATGTATAAGCAAATTGTTTATAGAAAATCCCAGAAGATCCCGTCATAAATCCGATCGGAATAAATACTGCCGACATCACCAAAGTAATCGAAATTACGGCTCCTGTAATTTCTGCCATCGCACCATGAGTTGCTTCTTTGGCTGAAATTTCTTCATCTTCTTCCATTTTACTGTGAACGGCTTCGACAACAACAATGGCATCATCGACTACAATTCCGATCGCTAATACCAAGGCAAAAAGCGTCAAGATATTAATCGTAAATCCGAAAACCAGCAGGAAGAAAAACGTTCCTACAATCGCAACCGGAACTGCAATAGCTGGAATAATCGTCGAGCGAATGTCCTGAAGGAAAATAAACACCACAATAAATACCAGAATGAAAGCTTCAAATAAAGTCGATTTTACCTGACCTGTTGCTTCGTCTAGTCTTTCTTTGGTACTCATTACGTTTACGTATTTAATACCCGGAGGAAAAGATTTCGATAATCGTTCTACTTCTTTATTGATTCCGATTTCGATGTCATTGGCGTTTGAACCCGAAGTTTGTAAAATCGCCATCGTAACGGCATTTTTACTATTCGATTTATTATCACCACTGTACGAAATAGAACCAAATTCAACTCTCGCTACATCTTTCAATCTTAAAACATTGTCGCCAACATTTTTAACCACAATATTTTCATATTGTTCTGGTTTGTTCTTTTTTCCTTTGTAACGAATTACATATTCTAAAGCCGCTGTAGATTCTTCTCCCAATTTACCTGGAGCCGATTCTAAACTTTGTTCTGCAATGGCCTGTGTTACATCTGAAGGCACTAAACCTGCATTTGCCATTTTACGCGGATCCAACCAAACACGCATCGAATAATCTTTCTGTCCAAAAATCTGAACTTGTCCAACACCCGGAACACGTTTCATTTGAGGAACTAAGTTTATATTGGCGTAATTCTGCAAGAACAACTCGTCGTATTTGCTATTATCATCTGTATATAAGTTGAAAATAACAATCATACTATTTTGCTGTTTCGAAGTTGTTAATCCCATTCGGATAACTTCTTGAGGCAGTTTTGGCGTTGCTTGCTGTACTCTATTCTGAACGTTTACCGCAGCTTGATCTGGATCTACTCCTTGTTTAAAAATTACGCTGATAGAGAAAGATCCGTCATTACTTGCAGTCGATTTAATGTACTGCATGTTCTCTACTCCGTTAATCTGCTCTTCTAAAGGTGTTACTACCGAACGAATAACGGTTTCACTGTTTCCTCCTGGATAAGAACCGCTTACCATAACTGTTGGCGGCGAAATATCTGGGAATCGCGTTACAGATAATCGGGTAAGACCTATGATCCCCAGTATAACCAGTACAATAGAGATAACTGTGGCCAATACTGGCCTGTCTATTATTTTCTTTAACATGGAAATGTTATTTTATTAAATGAAAAATTATTTACTGCTTGTGTTTTTAGCGACGATTTTTGGAACGACTTCCATTCTATCATAAAGTACATCGATATTATTCAGCGCTACTTTATCTCCAGATTTTAATCCGGATTTTACGAAATAATCTACTCCTGCACTTCCTGCAATTTCGATTGGAACCATAGCTACTTTATTGCCTTCCTTTAGAATAAAAACAAAGAATTTATCTTGAATATCTTTTACGCTCGCCATTGGAACTGTAATTACAGATGACAAACTTTTGTTCAAGACAATTCTCGCAGAACCTCCCGCACGTAATTCTTTTTTTGGATTTGGAAAAATAGCTTTTAAAGCAATTGTACCCGTTGCACGATCGACGTTTCCACTCGCTACTTCCAATTTTCCTTTTTGATCGTACTCGCTGTCATCGGCCATAATTAAACTTACAGTCTGATTACTTTTTGAATCTTTAGAAAAAGCTAAATAATCTGCTTCTGTTAGCGAAAAATAAACGAAGACGTTGTTAATTTCAGATAAAACAGTCAGCGGAACAGCATCTGTCGGTGTAACTAAATTTCCAATTCGGTTTGGAATACGGCTAATATAGCCGCTTACAGGAGCTTTAATCAAAGAGAAATCGGCATTTAACTGAGATGATCCTAAAGCGGCTTTAGCCTGTGCTACTTGTGCTGTCGCAGCTTCGTAATTGGCCTGTGCCGTTTTTAACTGCATGTCTGAGAAAACTTTTCCTTCTACTAAAGGTTTAATTTTTTCTACTTCCAGTTTCGCATTTGCTTGATTTGCCAAAGCGCTTTTGTAAGCCGCACGACTATTGTTTACTTGTTCGGCATAAACGTCACCTTTAATTTTAAAAAGAGATTGTCCTTTGGTTACATAATCTCCTTCTTTTACATAAATTGCTTCCAAATAACCTGATACTTGTGCTTTTATATCAACGTTTACAGAACCTTCAACTGTTCCTGGATATTTCTTTTCAACTTCTCCTGTTGCCGAATTGGTCTGAAGAAAGTCTACTTCTGGCTTTGGAGGAGCCATCTGCGCATCTCCGCTTTTCCCACATGATGCAAGAGAAATGGTTATCAATAAAATTGCAATTCTGCCAATTGCTTTATTATTTTTAAAAAACTGTTTTGTCATTTTACTTTTCATTTTTAAATGAATTACCTCAAATTTGGCAGACAAAATAACAGCGTAAAACCGCTTTTTTAAGGAAGAAATTTACCCAAACGACATTTTTTGATACTGAAACGGATGGGTTTTGTTGTGCCACGAAGGCGCTAGGGCACAAAGTTTTTTTTAAGAATAAATGAAAGGAAATTTCACAAAGACGGAGAGTCACAAAGTTTTTTTGCTACGAATTCACGAATTTTCTCTAATTAAATTGTTTTATGAAATACTGTGAATACAATTTCTCGAATTTTTATCAGCAAGAATGGCAAAACATATAGTTTGTCTTTTCGACAAAGGAGAAATGACAAAAAACGAGAGTAAAACATCGCAACTTCAAGAAATAAAATTAGCGGAAATTAGTGTAATTCGTGGCAAAACAGAAAACCTTAGAATCTCAGCATCTTAGAAACTTAGAAACTTTCTTATCTATCCATCCACTGCTTAAAGAAAGGAGTTTTTTCACGACTGATGATTACCTCGCGTTCGGGATCTAGTCTAAGTTGGATTTTTAATTTTGCGTTGAAATAGTTTGCAATAGATTTAATGCTTTCGGCACGAATGAAAAACTGGCGGTTAGCGCGGAAAAAGATATTCGGATCTAATTCTTGCTCCAGTTCTTCCATAGTTTGCGGAATTGAGATAATGACACCAGATTTAAGAAACAAATTACTGGTTTTAAACTCAGAATATATAAAGTCGATATCTGAAACGTCTACACTTTTATAGCCGTCACGATACGTTACCAAAAAACGCATTCTAAAAACTGGTTTTTCGATCAGTTCTTTTAGGATTCCTGCGATATTGGTTACGCTAGATTCGTTTTTATTTAAAGATTTGAATTTAGCTAGGGCAAACTCCAACTCCGTCTTTTCAATGGGTTTCATCAAATAATCGATGCTGTTTACCTTAAAAGCACGAATTGCATATTCGTCATAAGCTGTAGTAAAAATTACAGGACAAGTGATGTTGATTTCATCAAATATAGCAAAACTAAGTCCGTCTGCTAAACGAATGTCCATTGTAATTAAATCGGGTTTTGGGTTAGATTTGAGCCATGAAACAGTATCGACAACCGTGTCAATTATGTCTAAAATTTCACAATTGGGTTCTAGTTCTTCCAACAGTCTCTTTAACCTGCTGGCGTTAATGCTTTCATCTTCTACAATTAAAATTTTCATAATTCTTAAATTAATGGCAGATGCACTTCATAATAGCCATTTGATTCGCTAAAAGTTGGCATTCTTTCAGATAAAATTTTATAACGAAATTCAATGTTTTTATTTCCAATTCCTGTTGAAACCAGACTTTTTCCAGCTGTTTGCCGCAAGTTATTTCGAACAATAATATCTCCAGAATTAGAGAAAACAGTAATCGTAAGCGGATTGGCCAAAGTTGCCATATTATGTTTTACGGCGTTTTCTACCAATAATTGCAACGTTAAAGGCGGTAAATGAAGTGCAAGCGAAGCAGCGTCAACCTCAATTTTTAAATCTATTTTTTCGCCCAATCTTTTCTTCAGCAAATAAAAATACGCATTCAAGAATTCGATTTCCTCTTTTACTGTAATGGTATCTTTATTTGAGTTCGAAATCATATAACGATATACTCTCGTTATATTTTCTAAGAACGAAGTCGCTTCTTTCTGATCTTCATAAATCAGCTCTGTCAAAGTGCTGAAATTATTGAATACAAAATGCGGATCTAACTGCATTTTAAGAGATTCTAATTTTGAACGCGTTACCGCTTCTTGAAGTTCAGAGGCTTTAACCTTTAATTCTGTTGTTTCTATAGCATTTAAACGCCATCTGTTTAATAGAAATATTCCAGTATGAATGGCACTTATAAAAAGCGAAATAATTGCGGCCATAATTTTAGACTGCCATATTACAACCAAATCATTTTCTTCTAAAGCAGTACATGGATATAAATAATCCCAAAGGCAAGAGAAAAAATAGTTTAAAAGTATATTTCCGGCAATAAGACAAATAAACTGTGCTATTGCTCTAAAAGCCGGATTTTGTTCCCAACTGATGTAGTAATTTAATTTGCGCCCAACAAACAAAGTTAGTTCTGTAAGGATGGCGCAATACAATAAAATAATGAAGATATCGAAGGTCTGATCTAAATCGAGCAAACCTTCTTCTTCAAAATTTCGGTACGGATTTAGAAAATAATACGAAGAAAGATAGACCAAAAAAACGGCTGGAATTACTATAACCCTGTAGTATTTATAGAAAAAATTCTTGCCCGATTTTTTATTTTGGTTCTTTCTACCCATTAATTCCCTCAACTGTAAAATTGAAAAATCCTATCTTATTAGTGTTCAACAAGAACACCCTCTTCTTTTTTGTTTGCTTTTATGGTAGCAACTGGATTTTTCTCACGCATAACGCCCCATTTCAGACACGTTGCACCCCAAGAAAAACCTGCACCAAAAGTAGTAATCAATACATTTTGACCTTCTTTGAAATCAGCCGCAAAATCCCATAAACATAAAGGAACTGTTGCCGATGTTGTATTTCCGTAACGGTCAATATTTACTTTTACTTTATCAGAATCAATATTTAAACTTTCGCCTACAGCATTAATAATTCTCAAATTGGCTTGATGTGGCACAACCCAATCAATTTGAGTTGCTTCCAAATCATTCTTTGCCAAAGCATCTTGAGAAACTTGGCTCATTGCTCGCAACGGCTCTCTTAAATACAAAAGCTCCGTCTTGTTTTAAATAATGCGTTCTGTGCAAAAGACTCTGCATAGAAGTTGGGTTTCTAGAACCTCCAGCCGGTACAGCCAAAGAAGAAACTCCGCTTCCGTCAGTTTTTAAAATCGTTTTCATTAAACCGTACTCAGATTCTGTTTTTTCTAACAAAACCGCACCTGCTCCATCTCCGAAAAGAATACAAGTATTACGATCTTCATAATCTACGATAGAGCTCATTTTATCAGCCCCAACGATGATTAATTTCTTATAACGTCCGCTTTCGATCATATTTGCTCCCATTTCTAGCGCATATAGAAATCCGCTACAAGCTGCGTTCATGTCAATCCCAAAAGCATTTGTAAGTCCGCTTTTATCGCAAACAATACTTGCAGTTGGTGCTAAAATGTGATCGGGAGTTGCTGTTGCGACAAGCAAAGCTTCAATCTCGTTCCGATCTACGTTATAATTTTCGAAAAGATTTTCAATCGCTGCCGCAGCAAGATCAGATGTTGCTGTGTCGTCGTCTGCGATTCTACGTTCTTTAATTCCAGTTCTTTTAATGATCCATTCCTCCGATGTATCAACTGTTTCTGAAATCTTTTTATTGGTCAGAATTGATGATGGTACGAAACCACCTATTGCTGTAATTACTGCGCTCATTGTTTTTTATTTTTTTAAGCTTTGTACTCTTAGAACCCAATGCTTAATACTTTTCTCTTCTTTTTACAGTTTCTTTAGAACTGATGCAGGAAAGACAATTGCATTCCTAAAAAGCCGATTAAATCTGCTGACAATAACTTTTCTGAGAAATATTGTTTTAAAAACCTGAACAAACCAAAAAGATTATACAAAATCCAATTAAAATAAATTAAAAATATACACCAAGTGTTCTCTCGGTATTACTTGGTATATAATCTTTAATTTATCTTATTTTTAAAATCATATAATGCTGTTTCAGTTTGTAGATAACTCTCAATTGTAGCTGTTGCCATACTGATAAAAAACCTATTTGCATTTAAATTTTTAGAGTGCCACAAAATTAATTTAAAAAAATCTGAAACTAGCAGACAATTAAGAATAATTAACAAAACTGCCTCAAATGTTAAAATATAATTTTGAAATTCGGCAACAAACGCTAAAAATTATAGAATCCCTAAAATCAAAAAAAATCTGTTAAAATTTATTCTGATAAAATTTCTTCAAAAAAACCTTGTAATTTTTATATCATTATTTTTAAATCAAATCAATCTTTAATAATTCGGAAACGACAATAATGGAATATCAAGCCCTGTCGCCAAAATCCTAGTTTTACTTCTATGAACCAAAGAATCCCAAAAACCGTATTTTTGAGGTACCATAATCAGTAAATCGGCCTCGTAATTCTTAATTTCTTTTCTGATTTCGTTAATAACAGCGTTCGATCTTACCGTTTTATAAAGATATTTTACATCTTCAAATTCTTTTTCGATATTCGAATTCATTAAAACCCTGTGTTGTTCTTCTTTTAAATCGTCTAATTTTTCGTCTACACTAAAAAACTCAATTTCTGCACCAAAATCTCCCAAAGCATTTTTAATCCAGCTAAATTTCTTAATAGCCGAAAAACTCAAACTATCGCATGCATATAATACTTTTTTGATATTTAAGAAATGTGCATTTTCAGGAACTGCCAAAACGGGAATTTGAAGATTCTTAATTGCCGTTGTAGTTGAATTTCCTAATAATTCCTGTTCAAAAGAACGTTCGGCCATTCCCATTACAACTACATCTGCGTTTGTTTCTGCAATAATTTTCGGAAGTTCATCTTCCAAAAAAGAATACGTACAGATTGCTCGCTGTTTCGATTTTAAACGAATCGGCCATTTCTTTAGCTAAGTTTTCTAGTTTAGAAATCGCTCTTTCAATCTGCTTTTGCATTGCATCTGCAGTTATATGAGAGTTAGCACTGTGCACACTCAATGAAAATGAATTAAATAAAACCAATTTTGCGCCTGTGGCTTTGGCAAGTCCAGCGGCATAATTAACTGCATTAGTGGCGATGGCAGAAAAATTTGTTGCGGCGATTATAGTAAGAGGTGAATTCATAGAATATAATTAAACTTTCTCGCAAAAGTGCTCAAATAAAGGCTTCAATCTTTTTTTATATAACCGAATAATCATTTTTAACGACTCAACCGTAAAATTTCATTCCTGAAAAAACAGCCTTTCCTTTTTTGTTTCTTACTTTAAAAAACAATAAAAATTATTGAAGCGAACCGTTTTAATATTTAGTAATTTTACTATTCGTTAAAAAATTAGGTTCAAGCATGAAAACCAAAATAACAGAATTACTAGGCATTGAGCATCCCATTTTACAAGGCCCTATGGGAGGCGGTTTTTCTACAGCTTCACTTTTGGCAGCTGTAAGCAACGCAGGCGGATTGGGCAGTTACGGCGCTTATACGCTCACACCAGAAGAAATTCGACAAGCCGGAAAAGAAATCAAACTTGCCACTTCTAAACCTTATAACATCAATTTATGGGTTAATGATGTTGACGAAAGTCTTATAAATTATCCAAAAGAGAAATTAGAAAAGTTAAAACATAATTTTAAACCTTACTTTGATGAATTAGGAATTTCGCTTCCTGATTTATCTTCTGATATTCCTTCTAAATTTGAAAAACAAGTAGAAGTTTTATTCGAACTCAAACCTGCTGTTTTTAGTTTCATTTTCGGAATTCCGTCAAAAGAAATTCTTCAAGAAAGCAGAAAACTTGGAATAAAAACCGTTGGTGCTGCCACAACATTAGAAGAAGCACTTGCACTAGAAGATGCCGAAGTAGACGCAATTGTCGCCGCAGGATTTGAAGCTGGCGGACACAGGCCAACGTTCTTAAAACCTGCTCAAGATTCTTTTACAGGATTATTTAGTCTCATTCAACAATTAAAAGCAAAAACCAAAACGCCAATTATTGCTCGCTGGCGGAATTATAGATGCTAAAGGAATCGCCGCCGCTATGACTTTAGGTGCTGATGCTGTCCAATTGGGAACTGCTTTTATGGTTACCGACGAATCTGCTGCTGTACCTTTACATAAAGAAACATTGTTTGCAAACCCCAATATTCCGACAACAATTTCAAAATCGCTTACAGGGAGAATGGGCCGAATGGTTTGCAATAAAATATCTGACACTGTTCCTTTTGAATCTGAAGTGCTTCCTTTTCCGCTTCAAACTAGATTAATGGCTTCTTTAAAAACTGCCGCTTTAGCTCAAGAAAGAACCGATTTAGTAAATTTCTGGTCGGGACAAAACACAAGCAATTTAAAATACCATAAAGCCGGCGAGTTGATGCAGGCTTTAATTGCTGAAATGTCTGCTTAGTTTTTTTAACGCAAAGTGCGCAAAGGTTCTTTTTTATGTAAATGCTGTAGATTTTAAGTTAGCAAAGTTCTCACTAGACTTAAAGCTTTGTGCTCAGACTTTTTCAAATCTAGCAGAGTCACAAAGGAATTTTTTTAAGCCACATATTATTGTGATTAAAGGAATTTGTCTCTCGCAGATTTAGCAGATTTAACAGATTTTTTTCATATTTAAAAATATAATCTGCTCAATCTGCCAAATCTGCGAGAAATAAAAAGACTTTGCGACTCTGCGACTTTGCGAGATTAAAAAATATAATATTTCCACACAAAGCTTTGCGAACTTAAAACACTATCAAAATCAAAAGAAAACCTTAGCGCACTTTGCGTTAAAAAACACCACCCCACTCCCTGTCCAGTTCGCCTCAAAGTTTGTCCGTTTCACCAAAATTCTGATTTCGATTTTAAAGCTTTCAACGCACATTTGTACCGTTAAATAACTTTAAATATCAAAATCATGAACTCAAAAACAACAAAAATTATCTATTGGACAGGCGCAGTATTAACTTCTTTATGGTTTGGCGCAAGCGGTTTCTTCGAATTAACAAACAATCCATTGGTTTGGGGAATTACACAACAATTGGGTTATCCAGCACATTTCATTTATATCCTTGGCGTTTTTAAAGTAGCTGGTGTTATTACACTTTTAATTCCGAACAAATTATTACGATTAAAAGAATGGGTTTTCGCAGGCGTATTTTTCGATATCATCTTTGCTTTCTTTTCAAAAATTGCCGTTTTAGGTTTTGGCGCTGCAACAGATGCCATTATTGCCTTTGTAATGGTAAGCGTAACGTATGCTATGTACAGAAAACTGTATACAGCAACTTATACTCCATCAGCAATCAATTAAAACAAAACTACATTAAAATAAAAATGCCTAATAATTGATATTAGGCATTTTTATTATTTCTTACTCTAATACAAACTAAGATGAAAAAGATCATTCTAATTCTCTGTTTTATACTTTCAGCTTTGTTTTTTATAAGCTGTTTTATGTTTCCCGGATTATAAAATCAAACCAATTAGTTTATCTCAGAAAATGGTAAATTAATTGGTTCTATCGGTTTTCTAACCAGCTTAAAAATGCGGTTGCTTTTTCTTTTCCAACCAATATTTTTTCTTCTGTCGGAACACTTAATTTCACGATTATTTTACGCGAAAAATAATGTTCTGCTTCACGAATGGCCGAAAAATTAACCAAATATTGTCTGTTGATTCTAAAGAACTGTATTGGCGATAAAAGCTTATGAATTTCATCTAACGACTGTGTTAACGGATATTCGTTTTTATCTAAAGTCATAATCGTTGGCGTTTCGTTTTTGATAAAGAAAAACGCAATATTCTCCGTTAAAACGGTTTGATATTTGTTGTTTTTGAAAACTAAAAAACTGCTTTTACCTTTATTTTCACCAGTTCTAGTCAACAAATAATCAAAATCGGGCATGGCTTTTTTGTTTCTCTGAAAGAAGTTTTTCAGTTCTCCCGCTTTCTTTAAAGCCTGCGAAATACTATCTCTCGAAAAAGGTTTCAAAACATAATCAATTCCGTTTGATTTGAAAGCTTCGATCGCATAATCATCAAAAGCAGTACAGAAAATTACAGGCGACAAAACCTCAACATTCTTAAAGATCTCAAAACACTGACCGTCTGCCAGCTGAATATCCATAAAAATAAGATCTGGCTGATCGTTTTCTAAAAGATAATCTACTGCGCCGTCAATGCTTTGTATATATGACAAAATCTGAACATCGGGTCTGATGCTCAGAATTAATTGGCCAAGCGCTTTGGCTGTTTTTACTTCATCTTCAATTATTATGATAGTCATAATTTAGGGGTATTTTTACTTTAAAGGTAGTTTCGTCTTTGTCAATTTCGATTTCTTTATGAATCAGGTGCATAAAACGCTGGTTGATATTATCTAAACCAACACCTGTAGAAACGGCGCCTCTTTTGAGCTGAATTTTATTTTCAACTACCAAAAACTCGTTTTCTGTATAAAGTCTTATTTTTAAAGGTTTGTCTAAAGAAACTACATTGTGTTTGATGCAGTTTTCAATCAATAACTGCAAAGTAAAAGGCGGAATTGCCGAATCGTACTGTTTTGGATCAATTTCGTTTTCTAAGACAAATCCGTCTTCAAAACGTGCTTTTAGCAGATATACATACGAATCTAAAATTTGAAGTTCTTCGCGAAGCGGAATCAAATCCATTTTTCGGCTTTCTAGTGTAAAACGATAAAAATCAGATAATTTCAAGATAAAATCAGAACTCTGCGGATCTTGGATATCGACCATAGATTTTAGCGTATTCAAACTATTAAACAAAAAATGCGGATTTACCTGCTGTTTCAATAATTCGTATTGAGCACCGAGATTTACTGCTTTTGTACGTTCTAGCTCAACTCCCATTTGCTGCGTTTGATAGTTCTGAAAAAGCAAATGCAAAAACATATAGACAATAAGGTTAATCAAAACACCGCGAAGTTCAAACATGATTGGAGCATCCATTTTTGAAACCTGAAATAGTTCCTGATGCGCAATTACAAGAATTACCATTAAAACTATCCCCAGAATAACACTCAGTAAAAGTTTCCAGTTAAAGAGACTTTTATTGGCATGATTGGCAGAAAACTTTGGCAAACTGTAAATGTTGTAATACCATATAAAAAGGGAAAACAACAGCGTAATCGAAGAATTTATAATAAGGTCTCCAGGTGTAGAATCGGCATCAAATAATTTAGGTATCGAAGCCATAACTGCCAAGGCAATCGAACTTCCCCAAATGACTTTGAGCGAAACCTGAAAACGTTTTGTTTTTTCCATATTGTAATTGGTTTGTTATGATCAAAGATAAGTTTATTTGAAAAAGATTTCACGCAGATTTTTAATGATTTTAGGAGATAAGTGCAGATAAACTTTAATCTCGTAAAACTTTATTTTCTCATTTTTTGTCATCCCGAGGAACGAGGAATCCCCGCAAGTAGCTCTACAAAGATTGTCGATTTTGTTTGCGGAGTTTCTTGTGGAGATCCCTCGTTCCTCGGGATGACAAACTGTGTGGAAAAACTAGGAGTAAAAAACTTGGTTCTTTGAATCGGTGAATTTCTCTCGCAGATTTAGCAGATCTAGCAGATTTATTTTTATCTGCATAATCTCCAAAATCTGCGAGAGAATTAATCTAAGCCTTCTTAACTCCAAAAATAGTACCTGAATTCATATCTTGAACAAAACCAATGATTTCGAAATCCTGCGCATTATAATTTTTAGGAAGATGAATCACCGCTGTACCTTTTTTGGCTTTATTTAAATCTACAGATTGCAGATTACGAACAATTTGATAATGCGATAAAACTCGATTAGCATTCTCGCCTCTTTTTACATTACTTTTAGCTTCTTTCTGAACAACTGCAAGCAATAAACGGCTGTTTTTTGAAGTGCCTTCGACATTATAATTTACAGAAATTAAATTTTCATTTTGACTTGGCTCTAAACTTAAACTTGCTAAAGCTGGTTTAGAAAGTGCCGATTTAATTCCGTTTCGCAGGCTCGTTTCCTGAGAACCGATATAATCAGTTTTTCCGTTAATGATTACTTGAGGCGTGTAGATTGGTTCTTTTCCTAAAAATTGAGCATAATCGTATTGTCTTTTGGTAAAATCGGCATTACTGAAAATATCTTTCCAACCTTGTTTGTCCCAATAATCGACATGATACGCCAATACATAAACGTTTTTATCACGGTATTCATTCTGAATTCTTCCCAACAATTCATCTGCTGGCGGACAACTCGAACAGCCTTCTGAAGTGTATAATTCTAATAGTGCAAAACCTTTTGAATTATTTTGACTAAAAACGCTGTTTCCAATTAAAAAAAACAGCATAACAAAGCCACTTAAAATTTTTATCTTTTTCATAATTAAATTTATTAAACCTGACAGGTTTTAAAAACCTGTCAGGTTTGTTAAGAGTAGAGTTTTCGAATCAACTCATAACTCATAATTCATAACTTAAAACTATTATAGAATATTAATCTCAACATTTATATTTCCTCTCGTTGCTTTAGAATATGGGCAAGTCTGATGTGCTTGTGCCGCCAAAGCTTCTGCAGTTTGAATATCAATTCCAGGAAGGCTGATATTTAATCTTGCCTGAAGCGAATATTCTCCTTCCGTTACGCATAAATCTACTTCGGCGTCTACAGCGGTTTCGGCTGGAAGTCGAACCCCAAGTTTAGAAGCCGCAATTCCTAAAGCTCCAATAAAACAAGCCGACCATCCTGCAGCAAACAACTGCTCCGGATTTGTTCCGGGCGTGAAGATCCCGGCGCGCTTAATTTAATATTCAATTGTTCGTCTGAACTTTGAGAAGCTCCTTCTCTACCGCCTGTTGTGTGTGTTTTTCCTGTGTATAAAACTTTTGTGTCCATGTTATTAATTGTTAATTGTGAATTATTAATTGTAAATTTTTATATGCTTAATGTTATTGCTTTGTGGAATGTTAAAGTGAGTGAGAATAATTAACCATTCACCATTTACAATTCACCATTATTTAGATACGTCAATTATCGCTTGTGCAAACGCTTTTGGATCTTCTTGCGGAACGTTGTGTCCGATTCCTTTTAGAATTCTGTGTTCGTATTTTCCAGTGAATTTGTTTGCGTACGCTTTTCCATCCGCGAAAGCGCCATCAAAATCACTTCCTATTGTAATGGTTGGAACTTTAATCTCTGGTTTTGCGACAAGGCGTTTTTCTAGATTATCGTATTTCGCTTCACCTGCTTCTAGAGATTGTCTCCATCTGTAATTGTGAATCACAATTGCTACGTGATCTGGATTGTCAAAAGATTGAGCGGTTTGATCATAAGTTGCTTTGTCGAAATTCCATAACGGAGAAGCGATTTTCCAGATTAGTTTATTAAAATCGTAAGTGTTTTGTGTGTAACCTTGTCTTCCTCTTTCGGTTGCGAAATAATATTGGTACCACCATCCTAATTCAGCTGTTGGAGGAAGCGGTTTTAAGTTTGCTTCTAAGTTCACAACCAAATAACCACTTACCGAAACCAAACCTTTTACGCGTTCTGGCCAAAGTGCCGATACTACAACCGCTGTTCTAGCACCCCAGTCGAAACCACCAATTACTGCTTTGTCAATTTTAAGGGCATCCATAAAAGCGATAATATCACTTGCTAAAGCTGCTTGCTGACCGTTTCTGAAAGTGTCTTTAGAAAGGAAAGTCGTTGTTCCGAATCCGCGTAAATAAGGTGTGAAAACGTGGTATCCTTTTGCAACCAAAATCGGAACGACTTCATTGTAACTGTGAATATCATAAGGCCAGCCGTGAAGTAATATTACTGGAGTTCCGTTTGATAGACCTGCTTCGGTATAACCTACGTTTAATAATCCAGCGTTGATTTGTTTTAATGTTCCAAGTGAACTGCTTACTTCAATTGTTTGTTGTTTTGAAGTTTGTGCTTGAGTGAAAGATGCATTCATAAAAAGAATTGCGATTAAAATATTTGATAGTGTTTTCATAATTTTTATTATTTGATTAGTTGATTATCAGTTAATTTCTTTGTCAAAGGTATTTTGACAATGCTTGTTTTAAAAGGTAAAAAAAGGTGAAGTGGACAAAGTTGAGGGTGAAATGGACAGGCTTTAATTTGGGATAATTTTAACGCAAAGAGCACAAAGGATTCGCAGAGAACACAAAGATTTTTTTGAGTTGAAACTAAGTTTTTTTTAAGTTCACAAAGCTGTATAAATAAAACCTTGCGACTTCGCTACTTTGCAAGATTAAAAAGCCCAAGATTCACACAAAGCTTTGCGAACTTAATGTCTATTGACATTCTCCTTAAACAGAACTTAGCTTCCTTTGCGAAAATCCTTTGCGCTCTTTGCGTTAAAAAACTACCCGCATTTCAACTTGAAACTATTTTTTCATAGTCAAAATGGGTTTTCCTTTTTCTACGATATAAGTCGCCAGTTCTGATGCTTTAGCATTTGTATTATTTTTAGCCGAATGCACAACGCCCGCTGGAATAAAAAGCACTTCTCCTGCTTTTAGTGTCACTGGCTCTTCACCTTCGATCTGATATTCCAGCGAACCTTCAACCACATAAATAACCTCTTCGCCTGGATGAGAATGTTTGCCGAAAGCCGCATGTCCTTCAAAATCGATTCGTGCCTGAACCATTTCTTTTCCTAGAGTACTTAGATCATGTTTTTGCAAATCGATGCGTTTTACTCCTTGTGCCGCAATCTGATTCGGAACTAAAAAGGCAATAATTCCTAAAACAATAATTGCGATTATAACCCATGTTTTTTGTTTTTTCGTTTCCATAACTTCTGATTTAAATTATTTGTTTTCGTTAATTTCTTTGTCAAAAGTATTTAGATAACCCTTCTTACGAAATCAGAAAATAGGTGAAACGGACAAACTCTAAGGTGAACTGGACAGTGTGTGAGTTGTGATTTGTAAGATGTGAAATGTTTGAGGTTTAACCGCAAAGCACGCAAGTTTTTTTGCTTATAGGAATTTTATAAAAACGCAAAGAACGCAAAGCTTTGTTTTTATTTTTTTTTGCCACAGATTATTAGGATTATAAGGATTATCTAATCTGTGGTAATCTGTGAAATCTGTGGCTATAATAAAAATTCGCACAGCTTTGCGTGCTTTGCGTATCCCGATAGCTATCGGGATTGCGAACTTTGCGGTTAAATAAGCAGTTAGCAAAAAAAAATCAGGTATAGTATGTTATTACTATCCTGATTTATATAATTCTTCTATGGTTAATTCTAATTCTCTAGTTTCAAATAATTACCATCAAAACTAATTACGACCTTTTCAAATTGGCCGAGTACATCTTGACCAATATTCCCATAGTTTACTTCGCCATAAACGCCGTAATCCTTTGGGGCAATTTCCATCTTTGGAAGCTGAATTGTTTTATTACCGAGTGATATTGGCTGATCTTTTAAAACCAAAACTTCAGTCGAAACAACTTCTGCACCAGCGCTAGATGATTTTGTCGTTTCTAAAGTGCCTATAGAATCAAGATCGGTTTTGAATGTTTCGTAAAATGCTTTATTAAACAAACTTACTTTTGCGCCACTGTCAAAATTAAATGGTAGGATTTTGCTTTTATACTTCAGCATTACAATCGCTCTGAGTTCGTCTACAAACAAGTTTTTTTCGTTTGTACCTGATTCTGATTCTTTAGAAAACGTCAATTTATCTTTTTCAAAAGTAATTGTTCCTAACTCTTTTATTATCGGAAAACCAATAATTCCGTTAATCACATACGCTCCATCTGCAAAAGTAAAAGCCTTATCAGGATATACTAAAAACACCGCATTATGAATTTTCAATTCTCCTAAATTAATCTCCGACGCGACACCAATACGCACTTTATTTTTCTGCCCTGTAAAACTCTCCACCGAAATATTATTGTCTGGAAGAATTTTAACTCCCATTTTTTTAGCTATGCTTTCTGTAATACAGCTAATTCCTGCTCCAGTATCAAAAACAAAATGAGACACCGTGTCTTTTACTTTAACCTCTGTTGTAATCAAACCCGCTTTGTCTTTTACGGTGGCAACAGTAATTTTAGTAAACTTATCTATAGATTGTGGCCTAATACCTCTAAGCGTCTTCCAAATTTGCTGTGTATTTATTTCATCCTGAAGTTCTTCTTTGGTAAAACAGTTGCTGAAATTTCATCGTCAAAATTTTAGAAGCCATATAAGCCGAATTATAACTAAAGAGTTTGATGTAATTATCATCTTTTAGCTTTGTAAATTCATAACTATTTATAAGTTCGTTATTTTTCAGACTGTCCAAATACTGATTTGACAGCTTTGGTTTATTGCACACATTGGCATATAATCCTTTATAGAAATAATAATCTTTACCCTTTTCCTTGCTGTTAAGACTATCCATTTTAGCAAACTGATGCTGTTTACTCAGCTGTTTTAAAATAGAATCTGATTTCGTCTGCCCTAATACTATTTGTACCGCAAATAAAAGCCCCAATAAAAGTTTGTTAGAATTCATCTATCTGATTTTTTGAATGTTAAATATAAGGAAAATCGGAAAAAAATTGAAGTTCAAAATTCCGATTATTTGTTTTGGAATTTGAGTTTTCAAAAATTAAAATTTCAAAAAAAAATCAGGATTAGCATTATACCGCCGTCCTGATTTTCTGAATTAAAATTAACCTTCACTTTTATCTTCTTCCTCTAAAGCCGCCTCCGCCGCCTCTGAAACCACCGCCGCCGAAGCCGCCTCCATTAAAACCGCCGCCGCCTCTTTGGATGTTTTGGAAATTTCTAGTTTGCATTTCACCGCGATCTCTTGACATAGCCGAACGATCAAGATCGTTTGTAATGTCAGGACGTCCAGGTTCTCCAAGCGGTTTATTTGGCTGTCCGAGTGTTTGATTTGCTTTAGGGAAATTATCTTTCTGAATACCGTCTCCCATTCGGGTTTCGCCTCCTAGATTTTGACCCGCTTTTGGCAAATTATCGCGCTGAATTCTTTCGCCTGCACCATTTGCCCCAAGTCCTTCATTAGGTCTATCACGTTGAATCCTTTCTCCCGCTCCATTTGCACCAAGTCCTTGATTAGCTCTATTCTGAATCCCTTCACCCGCTTTTTTAGATGAACCCAAAGTTCCCGCTTGCGTCCAGCCACCGTTTCCGTTATTATAATGGCTCCAGTTTCCGTTGGCATCTCTTTTATAAACATGTCCATCGTGACCAGCATAGAGATTATTATTGGTATGAATCGTAGTTCCTCCGCCTCTTCTGTGTGTAATTACACCTTTATTTCCTCCCGAAGTTTCATAACCAATCGCCGTTCCGCGTCGTGTAGTGATATGTCCTGTCTGCGCCCACTGATTGCCGTTTGTCGCAGCCGAATGTCCCCATTGCGCATACGCATTATGTCCTTGATTGGTTCTCGCATAATTTCCCGTCCACGGATTATATGTGCTTGCAGCTGTACGCCCGCCATACCAACCTTGCACACTTGCAGAACGACCGTATCTTCCTGTTGCAGGATTATACCAAGCCGAAGTTCCAGCTGCACCATAAGGTCCGTAAACGCGTCTTCCTGCGGCATAACCTCCTGTCCACGGATTGTAAACCGCTCCACCTCCATACGCATAAGGCCACGGACGATAAATAGGATACAGTCCGCCGTAATACATATAAGGCGGATAATACCATCCCGTACCATACGTCAATATAGCGCCAAATGTTGCACCAATAATAAAAGCACCCAAATAACCCGCTGTTGCGCTACTTTCTACCGTTGTATCGGTTGTGGTTTGCGTTACATACGTAACATTATACACTGGCGAACTTGGCGGAATTGTATAAATTTCTTGCGGAACAGAATCGCAGGTTTTCCAAGGTCCGTTTGGACTAGTCGACATAAACCAAACCGCCTGAAAACACAAATAATACAAATCGCCTACTTTTATAATCTTCTCCTGCGTATTGCTTGCATATTGCATTTTCGTTCCATCAATAGGTTTAAATTGAGGCGTTCCGCCATCATACGATACTTTTACTTTTGCCTCAGCATCCGATTTCTTTAAAATAGCCGTTGTCGGAACTTGCGATAACATCACGGCATCATTGGCTTCCTGAGTTCCAGGCACAGACGACAATACATTGGCACGCGGAGAATCTTTCGGAATTTTAGCAAAATCAGCTGGAAGGCTATTACTGGCATAACTCCACGGTCCAGTTAATTCTTTAGACTTAAACCATCTTCCAGACAATAATACATAATACTGTCCTTTGTTTTCGTCGGCAAAAACATCATTTTCGGTGTTATCAATGTATAACAATTTCGTTCCTGGAATTTTAACGAATTTCGGACTTCCGTTTATCGCAATCAATTCTGCAGGTTTATTGCTGTAGAAAACTTCAGGAGCTGCACCAGAAGACGGAGGCGGAATCATTTTCTTAACATCATCAAAATTCTGACCCGAAGGCAGATTACTTAAACCCGAAGGCAATTGGGTTGTTTTGGTCCATTTGCCCGCGACATTTTTCGAAGTCAGCCAGATGTTTTCCACCAGTAAATAATAATCTTTTGTGGTTTTATCAAAAAACAAATCCCAATTGGTATTTACCACATATTGAATATCCGTTTTTTCTACAGGCACCAAAACCGGTTCGCCTTGCACAATAAGCAAAATCGACGGATTTGTGCTGTAAAAAATCGCAGGAGGATCGTTTTTAGCCACAATTCCCTTTGGCGGACTTTTGGTATGACTTAAATCTGCCAAAATACGATCTACCGAAATAGGATCTCCGCTCTGAGGCAACGTTTCTTTAAACAGCTTTTCCATTTCAGGAACTTTCTTTTTGTCAAGAGCAGGAAAACGCACATCGGTTACCTGAAGATTTTTTATAAAAGCGCTTCGGTTGTCTTTGTCCACCAAAGTTTCCGCTTTCAAAGAAGCCACACCCAGAACCTGTTTTCCGTCTTTTGGAGTCAGCGAAAAAGCCACTCGAGCAGTAATTTCTTTAAAATCTTTCCAGTCGTCTACCTGAGGCTGATAATAAACCAGTTTTGTTCCGTTATTTTCGGCTTCGCGAGGCCAGCCACGATCTGCAATTAATGTCGAGTCGGCAGTTTCAGACTTTCCAGTTTCAGAACTTGACTGCTCCGTATTTTTATCTTTTTTGCAGGAGAACAAAATTGCACTCAAACAAACTCCAAATATTAGAAAAGCATTTCTCATAAATTTAAAAGTTAGATTATTCATTGAAAATTTATTTTCTCGATCGTCGTATAAAATTCTTTCCTATAAAATTAAATTCACCGCATAAATAAAACTAAAAATCAGCCGTTTACTTTGTTTCACATTATAATTTGAAACCAAATAAGTACCTAAATGATCTTTCTTTTCTAGAACCAAGATTTTAATCTGAACCCATAAATTGAGCTAAAATGAAGCATTGATGTTAATTAGGAGCTATTTCCTGCTATCCGCTATATCTTTTGTGGCGAACCCCGCCACAAAAGGATGCCGCTACTATCAGGGCTAGGGCACTCATTTTCAAAAGGAAGTTTTGGAGAAATTATTATTTAAGAATTGTATTACTTTTTACAGTATTAAACCAACTTCTTTTTTGATATATTTGCAGTCCTAAAAGTAAAGTTATGATCTCAGAAAAAAAGTTTGCCCATGTGGTATGGTGGCGGTATTGGAAACAACCGCAACGCTCACTTTACAGCGTAGGACACCTAAGCCACGTGGGTTTTATATTTCCTTAAAGTAAAGTTATGAGTACCAAAACCCTTTCAAAAGAAGCCGAAATCGGTCTAATGAATTTCTTCAACGACAGAATTGACCCACTCGATATGGCGAGAGCCATAAGACAGGTAAATTTAACCCTCGCATTGGGCGTTCTAAACGATCAAGAAAACATTCAGTTAAACAGCTGCCAAACTTGGAGACAGCTTCTATTGGCTCAATGAACTAGCCGAAATTTTAGATCCTTATCTGGATTTGGAGTAAAGGTTTATTCTTTTTTGAAAAATTAAAACCCTTGGTCTTGTAGAAAGATTGAGGGTTTTGTTTTTTCCTTGGTTTTAAAAAAACTTTTGTAAATACATATTGTTGGAGTTTATTTTTTTTAATATTTATCAAAGTAGATTAAAGAATTATTACAGTTTTTTATTAAAAAAATGATACTTTAGCAATTGAAGAACCTTCCAAAATATTAATCGTTTTCTAATTAGGACTCTTACTTTTATAATATTCTACTTTTATAAATATTTAAAATATAGAATTTTGTAAAGTGATGTTCCAGATACTTTGCAAAAAGAATTACACATAATAAAAATAGTTATGGATAAGTACAATAAAATCATTAAAGAATTAATTCAATTTAGAAATGACAGAGACTGGGAACAATTTCATGACTCAAAAAATTTAGCTTTAGCTATTTCACTTGAAGCGACTGAATTAAATGAACTTTTTTTATGGAAAAAAGATAACGAAGTAGAAAACATAAATAAAGATCGCTTAAAAGAAGAAATAGCCGATATACTTTCATATACTTTTTTGCTTGCTGAAAAACACAATTTGGATGTCTTTGATATTGTTTCAGAGAAGATAGAAAAGAATGCTCAAAAATATCCTGTTGATAAAGCTAAAGGAACAGCAAAGAAATATAATGAACTATGAATTTATCATTTGAACTGTCCATTGAAATTTCTGAGCAATATGATTTTAATAAAAATTCTTTATCAAAAATAAGCCAAAATCCATGGGTAAAAAACCAATGGCCGCTAGTCTATTTCATTCAAAATCAAACATTACGTATTGCTTATGTAGGTGAATCAACCAATGCATACAATAGAATTCAAAATCATCTTAGTAATTCAAAAAAATCTAATGTTCTAAATAAAATTTCGATCATTGGAAGTGATAAATTCAATAAATCTGCAACTTTAGATATTGAATCAAATTTGATACAATATATTACTTCTGAAGGTACTTATCAACTTCAAAATGGAAATTACGGATTAATTAATCACAATTACTACCAGAAAGATTTATACAAAGATCTTTTCAAAGAAATATGGAATAAACTTATTGAAAAGAAAATTGTTAGTAAATCTCTTAGTGAAATTGAAAATTCTGAACTTTTTAAATATTCACCATACAAATCATTAAATGAAGATCAATACAATTCTGTTTTAGAAATTTTAAATGGTCTATGTTTAAAAGAGACCAATAGAATTTTTATTAAAGGCAGCGCAGGAACTGGTAAAACTATTCTTGCCACGTATCTAATAAAACTTTTGCATTCTGATGTTTCAGAAGATTTCGAAGAATATAACGATGATGAATTAAGAGAAATAAGCTATATAAGATCTTTTCAATCAAAATACCCGAACGCCAAAATCGGTTTAGTAATTGCAATGACTTCTTTAAGAGAGTCATTAAAAAATGTTTTTAGAAAAGTCCCTGGCTTAAAACCGTCGATGATTATTAATCCTTCGGAGACATTTAATCTAAATGAAAAATATGATTTGTTAATTGTAGATGAGGCACATCGATTGAGGCAATACAAGAATATTGGTTGGATGGGGGCTTTTAAAAAAAATAATCTAAAATTAGGATTAGATGATTCAGGAAATGAATTAGACTGGATATTAAATAACAGTAAAAATCAAGTTTTCTTTTACGATTCTGCTCAATCTGTAAAACCTTCTGATATTGATGAAAATCATTTTACTAAGCTTTTGAACGATGAAAAAACTCTAAATCTTACATTGACTTCACAAATGAGAGTTAAGGGAGGAAATAATTATATTTCTTTCGTTGACGAATTACTTCATAACAAAAGGAAAGAAACAGAATTCTTTCAAATTGAAAATTATGAATTAATACATTTCGATTCATTAAATGATTTGTATAATGAACTCAAAATAAAAGAGGAAAGTCATGGTTTATGTAGATTGGTAGCCGGATACGCATGGCCATGGCAATCAAAAATTGATAAAAATGCTATAGATATTGAAATAGATGGCTTACAATTTCAATGGAATCAAACTGAAAAAGATTGGGTAAACTCACAAAATGCTTTTCAGGAAGTTGGCTCTATACATACTGTTCAAGGGTATGACTTGAATTATACAGGAATTATCTTTGGAAGAGAGATAGATTATGATACAGATACAAGAGAAATAGTTGTTGATGCCAAAATGTATTTCGATAAATATGGTAAAAATGGAATAAATAATTTAGAAGATTTAAAGGTTTACATTATCAATATTTATAAAACGATAATGTATAGAGGAATTAAAGGAACCTTTGTTTATGCTTGTAATGAAAATCTACGTAATTATTTAAAAAACAACATTGAAACTTTTAAATATAAAATTCCTTTTAGAATACTACCTTTTTCAGAAGTGAAACCATATGTTAATTCTGTTCCTTTAGTTGATGTTACCGCTGCCGCAGGTAGTTTCAGTGATTTACAAATACATTCAGATTTCGAATGGGTTGAATTGCCTTTTAAAATTGCTTGCAAAGGAAGGTTATTTTGTATGTAAAATTGAAGGCGAATCTATGAATAAAAAAATTCCAAACCATTCATATTGTTTATTTAAAAGGGATTATGGTGGTTCACGAAATGGGAAAATAGTATTAGTAGAAAGTGCAAACATTCAAGATGCTGATTTTGGTGCTGGCTATACTGTAAAAGAATATCACAGTAAAAAAAATATTGAAAATAATCAATGGAGTCATCAAGAAATTATTTTAAAACCTCTTTCTTATCATCCTAACTATAAAGACATCCACTTAAGTAATGATGAATTAGTAAACTTAAAAGTTATCGGAATCTTTGAATGTATTCTGTAAATGAAATGCAACTTTATAGACTAGTTTCAGTATCTAAGCAAAAGCAATTTGTGAAATAAAGCCATCATTTAACATTGGATGCAGATACTTTTCTACCAGCATCTATTAAAATAATATTTGGCGATTTATTTAGTTTCAATTCTTTCAATATTGCTACAACTTTATTGTACTCTATTATATCAAAATATAATATAACTTTTATTGATTTATTTGTATTGTTAGCTTTCTCGTAAACTTCCACTTGGTTTTCAAGATTCTGTTTTAACTTAGAATTAGAAGCTAATTTAAACTCAATAAGGGTTTTATCCTTTGATCCTTTTGAAACAGCGTAGTCAACAGGACCACGACCATTATTAGTTTCTCTATTAACATCAAAATCAGAAGCAAACCATGTGAGTCTATAAATAATTTGTAAATCTTCTTCTCTTTTAATTGGAACTCCACCGATATAAAAAAGTCTATAACCATCATTGTCTTCAATAACTTTTTTTAAATATACTATCCTATCTAAAGCTTCAGCATAAGAGCTTTTTGCTGGAATTTTATAAAACTTCGTATTTGATAATAATTCTACAAAATTTTGAACTTGACTTATAAATAAGGTTTCTACTTCTTCTACCTTTGATTCTGAAATACTTTTAGCTCCTTCTTTATTCTCTTCCTTAATTTTAATATAATATTTTATAATTTCAGGAAATTGCTTGATTGTTTTATGAATCGCTGTCGAAATTTCTTTTTGAGAATTTTTTTATTCTCTTCAACTTTAGGTAAAACTTGAAAATAATAATTAAAAACTTCGTGTCTCAATTGTTCATTTGGTATCCCTGTAAGTATTCCTGTAAAATTTCCTCGTAAGTCTTTACTATTTATCCAGTTATCATCTTTTGTTAGTAAATCTCGTGGCGTTAGCATAACATAATCTCCATAAATATATGGTAAAGTATATTCTTTAGGCATCCATCTTTCAAACTTATAATCAAAAAACACTTTTTCAACATAAACTTTACGTAAAAATTTAGTTTCAATATTTTCCAATGAAAATTTTTCAGTGTATTCTAACAAAAATTGTTTAATTAAATTTGTTGTAAAATCACTAATATTATCTTTTCCAACTCCTATTTCAAACAATCCCGCTTTTTCAAGGTGAGAAGTCTGATTTACCACTTCTTTACCTAAATCATCAAAAACAATATGTATAGATGAAGAAAAAGCATCACCAAATTTTTTACCTAATCCACTTCCTTTATTGCCAACTTTACTATACCCAAACCAATTTTGTTTAACCTCAGGAAATAAATACCATGATTGCACTTGATGCTTTCTATTTCTTCCCGTTTCTGCTTTTCCTTTTAAAAAAGTTAAATACTTAATTATATCATCATGCAAATTTTGATATTCCTTTTTCTTATTTCCAAATAACAAAAATGGATCAATAAAAAGAGGCAAATCATTTATTAAAGAAATATTAAATGCACCATAGTTTTCTAATGTTTCTACTTCAACATTAAAAAAATCTGTAAAGTATATTTTCATAACCTTAAATTTTTACTGTTACTATTTAAAACAAAGATTATTTTTCCCCGTAAATTTAATTTATGGAAATCCGTAATGCATTAAATTATAATGCAATAGCAATTTTATAAAATAAAAACAAATAAGTTAACAAGTAGTTATACGTGTTTTTATCTTTTTTCAGCATTAGTCTTTTTTAAGGTATTTTTAATTTCAAAATATTAAAATCAATTAAAATAGAAAATGAACCTACATTTTCTGCAAGCTCATTTTTCATTTTAAATCAAACAACAATAATTCACCCCAAACTCATCCCACCATCCATAATAACATCAGCACCAGTCATAAACACCGCAGCCTCACTACTCAAATGCGAAACCATTTTAGCCACATCTTCTGCCCTTCCCATTTGTTTTAGCGGGACTTTTTCTACTACGACATCCATAATGCCTTTTACGGTGGTTTCGTCTAGACCTATTTTGTTCATGACTTCGGTTTGAGTTGGTCCTGGGCTAACCGAATTGACACGAATCTTTCTTGGCGCTAATTCTAAAGCAGCCGATCTCATAAACGAATTCAAAGCCGTTTTGCTCGCCGAATAAACCGAAGATCCTGGACCTGGCATACTCGCAGTATTCGAAGAAAGAAATACCACCGAAGCGCCATCTTTCAAAATCGGAATAAATTTGCTTAAAGTGAAAAAAGCACCTTTTAGATTTACATTCATAATATTGTCGTACAATTCTTCTGTAGTTTGTTCAATTGTTCCTAAACCCGCGATTCCTGCATTGATGAACAAAATATCAACCGAACCGAAATCGGCTTTTACCTGAGTAGCTAGTTTTTCAATATCAGAAATATTCGATTGGTCTGCTGTAATGGCTGTAACGCCTAGTTCTAAAGCTGCCGTTTCTATCGCCTCTTTTCTTCTTCCTGTAATAATTACTTCTGCCCCCTGATCTTTTAATAATTGCGCTGTAGCATATCCTATCCCACTATTTCCACCTGTTATGACTGCTACTTTATTTTTTAAATTGTCCATTTTAGATGTGTTTAAAATTAATGAGACAAAGGTAAACTCAAAACGGTATCACTTTGTAACCAGTATCACAGAGTATACCAGAAGTACATTTTAACATTAAAATAGTATTGAAAAATAAGTTTTAGCAAAAAGTCTCATTTTTATGTTAAATATTGAATTCGTATTCTTTACTTTTTTGGTTAAAATACTTCGATTTCTTTAGTTTTTTCAATCAATTTTCTTAATTTATTTTTAAAACTTCATTAAACGGCTGTTAAATCTTAATTAGAATTCATTGAAAATTCTGCAGAAAAAGGTATATTTGAGTAATACAGAAATTTATTATCGTGCAAGAAAAAACAAAATCACATAGTTTTATATTTCCAAAAACTCCTACTGGAGTTGACGGATTAGACGAGATTACAGAAGGAGGATTTCCGCAAGGACGACCAAACTTTAATCTGCGGTGGTGCGGGATGCGGTAAGACTTTATTGTCTATGCAGTTCCTTATAAAAGGAATTACAGAGCATAACGAACCAGGAGTTTTCATGTCTTTTGAAGAACCTTCAGACGACTTGACTCTAAATGTTAAATCATTAGGCTTTGACCTTGAACAGCTTAAAAAAGATAAAAAGCTTGTTGTAGATCATGTTCGCGTTGAAAGATCAGAAATTGAGGAAGCGGGCGAATACGATCTTGACGGCCTATTTATTCGTTTAGGACATGCTATCGATTCTATAAAAGCCACTCGTGTTGTATTGGACACCATCGAATCGCTGTTTTCTGGTCTGGACAATCAGGCCATTTTACGGGCAGAATTACGAAGATTATTCCATTGGCTTAAAACCAAAGGCGTAACTGCCGTTATTACGGGAGAACGCGGCGAGGCTACGCTAACCCGTCAAGGTCTGGAAGAATACGTTTCAGACTGCGTAATTGTTCTCGATCACCGTGTAATTGAACAGGTTTCGACTAGAAGACTTCGAATTGTAAAATACAGAGGTTCAACACATGGAACCAATGAATATCCGTTTTTAATTGACGAAGACGGAATTTCAGTTCTTCCCATTACTTCTCTAAAATTAGATAACGAAGTTTCCTCAGACATTATTTCTACAGGTGTTCCTGGACTAAATGAAATGTTTCATGGCGGCGGTTTCTACAGAGGAAGCAATATTTTGGTTTCGGGAACTGCAGGAACGGCTAAAACGACAGTTGCCTGTTATTTTGCTAATGAACAATGTGAAAAGAACGAAAGAACCATTTATTTCGCTTTTGAGGAATCACCGCATCAATTGGTGCGCAACATGAAATCAATCGGAATTGATCTGGAAAAACACATCAAAAAAGGCATTTTGCAAATACATTCTTCTCGTCCGTCATTAAATGGTTTAGAGCTGCATTTGCTTACGCTTAGAAAACTAATCAAAGAGTTTCAGCCTACTACCATTATTATTGACCCGATCAGCAATCTTATTTCGGTAGGAAGCGAACACGAAGTGCGCTCCATGCTCGTTCGATTGATTGATATGCTGAAAGCCAATAATATTACGGCTATGTTTACGTCGTTAAACAAACAGACCGATAATTTTAGACCTGATCTGGCAGAAGAATCGGTTTCTTCATTGGTAGATACCTGGATTACGGTTCGTGATATGGAAGGAATTGGCGAAAGAAACCGCGGTATTTTTATTATTAAAGCGCGCGGAATGGGACATTCTAACCAAGTAAGAGAATTTGTCATAACGAGTAATGGAATCGAATTGCTAGATGTTGAATTAGGTCCACAGGGAATTTTGACGGGAGCGGCAAGACAATCCTATCAATTCAAAAAAACCATGTCGGATATTAAGCTTCAAAACGAAATTAGCCGAAAAGACAGGGAAATTGAGCGTAAACGTAAAGTCCTTGAGGCGAATATTGAAGCATTGAGAACAGAATTTGAATCGGCTGAAGAAGAACTAAGCATCCTTAAAGCAACAGAAGAATTGCAGGAAAAACTATCTTCTAAGAAAAAATAAATAAAATGAAAAAAGAAGTAGCCGAATGGCAATTATTGCTTTATATAGCAGGGCAAACTCCAAAATCGATCAAGGCGCTTGAGAACATAAAAAAGTACGCAGAAGAGCATTTGAAAGGAAAATACAGCATCGAGATTATCGATTTGCTGAAGAATCCGCAATTGGCAGAAGGCGACCAGATTTTGGCCGTACCTACTTTGGTGCGTAAATTTCCCGAGCCTATTCGTAAAATTATAGGTGACCTTTCTAATGAAGAAAGAGTGCTTGTAGGACTTAACATCAAACCTATAAACTCTTAATCATGGAAGATTCATCTGATGGCACTAGTACAACCAAACATAAGTTTACACTTTTTGTTTCAGGTATGTCTGTTAAATCAGGACATGCAATCGAAAATATACGCAAAATCTGCGACACACATCTCACCAACAATTATGAATTAGAAATTGTTGATATCAGCCGTGATAAAGAACAGGCTGTGATTCATCAAATTGTAGCCATTCCTACCTTGATCAAAACACAGCCAGAACCTAAAAGAATCATTTTAGGAGATTTATCAGATAAAGAAAAAGTATTATACATACTTAATATAAGCGAATAGTTTGAAGGAAGATAAAAAAAATATAGCCGATTTATTAGCAGAAATTGAATCATTGAAGGAAGAGCTTTATGAATCAAACAGTATTGTTAATGCGATAAAACAGGGAGATGTAGATGCGCTTGTGGTAAGCAGTAATGGAGTTCCGGAACTATATTCTCTAGAAACTGCCGATTATACGTATCGTCTTCTTATAGAGAAATTTGGTCAGGGCGCGCTGAGTATTTCAAGAAATGGATTGATACTCTACTGCAATGAGCAATTTTCAAAATTAGTCGGTCTTCCATCAGAAAAAATAACAGGAACGTACATTTATGAGTATTTTACAAACCAAACACAGTTTGTTTCTCTTATAGAAGCACTGAGATATGGAATTACTAAACATGAAATACTTTTAAAATCGGAGAATGAAAAGACTTTTCCAGCTTATATTGCTTTAACCGATCTGGAACCCGCTGTAGAAGCCATTGGCGTTGTAATTACCGATTTGACCGAAAAGAAAAAGCATGAAGAAGCTTTAATTCGCCATCAGAAAGAATTAGAAGAAAAAATAAACGAACTGAATAAAATCAATCGTAATCTAGAGGAATTTATTCATGTGATCTCGCACGATTTAAAAGAACCGCTACGGAAAATCGTAATGAATACCAGCAGAATTGACGGAAGCTATTTTAAAGAAGCCGATACAAAAGCTGTAAATGTCATGAAATTATCGGCTCTAAGATTAAATTCGCTTGTAGATGATTTAGTGCAGTATTCTTCGCATACCGCACAGGAAGAACGAACAGAAATAGATTTAAGAACCATAATTTCGGAAGTTATTGAGGATTTTGAAATTATAATTTCTGATAAAAAAGCCGTTATCAAAACGGGAAAAGTTCCCATTATTAAGGCTTCTCGAGTGCAGATGAGACAGCTTTTTCTAACCTTATTTCAAACGCCATTAAATATAGCAAAACAGATATCGCTCCTGTAATAGAAATTTCGCAGGAAGAAAATTTAGATACTGAAATACCAAATCAAAATGCTAAATTTGTAAAGGTTCAGATAAAAGACAACGGTATTGGAATGGAAGAAAGCCATTTGCTTAAAATATTTGTCATTTTTCAGCGCCTGCATGCCAGAAACGAATATTCAGGAAACGGTATTGGCCTCGCGATCTGTAAAAAGATTATGGAAAACCATTCTGGAAATATTACCGTTGAAAGCACATTGAACAAAGGCACAACATTTAACCTTTACTTCCCAATCTTATAAAATGCCAGAAAAATATAATTTACATATCGTAATTGCTGAAGATGACATGGATGATGCAGATGTTATTACAGAAACTTTTACCAATAATCCAAATTTTAGCAAAGTCAGTCTGGTTGCCAATGGCGAGGAACTACTTAATTACCTAAAAAACGATCAGAACGAAAATCCCGACGTTATTCTTACCGATATCAATATGCCTATTATTGACGGTATTGAAGCTTTGCAAGAAATTCTTAGCAACGATGAATTAAAAAATATTCCGTGTTTTGTTTATTCCACAAGCATTAATCCTTCTTACAAAGAAAAATGCGACGATATGGGTGTAAAAGCCTACTTAATTAAACCCTATTCTTTTGAAGCTTTCGCTGAAATTCCGAAAACTATTTTAAGTATTATTGAAGCTTAAATTTCTCGTTTAATCTTAAACTTTTTCTTCATTATTTTAGATTTATGGTATAACTTTGTAACCAGTAAATTTTCTAAACTAATGCTGTTTTGTTATGGAAAGAAATCAGAAAGAAGAAGTACAAGCGCTTCAGGACACGTTGCATGTTTTGGGCGGAAAATGGCGTTTGCCGATCATCAATTCGATCTGCAACGGAAATCATCGTTTCAGAGAAATCGAACGCAGTATTCCAGGAATTACGACACGCATGCTTTCTAGAGAGCTCAAAGAAATGGAGATCAATATGCTGATCAAAAGAACCGAAGATCGCGATGCCGAAATTCAAGTCAAATACGAATCGACGCCGTATTGCAAATCTTTTGGTCCTGTAATCGAAGAAATGATCAAATGGGGAAAATCGCATCGAAAGGAGATTATTCGAAATTCTTAAAATATTCTCTCGCAGATTTTGCAGATTTCGTAAATTATACAAATTAAAAAAATCTGCTTTATCAGCTGAATCTGCGAGAGAAAAAATAGAGAAACGCTAAAATTATTTAAACACGAAGTCAACTTTGACAAAGTTTAGACAATCGCAACGAAAGGGGATTATTCGAAATTCTTAAAATATTCTCCCGCAGATTTTGCAGATTTTGCAGATTATACAAATTAAAAAAATCTGCTTTATCAGCTGAATTTGCGAGAGAAAAAATAGAGAAACGCTAAAATTATTTGAAACACGAAGTCAACTTTGACAAAGTTTAGACAATCGCATCGAAAGGAGATTATTCGAAATTCTTAAAATATTCTCTCGCAGATTTTGCAGATTATACAAATTAAAAAAATCTGCTTTATCAGTTGAATCTGCGAGAGAAAAAATAGAGAATCGCTAAAATTGTTTGAAACACGAAGTCAACTTTGACAAAGTTTAGACAATCGCATTGAAAGGAGATTATCCGAAATTCTTAAAATATTCTCTCGCAGATTTTGCAGATTTCACAGATTATACAAATTAAAAAAATCTGCTTTATCAGCTGAATCTGCGAGAGAAAAAATAGAGAAACGCTAAAATTGTTTAAACACGAAGCCAACTTTGTCAAAGTTCGAAACTTTGACAAAGTTTAGACAATTTAGAAAATCGCAACGAAAGAAATCATTCAAAATTCTTAAATAAAGCTGTAATTTTATTTAGTCAAAAATCTGTTTTTTGAGTCGAAATATGTTCAAATAAACTTAAAAAGTGCTTAAAACTGCCTTTTTTTATCATTTTTAGTTATAAAAGTTCTATCTTACAAAAAAGCAAATGCCTGCTCTTTTGTCCTATTATTCTAAAAACTATAAAAAATGAAACAATTATTACAGTGGACCATTATAATTCCGATTCTGTCATGGGCGCTCCTATTTAGCGGACTTATAGAAAACAGCACTATTTTTCAAATCGTTGCAAGTATTCTGCTTATTCTAAGTGTGATGTCGGCTGTACATCATTCAGAAATTATTGCCGAACGTGTTGGAGAGCCTTACGGAACTATTATTTTGGCTATTTCAATCACTGTAATTGAAGTTTCTATTATTGTTTCTTTAATGCTTTCAGAAGGTTCAGAAGCCGCTTCTTTGGCCAGAGATACGGTTTATGCTCGCAACTATGCTTATCTTAAATGGAATTATAGGTTTGTGTCTTCTTATTGGAAGCATCAAACATTACGAACAGAATTTCTCTCCTTCTTCGGTAACCATTGGTTTGGTTTCGCTAATTTCGATTATTGTATTTACTTTAGTGTTTCCAACATTTACAGAAAGTGTCCACGGTTCTTATTATTCAACCCCTCAACTCATTTTTGCTTCGATTGCCTGTCTGATTATTTACGGTTCTTTTTTGTTTGCACAAACCAAAGGATATCGCCAATATTTTCTAACCAATACTACAAACGAAGACGAATCTAAAACACATCCAATTGAAATTAATAATAAAACATTTTACACTAGCCTATTTTTTTTATTGGTGAGTTTAGGAATTGTTGTCTTACTAGCCAAAACCCTCTCACCTACTATTGAAACTATTATTATAAGTCACAATCTTCCAAAATCTTTGGTTGGGGTTATAATCGCCATCATCATTTTATTGCCAGAAGCGATCGCAGCGATAATTGTCGCCAAAAAGAACAGATTGCAAACGAGTTTAAACCTAGCTTTAGGTTCTGCACTTGCCAGTATTGGTTTAACTATTCCAACTGTTGCGCTCGTTTGTATCTTATTGGGAATTCCTATTGTTTTAGGGCTTGATATTAAATCTATTGTTCTTTTGGCACTGTCTGTTTTTACGGTAATGCTTTCTCTTAGCAAAGGAAAATCGAATATCGTTTACGGTGTTGTGCTTTTAGTAAATTTGTTTGCTTATATGTTTTTGATGATTTATCCTTAAGCTTTCTAATTAATTTTAGATGCTTAAATGTATACTCGGATTCGATTCCTGGCGACTCTAAACTGTAAAATTAATATTTACAGGCTTTTTTTATCATTTTTTAAAACAGTGTCAATCCAAAACTCCATCCAATCCATCCGAGAATGTCTTTGTTATTATTGTTGATTATAGTATAGCGTTTGGTACGATCCTGAACAAATGTAGAAGTGTTTGCATTACCGTATTTATCTTGTTTCTCAGACCAATAAAAATTTAAAGAAGGTCCTGCAGATATTGCTACACCTTTACACAATTGAAAAGAAAAAGAGGAATCAAATTTAGATAAGGAATTATAAATGTCCCAATTTCCTAAATATAGATACTGCGTGCTAAATTCGGGATTAAAAGTGAAGCGTTTCCCTAACGGAATGTTCTTTCCTAGTCCAATTCCGAAAGAAAACAGTTTTTCTTCATCGGTTCTATCGCTTCTTCCCGCCATTAAAATGGTATACATTTTATGATCTCCTGTTTTTACGGCAAGATTTATATCTGAAATTTCGTTGCTCGTTATGCTGATTTTTTTATAACCGCCTTTTTTAAAGTTTAATAAACCAAAACTATAACCAGAGGGTGAATCTGTAATGTTGACCAATCCAAATTGGACTCCATGTAATTCTTTGGCATAATTAAAAAGACCTGTAATTTGAGCACCTCGCACGGTATCTTTTCCAATATTGTAAATTCCCGAAAGCTGTAATCCGTTTTGCGAACCCTTTACTGTATTACCAATTCCTGCAATTTGAAGTCCTTTAGAATCTTTATATACATTGTTATAGATACCGCCCATTTGCAAACCGACTTGTGAACCTTTCACACTATTATGAATACCACTTACTTGCAATCCTCTTAAATTGCCAAAAACATTATTATAGATTCCCGCTAACTGAACTCCGTTTACAGATCCTCCAACGGTATTAAATATTCCGGCTATTTGAAGCGCATCCACATTCATACGATTAATGTTGTAAAGCCCTGCCATTTCAAGTCCGCGAACTCCAGCATTATAACCTCCTAATATATTTAGCGAAAAATTATTGACAATCTGCGTATTCAGCATTCCTCGAGTGCTGATACTCGGAATTAAAGAAGCCTGCAAAGGAACCTTAGAAATAAATCCTCCTAGATTGAGCGCTTGTATTTTTTGTTTGGAAGAAATAAAGAAACGGCCAATTCCTGATCTTTCAATTTCAGAGAAATCTCCATCAATATAATCTGTTTTATTTTTTTTGTCCCCCATCTGAATTTTAATTTCAGAAAGAAATACCATCGTTACCGTTTTATAATTCTCCTTAACCGCTGTAAGTTCTATAGCTTGAGGTGCATTTTTTAATCGAAGTTCAAAAAAACCATCTTTATTGGTTAAGGTAGACACTAGTGCATTCTTCTCTAATACACTCACATTTTGAATACGATTATTGGTTTGTGTATCTACAATATAACCAATTACAATTTGCTGTCCGTCACTCATAACAGTGTTTTTTTCTAACACAAGAGCAAGTTCTAAAGGCGCATAACGAACAATAACAAATCCTGGCGATTCTTTAAATTCATATTTAGCACCTAGTAACTGATCCAGAACTCCTTTTATAGTAGTATTATCAGCATCAATGCTAACGATACTATCTTTTACCGCCAGTTTGCCATAATAAGCAAATCTAAAACTTCCTTTTTCTTCCATTAAGTCCAAAACATTGCTTAATGGCTTCTTGTCTGCATGAACAGATATTTCGTTTTCTAATATTGACTGAGCATTTACCTTAAAAAAGACACTTGAAATGATCAAGAAAATGACTCTAAAAACAAGCTTTGTGTTACTTGGCATATAAAACGGGAACTAATAATTTATTGGATTAAATTTTGGATTCAATGATTGGGTTTTCAAAAATACCTTAATTCCTATATTTTCAATAAACATTTTTATAATTTTTTATTCCTTTTTTCTTACTAACATGAAGCTGCTTCTAATATAAAGTGTCTGCAAATGACATTACCAGTATTATAACGATTTAGTTGGAAAACAGGAATAATAAGCGTAATTTTTACACATAAAAAGTATCACAATAAAGACCAAAAGTGAACTATTTTACACCTCCTTTTTCAGCATTTTTGCCTAACTTAGCGGTCTGCATTTTGAATGTAAAAAAATTAAAATAACCATTGTTTTTCTGCAAAACATTGAACTAAAAAACATTACTGTGCTTTTTCGTGCTTTTTTCTGCAAAAAACAGCTTTCTAATAATTTAGTTAATTGAAAACTATGAACAAATTTGATTTTGGAATTGTAGGACTTGGTGTAATGGGCCGTAACCTACTTTTAAATATCGCTAGCCACAACTTCGCGGCTGCAGGTTTAGACTTAGATACCGAAAAAGTCAACTCACTTCAACAAGAAGCTGCTCCTGATCATACTATCGAAGCGACTACAGATGTAAAGCATTTTGTAGAACTTATTCAACAGCCAAGAGCGATTATGCTATTGGTTCCTGCGGGAAAACCAGTTGACAGCGCAATTGCTAGTTTACTTCCTCATTTAGATAAAGGAGATATCATAATCGATGGTGGAAACACTTATTTTACTGATACTGACAGAAGATTTATTGAATTGTCTGAAAAAGGAATCCACTTCTTTGGGATGGGAATTTCGGGCGGTGAAAAAGGTGCTCGTTTCGGTCCTGCAATGATGCCAGGAGGAGATCAGAAAGCTTATGAAAGATTACGTCCTATTTTTGAAGCAATTGCAGCAAAAGTAGATGGCGAACCTTGCGTGGAATATTTAGGAAATGGTTCTGCTGGAAACTACGTAAAAATGGTGCACAACGGAATCGAATACGGAATCATGCAGTTGATTTCTGAGATTTATGACTTAATGAAAAGAGGTTATAACTTGGACGACGAAACGATTCAGAAAACTTTTGCTGAATGGAATCAAACTGATGATTTAAGATCGTATTTGATTGAAATTACTGGAAATATCTTAAAACAAAAAGATGAAGACGGAACGCAATTAATCAACAAAATCTCGGATTGGGCAAGATCTAAAGGAACAGGGAAATGGACATCGCAAAATGCAATGGATTTACAAGTTCCAGTTCCGACAATTGACGCGGCAGTGAACATGCGCGATATGTCTAAAACCAAACCAGAAAGAATTGAAGCGGCTAAGAAATTAGTTTGGAACGCTGATGAAACAAATGTTTCTCAAAACGAAGCAATTGCTTCTTTAAAATCGGCTTTATTCTTTTCTATCGTTGTGACTTATGCGCAAGGTTTAGCTCAGCTTCACACAGCTTCTAAAGAATATAACTACGGATTAAATTTAGAAACAGTTGCTAAAATCTGGCGTGGCGGATGTATCATTCGTGCGACAATTTTAGAAGATTTCAGAAAAGCATATGTTGCCAAAACAGATTTGCCAAATTTACTTTTAGATAGCGGAATCGCTTCAAAATTAGTAGAAAACCAATCAGGAATGAGAGCGGTTATTCAATTTGCAGTTCAAAAAGGATTACCAGTTTCAGGATTAATGAATTCATTGGCTTATTTTGATGCTTACCGTTCTGCTAATCTTCCGACCAATTTAATTCAGGCACAACGTGATTATTTTGGAGCGCATACTTACGAGCGTATCGATAAAGAAGGCGTTTTCCATACTCAATGGGCTGAGTAAATAATTAAAGCAACACAACTACACCACACAATGACTAAAAATAAACTAAAGAATCCGACAATTATAGTAATTTTTGGAGGAACTGGAGATCTAGCGAAGAGAAAGCTATTCCCCGCTTTTCAAAATCTGTACCTTGACGGACGCATGTCTGAAAAGTTTCAGATTATTGCTCTTGGAAGAGCTGAAAAAACCAATGAAGATTTTCGCGCTTATGTAGCAGAAAATCTAAATCTATTCTCAAGAAGAAAAGGAATTGATGACCCAGAAACAGAAAAATTTCTTTCTCACATCACTTACCACAGTCTTGATATTGACAAAGAAGAATCGTATATCGGATTGAACGAAAAAATAAACAATTTTGACTTGGCTTTTGGCGAACGAGCTAATCGTCTTTTCTATCTTTCGATTACGCCTTCTTTCATTTCGACAATTTCGAGCAATATCAAGAAAATTGGTCTGGCGGCAAATCCAAAACAAGATCGTATTATAATTGAAAAACCTTTTGGTTACGATAAAGCTTCTGCAATTGAGTTGAATGAAATGCTTTCACAGACTTTCAAAGAAGAGCAGATTTACAGAATCGATCATTATTTAGGAAAAGAAACGGTTCAGAATATTTTAGCTTTCCGTTTTGGAAACTCAATGTTTGAGCCTTTATGGAGCCGTAATTTTATTGATTTCGTGCAAATTACCGTTGCAGAAGAAGTGGGCGTTGAAGAACGCGGCGGATTCTACGAAGGTGTTGGCGCACTTAAAGATATGATTCAAAACCACTTGCTTCAGATTTTATGTATGACAGCTATGGAAGCTCCTGCTTCTTTAAATGCTGATGACATTCGTAATCGTAAAGCAGATGTCTTAAAATCGATTCGCCGAATCAAACCAGACGAAGTTGATCATTATATTGTAAGAGGCCAATACGATGCTGGAGAAATAAAAGGTGTTCCAGTTCCAGGTTACCGTCAAGACAAAGGCATTGCGCCAGATTCTAATACAGAGACTTATGTAGCAATGAAAATTTATTTGGACAACTGGAGATGGCAAGGAATTCCGTTCTATTTACGTTCAGGAAAAAGAATGGAAGAAAAACAATCTTCGATCATCATTCAGTTTAAACCCGTTCCGCATTCTTCATTTTCTTATGGAAAAGAAGGCATGACACCAAATAGACTGATTATCAATATTCAACCTTCAATGGACATTAAACTGCAATTTATGACAAAAAAACCAGGTTTATCAATGTCTTTAAGACCTGCTGAAATGGTTTTCGATTATTTTGCTTGCTCAACAATGTCGCCAGAAGCATACGAAACGTTGATTGCAGATGCATTACTAGGAGATCCTACTCTATTTATGCGTTGGGATCAAGTGGAAGAAGCTTGGGACGCAATTGATACGATTCAGCAAGTTTGGAAAACAACTGCTCCAAAGAATTTCCCAAATTACAAAGCGGGAAGCTGGGGACCTGAAGAAGCTGATGAATTGTTGGCGCGCCAAGGCCACAAATGGATTCCGAATACACAAACAAAAGAAGAAGTTTTAAATGATACAGATTTATAATAACACAGAAGAAATTAATACTACAGCAGCAGATCTTTTTGTAGAATCGGCTCAAAAAGCAATTGCGGCAAAAGGCAAGTTTACAGCTGTACTTACAGGAGGTTCTTCTCCTGCTGGGATTTACAAATTATTAGCTTCTGATGCTTACAAAAACAAAATAGACTGGAGTAAAGTTTATATTTTTTGGGGTGACGAAAGATGGGTTCCGCTTAACGATGATTTGAGCAATGCTAAAATGTCTTACTCCACTTTATTGAGCCACGTTCCTATTCCGCAAGAAAACATTTTTGAAATGTACAAAGATGGCGTTACACCAGAAGAATATGCAGCTGAATACGAAAAATCTATCAGAACAGTTTTAGGCGAAGAAGGTAAATTTGACTTGATTCTCTTAGGAATGGGAGACGACGGACATACGGCTTCTCTTTTCCCTGGTGAAGCGGTTCTAGAAGAGCAAACTAAATGGGTTGATGCTTATTATTTAGCTCCACAAAAAATGTATAGAATTACGCTTACTGCTCCACTAATCAATAAAGCAGAAAAAATTGTGGTTGTGGCTTTTGGAGAAAAGAAAGTTCACGCTTTGAAAGAAGTTACAACTGGCGAATACAATCCAACATTATATCCAATGCAATTGATTAAACCAGTTTCTGGTGAATTATTGTTTTTGGTGGATAAAGTTGTTGCTGGAACAAACTAATAAAGTATTTATTTCCATAATAATTTAAGGTCTATGCTGAAAAGTGTAGACCTTATTTTTTGATTTTTTTCTCTCGCAGATCTTGCAGATTTGGCAGATATTATAATTAAAAAAATCTGCTGAATCTGCTAAATCTGCGGGAGAACTATATGCTCAAAGCAATTCAAAATTAATCACAAAGCACTGAAAAACAAATATTTACAAAAAACCTATTTCTTTTTTATTTAATTTTGCTTAATACTCTCCGTATCAAAACTATTATAATATAAGCATCATTTTTATTCTTTTGAGCTTTAACACTGATTATATAATTTCAAATCCATTTTGCAATGAAATATAATTACTTTCTAATTGCTGTTTTTTTCTTTTTATTTCCTGTAAAGAAAAAAACACCGAACCCAAATCAGTTAAAGTCAGCGCTTCGCAAGGATGTTATATTCCGAAGACGAACGATAAAGATTGGTACACTCAAAACCAAAAAGCGCCTAAGTTTAGAGGTCTTGATGGTGTGAATTTTAAAATTACAACCAATAATCCCGAAGCCCAGGAATACTTTAATCAGGGAATGATGTTGGCGTACGGATTCAATCATGCCGAAGCGAGCAAGATCATTTTATGAAGCTTCGCGTTTAGATCCGAATTGCGCCATGGCATATTGGGGATTTGCGTATGTTTTAGGTCCGAATTACAATGCGGGAATGGAAGAAGATAATTTTCAAAGGGCATATGATGCGGCTCAAAAGGCTAAACAACTCTCTTCCAACTGTACACCTCAAGAAATTGCCTTAATCGATGCACTAACTGTTAGATACGCCGCCAAACCTCCAACAGACAGAAAACCGCTTGATATTGTTTATGCTGAAGCTATGAAAAAAGTATATGCTAAATTCTCTTCTTATCCCGATATTGGCGCGCTTTACGCCGAATCTCAAATGAATCTCCATCCGTGGGATCTATATGAAAAAGGTACTGGAATACCTAAAAAATGGACTCCAGAAATACTCGCTGTTTTAAACGAATTGATCAAAAAAAATCCGAAGCATCCTGGCGCTCATCATTTTTTGGTTCATGCGGTTGAAGCTTCTGCACATCCAGAAAACGGACTTAAAAGTGCTAAATTACTAGAAACTTTAGTTCCAGGATCGGGACATTTAGTTCACATGCCATCTCATATTTACATTCGCACAGGAGATTATCATCAAGGCACACTTTCAAACATTGAAGCGGTTAAAATTGATAGTTTGTATACAACTGCCTGCCATGCACAAGGCGCTTATCCTCTCTCCTATTATCCACACAATTATCATTTTTTGGTGGCTACAGCGGCTTTAGAAGGAAATTCAAAATTGACTTGGGAATCGGCACAAATATTACAGCAGACTTATGTCTCCCAAAATCATGCGTGAAGCTGGCTGGGGAACTTTACAGCATTATTATAGCATTCCGTATTATATCGCTGTAAAATTTTCGATGTGGGATAAAATTATGGAGATTCCACAACCTGAAAAAGACCTTGTATATCCAAATGCGATTTGGCATTACGCAAGAGGAATGGCGTATCTCGGGAAAAATGATATTGCCAATGCCGAAAAACAGCTTGCTTCTCTGAACCAATTAGCCAAAGACAAAACCTTAAAAGAGGTTACCATTTGGAATATCAATACCACTTATGATCTTGTTCAGATTGCAACCAATGTGCTTTCAGCAGGAGTTGAAGCCAAAAAGAATAATTTGGATAAAGCAATTGTTCTTTTAAACCAAGCAATAACAATTGAAGACCAATTAAATTACAACGAACCACCAGATTGGTTTTTCTCCGTTAGACATTCTTTAGGAACAGTTTTACTGAAAGCTGGAAAATACGCCGAAGCTGAAAAAGTCTACAAACAAGATTTACAAACGCTTCCAAAAAACGGCTTCGCCTTAATCGGACTTTATAATGCTTTATCGTCACAGAAGAAAGAAAAAGAGGCTTTAAAAATCAAAACCTCTTTTGATGATGCTTGGCAATATGCTGATTTTGAGATTAAGGATTCTTCTAGTATTTTGGAATGATTTTTAATTTTAATGTTTTTATCATGAAAAATCAGGTCACTAGGTTTATCATTTATAAGGCAAAAAAATTGCATAAAGTCAGAGATATTTGCGTAGCTCTTTAATTCAAGTTTGGAAGTCTTTGCAGAGCACGGAAATAATTAATTCTCAATTAACTCAATATCCATCGTTTTAATCAATCCGTCTTGAAAAGTATAAATATGCTTTACAAATCCGTCAAACATCAAATTACCTTGAAGATCCTTTACAGTTTGGCGAACTTTTACTTCTAAACTTCCATTTTCTCTTTCATCAAAACCAACTGGCAAAACTTTCGGATTAATTTCTGTCCATTGTCTTGTCCAATATTCTCGAATTTCATCATGACCACTAATATAACACCTTCCCAAGCTTTTGACCATTGTACATCATCTTGCATTGTAGATAAACAATTAGCTATATTTCTTTCGTTAAAAGCATTGTAAGCCTTTTCTATTATTGGTTCAAATTGATTTGACATATTTAATTGTTTTTTAATTAGTTCTATAAAAGTAGCACAGAAACAATAACTTTTTAATACAAATCTCAATAAATATCAAAACTCTAAAAACCAAGTTCAAATATTATCAAATTTTTAATTTTCTCAGTTTTTAGAAAAAAATTAAGAAACCTTACTTTTCAAATTACTATATTTGGCGCACTTTAAACAAATATATTCCCTCCTTTTAAGGAACAAAATTATATAATCTGCTGTACTGTAAATGAAACCTGCAAAGTTCATATATGTCGTTTTACTATCGTTGCTTTCTTTTTTTAGAGGCACCGAAACGTATCAGCCGATTTTAAGCACTAGCAGTTGCATTACCTTAGACAGTGTTGCGGCAGACGACACGCAGATTTTTTCTTCTGACTTTTCTTCTTCTAAAAATCTAGAAGTTCATTATAAGCTCAAAAAGAAAATGAAATGCAGAGCGACTACTTTAGAACAAAGTACGATCAAAGCTCCTTATTTCAGTAATTTAGTCAACTTCAAGCTTTATAAAGAAAGCTTAATCTATGGTATCGCTTCAATATACCATATTGAAAGACATCCCCACTTACATTTGTACCAGTTATTCTAGACTGATGTATTTCGTTGTTTTTATATTCTAGTATTCTAGAAAAATACCTCATTTACATATGTGATTGAGCAGACTATTGCTATAAAAACACCTCTAAAAGGTACTTTTCCAACAGAGAAGCATCCGAATCCATTTTTATTTTCTGTTTCGATTTTTATCGAATACAAAATCCAAATTCAGACTCCCGATATTTTAATATCAAGGGAGCACATCTATTTATTCAAAAATTTAAACCTAATGATGAGCATTTATAAAAATCCATTTCTTTTATGCACCTTGGCTTTATTCGTTTTAGTCTCGTGCGGAGATAAATCTAAAAAAGATTCTAACAACATAAAAACGTTTCCTGTTTATAAGGTTACTTTAAAAGACACTATAGTTTCGAGCAAATTTGTTGCCGATGTACATGCTAAAAACAATGTAGAAATTCACGTTCGTATTCCAGGTTTATTAGACAAAGTTTACGTTAGCGAAGGACAAAAAGTAAAAAAAGGGCAAATTCTTTTTAAAATAAGCGATGTTGAACTTCAGATTCAACTTCTAAAAGCCGAAGCCGTTTACAAAAGCGCAAAAGCCGATTTAAGAATTGCAACTGTAGAACTGGAACAGGCGCAAACCCTTTTCAATAAAAAAGTAATTGCAGATAAAGAATTAGAATTATCTAAAGCAAAAAATGATGCCGCTTCTGCAAAATTGGCTCATGCTGCTGCAGAAAGAAAAGCAATCAACCAACAGATTAGCTTTACCACAATCCGCGCACCATTTGACGGAACAGTTGACCGTATTCCGTTTAAGGAAGGAAGTTTAGTAGAAAATGGTTCATTACTTACAACTGTTTCTCAATTAGACGATGTTTATGCTTACTTCTCAATTCCTGAGAATACCTATTTCCAAATGATGGAAGACAAAGCTTTAAACACGCAAGGCGATATTAGATTGGTGTTGCCAAACGGACAAGTTTACGATCAAAAAGGAGAATTAAGAACTGCTGATGGAGATATCGACAGACAAACAGGTTCTATTCAATACAAAGCAAAATTTCACAATCCGCAAGGATTTATCAAGCACGGAACTTCTGGCAAACTGATTATTTCGGAGCCAAAAACCAATGCAATTTTAATTCCGCAGAAAGCTGTTTTTTCTATTCAGGACAAACAATACGTTTTCCGCGTGAACAAAGATGGAGTAGTTAAAATGACGAATGTTACTATTGAAACGACTCTAGATGATGTGTATATCTTAAATGATGGTCTAAAAAGCGATGACCTGATTGTACAGGAAGGTACACAATCATTGAGAGACGGCGATAAAATCAACATGAAACAAATGTAGATTATCGATCTGTAAAACAGTTATTTAATTATTTATCTAAAACATTTAAAATGATAGAGTTATTTATCAGGAGGAAAATATTGTCATTAATCATCTCGGTTATGATAGTCCTTCTGGGATTGCTGGCGTTGTTTCAGCTTCCTATTACCCAATTTCCAGACATTGTACCACCGTCTGTAACCGTTACAGCAAAATATACAGGAGCAAACGCAGAGGTTTCGGCCAATGCAGTCGCCCTTCCGTTAGAAAGAGCCATCAATGGTGTGCCCGGAATGACGTATATGTCAACCGTAACTTCTAATGATGGTTTGACTTTAATTCAGGTTTTCTTTGAAGTAGGAACCGATCCCGATCTGGCTGCGGTAAACGTGCAGAACAGGGTTACCACAATTTTGGATGAACTTCCAGAAGAGGTAATTCGTGCCGGAGTTACAACCGAAAAAGAGGTAAACAGTATGTTGATGTACTTGAACATTACAAGTACCGACAAAACTCAAGATGAGCAGTTTATCTTCAACTTCACCGATATTAACATTCTTCAGGAATTAAAACGTATTGATGGTGTTGGACGTGCCGAAATCATGGGGCAGAAAGAATATTCGATGCGTGTCTGGCTAGATCCAGAAAAGATGCTTTCGTATAATATTTCGGCAAATGAAGTTATCAATTCACTTCAAAAACAAAACATTTCTGCCGCGCCAGGTAAAGTGGGTGAAGGTTCAGGACAAATGAACAATCAATTACAATACGTAATTAAATACGGAGGAAAATTCTTCGAGCCAAAACAATATGAAGAAATTCCGTTAAGAGCCAATTCAGACGGAACTATTTTAAGATTAAAAGACATTTCGAAAATCGAATTTGGTGCCATGAGTTACGGAATGGTTTCTAAAACCGATGGAAAACCTTCTGCATCAATCATGCTAAAACAGCGTCCGGGTTCTAATGCGTCTGAAGTTATTGCCAGCGTAAAAGAAAAAATGACCGAATTAAAAGGTTCTTCTTTTCCTCCTGGAATGGAATTCAACATTGCTTATGACGTATCTCGCTTCCTTGATGCTTCTATCCATGAGGTATTGAGAACTTTGGTTGAAGCCTTTCTTTTAGTGGCTTTTGTGGTTTTCCTTTTCCTTCAAGATTGGAGATCGACTTTAATTCCAGTATTGGCAGTTCCTGTTGCCCTTATTGGTTCGTTTACCTTTATGTCGATGATGGGATTCTCAATTAACTTATTAACGCTTTTCGCATTAGTACTTTCTATCGGAATCGTGGTCGATAATGCCATTGTCGTCGTCGAAGCCGTTCACGTAAAAATTTCCGAAGAACATATGTCGCCAATGGAAGCTACCATTAGCGCCATGAAAGAAATTACAGGTGCCGTTATTGCAATTACGATTGTAATGGCCGCCGTATTTATTCCCGTTGCATTCTTGAGCGGTCCAGTCGGGGTTTTCTACAGGCAGTTCTCATTGACAATGGCAATAAGTATCGTAATTTCTGGTATTAACGCACTTACCCTTACTCCTGCCCTTTGTGCTATTATGCTAAAAGCGCATGATCCTAACAAAGAGAAAAAATCGCTTTTAGATCGTTTCTTCCACAGATTCAACCATTGGTTTGATAATATTACTTCAAAATACATCAAAGTATTAGTAAAATTTGCTGATCGCAGCACTGTAACCATTGGACTATTAGTATTGTTTTGCATATTAACATGGGGAACAACCAAGTTTTTAGCGTCAGGATTTATCCCGACAGAAGATCAGGGAATGGTTTACGTAAGTGTTACAACGCCACAAGGAGCAACAGTAGAACGTACTGAAAAAGCTTTAGACGAAGTAACTAAAATTGCTCAAGGAATTAAAGGTGTCGACAACGTAACGACTCTTGCGGGATACAGTATTGTAACTGAAATTGCAGGAGCTTCATACGGAATGGGAATGATCAATTTGAAAGACTGGAGCGAACGTGATATTTCGGTTACCCAATTTATGGCGGAACTTACAGAAAAAACCAAAAACATTACCGACGCACAAATCGAAATTTTTGCACCGCCAACCGTTCCTGGTTTTGGTAACACGAGTGGTTTTGAGCTTCGTTTGCTGGATAAATCTGGAGGAAGTATTACCAATACGGATAAAGTAACCAAAGAATTTATTAAAGAACTAAATGCTTCGCCAGAAATTCAGAACTCTTTCTCGAGTTTTGATGCCACTTTTCCGCAGTATTTAATTCATATTGATTATGATCTTGTCGCCAAAAAAGGAATTTCTGTAGACAATGCTATGTCGACTTTGCAAACCATGTTAGGTTCATTTTATGCAACCAACTTTATCCGTTTCTCTCAAATGTATAAAGTAATGGTTCAGGCGAGTCCGCAGTTCCGTCAAAATCCAGAAAGTATTTTGGATATGTATTTGAAGAATGAAGCAGGCGAAATGGTTCCGTTTTCAACTTTCATCAAATTAGAAAGAGTTTACGGCCCTGAGGTCTTAACACGTTATAATATGTACATGTCAGCCATGATTAACGGTGAACCAGCGGAAGGTTACAGCTCTGGAGATGCCATTGCCGCTGTTGAAAAAATTGCGGCAGAAAAATTGCCAAGCCGTTTCGAATTGGAATGGTCTGGTATGACACGTGAAGAGATTTTATCAGGAAATCAAACCATATACATTTTTGCGCTTTGTATACTTTTTGTATACTTATTATTGGCCGCGCAATACGAAAGTTTATTGCTTCCGTTCCCAGTATTATTAAGTCTTCCCGTAGGAGTTTTCGGTTCTTACATCGCACTTGTAATGGTTGGACTGGACAATAACATCTATGCCCAAGTAGCACTCGTCATGCTGATTGGTCTGCTCGCCAAGAACGCCATTCTGATTGTAGAGTTTGCGATGGCACAAAATAAGCTCGGACGAGATATTGTCGAAGCGGCAATTGAAGGAGCTAGACTTCGTTTCCGTCCAATTTTGATGACCTCATTTGCTTTTATTTCAGGATTGATTCCGCTGTGTATCGCTTCTGGTGCGGGTGCAATTGGTAACCGTTCGATTGGTACAGCAGCTGCGGGAGGAATGTTAATCGGAACTGTATTTGGTCTTTTAATTATTCCGGGACTTTATATCCTGTTTGCGAAATTGGAAAAACGAATGAGTAAGTCAAACAATTAATTCGTTGAGCAAAATAGATTAAATAAATCTAATTTGATCTGCAACAATCTTTTAAAATCTGCGTGAAATATTTTTTACCCATAGTTTTTTTCACGCAGATTAATACAGATTAATACAGATTAAAGCAGATTTAAACAGATTAATCTAAGCTAATGAATACGATTAAAAAATGCTTGGCAGATTGAACAAATAAAATTAAACAATGAAAGAGATATTAAATCAATATAAAAATGCTGATGTGCAGTTTCTAAGGACAACCAAAAGTGCCGTTGTAATAACCGGAATTTTACTTTTGACAGCTTGCTCTGCGCCAAAAGTCAGCACTAAACTAGACGCTGCAAAGCTTCCAGAAAATTTTGATGCACAAAGAAAAGAAGCATCAAACGAGACTTTTATTCCATTAAAAACAGAAACCTTTTTTAAAGACCCGAAATTAGAAGCTTTATTAAAGAAAGCCATTGCCAAGAATCCTGATTATTTAATCATGCAGGAAAGAATCCTGATTGCCAATTCGCATTTAAAAGTGGCAAAACTGGCACTTCTTCCCTCTTTAGATTTTGTTGCCGATGCTTCTGGAACACATTACGGAAAATATACAATGGATGGAGTTGGTAACTTTGATACTAACTTTTCTCAGAATATTAGCGAAAAACAAAGAATCAACGAAGATGTAACTCCGAACCTATTTTTAGGTGCGAAAGTTTCCTGGGAAGCTGATATCTGGGGAAAACTTAGCAATCGTAAAAAAGCGAGACAACAGCGATTTTTTGCTTCTCAGCAAGGAATGCGATTGTTGCAAACACGCCTTTTAAGCGATGTTGCTGACTTATATTTTAAGCTGATTGCATTAGACAAACAAAAGTCGATTTATGATAACAACTTGAAAACACAGGAAAGAGCTCTTGATATTGTATCGGCACAAAGATCTGTCGGAAAAGCTACAGAATTGGCTGTACAGCAATTTAATGCGCAAAACAATAACATTCATGCAGAAGCTTCAGAATTGCATTTAAGCATTGATCAGACAGAGAAAGCTTTATTGACTCTTTTGGGGGAATATGGCGGAAAAATTGACCGAAGCAGTGACTTTCTAGCTGGTCATTTAGAAGTTTTAAACCAAAAAATAAGCGTAGATTCTATCATTCATAAAAGACCTGACGTATCTGAGGCTTACTTTGAATTGCTTGCTAGCAATGCTGATGCTAAATCGGCTCGCGCTGCCTTTTTCCCAACGGTAAATCTGGGCGGTTATGCAGGTTTCAACTCGTTTTCATTCAACACTCTTTTTGACGCTGGTTCTTTTGCTTGGCAGTTATTGGGAGGTTTGACAGCTCCCGTTTTCAATAAAGGACAGATCAAACAGGAATTTTATGTTTCGAACAGAAGACAGGAAATCTCATTCCTTCAATATCAAAACGCAGTGACGACAGCGTTCAATGAATTAAGTGCTTTGCTGCATCGAAACGAAGCTTATGAAGATGTTTTAAAATATAAATTGAACGAAATTGATCATCTCGAAATTGCCGTAAATGTCTCAAACGATTTGTATTTGAGCGGTTATGCCAATTATCTGGAAATCATAAACGCACAAAAAAATAAATTGCAGGCCGAATTGGATTTTGTAGATATCCAACTTCGAAATGCAAACTCACAAGTATTGCTGTACAAAGCTTTAGGCGGAGGAATAAATTAGTTTATATGTTGGTCAAAAATGGCTTCTGTTTATAATAGCTCATCGCAGAGGTTGTTTTTAAGTCCCGTTTCTATTTTGAAACGGGATTTTTTTTATAAAACCAACACTCATTTTACCGTTTACTTTTTACCTTTATTCCAAAATACTAAAATTCCGTTGATGGATATTTCCAAAATTCTCGATTACATACACGAACTTCCTGAGCAATCTAAGCTCGCTTTGCAAAACAATGTCACCGAAATTGCTTTTGCTAAAGGGCATATTTTGCTAAAAGCCAATAAAGTAGAATCTAATATTTATTTTATAAAGAAAGGATTGGTGCGAGCTTATGTAGAAAGAGATAATGAAGTCACTTTTTGGTTTGGAAAAGAAGGTGAAACCATTATTTCGATGAAAAGTTATGTGGAAGATCAGCCTGGTTATGAAACCATCGAACTTTTGGAAGACTGCGAATTGTACGAACTCAAAACAGAAAATCTAAGAAAACTCTTTAATGAAGATGTTCACATCGCCAATTGGGGACGAAAATTTGCAGAAAAAGAACTAATCAAAACCGAAGAACGTTTGATCTCTAAACAATTCAAAAATGCATCTGAACGTTATTTGGAATTAATGAAAGATCATCCCGAACTCTTGCAAAGGGTTCAACTAGGACATATTGCTTCCTATTTAGGAATTACACAAGTCAGTTTAAGCAGAATACGTGCAGAAATAAAATAACCTTTTAGGAGATTTTTTTTTAAACTCTCCATTTAAATCTGCTTTAATCTGTGTAAATCTGCGTGAAAAAATCATATGCAAAAAGTATTTCACGCAGATTACAAAAGATTTTAGCAGATCAAATTAGATTTTAATTGTTCAGCAAAACAGATTAAAATAACTTCATTTTTTATCATTTGTTAATTTTTTTCTGATTTCCATAAAAGAACTTTGCATCACAAAATTTTAACTATATGAACTGGATTATTTTAATCATCGCGGGTCTATTTGAAGTAGCCTTCGCATCATGTCTTGGAAAAGCAAAAGCAACTACTGGAACTGAAATGTATTATTGGTATATTGGTTTCTTTATTTCATTAACTGTAAGTATGCTTTTATTAATGAAAGCTACAGAAACCCTTCCGCTGGGAACCGCTTATGCTGTATGGACAGGAATTGGAGCTGTTGGAACGGTTCTAGTGGGTATCTTTGTTTTTAAAGAACCTGCGGCGTTCTGGAGATTGTTTTTCTTGGCTACTTTAGTTGGTTCTATTGTTGGTTTAAAGGCAGTTTCTCACTAAAAATATATTTTACAATTATACTCAACTTTGTCAAAGTTTCGAACTTTGACAAAGTTTTTTTGTTTTTAAACACATCGCATTTTCCACAATCTTGTCATTCTGAGGAACGAAGAATCACACGCGGGATTCGATAAAGATTGGAGAAATTCGGTACGGAGTTTCTAGTGTGATTCTTCGTTCCTCAGAATGACAAACTGTTGGCAGAACTTTGTCAAAGTTTAAAACTTTGACAAAGTTAATCCTTGAAACAACTAATGCAATTTCAGCATCACATGATAAAAAAATAGCATTTTTAATCATTATTCTCTCCTTTATCTTTGCCAAAAATTAAAGCCTAAAATAAAAAATGACATTCAGCCATTCCATTAAATCTTTTGACGAGTTAACCAATCACGAAATGTACAACATGCTTCGGTTAAGAAGTGACGTTTTTGTAGTCGAACAAAACTGCCCTTATCTCGATTTAGATAATAAAGACCAGAAAGGTTTTCATTTATTGTATTATGTCGATAACGAATTGGCAGGTGTGACGCGCTTACTTCCAAAAGGAATATCGTATGATGAAGTTTCAATTGGAAGAGTTGTAATTGCCAAATCGCATCGCGGATTAGGTTTAGGAGCAAAACTAATGGAAGCTTCGATTGCGGGTTGCGAAGAGAAATTCGGAAAAGGTCCAATTAGAATTAGTGCGCAATACCATTTATCCAAATTTTATCAATCTTTAGGATTTGCAGAACAAGGAGAAGTGTATGATGAAGACGGAATTCCGCATATCGGAATGCTAAGAGCTTAACGATTTACGGAATAATCAATTTCAAAACATTGGCCAGTACCGGATTATGATCTTCGGTTCTCCAATTGACATAAAGATCAGTTTCTAGAGGCAATTTTATAAATCGGATTCCAGGGATTTCATGAAAGACATACGAATCGGGTAAAATCGCGATTCCAAGGCCTTTTCGAACCAAAGCAATTATCGAAGAACCAAATTCAGACTGAAGATAGGCTTCTGGCGCGTTATCCAAAGAATTGAATAATCTCTGAATAAGGTCGCTATAACTGCTGCCTTCGTCATTGGTTGGCAAAATAAACTTTTGAGACGCAAGGGTTTCTTTAGTAAAATCCTCTGGCGTTTGATATGGATGATCTTCTGGAACAACAACTGCTAAGTGATCGGTGTAGATTTTTTGAGATTGAATATCTTTTGAATTATTAATATCTCTGGTAATCGCCAGATCTATTTTATAATTTCGCAGAAAATCCTGCTGATTCTCGTACAGCACCTGAACCAGTTTGATTTTTAGTTTTGGAAAAGCTTCTGAAATACGCGACAAAATTTCGGGCATAAGAGAAGCCGAAATAGAATCGGGATGAGAAATGGTAATCGTACCGCTCTCGCCTAGCTGAATCTGGCGGGCAGATTGATGAATAAACTCTAGTTTACTCAATTCAACCTCCCATTTTTCTTTTAAGAATTGGCCAGCAGCAGTAAGTTTAACGTTGCGTTTATTGCGCTCAAACAACTGAACGCCAAGTTGATTCTCAAGAGACTGAATTTGACGGCTAAGTGCCGATTGTGTAATATTCATCTTTCCGGCGGTGTTCCAGAAATGAAGTTCTCGCGAAAGAGCCAAAAAATATTTAATCTGCTGTAAATCCATTTATGCAATTTACGCATTTATCAGAAACAAAAAATAGCTTTTAACGCATTAAAGAAACAAAAATGAATACGCTAAAAATAACCAAAGCCACAGCTGAAGATGCTTTAAAATTGCAATCCATTGGCAGGCAAACCTTTTCTGAAACCTTCGCCGATGTCAACAGCGAAGAAAACATGAAAAAATATCTGGACGAAAGCTTCGCTACAGCAAAACTGACAGCAGAATTAAACAATCTTTCATCGTATTTCTATTTAGCTGTTTTAAATGAAAAAATAGTCGGTTACTTAAAATTGAATACAACTGATGCACAAACCGAAAAAGAAGATTTAAACGCCTTAGAAATAGAACGTATTTATGTAGCAAAGGAATTCCACGGCAAAAAAGTCGCGCAGGCACTATACGCTCAAGCAGAAGAAATTGCCCAAGAAATAAAAGCTACTTACATGTGGTTGGGTGTTTGGGAAAAGAATTTTAGAGCAGTAAGTTTCTACACTAAAAACGGTTTCGTACAATTTGACACCCATATTTTTAGATTAGGCAACGACGAGCAAACCGATTTAATGATGAAAAAAGTATTGATTTAAAATGGAAAGAAGACAGCTTTTATTGTTTTTATTAATTCTTGGCACTGCCTTTTGGGGAGTATCTTACTCTGTTACCAAAATGGCAATTGGCCACTATTCGCTAAACGTATTTTTATTCTATCGTTTCCTGCTGGCTGTTGTGGTATTGAGTATTATTTTTTGGAAATATGTCAAAGATATTAATCGAGAAGCTATTAAAACAGGTTTTTTGCTTGCTGTGCCGATGTTTTTAGGCATTCAGCTTCAAACTGTTGGACTTAAATATACAGATGCTTCTCAATGCTCTTTTATTGCTGGATTAACCGTTATTATTATTCCGTTATTAAAACTGGCAATTTATAAAACCAACGCTTCACTAAAAATCTGGATTGCCGCTTTGACGGCTTTAACTGGGTTATTTATTATTGCCATTCAGGATAAGTTCACCATAAACTTTGGAGACTTATTTACCATTGCGGGAGCCTTTGCTTTTGCAGTTTATTTAATTGCTGTTGAAAAACATTCGGCCACCAAAAATCTTTTGTATTCTATTGTGCCAATGTTTGCGTTTTGTGCGCTTTTTACTTTTTTTATAGCGATAACAGACAGTACATCAGAATGGTTGCCTCAAAATAATACGTTTTGGATGGGCGTAATTTACTGTGCTTTGTTTTCTACCGCTTTTATGTATACGGTTTCAAACATTTCTCAACGCTATTTATCGGCAGAACGTGTAGCAGTAATTTATTTGTTTGAGCCTGTTTTTGGTGCAATTGGAGCTTTTTTTATTTTGGGAGAAAACCTTTCATGGCGTTTACTTTTGGGCGGAACTTTGATTTTTTCTGCCACTATTATTTCTGAAGTCAATTTTAAAAGTGAAAGATTAAAGCTGTTGATTAGAAAAAACTAATATTCTTATTGGTTTTAACACAAACATAGCTTACTAGAGTTTCTAAATCTCTATGAACATTACACAAAGTAACCACAATCATTGTCATTTCGACGAAGGAGAAATCTCCACAAGTAACTCCGTACCGAAATTCCAATCTTTGTCGAGCTTCTCATGGAGATTTGCTTCGCCTGTTCGCTATCGCTCGGGTCTCCTTCGTCGAAATGACAAAAATGCGTAAACCAACTTTAGACTATATCTATCAATCCTCAATCAAAGAAATCTCAAAAGTCGTTTTTCCATTTTCGGTTTTATGCGAAATATAACCGCCGTGTGCTTCAATAATATTTTTAGATAAAGTCAATCCAATTCCCGCTCCTTCTGTTCGGGTGGTGAAAAACGGAAGGAATATTTTGTCCTCAATTTCTTTTTCGATTCCTTTTCCGGAGTCCGAAACTTTTATAAAAATGCGATTGTTTTTGGCTTCCGCCGAAATCGAAATTTGCTTTGGATTACTGTTTTCTAAAGCATTAATCGAATTGGTCAATAAATTAATCAATACTTGTTCTATCTGTTGCGAATCTATATTTATTAGATAATTTTGAGTAACGGAATTGGTAACTTCAATATTATTTTTCCTAAACAACGGATTCATAACCTGAATACAGTTTTCAGTTATGTGCTGCAGTGAAGTTTTTTCTTTTTTAGGCGAAGGAAGCATAGCCAATTTTCTGTACCCTTCAACAAATTTCTGCAAATGATCGCTTCGTCTCAGCATTGTATGAACGCTATGTTTGATATCTTCTAAGTCTTCTGTCGAAAGCGAATCTTGTTCTACTAAATCTTCTAAATTCTGGCAAATCGAACGAATTGGCGTGATGGAATTTAGCAATTCATGCGAAATCACTTTCATCAAATTAATCCACGCATCTTTTTCTTTCTTTTCTACTACATTCTGAATAGAATCTAATAGAACAATAAAGTAATCCTGCCCAAAAATTTCGGTTCGTGAAGCCTGCAAAACAAACGTCTGTTTACTTTGTTCGTTTATACTAAGTTCGATTGAAGTTTTAATTTCATGAAAATCATCTTCTTCGATAATTTCACACAAAGATGGCAACTGATTTTTAAGATATTTCCATTTTGAAACTTTCGGAACATTAAAGTGACTCGAAAAATAATCGTTCATCAAAAAAATACTCCAATCGCTTTCTTGTTTCTGTAAAATAATAACACCCGATTCTATATTGTTTAAAATCGAACGGTAAATAATATCTCTCGTAACTTGCTCATTTTGTTTACTTTTTAAAGTTTCATACAAGGTAAAAAGCTCGTTATAAGTACTATTGAATTTATGTTTAGAAAAATCGGAACTAAAATCATCCTGCAATATCGAAGAAATGGTTTTATTATAAATCAAAACCATATTTCTAACATAAAAATACATTTCCCTCCCAAGCAGAAAAACCATGCAGAGACCAAAAACTCCCGTAAAAAGCAAACCAATTCTAAAGAAATACAGCGACAATTCGATTCCGATCACGATAAAAATTAATCGCAGAAAAAGGAGTTTGTAAGTTTGTAAAGTCCTTAGCATAATTAGTCGATATTGATATTAAATTTCTCCAAACGTCTGTACAGCGCGCCTCTTGACAATCCCAATTCTTCGGCAGTTTTACTGATATTGTTGTTGTTTTTAAGCAGTGCTTTTTCAACCGCTGCTTTTTCAACCGAAGAAAGCTGAATATCATCTGAGTTTTCTTCATAAGGCGTAATCGTTTCTAAATCCAGATCAGAAACCATTATGGTGTTGTTTTCACAGAGAATAACCGCACGTTCAATCTTATTTTCCATTTCACGAATGTTTCCGTTCCATGCGTGCTTTTCAATTTGTTCCAAAACTTTTTTATCAAAAGTGATTTTGTCCCGGTTATATTTTTCAATCATTTTATCCAAAAGATACTCGGCAAGTGGAATCTTATCTTCGTGTCTTTCTCTTAATGGAGGCAAAACAATTTCCATCGTATTGATGCGATAATACAAATCTTCACGGAAATTTTTATCAGCAACTTCTAGTTTTAAATTCAAATTGGTTGCTGTAATAATTCTAACGTTTAAAGGTCTTGCTTTAGTTTCTCCCAATCTTGTTACGGTTTTGGTCTGAATAACTTGCAAAAGTTTTGATTGTAAATGAAGCGGTACATTTCCTATTTCGTCTAAGAAAATAGTTCCGTTCTGCGCCATTTCAAAACGTCCCGCTGTATCGGTTTTAGCATCTGTAAAAGCGCCTTTGGCATAACCAAACAATTCGCTTTCGAAAATATTTGAATTCAAAGAGCCCAAATCAACAGCAATAAACGGCTGATTTTTTCTTTCGGATTGTGTATGAATATGATGCGCGAGAACAAATTTCCCTGTTCCGTTTTCACCCAAAATCAAAACATTGGCATCAGTTTTTGCGACTTTATCTGCTAAAGAATATGCCTTTTTTATAATCTCAGAACTTCCAACAAAAAAGTCTTCTTTTATCTCAACATCTTTGCTTTTCTTCTGTTCTTTTCGAGCTTTATCGACTGCTTGTTTTACCGATTCTAAAAGCTTTTTATTTTCCCAAGGTTTCAGAATATAATCAAAAGCACCCGATTTTAATCCTTCAACAGCGGTTTCTACTTTTCCGAAAGCCGTCATTAGAATTACCACCGTTTTAGGCGAAAGCGTTTTTATTTCTTTCAATAAATACAAACCTTCTCTTCCATCTTCAAAACCTAATCTGTAATTCATGTCTAACAGTACAACATCAATGGCATTTTTTGCCAATAATTCGACAATGTTTTTCGGGTTATTGAGTGTATAAATGTTTTCAAAATACTTTTTCAGGTAGACTTTTGATGCAAAAAGAATGTCTTCCTGATCGTCGATGATTAAAATAGATGCGTTGGTCTTTTTCATTATTGTTCAGTTTTGGACGAAAGGTGTCCACTTATGGACAGTTTAAATTTATTCAGAAAAATAATCCCTTAAAAACAAGGTATTTACAAGGTTTAATTTACTGGCACGAAAATCACATTAGAACTTGTAAATCATTAATAATTAACCTCTTTCGGAAGTACAAATAACAAAATAAATAGCGATAAATTAAAAATAATTTATCTTAATTTTCAGACTTGTTTCTGTCATTTCCAAAGAGCATAAAAATTTTAAAAGAAAATCAATCAAAAATTAAAACAGTCAAATTATGATTACCATTACAAAACTTTCAAAAGTATTTAGAACTGAGGAATTAGAAACCAAAGCATTAAGTGAAATTTCGTTAACCATCAATCAAGGCGATTTTGTCTCTATTATGGGACCGTCTGGAAGCGGAAAATCGACTTTGTTGAATATCATTGGACTTTTGGATAGCGCTTCTAGCGGAAGTTACCAGCTTTTGGATCAGGAAATGGTTGGCTTAAAAGAAAAGTCTAGAGCGCAAGCCAGAAAAGAAAACATCGGATTCATCTTTCAGAACTTCAATTTAATTGATGAATTATCTGTTTTTGATAATATCGAATTGCCTTTAATTTACAATAACGTTCCTTCTGCCGAAAGAAAATCACGCGTAAACGAAATGGCAAAAATTTTGGGAATCGCTCATAGATTGAAGCATTTTCCGCAACAGCTTTCAGGCGGACAGCAGCAGCGTGTAGCCGTAGCAAGAGCTTTAATCAATAATCCGAAAATTATTTTGGCCGATGAGCCAACAGGAAACCTAGACAGCAGAAACGGAAATGAAGTAATGGAATTGTTGACCGATCTTCATGCCAGCGGATCGACAATCTTAATGGTAACACACTCAGATTACGATGCTTCTTTCTCGCAAAGAACAATTTTAATGAAAGATGGCGAAATCCTTTCTGAAAAAGTAAATCATAGAAATGTTGATGTTTTAGTAACTGCTAACAACTAGTTTATGCTTCAGAATTGGATTAATATATTTATTTATCAATTAAAGCATAACAAGCTTTTCACAGCTCTGAACATTCTAGGTCTGAGTATTGGAATTGCAGGTTTAATCTTTGCAACGCTGTATTGGAACGATGAATACTCGTATGATAAATGGAATCCTGAAAGGGATAAGACATTTATTGTTATGAATAATGTAGGAAAAGGAAATATTTTTGCGACAAACTCTGCTATTACCGCGCCATTATTGAAATCGTCTACTCCATATGTAGAAAATTATTGTTATTTCAATGACTATTACACTAAGGAAACCGTACAATATAATGGCAAAATAGAAATCGTTGATAAGATCTTTTCTGCACAAAAAAGTTTCTTTTCTTTTTTTCCGTATGAATTCAAATATGGTAATGCAAAAACGGCGCTTCAAGAACCACAAAGCATTGTTTTTTCAGAGGAAACTGCTTTTCAATTATTTAAAAATGAAAACCCAGTTGGTAAGCAAGTAAAATATGCAGACAAAATGTATGTTGTTCGAGGCGTTTACAAAATACCTGGAAAATCTGTTGTGATGCCAAGCGCGGTTACCAACAGTATTGAAGAAGATCTTGAAAAACACAAAGACCATTGGGGCTTTAATTTTGGTTTAATCTTAAAATTGAAAAATAAGAGTGATGCTGGATTTGTAGCCAAATCTTTAGATAAAATATTTATAGAAAAAAACTATAAAAGACAAGCAAGAAATGAAGGAATGACGCTTGAATTGTTTATAAAAACATACGGAGAACCTTTGAAAACCATAGTTGTTCCTTTTGAAAATTCTAGACTTCACAATGAAAGTTATCCGTTTCCAGAAGGAACAGGAAATCTTCAGTTTTTACGAATCTTGATGGGTTTATCAATTGTGATTTTATTGCTGTCAATTGTAAATTATATCAATTTAGCTACAGCCAATGCTATAAAACGAGCAAAAGAAGTTGGCGTGAGAAAAATAATTGGTGCCACAAAAGGACAGATTGTTCTTCAATTTATATTTGAAACTGCCCTAACCATGCTTTTTGCTTTATTATTGGCACTTGTTATTGTGGAAGTTTCTCTGCCTTTTTACAATCAGTTTTTAAACAAAGAATTAGTTCTTATCGGATCTCAATTTTATTTACAGCTTGTTGTAATCTTTATTCTTGTGGTAATTGTGAGTGGTGTTTTTCCTGCAATTTACATTTCAAATTTTGAAGTTTTGAATGTTTTAAAAGGAAATTTTTCGCACAGCAAAAACGGTTTGTGGCTTAGAAACACTATGCTTGTTTTACAATTTTCGATTGCTGTTTTCTTTATCATCGGTTCTATTGTTGTATACCAACAAGTTCAATTTATGGTAGAAAAAGATTTGGGTTTTAATGGATCTCAAATAATGAACATCACTTTTAGAGCACAAAAGGACAAAGAACAATTTAAGCGATATCAAACCATAAAGGAGGAAATAAAGAAATTTAAAGGTGTTGAAGCCGTTTCTGCTGGCGCTTTTGCTATTGGAGAAAATTGGTCTTCAAAAGGTGGATTACACTATAAAAGCATTCCAGAAGTTCTCGTTCAGCAATTGGGTTCTGATTTTGGAATGCTGGAAATGTTGGGTGTTAAACTAGTTAAAGGACGGTTTCTTACCGAAAAACTGGCTTCCGACACGATTTCTAATGTATTACTTAATGAAGTAGCAGTCAAAAAAATAAATGAAAAAAATCCTTTGGATAAAATTATCGACTGGCAAGGCCAAAAATACAAAGTTGTGGGAATCGTAAAAGACTTTCATTATTATGGTCTTGATTATGAAATTAGTCCAATGATTTTCTTTCATATCAATACTCAAAAATGGACACAAGGTAATATCGGATCGATTACAGTAAAAGTTTCACCAAAAGATATGCCTCAAACTATATCGGCACTTAAAACTTATTGGTCTAAAAAAGTAGATTCAGAATATCCTTTTGAGTATAATTTCTTAGATAAAAACTTTGCGAAAACTTTTAAAAAGTACGAAGATCAAAGAAACTTATTTGCTTTATTGAATGTTGTTGTGATTCTAATTGCCGTTTTCGGGCTGTTTGCCTTAGCTTCTTTTTCTATGGAAAGAAGACTCAAAGAAATTGCAATCAGAAAGACACTTGGCGCTGAAACCAATACTTTACTGAAAGAACTATCTAAACAATATGTAGTTTTCTGTATCATTGGTTTCTTTATCGGAATTGTTCCTGCTTATTTTTTATTGCAGAAATGGCTTAAAAATTTCCCATTCCGAATTGATATTACTCTTCTACCCTTTATTCTTGCTTTTGTGTCTTTGCTTTTCCTTACACTGACAATAGTATTGCTAAAAGCCTATCAAGTAACAAAAGTGGATGTTTTAAAATACTTAAAATACGAGTAAGATGCTTAAAAATTGGACAAACATATTTGTTTATCATATAAAGAACAACAAATTCTTTACAGCCCTTAATATATTGGGCTTGAGTATAGGAATTGCAGGTTTAATCTTTGCAATTCTATACTGGAACGACGAACATTCTTACGATCAATGGAATCCTGAGAAAGATAAAATTTTCATTGCAATGAATGATTTTGGAGGTGGAAATATCTGGACAACAAATTCTCCAATTCCAGGCAGAATGCTTAATGCAACTACTTCATATTTGGATAAATACTGTTATTTCAGAGTAAACTATACCACGGAAACTATTCAGTATAAGGGAAAAATCGAATTGGTTGACAAAATCTTTTCAGCCGAAAGGAGTTTCTTTTCTTTCTTCCCTTTTGAATTTATTCAAGGTAATGCTAAGACAGCTTTTAGCGACCGCAACAGCATGGTTCTTTCTAAAGAAACTGCTGCGCGCATTTTTAAGAATGAAAACCCAATGGGAAAACAGGTCAAATACGCAGATCGAATTTTTGTTGTTCGCGGTATATATAAAATGCCTGAAAAATCGTCAGTAATGCCTTCGGTAATTACTCCTGTTTTAGAAGAGGAATTAGAACAAAACAAAGATAACTGGGGTTTTAGTTACGGATTAATGCTAAAGCTCAAAAAGCCAAGCGACACCACAGCAGTTATTCAAAATTTAGACAAAATATTTCTTGAAGACAACTACAAAAAACAGGCAAAAGCTGAAGGCTTATCAATTGAACAATTTATTAAGCAATACGGCGAACCTATAAAAACAAGGCTTCTTCCGTTTACAAAAGCAAGGCTTCGTCAAGGAAATTATGCATTTCCTGAACAGAATGCCAATTTGCAATTTCTAAAAATTATAATGGGTTTATCTATCTTAATTTTAATACTTTCGATCGTAAACTACATTAATATGGCTACTGCAAATGCAGTAAAACGAGCCAAAGAAGTTGGAGTTCGCAAGATAGTCGGTGCTACTAAATCGCAAATTGTTACACAGTTTGTTTTTGAAACCACGCTTATTACTTTGTTTTCGGTTTTACTGGCAATGGTAATCGTAGAACTTTCGCTTCCTTTTTACAATGCTTTTTTAAACAAGAACTTAACATTAATTGGAACTCAATTTTACTTCCAACTTATTTTAATTTTCTTCTTTGTAATCCTTGTTTCGGGGGTTTTTCCTGCTGTTTACATTGCAAATTTTGAAACACTGAAAGTCTTAAAAGGCAATTTTTCGAGAAGTAAAAACGGTGTCTGGATTCGTAACGGAATGCTTGTTTTGCAGTTTTCTATTGCTACCCTTTTTATTATCGGGTCGTTTATTGTCTATAGACAGGTAAACTTTATGATGGCGAAAGATTTAGGTTTTAATGGATCTCAGGTTATGGATATTTCTTTTAAACCGCAAAAAGGAAAAAATCAATACGAAAGGTACAAAACCATTAAACAAGAACTAGAAAAAATTAAAGGTGTTGAAGGAGTTTCTGCAGGAATGTTTTCTATTGGAAGCAATGATAATTCTTGGCAAGAGCTTCATTATAAATCCAATAAAGCAGTCATAACACAGCAAATGCCAATGGACTTTGGACAATTAAATCTTTTAGGAATTCAGATTATCAAAGGAAAAGATTTGAATCCCGAATTGGCAACAGACAGCATTTCGAGTGCTTTATTGAATGAAACCGCCGCAAAAACGCTTCAAGTAAAGGATCCTGTAAATCAGGATATCACTTTTGGAGGGAAAAAATTTAAAGTTGTGGGTATTGTCAAAAATTTCCATTATGTCGGAATGGAATATAATATCGCTCCAATGATTTTCTTCCATATCAATGCTTTTGACTGGATGACAAATGATATGCACAATATTTCTGTTAAAATATCGCCAGATCAAATGCCAGAAACCATTGCCGCAATTAATAAATTATGGAAATCTAAAGTCGATCAGGAATATCCTTTTGAGTATGATTTTGTAGATAAAAACTTTGCCAGAACCTATAAAAAATATGAGGATCAAAGAAACTTGTTTGCTCTGCTGAATGTGGTCGTAATATTAATTGCTGTTTTCGGATTATTTGCTTTGGCTTCTTTTTCTATGGAAAGAAGATTGCGCGAAATCGCCATTAGAAAAACACTCGGTGCGGAAACCAATATTCTATTAAAGGAATTATCAAAACAGTATGTAATTTTCTGCGTACTTGGTTTCTTAATCGGAATTGTTCCTGCTTATTTATTGATGCAAAAATGGCTAGAAAACTTTGCTTCTCGAATCGATATTCCGTTTTTGCCATTCTTCGTTGCTTTTATATCACTGTTGTTTTTAACGCTGACGATTGTTTTAGCAAAAGCCTACCAAGTGACCAAAGTAAATGTTTTAAAATATTTAAAATACGAGTAATTAGTTTTAAGTTTTTTATTTCACGCAGATTTTACAGATTTAAGCTGATTAGGCAGATTTCTTTTAGATTTAAAATACATCTGCCAAAATCTGTAAAATCTGCATGAAACTAACCTCACAAAGTATAAGACATAACATAAACTTATGTTCTATATTATTTAAACCACCAACAAAATGCTAAAGAACTGGATCAATATATTTATCTATCAAATCAAACACAGTAAATTATTTACTGCCCTCAATATTCTCGGATTATCAATAGGAATTTCGGGTTTAATTTTCGCACTTCTTTATTGGAACGACGAACACAGCTACAATGCTTGGAATCCCGAAAAAGATAAAGTTTATCAGGTTTTAGCGCAATTGAGCGATATGCCTGTAACTGCAAATAATCCTGTACGTTTAAAACCTCATTTAGAAAATGATCCCAACGTAGAAGCTGTTGTTTATGCAGATGAATGGTATCAAAAAGACAAAGTGGTTTACAATGGGCAAAAGGAATTTGTAGATAAAATCGTAAATGCCGAAAAAGATTTCTTTTCTCTTTTTCCGTTTGAATTTATTTATGGAAATGCCAAATCAGCTATAAAAGACGAAAACAGTATTGCCATTTCAGAGAAACTTGCAGAACGCTTTTTTGGAAATAAAAATCCAATAGGCAAACAAATCAAATGTTTGGATGCTACGTTTACAATTTCAGGTGTTTATCGCATTCCAGGAAACTCATCGATCGCACCAAACATAGTGATAAACCACATGAAAGACTTGGCAGATCCAGACAAAAACCCTGGCCTTTTTGTTTTAAAAGTATTAGTAAAACTAAAAGATCCATCAAAGGTAGAATCGACCAGAAAAATGCTTGATAAAGTATTTTATGACGAGGTTATTGTAAGAACTGCCAAACAAGCGGGTTTTACACCTGCCGAAATGGTCAAGAAAATGGGAAGTTTCAAAGTTTTGATGGAACCGCTTTCATCTGCTAGATTACATTCTGTTACTGATGGATATCCTGAAGGAAGAGGAAATTATCAGTTTCTGGTAATTATGGCTTGCTTATCGGTTTTAATTCTTATTCTGTCTATTGTCAATTATATCAATTTGGCAACAGCAAATTCGATTAAAAGAGCTAAAGAAGTTGGAGTTCGTAAAGTATTGGGCGCTTCCAAAAAACAGATTGTTTGGCAATTCATTTTTGAAACCGTTTTGATGACTGCTTTTTCGGTTTTATTAGCGTTAATGATTGTAGAAATTGCACTTCCTTATTACAATTCTTTTTTAGAAAAAAATTAAGGATAATCGAAAGCCAATTTTATCTTCAGTTGATACTAGTTTTTCTCATAACCATTGTATTTGCAGGGATATTTCCAGCATTATATGTTGCTAATTTCGAGACTTTAAAAGTTTTAAGAGGCAATTACGCTCGAAGTAAAAGCGGCGTTTGGATTAGAAATGGAATGCTTATTTTTCAATTTGCCATTGCTTCCTTTTTTATTATTGGTTCTGTCGTTGTCTATCAGCAAATTAAATATCTAAACAATAAAGATCTTGGTTTTAAAGGCGATCAGGTTATGGCAATTTCGTTAAATCTTCCGTCTTCCTATTATCAGGGAGAAAATGTTGGAAAGAATATTTTTGAAAGATATAACACTATAAAACAGGAACTTTCAAAAATTAAAGGCGTTGAAAATGTTTCAACCGGTCTTCTTTCTTTTGACGGAGAAGATGATTCACAATGGCCAATTTGGTATCGAGATGTGCTTTTCAAACAAAAAGCAATCGGACTTGACTATGATATGCTAAATCTGTTAAATATAAAAGTAATAAAAGGCAGAAATCTTAGTCCAAACATAGCTTCAGACACTATAAATTCTGTTTTAGTCAATGAAAAATCATTGGCTTTAATGCAGATAAAAGATCCTATTGGTAAAGAGATCAAAATTGGAAATCAGAAAATGAGGATTATTGGCGTGGTAAAAGATTTTAATCTTTTAAGTCCAGAAGTCGATGTTCCGCCGATTACTTTTTATCACATAAAATCTCTAGATATGGCCAATGAAATGAATCGAATCTATGTAAAATTAAAAGCAGATCAGATTCAAAGTAGTATTGTTGCAATTGAAAAATTCTGGAAAACAAAAGTCGATACCGAATATCCATTTCAATATGATTTTGCCGATAAAGAATATGCGCGAACTTACGAGTCTTATGTAAAGCAGAAAAATTTGTTTTCTCTGCTCAATGTTATTGTAATTCTTATTGCCCTTTTCGGACTTTTTGCTCTCGCATCTTATTCCATTCAAAGAAGAATGAAAGAAATTGCGATTCGAAAAACTTTGGGCGCAGAGACCAATATTTTACTGAAAGAACTGTCTAAACAATATGTAGTTTATTGTGCAATAGGTTTCCTTATTGCTGTATTTCCTGCCTATGTTTTATTGCAGAAATGGCTGAATAATTTTGCCTTTAGAATCGAAATTCCGATGCTTGCCGTTTCTACTTTCCTTTTTGCTTTTATTGTTTTTAACGCTATGTATTGTTTTAGCAAAAGCGTATCAAGCAACAAAAGTCGATGTCCTGAAATATTTAAAATACGAATAAGTTAGTTTTGAGTTTTTGTAAAAAGCTGTGCAAGTCTGAGCCCTTGCGCGACTTTTTTTATTTTCTATTAAGCGTAAAATCGTTTTAAAATTTTCTTTGCGCTGTCTGAAGCTACGATCAATCCGCCACTCATCATGATAATGTCTTTGAGAACCAAACGGCCTCCAACAGAAAGATACGGAAAACCAAATTCTGGCGTTGGAAAATCTCCGCCCAGATTCGGCACATAAACTTCTGGTGTTGTGATTAAAAATGATAAGGTTACAAACGCCATTCCGAATGTCAGAAGTCCGCCCAAAAAGCCCATTTTAGGAAACCAGATTCCCAAAAGAACCAACAAACCAATTGTCACAATAACAGTTCCTAGTCCGTAAGAAAAAATATAAGTTCCGTTGGCTTCGTGCCATTTGATGTTTTTCTCAACAGTTTTACCTTCAACGTTTTTATAAAGTGTGTAGGCTTTTACCGTTTTACCTTCATCATTTACGACTTGTTTATTGGCGTCTTTATAGAAGAAGCTCATAAACGGACTATTCGCAACCAACGGAACAATTCCATCAGCTTCATATTTAAAGGCTTTTAATCCGCCAATCCACGCCATTACAACAAATATGGCAATTCTTAAAAAGTGAATAAAGTTGTTTTGTCCACCCGCAATAAATCGTATAAATTTTTCCATTTTGATTCTGTTTTAAATACAAATCAAAATTACTTTATGCTTATCTGGATAAAAATGGACGTAAAGGAGTTTTCATGGACTATTTTGCCACGATAGAAATGCCAACTTCTTTTCTGAATTCTTTCGGCGAAATGCCCACACTTTTCTTGAAATATCGGCTGAAATAAAATTCGTCTTCAAAATTAAGATCGTCTGCGATTTCTTTTATTGTTTTGGTTGTCAAATGCAGCTGTTTCTTAGCTTCCAAAACAATGCGATCTTGAATAAGCTGAGAAGGCGATTTCCCGAAATGTTTTTTGATTCTTTTACTGAAAGTATTGACGCTCAAATTGTATTTTGAGGCATAAAAAGCAACTTCTTTTGCTTCTGAAAAATGAGTGTCTAACAAATGCTGAAACTTCAAAATGTCCGCGTTTCCAATAGATTCCTGAATCTGTGGCGACATTTTGAGCTGTTTTTCTTTACTGCTCAAGGCTAGAATAACCTGCAGATAAGACTTTAGAATCGAATTATCATAATCCATTTCTGAATCTTCTACCCTTTTCATTCTTTCCATAATGCTCGTGATTTCCTCGTAAATAAAATCGGAAACCGTTACAAATGGTTCGCTATAAATATCATTGAATAAAATTCCGTTGCAAGCCACTTCTTTTTTATGGTATTCAATACAGTAAAAATCTCCGTGAAAACTAAGAATATTTAGGAAAGGTACTGTCGAATTTTTCCATTGCAATAACTGATACGGTGTTAAAAACAAAAGACATTTCCCTTTACATTCGTAATCAGTTAAATCAACAGAAAAAGTTACTTCTCCATCAAACATTAAAATGTTGTAATACGGTTCGTTGATTGCCTTTTCAAGAAAAAAAGATTGTTTCAGTTCGATTTTCATTTTACTAAATTACAGATTTGTTTTTGTTTCACGCAGATTCTGCAGATTTGAGCAGATTAAAACTTCAAAACTTTGCGTCTTTGCGACTTTGCGAGATTATATTTTAAGTATCTTTTTCCATTCCTTGAAAAATTGCTCGCAAAGTCTCAAAGACGCAAAGTTATTTATATTCATTCTTAAACCGATTTTGACATTCGTCAATGTTTTTTTGCTTGATTAACTTTACTTTTGATAATGATTAATTTTTGAGAAATGATGAGTGAACTTGAGGCTTTAATTCAGAGCAGATTACAATTAGAAAATGATGAACTTAACACCATTTTATCCTGCTTTAAATTAATACAAGTAAAGAAGAATGAGCAGTTGCTTAAAAGCGGAACCGTTGCTAATAAAATATTTTTTATAAAAAAAGGCTGTCTGCGATTGTATTACAGCACAGAAGATCATAATATAACTACACGTTTTATGGCTTTTGAAGGTACATTTCTAACTTCGATTGTCAGTTTTATTTCTAGAGAACCAAGCACCGAATACATTGAAGCGGTTGAGGCTTCAGAGCTTTTGGCTATTTCTTATGAAGATTTTTTTCATCTTCGCAACACCATTCCGCAATGGGATAAAATGTACATCTATATTCTCGAATATGGTCTTACGGTGATTACTTCTAAACTCAGCAGTTTATTGACACAAAATGCTGCCGAACGGTATCGAAATCTTCTTAAAAACAACCCCGAACTCATTCAGAGATTGTCCAATGCCAATCTTGCGGCATACCTTAATGTTTCGCCAGAAACATTAAGCAGAATAAAATCGCAGATTTAATTATAATCTGTTAACTATCAAAAAAACAAAAAACAACATTAAAAAACATTTTCTATCATGAGAAGTGATGAAGTAAAAAAAGGCGTTCAGCGAACTCCTCACAGATCCTTATTGCGAGCTACGGGCTTGAAAAATGAAGATTTTAGCAAACCATTTATTGGAGTGGCAAATTCGTTTATCGAAATCATTCCAGGACATTTTTTCTTAAACAAAGTATCTGAAATTATCAAAGAAGAAATTCGTGCCAATGGCTGTGTTCCTTTTGAATTTAATACAATCGGAATCGATGACGGAATTGCAATGGGACATGACGGAATGTTATACTCGCTTCCGAGCCGTGAAATTATCGCCAACTCTATAGAAAGTGTAATGAATGCGCATAAATTGGATGCGATGATTGCGATTCCGAACTGCGATAAAATTGTTCCAGGAATGATTATGGGTGCTTTACGTGTAGATGTTCCAACCATTTTTGTAAGCGGCGGACCAATGTCTAAAGGATATACCAAAAACGGAACGGCAATTGACTTAGCAACAGCTTTTGAAGCAGTTGGAAAACACGAAGCAGGAAAAATCTCTGACGAAGAATTATACGATATTGAATGTAATGCTTGTCCAAGCGGTGGAAGCTGTTCTGGAATGTTTACCGCAAATTCTATGAATACTTTGATGGAAGCAATGGGAATTGCGCTTCCTGGAAACGGAACAATTTTGGCTCAAACTCCAGAACGTGAACAATTGTATCGCCAAGCAGCGAGAAGAATCTGTGATATTGCAAAAGACCAACAAGCTATTGAAAAATTCAAATTAAAAAATATTTTGAACGAAAATGCCGTTCGCAACGCTTTTGCTGTCGATATGGCAATGGGCGGAAGTACGAATACTGTTCTTCATATGCTTGCAATTGCGAACGAAGCTAATGTTGATTTTAAATTAAAAGACATTAATACCATTTCTGGAAATGTGGCGCATATTGCTAAGATTTCGCCAAGTTTAAGCACGGTTCATATGGAAGATATCAACCGTGCTGGTGGTGTAAATGCAGTTATGAAGGAAATAAACAAAAGAGGTTCAGGCGTTTTAATTGATAATCTTACGATTAGTGGTGAAACTTTATTGGAAAAAATTGCTAATGCCGAAATTAAAGACACAACTATTATTCATACCATCGATAATCCGTACAGTAGAGTTGGCGGATTGGCCATTTTATACGGAAATCTTGCTGAACAAGGTGCGGTTATTAAAACTGCCGGATTAACTGGAGATCGCGTATTTACTGGTAGCGCAGTCTGTTTTGACGGTCAAGCCGAAGCGATTGCAGGAATTATGATGGGAAAAGTGAAAGCCGGAAATGTAGTGGTTATTCGTTATGAAGGACCAAAAGGCGGACCTGGAATGCAAGAAATGCTTTCTCCTACGAGTTTAATTATGGGAATGGGGCTTGGAAGTTCTGTAGCCTTAATTACTGACGGAAGATTTAGCGGTGCAACAAGAGGTGCATCAATCGGACACGTTTCTCCTGAAGCTGCTGAGGGCGGTATGATTGGTTTGGTTAAAGACGGTGACGAAATTCACATAGACGTAGATCAATATATTTTATCGGTTAATTTAAGTGATGAAGAAATCGCGACAAGAAAAGCCACTTTCAAACCATTAAAAAAACCATTAAACTCAAAATGGCTTTCACAATACAGAGCGTTAGTAACTAATGCAAGTACTGGAGCTGTTTTGAAAACAGATTTAGATTAAAAAATTAAAAAAATCCCAAAAAGAAATGTCCCAGAAAGTTAGCTTTTCTGGGAACATTTCAAGGGTTTGAACAATTCTAATTATTCAAAGCTGGTTTCGTAATATATTTTCTAATTCATGAAACAAGAATGCATTGGAAGTTGGTACAATTCTTCAAAATCGACCCCAGCAAGATTTAGACTTTTAAAAAATGTTTTAGCTTTATTTTTTGCCTGTTTATTCAATCCTGTATAAAATATTTCATTGCCATTTTGCTTTTGATTTATCATAGAAAGCACTTCTGGATTCACTATATTAAGTACCCTAACAACATGAGCTTCAGGCAAAAGTGATGCAATTATTTCAGATGATGCCTTTGCATTTGGCTCCAGACATTCTAAACTAAAAATTGGATTGCTAGAATGTATTAATACTTTCTCATTCATGTCTGGCAAGTCTGTCAAGAATAATCTAACATCTTCACGCGGAATAAATAATATCAAAATACTGGCTTTTGCTGCTTCGTATTTGCTTACCAATTTTACATTCTTCCCTGAGGTTTTAGCTATATCTTTAAACTGGCTATTTTCGCGAGTAGAACTCAATAATACTTGATGTCCTGCCTCGACCGCACGGCTCACAAAATCCATTGTAAAACTACATAAACCAATTACGCCTATCTTCATATTTCTAAACTTTGCCTTTAACCTTATAAGGCAAATATAGTCTTATCGACTATTAGATAGCTTATCTTGTCTGTCTCAATAAATCTACAACGTTGTAGATTTAAAACTACAAACCATGATTTCTGATTTATGTTTGCTAAGTTTGTGCTATAATTTAGTCAGATGTCCAAAATAACGGCTTCTTTTTCATTTCGTTATTGTTGTTTTTTGCTATTGCTTATTACAACTAAAATGGCCTGCCAAGAAAACTACACGGCTAGATGGTACACTGCGGATAATAATGAACTGCAACAGAACAGTATAAAAGCAATCGTTCAGGGCAAACACAATTTTATATGGATGACTACCGAAAATGGTATTGTTCGTTATGACGGCAATAATTTTCTTGTTTTTAATTCATCCAATACCTCTTTAGAGCATACTCGTTTTACCGATATTTTTGGAAGCATAGAAAAAGATAGTCTTACAAGTTACAACGAAAGCAAAAAAGAACTTGTCTTTATCAGAAATGCAAAAGTCCAAATTCTTAAAAAAAATGCTCCAAAATCTAGTTTGGTGCGAAACGGAAGACATTTCTTCTTTCATGACGGTCTTCCGTCCAACTATTCTATTAATCAGCACGAGCCTTATTATATCAGATTATCTAATGGAAATATATTCTTTATAGATAACCAAACCATTGAATTATGCGATTCTAAAATGAAAAGCATTTCTAAAACTCCTTTTAAAAATGATAATATTTTTAATTTTTTCGCACTTAATAATTCTCTTTTTTATCTAGAGGATAATGGTAATTATCATTGTTTTTCGGAAAAAGGAGAATCTTCAGGAAAACTGAATGCAATACCGACAAGAAATCGTAGGTTATTCTGGAACATCACAACAGGCCAGGTTTTTCTATCTGTAAAGAATAAAATTTATCAGTTAAAAAATCAAAATGACCAATTAACTGCTCAATTAATTGTCGAATACAAAGATTTTGAAACAAGCAATATAATCAGCTGCTTATTTTGATCAAAAAAATAATAAATTGTACTTAGGGAGCGGTACAAACGGATTGTGCATTATTTCTTTTCCTCTTTTTAAAACCGTCAAAAAAAGCAACGAAAGAGCCGAAGTTTACTATGCTTGCACAAGCTTTTAGCGATAGTACTGTAATCACTTCTGAAGGATTGATTATTAATAATAAAAGAGTTATTGATAGTATTCCTTTTCCTAAAAGCGTTCTTTTGGATGAACGTATAAATATTGCTCTCGACGATGAGAAAAATATATGGATAAGCCGAGCCATGAAAGTATTATGTTATCTAAAAAAATCAGGATACAAAAAATATATCACCTACCCTTTTAATCAAAATCCGAAAACAATATTTAAAGATAATAGCAATACCATTTGGGTTTCTCTGGGAATAGATGAGTTTCATAAACCTAAATTGTATGCTATAAAAAAAGGAGTTGTAACACTTAAGGCGGTTTTTAAAAACAACATCAATTATATCGTTCAGCAAAACAGCATTTTGTATTTGGCTGGAGATAACGGACTGTTTTTGTATGACTTAAAAACTAAAAAACTGCATTTTGCAAAAAACACTGAAAAGATAAACATTCGAAGCGTTTTTATAGACAGCAAGCAGAAAATATGGCTTACCACATACGAAAAAGGCTTTTTTCTTTACGAAAATCAGACTCTACATTCTTTTCCAACAGACGAAGAGCATTATCTTAATTCTGCTCATTGCATCATTGAAGACAAAAACGAGTTTTTCTGGATATCAACCAATAAAGGACTTTTTCAGGTTTCTAGAAAAGCGTTGCTGCAGACATTATAAAAATAAAAATACGGTTATATATTACCATCAGTACAATAAAGCAGACGGTTTTCTGATTAATGAATTTAACGGCGGCTGCCAACCTTGCGGGAATTTTCTAAAAAACAATGATATTGTTTTTCCGTCCATGAATGGTATCGTTTTTTTTAATCCGTATAAAATATCTCCTTTACTTCCGGGAAAAGATCTTTTTATTGACAGAGTTGTTCTAGATCAGAAAATAATTATTCCGAAAGATACTATTGTCTTAAAAAACAATTTTCAACGAGTAAGTTTTTTGGTTTCATATCCTTATTACGGTAATCCAAAAAATGTAGCCATCGAAGCAAAAATGGACAAAATTGGCAGTGATCGCTGGGAACGACTAAAAGCCGATAAATCAATTTCTTTTACAACATTGCCTCCAGGAACTTATACACTTACCTTTAGAAGTTTATCTGGTTTTAATGCCAATTATGCCTACAAAAAAGTAATTCTCGTTGTGCCTGCAAAATTTCATCAAACGATCTGGTTCACTATTCTCTGCTGTTTTCTTTTTGTTGGTTTTGTTATTTCAATCTGGTACATCAGATTATACTATCAAAAAATGAAAAGCTTACAGCTTCAAATTACAATTGCAAAAAAGACAAAAAAATTAGTCGCTACGGTTCAGAAACTTGAAATAACAGAAAACAACTTAAAACAGGAAATTAAACAGCACGAAATGCTTGTAAAGAGCATGAGCCATGATATCAAAAGTCCATTAAAATTCTTGTCTTCTTCTGTAAAACATCTTTTCGAAAACAGTACCATACAGCAAGATCCAAAGCTTAAACAGCAATTAGGCATGTTGCAAACATCAACATTACAATTGTATGAGTATGTCGAAAATCTTATCAAATACTCCTCTATTTTTATTGAAGGGAAAAAACTTGAAGGAGAAAGCTATTCTCTGAACAAATTAATAGAAGAAAGCATTCATATTTTTGAAAAAATTGCAGAAGCAGAAAATAATGCGATTATCAATAGTGTACCTAAGGATTTATTGGTAAAGACAAATAAAAAAGCGCTTTCTATTATTATTCATAATTTGATTGATAATGCCATAAAAAACACCAAAAACGGTAGAATTGAATTATTATGCACCACTCAAAGCAATATTCTAACTTTAAAAATTATTGATAATGGTAAAGGAATGAGTAAAGAACTTATTGATTACTATCACAATTTTTATAAAAATCCAATTTCGAAAAATTATCATTTGGGGCTTCATATGATTATTGAGCTTCTTATTCTTATTGAAGGAAACATCAATATTAAAAGCGGTATTGACAAAGGGACTACAATCGAAATAATGGTCGAATATAACTAGCCTTGAAAAGTTTTATACAAGTTAATGAGTTCTACCAGATTATTGACTTTTAGTTTTTCAAAAACCCTTGCTTTGTAAGTGCTCACAGTCGACATGTGAATATTGAGTTTGTTAGAAATTTCTAAATTGCCATTTCCTTGAATCAATAAATCGGTTATTTGAAGCTCTCTTTTAGATAAACCTTCAAAAGGATTTAAGGTCTTTTTACTAGTCTGGATGCTTACCAATTTACTTACCAATTCAGGAGAAACATAAGTTCCTGATTCAAAAATGGAAGTAATGGCAAACATGATTTTTTCTTCACTGCACAATTTATCGACATATCCATTGGCTCCGCTAGAAAGGTATTTCAAGGCGTATTGCTCTTCTTCGTGAGCCGAAAAAACCAGTATTTTTACTTCAGATTGAATAGCTCTAATGTCGGTTATCATATCGGTACTCTTTCCTCCAGGAATATTAATGTCTAGAACTACTAAGTCAAAAAGAAGATTTTTTAAAAGTGTAATAGCCTCAAAGAAATTTTCAGCATGCGAGATTGCAACATCCTCAAATTGTCTTTCAAGAATCATTGCAACTCCATTTCGCACTACCAAATGATCATCGACAATTAAAATTTTCTTTGTCATATTCACTATTTCTTAGTAAATCCTTTTCTAGTCATTTCGCCCCAACCTTTCGTTCCCATAACTTTTTCTTTGTAACCAATCAAAGCGGCATAAACAGTAAGCGGGTGGAAATAAAAAGGTTCAATAAAAGCGACCATTAAAAGCTTTAAAAAATCGGCTTGTTTTGGATATTTATGATAGGTTTTTTCTTCGCTATATAAAGCAATAACCGAAAATAAAACAGCAAACGAATATACAAAAAGAAGCAATAAGAAGAAAAAATGCCAGTTTAATAATCCCAATACAATAAACACGACTGTTATTACAAGTCCGATAAATTCAATTGCAGGAGCTAAAAATTCAAACAAAGTCCAATAAGGCACACTCAACATTCCCAAAAGCTTGTATTTTGGATTTAAGAACATTTTTTTGTGAAAACTCAATGTTTCTATAGTTCCGCGCATCCAACGCGAACGCTGTTTTTTGAATATTTTAAAATCTTCTGGTGCTTCGGTCCAACAAAGCGGGTCTGGAATATAACTTACTGAGTACGGCAATTTATTATCTAGCATATAACGTCGCATTCTTACAATCAGCTCCATGTCTTCTCCAACCGTTTTGGTGCTATAACCGCCAGAAAGTATGGCAATTTCTTTATCAAAAGCCCCAAAAGCTCCGCTAATAAGCAATAAGCCGTCTAGTTTTCCCCAAGCCATTCTTCCCAAAAGAAATGCTCTTAAGTATTCTAAAACCTGAATTCTCGGCAACATAACATCTGGAATATTCACTTCGACCAAACGTCCGTTCTTGATCACACATTGATTAGCAATTCGAACCACTCCTCCAGTTGCAATAATGCGTTTTCCGTATGCCTCTAAAAACGGTTTTGCCAGTTTTAAAAGCGAATCTTTATCCAAAATACAATCGACATCAATACAAACCACATATGGATTCTGAGCAATGTTAAGTCCAACGTTTAATGCATCGGCTTTACCTCCATTTTCTTTGTCTACGACAATTAGCTTTTTGAAAGCGGCATTTTTAGAAGTGTAAATTCCTTTTATTTTTTTTGTTTCAATTTGCGGATGAAAATCCAAATTAGTCAAAACCAAATCGTAGGTTTTAGTCAAGATTTCCATCGAATTGTCCTTGCTTCCATCATTTACTACAATAACTTGATAATTATTATAATTAAGCGAAAGCAATGATTTTACATTTTCTTCGATCGTAAGACCTTCATTATAAGCAGGCGCAATAAGCGAAAGTTTTGGTGCAAACTCAGTACTTAACAGCACATCATAATCAACAAAGCTGTTACGTTTGAGGTAATTTCTAAGCTCTTTTGTCGAAATATAGGCCAGCATTAAATAAGACGACATGATCAGTATGGCGTAACCAAGTATTAGGAGTATATATACATCCAAAAACCATGTTATTTCAGGATTAAAAAAAGTCATTTTCTTATACTATTATGCTGTTAATGTCTGCAAAATACTTTGCGCTTCGTATTTTATGATAGCATTTGTCGTTTGGGCAGCCAGTTGCGCTACTTGCGGAACTTTTTGCGATAATTTCAGTTCTTTTATAAGCTTTAAACCAAGCGTAATAACGGTTGTGTTTTGCGATTCAAGTAAATGCTCAATTCCTTCTGTATCGCCTATATCGTGTTTTTTAAAAGCGCCTATAATATTCAGTTGCATCCAATCGTCTATAGGATCAGAATGTTGCACCAAATACTGGATGCTTTGAGTTCCCTCAAGTTTTATGCAAGCATTTATGGCAACAATTTTTAATGTTTTATTTCTGGCTTTAGAACAAATAATAATTTGATCAAACGCTCCTTTAATATTAAATTCTGCCAATTCTGTAATTCCTTTACATTTTACTTCCCACCTTAAGCTTTTGAGCTTTTTAAACGAAGATTTTATCAATCCAGAATCCTCATAAAACCGTTCCAATTTCTCGGCATAAATACCTTCATAGTTTTTATGCAGATTGATTAGAGATTCTGTCAAAACTTCTCTAAAAAAAGACGTGTCAAAAAGCACTTGAAAATTCTTGTCTTCTTTAATTTTTGAAAAAGGAATATTGCCAAAAATAATATCCGACATTACTTTATCGATTATTGTGCTGTATTCTTTAGTGAGTCGTTCCTTTTTTATTTTATTGTTTCTGCTTGCTACAATAATAAGATATAAGATAAATGATGCCGTTACAAACAAGTAAATGGAAAACGTGAGAAAAGGTACTTCCCAACCTCCGCTTTTATATAAATCCCAGATCTCTTTCATCTTAAAAACGTTTCGTTACAATTAACTGCACATTAAACTTATTTCGATATTCTCCTTGTGTATATTCTTCATATTCGTAAAGGAAAATCGGACGCACAAAAAACGAATCGCCAAAACGGTGCTGATATTGAATTCCTACTCTATACGCTTTTAGAGGCTGTGTAAAATTATTGTAGAGATACAAATACGGTACGTTTCCGTATTGCAGTTCCAGTCTTACAAGACGCTCTTTTTCTTCGTTTACACGTTGAACGCTTAAAACATGAGAAAATAATTCATTCGAAATATCGTAGTAAGGCCTGTAAGCAAAAGTATAAATCCCTGCATTATAAGCAACTTGACCAGTAAGCAATGTAATATTGTCTGTCTCAAAATGCATATATCTTCCTCCAAGCGAAAAATCGAACTTTTTCTGTGGCTTAAAATAATATTCTAAACCTCCTTTGGCTACAGGAAATATGGTTTCTCCTGTAGAAACTCCTGCATTTGCATACAAATAACTTTTGTTTGAAAAGGTCTGATAAAAATCAGTTTCAAATAACATTTGCGTGTCGCCACTTATGTTTCCGATATTGGCTCTCCCAACAATTGCCGATTTGCTAAATTTATGCGAATACTCAACATATCCATAATGAAATGGTCTGCTGTCCCGGATCTGAAGTCGAAATATTTAGGTAAGAAGCCGAAACTGTATTTTTTGCTTTACGTCCAATAAGTGTGCGTATTCCGCTAAAGGCTTGAGTACTATTATCTATATAAGATGCTTTATCTATTAAATCTAATGCTTCCTGATCGCGATTTAGTTTTTCTAAACAAGTCGCTTTAATCTTCAATACCTCTACCGATTTTGGATCAATCGTTAAATACTTATCACAATACAAAATACATTTTTCATAATCTTCTGTCCAGAAATAAACATTTACAAGTGCTTGTAAAGCTTCAGGATTCGGATTATTTCTATCTGCCATTGGAGACAAAATCTTTATGGCAGTTTTATATTCTTTTTTCCAACTATAGATACGTCCTGTGTATGTCTGTATATCTTCATTTTCAGGATATTTGGCACGCAGAGGTTCAATAATCGATAAGGCTTTATCAAAATTTTCTTTTTCGACTTCGCGTTTAACATTTGCCAAAGTCTCATCTATATTGATTTCTTGTGCGAATGCAACAGAAGAAATAAAAACCAGGAAAATAGAATAATATATAAACTTCATTAGATTCGGGTTTTTAGTAATTTATTAATCCTCACTAAAAGTACAGCTGGACTTACAGGCTTTGCAATAAATTCATTTGCTCCAATGTCAAAAGAATCAAGCTCTGTCTGCTCCACACCTGAAGAGGTTAATATAATTACGGGAATATCAGATTTAAGGTTTTCTCGCACGTGTTGCGTAATTTCCATTCCGCTAACACCCGGCATGTTTATATCAGTCAATATTAAATCATAGTTTTCTTTTTCGATCGCTTCAAGCGCTTCTTTTCCATCAGAAAACTGGTCAATGCTAAATCCTTTGGACTCTAAGAAAAAAGATAACGATTTGCGTAGGATATCATTATCTTCGGCTACAATAATTCTCATTTTTTATTTTTTTTATCTTGGGGACAATTTAAATTATAACGTCTTATATAGTAAAGCTATTGTATATTTCCTTTATATCATAGCTCTTTTAAAATTTTAACGACTTCTTCAATTCCGCAGTGAAAAATATTTACTTTATCTAATGTTTCTGCTGTAAATTCGCCAGATGACGCTTCTTCTTCGATAATCGACAAACAATTGCTTAAATCTTGCGACGATAAAAATATCCATGCTTGATTTCATATTATGCGCCAATTTTTTTACGCTGTCGTAATCGGTATTTTTAAAGGCTTCTTCTAACTGTGCCGACTGACTTGGAATCTTTTCAATAAAAAGATCTATCATATCTTTCCTAAATTCGGCATCGCCTCCAGACATTTCATCCAAAAAAGACATATCGATAATTCTTTTATGATGTGCATCGCTATCTGGTGTCATTACCGTTTTTATGGCTTTTAAAAGTATAGACTGTTTAAATGGTTTTGGCACATAAGCATTCATTCCCACTTTGTAGCATCGCTCCTGCTCTCCTACCAAAGAATGTGCTGTCATGGCAATAATTGGTATGCTTGAATTCATTTCATTCCTGATATATTCTGTGGTTTGGTAGCCATCTTTTACAGGCATTTGCAAATCCATTAAAACCAGATCATATTCATTTTGAGATAAAAGTTCGATGCCTTCTTCACCGTTTTGCGCAATATCCAAATCGAAACCAAAATTATTAATTACGCTTTTTGCAAGCTTTTGGTTTAGAACATTGTCTTCGCAAAGCAATATTTTAAGATTTCCTAAATCATTTTTAGAAACCGTTTTTACCGTTGTTTCTTCAAAGTTTGATTTTTTGTACGAAAGGGTAAAGAAAAATTCAGAACCACGATTTAGAGTACTTTTTACGTGAACTTCTCCTTTTTGAAGTTCTACTAATTGTTTTACAATATTCAGTCCGAGTCCGGTACCGCCAAATGTTCTTGTTGTACTTTCTTCTCCTTGTGTAAAACGTTCAAAAATTGTTTCGAGTTTATCTTTTGGTATTCCGATTCCGGTATCTTTTATAGAAAACTTAAACGAATAACCGTCTTCCGTTTCTTCCATTTTCTTTACCGAAACGGTTACTTCTCCTTCATTTGTAAACTTAAGCGCGTTGCCGATAAGGTTTACCAAGATCTGATTTAATCTGCCTTGATCGCCAACAACCAAATCTGGCAATTCGGCATCAAGAAAAAGATTAAACTCAACGTCTTTTTGTACTTTAACTTTCAGTAAACTATAAACATGTTTAAGCGTTTTCTTCAAATTAAAAGGCTCAGATTCTATAGGTAAATTTCCAGATTCAATTTTTGAAAGATCTAGAATATCATTTACAATTAGAAGCAGATTTTCGCCTGCAATCTGTACACTTCCAATATAATCGCGCTGTGTATCATCGAGTTCCGTCTGCGCAAGCAAATCTGTAAAACCAATAATTGCGTTTAAAGGCGTTCTGATTTCGTGACTCATATTGGCCAAAAAACTATCTCTTGCCAAAACTGCACGTTCTGCAATTTTTCTCTGTGTGTATAATTGATGGTTTTTTGTACCTAATTCCAGCTGCGCCATTACGTGTTTTGCTACGATAGAAAGTGCATTGCGCTGATTTTCATTCAATTCCTTAACAACATGATCAACTGCGCACAAAGTTCCAATATTATAGCCATCTGGTGTGGTAAGTGGCACACCAGCATAAAAACGAACATTAAATCCGCCTGTTACATTTGGGTCGTCTTTGAATGTTTCATTAACATGAGTGTCGTTAATTTCTAGAATTTTTGTATCTAAAATAGTGTAATTGCAAAAAGTGATTTCACGAGGGACTTCTGAAACTCCTATTCCAATTTCAGATTTAAACCATTGCCTGTTTTCATCAATAAAAGAAATATGGGCAATTGGCACACCGCAAATGTAAGCAACAAGCTTTGTAGCATCGTCAAAAGCATCATCTGGGAGCGTGTCGAGTATATTATAACGTTTTAGGCGCACTAAACGTTGTAGTTCGTTATCTGGAATTGGATAATCTTTATTCATTTTTTCATAGAGGTAAAGGCATAAAGATAAAATAATTTAGACTAAAACCCCTGCCTTATCTCGACTTTCTTGTGAAAAATTGTTCGAGATGCCTAAATTTTTATCCGTCAAATCTTCCTTTTTTCATTTCATTACAAATTTTTTCTAGGTCATTACAAAATTGAATTGCGACTATTGGGCAGATGCTAATTTTGTTATAAAATTGCCCTGATTTTATCAACTAATCTCTTCAAAAAAGCCATTTTTCTATCTTTTTTACAAGAAAATCAAGTCATTGCGAAGAGCAAAAAATTAAAGTAAATGAAAAACTTAAGAAACAGTATTTTTTACGTTGGAGTTATCGGAGGATTTTCTCTTTTAATGTATTGGATTATTTTATTGGGAGTAAAACTAGAAACGGGCCGAAATCTTAAAATTCCAACCTCAGATAAAACGCAATGGAGCGAATTTCTTGATTCTCTTATAAAAAACTTACATCATCCGTTAGCGCTTTTACTAGCACAAATTGTTACGATTATCTTTGTTGCCCGTATTTTTGGATGGATTTGCATTAAAATAAAACAGCCAGCCGTTATTGGAGAAATGATTGCCGGAATTGTAATGGGACCTTCTTTAATCGGAATGTATTTTCCCGAATTTTCTGCGGCTTTATTTCCAGCAGAATCTCTTGGAAATCTTCAATTCTTAAGTCAAATTGGCTTAATCCTTTTCATGTATATCGTAGGAATGGAGATCGATATGAAGATTCTTAGAAACAAAGCCCATGATGCTGTAGTTATAAGCCACGCAAGTATTATTATTCCTTTTGTTTTAGGAATGGGTCTAGCGTATTTTATATATGACGAGTTTGCCCCCGCAGATGTACAATTTACATCTTTTGGTTTGTTTGCCGGAATCGCGATGAGTATCACTGCTTTTCCGGTGCTTGCCAGAATTGTGCAAGAACGTGGCATACATAAAACAAAATTAGGGACAATTGTAATTACTTGTGCAGCAGCCGATGATATTACAGCATGGTGTATTCTAGCAGTTGTAATTGCGATTGTAAAAGCAGGTTCTTTTGGAAGCGCTTTATATACAGTTGTTTTAGCTTTAGGTTATGTTTTTTTAATGATAAAAGTAGTTCGTCCGTTCCTTAAACGAATTGGAGATCTATACGCTACAAACGAAAAATTAAGCAAACCAATTGTAGCCATTTTCTTTTTGACGCTGGTGGTTTCTTCTTATTTAACAGAAGTTATAGGAATCCACGCTTTGTTTGGAGCTTTCATTGCAGGTGCTATTATGCCTGAAAACATTAGATTTAGAAATCTCTTTATTGAGAAAGTTGAAGACGTTGCGCTTGTACTTTTATTGCCTCTATTCTTTGTTTTTACAGGTTTAAGAACCCAAATTGGTTTGTTGAATGAGCCTTATTTATGGAAAATTGCGGGATTAATTTTTGCAGTAGCCGTTGTGGGTAAATTTGTTAGCAGTATGCTTGCTCGCCAAATTTGTGGGTCAAAGCTGGAAAGATAGTTTATCTATTGGAGCTCTAATGAATACAAGAGGTCTAACAGAATTGGTTGCCTTAAATATTGGTTACGATCTAGGAGTTTTAAGCCCAGAATTGTTTTCTATGTTTGTAATTATGGCGCTTGCCACAACATTTATGACAGGGCCGACATTAGATTTAATCAATTGGCTTTTTAAATCTAGTAAAGAAGAAAAAGAAGAAGATATTGCGCTAAAAAATAAGTACCGAATTTTATTGTCTTTTGACAGACCAGAATCTGGAAGAGCGTTACTTAAAGTGGCTGATGGATTAACTAACAAAAGAGCTGAAAGTTCTGAAATTACGGCAATGCACTTTCTTCCTACCGAAGAATTACATCATTACAACACTGATATTTATGAAGATGAAAAATTTAAAGACATTGTAGAAGAGTCTGTTGCTTTAAACAGAAATATTACAACTATGTTTAAAGCCTCTTCTGATATAGACAATGAAATTGTAAATGTTGCTAATAAAAGCAAACATGATTTATTATTGGTTGGAATTGGACAATCTATTTACCAAGGAAGTTTACTAGGACGAGTGCTTGGATTTACAACCCGAATTATTAATCCTGAAAAGATATTAAATACCGTAACTGGAAAGGAAAACATTTTAGAATCTGCACCTTTTGACGATGGAACAAGACAAATTATCGCAAAATCGCATATTCCTGTTGGCGTTTTAATTGACAAGGATTTAACTGATATCAATACGATTTTCATTCCGCTATTTAACTTAAAAGATTGGGATTCTATTCAGAACTATGTTCAGAAATTCATTCAGAATATCAATGCGAGAATTGAAATTCTGGATATTGAAGGCAAAATTATGGCTGATCTGGACACAAAAGAAAAAATTAGGATGATAGAACAAGCGGCTCCAAACCAAATAACTTTGAGAAAAGAACAATCTATTGAAAAAGATTTTCTAGAACACCAAGATCTTATGCTAATTTCTATTGATGGATGGAAAAATTTGGTAGAGAATAAAAGCCCTTGGCTGGCTAATATTCCTTCTACTTTAATTCTTTCTGAAGATAAAAAATAGTGTTTGTTTTTTTGAATTTTATAGTAAAAGAACGCCCTCTAAAACAGGCGTTCTTTTTTTGATTTAAAAAATATCTTATACTGTTATTTAAATGTCTTTTTGGGTAGCTAAGTAAAAAAATGGAAGGGCTAGTTTTAAAAATACTAACCTTAAAACCATTTATTATGAAAAAGTTTAAAAAAACCTAACTCCTTTTTTAGTTTTTATTATTGTTATATTAATTGCCAGCTGCGGCAATGAAGAAATTGATGCAGGTCAATTAACAAGCCAAAATGCTAAAATTATTCAGGCTAAAGATTGGTTTGAAAGCTACAAATCAAATTCAGCAACCAGTAAATTGGAGGATGACGAAGTTAATAAGGCTTTCAGAAATCTCGACTACTACTGGGAAAATGCCAAAGTAATCAAACTGGGTAACAATGCTAATGGTATCACTGTACCCGTTAAAGACAATCCTGAAGACTCTGATTACAAAGGACAGAAAATGTTATATTTGTATGAATCTGACTCAAAATTCCAAGCTCTGATACAAGAGATATTTCCAGAATCAAAAGAAGACATTGATGATGAGCAAAAAAAAGAGGGCTTTCAGGATTTAACTTTTTTCAGCGGTTATATCATTACTTGGGACTTGAAAAAAGGCTTTTTAAAAGGAGCCAAATTAAAAGACGGTCTTGTCATTGCTGATGTAACAAATGTGATAATGTTTCTTGATAAAGATGGCGCGACATCTAAGATGATAGAAATGTTTGATGATAGTTCTAATTATGGTTCAGAACGTGATGACACATTACAAAAAGGTGGAGCAATTCAATTAAATAATGTTATTGTAACACAAAAAACACCCGCTCCAACTCCTAAAGATTTTAGCATTGTAGGTGCATTTGGCGGAGATGTAGGTTCAAATGGAAATTATGGAACCCCTACGGGTGGAGGAAATGCTTATGCTGGAGAAAGTGGCAGTACAAATATCGCAACCGCTCCACCTAGTTGTGAGAGTTTTAATTTTATAAAAGTTACCGGACTTTGGCAAGTAGCGATGGTTAAGAATATTAATTTTAGGGTATTAGGAATAAGTCCAAAAGGTGTTGAAATACTACATGTTGTTAGTTATCCGCAAGCAATTTACTTTGGTACTCCTACAAATGTAAAGATTGGTAACACAAATATAACAGCAGGGATTGCGAGCAAATACCTCGGCACGAATTCTTCAAAAAACTATGCAAGAAGTTGTCGATAAATATGGTGGTACAGATGTCTCAGACTTGACACTTGATTTATATTTTAGAGAGAGATTAGAAAACAATTATCAACTCTCAATACCAGGAGCGAGAGTCAAATTTAATTCAACCGAAAACATACCTGCAACTAACTATAAAACAAACACATGGACTGCAGGAAACTGTAATTAAAATCGATTAATTATGATAGAAGAAGTTTTAAAAAATTTAGTATATCTTATTTATCCCAAAAATATATGTGCTTATACAGAAAAAGAAAAGTATTTCAGTTGTGAGGAATACAAAAGATTAAATAAAATCATAAGTGATTTTGAAATAGGTAATGGAAAGATTTTTAGAAAAGACATTCTCAAAGAATTTGAAGAGGACTATACCTTAAAAGCTTTTCAAGATCTTTCGTTATTAGACGGTGGCGATAGATGTATGACATTTAACATCACTATTATTGAAAATGGTGAGTTATATACAATTTCACTATTTATGAGCGTCATAATTCCTTATTATGTTGTCAAAGTGCAAAAGAACATAATTGAATTATGGTTTTCCAAAGAAAGAATTGCTGAATTAGAGGAAGAAAATATGGAAACAAGAAAATTGAAAGAACTAGTTTTCGAAATTGAAACCATAATCGAGAATAAGTTTCTATACAATAAATTTCCAGACAATTTTATAGATTTTGTTATTAGTGATATTAGTTTTGAGGATTCAATGTTTGGTCATTTTACTTTGTATAATGCCTTTTTTAATAATGTAACAATTAGAGCGAAAAATGAAAATTAATTTTTTAAGTTTTTTTACGATTGGTTCTTTACTCCTTATTTTCTTGTACTTTATGGACTACAATTTTAATTTTTGCATTGGTAATACATTTTATATTGTGAGTTATTTTATTCCTATATTTTTTCTCTTTTTAATAGGATGTCTTTTTTATTTGGTATTTTTCTTCAAAATGAAGAGCAAGGAATAATAATCTATAATGATTCTTTTAATAATGGAAATACTAAGTAGAAATTATTTATTTTTTACAATTGATTACAGAGAAAAACACTTTTTATAGTAAAGATAGCGTCTCTTTTAGAGGCGCTATTTTGTTTCTATTTCATTTGAAACTTACTGGTATTTTCAACCGCAGTGAACTTCGTTTAGAAACAGAACTTGAAAGCAACCCCGAGGTTTTCCTTTTGCTAAATGTAGAAAAAGAATATCGAGATTACATAACGGCTTACTTAGCAGAATACATAAAAAATACTTACGCTAAAGTTTACGAATTTGATTGAGCTCAAGTTTTGTATTTCCTGATGGAAGTGCTTTTGGAGCTTTTACTAATTTTTCTGCTAAAAATGCAGTGGTGATTGGTTTTAGGTTCTTGAAAAGTCCGATGGCGTTGAAGAATTTTATCACTTTTATTGAAATTTTTTCTCCTAAACGATCTGTATTTTCACGAATAAGCGGTCCTGGTCTAAAAATGATGTATTGTGAAAAATTTAGCTCTTGAAGATGATCTTCTAACTTTCCTTTCATCATCGAATAAAATACACTGCTTTTGGCTGAAGCTCCATACGAAGAAACCAAAACCAAAGATTGCACTTCATTTTTTCGTGCAGCAGAAGCGAAATCGGCTGGAATATCATAATCGATTTTCCATTGTTTTTCTTTTGATCCTGCATCTTTTAAAGTTGTTCCCAAACATGAAAAAAGAACATCACCCGTAATTAATTCCTGAAACGAATTTACATCTGAAAAATCAACTATATGTTCTGTCAACTTTGAATGTGATTTTCCTGTTGAACGTCTCACAAAAATTGAAACTTCTGAATAATCAGCACTTTCCAAAAGCAGTTTGACCAATTCTTTTCCCGTTGCGCCTGTTGCGCCAATTACCAATGCTTTCATAATAAAAGATTTTAAAAGTAAATATACTCATCTTTTTAATTGAAAAAACCTCTTTGCAACTAAGCAAAGAGGTTTTCTTTAAATATTTTTAAAACTTATTTTTTAATGAATTTATGGGTATAATTGGCTTTATCAGTTACAATATTGACGATGTAAAAACCTTTGGCAAAATTACTTACATCGATTTGGTTATTGTTTAATTTGGTATTGATAGTTCTTCCTGTTACATCATAAACAACAGCATCTACGATTTCATCTTCTGTACTGATATTTAGATAATCTGCAACTGGATTTGGATAAATAGACAATTGCACTTTCGTAAATTCGTCTCTTCCCAAAGTAGATGTATCAACCAAAATCGATTTTTCAATTACTTTTCCGTTAGAATTAAAACTAATCACAATCGTGGCAGTTCCTTTTTCCTTAGGAGTTAAAATCAATTCTTCATTAGCATTAATTTCTGCCGAAACAATATTTTCATCACTATTAGATTTTATTGCTTTTACAATTGCTACCGATAAGTTGTCTTCGTCTGAAACCACCGTTTTTAAATCGATAATAGTTGTACTAACCGTTGAAAGTTTTGAAGGTAAAATCGAATTTACAACTGGCTCTGCATTATCAGGAAATACAGCCATAGATGGAAACCAATAATAGTCGTTCAAAACTTTTGTGTCGATTAATTTTCCAGTATTATCAAAAGTGTGAATCCAGTTTTTCTGATAATGTGCTCCAAATCCGCTCTCTGTTGTATTTACAATTAAGTTGCCCGAAACTGGATCAATGCGTAATCCTGCACCATACACAATTTGCTTGTAAGTTCCTGTTTGCCCAGGAAGTGTCGCAAAATTTTCATTGAATGTTTTGGTGTCAATATCAAATCTTACAATTTGAGCTCCTGCAACAAAACTGCTTACATTATTATTCCAATACAACGCATTTTCTTTATTGCTATAAGTAAAACTTCCTGCGTTCCAAGCTCCCCAAGAACCTAAATATTTAGTCGTAGGAATGGCATATTCAGTCGTGTCAAAAGTCAGCGGATCAATACTTATCAATTTCTGATTCTGAATTCCCCAAACACTTCCGTCTTTAGCCTGTATAACTGAATGGAATACTCCAGAAATGGTCTTTATTATAGTATTGGTTTTAGGATCAATTACAAAAATTCCGGCATTTTGTTTTACAGCAAAAACATATTGCGAAGTACGAATCATGTTTCCTATTTGTCCAGCATACTGACTTCCTCCGCCAGTTCCATTGACCAAATTCCCTACTTTCATATTCACAATATCAAAAAGAAAAATACCATTAGAAGCACCTATGTAACCTGTTTTCTCATCAACACCAATAAAAGAGCGACCATCTCCTCCTCCAATATCGTTAAATGCTTGCAATTTTTTTCATCGTTAAAGCATCAGCAACAACCAACCTTCCGCCAGGCTTATATTGTGTATCTCCTGAATCTTGGGCCTGTTTAGAAACAAAATAAAACTTATCTCCGTAAATAGTTCCATATTGTGTAGTCGCCCCAAAAGTATTGTTATCATTCGCTTCGCTGTAAACGCGATAATTAATATTTCCGTTATTATCAATAAAATTTACAGATCCGTTTGTGTGTCCATACCAATCTTCATTTACCATAAAATAGCCTTTGGTAAAATCTATTGTTTTAGAATAAGGAGTAACTGGAGTAAAAGTTGCAACAATATCAAACATTTCCATATTGGGATTAAAATTCCAAACATCCCAAGAACCGTTTTGCAATTCGCGAGTAGAAGCTCCTACACCAGAATAGCCATAATCGCTTTCTGTCGAATCTTTAACCCAATACGACCAATATCCTGTATACCATCCTGACTGCCAATGATCATCTGGATCGATGCCTGTATAAGAATCAAAATCATATTCTGAAGTATTTACTATACCGTCAAAAGGATACAAAGGATAAGTTTTATTTCCATCCTTATAAAGTCCATTTGTTCCCGTTCCATTCAAATCGAAGCCAAATCCTGCAATTGCAGATCCGAATTGTGTTCCTTGATAAAGCAATGTAAAGAAACGGGGGTCAGCCTTTGCAATAGCTTTAATCATGTCTTCTCCAGTTGCAGTTCCATCCCATTTAAAACCCCAAACCAAAGCATCAGAAGTTTTGCCATCGTTCCATTGCACAACAAATGCCGCTTGATTAGCGCCTGTTCCTACCCAAAATTGGATATCGTCAAAAGTGGTGGCATTGGCGCTTTTTGCTGTTACTTTTTTTTGCGCAACTGTTTTTAATTTAGCATCATTTCTAGGAACGCCTTGTACTGTTATTTGCGCATTGGTTATAAATGCAAAAAATAACAAGATTATTATAAAGTAGTTTTTCTTCATAATTTATTGGTTTTAAAATATAGTGTTAGTTAAGATGTAAGTCGTAAGCTCCCGAAACTTCTGTAGAAACTTCTCCAAGCCAACCCGCTTCCTGATTAATTGCTGTATAGACTTTTACAAAATCAATTCCTGGAAGTTTGACATATTTTCCGTTTTTATCTACCGCCCAAGAAATATCAATATTAGATGCTTCGTCATTATTTGGTGCATTATCTGCATATCCAAATTCAAACGATTTGCCAACCCAATACGAGCCTTCACCACTCTGATCATAGAAATTGTCTGCTATTTTAGTTCCTTTTAAAGTATAAGAAGCATCTGCAATCCAAAGCGGATAATAACTTTGATCGTGAAATACATTTTGAACTTTATATCCAGATTTCCCTTCATTGTCTTGCCATTTAATGTATTCTGTATCAAATTGCCAAAACTCAGTTCCAGTAACTGGCGATTTAGCGAGCATCTGGCTTAAAATAAGTGATCTCGTAATTTTTTATTGTCGTATTTTTAAAGTACTCGCTTCCTGCAATTTCGTACCATTCATCATCATCTGGTTTTCCATTTTTATTTTTGTCATAAGCGACCATAATAATTCCAGGTTCGCAAGATCCCGAGCGTGCTTCGTTGGCTTCATTTCCCCAAAAAGCATTTCCTAAAATCTTGAAATCACGGCCATCCATATTCGGAATTGTATGATCGAAACCAAAAACTACATAACCACCAAAACCTCCCAGTGAAACCAATGAAGTATTCGAGCCTACAATTGCTTTTTTGGTCGCTGCAATCATATTGGCTTGAGTATTTCCTGCTGTGTATTCTGGAATTCCGTTTGTGAACTGGCCAACTGCGGGACGAAAATCAAGTACACTAAAAATATATTTACTGTAAGTTCCAGCTTCTTTTACCACATTAATAGAAGAAGTATAGACTTTTACTTCTCCGCTAATTTCTACTTTTAAAGTCAGCGGATAATTTTTCTGGAACGGACTAATAAAATCCAAATCTGTGTTTTCTGAAATAATCGAATCTTTAATACTCCAAGTCAGTTTTGCTCCGCTTGGAAGCGCTGTTGCAATATTTAACACTTTAAAACGATCAATTGTGTAGGATTCTTTGAGGACTTCGGCGGGAAGCAAATCTTCCTCTCGGTCGTCTTTATCGCAGGCCACAAATCCCAAAAAGAGAATTGAAAATAGAGCGATTTTAAAAGGTTTCTGTTCATTTTTTTATATTTATTTTTTAGTTATAAAAGCAATGTGAGCGGGAATATTTCCTGCAGTAGTTTTCCATTTTAATTTTCCATCGGGTGTAAAACAGTAGATATAACCGGTTACTACATAATTTTGAGCATCGGTAATGTAGATTTCTTTGGTTTCTGGATTTACCTGAAGCCCATACGGAATCATGATCTTTTTATCCGTTCCATCGGTAATAATCTGGTCTGTAATTACTTTTTTAGTTTTAGTATCTAAAATTCCGTAACTCACTTTGTTTGTTCCTGTTAAATAGCTCCAAGAAACGCTGTAGTAATACAACAAATCATCAACCAGACAAGTTCCAGAAACAGGAATATCTAGTCGCATTTTCTTTTCGTCTGTCTGTGTATCAATTACAAAAAGATTAGATGGTGTGTTGTAGTAATCGCCTCGTGAACTGACATAAATATCACCGCGGCTGTCAATTTGCATGCTGTATAAATTTATTCCAACATCTATTTTTTTAATTTCTGTAAACGTTTCCAAATCAATTACAGAAACCGTTCTATCATAATTTGGAACTCTGTAACCGCCAGAATTGGCAACATACAACTTTCCATTATGAACCACCATTTGCTCTGGCTGATAGCCAACGGTTACTTTTCTTTTTATTTCTAGCGAAGTCGTATCAATCTCGGCAACAAAACCAATTTCTGCATTCGGATTTATGGCTACAGGTCCAGAATACGAACTCACATAAGCTTTGTCTTTGTAAAAAGCTACATAACGGCAATTTGGAATATCTATTTTTTTGATGCGTTTTGCCGTCCATTTTTCTAAAACTTCAACTTTGTTAGAACAATTGATGACCGCATAAACCTTATTTCCATAGATTTTAATATCGTTTCCAACATCTCCCAATTCTTTTACAACTGACGGATTTCGTTCTGAATAAACATCTGTAGTATAGTTTCCTGTTCTGTAATTAAAGACATCCAAACTCGCTCGGTTCATTCCCATATTACCTTCGTTTAGAAGATAAAAGCCTTCAATGTTTCCATCACTTCTTGGTACAGCAACGCTAACATCTGAAGAAAGAAATATCGTTTCGTCTTCTCGACAGGAAATCAAAGAAACGGCGATGCTTAAACTGAATACTATTTTTAAAATGCTCTTTTTCATAACTCAAAACTGATTATAAATTTGAATGTTCTTCCTGGCATTGGGTAATTGTAAATCACTTCATATTGCTGATTGAATGCATTATTCATTTCAATTGCTCCATTCAATTTGTAATTTCTAAATGCGAAAGATTTCTGAACGGCCAAATCGTGCGTGTACCAAGGCTGAACTTCATTTACTTTAATATTATTGACATTTCCGTTATAGCGTTTTCCGACATAAATAAAGCTATAGTTGAAGTTCCAAGATTTATAGCCCGCATTCAAAATTCCAGATCCGCTGTGCCAAGGCGTGTACGGAATCTGGTCGCCATAAGAGGACATTTCTAAACCAACAAACTTTGTAAAATCCTGGCTTTGAGAATACGTATAAGTCAGGTTTGCGGTGAGATTTACTTTATCAATATGAGTCGACATATTTAAGACCGTTTCGATTCCTTTTCCTTTAACTTGCCCAATATTGGTCATCATCCAACGAAATAAATTTCCTGTTGGAGCCGCAATAATTTTATCTTTTGTATTGGTGTAATAAGCATCTGCCTGAAAAGAAAATGTATCGAAAAAGCCTTCCCTAACGGGGAAATTATACGTAAAACCAACATCATACTGATTCATATATTCTGGCCTCAAAGTGCTTGAACCAACCATTGTATAATACAAATCATTGAATGTTGGCATTCTGAAAATTCGTTTTGCAAAAGCTCTTAAATTGAAATCGTACTTCTTAAACGGTGTATAACCTATAAATATAGCAGGAGTAAATTCGGTTTTGTTGGGTGCTTTGGCATTGTATTTTACTTCTTCGATGACGCGGGTTGCAAGTACATTTCCTAAAACTTTAAAACCTTCATATCGATACGAAGTGGCAAGAGAAACTAAAGCGGTATAACGCTCGCGGAAAAGAAAACTGTGTCTGAATACCTCTTCTAGTTGCATTTAATTTATTGTATTGAAAATCGGTCGACAGCGAAACATCCCAAGTTGGTAAAATGCTGTACATATTAACAGCCGAAAAATAAGCTTCCTGCTGATAATAACTATCATCAGATTGTGCGCCTTCGGTTACGGTTTCTCCTAAAACATTGGTTGTGTCTCTAGCAATATAATGCGTGTAATCGTAAGCAAATTTTCCTTTTAGCTGAAACTTATATTTTTCAGAAACGTCTTTAACTAAGGAAGCCTGAGAGAAAAAATTCTTGTCAAATTGACGAAAACCATCTCGAAACTTATTTTCTACAATAGCTCCTGGAGCGCCTCTTTCAGAATCGTAATAATACACTTTCGCGTCCCAAGCTCCTTTATTTAGTTTCCCAAAAAGCCCAGATTCAAACCTAAAAGCTTCAATATCGCTATTCCATCGCGTTGCTGTAGTATCGTAGGCAGTGCTTCCGTCTTGATTTTTTCTTTTGTATCTAAATTTATATTGTCCATTCGACTTAATGTATTCAGAGCTTACACTCATACTGACTTTATCGCTCAGCTTTTGTTCCCATCTAAAAGAAGGATCGTGATAATTTATAGACATTGTTTTGTAACGAACCAATAGATTTGTTTTTTTATTGCCCGAAAAAGATGGGCGTTTGGTTCGTAAATAAATGGCAGAAGCAGAAGCAAAATCTTTAGCCGATTGAAAAATTTCACTTTTCTGGCCATTGTACATCGTCAACGATTCCATGTCGTCAAGCGAATACTTTCCTAAATCGGTTACACCGTTTTGAGCATTTCCAAGCTGAATTCCGTCATAAAAAACACCAACATGATGCGTGCCCATGTTTCGAACATCAACGGTTTTAAGTCCGCCGACTCCTCCATAATCTTTAATTTGAGTTCCGGCAAAATAACGAAGAGCATCTGCGACATTATGAGTCGCGAGATTTTCGAGCAGAACACCCGAAAGGCTTTGTACAGGAATTACTTCCTGATATGGTTTTCCTTTTAAAACAACTTCTTTTAAAACCCGCGAACTATCAGTCACCGCTTGAGAATGAAGCAAAAAAGGAACAAGTACTACAAAAACAGAAAATAAAGTTTTCTTCAAATTACACATCACGATTTTATTAAATAAACTTTGCGTGATGCAGTAATTACAAAAACATAGAAATAGGCCAACTATCCTAAATAGCAGGTCATTATCTTGTCATCAACTTCATACCACGAAAGTTTTAAACTATGTGATCGTGGCAGGTCTCCTGACTTATTCTATCTTTAAACGGCCTTCTCACCCCGCAAAGCGGTACAATGGCATTAGTAATGTTTAAAGACTTATATAGAACTTACAGTAGCGGGTCTGTTCAGGATTTACACCTGATTCCCTTTTAACTGCTTTTTCTGAATTGAAAAAACAGACCAAAATCAGTCGCAAAGATATAACTCAACTATGGCGTCTGCAAGTTAGAAGTCGGTTTTTTAGTTTTTAATCATGATTAACCATTTGTCTAAAAAGCATTAACGTTCCTTTTTCGTTTCTTTTCCAGACGTTTATACTTTTTCCTTTAACGTTTCCGTGGTTGGTTCCGTCACGCCAATCGACATTATAAAATCCAAATTCTACAATGGCCTTTTTTGTGACAATAACTCCCGAAGTCTGAATGGAGATTTGTTCAATTTTTAAAGTTCCAGGTTTTTCATGCTCTGTAAAATAAGCTGTAATATCTTTTTCTCCAGAAAGAATTGGCGTATAGTACGTTAAATACATCGCATCTGGCGTGAACATTTTTGCATGCTCTGCTCCCAGTCTATTCTGAACCAAATTTTTAATAGAACCGTTTCTTTCTATTACTTCATTAATCAATTTGTCTGACGAAGTGTACTCTTTTGTTAAAGGAACTGTTGTGTCATCAATTTCAGGAATAAATCTATCATCAAAATAACTATTAGCACCCCAAATTTCTGCTTGCGATAGTCATTTTATTTTTAGACGTTTTTTTCCATAAAACCATATATTTTCCTAAATAAGCGTACGGTTTTAAGTCTTTTAAGTGCAGGTTTTCAGTAAAATTTCCAATTTCTAGAATATAATTTCCAAAATCCTGCAATTCTAAAATAGTCTTTTGAAAAGAATTGACTTTTGCCTGATCTAACCATTGTTCATAAAACGCCGCAATCATTTTCTTTCCAACTCTTTGCCTATTATGTTCTGGCATTAACACAGATTGATCTGTATAGAATTTTAGCATCATGTCCTTATTGTTTTCAAATAAGGCACTACAAAAGCAAGCATTATAATCTTCAATTTGTTTTCTAACATCTGAGTCTGTTTTATTTTCTTGAGAAAAAACACTAACTACAAAAAAAAGAAAGGCTAAACTTAACTTAATCATATCTTATTACATTTGATTAAAACATAAAGATACAACATTGATAATCAAAATTTTAAAAACACAAAATTGCATTTAAAAACTGCTTCAGCAGAAACTTGTTTTTATAAAATATAAAGTTAATTTTTAGAAAAATTACATCTTATTGGGCAATAATTAGTTCTATAAAATGTTTATATAAAAGATTATGATGCATCTAATCTTTACATCAACCCTTCAAGATTAATATATACAAAAGATGAAAAAAATATTTTTTATAATTGCCTTTATTTCTTTTTCACTGCACAGTTTTGCACAGGAAATCGATAATAAATTCAAGCCTATTCCGGCAAAAGACGCCACAAAAAAAGAAGTTGTTCCTCCTAAAGAAGCAGCGCCAAAAGAAAACCCGCCTGCTCCTATTGAGAAACCTGCACCGTTACAAGTTAATCCAGACGAATTGTTTAAAGATCAAAATCTATACAAACCAGAGGCTAATGTTGAAGGCATTTTTTATAGAAGAAATCAATTTTTAGGCAATTTCAACACTACAGCGGTTACATCAACTATTATGTATCGCGATGCAGCTTTTGTAGACGGCGATAAAGTAAAAGTATATTTAAACGACAAAGTAATTGAACCCGAAGTATTTTTAACTGGCGACTTTAAAAGCGTAAAAATAAACTTGGTAAAAGGAATCAACAAAATTGATATTGAAGCATTAAACGAAGGTTTTGCCTCTCCAAATACAGCTGAATTTAAAGTTTATGACGATAAAGGTCAGGTTATTTCGTCAAGCGAATGGAATGTTGGAACGGGATACAAAGCAGTTATTGTCTTGGTTAAAGAGTAAAATCTTTCTAACAGAAATCGTTTGAAATCATAAAAAACATTTAAAACTGCTGATCTCAGCAGTTTTTTTGTTGTATATATGTAGTTAACTACGTAGTTTTGTACCTATATTTAATTTACAAGACAAATGCAAATCCAGCCTATACAAAATAAGTACGAAAATGAAATCGTAGATTTGATTTTAAACATTCAGCAAAAAGAATTTAATGTTCCTGTTACTCTAGAAGATCAGCCAGATTTATTGGATATTGAGAATTTCTATTATAAACCAGGCGGAATTTTTCTTGGCGCTTTTATAGAAGAAAAATTAGTAGGCACAATCGCTTTGGTAAAATTCAATTCTGAAGCTGGAGCCATCAGAAAAATGTTCGTAAAAAAAGAATACCGAGGAAAAGAATTTCAAATCGCTCAACAATTATTAGAACAACTAATTGCTTATAGCAAAGAAAAAGGAATTAAAGACTTATATTTAGGAACGGTTACACTGTTACAAGTCTGCTTTACGTTTTTATGAGAAAAATAATTTTGTTACGATACCAAAAGAAACGCTCCCAACAGATTTTCCGTTAATGAGGCCCGACAATGTATTTTGTCATTTAAAACTAAATCAATAGAAATGAACATAATTGACGAAATTGGAATATTAGCCATATCAACGCGATTGCAACGTCTGAGCGAGCAACTTCGCAAAGACGGTGCATTAGTCTATAAATCTTTCGACATTGATTTTGAACCGAAATGGTTTCCTGTAATTTACACGCTCCATATCAAAGAAATGCTGAGTGTTGTCGAAATTGCAAATGAAATTGGTTATAGCCATCCGTCAACTATAAGTTTATTGAAGGAATTAGAAAAGCAAAAAATTATTAGTTCTAAAAAAGACAAATTGGACGAACGCAAAAGATTGATTGTTCTTACTGCCAAAGGAAAAGAGCTGGTATTAAAAATGCGGCCGGTTTGGACAATAATGAAAAATGCTTTAAACGAAATTGCAGATAATCAGAACAATCTTTTGAAAGCTATTGAAGAAGCAGAGCAAAAGTTAGCAACGCAAGGTTTTTTTCAGAGAATTTCAGAACTTAAAAGCTAGATTATTCTTTGCCCGTAATCTTTTTTCTGTGATTGTGTCCCCATTTTGCAAGAGAATCGATTACTTCTTTTAATGTATGCCCATATTCTGTCAACTCATATTCAACAGTTATAGGTTGCGTATTTAAAACAGTTCTTGTAACTAACTGGTTTTCTTCTAGATTTTTCAATTCTCGGCTTAACATTTTTCCAGAAATTCCTTCAACCTCCTTTAATAAATCGGTAAATCTTAGCCTATTAAAGCAAAGTGATGCAATGATAGAGATTTTCCATCTTCCGTTTAAAATATACATTGCATCATGCACTGCCATAATATGCTGTGCGCATTTTTTCTGATCGTGTTCTGGTTCTTTCAGCATGTTGTATTGTTAAGTTACCTCAATGTTACAGTTACTTTTGGTAATTAGATGACAAAAATACACTTAAAGTGTTTACATTTGAATACAATTTTTAATTTATAAAGAAAAATGGCCTTAATAGATGCACTAAAGTGGCGTTATGCTACAAAAAAAATGAACGGACAAGCAGTTCCGCAAGAAAAAGTAGATTATATTCTTGAAGCGACAAAACTTGCACCTTCTTCTTCTGGATTGCAACCTTACAAGATTTTTGTTATCACAAACAAAGATTTAAAAGACAAAATTAGAGCGGTAAGTTTTGACCAAAGCCAAGTTACAGATGCTTCTCACGTTTTGGTTTGGGCTGCTTGGGATGGTTACAGCTTAGACAGAATCTCTGCTGTATTTGATAGAACAATTGCAGAAAGAGGAATTCCTGCTAATGCAATGGATGAGTACAAACAAAGACTTTGGGGAATGTACGAACCTCTTGGACAAGAATGGCATGCTAACCACGCTGCAAAACAAGCATACATTTCGTTTGGTGTAGCGATTGCTGCAGCTGCTGAACAAGAAGTAGATGCAACTCCAATGGAAGGTTTTATTCCTGCTGAAGTAGATAAACTTTTAGGATTAAATGAACTTGGTCTAAAAAGCGTTTTGGTTTTACCTCTAGGATATAGAGATCATGAAAATGACTGGTTGGTAAACATGAAAAAAGTTAGAACTCCGCAAGAAGATTTTATCACAGAAATTAAGTAAAAAATTAATTTTTGCTTAAAAAATGCTTTTGAAATGGCACCATAATAGTGCTTTTTCAGAAGCATTTTTGTTTTAAATATTTCATTTTCAAATTCAAACAAGATTCGAATAAACGAAATGAAAACTTGAATTTATTAAAGCTGTGTTATTTTTTTATTATTTGCAAAAAATAGGTACGCATTACGGATAATTAAATAATATTGTATAGCTAATTTTGCTTATATCCAAAACAATTCATTCTAATTAAATTCTAAGAACTATGTCTGATTTCTTAACGCAATTTGGGGAAGACCTAAAAAAAAACGTCCCAGGTTTCATCGCAGTATCTGTTGCTGAAATCGCTAGCGGCATGTCATACTATTCACAGTCTGCAGTTGCAGATTTTGATCCAGAATTGGCATCAGCTTACAACCTTGAAGTAGTTAAAGCAAAAATGAGCGCTATTAAAGCATTGAATTTAAATGGTCAGGTTATTGACAATATCATGATTACATTAAGTTCTCAAATTCACATTATTGATGTTTCTGATAATCAGGAATATTTTATTTACCTAGCGGTAGATTCTACAAAAGCTAATTTAGGTATGACAAAATCTATCCTTAATAGGTACAAAAAAGAAATTGTAGCTAAATTATAACACCATTTGCCCCCACGATAAAAAGGAATATTTCATGCTTGAAGTATTCCTTTTTATTTTTTATTGCAGTTTGTCCTTCGTTTCTTCAAAATATTCTATATTTCGAAAAACAAATGAGGAATTGTATAAATGGAATTACGCGCTTATTTTGAAAAATATTCTGATGAGGCAACCTGTATTGAAGAGCTCAAAAACAAACGTTTGGAGAATGGGCTTTTATGCAGAAAATGTGGGCATGATGAACACTCTTTCAGACAGAATGATTTAAAATTTCAATGCCGTAAATGCGGAAGCCGTACAAGTCTTCGATCTGGAACTGTAATGGAAAATTCTAATCTTCCAATTCGGTACTGGATGATCTGCATTGAATTAATGACTCTTTCGCATAGAAGAATGTCAATACTTAAAATTCAATATTTACTAGGACACAAAAGATATGAACCTATTTGGTTGATGGTGCAAAAAATTCGTTTGGTAATGAAAATTAGAGACGAAAAATACCGATTAAGAGCTTACTCTGAATTTGACCCCGAATTTCTTCAGAAAATAGATAAACTTGCCATGCAGAAAAAAAAGCAAAAACTGAATGATGGTGAAATGTGAAATGTGAGATGAAAAAACTTTTGAATAAAAAAGCCACAGATTACAAGATTAAAATGATTTTAAATCAGTGCTAATCCTGTAATCTGTGGCTTTATAATTTTATTGTTATAATTGCTTTGGAAAAATTCACAATTAACCATTCACAATTCACAATTCACAATTATTATTTCTTCTTATTCTTTTTTGCTTTAGATCTTTTCGCTTTGTTTTTAGCGATTTTTTTTGCTTTTGCTTTATCCTTAGCTTTTTTCGCTTTTGCTTTCTTTTTAGCTTTAGCTTTTAGTTTTGCTTTTTTAGCTTTCTCTTTCTTTTTGTCTTTTGCTTTTTTCTTAGCAACAGCTTTTTTCTTTTTCTCTTTTTTCTCTTTTTCCTTTTCTTTTTCTTTCATTTTTTTACTCTTTTTAGATTTTGGCTGATTTTCGTTTTCTTCAGATGTTTCTTCTTCAGCCTCAGATGAAATTTCTTCTATTTGTGTTGATTCTTGCACTGCTTCCTCTACCGTATTATCCTCTTTTTCTGCTACTTTTTTTGGAGCTCTTTTAGGTTTTGGTTTTACTTCTGGAGTTTCAGCAGATTCTAGAACTGGAGTCTCTTTTTGCTCGATTTCGTCATTTGAAATAACCGAAACAGCTTCTGCCTCCTGATTGATTTCATCAACAAGTATTTCTTTTGCCATTATTCTGTTAATTTTAAGAAATTGATTAAATTTATTTTGAATTAAACTAATTTTTAATGTTATTAAATCATTAAATTAACATCAAAAAATAATAAACAAAGATAGATTGAAAAAGACATTCGCCAATGTTAAGTTTTTCATTGCAAGAAAAAACGACATCTAACACACTAAAAAACAACAACTTACCCAATGTTAAGTTTTTTATCACACTTTTTATCGAATTACAAAGTCTCTTATAAGCTTTCTATGAGCGATACTTTTAATAGAAATAAAGCACATTTTGTTTAATTTCACTTTAAAATTTGATAAAATGCATCACGATTTATCCTATCAATACATCAAACCCAACAAAAACCTTTCAGATTTTGTGGATAGTTTTTGGTGTATGGAAAATAAATCGGATGAAAAGCTGGAAACAATTGGTCTTCCAGACGGACGAATTGATTTATCACTTATAAAAACAGCTGAAAATCCTTTTCAAATCAGACTTCTGGGTTTAGGAACGCAACAGTATGAAAAAGGAATAATTCGGCTAAAAGCTTAACGTTTGTTATTAGCTTTAAACTTCTTGTCGCTGAATATGTTTTTCACGAAAGTATTGCATCTCTTTTAAATTCAGGAAAAATACTCGAATCTGGCTTTTGGGATTTTGAAGAGCATGATTTGGAAAATTTTGAATTGTTCTGCGAAAAAGTCGCTTTAAAAATCAACTCCTTATTAATAAAGGAAGTCGATACTCGAAAGCAAAAACTATTCGGTCTTATTTATGAAACCCATGGTGCAATGACTGTAAAAGAATTATCAGAACAATCTAACTGGAGCAGCCGTCAGATTAATAGGTATTTCAATCAGTATTTTGGAATTTCATTAAAAGGATATTGTTCCATACTTCGTTTTCGTGCTTCATTGGAACATATTGCAAAAGGTAAACTTTTTCCAGAAGAGAATTTTTCCGATCAGACGCATTTTATTAAAGAGATCAAGAAAATTTCGGGTTCACTTCCAAAAGAATTATTTCAAAACAAAAACGACCGATTTATACTATTATCTGCTCTTTCATCACAATAATTTTGCAACATAGATTTTTAAATACAAAACTATGTTACTAGAAAATAAGTACGTTGCCATTGTTGGCGGCGGAATGGGCGGATTACTATTGGCCCGTCTTTTACAACTACAGAATATAAATGTAAAAGTATACGAAAGAGACCTCAACTCAAAAGTTCGCGTACAAGGTTCTCCATTAGATCTACATGACGATTCAGGTTTAATAGCTATGGAAAAAGGAGGTTTATTAGATGAATTCTATAAAAATATTCGTCCAAATGCCAGTAAAGCCCGCATTGTAAATCAAAATTTAGAATTGAAGTTTGACGAGCATTCTATTACTAAAACTTCTAATGAAGAAATTACAAACCCCAGCAAGAATTCGCTTCAGGATATTTCAAAACCTCGTCCAGAAATAGACCGCTCAGAGCTTCGAGCCATTTTATTGCATTCGCTTAGGACTGAAACTATGGTTTGGGATAGTCAATTTCTTTCTATGGAAAAAGAAAATAATGGCTGGAGACTGTTCTTTAAAAATGGAATAAACACTTATGCCGATTTGGTAATTGGTGCAGATGGAGCAAATTCTAAAATTCGTCCCTATGTAAGCGCACTTAAACCTATTTATTCTGGAATTACAATGATTGAAGGAACAATTTATAATGCCAAGAAAAATGCTCCTAATCTTTTTGAGTTTTCAAAAGGTGGAAAGGTTCTGGCTTTAGGAAACGAACAAACCATTATGTACGGAACAAAAGGAGACGGTTCTTTAATGTTTCTGCTCAGCAGTAAAATTCTTGAAAATTGGATTTCAGAAAATGATCTAGATTTTAAAGACAATCAGAAGATTTTTGAATGGTTTAAAGAAATTTATCAAGATTGGAGTTCAGATTGGCATGAACTTTTTATGAGTGACGAATTGTATTTTATACCTCGTCCGCAATATTATTTTTCTCAGAATCAGTCTTGGGAAACGCAAGAAAATGTAACTATTATAGGCGATGCAGCGCATAGAATGCCTCCTTTTGCAGGAAAAGGCGCTAATTTAGCCATGCTCGATGCTGTTGAATTGGCTGATTTCTTAACTAATAATCAGTTTTCTGATTTAAAAACGGCAATTTCTTATTTTGAAAAACGAATGCTCGAAAGAGCTGCAGAGGCTTTAGAAAATACTTTGAAAAACGGTGAAAAACTTCATGCCAAAGATGCTCTAGAAAAACTGGTTTCTATATTTAATCAAATAGCCAAATCTTAATTTCTTTTATTTCAATTACTTACATTTTTAATTAAATTTACAAGTACCTGAAAAGTGTTATTTACTTATTTATACATCTAATATAAGTTTCACTAAACAAATTTAGACCATGAGGCATTTTCTACTCCTACTCTTTTTTACTTGTTTTATTTCTTCTTCTTTCGGACAAAAAATAACCGATTCTGTTCCAAAAAAAGCAAAAGAGAAGAAAATCGAACTTAGAGTAATGCCTTATTTGAGCTACAATAGAAATCTTGATTTTATGTTTGGGGTTATTCCAATGGCGATGTATAAAGTTAATCATGCCGATACTATTTCTCCTAAATCATTATCTGGAATGTCGGCTATTTATACAACCAATAAATCTTATGTTTTGGCACTCTTTAATAAATGGTACTTGAATGAGGACAAATGGCGTTTGAAGTTTTTCTTTTTTACCGGAAATCAGAATTCCCAATTTTATGTTGATGATATAGAACAGCCTGATTTTTACGATTACGGAACCAAAACAACTATTTTTAGTTTGGGCGGCCAGCGCAAAATTGCCGGAAAGTTTTATGGTGGACTTTCTTATACTTATGCACATTACAATACAGTATATGAGGATAATGTTTCTCCTTCGTCGGTTTCACATAGTAATGCTTTGGTTGTAAACTTATTATTTGATACTAGAGATGCCGTTTATTATCCTACGATAGGATACAAAATTAAACTGGACTGGTCTACGTATCCAAAATTTTTAGATAACGAACTGGCATCAAATCGAATATCCTTTCAAGCCAATAGATATATTCCAAGTAGAGATAATAAAGATGTTATTGCGGCTCGTGTTTTTGGAAAATTCGGACTTGGGAATGTTGCATTTGAACAGCAAAGCACTATTGGAGGAACAGATATTCGCGGTTATTCTGAAGGAAAATACAGAGGAGCCGGATTAATGGATATTCAAGGCGAATACCGATACAACTTTGGAAAGAAAATGGGATTGGTTGGCTTTTTTGGTATCGCCACTATTTATGGTTCTGATACTCCAAGCTTTGATTGGAAAATGTATCCTGGAGGCGGTGTTGGTTATCGATACAATCCGTTCAAAAAATCAAAATTTAATGTTGGTTTAGATGGTGCAGTCGGAAAAGGAGATTGGGGAATTTATTTCAGAATCGGCGAAGCTTTCTAGTTTTAAAAAATTATTTAAAAGCCCTAAGTCTAAGATTTAGGGCTTTTTTATTGTTTCATCCTCTGTTTTCTTGTTTCATTTTATAATATGCAACATCGAAAAAAAATTTCAAGGCTATCTTTCTTTAAATTTGAGTATCCCCAGATATATTCAAAAATCTTAACTAATTAATGCTCAAAATCAATTTATTAATTTAAGGCGGTTAAACATTAATTTGCCTCCTTTCTATTCCTGATTGCTTATGGCACAATTTTATTTTTCTTGGAGAATCTGCACTTTATCAAAAAAACTAGCTTTTGCTTCGCATTGTTAATTTTTCTCACTTTTCAAACAAATGCACAAAACTGTACTGTAAACGCCGGAGTATTGAATATAACCATTTGCGCAACCGATGCAATGGTTTTAACTGGAAACAATCCGAGTCCTATTATTGGCACAGTCAAATGGACTCAAATCTCTGGTCCAGCAGTAACTATTAATTCACCAACAAGCCCAAGTACAACCGTTTCTGGCTACACAGGAGGAAATACCTATATTTTTAGATATAGCGCAACCTGTTCGGACGGAATTACAGCTTATCAGGATAAAGTTGTAAATGTTAAGCCTATTACTACCGCAATTGCAGGAAGCAACATAACAAGCTGTCCAAATAGTTCTGGAAATTTATCTATTACGGCAAATGCTCCTCAAAATACAGGAGAAACTGGCCGTTGGGAAATCGTCGGAGCTAACAATGCCGGGGTAGTAATTAATTTTCCAGATCTGCCAACCTCAACTATAACTTTGCCTTCTACGAGTTGCGGTGTTACAACACTTCAATGGGTTATAGAAGGTCCTGAATATGCTCCAGGCCAGCGCTGTAGAACTACTTCGCAAATAACTGTAACCAATTATGGCGGTGTTAAACCTGTTTCAGCAGGACCAGATCAAACGCTTAGCAATTGTTATACTACAACACAAAGCACCAATCTTAATGCAACTTATGGAGGTTGCGGCCTAAATGGACAAAATGGGCAATGGACTTTTGTAAGTGGTCCAAATACGCCAACAATTGCCAATCCTAGTGCTAATAATACAGGAGTTTCAAATCTTGTACAGGGAACTTATACTTTTAGATGGACTGTAACTGGTCCTTGTGCTTCTGGCAATGATACAGTTGTAATTAATGTTCCTGCCGCGACACAAGATGTTACGACTCTTCCTGGTGGCGATGAAAATATTTTCTTTTGCGACAACAATATTAATCAAGTAACTTTAGTAGCACAAACTCCTTTATATGCAGGTGAAACCGTTCAATGGACACAGATAGCTGGAGATACTGGCGCTGTAATTGTTTCGCCAACAAATCCAACTACATTAGTTACAAATATATCTGATGCTGGTGATCCATATACATTTAGATATACGCTTACCAATAACAATACGGGTTGTGTTTTTACTAAAGACTATCATGTAGAATATAACGGTGCAACAAGAAGTATTGTGGCCAATAATGGCGATGATATGGTTGGAAGCTGTAATGCAACTGTATTTACTATTCCGCTTACCGTAACAGGAACTGGAGTAAATCAATATCGAATTGTGACAGGACCAGACACTTCTCCGCTCGCCCCTTTCCCTACTGCATTACAAGATGCCGGAAATTCTTTGACTTTAACGCTTACTACACCAGGAGAATATACTGTCGAATTTATTAGAAGCCAAAACGGATCAATTCTTGCTGGCTGCGATTATGGCTTTGACACTCTAAATATTCTAGTTTCTGGTGATCCTACTCCATCTAATGCAGGATCTGATGTAAGTTTGCCTTGCGGTGATACCAGTACAATGCTTTCTGGAGTTGTAACTGGCGAAGGCATGCATTTCTGGAGTCAGCTTAGCGGACCAAATCAGGCAGTGATTGCAGATAATTTTGCCATAGATACTCAGGTCACCGGACTTATTCCTGGAAGTTATGTCTTTCAATATATAACCAAAGGGGGCGGCGCAACTTGTGGTTTTTCAGTTGCCACAGTAACTATTTATGTATCTGATACGACATTGGGTACTCCAAATGCAGGACCGGATCAGATTGTTTGTGCCAATTCTCAAGTACGTCTTGGAGCTGCACCAGTTGAAGCAGGCGAAATTGGCACATGGAGTCAGGTCTCTGGACCAACTACAATTTCGTTTTCCAATGTTAACGACCCAAATGCGATAGCCTCAGGTTTTACGACAAATGTATCGCAATACGAATTACAATGGACTGTTTCTTATCTTCATCCTGGTCCATCTTGTAGTGCATCTGCTTCTGACAATGTAATAATCGTAACGAATAATTCTACAGCAGCCTCAACCTCAGATGCAGGCCCAGATGCCTGTTATCCTTCTGGAACAACCTCTTTTAACCTCAGCGGTAATACTCCTGGCTTTTTAGAAATAGGACTTTGGTCTGTAACACCATCAGCTGGAGTTATTTTTGCCGATACCAGCGATCCAAACACCTTAGTTACCGTTCCTGGAAACGGAACCTATGTTTTCACGTGGTCTATAGAAACCATAACAAGACTTTGTGAACCAAATCAGAGCAACGTTTCTGTTACAATTGCCAATACTCCTCCTGCCGCAAATGCAGGTCCTGATCAAGAAATCTGTGGATCTACCATTACAATGGCCGCTACAACTAGCAGTGGAGCAATTGGAACTTGGACAAGAATTTCTGGTGTTGGAGACTATACCATAAGCGATATTCATGACCCAAACGCAGTTTTTACTTTTACCTATAGTGGTTATTATATTTTTAGATGGACAGTAGATGCTTCGGTCTGCGGTCAAGCATTCGACGACGTTAATTTAACAATTGGTATTCCGCCTCACCAAGCTGTTGCAGGACCAGACCAAAATGTCTGTGGCAATACTAGCGTTACAATGGCAGGAAGTACGTATGACAGTTTTTTTGAAACAGGACAATGGTCAGTTCTAACTGGTGCGCCAAATCAGCCCAATATTGTTGATCCGACTAATCCAAACACTGTCATTAATGGGCTTGTAGCCGGAACTTATACCTTTAGATGGACCATAACTGCAAAAAGCATTTTCTTGTGCCAAGGAACTTTTGATGATATGGTTGTAGTGGTTACCCCAGCGGCAAATGCAGGAGCTGATCAGACTTATTGTGATGTTACTAGCATTCAGCTTACAGGAAATAAAAATTCAACTGGAACCTGGACACTTACTAGCACGTCCGGAAATCCAGCAGATGTTCATATATCACAATCTCCGCCAAATAGTTATATTGCAAATGCTACAGTAGTTCCTGGAAATAGTTACGTTTTTACCTATACCACTTCTAGTGCTACTTTTCCTAATGGATCAACTTGTCCAGGATCGTCTGATTCTGTAAATGTTGAAATTTTTAGTGGAGCAAGTATTCCGCCTGATGCAGGTCCAGATCAAACATTATGTATTTCTGATGTTAACGGAACTGCAACTTTACAAGGAAATATGCCTCCGCCAGATGTTGCTACTTTCGAATGGCGTTTTGCTTCTCAGCCCGCTGGAAGTGTAGCTGTAATCACAACTCCTACTGCTCCACTGACAACAGTTACAGGCTTAACAGTGCCAGGTTTATATATTTTGGAATGGGTTTTTGAAAGCCCTTCTTGCAGAACATTGTCTGATATTGTGAGAATCGTTATGAATGCACCTCCAAGTGCTGCAAATGCTGGCCCTGATGACACAGTAGCTTGTCAGACTACTTACAAAACGGCAGCTGTACCACCTACGGTAGGTATTGGTACATGGACATTTGCCTCTCAGCCTCCGGGAGGAGCGGCAGTAATTGACAATCCAAACAGTCCGGTTACTACATTATCCAATATTAATGTTTTAGGTACTTATGTCTTAACTTGGACAGTTACAAACGGTCCTTTTCCTAATCCATCATTATGTCAGCCAACCTCAGACACAGTCAATATTACTTTTAACGATAATCCACCAACCGTAGCCAATGCAGGCCCTGATCAAGAAATGTGTAATGTTACTACAGCAACTATGGCTGCAAATACTCCACTTATTGGCACTGGACTTTGGACTCAAGTTTCTGGACCTAATACGGCTACAATATCAGCTCCAAATAATCCAAACTCGCTAATGTTAACTTTAATTCCTGGGACTTACATATTTAAATGGACAATAACAACAACCGGATGTATTTCTGAAGATACTGTTCAAGTTACAATTTATGCAAATCCATCAACTGCAGAAGCAGGTCCAAATCAAAGAGTTCCTCAATTTACAGCAGTAAATATGAATGCAACTCCTCCAACAGTTGGTACTGGAGAATGGACTCAGGTTTCTGGACCAAGTACGGTAGGTTTTATGGATCCAACCTCACCAACGACAGCCATTACAGGAACTGTTCCTGGAATATATACTTTGCAATGGACCGTAAGCAATGGTAATTGTGCCGTTTCATCAGACACTATGAACCTAACCATTTTGTCGATTGCCGATCTTGAATTAACTAAAACAGTAACGCCAACAACAGGAAGTATTGGCGATGTTGTTACTTTCAATATCAACGTTTTCAATAATAACGCACTAGGTGGGTCCGCTACCGCAACTAATGTTTCCATACGTGATTTCATTCCGTTCGGTTTTGCACTTGTTGCTGGAACGGTTACTTCGGGAGGAGTATACAATGTTGGAGACAATACCATTACTTGGAGCGGTATCACAATTCCTAGCGGAAGTATTTTAAATTTATCCTTTAAGGCTACAATTCTGGGCGGAGGATCTTATGTTAATACCGCAGAAGTTGTCGCATCAGATCAATTCGATCCTGATAGTACACCTAACAACCAAAATCCTGCAGAAGATGATCAGGATAGCGCAACAGTGGTGCTAGATGTAGCCGATTTATCATTACAGAAAACCGTTTCGCCCGCTACTGTAAGTATAAACGATAACGTCGTGTTTACAATTAGAGTTACCAACAGTGGCCCTAATAATGCTACTGGAATTACAGTTTCAGACAATCTGCCACCTGGATATACGTATGTAAGCGATAATGGAGGCGGAAAATACAATAATACCACTGGAATTTGGAATGTTGGCAATCTGAATAATGGAAATTCTCTTGCTTTGCAAATTACAGCCAAAGTAAACGTTGTTTCATCACCAAATAATTATATCAATACCGCCGAAATACAAACTGCGCATCAATTTGATCCAGACAGTACTCCAGGAAACGGATTACCTGAAGATGACATGGCTAGCGCTACAGTTTCTTTAAAACAAGCTGACTTAGAACTTACTAAAACGGTAACCCCAACTTCTGCCGCAGCTGGAGATCAGGTAACTTTTACAATTAATGTGCTTAACAGAGGACCTGGAAACGCGACTGGAGTTGCAGTAAAAGATGTTATTCCTGTGGGATACACGCTTATTCCAGGATCAGTATCTGCTGGTGGAACCTACCAGGTTGCAACGGCAACACTTGAATGGAAAAATCTGTTAATACCTGCAAACTCTAATGTCAATCTGACTTTTAACGCATTTGTTAATCCTTTAGGAAATTATCTAAATGTTGCACAAATTACAGCTAGTGATTTACCTGATCCCGATAGTGTACCAAATAACAATGTTCCATCTGAAGATGATCAAGATGATGCTGAAATAACTTTTATCGGGCCTTCTGCCGACTTATCTTTAACCAAAAATGTAGTTACAGGTAATACAAGTCCTGTAGTTGGAAGCCAAGTTTCATTTGAACTTAAAATAAAAAATGACGGTCCAAATAATGCAACTGGAGTGCAAGTAACAGATTTATTGCCTTCTGGCTTTCAATACGTAAATTATAGTTCGTCTGCCGGAACATACGACAGTACTACCGGAATATGGAATGTTGGTACAGTTGATACTGGTGTTACTGAATCACTTATTCTTGATGCAAAAGTATTGCCAACAGGAGATTACAAAAACATAACACAGGTTACTGCCAGTGATCTTCCTGATCCTGACAGTACGCCAAATAATGACGATGGAGATCAAAGCGAAGATGATGAAGATAATGTGTTATTAACTCCTATACCGCCATCTGCAGATCTTTCATTAACAAAAACAGTAAGCAATGCTACCCCGCTTGTTGGCTCTCTCGTAACGTTTACTATTATCACCACAAACAGTGGCCCGCAAGATGCAGCCCAAGTTCAAGTAACCGATTTACTGCCTTCTGGATATACTTTTGCTACTTTTAACGCCACAAGCGGAACTTATGATAGTACAACTGGCTTATGGACTCTGGACATATTAGAAAGCAGTGAGTCTGAAACCTTACAGATTAACGCAATAGTCAACGCAACAGGAGATTATACCAATATTGCAGAGGTTACCAATAGTGATACTCCAGATCCTGACTCAACACCAAATAATGGAGTGCCAACAGAAGACGATTACGGAACAGCTACAACTACTCCTATTCAGCAGTCTTCAGATTTATCTTTGGCTAAAACTGTTAATAATGCTACACCATTAGTGGGTTCTCTGGTTACTTTTGAAGTAGTAGTGACCAATAACGGCCCACAAGATAATTTTGGCATACAAGTTACAGATGTGCTTCCGTCTGGTTATACTTTTACAGGATTTACCGTTTCTACAGGAACTTATGACACCGCTACAGGAATATGGACTGTGGGTAATTTAGTAGCTGGTGATGCAGAAACACTGCAAATTGTGGCAAAAGTAAACCCAAGCGGCGATTATTTAAACAAAGCCGAAATAACTGCCGCTAGTCTTCCTGATCCTGATTCTACTCCAAATAACGGAGTTACAACAGAAGACGATTATGCAGAAGCTACAACAGTTCCTATTCCAACATCAGCAGATTTATCACTAACTAAAACTGTTAGTAATGCTACTCCGCCTGTTGGTTCACAAGTAACGTTTAGTATTCAAGTAACAAATTCTGGTCCGCAGGAAGCAAATGGAGTTACTGTTACCGATTTACTGCCTTCTGGATATACTTATGTATCGTATAGTGCAACGACAGGAAGCTATAATCCAGCAACAGGTCTTTGGACAGTTGGAAATATGCCTATTTCAGATTCTTATACTTTACAAATAACAGCTACAGTAAACGCTTCTGGAAATTATACCAATAGTGCAGAAATTACAGCAAGTAGTCAGCCAGATCCTGATTCAACTCCAAATAATGGTGTTACAACAGAGGATGACTATGCAGAAGCGACAACAGTTCCTGTACCAACATCAGCCGATTTATCATTAACTAAAACAGTAAATAACACTACTCCACTTGTAGGCTCTCAAGTAACTTTTAGCCTTCAAGTAAGCAATGCAGGGCCTCAAGCTGCAGATGGCGTTGCCGTTACTGATTTACTACCTTCTGGATATACTTATACATCTTATAGTGCAACTGCTGGAAGCTATAATTCGGCAATAGGTGTATGGACTGTTGGAAATGTCGCAATTGGTGTGACTCATACTTTACAAATAACAGCGGTAGTGAATGCCGCAGGAAATTACACAAATACTTCCGAAATTACAGCAAGTAATCAGCCAGATCCTGATTCAACTCCAAATAATGGAGTAACGACAGAAGATGATTATGCAGAAGTATCAACAACACCTGTAACGCAATCATCTGATTTATCAATAACCAAAACAGTAAACAATACTACGCCTCTAGCCGGCTCACCAGTGACTTTTGCGGTTGTTGTTACCAATAATGGACCACAGGATAATACGGGAGTTCAAATAACCGACTTGTTACCTTCAGGGTATACATATAGCGGTTTCACACTTTCTAGAGGAACCTATAATCCAACAACAGGTCTTTGGACAGTTGGTAATTTAGCCAATGGAGAATCTGAAACACTGCAAATTACAGCCATAGTAAATGATACTGGTGATTATCTTAATATTGCTGAAGTAACTGCAGCCGATCTTCCAGACCCTAATTCTACTCCAAATAATGGAGTTCCTACTGAAAATGATTATGCTACAGCAACTATTACTCCGACAGCACAATCTGCAGATTTATCATTGACCAAAACAGTAAGCAATAACACCCCATTAGTAGGTTCTTTGGTTACTTTTGAAGTCATTGTAACCAATAACGGGCCTCAAGATGCTTCGGGTGTAACGGTTACCGATTTACTTCCAGGCGGCTACACTTATTCTAATTTCACGATTTCTACAGGAACTTATAATCCAACGACTGGATTATGGACTGTTGGCAATTTAATCAACGGAAAATCAGAGACTTTACAAATTTCAGCTATAGTAAATCCGACAGGAAATTATGTAAATATTGCCGAAGTAACGGCAAGTGCGCTTCCTGACCCTGACTCAACGCCAAATAATGGAGTTGCCACAGAAGACGATTACGCAACGGCAACAGTGACGCCAAACGTACAGGCGGCAGATTTATCTTTAACTAAAACAGTTAATAATACCACTCCATTAGTAGGGTCGCCAGTTATTTTTGAAATAATTGCAACAAACAATGGTCCACAGAATACTTCTGGTGTTGAAATAACCGATCTGCTGCCTACTGGATACACTTTTGTTACTTATAGTGCCACAAAAGGAGTCTATAACGCTGTGACAGGAAAATGGACAATTGGCACATTTCTAAATGGAGATTCGCAAGTTTTAAGAATAACAGCTATTGTTAACCCAACAGGAAACTATGTAAATATTGCCGAGGTAACTGCAAGCAATCTGCCAGATCCTAATTCAACACCTGGAAACGGAGATCCAACTGAAAATGATTATGGAACGGCTACAACCTCACCGTTAGGACAATCCGCTGATTTATCTTTAACCAAAACAGTTAATAATCCTACTCCATTAATTGGATCATCGGTAACTTTTGAAATCATTGTTTCAAATAACGGCCCGCAGAATACTTCTGGAGTTGAAGTGACTGACTTATTGCCTACAGGATATACCTTTAGCGGTTTTACAGCAACAAAAGGAACATACAACAGTACCACAGGAAAATGGAATATTGGTTCTTTAGTTAATGGAGATTCTCAGACATTACAGTTAACCGCTATTGTAAATGCAACTGGCAATTATTTAAATACGGCCGAAGTTACTGCAAGTAGCCTTCCAGATCCAAATTCAACTCCAAACAACGGAATTACTACTGAAAATGATTATGCAGAAATTGCAACTGTTCCTGTTCCTCCAATGGCAGATTTATCTCTTGTAAAAGCTGTAATTGGCGGAAATTTAAGCCCAATATTTGGAGCAACAATTACATTCCAAGTAACCGTAACCAACAGCGGTCCACAAGATGCTACTGGGGTAAAAGTACTCGATATGCTGCCAAGCGGTTACGAATATGTGGTATACAGTTCTACATCTGGACAATATTATAATACAACTGGAATTTGGGATATTGGCACTATACCAAGTGGAGCTTCAGAGTCTTTACAAATAGGTGTCAAAGTCAATACAACCGGAGACTATCAAAACATTGCAGAGGTTTACGCTTCTAATGAATTGGATCCAGATTCAACTCCAAATAACGGAGTTACTTCAGAAGATGACATCAGTTCTGTGTTATTGAGTCCTGTTCCAGCAGTAGCCGATCTTTCAATAGAGAAAAAAGTAATCAATAATATACTTAATCCTGCCGTAGGATCGCAAATTTCATTCTCTATTACAGTAACCAACTCAGGCCCTAGCAATTCTACTGGTGTTACCATAAAAGATGTATTGCCTTCTGGATATGATTATATTTTCTATAATTCGACTTCGGGACCTTATAATCCTGTAACGGGCGAATGGACTCCGGGAATCATCCTTGCTGGAAATAGTCATACTTTAATTTTGAATGTTTTTGTAAAAAGTCCAACAGGTACTCCAGACGAATACTTAAATACTGCAGAAATTATGACTGCAGATCAGCATGATCCAGACAGTACACCAGGTAACGGAGTTACGACTGAAGATGATTATGATAGCATTGCGGTTACACCAGTAATTGTAATGGCAGATTTGTCTATTAAGAAAACAGCCCTTAATCAAGATGCCGTTCACGATGTAGGTTCAACGGTTATTTTCACTGTCACCGTAACCAATGATGGTCCTGCAGATGCCTCTGGTGTAAGAGTAAAAGACTTGCCGCCTCCTGGATTTACCTATCAGACCAGTAGTCCTACGAGCGGTTTATACAACTATGTGACAGGTATTTGGAATGTCGGAAATATTCCAACCGGAACCGATCAGTCATTGGATATTTATACAACAGTAAATAAGCCGTCAGGCATAGCAGGCGAATATACAAATATAACCGAGGTTATTGCCAGTAATCTGCCAGATCCAGATTCGACTCCAAATAATGGAATCACGACCGAAGATGACTATGACAGTTTGCAAATCAAAGTTGCCGTTGCCGATTTAAGTCTAGAAAAAACAGCCAGCAACAAAAACGCAAATGTAAACGAAGTTGTCACATTCACCTTACAGCTTAACAATGAAGGCCCAAGCACCGCTACTGGTGTCGCTGTTGAAGACTTGATACCGCTTGGATTCAAGAATATCTCGAATATCAATAATGGTGGTATTTTCAGTAAGAATACGATCAAATGGGTTGACTTAACTGTTCCTGTGGGCGGTATTACGTTAACCTATGAAGCAACTGTAGCCAACCCGCTTGGATTGGAAAGTGTTGATTATGTTAATATTGCTCAAGTAACTGCCAGCAATCAATTTGATCCAGATTCGACACCAAATAATGATAACGGAGACCAAAGCGAAGACGATGAAGATTCTGAATCTATCAACATTCCTTCTACCGACGTAGCCATCAATAAAGAAGTCGATAAAACAGATGTTCCGATGGATAGTCAAGTAACCTTTACCATAACAGCAGAAAATTTAGGCAATTTAACTGCAACAAATGTAGAAGTTCAAGATGCATTGCCTAAAGGATATTCATTAGTAAACTCAGCGGTAACTTCTGGAACTTACGATTCGAAAACAGGCATCTGGAGCATTCCAGCGATTAATAAAGGAACTCCCCAAACATTAACACTAACTGTTAAGGTGGTTGATTTTAATGATTATTTGAATAATGCCCATTTGGTTAAACTAGATCAGATAGACACCAATTCGGCAAACAATCAGGATAGCGCTACCGTTTCGCCAAACTGTCTGAAAATCTACAATGAATTTTCACCAAATGACGACGGCCAAAACGATTTCTTCTACATTGATTGTATTGAAAGATATCCGAATAATCAGCTCGAAATCTTCAACCGCTGGGGTAATTTGGTTTACTACCAAAAAGGTTATAAAAATACTTGGGATGGAAAAGCAGATGGTTCTGCTAAAACGCTTCCTGAAGGCACCTATTTCTATATCCTTGATTTAGGAGACGGATCTAAAAAAACCTCTGGATGGGTTTACCTAAAATAAAACCATCCAGAAAAAAGAAAATTTAAGAATAGGATTAACCAAAATAAAATTGGCTATGATTAAAAATATAAAAAAGGTTTTCGCGATAATAACTCTATTCTCGGTATATGGAGCCTTTGCACAGCAAGACCCGCAATACACGCAGTATATGTACAACACACTCACCGTAAACTCGGCTTATGCCGGTTCGCTGGGACATTTAGCTATAACAGGAATTTACAGAACACAATGGGTTGGTATTGAAGGTGCTCCAGACACTCAAAGTTTTTCTCTGGATACACCAGTCGGAAAAAATGTAGGTCTTGGAATTTCAGTCGTAAACGAAGAAATCGGACCTACAGACGAACAATATCTAGATGCCAATTTCTCCTACACCATTAAATCTGGAGAAACACACAAGCTTTCCTTTGGAATAAAAGGCGGCGGACGTGTGATTAATATCGATTGGTCTAAAGGAAGTTACAAAGATCCCGATGTACAGTTTCGTGAAAACATTACCAACAAATTCCTTCCTGTTATTGGAGCTGGATTGTATTGGCACGGAGAGAGAGATTATATCGGAGTTTCAATTCCGAATTTTATGACCCGAGAGCGCTACACTTACGATGATATCAGCGAAGATTTAGTCAATCAGAGAATACACGTTTATCTTATTGGAGGTTATGTTTTTGACCTTTCGGCACATACCAAATTCAAACCTGCTCTTTTCCTAAAATATGTGGCTGGCGCTCCAATGATTGCCGATATATCTGCCAATTTTATGTTCAACAATGCTCTAACGCTCGGTGTTTCCTATCGTACATCAGATTCTGTGAGCGGTCTCGTTGGAATACAAATCACGCCAATGATTATGGCTGGTTACGCTTACGATTACACTACAACCGCATTGCAGAATTACAATAGCGGAACGCACGAAATTATGCTTCGTTTTGAACTGGTTTCACGCAAAAAAGGACTAAAATCACCAAGATTCTTTTAATACGAATAGTCTATGAAAAGAACAATTACTATACTCGCATTATTGGTTTTACAGCTGATTCATTCGCAAACCAAAAACAAAACTGCCGATGCTCTTTTTGATAAGATGTATTATGTTGAAGCCGCAAAATCGTATGAACTTTCCATCAACAATGGAGATGCTTCCAAAGAAACACTTCAGCGACTTGGAGACGCTTATTATTTCAATACAAAAATGTCCAGTGCTTCAAAATGGTACGGAAAGCTAATTGCTGACTATCCGAATGAAGTTTCTGCGGAATATTTATTTCGTTACGCACAGTCGCTGCAAGGAATTCAGAATTATGAACTGGCAAAAAAATGGATGAAAAGTTTCGCCGAAAAGCAAAAATCCACAGATCCTAGGGCTAAGAATTTTTCTCTTAAAAATGTCACTTTAGAAGATATTGAAAATATAAAACCTTCTTTTCTGCTAGAAAATTTAGACATAAATACTGCTAATTCCGATTTTGGGCCAATGTATTACAAAGGCGACTTGGTTTATTCTACTACTGCTGATTCTTCCTATTGGAAAACAGATCGATACGGATGGAACGATCAGCCTTATCTGAATATGCAACTGGGAAAAATAAGCGAAACGCAATCTAATGTCACTTTTAAAGAACGCTTTGGAAAGGACATTACAACCAAGTATCACGAGGCTTGCATTGCCTTTTCTCCAGATGAAAAAACAATTTACTTTACACGAAATAATTATAACGGGAAATTAAAACGTGACAGTAAAGGCATTAACAATCTGAAAATCTACTCGGCAACGGCTGTAGAAAATCAAAATGGAACCACGCAATGGACCGACATTAAAGAATTGCCCTTCAATAGTGACAATTACTCAGTCGGACATCCATCTGTAAGCAAAGATGGTAAAAAGCTGTATTTCGTTTCGGATATGCCCGGAACAATTGGTTCTACCGATATTTTTGTGGTTGATATTTTGGGCAATAATCAATTCTCTGAACCCAAAAATTTAGGCGAAAAAATAAATACGACAGGACGCGAGATGTTCCCATACATTACCGATCAGGCGCTGTATTTTTCTTCTGACGGATTTTTAGGATTAGGAGGTTTAGACGTATTTGAAAGCAGATTAAACGATGGCGCTTTTGACACACCAGCCAATCTAGGAGCACCATTAAACAGCAATAGAGATGATTTTGGTTATATCGTTAACGAAGCCACTAACAAAGGTTTTGTGTGCTCAAACAGAAAAACAGGAAAAGGCGATGATGATATTTACTCTTTTGAAAGATCGTGCAACCAAGCCATAAGCGGTTATGTTTATGATGCTATTTCAAACAACAGAATTGCCGGTGCAATGGTAACGCTTAAAAATGCAAACGGAATAAAAGTGGCTGAAACCGTTTCTCAGCTCGACGGAAGATATGATTTTAACAACAACGTAAATTGCAATACTCCATATACAATCGAGGTTACAAAGGACAATTATAACGCCAATACGAAAGCCATTGTTACGGCAAACAGCTCTGGAAAAACAGAAGCTCTTGTAGGTTTGGATCCTGCTTTAATTGCTCGGGAAAATGGAGTTTTGAAAATAAAAATCGGAATTATTTTCTTTGATTTAGACAAATCAGATATACGTTATGATGCTGCAATAGAATTAAATAAAGTAGTTCTCTTAATGCATCAGTATAACTCAATTGTTATAAAAATTGAATCGCACACCGACTCTCGTGCCAATGATCAATATAATTTAGAATTGTCAGACAGAAGAGCAAAAGCCACAAGAGATTATTTAATTTCCCAACGAGTTGCTCCAGAACGAATAGAAAGTGCAATAGGCTATGGAGAAACCCAATTAATCAATAATTGCTCCAATGGCGTTCCGTGTACAGAAGCGCAACATCAAGTCAATCGCCGAAGCGAATTCATCATCACAAAAATGTAAAAAAAAACGCCTTAAGAATCCAATCTCAAGGCGTTTTTCTATAATCTTTCTTCTTGCTCCTATTGTCTATTGTCTCACTGAAGCTTCACACACATCCATTCTCCTTTCATAATCAACTTATCTTCATCAAAGGCTTCACCAGATTGTTTTATGATTTTTTCGCTTGTACGAATGTTTTTTACGACAAATTTAACGAGTTTATTGAATTCAACACCTCCAAAAAACTCCACTTTATCTAAGCTAACCAATCCAAAAACGCCATCTGCGATTCCTAAAAGCTTTATTCCTGCACCACCACATTGCGCCATAGCTTCGATCAAAATAGTTCCCGGAACAAAATTAAAATCGGGAAAACTGCCCTGAAGCCAGGCATCTTTATCTGTAAACGTCTTTAAACCAACGATTGTGTCTGTTGTATAAGAAATAATTTCATCTACAAAGAGAAATGGAGCACGATGCGGAATTAAGTCTTCTATTTTTTTAGTCATGTCTGTAATTTTTAACAATGTACGAATCTGAACTGAAATAGACAATATTAAAATGGCATCTGTGTTAAAAGCAGGTTAAAATGTTAAAAAAAGGCTGACTTAAAAACAAGTCAGCCCACGTTATCAACTCTAAAATCACAAGTTTTATTCTGTTAGCAAAACAAAACTTTTTGCATCTGCTTTGATTTTATTTCCTTCAAAATCAATATCGATTATTGCTCGCTTTTCTTGGAGAAACACCGCTATTGCTAAAATGTGTATGCGAGCACATACTTCATTTTTCCGTTTTTATCATAAAAAACATCACCGTGACCTACTCCATTTATGCCAACATCTTTTCTGCTAATTATCGGACTTTCAGTTGCTTTTTCCCAAGGTCCCATTGGACTTGAAGCTGTCGCATAACCCACTGCATAATCGGGATTTCTAAAATCGTTTGCAGAATAAATCATATAATACAGATTATTGTGTTTTAAAACTGTCGGACCTTCTGTAACTGGCCATGAAACATTCTGGGTATTTTCCCACGGCAGAACACCAGAAATACATTCTTTCAGCGTTTCTTCTTTTATTCCAGAGAAATCATTATTCAATTCAGCTACAAAAATTCGGTTTCCATTAGTCAAACGCACGTGATAAAGGTACTTTTTGCCGTCCTGATCAACAAAAAAGAAAGGATCAATCTGTTTGCCCGAATTAAACATTGAAGCCTTAGAATCGTTTTTAAATGGCCCAAGCGGACTATCACTACTTGCAATGGCAATATTCTCATCGGCAGTATAAATCATATAAAACTTATTGTTGCTTTTAAAAACTTGCGGTGCCCAAAAACCTTTCGTTCCATAAGCGTCTCCTTTTTTTAATGCCAGTCCATTTTGCGCTCCAATAGGACCTTTCCATTTTTTCAAATCGGAAGAAGTGTACACTTGAAAACCTTCTCCATTAGGAAAATCTCCCGTGGTTGTTCCGTACAAATAATAAACTCCATTTTCGTAAAAAATAGTTGGATCTGCCAACAAGATTGGTTGATCTTTTGAAGTCGTTTTTTTAACCGTTTCTTTATCTTGAGAACAACAAACAAAGACACAAAACAGACTTAAAAGCGTAAAATATTTTTTTATTTCCATTATTAAACTTTTTATTTAATTAAATCAATTTAAAAACTAAAAATCAATTAGTTAAAACAATACTATAGAAAACCTCTATGATACAAATTTTGTTAAAAACACGTCATTTCGCTTCAAAAAAGTCCTTTTTATTTTTCACAAAAAAGTCTTTCAAATAACGTTTTTCAACTCCTAATTTCCAGCTCAAAACTCCTTACTATTTAGCCGAAAATTGATACAAAGAAACCGTATGATACTTCTCTCCTGCCTTTAAAGTTATTTGAGGGAATTTTGGCTGATTTGGCGCATCTGGAAAGTGCTGTGTTTCTAAAGCGAAAGCAGTTCTAAAATCATCTTTAGCACCTGATTTAAAGGTGTTTTTACTTTGCATGAAGTTTCCGCTATAAAATTGTAATCCAGGCTCTTCTGTATAAATATCTAAAGTAATACCTGAAACATCACCTTTAATCGTTGCCGCATGAACAAATCCGTCTTTTTTAGCCCCATTAAGCACATAATTATGGTCATAACCTTTTCCGAATTTCAGCTGTTCGTCTTTGTTTTCTATTCTTTCGCCAATTTTATGTTTTGATGTAAAATCGAATGGTGTATTTTTTACCGATTTCAATTCTCCAGTCGGAATCAAACCTTCATCAACGGGTGTAAATTTATCTCCGTAAATCTGTAATTCGTGATTTAAAATTGTTCCGCTTCCTTCTCCATTCAAATTGAAAAAGGCATGATTGGTTAAATTAACAATCGTAGTTTTATCCGTTGTAGCTTCATATTCCATTTTTATTGCATGATCATCTGTAATAGAATAAGTTACTTTTACATTTAGATTTCCGGGAAAGCCTTGTTCTCCATCTGGCGAAGCATACGTAAAAACCAGCGTATTCTCATTTGTCTTTTCAGCATTCCAAACAACGTCTTGAAACCCTTTTATACCACCGTGCAGCGCATTTTTTCCGTTATTAAGCGGAATTTGATATTGCTTTCCTTCGAGCGTAAATTTGCCTAATGCAACTCTGTTGCCAACTCTTCCGATTGTAGCACCAAAGTAAGGTTCCGTGGAGTTTTTAAAGCCTTTTACGCTATTCATTCCGACTACGACATCGGTTGGTTTTCCATTTTTATCCTTAACCCATAAACCTACTAATCGCCCGCCATAGTTGGTAAAAGCAACTTTTATGTCTTTATTTTCGATCCAATACAAACTGACTTTTTTACCATCGATTATTGTGTCGAAGTTTTTAGTCTCTAAAACCGTTCTTATCGAATCTTGTTTGATTTCTGAGCTTTCTTTTGAAGTCGTATTTTCTTTTTTATTGTCTTTACAGTTAAATTGGAAAAGTACAAGCAACAAAACTGCAAGCAATTTGAATATTTTTCATTTTTATCTTTTTTGAAATGATTTTAATTTGACGGAATAGCCAATGGCATTCCTTCACTAACTGGCTCACCCAAAACTGGAAAACCGTTGGCGTCCCATTCTATTTTTTGCATTCTTGGCGATCTTTTGTTACCGCATCCCTCTCCTGGGTTTGAATTGGCATGATACAAAATCCAGTCTTCCTTTCCGTCAGGAGATTTAAAGAATGAATTATGTCCTGGCGCGTAAACTTTGTTTTTTTCTGATTGTTTGAAAATAGGCTCAGGAGATTTCTTCCAAGCATTTGCATCTAGCAAATTATCTGTGCCCGTAAAGGTTAACAGTCCTAAAGCATAGAAATCGGTCCAGCATCCACTTGCCGAAAACACAATGAAGATTTTTCCGTTTCTTTCTAAAAACTGTGGCCCTTCGTTCACATTTACCTGCGGCGGATTCACCTCATCGTGCAAAGCTCCGTGTGTTTCCCAATCGTTTGTTGGTGCAGAAATCATAACGCGATCGCCATCAATCTCTAACGGATTTTTCATTTTGGCAATGTAAATATTCTGCTGACCGTTTTTGTCTCCTTCCCAGCCTGCCCAAATCATGTACAGCTGTTTTTTATATTCAAAAACATTTCCGTCAATTGCCCATTTATCGGTTTTCGCGCCGATTTTGCCTTTAAATTCAAATTTCCCTTCAAACGGATCTGAAGATTTATTTTCTAAAACATACATTCTGTGATTGTTATTATCGCCATTATCTGCCGCGAAATAGCAATACCATTTTCCATTAATGATATGAAACTCAGGCGCCCAGATTTCTGCCGAATAATTGGTGTTTTTGGGCGGTGTCCAAATCACTTTGCTTTCTGCATTTTTAATATCCGAAAGATCTTTTGTTTTCCACAAAACCAATTTGTTTCCAAGTGTGTTGGTGTAGTAATAGTAGCCTTTGTAATACGTACTGTAAGGATCTGCTCCCGACGGAAGGATTGGGTTAGTGAATGTTTTTTGCTGTGCGAAACTTATCGTTGTGAACAGGAAAAGGATTAGATATTTTTTCATTTTTAGTTTTTTGTTAGTCTTTGAATTTTCTCTCGCAGATTTGGCAGATTATGCTGATAAAAAAAAATCTGCCAAATCTGCGAGAGAAATAAATTTAATTTTAATTCAAAGCATTGATAACCTCCGTATTAATTTTGTTCACAGCTTTAAAATCCATTTTATCTACTTTTCTATCGTAAGTCATAAAACCGTTTACTTCGCCTTCAACATCGGTTGTTTGAGTATAGACTGCAGCCGAGAATCCCGTTTTAACGTATTTTCGAAGCGTTTCCGCGTACTTTTTGTATTCGGCGGTAACTTCTGCCTCATTCTTAAATTTGATGTATCCCCAGTTGTCATTTGCTCTCCAAAGATGTCCTTCTAACGGAAGACCGATTCCGCCATACTCTCCCAAGACGGTAACTCTTCTAGCATCGTACAAATACATATCTGGACCAGGATAATTGTGTAAATCTAAAATATCGCCCGTTTGAAAGTGATTTCCTCCGCTTGCAGAATTAATCAGACGCGTTGAATCATGATTTTTGGTCCATTCTGTAATTTCAACAGTTTTAAATTGCCCCCAAGCTTCGTTAAACGGAACCCAAACCACAATACTTGGGTAGGAATACAGATGATCCATAATTTCACGCCACTCTTTTCTGTAGATTTCTTCTGATTTTGCCGAACGCTGTAATTCTGTTCCTTCAAAATACTTTCTATTTTGCCAAACTGGCTGATCGTCTCCACTTGGCATATCTTGCCAAACCAAAATTCCTAACTGATCGCAATGCGTATACCAGCGCTCCGGCTCGACTTTTACGTGTTTACGAATCATATTAAATCCTAGTTCTTTGGTTTTAACAATGTCGTATTTCAAAGCTTCATCAGTTGGCGCTGTATACAATCCGTCTGGCCACCAACCTTGGTCAAGAGGTCCGAATTGAAAATAATCTTTGTTGTTTAATTGCATTCTCACGATTCCGTTTTCATCGCGTTTAGAAGAGATTTTTCGCATCACAAAATAACTCTTTACCTCATCAACCACTTTGTTTTTGCTGATTAAGCGAATTTTTGTCTGATATAAAAACGGGCTTTCAGGCGACCACAGTTTCGGATTATTCAAAACAATATCGTTGCTTTCGCCTACAACCGCTTTTTCTTTAGCAATCTCTTTTCCGTTATCGAAAACAGAAATTTCAACTAAATCTCCTTTTTCTGCTCCATTTGCCTCCGCTTTTATTCTAATCGTATTTTGATCAATATTTGGCGTTGTTTTTAATGCTCGCAATGTTTTTAGCATTTACAGGCTCAATCCAAACCGTCTGCCAGATTCCGGTAACAGGCGTGTACCAAATTCCTTCTGGATTTTTGACTTGTTTTCCTCTTGGTTGAGGCCCATCGTTGGAAGGATCCCAAACTTTTACAACTAGCTTTTGATTTTTCCCTTTTTGGATGAATGGCGTAATGTCAAACGAAAATGGCGTATAACCTCCCGTATGCGAACCCACTTTTACATCATTCACAAAAACTTCTGTTTTCCAATCGACAGCACCAAAATGCAAAAGGATATTTTTTCCATTCCAGCCCGATTCAATCGAAAATTGAGTTTCGTACCAAAGTTCATTTTTAGCACCAACTTCTTTCATCACGCCAGACAAACTCGATTCGGTCGCAAACGGAACCAAAATCTGCCCGTCATATTTTGAAGGCGCTGCTTTTCCAAATTCTTGAATGCTATAATTCCACAAACCATTCAGATTTTTCCATTGGCCGCGCTCCATAATCGGACGGGGATATTCGGGTAAAGTTTTCTTCGGATCAACCTGCTCTGCCCATTTGGTCTTGATTTTATCACCTTGTGGTTTCCATTGCGCATTTACCGCAAACATGGATAACAAGGCTAAAAAAAGGATGCTTTTTCTTTTCATATTTTATATTTTTAGGCATTTAATGAATGCCATGATTTTCTTCTAAATCAAAATGAATTACCGGGCTCATCTCCACATAAGCCCGATAATTACTGAACTAAACTAACTTAACTAACCAATTTTTTGAGTTATGAGTTTTGAGTTAGAAGTTATGAGTTCTTGCTAATTGTTATTTTATTCCTCAATAAATAACCAGCTAGTCATCACAACAAAAACTCATAACTTCTAATTCATAACTTATAACTTCTTCGTAAGGCCGAATTTCTTCACCAAACTGTCGTATTCTTTTTTAGAGATTGTAATCATGCAGCCGTGGCGTACTTTTTCTGGAAGACTGTATTTGTCCCAATCTGAGAAAAAAGTGTAGCCTGAGGCTTGAAACCAAGGTCCGTTTAGGTTATCTGCAATCGATAATCCGTAGGAAACACCTGGATATTGTTCGTAATACATGTACCATATTTTGTCATCTGGAGAAGGAATTAGCATTGGCGCTTCTCTAAAGTTTGGACTGATAGATTGCTGGGGCAAAGAATAAGGTCCTAAAAGATTTTTTGATTTGGCAATTCGAATGGTTTTTCCGGTTGTCCAATACAAAGTTGGATACGTTTCGTCTTTAATCACGGCGTAGTAAGAATCGCCAACTTTACGAATAAAAACATCAATCGTTCCCATATCCCAATCGAATAAACGTTTTGGAGTTCCTTCGAAAGTTTTTAAATCTTTAGACAAAACATACAAAGTACGCTGACTTGCCCAATAACGTTCTCCGTCTTCTTTTGTTCCTTCTAAATGTGGCGTATGCCAAGTCATGATGAACTTTTGAGAAGGTTCATCATAATACAATTTTGGAGCACCAATTCGCTGTAAAGCGTTTGAATAATCTGGCGTACTTTTTAAATCGGGCGTATAATCAGCATGTTTTTTCCAAGTGATTAAATCATCCGAAACCCAAATATTAATACTTTTAGCATCGTCTCCTGTATTTCCAGCAATATAATATTTCCCGTCTGGACCTTTGCAGATATCGGGATGTCCCTTATAATCTTCAAAAACGCGTTTTCCATTGTTCAGATTTTCCCAATGAAGTCCATCCAAACTAACAGAATAATACAATCTGCCGTAATCGTTATGCGTCATGTGTGCAAAAAGATAGGCTTCGTTTTTTGGTTTTTCGCTTCCTTTTACCTGTCCTGGAGGATCTGGCTGTTGCGCTTTCGCAGAAAAACCGACCAGAATCATCATTAGAAAAAATAAGTTCTTTATTGTTTTCATAAGCTGTTTTTTTTAATGTGATAATTTGTCAATTAGATAATTAGATAATTTTTGAAATGTGTTAATAGGCTAATTTTCTAATTACCACATTTTCTAATTATCTAATTATCAAATTGACACATTATCTAATTCTTCTTATTCGCCTCAGCAGTCATTTTCTTAATCAAATCTGTTTCAGCTTGAATATATGGCGTTCCGTCTGTATGTAAAACATCATGAAACCAAAGTTTAGGCTCTGCTGTGTATGTTTTTGTCCAACTGTCCCAAGCGTATTTCGTTTGTGTTTTTCCGTCTACAAATCCCCAATTGATCATACCTACGTTGTATTTTCTAGCAATTGGAAGAAACCCTTCAAAAGTGCTTCCGTTTGGTCTTGCCATATATTCTGTACAGATTAATGGTTTTCCATAGCGCTGTAATTGTTTGATTACTTTTTCGAAATCCTGAGGCGTGTTGTAATTGTGGAAAGAAACAATATCTGACTGCTCGATCTGCATTTTGTGCATTGGTTTCATCTTCGCTTCGTCGCTCCAATCTCCTACCCAAACGCCAGAAGTCAATGGCTGAGAAGGATTGCTCTCTCTTGCCCACGCAAAAACATCTTTTAAAAGCGGTAAAATCAAATCGACTTTGTTTTTAATTTCTACTTTTTCGTAAGATGGTCCCGTCATGTTATCTGGTTCGTTCCAAACATCCCAACCTAAAATTCGTTTGTCATCTTTAAAATGAGAAACCGTTTCTTTTACATATTTCTCTAAACGCGGATATTGTGTTTTATCCTGAAGCGCCTTTTGTCCCGGAGCTTGCACCCAACCTGAATTATGCGTATGCGGTTTTGGAGCACGCTGTTTTCCTAAAGCTGGAAACGGATCCCAACAAGAATCAAACAAAACAAAAAGGGTTTTTATGTGATGTTTATCAGCAATTTCTAAAAATTGGTCCATGCGTTTGTAAAGTCCTTCTGCATCTTGCTGATGCAATAAATCATGCAAATACACGCGCATTACATTCATGCCAAGACCTTCGGCCCAGCCCAATTCCTGATCAATTCGTTTTGGATCAAAAGTATCTTCCTGCCACATCTCTAACTGATTTATAGCTGTGCTAGGAGAATAATTTGCCCCAACTAACCAAGGCTGTTCTGCGTACCATTTATTGGCCTGATCTTTTGTCCAGATTTCTCTTTTTTCTATTGAGGCGACTTCGCTTTCCTTTTCTTCAGGATTATTTTTTTTATTGTTGCGACTAAGCAATACGAGTCCTGCTAACATAAATGTCAGACACAATTTTACTTTCTTCATTTCAATTTTATTTTTTTGAACAATCGTTCTTTATGATAAGGGAACCAGACTTTTACATCTGATTCCCTCAAAAAATCAGTTTTAATATCCAGAGTTCTGCTCTAGATTTGGATTATTATCTACATCACTTTGCGGAATTGGCATTCTGTGATTTTTTCCAACTGTGAAGTTTTTAAAATCTGGATCACGAAGCGCAATTTTATCAACAGAAGCTTGAGAATTTAAATCTCCCCAACGTTTTAAATCTTCCCAACGCACGCTTTCGCCACACAATTCCAAAACTCTTTCCATTTTCAAACGCTCTAGGAATTTGTCGTGATCGTTTCCAATTTCAGGATGTGCTGTCGCCAATGCATTCATATTTGCACGAGCTCTAACTAAATCAACATACTGATACGCTTGAGCAGTATTTCCTAATTCGTTTAAAACTTCCGCGTAGCGCAATAAAATATCCGCATAACGAACCAATCTGTAGTTTACTTGGTTGTAGTAATCTTCGTTGTTTCTGTAATAATCGCGGCTTCCTTTTCTAAACCAAGCTTCATTATTGTTCCATTCCCAGTTTCTTCCGTATGTTTTGTCTCCAAAATCGGCTAATAACTGAGGGTAGAATAAAGTCCATCTTAACCTTTCATCCAATTTTCCGTCTTTATTGTTTTCTTGTTTAAAAGCATCCACTAACCAAATACGCGCTTGTCCGTCAGACCATCCAATTCCTCTTGGCGCGAAAAACTGAGAACGGTTGCTAGAAACTGCTTGCATTTTGCGCTTCATCAGTTCCTCCTTTTCTTTGGTCTCCAAACTGGATTTCAAAAACAGATTCGGCATTATTTTCATTTGTATCCGTAAAATTATCTCTGTAGTTAGATACCAAACTGTACTTCGCTCCTGCTCCAGAAATTAAAAACTCAAGAGCTCCTTTTGCTTCATTCCATTTGTGCTGTTGCATATATACTTTGGCAAGAAAGGCCTTTGCGGCACCTTTATCTGGTCTTCCTAATTGATCAGCTGACCAATCTCTTGGCAAATCTTCAAAAGCTTCATTCAAATCTTTTTCTACTTGAGCCCATATTTCGTCTACCTTTACTTGTTTTGGCAAATCTGCTGGCGTAGACGGATCTAAAACTAATGGCACATCTTCCCAAATTACACCTGCATAATAGTAGTGTAATGCTCTAAAGAATTTAGCCTGCGCGATAATTTTCTTTTTATCATCTTCGTTCTGAAAAGTGATATTCGGAACATTAGCCAAAACCTGATTACATCTAAAAATAGCTTTATAAGTATCTCTCCACGTTACGGCATTTCCTTCCCAAAAATTATAATTGATATAATTGAATCTAGTCCAATCTGCCAATTCTGTCCACGGACTCACGCTATAACCTTCATCAGAAGTTAAATCCAGACGGAAATAAATCCATCTCGCCCACAAACCGTCTTTATAAAACATGGCATAAATAGAGTTTACACCGGCTTGTGCATCACTTTCAGTTTTCCAATATTGGTCTACTGTAATATCATTTGGGCTATTCAAGTCCAATTCGTTTTCACAAGCGGTAAAAACAAGACCTAGAAAAGTCTGCTGTTATAATTATTATTTTTTTCATTACGCTGTTTTTTTTAATTAAAAGCTAAACTCTACACCCAAAGAATATGTTCTAAGATTTGGGAAAGCCCCATTATCTACACCTCTTTCAAAAATATTACTGTTTGTAAACTCAGGATCCAATCCTTTATACTTAGTAATCGTAATAATGTTCTGTGCAGATAATGTTAATCTTGCTCTCGAAATACCTGAATCTTTTAAGACACTTTGTGGAAAATTATATCCAAATCCGATGTATTTCAATCTGATAAAATCGCCATTTTCTAAGAAACGGTCTGTATCTCCTCTTGAATTTAAAGTTGATCCTTTTGTAATTCTAGGAAAATCGGTATTTGGATTTTCAGGTGTCCAAGGCTGAATGCCTCTTCTGTAGTTACTATTGTCATCAAAACGATCTACAACACTTCTAAATCCGTCATAAACAGTAGCTCCATGAGAAGCAATCCAGTTCATAGAAAAATCAAAGCCTTTATATTCAGCTCCAGCGTTTAAACCCATTTCAAATTCTGGCCACGGACTTCCAACGATTGTTTTATCTTCATTCGTAATTTGTCCGTCTCCATTGTTATCCTTAAAACGAATATCTCCAGGAACAGCATTTGGCATGATTACTTTTCCGTCAGCATTTTTGTAATTATTAATTTCTTGCTGATTTTGGAATAATCCATCTGTTTGCAATACATACCACATTCCTACTGGCAAACCAGCTCTTGTTACTGTATTTCCTGAGTAGTTTTCATTTTGTCCGTTACCCAATGAAACCAGTTTGTTGTTTATTTTGGTAAAGTTGACAGAAGCGTTAAATGAGAAATCATTGATTTTTTTGCTATAAGCCAATTCCAATTCAAAACCTTTATTTTCTACAGTTGCAGCGTTAGAAATTGGGTTTCCTCCGTCGTTTCCTGTAGTCAATAAAATTGGAAAACCAAATAATACGTCTTCAGTACGAGCAATAAAATAATCTGCTGTAAAACGTAAATCATTATTTAAAACTCCTAAATCCAATCCGAAGTTGGTTTGTTTTAGTTTTTCCCAACGCAATTCAGAATTTGATAATTTTACTTGAGTTGCAGAAGGATATAAAGTCTGGTCTTTTCCTAATACAATTTGTCCAAAATTATTTACGAAGCTTTTGTACTCGTAATTTCCAATATTTCCAGATCCTAATTCTCCATAACTTGCTCTTAATTTTAAATCTTTAATGAATTCTGATTTAAAGAAAGATTCGTTGCTTATTCTCCATCCTGCAGAAATAGAAGGGAAATTTCCCCATTTATTGCCATCACTGAATCTTGAAGATCCGTCACGTCTGATTACGGCATTGAATAAATAACGATTATCATAATTGTATTCTAATCTTCCTAAATACGACGTTAAAGCCGCTTCATTAATAAAACCTCCAACAACTGGCGAATCTCCTTGATTTAAAACTTCATAATATTCTCCAGTTCCAGAATTCATCGGAAGATTTCTTTTTGTTCCGTAAATCTGATTGTAATTGTCTTTTTGATACGTTTGACCAACTAAAACCGTGATATCATGCTTTCCAAATTCTTTCTTGAAAGTCAATGTGTTTTCGAACAATAAAGTTTCTGATCTTCCTTTGTTTTGGTCTGTCTGAGAAGGATCTTGAGGCTGGTTTAAAGTCCAGCTTCCTTTTTTCTCATGTATTTATAAGAATCAAAACTTGTTTCATAACCAAAATTGAAACGGTATTTCAACCAAGGAACAAATTTTAATTCTGACCAAATGTTACCTCTAATTCTAAAGTTTTCGTTTGTTGTGTTAGAAAAATCAGCTAATGCCAAAGGGTTTGTTCCAAAAGTATCGGCAACTCCTTGTTTTCCGTAACCGTATCCGCCTGGATTAGAAGCGTCATAAAGCGGAATTGTAGGTGTCATTCTGTATACATCAATAATTGGATTTCCAGACATTTCATCTGTTTTAGAATTACTAATGGCTAAATTTTCTCCAATGCTGAAAATTCCTTTTGTACCGCTTGAATTTACACGGAATGAAATTCTGTCAAAATCAGTTCCGATAACAGTACCTTGATTTCCAAAATAATTTCCAGACATAAAGAATGAAGAATTCTCACTTCCTCCAGAAAAACTAGCATTATAATCTTGCATCATTCCCGTTTTAAAAACAGCATCTTGCCAATCTGTATTTACAGCCATGTTTAAGTTTTGTCTCGGAAGTCCAGCATTGTCATACGCCATATTGTTGTATTTAGCAAACTCTTCGGTTCCCATTAAATCATAGCGAGGCATAGACGTAAAGTCTGCTTTTTGCTGATACTTCAACCTGAAGCGGTCCTTTTTTACCTTTTTTAGTCGTAATGATAATTACACCATTTGCCGCTCTAGAACCATAGATTGCTGCTGCAGAAGCATCTTTTAAAACCTGAATCGATTCGATATCATTCGGGTTAAAGTCTCTGTTTGCAGAAGTTACCAAACCATCAATTACGTATAATGGGTTTGTATTTTGAAGATTCTTAAGTCCGCGAATTTCAACATTGGCTTCTTGTCCTGGGCGTCCGCCACCTCGAACTTTAACTCCTGTAACCAAGCCTTGAAGTCCGTCTGCAACTGTTGTAACTTGTCTTTTCTGAATTTCGTCTGGTTTAACTAATGCAACAGCTCCTGTAAGGTCTTTTTTCTGTTGCGATCCATAACCTACAACAACTATCTCGTCCAATTTCATGGCATTTTCTTCCATAGTAACATTTACAGAAGTTTTGTTGTTGATTGCAATTTCGATTGTTTTGTAGCCTTGCGAACTAAAAACAAGTGTCTGATTTCCACTGGCGGTAATTTTATAGCTCCCGTCAAAGTCTGTAACGGCACCATTTTGGGATCCTTTTATTAAAACATTCGCAAAAGGAACCGATTCGCCAGTTGCGGTAGTAACTTTTCCCGTAACAGTAATCTGCTGGGCAAAAGCGGACTGCAGTAATAAACTAAAGAAAACCAAGAGGTGATATCTCTTCGTTAAAAAGTGAGTGAACTTTGTTTTCATTGATTTTTGCATTTTAGATAGTTTTATTTCTTTTTGTGGTTTGGTTTAATGAAATATTGCTCTTTTTTTAATCATCTGGAATGCGGACAAAAAAAGAACTAATATTCTTTACTTGTAATAAATTGTTCATTTTGTTTCAAAATTATTAATGGTTAGATTTTTCAAACTTTATTTTATTGATAGTATATTTTTAACCTTAAAATTTTATCAATATCATTTATTTGAAAATTCAAATTAGGGGCTTTTTATTCAAAATAAAATGCTTCATTTGTGTCAATATCTCTCTCAAATGATTCAAATTGTATTAAAAACAGTCCGTTTTCATTCAGATGCAACATTTTGTAGAATATTGAGACGATATGCAGAAATATTGATTTAAGCCTTATAAATAGACCTATGCGTAAATTCTTTCTTTTTTTATGTTTCAGCTTTTTTTCGATAAATTTTTCGAATGCGCAAGATTATTATTTTAAACATTTTCAGGTTGAAGAAGGACTTTCTAACAATACCGTTTTAACCTCCATTCAAGACAATGATGGTTTTATGTGGTTTGGAACCAAAGATGGTCTAAATCGTTTTGATGGCTATCGTTTTAAAACCTACAGAAGCAATGGAGATCCTATACATAGTTTAGGAAGCAATTATATACAATCGCTGCATGAACACAACGGCACGATTTGGGTTGGAACGGACAAAGGTTTGTATCATTACGATAAAAAGCTGGACAACTTTACGATTTTGAACGAAGCCATAAATGATCGTATCAATGACATCAATCACGATCAAAAAGACAACATTTGGTTTGTTTCGGGCAACATTTTGTATAAGTATTCTCCAAAAAAAGAAAGAAACGACCACTTTTAATCCGAACAAATATTTTATTACTACTTCGATAACAAAGGATTATAAAGGCGAAATCTGGGCTTCTTCTTTAAATAAAATCTATCATTATTCTGAAGAAAACCTTTCTTTTGAAAACATTGCTCTAAATCCGCCTGCTGATAAAGCCAATTTTAGAATCACGGTTATTTATGCTGTTGATCGCGAAAACATTGTAATTGGTACGCTCGATCACGGTGTACTCCTATATAATAGAAAAGATAAAACGACAAGCGAACTTAAATTTGGAATTAAAGAACCGGTTTTCGTTCGTCAATTCAGAAAAAAAGGAAACGACGAACTTTGGATTGCGAGCGAATCGGGTGTTTATGTGTATAATCTGAAAACCAAAACGGCTGTAAATCTGAAGAAAAATTACAACGATCCGTATGCGATTTCAGACAATGCGGCCTACTCTATTACTATCGATAAAGAAAACGGAATCTGGATTGGAACATATTTTGGCGGTGTCAATTACCATCAGAAACAGTATACGCAGTTTAAGAAATACTTTCCTCAGAACAATCAAAATTCTATTAGCGGAAGCGCAGTTAGAGAAATTCATAAAGACGATCATGGCGATTTATGGATCGGTACCGAAGATGCTGGCGTGAATCGTTTTAATCCGAAAACACAAAAATTTACATCTTATCCTGTTTCCTATTATAATATTCATGCTTTAATGCCTCGAAAAGACAAAATCTGGGTGGGAACTTTTGAACATGGTTTGGATGTTTTGGATAGAAATTCTGGTGCAGTTTTAAAACATTACAGCGCAAATGACGGGCGAAGCGGACTTCATAGCAATTTTATCTTTTCTTTCTACGAAATGAAAAACAAGGAACTGATTGTCGTAACAACATCGGGGCTTTACCGTTACAATGAACAAGCTGATAATTTTGAAATACTAAAGTTCTTTCCAGAAACGTATCATTATACAAATATGAAGGAAGACAGCGATGGCAATCTTTGGGCAGGAAGTTATCGTGACGGATTGTTATTTTATAATCCGAAAACCAAGAAAAAAGAGGTTTTTACCTATGATTATAAAAATCCGAATGGAATAAGCAATAATACCATCAACGCCATTTTTGAAGACAGTTTTAAGAATCTTTGGATCGCCACCGAAAACGGATTGAATCTCGTAAACAGACAGAATCACACTTTTACCAAATTCACAACCAAAAACGGAATGCCGAGCAATGTTTTCTATTCTATTTTGGAAGACGATTCTAAAAATCTCTGGCTGACAACTTCTAAAGGTTTGGTGAAATTTGGTCCAGATCATAAAACCATCAAGATTTTTACCACCGCAAACGGATTACTGAGCGATCAGTTCAATTACAATTCGGCTTTTAAAGATGCAAACGGCGATATGTATTTTGGAAACCTAAACGGAATGATCAGTTTTAATCCGAAGCACTTTAGCAAAAACAAATACACGCCTTTTATTTACATTACCAATCTACAAATTAATAATAAGGATATTGAGGTTAACAGCCCCGACTCTCCAATTTCGCAATCTATTTCTTTTGTGGACGAATTGGAGCTCAACAACAATCAGTCAACTTTTAATCTGGAATTTGCTTCTTTAAATTATACGGCGCCAGAATTAACAGAATATTGGTTTCAGCTTGAAAACGTCAATAATGATTGGGTTTATTTAGGAAGAAACAACAAAGTTTTCTTTACCGAACTGGCTCCAGGAGATTATGTTTTTAAAGTAAAATCATTGAATAGTTTTGGGGTTTGGAGTAAAGAAATAAAACTTAAAATTACCATTCTGCCTCCGTTTTACGCCAGCACTTATGCTTATATTCTGTACTTTATATTGTGCTGTGCTGGATTTTATTACATTATTCGATATTCTCAAAATCTGACTCAGATTAAGAATAACCGCAAAATAAAGCATCTAAACGACGAAAAAGAAAAAGAAATCTATCAGGCAAAAATTGACTTTTTTACCAATGTAGCACACGAAATCAGAACGCCTCTAACTTTAATAAAAGGCCCGCTAGAAAAGCTTTTGGGAATGAAATACGAATCGGAAGAGGTGCCTCAGCATCTTTCGATTATGAAGAAAAACACTTCGCGCTTATTGAAACTTGTAAATGAATTGCTTGATTTTAGAAAATCGGAAATTGGCGGTTTGAAATTGACTTTCGTTGAAGCGAATGTTTCTTCTATGGTTCGAAATTTTCATTTGAGATTCAGCCAATTAATTGAAGAACGCGGATTGGAATTTGACTTGGAATTGGGCGAAAAAGACATTCATGCTTTTGTAGATAAAGAAGCTTTTAAAAAGATTCTCAGCAATTTGATCAACAATGCGATTAAATATTCGAACAAAAAAGTCTCTATCTCATTGTTCAGAGATGAAAAGAAACTGCATTTGATTGTAAAAAATGACGGAAATATCATTCCGATTCATTTAAAAAACAAAATCTTCGAACCGTTTTTCAGAGTTGATGATAGCAGTACGGCTTCAGGAACTGGAATCGGACTTTCGTTAGCACATTCTCTAGCGCAATTGCACAACGGAAGTTTAGAACTAATTGAAGATGCTAATTACAATATCTTCGAACTGGTTGTTCCGCTGCATCAGGAAGAAGAATTTATGCTTTATGCCGATGCTGAGAAAGAACAGACAGAAAATGAAACGCCAAAAGAACCTATTGAAATCAAAAACGAAAAAGCGCAGGTTTTGGTAGTAGAAGATAATGAAGATCTTTTGAGTTTTATTACGACCGAATTGGCTGGAACATACACGATTCTAAAAGCAGAAAATGGCGAAGAAGCACTGAAAATCATTCATAACGAAAACATTCAACTTGTTATTTCAGATGTGACGATGCCTGTTATGGACGGAATTACGATGTGCAAAAAGATTAAAACGAATCTGGAAACGAGTCATATTCCAGTTATTTTATTGACTGCCAAAAATTCGCTAAAATCTCAAATCGACGGACTTGAAGTTGGTGCAGATGCTTATGTGGCAAAACCTTTTTCTATGGATTATCTGAAAGTTCAAGCCAATAATTTGATCGAAAACCGAAGACAAATCATGAATTATTATGCGAGTTCTCCTCTTTCGCATATTAAAAGCATTGCTCACAATAAAACCGACGAAAAGTTCTTGAAAAAACTCGACGACGAAATTCTTAAAAACATCACCGATCAGGATTTGAGTGTAGAATCGCTTGCCGAAATTATGAATATGAGCCGTTCTACTTTATACCGAAAAATTAAAGACATCACAAACTTGAGTCCGAACGAATTAATCAATATCGTACGATTAAAAAGAGCCGCGGAGCTATTATTAAACGAAAACTACAAAATGTACGAAATCGCAGAAATGGTAGGCTACAAATCGCAAACGAGCTTTGGACGAAATTTCCAGAAGCATTTTAATATGTCGCCAACGGATTATATTCAGAAAAATCGTTGATTATTTAACCGCAAAGTTCGCAAAGAGTTTACGCAAAGCTCACGAAGTTTTTTAAGCTAATATTAAGTCCACAAAGTTTTTCAAGTTCAGCCTTTGTGGACTTAAAATAAAATGCAATAACTAAACTTTGCGTTTCTTTGCGTAAACTCTTTGCGAACTTTGCGGTTAAAAAACTATTTAATTCCATGATGTCCACGCGGCATTTAATAAATTCCCCTACCACATATATTTCAAAATCAATCTTGCATTAAACGGTGTTCCCGCTGTAAAATGAATTTCTTCTACAGGATCGGTTTCATTTGCCAATCTTGATTCGGTTAAGAATTGAGTTTCTTTCCATTTGGTGTTGAAAATATTGTCGATGTTTACACCAATCGAAACTTTCTTAATCTGATAATTCACAGAAAAATCAGTTATGCAATACCCTTTTGCTACAACCGAATTGTCTTCGTTTGCTGGTCTGTCGCCTAAGAAACGAGTTCTTATACTTCCTGAAAAACCTTTTAAACCCTTTACCGAAAGTCCGCTCATCAAAGTGTTTTTTGGAGCAAGCGGTAAATAATCATTTCCTTTTGGTTCGTCAATTGCTCTTGCATGCGTATACGTATAATCTGCATTCCAGAATAACCAATTGGTCAATTGATATCTAATTCCAAAATCAAAACCTTTACGTTCTGTTTTTCCGCTTGGTTCCACAACAGCTTCGTCTCCTACGTACACAAATTCTTGAGCTAGATATAAATACCAAAAAGCCGAATTGACAATCATTCTTGGAAATGGCTTCCAGTTTAAACCTAAATCTGCACCGTATGTTTCTGGAAGAATTTTTTCGCCTTTTTGAGCCACTACCACTCGCGTGTCATTACTGTGAAATCCTTTTCCTAATTTCAAGAAATAATTCAATTTGTCATTCTGAGTATACAAAAAGTTTAGTTTCGGACTCACAATTGCTTTTGTTTGAGTCTGATTGGTATAAGTTGCCGCCAATTGATCTTCGTAACCAAATTTAAAATAATCTAAACGCAAACCTCCGTTTACCAACCATTTTCCAGATGTAAAATCAAGACTTGAATATGTAAATAAATTGGTCTGATTTACCGTTCCTAAACTCAAATACTCTAAAACTGTTTTTCTGTTTAAAGTATGCGATAATTCTACATCTTTATTGTTATCGTTTCGAAGTCCAGCGCCCAATTTAAAACGCCATTGATTGTTTAATTTCTGATCATATTCTGACTGAAAACCTACAATCGTTCTATTTTCTTTCTGTTTGATTTGATCGCCATTTACAGGATCATTTAAGAAAAAAGTAAAATTAGAATACAGTTCAAAATCATATTTGCTTAAATAAGCACTGCTTTTAATATGCGTATTTTCGTCAATTTTTGCATCATATTGCAAATTGAAATTAGTTCTATCGGTATTTCCTCCTTCATTTGAATCGATTGCTCCAAAATGCGAAATAGTTCCGTCGTTTACAGCGCGATCTGGAATCTGTCCGCTAGCATCCCATTGGCTTTTAAAATGCGAAACCGAGATAGCCAAACGATCTCCATTTTCCATTTTAGCATTGTATTTTCCAAATAAATTAATTCGGTTAAAGTTCTGCGGAGCATCGAAATAACCATCAGTCATCATGTATTCTCCCGCAAAATAAGCCGACTGGTTTTCTTTATTCAATAAATTAAACATGGCCACAGTACGAAAAGTATCAAACTGTCCGCCTTCAAAAGAAATAGAGCTATTTTGCAAAGCATTTTTTGTATTAAAGCCAACATATCCAGCAGTTGTAAAATCGCCTTTATCAGCAAAATAAGCACCTTTATCAAAATCAATATTATCAACCGTTTCCGGAATTACAAAATGCAAATCTGAATAACCTTGCCCATGCGCATGCGAAACCATATTTACTGGCATTCCGTCTACAGTAATATTGATATCAGTTCCGTGATCACAGTCAAAACCTCTTAAAAAAATCTGTTCTGCTTTTCCTCCACCAGCATGCTGACCTATGAAAAGTCCTGGAACTTTACGCAATAAATCCTGAGAATTTGAAATAGGCTGAATTTCAAAATCAATTTTAGAAATAGTATTCAGATATTTTAGATTATTGCCAATCTTAACTTCTTCTAGCAAAAACGGCTTTTCTTCTAAAGAAATCGTCAGAAAATCTAAAGAAGTCAGTTTTATTTTTTGAGTAGAGAATCCTTTTTTGGTAATAACCAAACTATCATTTACCTGAACGCCTTTTAAGGTAAACTTTCCGTTTGCATCGCTATGAGCGTGTGTTTTTGAATTTAGGTTTCGAATTAAAACCTCTGATGATGCTTTTCCGTCAGCGTCGTTTACAATACCATTTAAAGATTGAGCATTAATTGCAAAAGAAAAAATAAAGAGGATAAAGGAGAATAAGAACTTCATTGCTATTTTGATAATTATTGGGGTAGTATAAACACAAAAATAGCATAATTAAAAGAATAACCATAAAAAAAGCTCTAAATCAAAAATTTAGAGCTTTTTTATATAGTAAACCTTTTACTTTGAGAAAATTAATCCCATTTATTGGTTTTAGAAACGGCATATTTACCAGCTCCTGTAAAGAACAATGCTAGAGCACCAAACAGATAAAGCCCTAATAATTCTAAAGCATAACCTCCATGATCACTGATAGAGAAAATCTCCTGAGCATGTGCTGTTGCAACTGCTACGATACAAGTTATTGCCAAAAGAACTGCGGCAATTCTAGTTCTAAATCCTAATAAAATGGCAATTGGAGCTAAAACTTCGCCAATATAAACGGCATATCCAAATGCGCCCATGTTTTCTACGAGGAACGAAATTCCGTGAATCAGTTTAGAAACACCGTGAAAAAGCATTAATCCACCAGTACTTAAACGCAATAGCAATAATCCAAGGTCTGTGTTTTTTGAAATCATAAATAATTTTGTTTAGGTTAAAAATTTATATCAATTGGGTTTGTAAGCCGACTAAAATACAAAAATTTCCTATTTTAAAGCAATATTATTTAAAACAATTCCAAATAACCGTTTTTAGGCTATCACAAAGCTTATTTTGAGCTTTAAAACTTAATGGCAATCTTTCCAATTGTTCTTCCAGACTCCAAAAGTTCGTGCGCTTTCTTAAGATTTTCAGCTGAGAGTCCGTTTAAGGTTGTATTTAAAGTTGTTTTCAAAATACCATCATCCAACAAATCTGCCACGATATTTAAGATATTATGCTGTTCTACCATATCTTCTGTTTGGTACATAGATCGGGTGTACATTAATTCCCAAGAAAAAGATACGCTTTTGCTTTTTAGTTTGGTTAATGCAACTGGATCGCTACTTCCGGTAATAGAAGCAATATGTCCTTGCGGTTTTATCAATTCGACCATGGTATCCCAATAAGCATTGGTATCTACGAAATCTAAAATAAAGTCAACATACTCAAAACCAGCGTCTCGAACAGATGAAACCAAATCTTTATGATCTACTACAAAATCTGCTCCTTGCTGTTTGCACCAAGCAATTGTTTCTGGACGCGACGCTGTTGCAATAACAGTTAAACCCGCAATTTTCTTAGCCAATTGAATAGCAATCGAGCCTACTCCTCCTGCTCCACCAATAATTAAAATCGATTTTCCTTTGTCTTTATCTGCCGTAATTCTGATTCTGTCAAATAAAATTTCCCAAGCGGTTAAAGCGGTCAACGGAATTACCGCTGCTTCTTCAATGCTTAACGATTTAGGCTTTCTGCCCACAATTCTTTCGTCAATAATCTGATATTCGGCATTGCTTCCTTGTTTGGTAATATCTCCTGCATAATATACAGGATCTCCAACTTCAAACAAAGTAACATCTTGTCCGACTGCCTGAACGATTCCGACAGCATCCCAGCCAATGATTTTTGGAGTTTCAAGAACAGTATCTTTCGCGCTATTCTGGCGAATTTTAAAATCGACTGGATTTACTGAAATCGCATCAATTTTAACTAATAAATCGTGTGGCCCTGGAATTGGTTTTACGGCTTCAAATTCGATAAAACTTTCTGGGTTTTCTATGGGTAATGATGTTTTAAATCCTATTGCTTTCATTTCTTTTTAATATTTAAATTAAAACTATACTACAAATATAAGACGAGTTGAAATCTCTTAATTGGTATATATTGAGTGTATATTTGTATATTTTTTTCAAAGAGGCTAAGGTTCTAAGTTGCTAAGAGGCTAAGTTTTTTAAGCAGGTTTTATTGAATGCCTGCTAAGAAATTAAACATATAGTCCTAATATCTTCGCGACTATGTATTTAAATAAAGCCTTAAATTTGCTAAAAATACTACACTATGAATATACGAAAAGCCGAAAAATCAGACTCAAAATATATTGCTCCTATATTATTATTAGCAATGGAAGACATTATCTATAAATTTATTGCAAAGGAAGATTACGCTGTAGCGAAAGATTTTCTGCAACATTTTGTCGAAAGTGAAAACAATCAGTATTCTTATCAAAACTGTTTTGTGGCAGAAGAGAATAACGAAATCATTGGTGCAGTAAATATTTATAATGGTGGAGATATTGAGGAATTGCGCGCGCCGATAATCGAATACGTTCGCAAACACTACAATCCTGACTTTGATCCAGAATTGGAAACCCGTGCTGGAGAATATTATATTGATTCTTTAGGCGTGAATCCGAAATATCAGGGAAAAGGAATTGGTTCTCAATTATTGCAATTTTTGATTGATAAATACGTTCATAAAAATAAAGAGGTTTTAGGTCTCCTGGTTGAAGAGGACAATCCGAGTGCTAAAAAACTGTATTTAAAGCTTGGTTTTAAAGTAGTTGGAAACAAAACTTTGGTTAAGAAGAACCTAGAACATCTTCAAATCAAAAATTAATTATAGAATGAAAAACATCACAATATTAGAAGCTGGTTTAATTTTAAGAATAGTTTTAGGAATTACAATGCTTTCGGCCGTAGCAGACCGATTTGGAGTTTGGGGCGCACCGGGATCTAACGCAGTCGCCTGGGGAAATTGGGAAAACTTTGTTATCTACACACAAACCCTAAATTCTTTTGCCAACAGAGCCACAGCAGAAGTTCTTGCAGGAGTTGCCACTTTCTTTGAAGTTTTACTGAGTCTTCTACTATTATTTGGTTTCAAAACCAGACTTGCCGCTTTAGGAACTACCATTTTAATGTTCTTTTTTGCTTTTGCCATGTCGGTTTCCGTTTCTGTAAAAGCGCCTCTTGATTATTCTGTTTGGACAAGTTGTGCGGCAGCTTTACTATTGGCTAATATTGGAAAAACGTCTTACGCTGTTGACAATAGAATATAGCTTTTTGAGTTGATGGTTTTTGGTTGATAGTTGATGGGTTAAAAACTTTTCCTAACAACCAAAAACTATCAACTATCAACCAAAAAATCAATTCACATCTTTTTTCGGAAATAAATTCGTTTTGGAAATTGATCTTCTATGCTTTCCTCCAAATCAAATTCTTCGTAATTCAATAATCGTAATATGTCGATTAAAGCGGTATCTACGGCAAAAGCTTTCACCCAGATTAAATCATGTTTTCGCTGGTAAGCAATTTCTTCGGCACGTTTAATAAGCGCTTTTAAATCTTCTTCATCAAAATAAATAATCTCACTTAGATTAATTGCTTTTGACGCTCCTAGATTTTCGTTTAATATTCTCGACGAATCCAATTTTAAATAAGATTGTGGTGCTTCACCAAGATATGCCATTAGAATTTCGATCGAAAAATCATTCTGAATTCGAAACAATTCTTTTTGAGAAAGATGCTCGCTCTGCATATTTTTCTCCCAAATCTTTTTCCCTAAATAAATTGGTATAAAACTGAACGGCTTTGTCTTCCATCCAAGAGACATTATCATTAATAATGACAACAAATTTTGCAATTCTACTCATTTCTTTTCCTTTTAATAAAAGAGCAAAGTTGTACCGATTATAGGTCCGAAAAAAGAGCGATACGGCTTCAAAATTGTACAAAATGTCGGAAACCCTATTTTAATCGTTTTGTTTTTTCCGATATTCTAAAGGCGAAATTCCTTCGTAGTTTTTAAAGAATCTTCCAAAAGCAGATTGATCAGTAAAATGGAGCAAATCGCTTATCTGATTGATGGACATTTTTTTATGCCGCAATAAAACTTTAGCTTCCAGAATCACCATTTCGCTAATCCAGTCACTCGCAGTCTTTCCGCTGTGTTTTTTAATGACTTCAGACAAATATTTTCGGCTTACATTTAGTTTATCAGCATAATGTTGTACCGTTCTAAAATTCAAAAAATCCTTAAATAGCAGTTCTTTAAACTGTTCGAATAAAGGATTGTGCGTTTCTATAATGCTCTTTTGTTCCTGAATAGCATCAATTTCATAAATTAAAATATACAGATAACTTCTCAAAATAGAAGCTTGATTCTTGTATCTGTTTTCTGATGCTTCTTTAATTAAATTAAAAATGCGTTCAAATTTATTTTCATCTGTTTTTGCAAGTTGAGACAAATGACTATGATGGTTTTCAAAGAAATCATATTGGGCAAGAAAAAACACATTTGTCTGATTTTCGAGAAAAAAATGCGGCTTAAAAAATATAATATCAATTAAAATTTCGTCATCGTTTTTAGAAAAACTCCTAATTACAGATGGTCCCAAAGTAATAAGAGCTGGAGCATGAACGACTTTTTTTTCGAGTCCCGTCTGCATGATTATGCTTCCTTTTCTCAGAAATTCAATTGCATAACTTTCTGCACGATAAGGTTCGCTAATATATGGATGCTCGCTTGTCTGAATATAGAAATACTCTTTCTGATCTGCATTAGAAAACAAACTCTTATGATGCGTTAAGGAATAAGTGAGGATTTTATTCTTCAAGACTCTTTTTTTGGTAATCATTGTTTTTTCAAATATACCTTTTTTTAGTTTGCAGTCGCAGTTTTTAGTCTCAGTCGCAGTCTCAGTTTGCGGTCTTTGCAGTAAGAACAGGTGTCTTTGTAAAAGTTTGAAACTTTGACAAAGCTTCTCTACTCTAAAGCTAACTGAGACTGAAAACTAAAAAACTGAACACTGAGACTGAGACTGAAAACTAAAAAAATTTTTAAGGTATATTTAAGGTCATAAAGCTGTTTCTAACAAATTTGTATTCGTAAATTAGCAAATACAAAAACATATCTTAAATGACAATACTTACCTTTACGCTTATAATGATTCTAGGAGCTTTTTTAGCTGGTTTTATCGGTTCATTATCAGGCTTGGGCGGAGGAATTATCATCATTCCGCTTCTCACAATTATTCTCGGTGTCGATATTCATTATGCCATTGGAGCTGCTTTAGTCTCTGTTATCGCCACTTCTTCAGGTTCTGCTCGCAGCTTATGTAAAAGAAGGAATCACCAACATGCGAATGGGAATTTTTCTCGAAATCGCCACTACAATTGGAGCGGTTTGCGGAGCCTTGCTTTCGACTATTGCCCCTACTTCTTTTATAGCCGTTTTGTTTGGTTTAACGCTGATTTTCTCTGCTATTAATTCTCTTCGAAAAAAAGAAGAACATATCGTACTAGAATCTAGTCCGCTGGCTAAAAAGCTAAAATTAGAAGGAACTTATCCTACTCACGACGGCGAAGTTGTAAAATACGGAACCAAAAATGTTATTGGCGGTTTTAGTATGATGGGTGTTGCCGGAATGATGTCTGGATTGCTCGGAATTGGTTCTGGTGCTTTTAAAGTAATTGCAATGGACAATATTATGCGTGTTCCTTTTAAAGTTTCTACCACAACTAGTAATTTTATGATGGGTGTTACGGCAATGGCGAGTTCTGTAATTTATATTCAGAAAGGATATATTGAACCCGGAATCTGTATGCCAGTTGTAATTGGAGTTTTGTTTGGAGCTATGGCTGGAGCCAAAATATTGGTACGAACAAATCCGAAGAAATTGAGAATATTTTTTGCCTGCTTAATTTTTGTTTTGGCAATCAATATGATTTATAACGGACTAAATGGAAAAATCTAATATGGTACAGGAAGAAAAATTTGGAGAAAAAGATTTTCAGACAATTATAGGAAACTTGCTTCGTTACGGAGTTTGGATTTCGTTATCTGTAGCCTTCATTGGCGGAATCGTTTATTTGATTCATAACGGAAATCAGATTGAGGATTATTCTGTTTTTAAAGAAAATGATCGCAATATATTTGAAGTAATCGCCACAATTTACAATGGAGCAATTCAAGGAAACGGAGAATCATTAATATTTACAGGAATTATTTTCTTGTTTATGACACCTGTTTTACGTGTGCTCGCTTTCGTTATTTTCGTTTTTATTGGAAAAAGATTACTTATACGTTGGCATTACATTAATTGTAATACTGATTATCATTATCAGTATATCCTTTGGTTTCTCACATTAAAAAAATTGTAGAATTTAGATTTAAGATTGTAGAATTTGGAATTTAAATATTGAAATTTAAAAATATGGAAATAGGAATAGACAGTTTTGCTTCGGCAATGTATGGCGATAACAATACTCTGAGCAGTGTTGATGCTATGGAACAGCTACTACAGCGAATTGAATTTGCAGATCAGGCTGGTCTAGATGTCTTCGGAATTGGAGAACATCATAAAAAAGAGTTTTTAGATTCTGCTACGGTTGTTATTTTGAGTGCGGCGGCGGCAAGAACAAAAAATATTCGACTGGCAAGCGCTGTTTCTGTTTTAAGTGCTGCAGATCCTGTAAGAGTTTATCAGAGTTTTGCGACTTTAGATTTAATTTCAAAGGGAAGAGCCGAAATTGTAGTTGGTCGTGGTTCTTCTATTGAAGCTTATCCCCTTTTTGGATTTAATCTGAATGATTATGATAAGCTATTTAGCGAAAAACTAGACTTGCTTTTACAGATTCGGGACAACGAGTTTGTAAACTGGGAAGGGAAATTTCGTCCTGCCATAAATAATTTACCTGTTTATCCTAGAGCAATACAAGAGAAATTGCCTATCTGGCTTGGAGTTGGCGGTACTCCAGAATCTTTTATAAGAGCTGGATCACTTGGGCTTCCGTTAATGGTTGCTGTTATTGGCGGACAAACACATCGTTTTAAACCTTTAGTTGATTTATATCGTGAAGCAGGAAAAGCTGCGGGTTATAAACCAAATGAATTAAAAGTCGGTTTGCATTCGCCTGGCTATGTGGGCACTACAACAGAAAAAGCAATTGAAGAATACTATCCTGGTTATGCCGAATTATGGACTAAATTAGGATATGAAAGAGGCTGGCCACCTGTAACAAAAGGCAAATTTGATGGTTTAATTGATGATCTAGGCGTTTTAATTGCTGGAGGTCCAGAAAGAGTCGCAGAGAAAATCCTTCGTCATAGTGAGGCACTTGGAGGCGTAGATCGATTTACTTTCCAAATGGATAATGCTGGATTAACGCATAAACAATTAATGAATGCGATTGAATTGATTGGCACAAAATTGATTCCTTTGATTAAGAAGGGATAGTTTTTTTGCCACAGATTGCACAGATTAAAAGGATTTTTTCTTTTTATTCCTTATTTTATAGATTGCTATTGTTATTAAAATTTGTGAAATTTTCACGCAGATTTAAAATGATTTTGGTACATGAAGCAAATCATTATTTATGAATTAAAAAATCTGCACGATCTGCAAAATCTGCGAGAAAAGATGGTTTTACTAATAGAATTTTAAAATCTCTCCAATAATTAAGTAGCGTCCAGCTTCAGCTGGATGGAAAATATAGCAAAATCTAAAAGGCTTTAGCCAAACATCACTAGTTTGGCTAAAGCCTTTTTTTAAATCTTTATTTGTTGCCTCCAGTTAAAACTGGAGGCAATTCAAAGGAATTACACTTCTAAGAACCTTTGTACTTAGAAGCTTAGTATCTTAGCATCTTAAAAAAAAGCATCGCCAATTAAGACGATGCTTTTGTTATGATTTGCAATTTTTCAACGATAACAAACCAATTTAGAATTTATAAGTAAGACCAACTCTAAAGTTTCGTCCTGGTTCTGCCTGCCAATAGTAAGCTTGTAACCACTCATAATAAGAACCACTGTATAGATATTTGTCTAGGATATTAAATACATTTGCTGTTACTTTAATTTTTCCAATTTCGTAAGATAGTCCTCCATCTAACTTAAAGTAAGTAGGCAATCTTTCAAGACCTTCACCCCAAGTATCTGTTTGGCGTCCATCAAGGAATGTACCGCCTATAGAAGCTCCAAATCCTTTTAATTTACCATTTTGAATAGTATAATTTAGCCATGCATTCGCAGTATGTTTTGAATAACCAGGAACAATATCACCTTTTTCAATACCTTCCACATTAGATTTTGTTACAATAGATTCTGTAAAAGCATAATTTGCAATAAGATTAAGACCATCAAATATTTTTCCTCTTAAATCAAACTCAAACCCTTGCGCTCTTTTTTCTCCCAATACAATTTTTGTCGGATTCGACGGAGTACTTAAAGGATCACTAGTTAATTCATTCTTTTTCAAAATATTATAAACAGACAAAGTAGTATTCCAAGAACCGTCAAACCAATCTTTTTTGATACCAAATTCAACGTTATTACCTGTTAATGGCTTCAACTCACCATCTCTAACAACACCAGATTGCGGTGTAAAAGCTTGATCGTATAACCCGTAAACAGCAAAATCATTAGTGATAGAATAGCTTACTCCAAAACGTGGTGTAATATGACTATCTTCTTGTGGGTCGTCATAGTCGCTAGTCTGTTTAATCCATGTATATCTTGCTCGCAAGTGTTACTCTCAGCTTATTTTCAAAAAATCCAAGTTCATCCTGAATATATCCTGCCGCATATTTTGATCCATAAAGTCCTCCTGCTCTTTGGCTTAAAGGTGTATCGTGATCAAATTGCGGAAAACTATTCGAAGGAGTTCCATAATTAGGGTTATAAATGTTAAAAGGATTATCAACAGTATCAAGATCATGAGACTGTCCCCAATCTGCCATATAATCTTTGTCACCTAAATCTACACCTCCCAAAACTTTATGAGAAATGGCTCCTGTATTAAATTTTCCATTCACGAAAATTTGTCCCAAAAACATATTACTATCTGCATCCCAAATACCCACATTTCTAATAATATCTCCGTTACCAATGTCTCCATTTGCAGTTGTTGCTGGCCCTACAGCAGATGGCCAAGAACTATATCCTTGTTGAATATATTTGAAATAAGAAGTCTGAGCTGTCAATTTCCAGTTTTCGTCAAATTTATGTTCAAATTGCAAATAACCACTGTGATCTTGAATATTAGTATCTGGCAAACCTGGTGCCGTCATGGTAAAATCACGTGGCAAAGTAGCATAACCACCTGCTTTAGGTCCAAAAACATAGTAAGAACCAACTTCTGTCATGTTTGCATATTGAAAATTATACTCAAAAGTCAATTTTGTTTTATCATCAAATTGATATGAAATAACTGGCGCAATAACATAACGGTCATTGTGCTCAAACGGACGATGAGATCCTTTCTTTTGTGTCTGCTCCATTAAATCTATAAAGCAATTTTCCTTTTTTATCTAATTTTCCATCAAGATCGACACTCACTCTATAAAAATCGTAGCTTCCGCCAAGAACGCTTACCTCGCCTTTTGTAACTCCTGTCGGTTTTTTAGTTACCACATTATACAATCCGCTTGGATCTCCGCTTGAAAGCATGAATCCTGCTGGACCTTTTACAAACTCAATATGATCTACAAAACTCATATCTTCAGTTAATGGTCCCCAGAAAGAAGAAACTACATTAAATCCGTTTCTAAAAGCTTGAATTTGAGAACCTCTCATTGTAATATTGGTATACAAATCTCCCCAATGCTCCAAACGTACAGCACCACTCACATTTCGGATTACACCGTCGCTCATACTTGTAATTTGTTGGTCTTTTAAGGTTTGACCGCTTACAATTTGTATGTTTTGAGGAATTTCTAAAACTGGCGTTTGAAGACGTAATGACAATGAAGGCTTATCTTGCTTGTATTTATTCTTTTTAATCACCACTTCATCAAGATCTTCCTGGCTTTCTGAAAGAGAAAAATTCTTAGTTGTTACTTGTTTTGAATTAACTACGATTTTATCCTCAATAGGCTGAATTCCTACTCCATTTAATACGATAGTATAAGTTCCTGGTTTTACATTTTTAATTTCGTAATGTCCTGAAACAGTCGTAATATCTGAATATTTTGTTCCTTTTAAAGCTACAGCAATATTTTCTGCAGGTTTATTGCCACTCAAAGAAACTTTCCCGTTTACAGTTCCAAGCTGTTGCGCCATCATATTTAATGAGCTCAAAAGCAGTACGAAAAAGTAAACTTTTGGATTAAAAATTATTTTCATTTGGTTTTGATTTTAAATTGAGCGACAAAAGTATGTGCTAATCTCAACTTTTCCAAATTATTTTTATCCATTCTAAATAAATACAACAAAATAAAGTAGATCAGTAGAAATAATTCTATAAACTCTAATTCTCAGTTATTTCCTGATAATCTTAATCTGCATTAAGAAGGAAACCAAAATCTATTTCTATCTTTATATTTCGAAATTTCAAAACCAAAAACAAATAACTTCCTGATATGAAATCAAATACAATAAGAAAAGTTGCCATTGTAGGCTATAACAGAATTCCTTTTGCAAGAGCTAATACAGCCTATTCTAATGTGGGAAATAAAGAAATGATGACCGCTGCACTCAATGGTCTTATTGATAAATACAATCTAAAAGGAAAATTATTAGGCGAAGTTGCGGGAGGTGCAGTAATTAAACATACTTATGACAACAATTTGATTCGAGAATGCGTCATGCAAACCAGTCTAGATCCTGCAACACCTGCATGTGATTTGCAGCAGGCTTGCGATACCGGAATTGAAAGTGCTATTTATATTGCCAATAAAATTGCGCTTGGACAAATTGATTCTGGAATTGCTGGAGGTGTAGATTCCATCAGTGATATGCCGATTGCTGTAAGCGAAAAACTTAGAAAAATATTGTTAGAAGCCAGACAAGCAAAGTCTTTGGGTGAGAAAATCAAAACGTTTTTAAAACTTCGTCCAAAAGATCTTAGTCCATTGGTTCCTAAAAATGAGGAATCGCAAACTGGACTCTCTATGGGCGGACATACTGAGATTACAGCAAAATATTATAAAATTTCGCGTGAAGACCAAGATGAGTTTGCTTTAAGAAGTCATTTGAATATGGCAAAAGCTTATGATGAAGGCTTTTTTGATGATATGATTACACCTTTCAACGGATTGGATAAAGACAATAATCTTAGAAGAGACAGTACAATTGAAAAATTAGCGAAATTAAGACCAGCCTTTGATAAAATAAATGGTACTTTGACCGCCGGAAATTCAACACCTTTAACAGATGGAGCTTCTTGCATTCTTCTCGCTAACGAAGAATGGGCAAAAGAGCAAGGACTTCCTATTTTAGCTTACATAACTTTTGCAGAAATTGCGAGCAATTGAATACGTTAAAAATCAACAGAATCTACTATTGGCACCTTTATTTGCAGCTTCAAGAATGTTAGAAAAAGCGGAATTAAACCTGCAAGATTTTGATTATTACGAAATTCACGAAGCTTTTGTCGCTCAGACTTTAGCAACTTTAAAAATTTGGGAAAGTCCTGAATTAAGTGCCGAAATTGGCTTAAAGAAAACGTTAGGCGCAATAGATCAAAATAAATTGAACGTAAAAGGAAGCGACTTAGCAGCCGCTCACCCATTTGCCGCAACTGGCGGAAGAATTATTGGCGTAATGGCCAAATTATTGAACGAAAAAGGTTCAGGAAGAGGCTTAATTTCTATTTGTGCTGCAGGCGGTCAAGGAGTTACCATGATAATCGAAAAATAATTTTTTAAAAATATTTCAATTCAATTTTATAAATCTGCTGAATCTACTAAATCTGCAGGAGTAATTTTTGCTCACAGATTTAGCAGATTCAGCAGATTTTTTTATTAGAATCTGCAATAATCAGCTTAAATCTTTTTAATCTGCGTGAAAAATGTAAACATGTAACTGTACTTAAAATCCATTTTTTATTTAAATATATTCATACAAAAACAGCTAAATATCAATATTTTATACTAAATTTAGTTTTCTATTTAAGCTTTTGTATCAATTCATTTTAAACCACTAAAAATGATGGAATCAAAAATACCCGAAGGTCCTCTTGCTGATAAATGGAGTCTTTACAAGTCTAAAGCCAAATTAGTCAATCCCGCAAACCGAAAAAAACTAAATATTATAGTAGTCGGAACAGGTCTTGCGGGCGCTTCGTGCGCGGCTTCTCTTGCTGAACAAGGATATAATATTAAATCTTTCTGCTTTCAGGATTCTCCACGACGCGCGCATTCTGTTGCCGCTCAAGGCGGAGTAAATGCTGCCAAAAACTACAAAAATGATGGCGATAGCACTTATAGAATGTTTTATGATACTATAAAAGGTGGCGATTTTAGATCTCGTGAAGCCAATGTTTATCGTTTAGCCGAATGTTCTGCTCATCTTATTGACCATGCAGTTGCACAAGGGGTTCCTTTTGCAAGAGAATATGCGGGATATTTAAACAATAGATCTTTTGGAGGTGTTCAGGTTTCTCGAACTTTTTATGCCAGAGGCCAAACCGGACAACAGCTTTTATTGGGCGCTTATCAAGCCTTAGAACGTCAGGTATCTTTAGGAAAAGTTGATTTGTATACCCGTCATGAAATGCTTGAACTCGTTGTTATCGATGGCAAAGCCAAAGGAATAATCGCTCGAAATCTCGAAACTGGAATTTTAGAACGTCATGCCGCTGATGCCGTAGTTTTGGCTTCTGGAGGTTACGGAAAAGTATATTATTTGTCTACATTGGCAATGGGTTGCAATAGCTCTGCACTTTGGAGGGCGCATAAAAAAGGAGCTTTCATGGCTGGTGTAAGTTGGATTCAGTTTCACCCTACTTCACTTCCACAACATGGTGAAAACCAATCTAAATTGACTTTAATGTCGGAATCGCTTCGAAATGACGGACGTATCTGGGTTCCTAAAAAAGCCGCAGATCAACGAACTGCAAATGCCATTCCCGAAGAAGAACGCGATTATTACTTAGAACGCCGTTATCCTTCATTTGGAAATCTAGCGCCAAGAGATATTTCTTCAAGAGCGACAAAAGAAAGAATTGATGCTGGTCATGGTGTTGGACCTATGAAAAATGCGATTTATCTCGATTTCTCGGATGCCATTAAAGCGCAGGGAAAAGATAAAATCGAAGCCAAATACAGCAATCTTTTTGCGATGTACGAAAAGATCACAGGCATAAACGCTTATAAAGAACCAATGCTGATTTCACCATCGGCGCATTTTACTATGGGCGGACTTTGGGTTGATTATGAGCTTATGACTACAATTCCTGGTTTGTTCGCCTTAGGCGAAGCTAATTTTGCCGATCATGGCGCTAATCGTCTCGGTGCCAATTCGCTGCTTCAGGCTTGTGTAGACGGCTATTTTATTGCCCCATATACGATTCCGAATTATTTGGCTGGCGAATTGAATTTACCGAAATCTGATATTTCGCATCCTGCATTTGAAGAAGCGGAGAAAGTAGTGAGAAGACAATTGGATCGCTTTTTACATACAAACGGAACACTTTCAGCAGATTATTTCCATAAAAAAATCGGACGTCTTCTATACGAAAAATGTGGTCTTTCGCGAAGCAGAAAAAATTGGAAGAAGCCTTAATCGAAATTCGAGAACTGAAAGCTTCGTTTGAAAAAGATCTCAGAATCACTGGAGATAATACTTTAAACAGCGAACTAGAAAAAGCAGGTCGAATTGCCGATTATATAGAATTAGCCGAATTAATGTGTTACGATGCCTTACAGCGTGAAGAATCCTGCGGTGCGCACTTTAGAGAAGAATATCAAACTGCTGATGGTGAAGCTGTTCGTAATGACAAAGAATTCTGTTACGTATCGGCTTGGGAATGGAAAGGTTTAAATAACGAACCCGAACTCCACAAAGAACCTTTAACCTTTGAATCGGTAGAACTTGCAGTTAGAAGCTATAAATAAATGGTGAATATTAATTGTGAATTGTTAATTGTAAATTATTAATTCACAATACTCATTCATAATTAACAATTCATAATTAACAATTATATATGAAACTTTATCTAAAAATATGGCGCCAGTTTAATTCTTCAACTAAAGGAGAGATGACAGATTATGAAATTGATGGAGTATCTGAACATATGTCGTTTCTAGAAATGCTAGATCTTTTGAATGAATCGCTTATCCAGCAAGGTGAACGTGTTATTGAATTTGATCACGACTGCCGTGAAGGAATCTGTGGGCAATGCGGTGTAATGATAAACGGACGCGCTCATGGTCCTTTAAAAAATACTACAACCTGTCAGCTTCATATGAGAAGTTTTAACGATGGAGATACTATTTATATCGAACCATTTCGTGCAAAAGCATTCCCTGTTCTACGTGATTTAAAAATTGACCGAAAAGCATTTGATTCTATCATTGCTTCGGGAGGTTTTATTGGCGCTGCTACGGGTCAGGCGCCAGAAGCAAACAGTATTCCAATTTCATACGAAACTGCAGAAGCCGCTTTTGATGCTGCTGCCTGTATTGGGTGCGGAGCTTGTGTCGCTTCGTGCAAAAATGCGAGCGCCGCTTTGTTTGTTGGTGCTAAAATAACGCACTTAGCGCTTTTGCCCCAAGGAAAATTAGAAGCCCAAACACGTGCAGTTTCGATGGTAAAACAAATGGATGAAGAAGGTTTTGGAGCTTGTTCTGATACGAGAGCCTGCGAAATCGAATGTCCGCAGGGAATTTCGGTGCTTTCAATTGCTAAAATGAATTTAGAATATATGAAGGCTTTGACTTTTAGGAAATAAGTTTTTTTTGCCACAAAGACGCAAAGACGCAAAGTTTTTCTTTTTTAAGTTTTAAAACTTTGCGTCTTTGCGAGATTAAAAAATACTTTAAATACATTGCGCTTATCCTTCGACTTCGCTCAGGAAGACAAATAGCGATTCAACTATTTTCAATAAAAAACTTTGCGAGATTAAAAAAACCTAGTGCCTTTGTGTCTTAGCGGCAAAAAACAAACTTAAACCGTAAAATAAGGTGTCAAGATATCTTCAAAATTATAAAGCCCTTTTTCTTTTCCTTTTAGATTTTCAGCTACAAAAATGACTCCGTTTCCGAAGGCTTCTCTCGAAATCGATTCATGTATTAAACGTACGGTTTGAAAAGGAAAACCAAAAATAACCTCGTGTTTACCAACTATTCCTCCTGCCCTAACAACGTTTATATTTTCTTTATCGACATCAAGTGCTTCAGCAATTTTTACTGCTGTTCCAGATGTTCCTTCTTTGGCTTTAAAATGCTCTTCGTTTACTTCAATATCAACCCAGGAGCAATTTTCTTTAAAAATTTCAGCCGCAAACAATAAATAGTTAACTCCCAACGTAATATTTGGTGACCAAAATACTGTTGTTTTATCTGATAGTTTCTTGAGTAATTTTAGTTCTTTTTCCTTGTAATGGGAAATTGCCGAAATAATTTTTACTTTATATTTTGTTGCTGTTTCTCCATAAGTATAAATTCCTTCGTTAGAAGAAAAATCGATAATTACATCTACCGGATGTTTTTCTAATAATTCTTCAACAGAGGTATGAGAACTAGAATAGATTAATCCGGGTTCATCTGACTGGATTCCAAAAAACTCAGGAACCGATCTGTGTTCCAAAACATTGCTTTGTCTTAAAACCCATTCAAGGCTGAATTTTTTATTTTCTAATAGTATTGAAGCTACTGATTTTCCAGTTTTTCCGAATCCGATTAATCCTATTTTCATAAGCATTTATTTTTTTATGGGCGAAGCGTGCCCGGTTGAAAATATTGATATTGTAAAGTGGCCAATATCAATCCTAATTTTAATTTTTTAAGGCGGTTTTAGAACCGCCTGTTCATAAAAATAGGGAAATCATAACAGAATAACCAACAAAATCTTCATTTTATAACAATAAAAATAGTTATTAGTACGATTTCATTTGTTAATACAAGATCTAAGCGTCATATAATACTCTTAAACGTTCTTTTAAATTATTCTATTTAAAATGTTAAAAAATGACTTTAAAAAAAGATTTGATGATATACAAGTAAACATATTTTAACTAGATTTATGACCTGATATCCCCAAATTAATATCGTAAATAATGGCTTACAATAACAATGGATTACTTCGTTTTCTTGATGCTCAAAACAAATTGTATTTAACAGCTCTGGACGAAATCAAAAATGGCAAAAAAGAATCTCCTTGGATGTGGTTTATTTTTCCTCAGATAAAAGGAATGGGTTCGAGTGATACTTCTAAATTTTACGAAATCAAAAATGCTGATGAAGCAATTGCCTTTCTTGAGCATCCAATTCTAGGAAAACATCTTGTAGAAATTACCTCAGAACTTGTCAAAAAAGAAGAAAATGTTGCTGATATTTTCGAAAGTATTGATATAGAAAAACTTCAATCGTGTATGACTTTGTTTGCAAGTGTTCAAAACAGCGAACCAATTTTTCAGGAAGTCCTGCATAAATATTTCGATGGTTCATCTGATTTTCATACGCTGCGACTATTATATAGCAATCTTTAAAATTTTAGAAATATAGAATTGACAAATAAGATAAATAAGTCTGTAAAGACCTTTTTAACAAGGCTTTAGTGTCTTTCTTTTTGGATAAAACTCATTTTAAAAAACTTAACAAACTTTAATGTAAAATAAACTGCCATTTTACTATTTTTGGCCAAATTTTTAGAAAAATCTCAACAAAACAATATTTGCACAAATTAAAATTAATGAAAAAACTACTTTTTATAAGCATTTTATTAGTCCTTGCAATTTATGTATTCAGAGAAACGGTTTATAAACCTTATCTATGGAAAGAAGCTATGGAAACTCCAGAGCATAAACTAAAACTAGGAAGTTTTGTTTTTAGCAAACAAAGAGATGAAAATGGAAATAGTGGAACAGCAAAAAAATATTTTGTTTTTAAAGTCACCGAAATAAATGGCGATTATGTACGTTTTTCGATAGTTCGCAAATTATCTGAAAAAGGAACTAACAAATCTTCTGATTTTTCAATGCCAAGGGAGACTTATAGAAGTTTTAAACGCAATATCAAAAAAGTTACGGTAACAGGAATTTTACGTGAAGATTTAAATAAGGAAGGTGGACATACTGCAAACGATTATCTTTTAAAAAAATATCCTTCGTTAAAAAAATCGCTTTACTATTACGAGGAGATTCCTAAAACGGAAGAAAATATTAATGAACCTAAAGAATATTTTAATCTCGTTTATTCAAAAGAAAAAATCATCGAGAAGAGAAAACTCATTCCGTACATTGTCTCAGACAATAATATTCCTGAACTAGCAAGGCATTTATCTCAAAGAGTATGTGTAATTCTAAATTAAACTAAGAACTCCCAATCGTTATAATTGGGAGTTTTTTTTTTGAAAGTTTTCATCAAAAAGAATCTCTTTCTAAACCTATTCTGAATAATTTTTCTAGAAACGACTAATAATTTTATTTTATTTAGAATTAATATAAATAAACTTTTATATTTGCTGCTTTCTGAGCAAAATTGAGTAATTCTTTAAACTTACCCTCTATTGCTTTTTTCAAAGTAAATTTCATTTAATGAACAATAATGCCCGTTTCGAATTAGATCTTTTTCTTTCCTTTAAGGAAGGCGACGAAACTGCATTTAAGTTTTTTTACGACAAATATTTTAGAAGAATCCAGTCTTTCAGCATTCAGTTTATTTATGATCAAGACGAAGCTGAAAATCTTGCTCAGGAAGCCTTACTACATCTATGGCAAAATAAAGAAAACGTAGAATCTGTTAACGGAATTCAAGCTTTCTTATTTACTTATGCCAAATCAAAATGCTTGAATTTAATTCGTCATAATAAAGTGAAGGATAAATTCAAAAATGACCTCTTAAACCACAAAGAAAGAGAATTGGATATCGAAGTTTTAAATTCGATTCAGTTCGACACTTTAGAATTAACCGAATTAGAACGAATAATTCAGGAATCTATCAGCGAATTGCCTCCTAAAACTCGAGAAGTTTTCATCAAAAAACGTTTCGAGAATAAAAAAAATGCAGAAATCGCCGAAGAGTTGGGAGTTTCTTTAAAAGCTGTTGAAGCCCATATGACAAAGGCTTTAAAGATTTTAAAAACCAAATTATCTGATTATTTGTTCTTGATTTTTATCCTTATTTATAATAATTAAGAATAAAAGGTAGGGTATTTTAATTCTGAGGTGTACTTATAATGGCGAGAAGTTTTAAAAAGCATATATGACATCGGAAATAATAAATAAATACCTTTCTAACGAAGCTTCAGAACAAGAAGTTCAGGCACTTTTTGATTGGATTGAAGCATCTGAAGAAAACAAACAGCAATTTTTAAAGACTAAGAAAATTTGGGCATTAAGCACACTTTCTTCCAATTTAACAATTGAAACTATTCCGGTCATTCAAATGAAACCGAAAAACAAAATCAGACAGTATTTACAATATCTCGCAGTATTTTTAGTATTTCTAGGTTTGGGTACGACTATTTATTTATTTAATGGTCAGCCAGAAACTCCAAAAGAAATTGTTCTAGAATTGGGCGACGGCCGTCTGGAATATTTCTCAGGAAAAAACCAGACTACTCTTTTAAATGACAAAGGCGATTTGATTGCCAAAAAATTTCCGACCGAGATTGTTTACTTTGGCAAAGTTCAGGATCATAAAGTAATTTATAATACGCTTTCAATTCCGTACGGAAAACGTTTCAAACTTAAACTTTCAGATGGTACCGTTGTGAGTTTAAATTCTGGAACAACTTTACGCTATCCGGAGCAATTTGGCTTAAACGGAAATAGAAATGTTTACTTAACTGGTGAAGCATTTTTTGAAGTTGCCAAAGACAAAATGCATCCGTTCATTGTTCATGCAAATCAGGCAGACATCGAAGTTCTCGGGACAACATTTAATGTGAGCGCTTATCCTGAAAACCCTACAGTTAATAGTACATTAATTGAAGGAAGCATTCGAATGTCTGAAGCTGTTAATCCTTCTAATGCTATTTTGCTAGAGCCAAACCAAATGGCTACATGGCAAAATAATTCTAAAAAATTGGTCTTAAAAGAAGTCGATCCATCCTTTTACGCTGCCTGGACAAAAGGCGAACTTGCTTTTAAAGACACTCCATTTTCTACAATCGCTAAAATTATTCAGCGTACTTATGATGTTGAAATTATCAACGAAAATTCTGATTTGGCCAAACAGAATTTTACGGGTACGATTAAAATCAGCGAATCTAGTGTCGAGAACATTTTAGACCTGCTAAAACGTGACACGCCTTTTAATTATTCTATTCAACAAAAAACCATTACAATCACCAATCCGCGATAAATAAACAAACATGACATTTACGATACAACCCGTTTTAAGAAAAATTCTGTTTTTCTTAGCTATTCTCATATCTGGATTTAAAGGATTTTCTCAGAATAAACTCATCAATATTCACGTAAAAAACAAACCTATAAGCCTAATTATCAAATCTATTGAGGAACAAAGTGATTTTAGAATCATTTATAATGCAAAAAAAATAGACACCGAGCAGCTGGCTGATTTAGATGTTAATGATGCTACTTTGGAAGTTGCTTTAAAGAAACTACTTAAAGGCACAGATATCTCGTACTACATTCAGAAAAAGCAAGTTTTATTAACCAACGCTGCTCCTGTTGACAGATCTAAATCTGCTGTTCAGGAAACAGAACGCATTATTAAAGGAACGGTTTACAGCGCAAAAGACAGACAGCCTCTTCCTGGTGCCACTATTCGTGTAAACGGAACTGGAATGGGCGCAATAACTGATGCAAACGGAAAATTTGCTTATGAACTAAAAGGCGATAACATTAAAGAACAAATTCTTGAAGTTGCTTATTTAGGAATGGAATCGCAATCGCAAATTGCTGGCTACAAAAAAGAATTTGTCTTTTATCTTCAAGAAGTTACAGACGAATTGGAGCAAGTTATTATTACTTCTTCATACGGAACTACTAAATTAAAAGAAGAAATTGTTGGAAGCATTTCGACTTTGCAAGCCAAAGATATTGCGGTGGAGCAAGCTTCTGAAAGTTTTGACAAAATGATCACGGGACAAATCGCTGGAGTTATGGTAGAAAACACTTCTGGTATTGGCGGTCCTGTAAAAATTAATATTCGTGGTCAGGGTACATTATCTTCTTTAAGCGGAGCAATTTCTGGAACTTCATCGCAACCGCTTATTATTGTTGATGGTGTTGTAATGAGCGAAGAATATGCTATTGATAGCGACTTGTTTAACGGAAGCGGCGATTTTTCAGAAAACCTAGCTAATCCTTTAATGAAAATTGCTCCAGAAAATATCGAAACCATATCTGTTCTAAAAGATGCCGCTGCTGTAGGTATTTATGGTGCCGATGGAGCAAACGGAGTCATTTTAATTACAACTAAAAAGGGTAAAAAAGGAAAAACACAATTTGGCTTTTCAAATCAGCTTGGAGTTTCTTCTGCCGTTAATCAAATTAAATACTTAAACGGAGAACAATATACTGAACTGCGAAATGAATATATGAAAAATACCACTCCTGGTTATGTTCCTGTTTCTTATAACGGAATAAATACAGATTGGTTTAATATATTAAATAGATCAGGTATTTATAACAAATACAATTTTAATGTTTCGGGTTCGACATCTAAATTTTCATACCGCACTAATGTTAGTTATACAAAAATCGATGAACCGCAAATTGGAAACGAAACAAAACAATTAAACGCAGGAATTAATTTAGGTTACAGCTCTGGTAAATGGGATATTAATTTAATGCTTAATCCTAGTTTTGTACAAAAAGATGCACCAAATATCTTTTATAATTTCGCTTATCTTCCTACTCTCGCAGTTTATAATGCCGATGGTTCTTATGCTGATTTGGGTGTAAGCGGCGCAACCAGAGGAAATCCTCTAGCTGCTATTGAGCAAAATAAAAACGAAGCGCAAACTTTTGGTCTCTTAGGAAGCTTCAATGTATCTTATAAACTTAATGACAACATTAAATTTTCTACTCTTTTTGGTATGGATTATACTGATAAAGACCAAGATCGCTACTTTTCTGCGACAAATGAAAGTGGACAGTTTAACGGAACTTTTGTTTTGGATAAAATTACCTACCCAGCTTGGGGACGACGTGTTATAAATCAGCGAAATTCTACTAAATGGAACTGGCAAGGACAAGCTTTATTTAATAAAAAATTAAACGAAAGCAATGAAATTGATGGTGTAGTTGGTTTTGAACTTGCAGAAGATAAAGCTGATTTTAATTTCAAATCTGGAGTAGGTTTCTTAAATCCTGAACAGATTCATAATGTTACAGATGCCATAAGAGATGACAATCCAGATACACCAGCAGACGAATCTAAAGGCGGTCAAACTTACAAAAGCGAAATTAGCTATAACTCTAGAGTTTCTTTATTCTCTCAGATAAATTATAACTACAAAAAACGTTATTTTTTATTGGCCAATTACCGTCGCGACCAGAGTTCTGTCTTTGGAGATGATACTGATGTGGCTCATAATGGAGGTTTTGGTGCTGGATGGATTATTAGCAATGAAAATTTTCTAAAATCTAACTCTTGGATTGATTTTTTTAAATTAAAAGCCAGCTACGGTACAACCGGAAACTCTAAAATTGGTTCGTATAGATCTAAAGGTCTTTATAATATAAGCCAAAACGAATACAATGGTTCTATTGGAGCAACTACTGGAGCTTCGCCAAATGGCAAATTAAGCTGGGAAAAAAACACAAAATTCAATGCAGGATTTGATTTTAATGTTTTTAAAAGAGTAGAATTAACATTAGAATATTATTATGATGATAAAAGCAATTTAATTGTTGCGAGAGACATTCCTACAGAAAACGGTTATAATTCTATTCAATTAAATGCTCGCTAGTATGTACAATAAAGGTTTTGAACTTACTACAAGAATTAAATGGATAAAAAGCAACGCTTTTAGATGGACAACGGCATTTAATATTTCTACAATAAGTAATAAAGTAACTCATTTAAAAAGTTTAGGAAGCGATTATTCTCAGGCCAATATTGCAATGGCACAGAAGGTAGGTTACAGCACAACAACATTATGGGGAATTAAATGGGCCGGCGTAGATCCTGCAACAGGTAGAGATCTTGTCGAAAAAAACGGTAAAATTTACGATGCTAAAACCTACGGCGAACTATATACCGTTGCAGACTGGGAACCTATTGGAGACAAAACAGCAGATGCTTATGGAGGTTTTTATAACACTTTTACTTTCTATAACAATCTTACTTTATCTGTTAGAGGTGATTATCAAATTGGTGGTGATTTACTAGCTTCAAGCATTCTTATCGATCAATATAATGTAACAACAAACAGAAATCTTTCTGTAAATGCTTACGATTATTGGAGAAACCCTGGAGATAATGTTTCGCAGTCAGCTGTAACCCTTTCGCCTATTCTTCCCAATTTAAGCAAGTATGTTTATGATGCTACATATATCAGAATCAGCAATATTAATTTAAGTTATAATGTACCGCTAAAAAATACTTTTCTAGATGCTCTTTCTGTTTTTGCAGATGCTACAAATGTGGCGTATTGGTACAAAGAAAAGAGCCCAAAAGGAATGAACGGAGTACGTGAGTACAATTATATTTATCCGCAAGCTAGAACAATTTCGCTAGGAGTTAATGCTAAATTTTAAGAAAATGAAATATTCAAAATACCTCTCTATATTTTTTCTAATGCTTTCATTACAAAGCTGTAGTGACTTTTTAGAACAGGAACCAGGAACACAAACATCTATAGATGAACTTTTAAAAAACAAAACAGGAGTTTTACAGGCTCTTACAGGCCTTTACTCTGAAGTTGACGGTAATGTGCGTCCAGAAATATATTCTGTATATGCTGATTTGCAAGGTGGCAATATAAAATTTACGCCTATTGCAACAGGAAGTCTTAAGGGACAAATCACCACACCATCATTAATTGAACAAGCCTATTCTTTTAATGATGTGGCAATTAGTAGTAATTATAAATCATTTTATGATAGCAGTTACGATATAATAAATCAAGCTAATTTAATTTTAGAATATACTCCTGATTTAACAGATGCTACTATTGAAGAGAAAAATCAAATACAAGCGCAGGCGTTGGCAATAAGAGCTTACACACATTTTCTTTTATCTCTTGTTTATGGTCAGGATTACAAATATACTGCCGATGCATCGCATTTAGGGGTTGTTTATAGCACCGAATCTATTAAATCTGGCATACAATACCCGATAAGAAAAACTATGGCAGAAACTTACGATTTAATTATTGCCGATTTAAAAAATGCCATCGATAATTATTCAGGTACTACGGTGCTTGCTGGTCCAGAATATTCTTTTTTTAACCAAAAAAATACAAAAGCATTATTGGCAAGAGTTTATCTTCAAAAAGGAGATTGGGCAAATGCTTATGAAGTTGCAAATGATGTCATTACCAATTCTGGCGTTGTTTTAACCAGCAAAGAAAGCTTAATTTCAGAATGGGTAAAACCAGATCTTCCAATATCAGAAATTCTGCTTGAATTTACACCTAGAAAAGATGGCGAAGGAAATGTTTCATCATCTATGTCTCAAACTTTCGGTTATACTACAGATGTAAGCTTTCAAAAATACGGCGCTTCAAACGATTTGATTGATCTATACGAAAACACTGACTTAAGAAAACAATTGTTTCTTGTTAAACCGCTTTTTACTCTTGTAAATGGTGTACAAACTTATGTTGACTACAGTTTTACAAGAAAATATCAGGATAATGCCGGTTATGTGGCTTTCAGACTTAGCGAAATGTACTTAATTCGTGCCGAAGCCGCACTTGAAACCAACAGAGCCGATTTAGCAATGGCCGATATTAATATCATTCGTGCTCGTGCCAATGCATCATTACTAACCAATACAGCTAATCTTAAAGAAAACATCTTTTTAGAAAGAAGAAAAGAACTCTGTTTTGAAGGCTTTTTATTCTTTGATATTGCCAGAATGCATAAAGATGTTTCAAGAAATGACGGTTGTATGGCAACTGTTTGCAGTTTGACTTATCCGTCTTTAAAATTTGTATTGCCAATACCAACATTCAACACTAATCTTAACCCAAACTTGCGACAAAATGACTCGTATTAAGATATTCAGTATATTATTTACAGCCCTATTATACATTTCATGTTCTAAAGATGATTATAAAATAGGCTCTGAAATTGATCCTTACTTAAGATTTAATTTTTTAGTTAAAAGCGATAACACACCTCTGGAATACCCAGCTGTAAACGGAAATTTAGTTCCGCAATCAACTTATGAAAACAAAGCCATAAAAACCTTAAAAGTTCCTGTAGCCTTAACCACACGTGCCTTAAAAGGAACTGTTACTGCCAATTTTAGTGCCGAAACAAATGGTGCTAGTGACAGTTTTAGCTTAAAACCTGCTAATCAGCTTTCATTTCAGGGCAGTAAAATAACCGATACTATTTTTGTATCATTCGATAAGAGATGGACTAAAGACCAAAGTATTACGCTAAAATTGGAAACCGTTTCTGATCCTGATATTCACATTGGAAATCTGAATACAGAATATCCAAACAATACTTTCAAAATCGATTTAACAAGCGTTGCTACTAATTACACATTTCCTGTAACGCAATACAATATAAAAGGCGAAATAGGCGAAAAAATAGATTTTAAAGTAAATTATCCAAATGGATTTTTTCCTGAAGAAATTGAAAATGCCGAAATTTTTAAATTTCAAAATGGATTCGAATATTCCTTAACACATGACGATTACGGAGATAATAGAACTTCTGTAACCTATCATCTAACCCTTTTAGAGGATCTTCAAAATGATGATGTTCGATACGAGTCAAAATTAACTTTAATCAATATTCCCAATTATACCGCTACAGGAAACATCAACTTAACTATTGCAAAACCAATAAAATCAGAAAGAGAGGTTCAAGCATATCCAGCATCTAAATTTACAGATCCTACCAATGCCTTTTTTTTAACGTATGGAGAGCACTGGTTTAATAATAATGGAAACTGCGCATGGATGACTTTCAATGCTTTAACATTTCCGATTATAGTTACAAAAGACGATCCGAATGCAATATTATACAGCGATAGAGGAACTACAAATCCTAACGATGATATTTATCACGATGCTTTCAAAATTGGATTTAATGTCGCAAGCGGAACCAACACCGTAAATTCTTTTGGTTTAAAAAGATGGTTCTCTAATGAAAGTAATTCTGCAGCGATCTCTCCTGGATTTAATATCACTTCTGCCTTAGAATTTTTTCCAGCAAATGGAAATAGTAAAACTGAAGGAACTGTTTTGGTAATTCCGCAGGATATTACAATTGGATCTAGCGCCACAAATACTTATCAAATAGCTATTTCAGGAGAAGGAACGTACAAAGAAATTAGCAACGGTTTATATGAAATTTCATTTGAATTAAAACTTACCAACGACAAACTGTTTGGAGGGACAGTTTCGACACAATACAGAATGTACAACAGTAAAACATATCCAAAACCAACTGCTTTAAGTATTGATTGTCCTAAAGAAGTTACTTTATAATTGTGAATTATGAATTGTGAATGTTGTGCATAGTCAACTTTGTCAAAGTTTTCGGAAGTTAAGGCTGCCTGACTGTGACTCAAAACTTGCAACTTGAAACAAAATAAAAAAACAAAACAAAAGAGAATTGAAAAAACTCATCATCCCAATCTTATTCCTGCTAAGCTTAACGGCTTATAAAAGCTTGGAAAATCCTGATTACATCGATATTCAGGAATTAAGGAAACGCTATTCCAGCGGAGATGCTTCAAAATGGCCTGCTGCGGCACTACATGAAAATATCGATAAATCAAAATTTCAAGATATTGGTGTGCTTCCTGCAGTTCCTTATCCTGCTTATAATCCGTATTCAAAAGAAAAAGAAAGTTTGGGAAAGATTCTATTTTTTGATCCGAGATTATCTCGAAGCGGACAAATTGCCTGCGCTTCTTGTCACAATCCAGAATTGGGATGGACCGATAATCTCACGCGTTCTTTTGGCCATGACCGTCAAACGGGAAAACGTAACTCTATGACGATTTTAAATTCAGCATATGCCACTTCTTTATTTTGGGACGGAAGAGCTTCTAGTCTAGAAGATCAAGCGCAGTTTCCTGTTCAAGATCCTTTAGAAATGAATGAGAAACTGACAATTGCAGTTGACAAAATTGCCAAAATAAAAGGCTACAATTCGCTGTTTACAGAAGCTTTTGGCGATAAAAAAGTAACTCTAGAGCGAATTCAATATGCCATTGCCACTTTCGAAAGATCAATTAATAGTCCTAAAAGCAAATTTGATCAGTTTGTAAGCGGAAAATCAGATATTTATACCGATCAACAAGTAAAAGGAATGCATTTATTTAGAACCAAAGCACAATGCATAAATTGCCATAATACGCCTTATTTCAGCGATAATCAATTTCATAACGACGGCCAAACTTTATTCGGAACAAAAAATGAAGATTTCGGACGTTATAATGTTACTAAAGATGTAAAAGATATCGGCAAATTTAGAACTCCAACACTTCGTGAAGTCGCTAACACAAAACCATGGATGCATCATGGGCATTTCCCAACTTTATTAGATGTTGTAGAGTTATACAATTTAGGAAATCCTTCTCCAATTCAAAAGAAATATCTAGGAACTGCTAGAGATTCTCTCATTCCAAAAGTAGATCCAATGCTAAGAAAACTAGATTTGAGCAAAGAAGAGATTGGCGATTTATTAGCTTTTATCGAGACTTTAAGCACGCCAACGAGAAGAATCATTATTCCTGAAATGCCAAAATAAGTTAGTTGATGATTTGCATTTGCCCCAAAATTTGCAAATCTGTTAAGCCCATTTCTTTTTATGAAATGGGCTTTTTTTTGTTTCTAAAATTCATCTTTTCAATATATTTGTGATCAACCAAACTTACACGCCATGCAATTATTTATTATCTCAAAAACCACAAATTATGAAAAGAAGCTTCTTCTTGATCTTGCTTTCTGCAATTTCCTCTTTAGGCATTGCACAAAGTAAAAACCCTACTTCTAAACCCAACATCATTATCATCAACATGGATGATATGGGTTATGGCGACACCGAACCGTATGGAATGACGGGAGTTAACACTCCACATTTTAATCAGATCGCTGAAGAAGGAATGCGTTTGACTAACTTTAATGCTGGACAAGCCATTTGTACGGCGTCTAGAGCTGCTTTGCTAACGGGCTGCTATCCAAACCGAATCGGAATGTCGGGCGTATTGCTTCCTGGAGCCAAACATGCTTTAAATCCGAATGAGGAAACTATTGCGTCACTTTTAAAGAAAAACGGATATAAAACCGCCAATTATGGCAAATGGCATTTGGGTAACGAATTACCGTACTGGCCAACTAACTATGGCTTTGATGAGTTTTTCGGAATCCCTTATTCTCACGATGTTTGGCCAATTGATTACGACGGCTATTCGAAAGTTACAGACGCAAAAGATATGCGTTCAAGCTTCCCTCCGCTTCCATTAATAAATAATACAACGATTATTGATACAATTGAAAACATTAAAGATGCTTCAAAATTAACGACTCTTTTTACCGAAAAAGCAATTGGTTTCATCCAAAAAAACAAAAAAAATCCGTTCTTTTTATATCTCACTCATCCTTTACCTCACGCGCCTTTGGCAGTTTCAGACAAATTTAAGGGCAAAAGCGATTTAGGACTTTTTGGCGATGTAATTATGGAACTGGATTGGTCTATTGGCGAAATCATAAGCACTTTAGACAAAGAAGGACTTGCCAATAACACCGTTTTAATTGTAACCAGCGATAATGGACCTTGGCTTGTTTTTGGTGATAATGCCGGATCTTCGGGAGGTTTTAGAGAAGGAAAATCTACCACTTGGGAAGGCGGTACAAGGGTTCCGTTTTTAATTCGCTGGCCAGGAAAAATAAAAAATGGTACCGTAAACAGTTCTCTAATGACCAATATGGATTTATTGCCCACTATTGCTCGCAATTACTGGCGCATCGTTACCAAAAAACCAAATTGACGGTTTAAATTTTCTTCCTTTATTGACGGGAAAAACGACTAAAGGGCCAAGAGAAGTTTTCTATTATTATTTTGGAGTTGGAAGCAATAATCTAGAAGCTATTCGTTACAAACATTGGAAATTGGTTTTCCCTCATAAAGGCACAACTTATAATAAAAAACTGCAAGGAAAAGACGGTTATCGTGGCGAAGGCGCTTCTGCAGAATTCCCAATGGCACTTTACGATTTAGCACACGATCCAGGAGAAGTACGAGATGTACAACAATTATATCCTGAAATTGTAGCCGAAATTCAGAAAATTGCCGAGACAGCACGAGAAGATCTTGGCGACGATTTGAATCATAAGATTGGAAAAAATATTAGAAAACCTGCAACATACTAAAACACAAAAGCTCGATAGTAATCGAGCTTTTTTATTTAAATGCAAAGATTAAATATGAAAGATTTTTTAATAATCTCGTAACAAAAACAGTTTGTCCTTTTTGTAGCTTTAATATATGATTTTAAGTTACCTTTTAACGTCAATCAATACTTATTAATTATTCTTTCATTGATGCATAAAATAGCGCTGTAAGTCTAATATAATTGACGTTTCTTAAATTTGTTCGTCAATCAAAAAGAAGCTTTTTCTTTTATAAAAATATACTACGATGAGAATAGATCAAATACAAATCAAAACAAGCGATATTCAAAAAACGAAAGCATTTTATCAGAATATTTTTGGCCTTTTTATTCTGGAAAATGATCAAAAATCGATCACGTTTCAGGCTGGAACTTCCATTTTAAAATTTATTGAAGATCCTAGCTTTGATTCTATATATCATTTTGCTTTTAATATTCCTGAGAATCAGCTTGAAGAAGCCATTCAATGGTGCAAAGACAAAGTTGATTTAATTGTTTTGGAAGATAAAAGTGTCGTGACGAATTTTGAAAATTGGAATGCGCATTCTATTTATTTCTTCGATCACAATGGAAATTTACTGGAATTTATTGCTAGACATGATCTTAACAACGAACAAGTTGGCGACTTCAACGCTGCATCTATTTTAAGCATTAGCGAAATCGGAATTGTTACGGAAAGTCCATTACAATTAGGAAATCAATTAATTGAAGAACACGGATTGCATTTCTTTACTCAAAATACAAATACTGAAAAATTTGTCGCAATTGGCGATCATGAAGGTTTATTAATTCTCGTTCAGCCCACTAGAAATTGGTATCCAACTCAAATTCCTTCTGAAAGTAATCCTGTGAAAATTACTTTGGAGAATAATGAAAATATAATTGAATTGGATTTTTAGTAATTAAAAGTTCCGTAATTTTATTTAAAATTTAAATGAATTAAAATGCCTTTCGTTAGAATCAGTCTACCAAAAACGCTTTCCCTTAAAACCAAAAATAATATTTCAGAAGCGGTACATCAATCTTTGATTGAAGAATTTAATATTCCTGTAGATGATTATTTTCATGTTATTGAAGAATTAGAGTTTCATCAGATAAAATATCCTAAAAGTTATTTAGGGATTTCACATTCTGAAGAAATCGTTTATGTGCAAATAACTGCTGGACAAGGAAGAACCTTAGAACAAAAGAGAAAATTGTATCATCAAATAGCAACAAAAATTAGTACCTCAACAGAAATTACAATCAATAATGTAATAATCGTTTTGCTCGAAAATAATGGTCTGGAAAATTGGTCTTTTGGTAATGGAGAAATTCAAGAGCCAAAGCACTTAAAGAAATAATTCTAAATATAAAAAGCCCAATTCAAACAAATGAATTGGGCTTTTCTATATAACTCAAATAATTATTAAAACTTCATTCTCTGAATCCTAACCGCATTCAAAATTGCTAAAAGCGCCACGCCAACATCGGCAAAAACAGCTTCCCACATTGTTGCAAGTCCGCCAGCGCCAAGAATTAATACAAAAGCTTTTACTACAAAAGCCAATGTAATATTTTGCCAAACAATCTTTTTAGTTTGTTTTCCGATGTTAATAGCCATTGCAATTTTACTCGGTTTATCGTCCTGAATTACAATATCAGCAGTTTCGATTGTGGCATCACTTCCTAAACCACCCATTGCAATCCCGACTGTACTTAAAGCAATTACAGGCGCATCGTTAACACCATCGCCAACAAAGGCAATCGTTTCATTTTTAGCTTTAATTTCGTTGACTTTATTTACTTTATCTTCTGGAAGCAAATCGCCAAAAGCATTCTTAATACCGACTTTATCAGCTACAAACTGAACGACATTAGACTTATCGCCACTTAACATCGTCAATTTTACTCCTAAAGCTTTTAGTTTAGAAACCGTTTCTTTCGCATCTTCTTTAATTTCATCCGCAATAGTCAAATAACCTGCAAATTTACCTCCGTAAGCAATTGCAATTGTAGTGTAAACGATTGTTGAAGGATCGATATCATACGAAATGTTGAACTTATCCAATAATTTAAAATTCCCGACATGTAAATCTTTCTCCTTGTATGTAGCTTTTAATCCGTGTCCTGAAATTTCTTCAATATCTTTCAATTCTACCGAAGAATCAACGGTTCCAACATGATTATGAATTGCTGTTGCCACAGGATGAGAACTTTTATTTTCTAAAACATTAACCAGTTTTAAAATTTCGTCTTTATCAAATTCTGGTTTTATAATGACATCCTGAACTTTAAAAACACCTTCTGTCATCGTTCCCGTTTTGTCAACTACAACATTTTGAATCGTCGAAATACTGTCTAAGAAATTACTTCCTTTAAACAAAATTCCGTTTCTGCTTGCAGCGCCAATTCCTCCAAAATAACCAAGCGGAATACTGATAACTAAAGCACAAGGACAAGAAATAACTAAGAAAACTAATGCTCTATATAACCAATCGGTAAAAACATAATTAGACACAAAAAGCATTGGAACCAAACAAATTGCAATTGCCAAATACACTACAATTGGTGTATATATTTTTGCAAACTTTCTAATAAATAACTCCGCAGGCGCTTTTTTTGCAGTGGCATTTTGAACCAATTCCAGAATTTTAGACAACTTACTATCGCTGTAAGCTGTTGTTACTTTTACTTCGATAATAGTATTTCCGTTTATCATCCCTGCCAAAACAGTATCGCCTTTCTTTTTGGTAGCCGGCTTACTTTCTCCTGTTAAAGCAACTGTATTTACAAAAGCAGAATCGGATAACAATTCGCCATCCAAACCTAATTTTTCTCCAGCTTTAAGCTGAATAATAGCTCCAATCTGAACGTCTTTGGCTTTGACTTTTACGGCAACATTATTTTCTAAAATATGCACCTCATCAGGACGCTGATCTAGCAGTTTTTTAATGCTTGTTTTTGCTCTCTTAACTGCCATTCCTTGAAAAGTTTCTCCAATCGTATAAAACAGCATTACTGCAACGCCTTCGGGATATTCGCCTATTGCAAATGCGCCAATAGTAGCAATGCACATGAGAAAAAACTCCGAAAAAACGTCTCCTTTTAAAATGCTTTCGTAAGCTTCTCTCAAAACAGGAATTCCAACAGGAAGATATGCAATTGCATACCATACAATTCTAACATATCCCGCAAACCATTCTTGCTTAAAATAGTTGTCAAAAGCAATTCCTACAATCAGTAAAACAAAAGATATTATGGATGGCAGAAATAGTTTAAAAAGACCTCCATCTACATTGTGTTCGTGGTCGTGTCCTCCGTGATCATGTCCGTCATTTTCAGTGTGAACAGGTTCATCATGAGAACAGCAGCAGGAAGGTTTGGCTTTATTTTTTGTACTTTTTACTTCTTTATCTTGATGTATCATTTTTTGAATTTCAGGTTTAATCCCGATAGCTATCGGGACAAGTTTTATGTTCACAAAACTTTGTTTAAATTATGTCCTAAATTTAAGCATTTTGTATTAAAGTTTATTGCCGCAGAGGCACTAAGTTTTTATTTAACTATGGCGAATTAATTTCGCAAAGTCGCAAAGACGCATAGTTTTTTCTCATTTTATGTCATTTCGACGAAGGAGAAATCTCCGCGAGAAACTCCACAAAGATTGGATTTTAGGAACAGAGCTACTTACGGAGATTTCTCCTTCGTTGAAATGACAAATAATACGTTTATTCTCTATATAAAAAACTTTGCGTCTTTGCGCCTTTGCGAGCAAATTCCACTCCAACAAAAAAACTTAGTCCCTTAGTATCTTAGCATCTTTAAAAAAACTAGTGCGAATGCTCTCCTCCGCCCTTCATTGCCGAAAGTAGATAAAATGCACCTTTGGTCACAATCTTAGCGTTGGCCGGAATATCATTTACAAACTTAACTTCTGTAAAACCTAAATCCGTTGTTCCTGGAATAACCTCAACAGCTTTAAAATGCACTTCTTCTTCATGAGCTTCTTCTTTTTCCCCCTCTTTATGCTCGTGTTTTTCTGCGGCCTGAACATCTTCTTGAATAAAAACAAAGTATTTATCAGCATTTCTCACGACGGCATCTTTTGGTAATGCTGGAACTGTTGCATTTACAATATTAATATTTGCAGAAACGTACATTCCTGGAATCAATCCTTTCGCATCAGCGGGATCAATTTTGGCGTGTACGGCAACCGTTTTACTTTCGTTAGAAAAAGATTTATTGATTCCGAAAATCTTTCCTTTAATTGATTTATTGGATTGATTTGTTAACACAAAATCAATTACTTGACCAATCGAAATCGAACCTAAATCTTTCTCATAAACATTTAAATCCAAATGCATCTGACTGTTATCAACGACTTCAAAAAGCGAAACTCCTGTATTTGCAAAAGCGCCTTTCGCAATATTGATTTTTCCAACAAAACCGTTTATTGGCGAAAGAATTGGTACAACTGGTGTAGATCCTTTTATATTAACATGCAAAGCATCAAGTCTATTTTTTGTCGCCTGCGCGCGAGCTTTTTCGGCCGCTAATTTGGCTTTTACTTCCTGAAAAGTCTTTCTCGGATTCACATTTTCGTCACTCAACGTTTTCTGACGATTGTATTCTAACTGCAGATATTCGACATTCGCCACCGCCGATTGGTAATCTTCCTGCATTCCTATAACTTCCAGATTTTGAATGGTTGCCAAGACTTTTCCTTTGTTTACGAATGTTCCTTCCAAAACAAAAATGTCTTTTACAGTTCCGCCAATCAAAGTCGAAACCTCAGCAGAATTTTGCGGAGGAACAGTTGTATAACCATTCGCCTTGATGATTTTATTCAGATTTCTATCTTCTACAATTCCTGTTTCAATTCCTACTGTTTTGTATTGAGAAGCGGTTAAAGCAACTTCTGTAGTAGATTTTTCTTCTTCAGAAGTTTCTTCTACCTTTTTTTCATTGCATGCTGTTAAGGTAACCGCAAAGCACGCAAAGACAAAGCGCAAAGTACGCAAGGAAACTAAACTTTGTGCTCTTTGCATAATCTTAGCGTTCTTTGCGGTTAAATTCATAAGTATATTTTTCATGATTAATTGTTTTTGATAGTTGGAAATTGAAGTTCGATAGCACTTTGATTATAGCTGTGCGTTGCCTCTGCAAATTGTTTTTTAATATCAATTGCCTGATTTAAAAAACTGATATACGACCAATAACTCATGTCTCCATTGGCATAACTTTTTTGGGCAGTTTCAATAATTTGATTGGCATATTGCGACCCTTCATTTTGGAAATAGGCTAAATTCTTCTGCTGTTTTTCGAAGTTGTTTTTCAATTCTTCTCTTTGTAGATTCAGCATCATTTTGTTTTTGTCTAAAGCCAATTGTGACTGCGAAATACTGATTTCAGCCGCTTTTGCTTTGGTTGTATTAACTCCTCCAAACAACGGAATTTGCAACCCTGCTGTAAAACCTTGAAACAAAGATTCTGTATTTATTGTCTGAGCAAAATAGCCTAAACCTACTTTTGGCGTACGTAAAGCTTTAAATGTTCCAGCTTCTTTTTGATAGACTGATATTTGTTGCTGATAAAAATCGGTCATTAAAGCTTCGGCTGTTGTGTTTTGCTGGTTTTCTATGAAAGTGTATTGCAAAGCCGTATTCTTATCAGGGACAATATTTTCATCTGTCTGAATGAAAAATTGCAATTGCTTCTGATAAATTGCTAAATCATATTCTAATTGCGCTTTCTGAGTTTCAATTTCTTTTACTTTAGCTTTAGCACTAATGACTTCTATATTTCCACTTTCTCCAGTTTTAAATCGCAGTTCGGCATTTTTTAGAAATTTGGTATAAATATCATTCAATTCTGAATTGAGTTTCTGAATCGAAACGCCATACAAATATTGATAATATGCCAATGTCACTGCTTTTTCGATTTCATATGAAGACAAAGCTTTTCTTTTTTCGGCCAGTTTTGCCAGTTCTTCCTGTAATTGCCTATTGGCTTTTGTAATATTCCCTAACGGAAAAAACTGTTGCACAGAAACGTTATGATCGTAATCTGCACTATTGAACTGACCGCCTTGATACTGTACTTGAAGCGGATCTGGCTGAAAAGTCTGCTTTTTTAAGAACAGTTTGTTTTTCGATTTCTTTATCGGCAATTTTTAAATCGATGTTGTTTGATTTGGCGAGTTCTATTGCTTTTTCTAGACTTATAGGTTGCTGTGCAAATGTTGCTGTACTTGCCAATAGGAACGCGCTTAACCGCAAAGTTCGCAAAGGAAGCGCGAAGTTCGCAAAGGTTATTTTTCTTAAATTATATAGTAACTTTTTCATTTTTTTTAAAATTTTCTTAGCGTTCTTCGCGTAAATCTTTGCGCTCTTTGCGGTTAAATCTCTCCAACAATAAATACAAAATCGGTAAAACAATTAAGGTTAATAAAGTTGCTGAGATTAATCCGCCGATTACTACGGTTGCCAAAGGTTTTTGCACCTCTGCTCCGCCACTTGTTGATAATGCCATTGGCATGAATCCTAATGAAGCTACAGCTGCAGTCATTAAAACAGGACGCAAACGCGTTTTAGTTCCAATAATAATTCGTTGAAATGCATCCGAAATACCTTCAGATTTTAATTGATTGAAATAGGAAATCAGTACAATTCCGTTTAAAACTGCGATTCCAAATAAAGCAATAAAACCAATTCCTGCCGAAATACTAAACGGCATTCCTCTCAGTGAAAGCGCAAAAACACCTCCGATAGCTGATAATGGAATCGCTGTAAAAATTAATAATGCTTGTTTTACACTTTTAAAAGTGAAATAAAGCAAAACTAAAATTAGTCCCAAAGCAATGGGTAAAGCGACAGAAAGTCTTTTCGAAGCTTCAATTAGATTTTCAAACTGTCCACCGTAAGTCACATAATAACCCGCAGGAAGTTTGAAACTTTTATCTAGTTTCGCTTGAATTTCTTCCACAACACTTTTAATATCTCTTCCACGAACGTTTAATCCAACAGTAATTCTTCGTTTTCCGTCTTCGCGGATAACCTGTACAGGACCTTGCTCATATTCAACTGAAGCAACTTGTGATAAAGGAACTTGTTGTCCACTCGGAAGCGGAATAAACAAATTGCTCACATCGGTAATATCGCCACGATTGTTTTCATCCATTCTTACGACAACATCAAATCTTTTGCTTTCGTCATAAATCTTTCCTGCAACTTCTCCTGCAAAAGACGAACGAATGATTTGATTGATATCTGAAATATTCAATCCGTAAAGAGCGATTTTATCATAATCGTATTTAATTGTAATTTGTGGCAGTCCTGTAACTTTATCGGCTTTTAAATCTCCTATTCCTTCAATTCCTTTTATTTTCGCTATTAATTCTGTTGCCTTAGCGTCTAGAATTTCCAAATCATCACCAAAAATCTTGATTGCAATATCAGATCGGCTTCCTGTCATTAATTCGTTAAAACGCATCTGAATTGGCTGAGAGATTTCGATATTTGCTCCTGGAATAATTTCCATTTCCTTTTTCATGGCGTTTGCCAATTCTTCCCAATTGTGGTATTTACCTTTCCATTCTTTTTTGTCTTTTAGAACAATAATCAAATCGCCACTTTCAATTGGCATTGGATCAGTTGGGATCTCACCGCTTCCTATTTTGGTTACGATGGTTTTGATTTCTGGGAATTTGGCTTTTAGAATCTGTTCGTATTTAGTAGTCGTTTCAACCATTTGTGTGAGTGAACTTCCTGTCATAATTGTAGCATTGATTGCTAAATCGCCTTCTTCGATTGTTGGAATAAATTCACCTCCCATATTTTGAAAAATGATAAACGCTAAAGCAAATAATGCAACGGCAATAGAAAGCACCACTTTTTTAAATTCTAGAGCTTTTTTTAATAATGGCGTATAACGGTTTTCTAACCAAGCAATCATTCGGTCGCTGAAGTTTTCTTTGTGTTCTGTCTTTTTGGAAAGAAACAAAGCACTCATCATCGGAATATAAGTCAACGAAAGAATAAAAGCTCCAATAATCGCAAAACCAACCGTCATCGCCATTGGTTTAAACATTTTTCCTTCGGTTCCAATTAAAGCTAAGATTGGCAAATAAACTATAAGAATGATAATTTCACCAAAAGCGGCACTATTTCTAATTTTTGAAGCCGAATTATAGACTTCTTCGTCCATTTCTTCCTGTGTTAGTTCTTTTTTGTTTTTGAATTTCTGCAGATGGTGCATCGTGGCCTCGACGATAATGACGGCTCCGTCGACAATAATTCCGAAATCTATGGCACCAAGACTCATTAAATTTCCGCTTACGCCAAAGGCATTCATGAGAATCACAGCAAACAACATTGCTAACGGAATAACCGAAGCAACGATTAATCCTGCACGAAGATTTCCTAAGAATAAAATCAAAACAAAAATCACGATTAATGCTCCTTCTAATAAATTCTTAGCAACGGTTTTTATAGAATTATCTACGAGTTTTCCTCTATCAATAAAAGCTTCGGCAACAACTCCCTCGGGAAGACTTTTATTTATTTGCTCCATTTTTTCGTGAACACGATTTACAACAGCGCTAGAGTTTTCTCCTTTTAACATCAAAACCATTCCCGAAACGATTTCTCCTTTCCCGTCTTTTGTTGATGCTCCATAACGCAACGCAACGCCTTCACGAACTTGCGCAACATTTCGAACCAAAACTGGCGAACCATTTCGGTTTTTTACGACGACATTTTCAAGGTCTTTTACGCCTTTTGCCATTCCGACACCGCGAATAAAATAAGTGTATTGATCTTTTTCGATATAAGCGCCGCCTGTATTTTGATTGTTTTTTTCTAAAGCATCAAAAATTTCGGTAATTGTTACCCCCAAACTATTGAGCATATTGGGATTTACGGCTATTTCGAATTGTTTTAGTTTTCCGCCCCAAGTACTTACTTCGGCAACACCTTTAATTCCTTGCAATTGCGGAATAATAATCCAATCTTGAATGGTACGCAGTTCTACAGCGCTGTATTTGTTTTCGTAACCTTTTTTAGCGTAGACATCGTATTGATAAATCTCTCCTAAACCTGTAGAAATTGGTGCTAATTCGGGAGAATTTACATAATCTGGAATGTTTTCTTCGGCTTGTTTTAGACGCTGGAAAATTTGCTCGCGAGCCCAGTAAATATCGACATCGTCCTCAAAAACAACAGTTACAACCGATAATCCAAAACGGGAAATACTGCGAAGCTCTATCACATCTGGAACTGTTTTTACAGCTCTTTCTAATGGATATGTAATTAATTGTTCGACTTCCTGGCTTGCCAATGTTGGCGCCGTTGTAATAATCTGAACTTGATTATTGGTTACATCTGGCAATGCATCCAATGGTAATTTTTTAAGCGAATAGCTTCCCCAAGCAATTAGTGCAAGGGTAAATAATAGTATAACGAATTTGTTTCGTATACTAAACTGTATGATTTTATCTAACATTTGAATATATAATGACGTGAGAAATTAGACAATTAAATTGCCTGTAAACGTGTGGAAAATCCACAACTCTCTCGCCCGTTTCGATTTTCATCGAACAGGCATAATCATTATGCTATTTGAGGGGGTTGCCAAATACTTCCGTAGAAATTGGAAATAAAAACAGAATTATAACTTGGTAAAGCTATTGAAATTTGATTGTAAGTTTTAGGAAATTCAAAAGTTACAGCAGAATGGTAACTTAAAACCTGTGCACCGCAACAGTTACAGACGCAAAATGGAGAACATAAATCATTTGCTTTATCATGCGAATGATTATCTTCTGAAGTAAACTGAGCTGTTTTATGCATGGCGCTGTTTACTTCCATATCCGCACATGGCATATTAGATAATGCCATTAGGTAAATTGATAATATGATTGTTATCCATTTCACAGCTGTAAAAGTACAATTTATTTTTATTTTTTTTCAGTTAATTAAAATTGATGATAGTAAAAATAAAATGCTAGTTAATGACCTGACAATTATTTCAATAGATTTTTTATTTTCTTTAAAAACTTTGTTGGAGGTAAGAAAATTTCGTTAACTTTAACAATAATTAACAATTCTTTAAGTCCCTCATTTTAACCTTTAAAAACACTTTTTCTATACGCCAAAAAAAATAAGCAGAGATTTCTTTACACCCATTAGTACAATTTATTTTTCGCAGTTTAATTAATTTTTAATACTCTAATCAATGAAATGTAAGACACTAATATCAGCCTCTTTATTATTTTTCAGCATACAGATTTTTGGACAAGTTTACACCGACAAAATTGTTGGAAAAAAAAATGAAGATTTAAAAGACAGTCTTAAAGTAGAAAAATACCCCTACGCTCTTCCTATCTGGGGCGAAAAAGTAGCCCAAAAAGGCTATAAACTTCCTTACTCCGCTGGAGTATCTGTAAATTATTTTTGGCAAACCTCTGATATAATTATCAATAATTTAAATGTTGGTTTTAATAATGGGCCTCAGTATAATTTGGATGAGATCGTTCGTTTTGACAAATCTTATGTTGAAGCTGGAGCGCTTACTATTCGTCCTGATATATGGCTACTTCCTTTTTTAAATATCTATGGCATCTTTGGAAAAGCCAATACTTCAACAAACATCAATGCCGGAATTTACGTTCCGGATGCTGATAATAACTGGTCAGAAGTTGCTCATTTTACTACAAAAGCAAACTTTAATGCTACGACTTTCGGTATTGGTATGACTCCCACAATTGGTATTGGCGGAGGCTGGTTTGCACTTGATATGAATATGGCTTGGACCGACATAAGTTCGCTTGATAAACCCGCTTTCTCTTATATCTTCGGTCCACGATTTGGTAAGACTTTTAAATTCAATAAACCAGATACAAACATAGCAGTTTGGGTCGGAGGTTTTAGAGTACACATTTCTGGAGATACTAATGGAAATTTGCCATTGTCTAATTTTATTGATCTTACCGGTGCGCAGGCTAAAGTGGATAGCGGTCTTCAAAAAGTATCCGAAAACCAAACAAAAGTAGATAACTGGTGGGATGGCTTGACTCCAGCTGAACAAAAAAATCCAGTCAATATTGCCAAGCACAACACGGCAGACAGAGCTTTAGACAGAGCGGGGACAATTCTTGCAACTCTGGATGGAGCATTGAGTACGGCCGAAAGCTCGTCTGTTCAATATTCGCTTCAAAAAAGGCCTAAAGACATGTGGAACTTTATTGTTGGATCGCAGTATCAATTCAGCAGACATATTATGTTTCGTGCAGAATGCGGTTTCTTAGGCTCACGTACACAAGTTCTGGGCAGTCTTCAGTATCGTTTTGGACTTTAATTCGGAAATCATATGAAAAAAGGTTTTCTAATCTTTGTCACTTTTTTTTGTATTAGCACAGCACAATCCCAAGTCTTGATTTCCTTAATATTTGGAGATAAACTCAATTCGCAGTTTTTAGAGTTTGGTCTTGAAGGTGGCGCTAATTTTTCTACCATTTCAAACATGGGATCTTCCGCCTTAAATCCAGGTTTCAATCTTGGTTTTTATTTTGATTTAAGATCTAGAAAAAATCCAGCGTGGATGATCAATACAGGAGTAATTGTAAAATCGCCCATGGGAGCCAAAGATATTCCAGTTTATTCTTTAAACGATGAAAATTTGGACAATACTTTTGCAGGTGGACACGTTAATCGCGAGATACGTTATTTTAATGTTCCTATATTGATTAAATATCAATTTAAGAATAATATCTACCTTAAAGCGGGTCCGCAATTTGGATTATTAGCCAAAGCATTTGATGAGTTTAAAAATGAAATTAACAGCGACGATGTGGTCTACAAAAAGAACATTCGTGATCAAATTCATGTTATTGATGCTGGACTTGCATTTGGCGCCGGCTATCATTTGAATGTTGGACATGGCTTAAATCTAACAGTTCAATATTATTACGGACTTGTTACTGTAATGAAAGGAGATGGACCAAACAATCAATATAACAGATCTTTGTATGTTACAGCAGGACTACCTATCGGAAAAGGAAAAGCTGCACAAAAAAGAGCTGAAAAAGAAGCCGAACTTAACAAAGTGGTTCTGCCAGAAGATGAAAAATAATATCTTTTATTCTTCCTGATTGATTTCTTTTATAAATTCAAGAATCTCATCGGTACTTAAAACAAAATCAGGTACTGTATGCAAAATGGCATTATTGGGCATAAAAGGCATGTCTGCAGAAAGCGGATTCTGGACAACGCTTATTCCGCCAAATGCCTGAATAGCTCTCAATCCGATTGTTCCATCAGAATTGGAACCCGAAAGTAAAATTCCGATCAAATGATTGCCATATATTTCTGCAAGCAGACTCAAATGAGACGTCAATACTTGGTCTGCTGTAGTTTATTTTTTCTGAAGTGTCTAAAGACAGTGTTTCGTTTCTTTCAAATAATAAATGATAATTGGACGGCGCGATATAGATAAATCCTGGTTCTAGTTTTACCTTGTCTTCTACTTCTTTTACTATTATTTGCGATTTTAAGGCAATTAAATCTTCTAAGGTTTGTTCATCTGAATTTTTTCTGTGAACTACTATTACAATGGCAAAAGAAATAGGCTTTTCTATAAAAGGCAAAATTTGCAATAATGCCTGTAAGCTTCCTGCCGAACCTCCAATTATAATTACTTTACAATTTGTTATTCTCTTACTTTTCTCCATATTTTCTCTTTAGCAAATTGTTTATATTTGGTTTGAGATATAGAATATTTTATCGTTTCTTTTGTTCCGAGTGCCAAAAATCCTAGAACAGCCAAGCTATCGTCGAATAGATTCACAACTCTCTTCTGTAGATTATTATCAAAATAAATTAAAACATTACGGCACAAAATAAGGTCAAACTCATTAAACGAATTGTCTGAAACTAAGTTATGCTGTGAGAAAACCATTTTCTCAGAAAGATTCTCGTTAAACTTTGCAAAACCATAATTGGCAATGTAATAATCTGAAAAATCCTGTTGTCCGCCTGCATCGCGATAATTGTCTGCGTAATCTTTTATCATTCGTAACGGAAAAATACCGCTTTTGGCTGTTTCTAGCACAGATGCATTTATATCTGTAGCATATAATATTGATTTATGAAGCAAGCCTTCTTCTTTCAACATAATTGCCATAGAATATACTTCTTCTCCCGTAGAACAGCCTGCATGCCAAATACGAATAAAAGGCTTAGGCCCTAAAAGTGGTAGGACTTCTTTTCTTAATGTTAGATAAAATGATGGATCACGAAACATCTCGGTTACATTAACCGTGATTTCGTCTATCATTCTTTTGTAATATTCTGGATCTGTGCGGATTTTAGATAAAAACTCATGAAAATGTTTAAATCCATCTAAATAAAAAACCCGGCTTACTCGTCGTTTAAGTGAAGCTCTCGAATAACTTCCAAAATCAAAACCGTAATATTCGTAAACATCATTTATAAGAGTTTCTAATTCAATATCTTCAATCATAATTCATTTAGATTTCTTCCAAAATCTGAAGTAATTTATCAACATCTACTGGTTTAGAGATGTAGGCGTCTGCTCCAGCTTGTAAACATTTTTCTCTGTCTCCTGCCATTGCCTGTGCTGTAACGGCAATTACTAAGGTAGATTCTTGCGACGGAATTTCTTTTATAAGCGGAATTGCCTCATAACCATCCATTTCTGGCATCATCATATCGATTAAAACTGCATCTATAGATGAGTCTTCTTTTAGTATTTTTAGAGCCTCTTCGGCGCTTAAGCAAGATAAACAATCATACGATTTTGCTTTTAAAGTGTTTACTAAAGCAAAAATATTCCTCGAATCATCATCTACGATCAAAACACGTTTCTTTCCCATTTACAGCATTTTAAAGATTAGATTTTATCATAAAGCCACACTCGCAATAACGATAAAAGCTGGTCTACATCGACAGGTTTTGTAATATAATCTGAAGCTCCAGCTTTAATACATTTTTCTCTGTCTCCAGTCATTGCTTTTGCCGTTACAGCTATTACAGCTAAGTTAAGAAATTTCGGGTTACTTCTTATCTTTTCTGCTGTTTCGTAGCCATCCATATTGGGCATCATCATATCTAGTAACACCACATCTGTATCTGGGTTTTCATCTAAAATTTTAATAGCCTCTTTTCCATCAAAAGCTGTAATTACATTCATTTTAAAGGCTTCTAAAGCTTTTGAAAGCGAATATATATTTCGTACATCATCGTCTACAATTAATACTTTTTTCTCAAACAAAATATTATTTAGCGAATTCAACTTTTTGTGGTTTTCCTTTGCTGTACCTTCTTTCTTTTCTTCTACTAAGTGAAGGAAAAGCGAAACCTCATCTAGCATTCTTTGGTATGAATGAGCCGTTTTTACAATAATAGAATCGGCATATTTTCTAATTTTCAGTTCTTCCTTTATAGACAAACTTTTTCCTGTAAAGACAATTACAGGAAGGTTTTCTAATCCTGGACTTTTCTTAACTCCATCTAGAATTTCGTAGGCTTGTTTATCTGGGATTCCCATATCAAGAATTACGCAATCTACCTCTTCTTTTCCTAAAGCCGATAAACCTGCCGAAACTTCACTCTTAATTTCCGAATTGATATTATACGTTTCTAAGAAATAAGCCAAAGCTTTTGCGTGTTTCGGATTATCTTCAATAATTAAAACCTTCTGAGATTCTTTATTGATGATGTGCTCAATTCGCATAAAAACTTCCGGAATCTTGTCAAACGCAACAGGTTTATCTAAGAAATCTACAGCTCCTTTTAGCAAGCTTTCTTGCTTCAATTTATGCGATGACATAATGTGCACTGAAATATGTTTAGTGTGCGAATTATTCTTCAATTCTTCCAAAACTTCCCAACCGCTTTTAATTGGCAATTCGATATCTAATAAAATACCAATTGGTCTATAGATTAAGGCAAAATTTAAAGCATAATCTCCTCTTACAGCAACAACGCCTTTGTATCCTTTTTTCTGTGTAAAAGCTAATAATGATTTAGCAAAATTAATATCATCTTCTACAATCAAAATTACTTTGTCGCCTTCTACAATAGAATTTCTGTCGTCTTCAATTTCTGCTGGCACAACATCGCTAATGTATCTTGGTTTTTGTTCTTCATTTTCAGATTGAACTTCAATTTCTTCTGCTTCTGGAATTTTATTAACTGACACTTTATTGATTGCAAATCCTAATACAGGCAGACATAACGTAAACGTACTTCCTTCGTTTACTTTGCTGTGCAGGATGATTTCTCCTCTCAATAATTTAGCTAGTTCACGGCTAATTGACAATCCTAAACCTGTTCCTCCGTATTTGCGTTTTGTAGAACCATCAGCTTGCTGGAAAGCTTCAAAAATTAATGGCTGTTTTTCTAACGGAATTCCAATTCCTGTATCTTTTACAATAAAGCAGATTATTTTATCGTCGTCTGTATCAACCTTAATTTCAAGAGAAACAGTTCCTTTTTCTGTAAATTTAATCGCATTTGAAATCAAGTTTTTTAGAATTTGCTCCAAACGCATTTTATCTGTTTTGATAACAATTGGTGCTTCTTTCGCAATAATTTCAAAGTTGATATTTTTCTCTTTTGCTACCAGATAAAACAAATTATAAAGCGCGTCTGTAATCTCTTTTGTCGAAACATCTAAGAACTCTAGATCCATTTTACCAGCTTCAATTTTAGATAAATCCAGAATTTCATCGATTAATCCTAACAAACTATTTCCTGAACTCTGAATTACTTTTGCAAATTCAATTTCTTCATTGTTCATTGTTTTATTGTTGTTTTCAGAAAGCAAACGGCTCAATAGTAAAATCGAGTTCAAAGGCGTTCTCAACTCATGCGACATATTAGCTAAAAACTCTGATTTGTAGCGAGTTGTTAATTCTAAAGCCTCTGATTTCTTCTGAATTTCTGTATTTTTTTCTTCTAATAAAACACTTCTTTCTGATAGTTCTTCATTTGTTTGCTCCAATTCTTCCTGCTGTACGCGAAGTTCTTCTTCTGATGCTTGCAGTTTTTCAGTTTGTGCTTCCAATTCTGCATTTATAGCTTCCAATTCGCTGTGCTGAATTTGTAATTCTTCTGCTTGCGATTTGGTTTCTTCCAACAATTCTAAGACACGTTTACGGTTTTGAGTCGCTTTCAGGGCAATTCCAATATTATTGGCTACAATGTTTAAAAATTCCAATTGCAGTACAGAAAAACCATAAATACTTGCCAATTCTACTGCTCCTTCTACTTTGAAATCCATAAGCGGAAGCGCTACAATATGAGTTGGTTTTATTTCGCCTAAAGCGTAATTAATTTGAATATCATCTGGCGAAAGTGTTTTCAATTCCAGCATTTTACCAGAAACAATTGCCTGTCCGATTAAGCCTTCACCTTTCTTAATTCTTTCTCTATTTTTACTCGGAATATAACTGTATCCACCAGAAATTGTCATTTCTTCTCCGTCCAAAACATACAAAACTCCAGCGCTGCTGTTGGTATATTGGCACAAAAATTCGATTACATCTTTAGATAACTTCTGGATTGTTTTTTCGCCTAACATTTTATCATTTAAAGTCGCAACACCAGACTGAAGCCATTCTTTTTGAGATAATAAGTCGAACGAATTTTTTAGCGAATTTTTCATTTCATGAATAGAAGCTCCAAGCGCACCTAAAGTATCTGCTTTTCGATCATCGATTTGAACATCGTAATTTCCTTTAGAAATTTGTGTTGCAATACCGCCAATTACTTGCAATCTATCAGCTGTTTCCTTATCCTTTTTTATTAATTCTTGTTGCAATAAAGTTCTTTCATTGTAATCTTTCAGAATTCTAATCAGGAAAACTATAGAAATAAGAAAGGCGATAAAGAAAGCAATCGCAATTAAAGCCAAACTATATCTGCCATAACGCTCTGAATTTGAATTGCGTTCATCTAAAAGCTTTTGCTCTGTATTTTCGACCTTTTTGATGATTGCACGCATTTCGTTCATCATATTTCGGCCCTCATTCAAATCAAAGATCAGTATTTGCTTGCTTAATCTCTTTTTTACAATCTGATTGTTTAGATATTTAAAGAAAGCTGAACGTTTGTCACGCAATTCTTCTAGTAATTTAGTTTGCGAAGGATTATCAGCTGTTAAACCATCCAACTTTTCAAAATAAGCATTGGCTTTGGCTTCAGAATCATTAAAACGGCCAACAAATTGCTCGTCACCTGTAAGCAAGTATCCTCTCATGCTTGTTTGAGCTTCGGTAAGAATTGAGGAACCTTCATTTAGATTGTAAATTACATCCTGAGTATGATTGACCCAAAAATTGCTGTTTAAAAGACTTTTAATGCTTATAAACGAAGCAACCGAGCTAATGGTAAGTACAAGCAATGAAACTAGCGAACTAATTAATAAATTCCTTTTAAAATTACCGTTCATATATGTCTAATTATTTTAATTCGTATTTTAAAGGAAGCACAATAATAAAACTTGCTCCCTCGCCTAATTTGCTTTTGGCTGTGATTAATCCGTTGTGTTTTTCTATTATTTTTTTTGCAATCGCAAGTCCAATTCCTGTTCCTTCGTAACTTTGGCGGTCATTCAAGCTTTGAAAGATAATAAAAATACGGTCAAGATAAATTTCGTCAAAACCAATTCCGTTATCTTTTACCATAATTCTGCAGAATTTGCCATCTGGTGAAGTCGGGCTATCTATTGATTTTTCTAAAATGGTTTCAGAAGTGATCTCGATTACGGGTTTATATTCACTTCCAGAGAACTTCAAAGCATTTCCTATCAGATTTTGAAAAACTTGACGCATCTGACTCGGAATGCTATCTACTGTTGGAAGTTCGTTTGTTTTAATTGTAGCGTTTTTGCGTTCAATTAAATAATCAAAATCTCCCAATACCTCTTGTAAAACAACATTTAAATCGGTTCTTTCTGGTTTTACTTGAGCCGAAAGTCTAGAATAAGCTAACAAATCGGTAATTAAAGTCTGCATTCTTTCTGCCGATTTTATTGTCCTATCCACATAATCGATAGCTTTGTCGTCTGCTTTTAGATAAAGATCTTTTATTATTTTGATGAAGATTTGAATCTTTCTAATGGGTTCGTTTAAATCGTGCGATACTACCCAAGAAAACTGTTGCAATTCGTGATTTCGAAGCTCTAGTTCTTCATTTTTCTGAACCAATTCTTTTGTTCTTTCTGCAATTTTGATTTCGAGATTGTCCTGCGCTTCTTTTCTAATTTTGATTTCTTTAGAAAGCAGATCTTTCATCGCTTTAAGTTCGTTCTGCTGTTCGTAGATTTTAATGAAGGTTTTTACTTTCAGTATCAGTAAATCGCTATCTACTGGTTTGGTAATATATTCAACAGCACCAGTTTCATAACCTTTAAAAATGTATTTTTTCTCTGTGTTAAGTGCAGAAAGAAAAATAACAGGTATATCTTTTGTGCGTTTATTTCCAGAAAGAATTTTTACTACCTCAAAGCCATCAAGTCCAGGCATTTGAACATCCATAATAATAAGGCAGTAATCTGTTTTAAGGATTTTTTTGAGCGCTTCTTCACCAGATTCGGCACTATCAACATCGATATTATGCAGTTCTAATGTTTTCTTCAGGGCAATAATATTGGCCCTTATATCGTCTACAATTAATACCATGTCGGAAAGCTAAATCGGTTGTAAATCAAAATAATTGAATTTAAAATAAATATAAATATTTTCTTATTTTTTTAATGAATTGCAAAGTGCACCTCTTAAAAATGGTGCAGAAATTCTCAAATGTATAAAAAAAATAACGGGGAGGTTTTTTATTTAAACCGTAAATAGTTACAAAATTCCCATCTTTTCTAATCAGTTTGGAGATTCTATATGATTCTTAACTTATTAGAAATTTCTTATTCTTTAACATTTTCACGAAATGAATGTATTTTCATACAGGATTACCCTTTTATTTTGATTGGAGCAAACAAAATTTCTTTTAAGACAAGCAAAATTTTAGTTAAGAACTAATTTTAAAAAGCAAATAAAAGCTTAAAAAGAGAGAAATCATGAAAAAGAAACAGACATTTCCCGAACAAAAACAAACTCTTCCTGGCAATGAATACTTGATGACACCTGAGCCAGAAATTATAAGAGAGAATTATGTTGGAAGCGGAAAATTACTTGGAAAAACTGCTTTTATTACTGGAGGCGACAGCGGTATTGGCCGAAGTGTTGCGGTTCATTTTGCAAGAGAAGGCGCAAATGTCGCAATTGTCTACTTAAAAGAAGACAAAGATGCTCTAGAAACAAAAGCGATGGTTGAAAAAGAAGGCCGAGAGTGCCTCTTAATTAGTGGTGATTTGAAAGATGAAAAATTTTGTCGCACTGCCATAAAAAAATGCCACACGACTTTTAAAAATATTAATATTCTGGTAAATAACGCAACTGTACATTTTCCGCAAAATGAATTCGAAAAGATTACAAATGCTCAGCTTCACAAAACTTTTGAAACTAATATTTATCCTTTTTTTTATGTTACTAAAGCCGCTCTTGCTTTTTTAAAAGAAGGCGATGTTATTATCAATACGACCTCCGTGACTGCTTTTCGCGGAAGCGAACACTTAGCCGATTATGCCAGTACAAAAGGCGCAATTGTGAGTTTTACTCGTTCGCTTTCGAGTATGCTTGCTAAGAAAAAAATTCGCGTAAATGGTGTTGCTCCTGGCCCAATTTGGACTCCATTAATCGTAGCAAGTTTTGATAATTTATCTGATTTTGGAAAAAATAATCCGATGGAACGAGCCGGACAGCCATCTGAAGTTGCGCCTGCTTATGTTTTTCTGGCTTCTCAAGATAGCAGTTATATTACTGGGCAGTTCATTCATGTGAATGGTGGTGAATTGGTGGGATAGGAAAGTTTCTAAGATGCTAAGATTCTGAGTTTTTCTTTTTGTAATCTACGCAATGAGTCTGATGACAAAACCAACGAATATCTTAGAATCTTAGAAACTCAGAACCTTAAAAAATAAAAAAATGAATTATATAGACATCATCGGACTTTTTGCTGGAGCGTGCATTACATTATCTACGATTCCGCAAATTATAAAGATTTGGAAAACAAAGAAAGTAAAAGAAATTTCGCTTCGCATGTTCTGCATTTTAACGTTCGGAATTGCAATGTGGATTGTATATGGGATTCTAAAAAAAGATCTTCCCATTATTCTAACCAATAGTATTTCTTTTATTCTAAATCTTATTATGGTTTATTTCATTATCTACTATGAAAAAGAATAAGCAAAAAAAACAGCCTGATCAAAGCTGTTTTTTTGTAGATAAAGATATGGTATGCTTACTAGCTAGCTAATTTTTGGTCAAATGACTTTAATTCCAATTGGTATTTTCGAGGTTGTAAGTTTCGTTTTAAAAACTGCACTGGCGCTGTAATTGCGGTTAGTTTCATATGAGATAGTTTTTTAATCTCACTTATTTGTTTTACTGCAAAGTTCAAAATAGGCTCAAACGGAGTAAAATAATTATAACTATGTTGCGCTATCTCTAGTTCTAAAACTTCTCTGAGAATACTTTTCATTAATAAATAACGAATTGTTCCTCTATTTGGAATTCTTTTAAGTTCCTGAAATTTCTCTCCAATTTTATGATTTTCGTCGCCTATATAAATATAATTTCCAGAATTGCTCGTAAATATTTTTTTCACTTGAGAAACAAAATCAGTTTCTTTATTTTCGATTGTTGTTGGCATTCCAATTATTGAAAATTGAATCTGCTGATGGCTTTGAAAATACAATACACTATTAATCATAGAAGAATTACTCATAATACCCGATTGTTGCTTTTTAAGACAATTAGTAGCTCCATCGGCACCAAAACTATGCAAAACATTTCCTTTCTCGCAATAAGCAAAAAACACAGGCGAAAACGGATTAGATTCGATGCTTAAACTAATTTCTTGATTAAAAGTTAAATCAAAACTGAGATAAGTCATTTCTTTTTCAAAACGAACTCCAGAAATACTCCCTTTTGCCCATTTTGATTTAATTGTTAATCTATATTCATTAGCATTGACTTTTAAGCTTCCGCCAAAACTCTCTTTCAAATTATTAAAAACAGCATCAAAGCTTCCAGTATTTAAGTAAAGTTTTTTCATAATAGGGTTTTGATTTAGTAAAGTGGTTAGTAACTATTTACGTACAAAAACTAACCTTGGTTTTTAACTTAATTTCTATATTCCAAAGTTCGTTTATATTGCCAATCAATTCCTTATACAATTTTGGTGAGATATTTCATAATTATTATTTTAAGGTTCTAAGGTTCTCATGCTTCAAAAAATAAAGAGCAAAAAAACTTAGTAACTTAGAAACTTTAGAAAAAAAAGCAACCTAAAAAACTAAGCTTCTACCTTTCCCACTTTTCATAAACAGTAAAAAAAACTTAGCATCTTAGAGCCTCAGTAGCTTAGAAACTAAAAAAAAGCAAACTAAAAAACTAAGCTTCTATCTTTTTCATTTTTCATAAACAGTAAGAAAAAAACTTAGCATCTTAGAACCTCAGTAGCTTAGAAGCTTAAAAAAAAAGCATTGCCTCAAATAAATTTGAAACAACTGCTCATCAGCAAAATAAAAATACTAATCTATTTTTATTCTTTTTATGTTAATTCGTTTATGTCTGAATTTTTGGAATAATTGGCTTTCGGAATGTCTTTAAAAAATTCGGCTTCTTCCAAATCTGCCATTGGACCATATCCTAGCAAATGAGTTCCTTTTCCGCCATCTTTTGTTTCTATTACATATAAAATAGACATGTCATCGGGATCACTCATACCTTCATAACGATGATGCGCCACAATAAAAACATCTTCTGGTTTATAGGCAACTTTACTTTCTGAATCTATCAGACGATCACTTTCAAATAAATAATTTACCGTGTAACCTTCATCTTGATATCTCTTTATATTATCGGTTTCGTGTTTTGAATCTTCCCTTTTCATTGCTTTTTATTTTTAACTGTTATTCAAATTTCCGTATAGAAAAGAGATAAAATTAACTCTAACGATTTTAATCTTGCCTCATTCAAAAATCGCATTTCTGCGAATATTTATTTTCACTAATTTTAATAACGCTTAATTAAAAAAACAAAAAATACCACATTTTGTGCCAATGAAAATGAACTCATTGGCAAGACAATAAAAACAAATTTTTAATGAATAATAACAACTATGATTTTTTAGCAAATGGCGGAGAAATGGGTAAACTTACCCGTACTAAAGATTGGAGCAATACAGCTGTTGGACCAGTAGAATCATGGCCTCAAAGTCTTCGCACTACTTTAGGAATTCTTCTAAACTCTAAATTTCCCATGTTTTTGTTTTGGGGACCAGATCATATTTGCTTTTATAATGATGCTTATCGCCCAAGTTTAGGAAATAATGGCAAGCATCCTTCTATTCTTGGAGAAAAAGGCGCTGATTACTGGTCTGAAATCTGGGATTTTATAAAACCTTTAATCGATCAGGTACTACAAAAAGGTGAAGCCACTTGGCACGAAGACCAATTACTGCCAATTTATAGAAATGGCAAAATGGAAGATGTTTACTGGACCTTTAGCTATAGTCCTGTAAACGACGAAAACGGAAAAACAAATGGTGTTTTGGTTATTTGCAATGAAACGACTAAACAAGTTATTACTCGCAAAAAACTCGAAGAAAGCGAAAGACGTTTTAGAAATACTGTTAAACAATTGCCACTCGGAATTTGTATTTTAAAAGGAGCCGATCTAATTGTCGAAATGGCCAATGCAACGTATCTTCATATCATTGATAGAGAAGAAAACGCAATTTTAAATAAACCTATTTTTGATTCTGTTCCCGAAACCAGAGAAACAACATATCCTATTTTAAAAAATGTTTTCGAAACAGGAGAACCTTATTATGCAGATGAATTTGCTGTAACCTTAAATCGTTACAACAAACAAGAATTAGCTTATTTTAATCTTGTTTTTTATCCTGTAAAAGAAGACAACAACATTGCTGGAGTTACCGTTGTCGCTTATGAAGTTACCGAAGAAGTTAAAACTAGATATTTACTGGCCGAAAGAGAAAAAGCCTTTCGTGGCATTGTTATGGATTCGCCAATTGCAATGGCGATTTTTAGAGGCAACGATTTAACAATCGAAATGGCTAATAAAAGTATGATGCATAATATTTGGCAAAAAGAAGAAAAGGATTGTATTGGAATACCTTTATTGAAAGTTTTTCCGGAGTTAGAAAATCAAAAATATCCCGAATTATTGCATGATATTCTTGCAAGCGGAAAAACAATTCGCGAAAATGAAGCGATTGCCTATGTTGATATTAAAGGCAAACTGAAAAAATTCTACCTTGACTACGAGTATACACCGCTCTACGAAAAAAATGAAAAGGTTACGGGCATTATGTGTACTGTAAACGATGTTACTTCTAAAGTAAAATCAAGAAAAAAAGTTGAAACTGCAGAAGCAAGAGCACGTTTAGTCGCTGAAATTGCCGAAATTGCCATGTGGGATTTGAATCTTAAAACTAAGGAACTAATCTACAGCGATACCATTCTAGATATTTTTGGATTTGAAAAAGATAAAAAAATTGTACATCAAGACATTCGAAGCCGTATTCTTCCAGAAGATGAACATATTGTTTTAGACGCTTTTGCGGAAGCATTAAAAACGGGAATTTATAAATATGAAGCCCGAATTTTAAAACTAGACAATTCGATTGCATGGATTAAAGTACACGGAAAAATCTTTTTTGACGAAAATAAAGAACCATCTAAAATGCTGGGAACTGTAATGGATTTTACCGCCGAAAAAGAAAGCCAGCAGGTTTTGATGAAAAGCGAAAAAAAATTCAGACTCCTAGCCGACTCTATGCCGCAACTTATCTGGACAAGCGACACTTTGGGAAATCTAAATTATTTTAATCAAACAATATATAATTATTCTGGATTGTCTAAGGAAGAAATTGAAAAAAATGGCTGGCTTCAAATTGTACATCCAGAGGATCGCGAAGAGAATGTAAAACTCTGGATGGAGTCTGTAAAAACAGGAAATGATTTTCTATTTATTCACCGTTTTAAACGTTACGATGGCGAATACAGATGGCAACTCAGCCGTGCAATTGCACAACTAGACGAATTTGGAAAAGTGCAAATGTGGGTTGGAACTAGTACTGATATTGAAGAACAGAAAAACTTTACCAATCAGCTTGAAGATCAAATTATACAACGTACCACACAACTAGAACTCAAAAACAGAGATTTAGTTAATATGAATATCGAACTGCAGTCATTTGCTTATATTTCAAGCCATGATTTGCAGGAACCTTTGCGAAAAATTCAGACTTTTGCCAGTCGATTGACCGATTTGGACGAGCAGAATATGTCGGCAAGTGCCAAAACTTATTTAAGCAGAATTGAGTTTTCGGCAAAAAAAATGCAGAATCTCATTCAGGATTTATTAACCTATTCTCGCGCCAATTCTGCCGATCGTGTTTTTACATTAGTCAAAATAGACGAAATTGCGGAAGAAGTAATAAGTGATTTTTCTGATCGAATTGAAGAAAAAAATGCTATTGTAGAATATCATGATTTAGGAGAAGCTATTCTTATTCAGTTTCAGTTTAGACAGCTGTTGCATAATTTGGTAGAAAATGCTTTAAAGTTTTCTCTTCCTGGTGTAGCTCCAAAAGTAACAATTTCGGTTACAAAAGTTGATGGAAAATTATTTCCAAATGCTGAATTTAAAGACAAAATGTACCATCATCTTCAAGTGAAAGATAACGGAATTGGTTTTGAATTGATTTATAAAGAAAAAATATTTGAGGTTTTTCAGCGCTTAAATACTGAAAGCGAATATAAAGGAACCGGAATTGGTCTTGCCATCGTGAAAAAAATCGTCGAAAACCACAAAGGCTTCATCACAGTTTCTAGCGAAAAAGGTAAAGGCTCTACTTTTAATATTTACTTTCCAGATTTATCTGAAATTAATATTTAAACACAAAATTAGATTGCGTAGGAATAAATTTTTTCCAATCAATCTGCATTGCATGTTCTATAGATTTTATAATGTCGTTCATTAAAACTGGCTTTGTAATAAAGCAGTTTGCGCCAAGACTACGGCATTTTTCAATAATGCCAGGTTCACTTGAAGTAGAATAAATTACAACTGGAACATCTTTTTTACAATCTGACTTTCGAAGTTCTTCTAAAACATCAAATCCGTTTTTTCCAGGCATATTTAAATCCAAGAAGACTACGTATGGCGTAACTGGCAGATCAGAAATAGCGTTTAAGAAATGTTGACCTCCAGAGTACGTTTGAAGTTTAATATTCTGGGGGATAGACTCTACTGCATCAGCAAAAATACACAAATCATCTTCGTCGTCATCGGTATAGAATATAGTAAAATCTGTCATTGTGTCTTTTGGCTTAGAAATTTAAATCTCAAATATAATGTAATTTTATGTAACAAAGAGATCTTGAACTAATTTCTTACAAAACGCAAGCAAATTGAAATCTCATAATTTCTAAGTTTAATTATATAAGCTGTAAAAGGGTAAAAAGAACCAACTTTACTTTTAGCTTTTTCAAGTACAAGTAAAACTTTATTTGTCAAGCAATTAATTATAAAATATAACTTAAAAATATAATGTTATGGGCGATCATAAAGACCTTACAGATGAATTTGCAGTAGATAAAATAAAAGATCTTGTCGCGACATATAAAAACGTGCATGTTTTGCACATATAACGAATACAGAATTCAATCTCGACCAATGTCTGTTCAGAAAATTGACGACTTGGGACAGCTATGGTTCTTATCTGACAGAAATAGCGGTCAGAATGCCGAAATTACTTTAAATCCGATGGTCGAAATTTTCTTTGCAGAACCTCACGATAAGTTTTTAACGCTTCATGGAACAGCCAGTATTTCGTACGACCGAGAAACTATTGAGGAATTATGGAATCCTGCAGTAAAAATCTGGATGCCGGGCGGTGTAGACGATCCGAATTTGAGTGTTATAAAATTTGTTCCTGAAGATGGTTATTATTGGAACAACAAAAACGGAAAAATGGTTGCTATTGCTAAGATGACCGCTGCATTAGTAACGGGAAAAACAATGGATGACGGAATTGAAGGAAGTTTGAAATTGTAGTTTTCTCTTTAACCGCTAAGTACGCAAAGGTTTACGCAAAGTTCGCTAAGATTATTTTTCTTTTGCGTGCCTTGCGTAAACCTTTGCGTACTTTGCGGTTAAACAACATTTCTAGAATAAAATTAAACAGTCATTCTTTTCAATTCTAAAGCATTTAAAATACCTGCTTCGCTTGCTGTGTTATTAAAATAGACAAATCCTTTCTTAGATTGAATTTTATGGTTTATGTGCTGTAATTCTTTTGTAGAATAGCTAGAATGAAACAATCTCGGAATTCCATGAAAACGAATGTAAAGCATTGGAAAATCTTTAAAAATAGTCTGAGGAAGATTGGGATGGCTAACACTACAGAATGTAATATTATTTGCTTTAAATGCATTCCAAACCTCATCATTCCACCAGCTTTCATGACGAAATTCTACTACATTTTTAAAATCGTAGTTTAAAATTCCTAGTATTGCTCCTAGTTTTTCTTTGCTAAAGGCATAACTCGGCGGAAACTGAAATAAAATAGCTCCAAGTTTATCATTCATTCCTTCTTTACAAATATTATAAAAATCGTTTAAACGGCTTTCGCAGTCTATCAGTTTTTTAATATGAGTAATTTCTTTTGGCACTTTGACCGAAAAGATAAAAAAGTCGGGCGTTTTGTTGTGCCAATTTTGAAAAATGCGAACGGTCGGAAATTTATAAAAACTGCCATTAAATTCATAAGTGTCAAAATGTTGGCAATAAAATTCAAACCATTTTTTAGAGGGAAGATTTTGAGGATAAAAAACAGTTTTCCAAAAACTGTTGTAAAAGCTGGAACAACCTATTTTTACTTGATTTTTCATATATATAATTGTTGGCAGTTAGGGCAGAAAAAACTTCTGCGTTTTCGTTCTCCAGTCTGTTTTTTTTGAAATGGCAGATTACATCTTAAACAAACACTTTTAGTATAGGCTTCCCAATGTTTCTTGAGTTCAAACTTCTTCTTCCAATACAAAAATTCGAAGCTGTAAGTCGAACATTCGCCAATAATCTGACTTTTTACATGAGGAGGAATTTTTTCTACAATCGATTCGGGATGAACATAACAGCGATATAAAACTTCATTTTTTATGATGTTCCCCACTCCAGAAAAAATATCTTGATCCAGAATCACATCGCAAATCATTTTTTCGGGCATTTTCTCAATACTCAACTGTGCTTTCTTCGGATTCCAATTTTCATTCATTACATCAACACTCCAATCGTAATACGAATTAATGTCACCTTCTAGAATTTTAATCGAACAAGTATAAAAATTAAGTTCTCCATTATCAAATACTAAACTTAATCTGGGTTTAGATACCTTACGTTCGTTTATTCGGTAGGTTCCAAACATCAACAGATGAATTTTTACAGTAAAAGAATCAAAACAAATTAAAAAATGTTTTCCCCAGGTTTTAAAAGCAAGCACAGTTTTATTGTCTAGACGAGAAATATCTGCATGAGTATTCCCAGACACAGAAATCACTTTCTGTCCTGTAAACTGTTTCGCTTCTTCTTTTAAGATTACTATAGACGGACCTTCGGGCATATATATTATTTTTATTTAACTAAAAAATGCAGTTCGAAAACTGCACTTTCATTCATTTTTTGAAGCTTTATTCAATTTCGGCGGCTTCGAGATTTATAGCATTTACAGCAACTTGTGTAAGCATTTTATCTGCTCCTTTTTCTTCATCAAGCGTTTGCTCCAATAAAGTAGCGACTTCTGGCAGACCTAACGTTTCTGCAAATTGTCTTAAAGTACCGTAAGTGGCAATTTCATAATGCTCAATTTTCTGACTCGCTGCAATAATTGCGGCATCTCGCACTACTCCAATTTCGGTTTCTTCCAACATTCCTTTGGCTTCTTCAATCAAACCTTCCATCGCGTCGCATTTTTTGGCTGTTGCTTTTTTACCAACAATTTCAAATACTTTTTCCAAACGAGTAATTTGCTCTTCCGTTTCAGTTAAATGATTATCAAGTGCATCTTTTAATTCAACAGAAGAAGCATTTTTCACCATTGTCGGCAAGGCTTTTGTCAATGCTTTCTCTGCCCAATAAATGTCTTTTAGACCATCTTCAAACAATTCTGTAAGTCCCGATGCGGCGTTCGACTTGGGCTTTGTTACTCCTCTTGGAATCGTTTCTTTTGCAGTAGTCGCTGTTTTATTATCTGTAGTTTTCATGGTATTATTTTTAATGATTAATAGGATTATAAAATTACTGCCTGTGTTTTGAGGGAGGTTATAAAATTTTAAATTAAAATTCCATTCTAAACACCTGTTAATTATACAATTACACTTCATGATTCTATAATAGATTCGCATCTCTTCATGGTAGCTTTGTAATTACTAATTATAAAAACTAGATGTCATGAACACTATCAATAATAAAAACAGAATTAATCGAGATTTGAATGAGCATATCTCAAGCGATAGAAATTTGAGCGAAGATCTTAAAGCTGATATCAAAAAACCTGATAACGATAACCGCGAAATTGCAGAAAGAGGTTATACGGTACGAAATGGTCATAATCCGAATAAACCGAATCCTGATCAAGATGATTATATCAACGATGATGATTTGGACGATTTAAATGACGATTTTCATACTGACAGAGATCTTGAAGACAATAACGATGATATTTATGAAGTTGAATTGGAAGATGAAAATGACGAATTCGATAATCCTTCAGATTTAAAAGAAGATGAATTTGACTTCAACGAAACTGAAGATGTTTTGGAAGATATTGACGATGAAGATTTTGATGATGATGATGAAGACGATTATGTTGAAGAAGATATTGATGAACACGAAAATGATTATATTGAAGATGATGTTCAAGAAGACAAGGATGATGAAGAATATCCAGAAAATGATCCACGCAAATTCTAATATCTTATTCTACTAAAAAAGAAAAAACCGTCTCGTAAATAACGAGACGGTTTTTTTGAGCATAAAATTTAACTACTTAATCTCCAATAATCTTCAATACTGGAATATCGTCCATACGCGCCAAGCGTTCTGCTAATCCTGCTCTGGCTTCGTTAAGTTCTTGTTCGGCTTTGCCCAATTCTATATACCATTTTTCTTTTCCAACTGGCGATGTTTCTAATTTTCTAACAATTTCGTAGATTTCTCCCTCTGCTTCCATCACTTTCAGTCTTTTATAATAAGTCAAACTTTCCGTCATGTGTGCAAGTGCAATCATAGCAGTTAAAAAAGGATGATTATTGGTCACATTTACATCTTTTACTCTGCCGTGTTCCAATTCAACTTTTAAGGCAAAAGCAAATTCTTCCATATTAAAAGCTTCATGTTTACTTTTCGGATCCAAATAGGCTTTTATCGCATGCACATTATTCATTGTCGAAAGATCAACATCGGTATGTTTTTTATCATTTAAATCTTTAAAAACAACATTTGCAATAGCTCTTGCCTCTGCAATTGTCGGGTCATTTTTAGGATTTTCAAAATCACGAACCGACCAATCCCAATCTTTAGGATGAATCGGTTTTATGTATTTTTCACAAAAATCTACCACATCATTTTTTAGGCTTACCATTTGATCTTCTCTTTTAATGTAAACATCCTGATAAGCACCGCTTTTTGTTCCCATGACTTGCTTTTTTTAATGAAACCACAAACGACACATCTACTAAGTGAAATGTGCCGTTTTTGATTTGTTTGTATTTACTGATATTTCTTCTATACTCTTGTTGATCTTCCGCTGATTAAAGAAATAACGAAAAGAACTAAAAATATAAAGAATAAAATTTTAGCTATACTAGCAGCTCCAGCGGCAATTCCGCCGAAACCAAATATTCCCGCCACTATGGCTAGAATAATAAAAGTGACTGTCCAACGTAACATAATAATAGTTTTTTAGTTAATAAAGATTTTGTTTGCATTTCAAACTTTAAGCTTTTGGAGAGATGCAGTAACTCTTTTATGAACAAGGCGTTTCTAAATTGATCTCGTAATTCTGAATCAATTCAGAAAACGCTATTTCCGATTTTGTAAAATATTTTCGAGTGCTTCGGCTTTTCTTTGCCAAATCGAAATATTTCTGAATAGAACCGTCTTCGTAAGTGGAAATCAAAAGCGGGTGAACGTAATAATCTTTGCATACTTTTCTTGTATTTCCAAGAGCTTCAGCTGTTAAATCAAAAGCAGTTATGATATTCTGTTTGATTTCTTTTTCTTCTGAAGTGATTCCCATTTCCATTAAACTTTCAAAGAAAATAATTGATGCCGCCCAAGTTCTAAAGTCTTTCGCACTGAAATATTCTCCCGAAATATTGTGCAGATATTCGTTTACAGCATGGCTATCCAAAACTTTTCTTTCGCCATTTTTATCGTAATATTTAAAAACTTCGTAACCTGGAATTTCTTCGCAACGGCTTACCAATTTTACCAACTTTTTATTGCGGGTTGTAATGGTATGAAGTTTTCCTTTTTTACCAATAAATTCAAATCTGAGTGAATTTTTATTGATGTTAATATGTCGTTTTCTAAGAGTCGAAAGTCCGTAAGATTTGTTGTCTTTGGCATATTTCTCATTTCCGATTCGAATATGCGTCTCTTCCATTAATCGGATTACCAAAGCGATAACTTTTTCTTTAGACCATTCTTTCTTTTCCAAATCAGTATCGACTTGTTTTCTTATGGATGGTAGTTTAGCTCCAAATTCAGCTATTTTATAAAACTTTGTTTGGTTTCTAATCAGATTCCATTTTGGATGATAACGATATTGTTTCCTATTTTTTAGATCTGTTCCAACAGCTTGTAAATGACCATTTGTAACACCTGTGATGCGAACATTTTCCCATGCGGGCGGAAGAACCAAACTATTAATTCGTTTAATTTCGTTTTTGCTCTTCACCTCTTTTCCATTCTTTTTATAAACGAAATTCTCTCCTTCACGGCAGCGCACAATTGTCAATTGCTTATCATTAATGTATTCTAAATCCAGTTTTTCGATCACTAGATGTGGCGCTTTTATTAGCTGATTCATTAAATTTTCTTTTCTCGCCGCATTCATGATATTCAAATTTTTATCACAGAAACAATACTGTATTAAAGTTTAATTATTTCTTAAAGAATCAATTAGTTTCTCTTTATTCATATAAGATCTTCCTTTTATTCCCACTTTACTGGCTTGTTTCAAAAGTTCTTCTTTGGTCCATTCGTCATAAGGCTTTGCTTTTCCGCCTTTCTTTCCCGCATCTGGCGTGTTGGCAATACGTGCCGATTTCTCTTTGCTGTATCCTTTTTTTACCAATGCTTCATATTGCGCTTCATTCTTAATTCTTGGATTTGGCATGATTTCTATTTTTTTATTGGATTAAATTCTAAAAATCTGATAAATCAAAGTTCCTCAAAATGTTAAGCGAATCTGTTATAGAATTTTGGTCACAAATTTCATATTTGTAGGATGGGAATTGTGAAAGTGGAAATGTAAATTTTTGTTTTTTGTAAAATGTAAAATGGTAGGTGCAAAAAAAATCCCAACTCTTTTAGAGTTGGGATTTTTCAAGTTACATTTCATTAACCTAACAAACCATAGAAGTAAACTTCATAATTTGTTTTTCTAATTTTTATTATTTCAAATATCTTAAAATATAGATTTGTTATGTTGGAATTAATTACCAATTTCCCTTGCAAGATATTGACACTGTTTGAAAGAATAGAATGAATTTCAACTTCATTAAATTCTATATCACATTTTTCAGCATTTTCGATAATTCTTTTTTCCAATTCAAGAATATCAAAATCCTCGATTATTTCTACGTTTTCTTTTGCTAAAATGTAAAATTTGTTTGTATTAATATCCACACTCTTATCATGCTCTTGTATAAACTTCATAAGATAGATTACTGTTTCAAAATACAATTTTTTATTTTCCACATTTGAAACATAATCTGAAAAACTGGTTTTAATAATTCTCTCTGTTCGAATTTTATTACCTACAAGATCAACTTTAAAGTTATAGGTTCTCTTCACTCCAAACTCTTCATTTTGTATGTCGAAAGTAATATCTTCTGATTCAAATTTAATATCATTATCAGTAACTGGTTCTTCATATTCTACCTCTTCTACCTCTTCTACTTCGTCGTCGTCTTCATCCTGAATTATTACCCTTTTAATACCAACGAAAAACGTTTTAATTCCTACTGTAAATAAAAATCCTGACAACGCATATTTAAATAAAAGTTCAGAAGCTACAGACAAAGCATTATTATCGCCTGATTTACCAAACAATTTATAGGAATATATTCCTAATCCAGTAATAAATACCCCTAGTAAAGCCTGTGCTATTGGATTTTCTTTTTTATTTCCCATAAATTTGAATTGTAGGTTTACAGGAACAAATATTAAATTATATTCCGATTAATCCTTACGGGAAAGCGTATTATTCGATAGAATTTTGTCTAATTTTTAGGAAAATCTAATCGCATTTTATCTTCTTATAATCTTGTGTTTTATCATCATATTCCATGCAGGTCTTTTTTAATAAAACCATTTTATTATTTTCGACTTTATATTCAGTTCTTTCAATGCTCCTGCCAGCGCAACATTGATTATGCTCGTGGATTCTTTTGTTTTTGCTGTCAAATTCTAAAGAAGTTCCGCTAAAACCGCTCATAAAATATTTTCCTGTTTTTGGATTATACAAAAAGTATATTCTCGAAGTATTCGGTCCGGCATAACTAGATTCAAAAACAGAAAAATCTTCAAATCCGTCAAAATTATAATCACCAGTATCTATGTTATCCAATCCCCAAAGCTGGCATTCTACATCGACTTTCTGAATTAATTTATCGGTCTTTTTTTCTATGATTTTCACGCCCGAAACCTTTGAATAAAAACTGCCTTTTTCTTTAGAAATAACCAATTTAAAATATTTGTCTCTAAAAGAAACAGGTTGCAAAATTTCTATTTCTGTCCATTCTACATCATTTCCATGCTTAACATCAAACTCTTTGGTCAAACTAATTTTCAGTTCTTTTCCCGAATTTAAATCTCTCCAAACTCCATTTAGTCGCTCGTTTTCTTGGTCGTAATTTTCAAAAGTTAGTTTTGCTGTTTCTTTATCATTTTTATCTTTTTCAGTAAAAACTAAAGTTTTCCCGGTAAGCTTAGCGTTTAAAACTATTGGAGTATCATAATTGGAATATGCATAAATTGCAGATCCTTGTCCATCAGAAAAATAAACTTCAGACACAAACTCGATTGGATATTTACCAATGAAACCTTTGTAATTGATTTGGGCTGATAGAGAAGCTATCACTAAAAGAAATAGGAGTGTAATTTTTTGCTTCATGAATAAGATTAAGAAATAATTATAAATACCAATTTAGTTTTTCCTCATTGCTAGATATTTTTCCATCTGACTTAACTCTTCGCTCATAAAATGAGGATCATTACTAATTGTTCTAAATTGATTTATGGCATCAATATTTGCTAAAACTCCTTTAATAAACCAAGGAAATTCGTTTGCTAAGGAATTCAGTTTGGCAATAGCTCTAAGTGATTCACCTTGATTACTTAAAGAAACGGCATGCTCATATCTGAAATTTGGACACCAATAATACTCTTCAGCCAATTTGTCCCAAGTATCTAAATCGCAATTCCCCAGCGCCAGAAATACTGTTGCAAACACAGAAGAATCTATATAATTTTTAGAAAAAACAAAATAATTCAGTAATGGAATATTGCTTCTCTCGTCTCCCTTAATTTTGCTTTCAATAACTTCGTTCATTAAATCATGTGCTTTCTTTCTATCATCTTCATTATCCGATAAATGTAAAACTGTAGCATATTCAACTTTTACTATTTCTACGTCTGGCCTCGTTTCATAGGCTCCTTTTGCAAAATGTAATGCGCTTTTATGCGAATCCAGAACGCGATAAAGTTTAGACATCGAAACCGCTAACCTTATATTATCAAAATCTTCTTCTTTTACATTCTTTTCATAAAATTCAATAGCTCTAAGTCCATATCTATCTTTTGTGAATCTTTCAATTACTTGCCATTTTAGCAACTTGCCAAATTCTGTTTCATCCCACAAAGAAAACAATGCAGACCTTCTATCCCAAACCGATCTTATACTCTTCCAATCATTAAAAGTTCCCTCAAATGCTTCGTGTTCTTTGTAAGAAACACCATTATCATCTGTTAAATTTAATGACGGATTAAAATCTGGAGTTGAATAATATCTATTTAAAGAATCATACAACTCATTTTTAAACAATTCAGATGTATTTGTTGTCAAAGTACTTTTAGCTAAATATTCTTCTAAAGGATTATTAGTCTTTTGAATAGTTTCTGTTTGTTTATCATCTTCCGATGAGACATTTTTATCACTCTTTCCAAAAATTCTTTTGAATAAACTCATATTTACTATTTTGTGATTTTAAGATTTGTTTTACAAACATACATTTTAAAATGATACATAAGCATCCAAATCCTATAACAATCTCTAAAAATCCTGTAAGGTATTCCTTTAACTTCTCAATAATTTTACATTATAACATTAAACTATTAAAATCATGAAAAAGTTATTATTAGCCGGAAAAGCCATTTTAGGAGCAGGACTTATCATTATATTCCTTCAATCTTGTAAAAACGAAACCAAACAGGAAGATCCAAAAGAAGTTGCTGAAGATGCAAACGAAGCAAAATTTGATTCTATTGACAGCAAAGAAGATGACTCTGAATTTTTAGTAGATCAAGCCGAAATTAATTTAGCTGAAATAGAAATTGGTAAACTGGCTCAAACAAAAAGTACTAACGCCGAAGTGAAAAAATTTGGTAAAATGCTTGTCGATGAGCACACTAAATCGGCTTCTGAAGTGAGTGCTTTAGCAAAAACAAAAAACTTTACTCTGCCAACTTCCTTAACTGAAGAAGGTCAAGAAGAATACAATAAACTAAACGAAAAATCTGGTGTTGATTTTGATAAAAAATTTGCCGACATGATGATTGACGGTCACGAAAAAGCTATCAAAAAACTAGAAAAAGCCGCAAAAGACGCAAACGATCAAGAAGTAAGAACTTGGGCTTCTAACAATATTGCAGGTTTAACAGCGCATTTACAACACGCTAAAATGCTAAAACAAAACCTTGACAAAAAGTAAAATAATTAAGATGCTAAGATTCTAAGGTTCTGAGATTCTAAGTATAATGTATCTAAGAACCTCAAATCTTTGCTAAAAAACCCCTCAAGAGTTGAATTGCTTGAGGGGTTGTTTTTTTTTAGATGCTAAGATTCTAAGTTACTAAGATTCTGAGTTTTTCTTTGTGTTAAAATCTTAGTAACCAAGAATCTCAGAACCTTAGTATCTTATTTACCCGCTATCTTCTGTAGATGTTCTGGGTATCTTGAGCCTTCAATTTTAATTTTTGAAGCAAGATTTTCGATTTCTGATAAATCTTGTGCTGAAAGTTTTAGATCTACAGCGCCAAGATTTTCTTCTAAACGATGTAGTTTAGTAGTTCCAGGAATTGGTGCAATCCAAGGTTTTTGAGCCAAAATCCAAGCAAGAGCTACTTGTGCGTTTGTTGCTCCTTTATCTGCGGCAATTTTAGACAATAAATCAACCAACGCCTGATTTACTTTTCTTGCTTCTGGTGTAAAACGAGGCAAAGTGTTTCTAAAATCGGTGCTATCAAATTGCGTATTTTCGTCAATTTTAGCAGTTAAAAAACCTCTTCCCAACGGACTGAAAGGCACGAAACCAATTCCTAATTCTTCTAATACTGGAAAAATTTCTTCTTCTGGAGTTCTCCACCAAAGTGAGTATTCGCTCTGAAGCGCAGTGACAGGCTGAACTGCGTGCGCACGACGAATGCTTTCTACGCCCGCTTCTGAAAGTCCAAAATGTTTTACTTTTCCTTCTTGAATTAAATCTTTTATCGTTCCTGCAACGTCTTCCATAGGCACATTCGGGTCTACACGATGCTGATAATACAAATCGATTACATCTGTATTTAATCTTTTCAGTGAACCTTCGATGCTTTTTCTAATCCACTCTGGACGGCTGTCTAATCCTTTTTTAGAATCGCCTTCCAAAAATCCGAATTTTGTAGCAATTACAATTTTATCACGAAAAGGCGCTAAAGCCTCTCCCAATAATTCTTCGTTTAAAAATGGTCCGTAACATTCAGCTGTATCAAAAAAGGTAATTCCTTTTTCATAAGCCGAACGTAACAAACTTATCATTTCTTTTTTATCATGAGCTGGTCCATAACCAAAACTCATTCCCATGCAGCCAAGTCCTAATGCTGAGACTTCTAAGTCGCTATTTCCTAGTTTACGTGTATGCATGTTTTTAAAGTTTCTAAGTTACTGAGATACTAAGGTTCTAAGTTTTTTTACTTTGAGCTGAATCCCAGCGTCTTGGATTATTAATTTCTAAAATAGCCAAAATTATAGACACAAAAGAAAAACTTAGCATCTCTGAATCTTAGCAACTTAGCATCTTATTTAAGAGACGCCATATCAATAACAAAACGATATTTGATATCTCCTTTTAATAATCTTTCGTAAGCGTCATTTACATCATTTACGCCAATTACTTCTACGTCTGCCGTAATGTTATGTTCTGCACAGAAGTCAAGCATTTCTTGAGTTTCTGCAATTCCGCCAATTGCTGAACCTGCAAAACTTCTTCTTCCTAAAATCAGACTGAAAGAAGTTACAGGAAGAGGATCCATTGGTGCTCCAACAAGTGTCAATGTTCCGTCTACTTTCAGTAAATTTAAATACGAATCAATATTATGCTCTGCAGAAACACAGTCTAAAATAAAGTTCATACTTTTTGCATGTTTTGCCATTTGCTCTGGATCTGTAGACAAGATAACTTCATCTGCACCAAGGCGTTTCGCATCTTCGAATTTAGACATTGAAGTGGTTAAAACTACTACATGAGCTCCCATAGCTTTAGCCAATTTGATTCCCATATGTCCTAAACCACCAATTCCTACGATTCCAACTTTCTGTCCAGGACCAACTTTCCAGTGTTTTAACGGAGAATAGGTTGTAATTCCTGCACATAATAGTGGCGCAACAGCCGACAGTTCTAATTTATCTGAAATATGCAATACGAAGTTTTCATCAACAACAATACTTTGAGAATAACCTCCAAAAGTTTGTCCGCCTAAATGTTCGTCGGGAGAATTGAATGTTAAGATGCTTCCTGGATCACAATATTGCTCTAAACCTTCTTTACATTGCTCACATTCTCTACAAGAATCTACCATACAGCCTACTCCTGCTAATTGACCAACTTTGAAACCTTTTACATGTTCTCCAACTTTAGTAACACGGCCTACAATCTCATGTCCCGGAACAATCGGATAAATAGTGCCATGCCATTCATTTCTAGCCGAATGCAAATCAGAATGACAGATTCCACAATACAAAATTTCGATTTCTACGTCATGCGCCTGTACAGCTCTTCTTTTAATATCTAAGGTTTTTAATGGTGCTTCGGCAGCTTCTGTACCAAACGCTTTAATGCTTTTTGTTTCCATAATTTTTTTATTTGTTGTTATTGTTTTTTGTTTTAGGTCTAAAACTGTTGAGAAATCGCAATAGAAATCTGGCTGATTTATATTGATTTACAAATAGTTATATAAATTTCGATTATTTTAACCTAATCAAAAAATAAAATCTGTTATAAATCAGTAAAATCTGCGTAAAACTAAAAGTTCTTAAAATTTTAAAATCTCAGAAGCTTAGAATCTTAGTGTCTTAGCATCTTTCAAAAGAATAATATTCCTCATCAGTAACACTGTCCAGCCATGTTCCAGAACCTTTGTCTACCTCTGTAACAATGGTAATATGGGAATACTTTGTTTTTGGAGTTGCTCCGTACCAGTGTTCTACTCCAGGTAAAACTGTGATTACTTTTCCTTTTTCGATAAGATTAATTTGTCCGCCACGTTCTTGGTAATATCCCATTCCATCGGTTACAATGATTAATTGCAGACTTGCATTACTGTGCCAATTACTTCTTGCTCCGGGTTCAAAAGAAATATCTTTAATTACAGTATTTTCAGGATGAATTTCGCTTGTCTGCTTTTTATATGACACTTCGCCTGTCATATAAGTATTTGGAATTTTACCTTCTTCGATTACAGCAGTGAAATGTGTCGACATAATTTCGTTGTTTTTAGGTTAATAATTAATTTTAAATTCTTATAAGCTTATTTGAATGAAATAATCAGTACATCGAATCTCTTTTCAGAAAGAGATTTTAATTTTAATTAATACTTTAAAAAATTTATATTTTTCTATTATCAAAATTTAAAACTAAATGCAAAGCGGAGCATGCTTTTGTGAAGTGTTATTTAGTCATTAAAAAAACTGATACAAAGATTCGTTGTTTATTTCAGGGCAAATGTAGAACAATACTACAATGCTGAAATAACAATATTCAAACAAAAAATTAAGAAATTGAAACAATTTACATTCGAAGCGATTTCGGAACCGTTCCTGTAAGTCTTTTAAAATAATTATTGAAATAACTCGGATACTCAAATCCAAGCGAATACCCAATATCCGAAATACTCCAGTCTGTGTGCTTGCAGACAAAGCTTTTGCTTCATTGATAACTCTTTCGGTAATATGAGCTGTAGTCGGTTTTCCTGTAATTTCTTTTACAGAACGATTTAAATGATTTACATGCACAGAAAGGCTTTGTGCATAATCTTGAGGCGTTTTTAAAGCTAAAGGCTGGTTTTTAGTCTCAATTGGAAACTGTCTTTCCAGCAATTCTAAAAATAAAGAAGTAATTCTTGAAGAGGCGTTTTTATGTTTGAAAAAACTCTCTGAAGGCTGCATTTTCATTGATTCATGAATAATCAAATTGACATAACTGCGCATTAAATCGTCTTTGAAAGCATAATCGGTTTCGTATTCTTCGATCATTTTTTGAAATAACGAATCGATAAACACTTTTTGTTCAGGAGTTAAAGTAAAGATCGGTGTTCCTCCTATTTTAAATAGAGGCGATTCTTGAAGAGTTTCTGAACGGTCTTTTGTTTTAAAAAATTCCTCAGTAAAAACGCAGGCATAACCTTCAAATTTCTCAGAAACCGTTTCCCAAGAATATGGAATAATCGGATTGCCGAAAAACAGAATCGTCCCGTCTGTTTCTATTCCGCGGTCAGCATACTGTATAATGCTTTTACTAGTGTTGATACAGATTTTATAAAAGTCTCTTCGGCTATAAACGGGAACTTTACTGAAATCTCCATTTATAGGATACACTTTAAATCCCTTCATTTTTAAATCTGAAGTAAAATCGCAATTCTGAGTTTCTGTCTGATTATTCATTTTGCAAAGTTATGAAAATCAAACATTATTCTTTTGTTAATTTTTTGTTTCAGGTTTAAAGTTTTAGGTTTTCGGGTTTAACCGCAAAGAGCGCGAAGAATTACGCAATCCCGATAGCTATCGGGAGCTAAGTTTTTAGTTTTGAGAAAGAAATAGCTCGCAAAGTCGCTAAGACGCAAAATTCTTTTTGAATTGCCTCCAGCTTTAGCTGGAGGTTTAAAAGAGACAAGCATAGAAAAGGCTTTAGCCAAACCGAGAACTGTTTGGCTAAAGCCCTGATAACATTACAATCATTTCACATCCAGCTAAAGCTGGATGCAATTCATTTATAACTATTTTAAAAAGAGCCTTTGCGTCTTAGCAACTTTGCTAAATTTTATTTTTTAGCGTCCTTTGCGCAAATCTTAGCGTACCTTGCGGTTAAAAAAACTAATTATTTAAACTCGCTGATCGCAATCCTTTTCCAGAAGCAGATAAAACAACTTCCTTCACATTTTCATCTTTCTGAATTATGATTTGAGCATAACCATTAAAAAGCTTTCTTTTCCAAGATTCCGCTGGTGTTATTACTTGAATAATTCCTGGATCGGTATTCATAACATCCCAGTCTTTTACTTTCTGTAATGGTGTCGCTGCAATGTGAATCGTGTTTTTGCCTTCTTTTAAAATAGATGCATTTAGAATATATTTTTGCAAATCTTCTTTGTTTGATTCTACTTTATTTCCATTTACAAAAACTACCGTTTCTACTCCTATTTTTTTATAAAAGAAACATACCACATTTGAAACTGAATTATTTTTCAAATCAAATTCTCCTTTATAAATATAGGATGGTGCTTGTTTTTTATAATCTCGATCTTTAAAAGCTTCTGTCCATTCTTTCTCTAAATAACTTGGCAATTGCTGTGGCAAAGTTGCATTTGCTTCTTCTCTTTCCTTAAAATTATTTATAGCAACCAAACTAATGTCATCAATAAACTGATCGCTTTCTAATGAAGTTGGATCGCCATTTCCAACTCCTAAAATTTTTCCGCCTTTTATCGAAAATGTGATTTCGTCATTTGCAGTTGGAACATGCAAACCATTTTTATCAGTCGTTTCAACCGTTACAACAGAAACATTTCCTTTTAAAACATTTTCTTTATCTAATGACAATTTGATGTTTTCTGCTTTTCCCGTTGTTTTTTGAACTTCAGAAAGTACTTTTTTACCGTCTTTATATCCAACAGCTTCCAAAGTTCCGGGAGTATAATTTACTTTCCATTCTAAATGGCTATTTTGTTCCATTTTCTTTTTTCCTAAACTCTTTTTGTTTAGAAAAAGCTCTACTTCATCGCAATTCGAATACGCCCAAACATCGATTTCTTTGCCTTCCATTCCGCTCCAATTCCAATGCGGAAGCAAGTGCAGAACTGGTTCTTTTCCCCACCACGATTTTAAGTAAAAAACATTGTCTTTCGGGAAACCGCAAACATCCATCATCCCAAAATAAGAAGTTACAGATGGCCAACCATAAGGCGTTGGTTCTCCGCGATAATCAAAACCTGTCCAAATAAACATTCCTGCCAAATAAGGTCTTTCTGCATAGAATTTCCAACCTTCTTCTATACTGTAAAAAGTTGGTCTTGGTTTTTTATCATAAGCACTTTGATAATGTTTGGCATCATCTGTAAAGTAAATTCCTCGTGTTGCAAAAGTCGAACCTTCTTCGGTTCCCATTCCTGGCTGTTGCTTAAACTGACTTCTGTGTGCATCAATATCTCCGTTTCCTAAATAATTATACCCCATAATTTCAACCACAGAAGAAATTCCGCTTTTAAATCCGCTGCTGATTCCAACTGTGACAGGCCTTGTCGGATCAATGCTTTTGCTGAAATCCTGCATGATATTGGTAATTCTTTCACCAGTAATTCCTCCCTCGATCTGCCATTCTTCATTTCCAACCGACCAGCAAAAAATACTTGGATGATTGCGATCTCGTTCCATCATTCGTTGCAAATCATTTAAATGATAATCGTTTATTCCCATTAAACGGGTTTCATCAATAACTAGCATTCCAAGTTTATCGCAAGCATCTAATAATTCTGGCGTTGGCGGATGATGTGAACAACGATAGGCATTCGAGCCCATTGCTTTCAGTTTTGCGATTCGATAATACTGAATTTCATCAGGAAGTGCTGTTCCAATTCCTGCGTGATCCTGATGATTATTAGTCCCTTTCAGTTTTACATATCTTCCGTTAAGAAAAAAACCATTTTCTGGATCGAATTTTATGGTTCTGATTCCAAATGAAGTTCTATATTCATCAATTGCTTTTCCTTCGCTTTTTATTTCTGTAATTAACTGATATAAATTAGGTGAATCAATATCCCATAAAAGCGGATTTTTGACATTCAATTTTGATGAATATGTTTCTGATTTATAAAATTCTGGAGCCGAAACATTTTCAGAATTCGTTGCTACTTGCTTTCCTGAAGCATTTAAAATAGTTTGACTTATTTCTACATTTCCTTTATAATGGCCTTTATTTTCCAATTTAACTTCTGCATTAACTAAAGCATTATCATTTGAAATTTCTGAAGTTACATAGGTTCCATTTTGTGCCACGTGAAGCGGATTTGTTTTTTGCAAATAAACATGCCTGTAAATCCCTGCTCCTTCATAAAACCAGCCCTCTTCCATCGAAGCATCAACTCGAACAACAACTGTATTTTCTCCGCCATAATTAATGTAAGCCGTTACATCATATTCAAAACCATTATAACCGCTTTCTTCGGTTCCTAAATAAAATCCGTTAAAAAATACTTTTGAATTTCTAAAAACGCCATCAAATTTTAGAGAAATAATTTTCCCCAAATCTTCATTCGAAATGGTTATTTTCTTTCTATACCAACCAATGCTCTTTTCAGGATAGTTTTTTCCTGTCGCTTTAAATCCGTGACTAAAACTTGCGCTTTCGTTAAAAGGCTGTTCAACTGCCCAATCGTGTGGCAAATCCAGTTTTCTCCAAGCTCTATCATCAAAATCTTTTGCGGCAGGTCCGTCGGCAAATCCAGTTTTGGTCAAATACGAAAAATAACCTTCTGCGTGACCAAAATCTTTTTTTGTGTCATATAAATGACCGAGTGAAAAACGCCAATCTTTATCAATCAGAATAAGATCTCTGTCCGATTTGCGCTGTGCAAAAACAGGAATTGAAAATAGAATTAAGAAACAAAGAATAGTTCTCAAGAAAAAATTGGTTTTCATAGGTTTGGTTGTTAGTAAAATCAAATAGCGATAAAAATAAAGCTTTTAACAAAGAAAGATTAATAGTATTTTATCAAAACATGATAACTCATTCATAACAAATACTTATAAAGCGGTTTCTAAAATTTAGAATGAATCTAATGGCTTCAGATTCAAAAATGATTTTCTTTTGATGTAATTTTATATTAAAATCATAAAAAGCAATTATACGATGAGTACTATTATCAACGAAAATAGACTACAAAGTACTTTTAAAAGCCTTGATCATAAGATTAACAAACTTAATGATCAGAAGATTACCGCTTTTTTTGAATCTTTAGGATTGTTAGAAAGAAAAGACGTTCCGAAAGACTTTTTGAATTGGGAAAACATTCTAATCGTTGTTCCAAATCGACATGTTTCGCACGAACTGAAATACTATAAATATACGATTTCACGAATTTCATTTTTAACAAATCCTTACGCAGATCAAATTCATATTTTTGATCTCAAAGATTGGAAAAGCGCATCGGGAAACAAAACGCAGTTTCAGATTAGAGAAATGCTGAAAACTAGTTTTGGAGGTGTAAAGAAAGTAATTAAAGAGTCTTAGAGAAAATTAAAAATTTAGAATTAAAAGCCCAATCTATATTGGGCTTTTATGTTTTTAACTGCAATTGCAAAATTTTATTTCTCTCGCAGATTTGGCAGATTATGGAGATTTTTTCTTCTATTTATAAAAATTTAAATCTGCTCAATCTGCCAAATCTGCGAGAGAAAATCTTTTAGATGAAACACTTTGAGGTTAAGGAAAATCTATTGCACCTCTAAAAGCTCTTTAATTTTAGCTTCTAACGCCTGTCCGTGAATGTTTTTTGCTAAAATAATTCCGTTCTTATCAATTAAAAAGTTTAATGGAACAGATTGCAACATATAATCGCTAACAACTGGAGATTGCCAGTATTTTAAATCACTAACATTTGTCCAAGGCAACTTCCCTTTTGCAATTGCTCCAGTCCATAATGGCTTTTTCGTATCCATCGAAACTCCGTAAATCGATAATTTATCTGGATAAGCATTATTCAATTTTATTAATAATGGCTGTTCTTTAATGCAAGGCCCACACCAAGAAGCCCAAAAGTCAATTAAAACTAAAGTTCCTCTTAAAGAAGAAAGTGCAATTTTTTCTCCTTTTGTGTCCGGAAGATCAATTTCTGGTGCAATATTTCCAACATCTACGCCTACAACTTGAGCTTTAGAATTGGTGATTACACAGCATAAGAATGCTAAAATAAGTACAGTTTTTTTCATAATAGATTAAGTTTTGTTTGTTTGAGGATTATTTTAATCTCATAATCAACACAATAGTTTGTCATTTCGACGAAGGAGAAATCTTCGCAAGTAACTCCGCAACGAATGTCTAATTTTTGTCGAGCTTCTCGTGGAGATTTCTCCTTCGTCGAAATGACATAAAATGAGAATAAAACTCTGCGTTTTTCTTTGATTAAAACTAAAACAAATATAATTTTTCTTTAATAAAATCTCTTTGCGTAACAAAAAGTTTCTTCCTCCCTAATCATAAAATTATCCTAAATACTTTTCTTTAAATCCATATATCGGGAAAAGTCGATATATTTGCATCATGGAAACGATAGAAATATTTAAAGCATTATCCAACAAGTCCAGATTACAAATGCTGGAATGGCTAAAAGAGCCCGAAATTAACTTTCCGGGACAGCTAGAACATGCCGGATTTGAGCATGGTGTCTGCGTTGGGCAGATTCAAGCCAAAGCTGGTTTGACACAATCCACAGTATCCGAATACCTGTCTATTTTGCAGCGTGCTGGTTTTATTGAAGCCAAGCGTGTTGGTCAATGGACTTATTATAAACGTAACGAAGGTGCCTTTGAAGCACTTAGTAAATTAATTCAATCTAATTTGTAAAATTACTATGAGTACAAACAACCTCTTTTCTGAGTTTAACTTAAAGACGTTAAATCTGAAAAACCGAATCGTAATGGCGCCAATGACGCGCTCTTTTTCTCCTAACGGAGTTCCAACTGATGAAGTCGCGACTTATTACCAAAAAAGAGCTGAAGGTGAAGTTGGTTTAATTTTATCTGAAGGAACTGTTATTGACAGAAAATCTTCTTCTAATGATGCTAATGTTCCTCACTTTTATGGCGATTTGGCTTTAAACGGATGGAAAAAAGTTATTGATGAAGTTCATGCTGCGGGCGGAAAAATGGGACCGCAGATCTGGCATATGGGAATTATGGACAATCACCACTCGGGATGGGTTCCGCCGGTTCCTTTTGAAGGTCCGTCTGGATTAAACCGTCCTGATTTTAGAAATGGTGTTGCCATGTCTGAAAAAGATATTGAAGAAACTATTCTTGCTTTTGGTAAAGCAGCTGCTGATGCTAAAAGATTAGGTTTTGACACTGTTGAAATTCACGGTGCACATGGTTATTTAATTGACCAATTCTTTAGAGCTGAAACAAATTTACGTGAAGATATCTATGGAGGAAAAACACTTCCTGAACGTAATCGTTTTGCTATTGAAGTGATAAAAGAAGTGAGAAAGCAAGTTGGAAATGACTTTGCTGTAATTATGCGTTTTTCTCAATTCAAACCTTCTGATTACAACTATAAATTGGCTAAAAATCCGCAAGAATTAGAAGCTTGGCTTACTCCTCTTGTTGATGCTGGAGTTGATATTATTCATGCTTCACAACGTCGTTTCTGGGAACCAGAATTTGAAGATTCTGATTTGAATTTTGCAGGATGGGCTAAAAAAGTAACAGGAGCGCCAACTATAACAGTTGGTTCTGTGGGACTTTCTGGCGATTTCTTTGGAGCATTTGCTGGAGAAAGTTCACAACCAACTTCTTTAGACGAATTAAACAGACGTTTTGACAGGGGCGATTTTGATTTGGTTGCCGTGGGAAGACCTCTTTTATCTGATCCGAATTGGGTGGCAAAAATCAAAGCTGGAAAAACTGACGAATTAAAAGGTTTTACTAAAGAAGCTCTAGGTCAATTAGTTATAGAATAATTTTTTTGAGGTACTAAGTACTAAGCTACTAAGATTCTTAGGCACTAAGTTTTTTTTGAATACCGTAATTAAAAAATTTATCTTTGCATTCGATATGAAATTCTTGAACAGCATATTACGTCTTCCTTTTTTCAGCACTTATTATTATGCAATAATATCTGCTCGGATAGGCTATGCATATAATTCAACGTATTCACGACTGTAAATTAAATAGATAAATTATATAAACCTTAAAGCCCGGGCATTTCGTCCGGGCTTTTTTATTTTCAAAAAAATGGAAACAATTCAAAAATTAAAAGAAAATGCTTGCCATCTTTCTTCCCGAAAATGGCTTAGAAGAAAAATTAAACCTAGCTAAAAAAGAAAACAGAAAATTAATTATTAAACTGGGTTTTGATCCAACTGCTCCAGATTTGCATTTGGGGCATGCTGTTGTGCTTAAAAAACTGAAACAATTTCAAGATTTAGGACATCAAATTGTAATTGTTGTTGGAAGTTTTACGGCAAGAATCGGTGATCCGACTGGAAAAAACAAAAGCCGAAAACCTTTAAGTATTGAAGAAGTACAGCACAACGCAGAAACCTACATTTCGCAATTGTCTAAAATTATTGATGTTGAAAAGGCCAAAATTGTTTTCAACTCAGAATGGCTTGACGAACTTCCTTTTTCTGAAGTGATTCAGATTATGTCGAATGTGACGGTTGCACAATTGATGCATCGGAATGACTTTAATAAGCGTTTTAGCGAGAATACGCCAATTGCAATGCATGAATTGGTTTACCCAATTTTGCAAGGTTTTGATTCGGTTAAAATTAATGCTGATATCGAAATGGGCGGAACAGACCAATTATTTAACTGCACCATGGGAAGACAGTTACAGGAAAGTTTTAAACTTTCGGGACAAATTGTGATGTGTATGCCTTTACTTAAGGGATTGGATGGAAAGGAAAAGATGAGCAAATCGCTTCATAATACAATTGGTTTAATTGATGAACCAAATGAAATGTTTGGTAAAACGATGTCAATTCCTGACGCTCTTATTTTAGAATTTTTAGAATTGACAACCAATTTTTCATTCGAAGAAAAAGAAGAAATCAAGAAAAGATTAGAGAAAGAAAATCCGATGGATATTAAAAAACTAATTGCTAAAAATATTATCAGCCAATACCATAATCAAAATGAAGCAGAACAAGCAGAACAATTTTTCATTAATCAATTTCAAAGTAAAAATGCGAGCATCAAAATCATTTATTCCTGTTTCGATTTCTTCTTTAGAAAATCAAACCAATAAAATGACTTTGATTGATCTTTGTGCAATCATTAAAAATGATATAACAAAATCAGCTAATAGAAGATTAATTGAAAGTGGTGCAGTTCAAATCAATAATGAGAAAATTATAAATCCAAACGAATTGATTTTATTAGAAAAAGAAACAAAAATCAAAATTGGAAAGAGAAATTTTTATGAATTGCAATAATTGAATCATTATTGTTTGTAAAGAGCGAACCTCTGCAATTTAATTTTACATTTCTATATTCGGGTTTCAAAAATAAATAAGAAAGGGATAAACAATTAAGTTTATCCCTTTTTGAATATCTATAACTAACAAAATTTAGAAATTCATTATTTTTAAGTTCAGAGTTGTAAAGGGACAAAGTTTTTCAGCTCTGTACCTTATTTCTTTAAACCTTTGCCTCTTTTACTGTAAAGAAACTTTTCTTTTTTGAAATTTATTTACAAGCCATTTTCTAACTGGTTCATCGTATAATTTTAAGCATACGAAAGCTAATATTATGGTCACAATTAAAACTCCAATTCCTTCTAAATATCCATTTTCCATACTAACTTTATTATCTACAACCCAAGCTGTAAACCAATAAATTAGTGGATAATGTGTAATGTAAATTGGATACGAAATGTCTCCTAGAAGCTTACAGATTTTTAATGAAAATTCATTTTTAATCTCTCCTCCTGCTCCAATTGCGACAATAAGCGGAAAAATTAAAATAATACAGATTGATTCGTATAAACCATTTATCCAAAGACTATTTTCGTCTCCAAATCTTGGCAGTGCCAAAACAATCGTGATTAAAATACTGCAAATCCAAAAGGCGTTTTTTACATGAATAAGTTTTCCTAGACGGCAAAGTAATACTCCAGCAAAAAACGGATATAATAAACGGGTAAAACCGACATTCATTTGCTCCAAATTCAATGACCAACCGCCAATTACGTCTCCTTTTGATCCGAAAACTGTATAATTAATTAGCAATCCGGCAAATATTAATACAAAGACCGACATTACTTTATTCGAAAATTTACGAAAGATTAAGGCGTACAAGATGTTTGCAATATATTCGAAAAAAAGCGACCATGCCGGCCCATTTAAAGGATGCATTTCTCCCCAACCTCTAATTTCTAATGAAGGTGGAATTGGTAAAAGTGTAAAACCTATTACCATAGTTAAAATAACTTTCCAGACTTCCATTCCCGCAATCATTGGAAATAATGCGTCTGAAGCTTGAAAATAGTAAAATATAGCCCCAATGATCATTCCTAGAATTACCATTGGCTGTAAACGAATTAAACGGCGTTTGTAAAATTCCCATTGTCCCATTTTACCCCAACGATCGTCATATGCATAAGCGACAACAAATCCTGATAAAAGGAAAAAGAAATCTACCGCAAGATATCCGTGATTTATAATTTGTTTAAAACGGTTTCCGCCTGCAAAGGCTTCAAAAATATGGAAAGCAACAACTAAAATAGTCGCAACTCCACGCAGTCCGTCTAGAATTTCGTAATGTTTTTTTGGTTTAATATCAGATGAAATTGAACTCATTTGTTTTTGGTTTAAGGTTAAGTTAGATTGATAAAATTTTAGATTGATTGTGATCTAAAATTATTTTGAGTTTGGATTTTTAGATTGAAATTTAGCTTATTGATGATTTTTTAGCCATTCTGCTCTTCTCTGGTCTGGTAAATGTTTTACAGAGAAGTTTTCAAATTTTGCTTCAAAGCCTTTTCCGTCAGGAGAAGCGACCATTAAACCTACCATAACTGGTGCGTTATCCTGTAAAGGCGCATTTCTGGTCATGATATAGTTTTTATCATCAAAAGAATAGAATATTTCAACGGCATCTAATCGTCGTACGGCTTTAATCCAAATAAAAGGAGGCACTTTATCTAAAGTTGTTACGCTCCAATCGCTTTTGTCGTGTGTTACAACGGTACTGACATTAAATTTTCCGTCTACAAACTCCACTCCTGTTTTGATGTAATTTTTCTCGTCTATACGAATCATCAAACCCATCTGGTCAAAACGAGCGATGTAGTTTCCTGTCAGTTTTACTTTTGCTTCAAACTCTCCACCATAATTGGCGTAGTAAAAAGGCGCATCATCCACCGTGAATCCATAGTGCGAAATTCTCCAGTAATCGCTATTTGCGGTGACATTCATAATCAATGCATTATTTTTAATTTCCCATTTTTCAGGTTCATTAAACCATTGCATTTTGTTCAGACTCTGTGCTGAAAGGTTCTGGAACATGACAAAACCAAATGTAAATAGTAGTATTCGTTTCATTTTCAAAATTTGATTTTTATTATTAAAGCAAAACTTCTAATATTTTGTTTGTACATCTAAAATTTTAAGACAAAAGCAAAGCCGCAAATTTTTACACTTGCAGACTTTTACAAACCAACCAATTTTAGAAATAAAAAAATTATTTAAGTGAGAATTTCACTTTAGATTTTATATCTGTAGATGAAGCACCAATAATTGCTTCGAAATCACCAGGTTCTGCAACCCAGTCATGTTTTTTATCATCAAAGAAACTTAAAGCCGTCTTATCAATTGTAAACGTTACTGTTTTTTCTTCTCCAGCTTTAAGAGCAACTTTCTCAAAACCTTTTAATTCTTTTATCGGACGAGGCAATGAAGATTTCACGTCAGTAATGTACAATTGTACTACTTCAGATCCTTCTCTGCTTCCTGTATTTTTTACGTTAACTGAGAATGTTATTTTATCTCCTTCGTTAATTTGTTTTTTGTCAGCTGTTACTTTTCCATAAGCAAAAGTCGTGTAGCTCAAACCGTGTCCAAAAGAGAACAATGGTTTGATTTTGTTTTTGTCAATCCAACGGTATCCAACAAAAATTCCTTCGTTGTATTTTACCTCATCGCCACATGGAAATTCTCCTAAAGCATGAGCTCCGTTATCAGATAATTTTACTGGGAAAGTGAAAGATAATTTTCCAGAAGGATTTACATCTCCAACCAAAACATTTGCTAAAGCATTTCCTGCCTCAGTTCCTAAAAACCATCCCTGAACAATTCCTGGAACTTCTTTAATCCAAGGCATTGCAATTGCATTTCCAGAAATATTTACAAAAACAATGTTTTTATTTACTTTCGCTAATTCGCTAATTAATTTATCCTGACCATAAGATAAATTCAACTCTTTACGATCATGTCCTTCGTCATCTTGATTTTCGCTTTTGTTCAATCCTCCGATAAAAAGAACAATATCAGCATCTTTAGCTACTTTTAAAGCTTCTGCAGTCAATTCAGCTGGAGAACGTTTTTCTTCCAAACTTACTTTAGCAATAACTCCATTGTAATTACTTGTAGGATCTCCTACATAACCTCTTGCATAAACAATTTCAGCTTGGTTTCCGATTCTTTTCTTTAAACCTTCAAGTGGCGTGATTTCGTATCTTGCTTTAAGCGAAGAACTTCCTCCACCAACTGTCATCATTTTGATCGCATTTTCTCCAATTACAGCAATCTTTTTGGTTTTAGAAAGATTGATTGGAAGAATATTGTTGTTGTTTTGCAATAAAACGATTCCTTCTTCAGCAATTTTACGGCCAGCCAAAGCATGCTCTTCAGTTCCAAAAGATCCAAAAGGACGGTTTCTATCCATTGTAGTTAGGAAAGATAAACGTAGAATGCGACGTACTTTTTCGTCCAATTCTTTAGTTCCAACTTCTCCTTTTTTGATCATTTCTGCATATGGTTTTGCTAAATAGTAGTTATCATATGCATTACTTGTTCCCCAAGAAAGTCCATTTGTCCAAGAACCGAATTCCATATCCAAACCATTGTGAATAGCTTGTTTAGTATCACTAACTCCACCCCAATCTGAAACTACAACTCCTTTGAAGCCCCATTCTCCGCGAAGAATATCGTTTAATAAATATTCGTTGTGGCAACATTGCTGTCCTTTGTATTTGTTGTAAGCTCCCATAATTGACCAAACATCACCTTCTTGAACTGCGGCTTTAAAAGCAGGAAGATAAATTTCGTACAACGCACGGTCGTCAACGATTACGTTAACCGAGTTACGATTTGTTTCTTGATTATTTAAAGCGAAATGTTTTACGCAAGCTGCAACTCCATTTGCTTGAACACCTTTAATATAAGGAACAACCATTTTAGATGCCAAAAACGGATCTTCTCCCATATATTCGAAGTTACGACCGTTTAATGGACTTCTATAAATATTTACACCAGGTCCTAATAATACATTTTTGTTACGGTAACGAGCTTCTTCTCCAATAGATTTACCATATAAAGAAGCCAATTCTTTGTTCCATGTAGATGAAAGTGCCGTAAGCGCTGGAAAAGCAATACAAGAATCGTTTGTCCATCCAGCTTGATCCCATTCGTCCCATTTTACCTCTGTACGAATTCCGTGTGGTCCATCAGTCATCCAGTTTTCGGGAATTCCAAGACGTTTAACACCTGGAGAACTAAATTTAGACTGCGCATGAATCATGGCAATTTTCTCATCAGTTGTCATTCGTTTAAGCGCATCTTCTACGCGCTCTTCAATCGGTTTTTTATCATCTAGATAAACTGGAACTTTATTCTGAGCATTTGCTCCCAAAGAACTCAGTAAAAGTAAAACAACAATTGTTTTAACGTTTTTTAACATAACAGTAATAATTAAAGCATTAGTTAGATAATATTATAAAGTCTATATAAAAACTTTTCTATCATATTGTAAAACTAAAACGTTATCGTACAAGTTACATTTTTAGACAGAAAAAAGTAGTGGTTTAAAAAATTAATTATTTGATTTTTAAATATTTAAAATAAAAAATACCTTAAAAAAAGTAGTGATTTTGAAATAAACATTTACGCTTTCAAAGCCATTGAGCCAATTTTCATGACCATTTCTTCGAAATCATTTCGCGAAACTGCCGCCTTATTTCGAGCTCTTGTGCGATAGTTGTAAATTGTGCTTAAAGAATAACGCAAAAATGTCGCTATTTTAACACTGTCGGTAATTCCGAGTCTGATTAAAGCAAAAATTCGAAGTTCTGTATTTAGTAATTCATTTTGCTTTAAAACGATTTGTTCTTCTGGAATTAATAAAGCATTGAAATCTTTGACAAATGTTGGATATAAGTTTAAAAAGATAATATCGAAGTTTTTGTATAATTCTTCTAGCTCGTTATCAACCAAAGTAGTTGATTTTAATATTTTGTAAATTTCGTCGAATTGTTTTGCTGTTGCTTTCTTGTTTAAACTAATGCGATAATTCTCTAATTTGTTAATGTAAGTTGAGCAAAGACTGAAGAAATGTGCAATATATTCTTCTTTAACCAAATTAGATTCAGACAATTGCAGATTACTTTCTTGCAACTGCTTGTTTGTTTCAGTAATATCTTTATTTAACTCTGCTAGTTTCTGGCTGGTTTCATAAAGTTCGCTTCTAATTCTAGAAACCTTTTTCATTTGTTTGTAAACGTAAATAATTGCAACTAGTAAAAATAGAGAAAGCAAACTGATGCAAAGCAAATAAATCTGTAATTCACTTTTTCGTTGCGCTTCACGTTCCTGATAAACTGTATTAATAATCGAATATACTTCTGACATCAACAAAGTTCGAAACTGAACATTGCAATATAATGCATCTTCAATCGCAGATTGTGTGAGTTTATAAGCCATATCGACATCTCCAATTTCGTAAAAAACTAAAGCCAACTCTTGGAGTGAAGCATTGTCTTTATTGGCATTTTTAATATCTGAAGTGGCAGAAAGTGCATAGTATCTTTTTCTAGCTTCTAAGTCATGCGTAGCTTCACCTATTTTTCCTAACAAATAGGTAATCATTGCATATTCTGGACTTTCTTCTTTAGTTTTATTCAATAAAGCTAATAACTGCTTTTTAGGATCATTGTATTTTTTATCAATAAAAATATCTTGCTGAATTCTATTAATTTGATATTCTAAAGTATTTGGTTTTAGAATACTTAATAATGAATCACGATAACTCCCAATCTGTTTTCTGTACTCAGGACTATAACTATTAGCCGCATAATGTTCAAAAAATTCACGATACGAAATATAATAATTTGGAAGTAAAGAAGCAGGAAGACTTTTTTTATTAATGCTTTTTAAAATTGCTTCAGATTCACGATATTTTCCAGAAGAAGAATAAAGTGTTACCAGTTGCAATTGAGCTAAATCTAAAAGTTCTTTATTTTGAAGTTCTTCGGCAATTTTGATGTTCTTTTTTACGTATTGAATTGCAGAATCTGAGTTTAGTTTCTGATATTCAAAATAAAGTGTTTTGTTATAATTATACTCCTGCTCTTTCGTAAGATTATCCGATTTTATCTTCTTGAAATTCAGAATTCGCTCTTCTTTAATCTTTACGTAATGCTGTTTATTTTTAATCGCTTCGTTTAATTCTTTCAAAATAACATCTGTACTCTCCGATGCAAAAAGTGGAAGGTTTAAAATAAAAAACAGAAATAAGTAATATTTTTTCAAAGCGATTTTAATATAAAGGAATTACAAATATAGCAAAGCGAAAATATAAAAAATGAATTATTTTGAGAGTGGTTATAATTAACCAAAAATGATATTGCAGTATTTTCTACTATAAATAATACAATGACAAAGATATAATTACTATAAATAAATTTATTAAAACAAAAGCTTTGTGAAAGTTTTTAAAATTTCACAAAGCTTTGCTATACTATATAAAACTAAAGCGCAATAGGCGCCGCTAAACAACTTTCTGGAATATTGAAAGCATTTACGAGAGCCACAGCGTCTGGACGAATATCCCAACAAAGCTGATTTACCATTTTACGGACTGCTTTGGTTTTTACTGCTTCCATATAACCGTCTTCAAGATACCAACCTTTGTTTTTTTCTATCTGCGAAAGCGCATATAACTGATTCAATTTCGTCAAAATAACTTTCGAAGATTCGTCTTCAACTGCTTTTATTGCGATTTGAAATTGCTCTAAGACTATTCTTTCCAAATATGCTTCGGCCACATCAATCATTTGATGTTGCACAACGTTGAAAGCATCATAAGGTTCTAATCCTCCATCAATCAATTTTTTGATACGTCTAGTCTGCTGAAGCCAAAATTGTTTTTTCTCTATGAACAAATGCCTGAAGATGAAATTCTCCATCTAACAAATGTTCGTCTTCTGTTCTACGGGTTGCAATTGGGTTTTTCTCCGCAATTGCTGTTTTTGCATTTTCGTATACATAATTGATAATTCCCAGCGAACCCATTTCTCCAAATGACTTTCTGAATTCTGCTAATCTGTTTTTAGCTACTAATTGCATTAAAACGGTATTATCTCCTTCAAAAGTGGTGTAAATTTCAGTATCGTTTTTAAGCGCATCTATTCTATTTTCAGACAAATAGCCTTTTCCTCCGCAAGCTTCTCTACATTCTTGCAGAATATCTCTCGTACTCCAAGTAGAATAAGATTTCATTCCTGCTTGCCAATGCTTCGATTTCTTGCATTTCAGCTTCGGTTTTGTTTAAAAATCTACTCGTTAAATATTGAAGTGCAAAATGAACTGCATACGTTTTAGCTAAGGGTGGCAATAATCGACGCTGATGCATTCTGTAATTTAAAATAGGAACTTCAGAACCTCCTTCTGGACCAAATTGTCTTCTTTGATCGCTGTAGCGAATGGCAATTGTTAATCCTGATTTAGCTCGCAACTAAAGCCGAACGCGGAATTCCGATTCTTCCTCCAACCAAAGTCCCTAACATCGTGAAAAATCGTCTATTATCACTCGGAATCGGGCTTTCAAATTCGCCTTTATCATTTACTGAAGCAAAGCGATCCAGCATATTGTCTTTCGGAATCACTACATTATCAAAACTTATTGTTCCGTTATCTACGCCATTTAATCCCATTTTATGACCGCAATCGCCAATTGTTACTCTGTTTAATACATTTCCGTTTGGATCGCGTAACGGAACCACAAAAGCATTTACGCCATAATCATGATCGTCAATAATTAATTTAGCAAAAACAGTTGCCATTTGTCCATGAACAGCTGCGTTGCCAATATATTCTTTTTGAGCATTTTTATTTGGCGTATGAATGGTAAAAGTCTGATCGTTATGATTGTAAGTTGCTGTTGTTTCTAGACCTTTTACGTTCGATCCGTGATGTGTTTCGGTCATGGCAAAACAGCCTGGAAGTTTCAACGAGCCAATATCTTTTAAATATTTAGCATAATGTTTTTCAGTTCCTAACGATTGAACACTCATTCCCCAAAGTCCAAACTGAACACCAAATTTAATTACCAAACTTAAATCGTGATAACTCAGCGTTTCCATGATGGCGAAATAATCTTCAATATTTCCTCCTCCGCCATATTCTTTTGGATAAGCCATGCCTCCTAAATTTTCATCGGCTAGAATTTTGCACCATTTGTAAACGGTTTGTCTAAAAACATTAATATCAGTAGACGTTTCATATGCAAATTCAGGTCTCGAAATCACAGATTTAACTCTTTCAATTATTGCGCCTTCTTTTCCGTCTAAAAGTTGAGTGATTTTCTGAATGTCAAAACTAGCATCTGTATGAGAATTGGCTGTAAAAGAATCCGCTTTGGTTTTAAAGTTTTGAAGCGCCTCTTCGCCTAAAATCCCTAAATCATTTTCTAGTTTTTTGAAATCGGATTCGATTGGTGTTAAATCCAAATCGGTTCCCGAAAGTGCTCTTGCAATATCAAAAATCGACTTAACAGAAGATTTATCCTGAATGCTTTTTTCAATATCCAATTTCCATTGTGTGAGTTCATTTCGCGAAGGCGGATTTGAAATATCTACTTTAGAAAGCAAATATTCTTTTTCTTCTTGAGACAAAACATTTAGCGAATTTATAAACTCTTTTAAGGTTGTAAACTCTTTTTGTGTCAGTAAATCATCTGACCACACTAAATAAAATAACGGAGTAAAGGCTTGAAGTTTGGTATTTTTCATATCAACAGTATTCGGTTTGGAAATAGTTTTTTTTAGCCACAGATTTCACAGATTTAAACGATTTTTTTTCGCCACGAATTCCACTAATTTTCGCAAATTTTATTCCCTATTCTAAAAATAATTTAATTCGTGAAAATTAGTGGAATTCGTGGCGACACTTTTTTTGTACAAAGAATATAATCCTTTTAATCTGTACAATCTGTGGCTAAATATTTTTTTCAGTTTATCGCAAAAAAACAGGAATGAAAAATACTCATTCCTGTTTAAACATCCTGTTAAGGTTCTTATAATTTTCGATTTTAAACCAATAAAAAATATGAAAACTAAGAAATTAAGAACCCTTGGATATTGAGGTCATTTTTTGCTTTATGGCAAAAATATGATGCGAATTAAAAACTAACACTGCGGTAAAAATGATACCGTATGCTGTAATCTGCAAAGGCGTAATATTTTCTTTGAAAAAAAGGTCGCCAAACCAAATGCAATCATCGGATTAATGTTTAATAACATTCCAACTGTTGAAGAGTTGATTCCTGAAAGTGCATATAAATTGAGAAATAACGGAATTATAGTAAATACAATTGCAATGGTTTCAATGCAGAGATAAAACTTAAATTCCGTTGGAACCGGTCCCCCAAAAACCGGATAAAACGGTAATAAAAACAAGGCTGACAATGTGATGTGAAAAGTCAAAACAATAAACTTATCAAAACCTCTGTTAGCACGTTGGCTTACTAAATAAGCGAGATAAGTAAGCCCTATAATAATACTGAAAAACATATCCATTATATCGGTGTATGAGAGCAATATGCATCCCGAAATACTTAATCCGACAGAAAGCCATTGTGTTTTTAGCAGTTTTTCTTTCAGTATAAAATAAGCCAATAAAGTCGTTAAAATTGGACAAACCAAATATGCCAAAGAAGTCGCTTTTACACTCACATGATTAACCACATAAATAAAGGTGAACCAGTTTGCCATCAAAAAAACACTTCCGCCAATATTCAGCAGAACCGATTTTCTTTTTTCTGATTTTGATAAAGCTTTAAAAATCTCAATCGTTTCTTTTATTTGTTTTCTTTTAAACAAAAAAGCAATTAAAAGCATTAAACCAGCACAACTGAAAACACGAAAAAACAAAATATCTAACGAAGGATATTCATGAATTGGCTTTAAAACCAAACTAAAAAGTCCCCACGTAATAAAGGCTGAAATCGCCGCGATATAATACTTTGTTGTTTTCACAAAATTGCTTTTAAATTGTTTTCTTTTGATGACGCAAATTTCTTAAAAATAAAACAGCAATACAGATACAGTTTTTGTAAATTGCAGCATAACAGTTTTATTTTTTTATGAAAAATTCGAATTACTTATATCTTCAATTTGCTGACCTCATCGAAAAACAGATCAAATCAGGGCTTTTAAATGTAGGCGACAAATTGCCATCTATACGAGAAGTCTGTGCTGAAACAGGTTATAGCATGAGCACGGTAAGTAAAGCATATTACGAAGTTGAAAGCCGTTCTTTGATCGAATCAAGACCACAATCGGGTTATTATGTAAGCAATATTTCGGCTAGAACAATTCCAGAACCATCAGCAAGCAAACCGCTTTTAACACTTGAAAATATCGAACGTGAGGATTTGGTGGATTTGGTTTATGGCGATATGCGTAAAAAAGATATTACGATGCTTTCGCTTGGTTTTCCTTCAAATGAATTACTTCCGATTGCGAAACTGAATAAAGGAATGGTTCAAGCCATGCGTCAACTTCCAAACAGCGGAACAAGTTATGAGGAAATTGAAGGAAATAGTAATTTAAGAAAAGAAATTGCACGTTGGTCGTTTACTTGGGGAGGTTCCTTGACTGAAGATGATATTATAACGACTCCGGGCTGTATTTCGGCTATTTCAGATTGTTTATTAACGCTGACAAAACCAGGAGACACTATCATTACTGAAAGTCCTGTTTACTTTGGGATTCTGCAATTGGCAAGATCATTGGGTTTGTACGTAATGGAACTTCCAACCAATATGACAACAGGAATTGAAATTGAAGCAGTTAAAAAAACGCTTTCTACAAAGAAAGTAAAAGCCTGTGTTTTGATGAGTAATTTCAGTAATCCGTCGGGAAGCATGCTACCAAACGAACATAAAAAGGAAATCGTCCGTTTAATGGATTTTTATAATGTTCCGCTAATTGAAGATGATATTCACGGTGATTTGTATTTTGGAACAAGCCGTCCGACAAACTGTAAAACGTATGATGAAAGCGGTATCGTTTTGTGCTGCAGTTCGGTTTCTAAAAGTCTGGCACCAGGCTATCGCGTGGGTTGGGTTTCTCCAGGAAAGTTTAAAAAAGAAGTTCTGAGAACCAAATTGTACCATACGATCTCCAATTCTACCATTACACATGAAGTTGTTGGAGATTTCTTGAAAAATGGCCGTTACGAAAATCATCTGAGAAAAATTCGCCAAATTTTGAATCGAAACTGTACCAATTACATCAATACAGTTTTAGAGTCTTTTCCTGCGGGAACCAAAGTGAGCCAACCTCAAGGTGGATTTTTTCTTTGGGTCGAATTGGATAAAAAAATCGATACAGTCGCTTTTTACCATTTAGCGCTTAAACATAATATTAGCATCGCTCCGGGAAGGATTTTTTCCTTTCAAAATCAATTTTCAAATTGTATGCGATTGAGCTTTGGACTGCCTTGGTCTAATGAATTGAGAACTGCAATTCAGACCTTGGGAAGGCTGGCGAAGCAACTCTAGATTCTAAAAAATCAACGCAATATTATCATTTCGTCGTAAGGAGAAATCTTCGCGAGAAGCTCAGCAAAGATTGGAAAATTGTTACGGAGTTACTTGTGGAGATTTCTCCTTCGTCGAAATGACAAAACTATGTGTTTAAATAACAAAAAAAATTGGACAGCGCAACTACTCACTGTCCAATCAACAATTAACTCAAGACCAAAATTAAATAGTTATAAGACAAAATAAGCGTCCTTTTCGACTTTTTTAGGTTCGTCTTTTAAGTCAAATTCTTTAAGAATATCAAATTCACTTTGATATTCGTTTAACATTTGCTTGATATTTTTTTCAATTGTATTTGCAATTGCAGTAACTGGCGTATCTGTAGGTCTGTTTTCGAACGGATCTTGCAAATGAATCGCCATTCTTTCGATTAAAAAAGCGAGCACCAATCGCAGTAATCAGCGGAATTGCAAACCAGCTTAAAACACTCGTTAATCCGAAAGGCAATAGGAAAATAAACAAACACAAAGTCAATCTAATGTACATACTGTATGTTGTTGGGAAAATCGTGTTTTTAATACGCTCACATTTTCCCATTTCATCACACAATCTTGACAATGTATTATCAATTTCAACCTGTTGATACATGTTGATTTTCTTTTCGTTTTTAGCTGTTCTTAAATCTCTTGCATGCAGCATCAAAATTGCATTTGGAACGTTCTGATGATTTTTGATGTATCTGATTTCTTCTTCGCTAATTAAGCCTTCAATCGGCTTTATTGCATCTCTATTTCTAAGCGACTCTCCTAAACTATAACACCATGCAATTTGTCTTTTAGCAAAATTTTCTTTGAATTCACTTGCTTCAACAGAGAAATCTGGATCGTCGTAAAATGTTAAAACCTGACGAATCAAGGTTCTAGAATCGTTTACAACAGCACCCCAAACAATTCTGGCTTCCCACCATCTGTCATAAGCCTGATTGGACTTAAAGGCTAATAATAAGGAAATAATGGTTCCGATCATGGTCGGAATGGCAATCGGGATATCTACAGGCAAATTGATGAAATAATGATGAAAAATTTCAAATAGTATGGTATAAGCCAACACTAAAACAATTTCTACTTTAATTTTCCCGAGAACGTACTTCATTGGTATTCTTTTCTTTAATAACATATTTTCGGTTTTAAATTAATAATTTTTGAGAGGCTAAGATTCTAAGTTTCTAAGGTGCTAAGAATTAAAAAACTTAGAAACTTAGTGTCTTAGTAGCTTAGAATCTCAGACTCTTAAACCATCTCTTCGTACAATGAAAGAACAGGAAGTCCTAATTTTTCATTGACATTTTCTTTTTTTGATTTTTTAAATTTGATTTTCTCGCCTTTTCTCGTTTCTACCAACATATCAATATTATGTTTAGAAATGGCTTCTGATAAAAATGGAGCAACGTTTTCGTAGTCGTCTTCAAAACTGGCAGTTTGGCTTACGATTTCGAAAGAGAAATTGGCGCTTAAGAAATCCTGAACGTCTTTTACATGAATGTTCACGCTCGAATTTTCTACATAAAGTGCTTTATGGAAAACCTCTTTATTAGCTTCTGTACTTAAATGCAGAATCGGACATTTCTGATTTCCTGCCAATTGCACTAAATATTGATGAATTCTTTTTGTTTCTTGTTTATAAGAATGAGTAAGAATGACCAATTTTACTGAAAAGACATCTATCAGTCTTTTAAAAATTGGTGCTGAAAGTCCGTATTGATTATGGACTTTTAATTTTATGTTTGAAGTGTGTTCAACAATATATCGGCAGGTTTCTAGAACTTCTTCCTGACTTCTGGTAAGTCCAGATTTCATTTCTCTTAAAAAACCAGAAGAAGAAAACGTATCAGGCGCTTCTGAAACTAATACTAAAATAATTTCTGATTCAGTATTTTTAGACTGATTTACCGCAGATTTAACAGCCGAGATTGTATCATCTTTTAAAGTCGTAGGTATAAGAAAATTTTTCATAAGTATATCTTTTAGTTTATACTTACAAAATAACTATCCGGAAATTAGACCTTTATTAATCTAAAATTAGAATTTTCTAAAATTAAACATTAGATTTTTTAATGTTGAATTTTTTAAAGGTAATCGTAACGATAGTTCCTTTATTTTGCTCAGATTGCACTTGCAGTTCTCCATCATGCATTCTAATGATTTTAGAAGCTAACGGAAGTCCTAAACCGTAACCAATGTATTTGGCGGCGATTTTACCTCTAAAGAAAGGTTCATATAAATGCGGAATATCTTCAGGTGGAATACCGATTCCGATATCATTAATTGTAATTTTAATCATTTCTTTATTAGCAGAAAGATTCACAAACACTTCATTATTATCAGAATACTTTACTCCGTTTGTAATAATGTTATTGATTGCCAATTCTAAAAGCGGTTTATTGCATGGCAGCAACAATAAATTAGAATCTTCTGGAGCAAAATTAAGTTTAATGCTTACTCGATTGTCTGGATAAATCTTATCAAGATCAGATTTCACATCCAATAATAACTCGTCCATTCGCGCAATGTCAGACACTTGTTTTTGTCCGTCATAACCTGTTTGAGTCAATTTTAGCAAGCTTTCTGTTAAGTTTCCTAATCTTGAAGCCTGACTGTATATATTTTGTAGGGATTCTACATATTCATGCTGTTGTCTTTCTTTAAGCAACATAATTTCTGCTTCGGCAATAATTGTTGTTATTGGCGTTTTTAATTCGTGAGAAGCATTATTAATAAAGTTCGCTTGAATCTCAAAAGAGGTTTCCAAACGATCCAGCATATTATTGAAAGTATTGGTCAAATCTGAAATTTCATCAGAATTTTTCACCTCTGGAAGACGATTATGAAGATTAGAAGCACTAATTCTTTTTACTTCTTTTGTAATTCTTGCTACAGGATCGATAACTCGTTTTGCTAAAAATCGCCCTAAAAGAAACGCTAGAATCACAAAACCGATTCCGCCAAAAAGCATGATTTTGACAATATAAACGGTCGTGTCTTTCCCTTTACGATCTCTCGCGCTAACAATTACAATATACTTTTGATTGTTTTCTTGAAAAATCTGTCCTAAATAATATTTATTATCTCTTTCAAAAGAATCTTTTCCTGTTTTTAAAATATTGGTGTAAAACGTATTCGGAAGATTCAGATTTGTATTATAATCAAAACTATTATGGCTATTTATTTTTAATACATATTCTTCTTCTTCAATTAATTCCTCAAGACCATTTTTTTGAAGATTTTTATAATATTTAATTTTCTCTGGGTCTTTTTGAAAATGAATTGAAGCGACAATTTTTGCTCTATCATCTAATCGCTTTAAAAAGTGATATCGATTGTTTTCCCTAAAAAGAAAAAACACGATAATACACAATAGCGAAGTACTAAAGGTAGAAAGGGCAACATAATTGAAAGTGATTTTTTTCTAATATCCATATTATGGCTTAATTACATAACCTAAACCCTTCATGGTATGAATCAGTTTGGTTGAAAAAGGCTTATCTATCTTTCTTCTTAAGTACGTAATATAAACATCTACGACGTTGGTATTCATGTCAAAATTAATATCCCAAACATTATCCAAAATCTGATCGCGCGAAACGATTCTGCCAGTATTTTTAGCCAAATAATATAATAGTTTGAATTCTTTGGCAGTTAAAACAATGTTTTCTCCATCTCTTTTAACCGTTTTGGCACGTCCGTTTATTTCTAAATCGGCAATTGTGATAGTATCTATTTTTTCTGTTTCCTGTTGCGATCTTCTGTAGAGCGCATTTATTCTGGCATCTAATTCGCCAAATTTAAACGGCTTTACCAAATAATCATCAGCTCCAGCGTTTAATCCCGTTACAATGTTTTCTGAAGTTCCTAAAGCTGTTAATAGCAAAATAGGTACAAAGTTTTTTGCAAGACGAAGTCTTCTGCAAATTTCAATTCCGTTGACATCAGGAAGCATTACATCCAAAATTACTACATCGAAGGTATAATTATGAATCATTTCCATAGCCGTTTTACCGTCCATTGCAACGCTTACTTCATTATTATTTTCTGCAAACCCTTTACGTAATATCGATAATAGATTTGGTTCGTCTTCAACTATCAGTAATTTCATCTTAAGAAGTGTGTATATACAACAAAAATAGGAATACAATTTAACATAATTTGACACAACATTACAAATTATGATTTAATTATGAAGAATAAAAAAAGCAACCCTTACAGCCTGCTTTTTCATATTTTTTTAGGGTTAAAGCTTATTAATCTTAATTTTTGAAATAAAAGAGAAGTGTTGCGTTTAAACTAAATTGTAGTTTTTATTACATTTAAAAAGTCTCTCCAGCATTCAAATAGAATCCTTTAGAATTATTTCCCCACGCATAATCTGCAATAAGATTGGTTCTAGTTGCTTTATCAATTAAAATACGGAGTCCGAAACCGAAAGCTGGTTGAACATATTGAAAAAGTTTTGTATTAGTTTCTGGATTACTTGTTGTTACGAAGTTTGTAAAAACCGTTCCGCTGAACATTTGATCGCAACTAAGCGGAAACCTAAATTCTGTTGCTAGATAAATTAAATTTGTTCCTCTAAATAATCCCTGTGTATATCCCTCACCGCTTCGACTACGCTGATCCCAACCAATTGCTGGCAAATTCAAGTATGGAACTTTTCCTTTGGTTACAAATTGTCCATAAGTCCAAAGCGCTAGAATGTATCGTTTATCTTTTTGCGAAACCGGAATAAAATTTCGATATTCGGCATACAAAACATTACTTACTTCTTGATTGTCAAATATCTCTGGATTAAAACGGTAATTTATATTAGCAAACCAGCCGTGCGTTGCATTCACCTGATTATCTCTTGAATCGTAAACCAAATTTAGACTCACACCGTTTAAAAAATATTCTGATTCATCAAATCCATATTTCTGATTATAATTATAATGGTAAGTAAATTTTCCATTTGCAACATCAAGGTCTTTATCAACAATACTCGAGTACCAATCAATATTGACACCGCCGCCGACGTAAAAATTTGGATGAACTTGAAAGGAAACTGATTGATGAAATTTAAAATAATTATAATCCATTGGTTCAGCAATAGAATCAATGCTGAAACCAGAGCTCCTGATTGCGACGAGGCGGAATAATATTTGTTCCTAAACCGTAATTAGGTTGCGAAAATATATACAAACGATAATCACCACTCAAAAATATTCTATTATTTTTCAATAGAATATTATTCTTAACGTTTACAAGCCATTGCTTTTTTGTGGTGTATGTTATTCCGACATTGGCTATTGAATATTTATCGGCTTTTTCTTTTCCTTTAAAAGTATATTGAGCTACAGCGCCATAAAAGAAACCTGTGGCAGGTTGAGAGCCGATTGCTGGAATAATTAAGAAGAAGCTGTTTTTTATTGGTTTTACAACATAAATAGAATCCTTTTTTTTGAAGATTTCTAATATTGTTCTGGGAGGACAAATTTTAGAACTGTCAATCTCGGTTTGGGCATTCAAATTAAGTTGAATAAAAAAAAGCAACCATAAGATTTTAAATTTATTCTGAAAATAATTATTTTTTAAAAATTTTACCATGCGAAAGTTTTAATTTTTTATAACAATAATCAATTCATATGTAAATATATAGCTTATTTTCAACATATTAGACTTACAATCCAATAAAATTAAAATAAAAAAAGCCGTCAGATAAATGACGGCTTGTTATTATATTTTTTATGGGAATCCTTATTTTGTGATAAATTTTGGATGAATTAAATTCTCTAGAGAATAAATTTCGTCCCATTTTTCTTGTGTAATCAGCTTTCTTTCCAAAACTGCAATTTGATGCACACTTTTACCCGTTTTTAAAGCTTCTCCAGCAATACTCGCACTTTCTTCGTAACCCAAAATTGGGTTTAATTGCGTTACAATTCCAATGCTGTTCATTACCATATTATAGCAATGATCTACGTTTGCTGTAATTCCGTTAATACATTTATCAATTAAAGTCTGAATCGCATTTGAAAGATAATCCAACGAAGTAAACATAGCAAAAGCAATTACAGGTTCCATTACATTTAATTGCAATTGTCCTGCTTCTGCCGCCATTGTCACCGTTAAATCCTGACCAATTACATAAAAACAAGTCTGATTTACTACTTCTGGAATTACCGGATTTACTTTTCCTGGCATAATTGAAGATCCAGGCTGACGCGCTGGAAGATTAATTTCATTAAAACCTGTTCTTGGCCCCGAACTTAATAAACGTAAATCGTTGCAGATTTTAGAAATCTTAACTGCAGAACGTTTTAAAGTTCCCATAATCTGTACATAAGCTCCTGTATCGACCGTTGCTTCAATTAAATCTGGTGAAAGTGTCAGCGGAATTCCCACCTCATCTGCCAGATATTTTACGCAGATTTCTGGATAACCTTCTGGAGCATTTACTTTTGTTCCAATGGCTGTTGCTCCCATATTGATTTCTAACAACAATTCCTGAGCATTTTTTAAACGCTGAATATCTTCTCCGATTGTTGTAGCGTAAGCTTTAAATTCCTGTCCTAAAGTCATCGGAACTGCATCTTGCAATTGCGTTCTTCCCATTTTTAGGACTTCTTTAAACTCCTCTCCTTTTTTAGCAAATGCAACTTCTAAACCAGCAAAAGTTTTAATAAAGCTTTCCATTTTCAAATACAAAGCAATTCTAAAAGCCGATGGATAAGCATCATTTGTAGATTGAGAACAGTTTACATGATTGTTTGGATGAAGAAAATTGTACTCTCCTTTTTTATGACCTAAATATTCTAGTCCAATATTGGCAATTACTTCATTGGCGTTCATGTTTACAGAAGTTCCTGCTCCGCCCTGAATTAAATCGCTTACAAATTCCTGATCAAATTTGCCAGCAATAACCTGATCGCTTCCGTAACAGATTGCTTCGGCAATTTTAGAATCAATTGTGCCACAGTCTTTATTGGCTAAAGCATGACCTTTTTTACATATCCTAAAGCTTTGATGAATAAAGGCTCTTTTGAAATCGGAATTCCTGTAATGTTGAAATTCTCTACAGCTCTAAAAGTTTGGATTCCGTAGTATAAATGATTTGGAATTTCTAATTCTCCTAGAAAATCATGCTCTTTTCTTGTTGATTCCATATAATAAAATTGATCTGTTTTAACTTAAAAAATAAGTGTAAAGCTACATTAATTTTTTATTCTAAAGTCGTTAATAATTTCAAAATGATTCCGATTTTCATCGAAAATTCTATAGCAAATTATTAACTTTTCAACCTCAAATAATTATTGAAAAAGAATTGAAAAAAGAAAGCGAATATTTTCTTGATAAAGAATACAATACGATTGTTTACGCCAAAGACGATTTGAATTTTAAAGACTTTGAATCTTGCGTTTTTAACAATTGTAACTTTTCTGCATGCACGTTTTTAGCCGTTACTTTCATTGATTGCGTTTTTAATGACTGTATTTTCAGCGAAGCAAAAATCAATTATGTGGCATTGAGAACTGTTACTTTTAATCGATGCAAAATTAAAGAAGTGAATTTCGCTATGTGTGATAAACTAATTTTTGAAGTTCATTTTAATGATTGTGTTCTCGATTTTTCTAAGTTTTATACTTTAAAATTGAAAGGAACTCCGTTTACCAATTGCAGTTTAATTGCAGTAGATTTTATGGCGGCAGATTTAACTAGCGTAATTTTCGATAATTGTGACTTATATCGTTCTGAATTCAACAAAGCCATTGCTAATAAAGCCGATTTTAAAACCAGTTATAATTATACTATTGATCCTTCTAAAACTAAATTAAAAAAAGCTATTTTTTCTTTGAAGGAAGTGAAGGGATTATTGTTTGCGCATGATGTGATTGTGAGTTAGTAATAATCGTTTTTTTACTATTCTTTTTCTGTTTTTGCGGGAAGAACAGAATTGGGCAACAGAAATAAAATAAGCAATACACTTGTTAAGCAAAGCAAATGAATTAATGTGCCATAGAAAAAAGCATTATAAAAATCTGTATAATCTGTTTTTCCTTTTGCAAAATAGTAAAATACACCTCCTGTTAAGGTAATGCCCAATGCACCAAACAATTGCTCGCAATGTAGAATAAACTCCTGATGCATTTCCAATCCTGTTTTGGGGTAAATCTTTCAGCGCAATATTAGCAAATGAAGGCAGAACCAAGGCTACACCAATACCGTGCAAAAACATGACAAAATATCCCTTGTAATCGATTGATTGATAATAAAAAAGGACCAGCTGAAAAACAAGAGAAAACATAAGAAGCAACACTCCAAAAATCAATACATTTTTACCATACTGAAGCACCAATCTAGTCGCAAAAAATGATGCTAAAATAAAACCGCATCCTTGAAATACAATAAAATATCCTGCTTGCATAGGAGAAAGTCTAATACCGTCTTGCAGAAAAATTGCTAATACAAAAAAATAAGCATCGAGCATTAGCATAAAAAGAGCAGAAGCCGAAACCGCAATGTTGAAATTCTTGTGTGTAAAAAGCTCCATATTCAATAATGGCTCTTTTTTCTTTAATTTTCTTTTGATCTGTCTAAATATAAAACCTATCAGAAATACTATAGAAATCGTCAGCGTAATTGCAACCAAATCTTTTTGTTCTAATCCCACAGCCATCGAAAAAACTAGTAAAGCAAGCCCTATGCATAATATAACTGCACTCCAATAATCCATTTGTAAAGAAGAATTGTCTCTGGATTGATTGAGATAACGAATGGCTAGAAAAATCGTTATTATACAAATAGGAATATTGATAAGGAATATATACCTCCACGATTTATCGATTAAAAACGGTTGGAGTTCTACAAGAAAACCTCCTAAAAACTGCCCCAGCATTGTACCAATTCCAATTGCAATTCCGTACCAGCCCATTGCATAAGTGCGTTCCTTATGACTGACAAAGAGAATTTGAATATAAGATAGAACTTGTGGAGCCATTAAGCTTGCACTTATACCTTGAAAAAACCTCAAAGCAATAAGCTGATTTGTAGTGGTAGCAAACCCGCATCCTGCAGAAGTGACCATAAACAAAAACAGTCCTAGAATAAAGATTTTTTTCTTCCAAAATAATCTCCCATTTTTCCGCCAATTATCAAAAAAGAAGCAAATCCAACCATATACATAGCTACAACTAATTGGATTTTTCCATTACTTGAACCAAGCCCACGCTGAATTGACGGAATAGCAACGTTTACAATAAATATATCCAAAATAGTAAGCAAATGTGCAAGCGACAATATAAGGAGCGAAATGTATTTTTTATTTTTCATAATATATAGAACAGTCTATCTATTTTTGGTTAAAAAAAATCAGAAAAACTGATTTATACTTTTTTTTACGGTTTTTAGATCATTCGTATTTCCGCTTATACCTGCCGAAACTACAGCTCCTTCAATCATCAAAAAAATACTGTTTTGTAGTGCTTTTTTTTCTATTAAAAGCGTTTTTACTGTACTAATTTCATCAACTAATCCATTAATATACTCACGCTGGCGCTCTTTATGTGCTTGAACAAACTGTTCTATTTTTTTATCTTCTCTACCTATTTCAGCATTTATTTTTATGAAATGGCATCCGGAAAAATTTGATTCTTCCTGAAGTTTAATACGGTAATCTATTAATTTTAGAAGTTTTTTTAAGGAAGGTTTCTCGTCTTTTAAATAGTCATTGAGATTGGCAAAATATTCTGTTTCCTGCTGTTCAAGATAATGATACAACAAATCACTTTTAGACTCATAGTGTTTGTAAAGCGAACCAATTGCAATATCTGCCTCAGCAATAATCTGATTAATTCCTGTGCTATTAAATCCCTGATGATAAAACAGACGGGATGCTGTATCGAGTATTCGTTCTTTTACACTGCTTTTCTGTTTCATTTTTTCTTTTTGCCAAAGATAAAACAAAAATAGATAGAGTTATCTATTTATTTCAAAATAAAAAAAATCACAAAAGCTGTGATTTTAAAATTCGTTAATATAAATTAACTACAAACCTTTTCCCATTACATAATCTTCCATTAAATATCCATTTCCTATTTCGATATCAACGGTTTCTTTAATTTCGAAACCAAGTTTTTTATAGAAATTCAACGCCGTATTAAAACGGTTTACGTTCAATAAAAGTTCGTTTGAGTTACTTTCCAAAGCCATTTTTCCAATTTCTTCAAAAACTTTTTTGCCATAACCTTTTCCTTGTGTTTCTGGCAGAAGATAAATTTTATGGATTTTAGTAATAGCTTCTCCTTTATAATTGTGTTCAATTCCGATAAAACCAATAACCGATTCTGAATCTGAAATTAAATAAAACAACTGTTCTTTATTCTGAATTTGCTTTGATAATGCTTCATTAGAATAAATTAGATTTAACATGTATTCTAATTGTTCCGCAGTTAAAATTTCGCCATAAGTAATAGGCCATGTTATATGTGCGATTTCTTGAATTTTAGCAATATCTTCAACAAATGCTTCTGTAATTTTAATCATATTTATTTAGTAAAAACTTGATTTTCTTGTTCGCTTACGCGGATGAAAGTCGTTCGTTTAGTCAATTCTTTTAATCTTGAAGCGCCAACATAAGTACATGTGCTTCTTATTCCGCCTAAAATATCTAAAACAGTATTAATAACATCTCCTTTAAACGGAACCTGAACTGTTTTTCCTTCACTTGCTCTGTATTCTGCAACTCCGCCGGAATGCTTGTCCATTGCAGTTTTCGAGCTCATTCCGTAAAACTGTTTGAATTTTTCGCCTTTTATTTCGATTAATTCACCGCCGCTTTCTGTGTGTCCCGCGAGCATTCCTCCCAACATTACAAAATCGGCTCCTGCACCAAAAGCTTTAGCAACATCGCCTGGAGTAGAACAGCCACCATCACTGATAATATGACCACCTAAACCATGAGCTGCATCGGCACATTCAATAATAGCCGATAACTGCGGATAACCAACACCTGTTTTAACACGAGTTGTACAAACAGAACCTGGTCCAATTCCGACTTTTACAATGTCTGCTCCAGCTAAAAGCAACTCTTCTGTCATTTCTCCAGTAACCACATTTCCTGCTATAATGATTTTATCGGGATACTGTTTGCGAGTTTGTTTTAAAAACTGAACAAAATGTTCTGAATAGCCGTTAGCAACATCAATACAAATAAATTTCAGTAACAGATTTTCTGCAATTATTTTTTCAATCTTCTCAAAATCTTCTTTTCCCGTTCCAGTGCTTACAGCAATATAATCGTAGAAATCTGGAGTTACATTTTTTAAGAAATTATTCCACTCTTCTAAAGTGTAATGTTTATGGATTGCTGTAAAAAGCTTTTCTTTTGCCAAAACCTTTGCAATTTCAAAAGTTCCCACAGTATCCATATTGGCTGCCATAATCGGAATTCCTGTCCAATTTGAAGTACTGTGTAAAAACTTGAAATTTTGTTCCAGGAAACTTCAGATCTGCTTTTCAGTGTTGATCTTTTAGGTCTAAACATTACATCTTTAAAACCCAGTTTTAGGTCCATTTCTATTCTCATAATTCGAGATTTTGGTTACTCTCAAATGTAAGGAATTTTAGATTGTAGACTTTAGATTTTAGATTAACAAAAACTCGAACTTTTGAACAATTCAGAAATTGATTCGCTTTAGCTAAAACGCTGATTAAACGTTTTTTTGAAACTGAAATCTACTTTGCGTGGCTTCGACTTCGCTCAGCCTGACAAAACCTGAAACCTGAAACTTGAAACAAAAAAACTATCCGTGAATTGTTTCTCCTTTTCCGTAATTGGTAATAATTGACTCTTCAAAAGCTAGCCATTCTCTCCAACGTTTTTCAACGTCTATTCCTGTACCATATTTACGAGCGTAAGTAATAAAAGTGGTGTAATGCCCTGCTTCGCTTTCCATTAATTCTCTATAAAAAAGCGCCAATTCTTCGTCTTTAATGTTTTCAGAAAGTACTTTAAAACGTTCACAGCTTCTAGCCTCGATCATTGCAGAAAATAGTAATCGTTCTACAAGACCAGAAACACGGCTTCCGTCACCGCTTTTTTTCATGTATTGATACAGTTCGTTTACGTAATCATCTTTACGCTCACGACCTAATTTTAATCCTCTTTTGATAATAATGTTGTGAACTTGCTCAAAATGATCGATTTCTTCTTTAGCTAAAGCTAATAGGTCTTTTACTAAATCTTGATGCTCAGAGTTATTCGTAATAATTGTAATCGCGTTTGTTGTCGCTTTCTGCTCACACCAAGCGTGATCTGTTAAGATTTCTTCAATGTTCTTCTCAACAATATTTACCCATCTTGGGTCGGTTGGCAATTGTAATCTTAATACGCCCATTTTTTTTAAGTCTTAAAGTTTGAAAGTTGAAAGTCATAAAGTCTTTGGAAAACTTTAAAAGAAAAATCGAAGATCAAAAACTAAATATAGAAATTTACTTCCATTTTTAGACTTTCGACCTTCGACTTTATGACTTTTGACTAATTTTTAATATGCAAAAATTGGTCTTTCGCTCATTAATTCGTTTACTTCTTCAGCAACTTCTTCGATAACATCCTCATTTGTATGATTAGTTAATACTTTATCGATAAGCGCTACAATAGTTTCCATATCTTTTTCAACTAAACCACGAGTTGTGATTGCAGCTGTTCCAACACGAATTCCAGAAGTGATAAATGGTGATTTATCGTCAAAAGGAACCATGTTTTTGTTTACTGTAATTTCAGCTTTTACTAATGCATTTTCAGCTTCTTTTCCAGAAATACCTTTGTTTCTTAAGTCAATAAGCATCATGTGGTTGTCTGTTCCGCCAGAGATAATGTTGTAACCTCTTTTTACGAAAGCATCAGCCATTGCATTTGCATTCTTTTTTAATTGCATTGCATAAGTAAAGAAATCATCTTTTAATGCTTCACCAAAAGCAACTGCTTTAGCAACGATAATGTGCATTAAAGGTCCACCTTGATTTCCAGGGAAAACAGCTAAATCTAATAAAGAAGACATCATTCTGATTTCTCCTTTTGGAGTTGTTAATCCTTGTGGATTTGGGAAATCTTTACCCATTAAAATAAGACCTCCACGTGGTCCTCTTAATGTTTTGTGAGTTGTTGTAGAAACAATATGGCAATGTGGAATTGGATCATTCATTAGTCCTTTTGCAATAAGACCTGCTGGGTGAGAAATATCAGCAAATAAAATTGCTCCTACGCTGTCAGCAATTTGTCTAAAACGAGCAAAATCCATATCACGAGAATAAGCCGAAGCTCCAGCGATGATTAATTTTGGCTGTTCTTTAGTTGCAATTTCTTGAATTTTATCATAATCTAAACGACCAGTTTCAGCATCTACACCGTAGAAAACTGGACGGTATAAACGTCCTGAGAAGTTTACAGGAGAACCGTGAGTTAAGTGACCTCCGTGAGATAAATCGAAACCTAAAATCGTGTCACCAGGATTTAAACAAGCGTGGTAAACAGATGTATTTGCCTGAGAACCCGAGTGAGGCTGTACGTTTGCATATTCAGCGCCAAATAATTCTTTAGCTCTGTCAATTGCAATTTGCTCAATAACGTCAACTACTTCGCAACCGCCGTAGTATCTTTTACCAGGATAACCCTCTGCATATTTATTCGTTAAAACAGACCCTGCTGCTTGCCATTACTTCATCACTTACAAAATTCTCAGAAGCAATAAGCTCTAATCCGTGAATTTGTCTTTCTTTCTCCTCTTGGATAAGATCAAAAATTTGTTCGTCGCGTTGCATTTTTTTGTTTTTCGTTAATTTCACGCAAAAATACAAAAAAACGTTTGTCAAACTGCTAGATTATGATATATTTGACATGTAATTTTTCAACAAATAATTAACATTAAAACATGCCAATAACCGCCAACGATACCAGTAGAAAATCATGGTTAGAAGTACCAGAAAATAGCGACTTCCCTATTCAGAATATTCCTTTTGGTGTATTTCTTACGAAAGAAAATGTCGTTACTGTAGGAACTAGAATTGGCGATTACGCCATAGATTTAGGGGCTTTACAGCAATTAAACTATTTTGAGGGAATAGAATTAACTGATGATATGTTTATGCAGGATACGCTAAATGATTTTATTTCTGACGGAAAAAAAACATGGCGTTTAGTTAGAAATCGTATCGCAGAGATATTCGACGAAACTAATCCTCAGCTAAGAGATTCAACAAAACACCGCGATATTGTTATATTTAAGATCGAAGATGTAGAGATGCAATTACCAGTTTTAATTGGTGATTATACTGACTTTTATTCAAGTAGAGAACATGCTACAAATGTAGGTAAAATGTTCCGTGACCCAGAAAATGCATTACTGCCAAACTGGCTTCATATTCCAGTTGGATATCATGGAAGAAGCTCTACAATTGTACCATCTGGAATTCCGGTTCACAGACCAATGGGACAAACTTTACCAGCTGGTCATGACACACCTGTTTTTGGTGCTTCGCGTTTAGTAGATTTTGAATTGGAAACGGCTTTCATTACAACAGACGTTAATGTAATGGGAGAAAATATTTCAACTTACGAAGCTGAAGATTATATTTTCGGAATGGTTTTACTAAATGACTGGAGTGCGCGCGATATGCAAAAATGGGAATATGTGCCTCTTGGACCATTCTTAGCAAAAAACTTTGCTACTTCAATTTCACCTTGGATTGTAACTATGGATGCTTTGGAACCTTTTAGAACTAAGGGACCAAAACAAGATCCTTCACCACTTCCTTATTTACAGACAAAAGGAAAAAAGGCTTTTGATATTCATTTAGAAGTTTCTTTACAACCAGAAGATCAGGAAGAAACTGTGATTTCAACATCTAATTTCAAATATATGTATTGGTCTATGGCTCAGCAATTGACACACCATACATCAAACGGATGTCGCGTGAATTCTGGTGACATGATGGGTTCTGGAACAATTTCTGGTCCAACTCCAGATAGTTTTGGTTCTATGCTAGAATTAACTTGGGGTGGAAAAAATCCGCTTAAATTAAAAGACGGAAGCGAACGCAAATTTATTGAGGATAATGATACTGTAATTATTCGTGGTTTCTGTGAAAATAAAGAAGTAAGAATTGGATTTGGAGAAGTTTCTAGCCAATTGTTACCTCCTTTTACAAGACAATGAAGAGCAGATCAATCTGAAGAGATATAAAAAATAAAAAACCTTGGTCATAGCCAAGGTTTTTTTATGCTTTTATTAAATGAAAGAAAAAGTTACTTATTCTAAAATTACTTTTACCCAAACCAAACGATGATCAGAGCTTGACTCTCGTTTTTCGACTAATTCTGACATTGGCTCACCCTTTGCAGGCCAGAACACACCACTGTTAACAATCTTAAAACCAAGTCTCGATGGCAATACATAATCTGCACGCATTCTCCAAAAAGCCGTATGATTAACTCCAAAAGGATTTTTAGGACTAAATTCAGCACCACCTTTACTAGCGGGTGTAAAGTCGCTATTAATTTTCGGACTCTCTACTAAAGACTTTATGCCTTCTCTAATAGCATCTCCCTCAACTGGTGAAGCGTTTTGATCACCCATTATGACAAATCGAGAATTTGGAGGCAATCCGCCTTTTAAACCTTTATCATCATAAATATACGAAGCCGAATTGTCTGAAATATAATCTCTCCAGAATCTGATTTCATCGTGATTTCTTTTCCCATTGCGGTCTTCAGCACCATCAAAAGTGGGAGGAGTTGGATGACTAACTAAAACATGAACTGTTTTATTACCAATTTCTACAGGAACATCCCAGTGAGATTTTGAAGATAATGGAAATTCTTTCCATGCTTTCTTGCTATACCAATCCGATCCATCTGCTTTTTTGGTAATTAATGCTTCTGGCATATCTTTCCATTTAAAATGTTGAAAAGTACGAATTGCATTAACATCAATAGGATATTTAGACAAAAGCATCATCCCATATTGCCCAGGATACATACCAAATGCCCATGCATCATTTCCTGAATTACTCAACTTTCCGTCATTGTTCAAATCATAAGGGCTTGGCTGGCCAGTATTCACTGTCGAATAATAGTAGTAAGGATAATCGATGGCTGCTGCTCCGCCTTGGCTCACATTCAAATAATTTTTTATAAATGCCTTTACGCCAAGTTCAGGATCTTTAATATAATCAAACTCGTTTAGCAAAATTACATCTGGCTTAACGGTCTGAATAATCTGGGCAATATTTCTGATTTGAGCATTATGCCCTGAACTAAGTTGATTAATTAACATCTGCTCCGATTTTCCCATTGCACCTTTGGGAGAATAATTATCAGATTCCATACTTACATTGTAGGTAGCAAAGGTAAGTTCATTTTTGTCTTGTGAATCGGACTGTGAAAAAAGAGCTCCGGAAGAAAGCACGGAAAGGATAAAAAATATTTTCTTCATATAAAATTAAATCTGCATTTCTGCATTATTGAACATACGAATATAAGAAGGATGTTTTGACAGACGGCAAATCTGTCTGTTAAATATACGACAAAAAAAGCCGCCACTTTTGGTGGCGACTTAAAATACAGAAGAAAGTCTCTGTATATCTGATAATTTTATCACAGATTAAAAAAATCAAAACGATTATTTTATAATCTGCGACTACTATTTTTATGCAGGAATCTGCTGACTTAAACAATGTAAAGTTCCAAATCCCCAAATGAAATCAATACAGCTAATACCGATTACTTCACGATCTGGGAAACATTCTGCCAAGATATTCAAAGCAACTCGATCATTACTATCGTTAAATGTTGGCACTAAAACGCAATTATTCAAGATTAAGAAATTAGCATAGCTTGCTGGCAATCTTAAATCTTCAAAATCAACACGTTTTGGCATTGGCAATGCTACAATTACTGGAGATTTTCCGTTTTCTAGTTTTGCATTTTGCAGACGTTTCAAATTATCCTGTAATGGCTTATAGTTTGAATCGTTTTTATCTGTTTCTACAATCGTTACGATTGTATCTTCATTTACAAATCGGCATAAATCGTCGATATGTCCGTGCGTATCATCTCCTTCTATCCCGTCTCCCAGCCAAATTACGTTTGTAACTCCAAGATACTCTTTAAAAACAGCTTCGTAATCTTCTTTTGTAAAACCAGGATTTCTTACTTGAATTGTTGGGTGCATCAAACACTCTTCAGAAGTCAATAAAGTTCCTTTTCCGTTTACATCAATCGCTCCACCTTCTACAATTACTGGTTTTCCTTTGTACATTACTTGAGTTAAAGGAACATCAATAAAATCTGCCACTTTACCCGGAACGAATTTGTCTAATTGGTAGTTTTTATATTTTGCCCATCCATTAAAGTTGAAGTTTAACGCTTCTCTTTTTGAACCATTTTTTACAATAATTGGTCCTGAATCGCGCATCCAGCTTCTGTTTGTTTTATGAACAATATAAGAAACGTTTTCAGTATTAACGCGAGCTCTTTCAAGCATATCAGCAACTTTTTCTTTTAGTTTTTCATCGGCAACCACCAAAAAAACAGTTTCAAAAGTCGCTACTTTTTTAATAAACTCTACAAAAGCCCATTGAACAGCTTCATATTTTCCTGGCCAATCGTTACCATTATGCGGAAAACACAATACAATTCCTTGCTGTTTTTCCCATTCTGCTGGAAATCTTCTATTATTTGTTGACATAAATACGTTCTAATTTAGAAAGTGCAAAGATAAGCATTCGTTAGGATTTTAAAACAACTGAGCAAAAATCATCTCTAATTTCACAAAAAATATCTTGCAAAAATTAAGTTAAAGATTAAATAATACCTACTTAATATTTAACAGAAGGCTCAGAATTACTTTTGCCAAAACTAAAAACTAACACATGAAAAATTTATCAATCTCATTATTAGTCAGCCCTTTTTATATTGGCAAGCTGTAACAATGACGAAAATTCAAACAGCACTCCCGAAGTTGGTGCAAATGAAAATCCTGGAACTTTTAAAGAAATTGGTTCTATTACAATTGGCGGAGAAGCCGCTGCAGAAATCTCGGCTTACTGCGAAAAAACAAAAAGACTTTTTACTGTAAATAACAGCGGTGTAAATCAAATTGATGTTATCGACATCTCTGATCCGACAAAACCTCTTAAAATAGGACAAATTAATTTGGCTACATATGAAGGCGCTGCAAACAGTGTTTCTGTTTTTGACGGAAAACTTGCTGTAGCTTTAGAATCTACAGTAAACAAACAAGGAAACGGTAAAGTAGTTATTTTCAACACTTCAGATTATAGCTTAATTAAGCAAGTTACAGTTGGTGCATTGCCCGATATGATTACTTTTTCTCCTGATGGAAAATACATCATGACCGCTAACGAAGGTGAGCCAAATACTGATTATTCGCAAGATCCAAACGGAACAATTTCGATCATTGAAACTAGTACTTATAATGTAACAACTTTAGATTTTAGTTCGTTTGCAGGTCAGGCAGAAGCACTGAAAAAAGACGGATTTAGAATTTCAAAATTTGCTAAAACTAGTTTCGCTCAAGATATCGAGCCAGAATACATCACCATTTCTGACGATTCTAAAACGGCTTGGGTAACTTTACAAGAAAATAATGGTGTTGCAAAGGTCGATTTAACTTCTAAAACTATTACAGCAATTTACCCTTTAGGTTTAAAAGATTACAATACTGCTGAAAATGCAATTGATGTTAGCGATAGCGACAATAAAATTGCATTCAATCCATGGAAAGTAAAAGGTCTTTATATGCCAGACGCCATCAGCCATTATACTGTAAACAATGTTCCTTATTTTGTAACCGCTAATGAAGGTGATGCAAGAGAATATACTGCTTACACTGATGTAAAGCGTATGAAAAACATGACACTTGATGCAACGGCTTTTCCAGATGCTTGCTACTTTAAAATTAGATGCTAACATGGGAAGATTAAACCTTGTTGCTGATATGGGAGATACTGACGGAGATGGAGATTTGGACGAAATGGTAAGTTTTGGAGGTAGATCATTTTCTATTTGGAATGGAAACACTGGAAAAATCGTTTTTGACAGTAAAAATGATGTTGACAAAAAAACAAATGAAATTGGCACATACGATGACAAAAGAAGCGATGACAAAGGTTCTGAGCCAGAAGCTGTGGTTGTAGCTAAAATGGGAAATCAAAATATTTTATTTGTTGGTTTAGAAAGATCTGATGCTTTTATGGTTTATGATGCAACAAACCCAACTTCTCCACAATATTTACAAACAGTAAAAACAGGAGATGCTCCAGAAGGTTTATTATTTATTCCAGCTTCAAAAAGCCCAACAAAAAGAAGCTTATTAGTAGTAAGCGACGAAGGTGATGGAACTGTTAAAATTTATCAGCCAGATTTGAAATAATTAATATTTTTTCAGGATAGCAAAAGGACAAAATGTGAATTTTGTCCTTTTTTTTCGCTTTCTATTAGACTAATTTTAACGGATTTACATAATTAAAAGCCAAAAGATGGGAATTATGTAAGAGTATATACAACACATTCTAAGATTCGACTTCTAATTTTGTTCATGAGTTTAAAATAAAAACAATTTAATTTTTGATATCATGAAAAAGAAATTAGTATCAGCCTCTCTATTATTACTATCTTTTGCGGCAGGCGCACAAAATATGGCTACGACTTCTACAAAACCTAATGTAGAGCAAGAATACAACAAATGGTCAATTGAACTTAATGGTGGTGTTAACAAACCAACAAGAGCTATGACTCCAGGTTATACTACTGAATCATTAAACTTTTTTCACGGTGATCTAGGAGTAAGATATATGTTTAATCCAAAATTTGGTTTGAAATTAGATGTTGGTTACGACCAATTTAAAGAGAAAAAAGATACTCCAGATTTTGAAAGCCGCTATGTTAGAGCAAGTTTACAAGGGGTTATCAATGTTGGACGTGCATTAAATTTTGAAACTTGGACAAACACAATTGGTCTTTTAGCACATGGAGGTTTTGGAGTTTCTCAAATTAGCACTGAAACAGGATTTGGAGGTCAAGATTACATGGCTCACGGAATTGCCGGTTTAACTGGACAAATCAGATTAAGTGACCGAGTAGCTTTAACAGGAGATCTTACTGGAATTATAAACGGAAGACAAAACTGGAACTTTGACGGAATGGGAAACACAACAACTGGTTCTTTTGACGGTATTTTACTGAATGCTTCTGTTGGTTTAACGTTCTACTTAGGAAAAAACCAGAAACATGCTGACTGGGTTGGTGAAGAAGATAGAATTGGCGAATTGGAAAAAAGAGTGGACTTAATCGAAACTGGTCTTATCGATTCAGACAAAGATGGAGTTGCTGATTTATACGATTTAGAACCAAACTCTATTGCCGGAGTTGCTGTTAATACAAAAGGGCAATCTATTGATAATAATCAAAATGGTGTGCCAGATGAGCTAGAAAGCTATTTGGATAAAACTTACGAGAAAAAAGGTGCTGGAACAGCTACAAACAATACTGTTGAAGAATTAATCAACGGTGGTTATGTAAATGTTTATTTCGATTTCAACTCGTCTAAACCTACAAACGCTTCTTTATCTGGTGTAGATTTCTTAGTGAAATATTTGAAAAACAATCCTGGAAAATCAGCAGATATTATTGGATATGCTGACGAAATTGGAAACTCAAACTACAATGTTGAGCTATCAAGAAAAAGAGCTGAAGCTGTTAAAAAAGTGGCTGTAAATGCAGGTATTGATGCTTCAAGATTGAATGTAATTGCTAACGGAGAAGATACTTCTGTTAACAAAAATTCTAAAGAGGCACGTCAGATCGTGAGAAGAGTTACTTTCCAAGTGAAGTAATTTATATATAAAGCTAAAAAGCAGAAAAGGAGCTATTTCGTATTGAAATAGCTCCTTTTTATTATAAAACAGTATTTTAAAAATAGATTTTGAATACTTATTTGAAGCTTCGGAGAAGCGAAATATTTATAGCAAACAATATGCGTTTACGATATAAAGCTCCAGTGGAACAAAATGTTCTTTTACAATCTAATACATGTCGCTCCACTGGAGCTTTTTCATTTTGTTTTATTGAGGTGCTATAAATATTTCGCTTCTCCGAAGCTTACAAAAAAAGGACAAAATGTATATTTTGTCCTTTTTTATATTTTAGATAAATCAAATTATTTATCAATTGCTCTTTTTGTAATGTCTCCAAAAGCATCAATTCTTCTATCTCTGAAGAATGGCCAGTTTTGACGAACATTTTCTTGTAAATCTAAATCAACCTCAGCAATTAAGATTTCTTCTTTATCGTGAGAAGCTTGAGCCAAAATTTCTCCTTGCGGTCCAGCAATGAAAGAAGCTCCCCAGAACTGAATTCCTTCTGTTCCTTCAAGATATTTTTCTAACCCAATTCGATTAGCTGCCGCTACGAAAACGCCATTAGCAACTGCATGACCTTTCATAACATTCATCCAAGCGCCATATTGGTTTTCTCCGTACTGTTCTTTTTCTTTAGGATGCCATCCGATTGCTGTTGGGTAAAATAAAACCTCAGCACCTTTAAGAGCTGTAATACGAGCAGCTTCTGGATACCATTGATCCCAGCAAATTAAAGTTCCAACTGTTCCTTTTTTAGTTTCAATAGCTTGGAAACCTAAATCTCCTGGTGTGAAATAGAATTTCTCATAGAAATGTGGATCGTCTGGAATATGCATTTTACGATATAAACCAGCTTCAGTTCCGTCAGTATCAATAATGTAAGCACTATTATGATAGATTCCAGCCATTCTTTTCTCGAAGAAAGGAACAATAATTACTACTCCTAATTCTTTTGCCAATTCGCTGAATGCAATAAATGAAGTGCTGTACAATGGCTCTGCTAATGCAAAATTATCTACATCTTCACTTTGACAAAAATAATGACTGCTATATAATTCAGGCATTAAGATAACTTCTGCACCTTGACTTGCAAGCATCTCTTACCCAACTGATACATTTTTTAAGATTATTTTCGGCAACATCATTCAGATTTAACTGAATAACCGATATTTTATACTTTCTTTTCGCCATGACATAAAATTTAGAGTGCAAAAGTAGTAAATTTTAAAGGAATGTCAAAGTTTGCAAATCGGTCTAATATTAAATTAAAGATCATTTCACGTTAGCGAATTCTTCTAACTGTAAACTAACATTCTCATTCTATTTGTTCTTCTGCAACTTCATTTTTATAAAATCGAAAAAGCCACTTTTCATCGATTTAAAATCTATGAAAAATGGCTTAATTTAAGATTATATTGTTTAAAACCGTTACTGGATAACTAATGTTTTAACCAAGAATTCTGTTTCTGATTTTTTGAATTTAATTTCGAAAGTTCCTTTTGACTGCGGTGAAAATGTATAAACAGTATGCAGTGCAGTTGGCGTTTGATTAGCACAAGTTTCCTTCGGATATTTAACCTCTATTTGAAATCCGCTCTCTTTACCAATAGATATATCACTAATTCTATCAAACTGCCCACAAGCGTTCTCGGCTATAAAAGAAATTTCAAAATTAATATCAACCCCTACTTTTCCTGTAGATGGACCTGAAATAGCAGTAACATCTGCAGCTTTTGAAATAGTTTGCGGTGTTTCTTTCTTATCATCATCGCTACTGCAAGCAACCAAAGAAACAGCTAAAAATAGCACTGCCAAAACTGATTGTAATCTAAAAATTCTCATATAAGTAAATTAATTGTTTTATTATGTAGATGGTGCTAAATTACAAAGGTTGCTTGAAATAATGCAAAATAATTTTAGTTTGTCAAAAAAAAGCCATTTTGCATTGATTAAAAGTAATCTTAGCAAAATGGCTTTCAACCTAAAAAAATATCAACTAAGCTTGTTGTTAGTCTATAACTACTTTTTGAGTAAGGAATTCTGTTTCCGATTTTTTAAATTTAATTTCAAAAGTTCCTTTTGCGAGAGACTTAAATTTGTATACAGTCTTTTTTGGTTCTGGCACTTGTTGCGTGCAAACTTGTGAAGGGTATTTTGCAATTACTTGTAAACCTTTTACAGACCCAATTGTTACTTCTGAGATTTTATCAAATTCTGCGCAAGCGTTGTCTACTACATACGTCACATCGTAGCTTAATTCATCATTTACTTTACCTGTTGCTGGACCTTTAATTTCGGTTACTAAAGCAGCTTTTGATGTAGGAGCTGGTGTTTTGTTGTCATCGTCATTACTGCATGAAACAAATGCAATTGATAAAAATAATACTACTAAAACTGATTTTAATCTAAAACTTTTCATATAAAATAATAATTAATTGTTAATTACTATGAAGACGGAACAAGGTTGCAATGGTTGCTTTAAGAAAAATGTTAAAAATTTCACCAAAACACTAAACAACTATAAATCAACATCTTATTCATGTAAAAAAAAGTCAAGATTTACCGATATTTCTTATATAAAATAAATATTTCTGGTTTACTTCTTATAGAAACAGCATCATTTTTTGAACGTCTCAAAAGCTATCGGGACTCAACTTGATCTGAAAATATTACCTTCTGCCACAAAAAAAAACATCAGCCTTTCGACTGATGTTTTTTATTAATTGGAAGCAATTTTTAAACCGCTGATTCTTTCTTTTTAAAGATTTTTTTGAAAAGATTTACTATCGCCAATACAATAAACCCTATGATAAGGCCAATTGCAAATTCTTTTATAATAGAAGGAAAATTTGGTAGAAGGTGATGAAAAAATTCAATATTATGAACGAATAATCCGCCTGAAACCATAATCAAAGCAATTGTACCTATTATGGTTAAAGCTTTAATCACTTTTGGAAGGGCTTGAACTAATACATTTCCAATACTTTTTAAAAGGCTTTTTTCTTTTTTACTACTCTGAATCATTTTAAAACCTACTTCATCCATACGAACAATAATCGCTACGATTCCGTAAACTCCAATTGTTGCTATAACAGCGATGATGGAAACGGTTATAATTTGTGATACTAATGGTTTCCCGATTACAGTTCCAAGAGCAATGATCACAATTTCTACAGAAAGGATAAAATCAGTTACGATTGCCGATTTTACTTTTTCTTTTTCAACTAGCAAAATTTGTTCTTCGGTAAGTACTTCATCAGTTATTCCTTCAGATTCTTCGTGTCCGTGAGGAACTATAAATTCGTAGATTTTTTCTGCTCCTTCATATGCTAAGAACAATCCCCCTAATACTAAAATTACCATAATCGCAATTGGAAAAAACGCGCTTAACAAAAACGCAATTGGAAGAATAATAATTTTATTTAATAAAGAACCTTTACTAATTGCCCATAAAACTGGAAGCTCTCTAGATGAAGCAAACCCTGAAGCTTTTTCGGCATTTACTGCTAAATCGTCGCCTAGAATTCCGGCTGTTTTTTTTGCGACAACTTTACTCATTACTGCCACATCATCCATAATTGCGGCGATATCATCTAATAGAGCGAAAAAACCTGAACCCATTTTTTTAAATTTATTTTTAGTGATGCGAATCTAGACATTTTGACTTAATTTGCCCAATAATATCGTATCAAAGTTTGAGTTTTTATTCGTAATTTTCTGTAATGTGCCTTTAATTGCACTGTCCTAAAAGAACCCATAAAATAATAAAAACTATGATTGTCCCGAAGCAGCCTCCGCCTAGTTTTTTAGCGCCATATCCTGCAAGTAATCCTCTAAATATATTGTTCATGATTTTTAATTTTAGTTAATAAATTGCTGATTTTTATTAATTTAAAATTGGTTCTTTTTTTCAAATTTCTTGTTATATCAATTGTCTAAAAAGTTTCAGAATTTTGGGCAAAAAAAAAGCATCAGTAAAAAACTGATGCTTTTCTAAGATTAACATGAAAAAAAATTAATTAGCTGTTTGGTTTCTAAAAACTAACTTGCCATCGAAAGCATCCAATAAAATGATGCTATCTGTTGTTATGTTTCCTGCCAAAATTTCTTTTGACAATTGATTTAAAACTTCTCTCTGAACAACTCGTTTTACTGGTCTTGCACCAAACTGAGGATCATAACCTTTGTCTGACAAGTATGCAATAGCTTCTGGAGTTGCATCCATTGTAATGCCTTGCAGAGCCAACATTTTGGTAACGCTCTTCAATTGCAAGCTCACGATTCTTGAGATGTTATCTGCCGTAAGCGGCGTAAACATTACGATTTCGTCAATACGATTTATAAATTCTGGACGAACCGTTTGTTTCAACAATCCTAAAACTTCGTTTTTAGCCACTTCTGTTGCTGCTTCAACACCGCCCTTTAGATTTTCGAATTTCTCCTGAATAATTTGGCTTCCCATATTAGAAGTCATAATGATAATCGTGTTTTTGAAATCGGCCAAACGTCCTTTGTTATCTGTTAAACGACCTTCATCAAGAACTTGCAATAAAATATTGAAGGTATCTGGATGCGCTTTTTCGATCTCGTCTAACAAAATCACAGAATATGGTTTTCTACGAACAGCTTCTGTCAATTGTCCACCTTCATCATAACCTACGTATCCTGGAGGTGCACCCACTAAACGACTCACGCTGTGACGTTCTTGATACTCACTCATATCGATACGAGTCATTGCATTTTCATCATCAAAAAGATATTCGGCTAATGCTTTTGCCAATTCGGTTTTACCCACTCCAGTTGTTCCTAAGAATAAGAATGTTCCAACAGGTTTTTTCATATCCTGTAAACCGGCGCGACTTCTACGTACTGCATCACTCACTGCTTCTATCGCTTCTTCCTGACCTACTACACGTTTGTGCAATTCATCTTCCAAATGCAATAGTTTTTCTCTTTCTGTTTGAAGCATTTTTGTAACAGGAATTCCTGTCCATTTTGCCACAACTTCTGCAATGTCTTCTCTAGTTACTTCTTCTTTAATTAAAGAGTTTCCAGATTGAAACTCTTGCAATTGTTTTTGCAATGTTTCCTGACGTTCTTGCGCTTCTTTTATTTTTCCGTAACGAATTTCGGCTACTTTTCCATAATCACCATCACGTTCAGCACGTTCAGCTTCATATTTGAAGTCTTCTATTTCGTGTTTTACAGCCTGAATTCCATCAACGATATCTTTTTCTTGTTTCCATTTTGCATAGATTTCGTTTCGCTCTTCTTTCAAGTTGGCCAATTCCATACCTAAAATCTTAAGCTTGCTTTCTTCTTTTTCACGCTTAATGGCTTCAATTTCAATTTCTAACTGCATGATTTTACGATCCAAAACGTCTAATTCTTCTGGTTTTGAATTGATTTCCATACGCAGTTTAGAAGCTGCTTCATCCATTAAGTCAATCGCTTTATCTGGCAAGAAACGATTCGTAATATATCTTTGCGAAAGTTCAACTGCTTGCAATAATTGCTTCGTCCTTAATTTGAACTTTATGGTGTGTTTCATATTTCTCTTTAATTCCTCGAAGAATTGAAACCGCACTTTCTGTATCTGGTTCGTCGATTAACACTTTTTGGAAACGTCTTTCAAGCGCTTTATCTTTTTCAAAATATTTTTGATATTCATCTAAAGTTGTAGCACCTATTGCTCTCAACTCTCCACGAGCCAAAGCTGGTTTCAAAATGTTTGTCGCATCCATTGCGCCTTCACCTCCACCCGCTCCTACAAGCGTATGGATCTCGTCAATAAACAGAACGATATCTCCTTCTGCTGATGTAACTTCTTTTACAACCGATTTTAAACGCTCCTCAAATTCTCCTTTATACTTCGCTCCGGCAATCAAAGCTCCCATATCTAGTGAGAAAACGATCTTTTCTTTTAAGTTTTCTGGAACATCTCCATCCACAATTCTATGTGCTAAACCTTCTGCAATAGCTGTTTTACCAACACCTGGCTCACCAATAAGCATTGGGTTGTTTTTGGTTCTACGAGTTAAAATTTGCAACACACGACGAATTTCTTCGTCACGGCCAATAACTGGATCTAGTTTTCCTGTGCGTGCTAATTCGTTTAGATTTTTTGCATATTTATTTAACGAATTATATGTCTCTTCAGCAGAAGCCGAAGTTACTCTTTCGCCTTTACGTAATTCTTCTATTGCTTTGCTTTTAGACCTTTTCCTGTTACCCCTTGATCTTTTAAGATCTGAGAAACTTTACTTTTTGAATCAAAAATGGCTAAAATTAAATGTTCGATCGAAACATATTCGTCGTTCATTTTTTGTGCAATGATTTCTGCTTCATTCAAGGCTTTGTTTGCATCTCTCGAAAGCATAACATCACCTCCTGAAACTTTTGGAAAACTCTGAATTGTAGCATCTAAAAGCTGTAAAAATAGCGGCACATTTACATTTAATTTTTTCAGAATAAATGGTGCAACGTTTTCATCAACTTCAAAAATAGCTTTGAAAATGTGTTCATTTTCAATTTGCTTGCTGGCCATTTCGCTGCGCTAATTGCTGCGACAACTGAATGGCTTCCTGCGATTTAATAGTAAACTTATTTATATTCATATTTTTTCGATTTGATTGATTTAACTGTTTGAAAATTATAGGATTAAAGTTACGATTTATTGAGCTAAGTTTTTAACTCAAAATAATTTAACTTTGCATTGAAATAGACAAATTATATTCCACAGTAAAAAAACAGACAAAATGACATTTAAAATCAAGTTTTTCTTGTTTTATCATGTCAAAAAGTCATAAACAACGCCAAATATGAGTTTTTTAAATTCAATCTTCGGAAGTTCAGAGAACTCAGAAGCATCAAAAAGTAAAGTAAACTGGACAGAATTAACAGATATGCTTCAATTAATGGAAATAGAAGCTATTTCTAATGAAAAACCAGTTGTAATTTTTAAACATAGTACAAGATGCGGCATTAGCCGAATGGCTTTAAAACAATTTGAAAGAGAATATGACCTTGAAAATGTTGTAGACGCGTACTTTTTAGACTTAATTGCACACAGAGATATTTCAAACGAAATTGCAAGCAGATTTGGAGTTTATCACGAATCTCCTCAGTTGATATTAATCAAAAACGGTAAAGCGGTTTACGATGTTTCACACAGTGATATTGATGCTGAAGCATTGAAAAGCAAAGTGTAAATTTACTTTTATGAAATGTAAAATGTGAGAAGTAAGATATTTAAATACAAATTATTACTTCTCACATTTTACTTTTTACATTTCACCATATTAAAAACTTCCTCCAGAACCTCCTCCACTAAAACCTCCGTCTCCAAATTCCATTGGAGAAGCTTGCGGTTTTACCTCTGGTTTTATTCCGAATGTAGAAGCCACAACTAAGGCTTCAGCATTTAAAAGAGTATCTGAATGATTGATCCTATCTGGCTTAAAAGTCAAACCGCTTTCTTTTTCTTTTAATTTTTTAATTGAAAAATAAGCTATTGCAAATAAAACCAATCCGCCAAGTGTAAGCGCAACTTCTACAGGCAAAACTGAATGATAAAATCGAATGGTATAAATTGAAAATGCAATGGCCAAAAAACTAATCCAAAGCATTATTCTATCTTTTGTTTTTAAAGCCTTAATCAGATAAAACACTGGAACTACAAAAGTGAAAGCATAAAAGAAAAATGCAAACGGAATATCGGTTCCTGGCTTTACCTCTTCTCCTAAAAGCTCTGCAGAAAGTTCTCTAACAACCAAATAATTACAAGAAAGATAAAAGAGAACTAAACAAAAACTATTTGCTAATAATAATCCATTGTAATAGTGACTTTCAGCTAAACGGTCAATTATTTTTTTAGTTATAAAATAAAAAATACCAGCAAAAATCATTGCTGCAAATGGCAAAATAGCTTTCCCAATATCTCCAAATTCAAACATTCCGAAAAACAAAAAAGCACTTACAGCAAAACAAAAAACAAGCATTGACAATACATGCAAATATCTTAAGAACATAAATAATGAAGCTGCAGAAACAAAAAGTGCTATAATAATTTCGTAGCCTTCTGTTGTAATTGCAATTGCAGCTCCAACGTTTAAAAGTGCCCCCAATATAAAAGCATCATCGAGTCCATGATTGTGATAATCTTGCTTGGCCAATAATTCGATGCCAACAAATCCGATTACGGCAAAAATATAACAGCATATTTCAAAAAACACACGTTCACTGCTTAAACCGACTAAAGTAATTACCCCACAAATTGAAAGATATAAAAAGCAACCAAGCAAAAAGAATCCAATTCTAACCAAAATATTGCTTTGGCTTTTTAAATCTGGTAATTCTTTCTCTATAAACTTTTTTTGGTCTTTACTAATAAAACCACCTTTATACAATGTATCTGCTTGATCAATTAAAGCTCCATTGTCTATTTTTCTCTTATCGTAAGCTATCATTCTGAAATTTCTTTGTGGAAGTTTTTAATTAGTTTAATAAAAAGAACAATTGAACCAATGAAGTAGGCTGGCAAAAGAAAAACAAACAATTCCCAAATATCAGAGAAATCAATGTTTTCAAAAATCCTAAACAAAAATATATTGGCTCCGATATAAGCATAAACAATCATAAATACATACAATGACATTGCCTTATAATCGTAACTTGTTCTATAAAAATAATATGTTGAGCCTGCTAAAATTAAAGTAAACAACATCCAAGCAATTGTATCATAACTGGTCATGTTAGCTATAGAAGCAATGCTGGCAATATGCAATGCAAATGTTAGAAAAATTAAACCAAAATGTGTTTTTAAAGAAATTCTACGACTATAAACGACCCATAAAATTAATAGCACACTTAGAGCGATAGCTGAATAACTAAGATTTTGGCTTGCATAAAAATCATTGCTTTTTAATAAATCTTGTGGCGTTACCGAAAGACCGATATAAGCTTGCTAAACCAGTAATTGCGATCGTTAAAACACTTCTATTGTCGAAATAATAAGCACAAAAGAAACTCACTATTGTTGGAACCAAAGTAGCCAATCCGTAATGTTCTCCAAAAGGTTTATATTGAAACTGAAGATATCCTATAAAAATGCAAGTCAGAATATTTCCTGCTAAAACCAGATATTCTAAAACAGGATGCTCAAAAGTTGTTTCTTCTTTCTGAAAACCTTTAGAATGTTTGAAACAATAAAAAAAGCAAACTGCAATAACAATTAAGAGCAATGATAAAATAGCGATGTGTCCTATTGAATCTATATTTTCGTAAATCAAAATTCCAATACCAGAAGTAAAAAGTATTACCGATAAATAAAGAAAAAGCTTTAATTCAGCATTCAAAGAAAAAATAGAAAGATCACGATATTCTTTTATTTCCCGAAACTGATTTTCAGTAATTAGATTTTTCTCAAAGAGACTTTGAGTTGCCTGTTCATCAAATTGCTTCATATCTTAAATTTAAATAACCTTTTTTCAAATTTATGTAAATTAGGTCGAATTTTCTTAAATTTGAAAACAATATTTTGAAAACAAAAAAACCGACTCACATCTGTAAATCGGTTTTAGTATTCTAAAAATTGTTTCTTTATAAAACTGCTTTCATTTTATCTTTTATCGCATCTAAACATAAATTGTTGATACTTCCTTCGTGCGTATGTTTGGTTTCTTTAGGAGATTTGTATGTTCCTGCTTCCAATTGTTCTGCAACAGCTTTGTAAGCATCTCTAAACGGCATTCCTTCCACAACCATTTCGTTTAAAGTATCCACTGTAAACAGGTAATCGTATTTTTTATCTTCCAAAATATGATCTTTAACTGTAATATCTTTTATTGAAAAAATAGCAATATCCAAACAAGATTTTAAAGTTTGAATTGCTGGAAACAAACCTTCTTTTAAAAGCTGTAAATCTCTGTGATAACCACTTGGAAGATTATTTGTAATTAAAGTGATTTCGTATGGAAGTGCCTGAATCTTGTTGCATTTTCCTCTGATTAATTCGAAAACGTCAGGATTCTTTTTATGAGGCATAATGCTTGAACCTGTTGTAAGATGTGCTGGAAGACCAATAAAATTAAAGTTTTGGCTCATATACAAACAAACGTCCATTGCAAATTTTGATAAAGTTCCTGCAACGCTTGTCATAGCAAAAGCAACGGTTTTCTCTGCTTTTCCACGGCTCATTTGCGCCGCAACGGCATTGTATTTTAAGGTTTCAAAACCTAATTCTTTGGTTGTAAAGGTTCTGTTGATTGGAAACGAACTTCCGTAACCTGCAGCAGAACCTAATGGATTCTGATCTACAATTTTAGAAGCTGCGTTCAACATAGTTACATCATCAATTAAGCTTTCAGCATAAGCAGAAAACCACATTCCGAATGACGATGGCATCGCGATTTGTAAATGTGTATATCCTGGCAATAATACGTTTTGATGTTTTTCTGCCGATTCCATCAACAAATCAAAAAGCGTTTTTACTTGATCTTTTATTGCTTTTAATTCGTCTTTTAAATACAAATGAACATCTACTAAAACCTGATCATTACGAGAACGTGCCGTGTGGATTTTCTTTCCTGCATCGCCTAGTTTTACTGTTAAAAGATATTCGATTTTAGAATGTACATCTTCGAAACTATCTTCGATTTCGAAATTTCCAACTACGATATCAGCGATGATTTCGTTTAATGCATCAACTAAAGATGTTGTTTCTTCTTGAGTCAATAAACCGATCTGTCCCAACATTTTAGCATGTGCAATTGAACCTAAAGCATCGTATTTTGCTAAAACTAAATCAAGTTCACGGTCGTTTCCTACTGTAAATTGTTCGATTTGTTTATCTGTTGGTATTCCTTTTTCCCAAAGTTTCATAGGTGCTATTTTTTTCGCCACTAATTCACGAATTAATTTTTTTAAATCTTTGCGATTATTTTTTTCGAATTAATTCGTGAATTCGTGGCGGTTTTTCTTTTCTCTTATAATTTAAAGAAATCGGTTAGTATTTTAATATATAAATCGACTCCTTCTTCAATTTCATTTACAAAAATAAATTCGTCTGCTGAGTGCGAACGCAATGTTTCTCCTGGTCCTAATTTTAAAGACTGACAGCTTAAAACCGATTGATCTGAAAGCGTTGGCGAACCATACGTTGTTCTTCCTAAAGCAATTCCTGCCTGAACCAAACCATGAGCAACTGGAATAGACGAAGCATTTAAGTGCATTGATCTTGGCGTTACTTCGGCGTTTACATTTGCTTTCACCACTTCTAATATTTCAGCATTTGTATAACGATCTGTTACGCGAATATCTACAACCAAATCACATTCTGATGGCACAACATTATGCTGTTTTCCAGCGTTAATCTGCGTTACGGTCATTTTTACAGGACCTAAAACATCTGAGATTTTGTCGAATTTATAGTTTTTAAACCATTCCATTACCGGAATTGATTTGTATAATGCATTATCGTCGTTTTGATGTGCGGCGTGGCTTGCAGTTCCTTTTACTTTTACGTCAAGAACTAATAACCCTTTTTCTGCAACTGCCAATTGCATTAAAGTTGGTTCTCCAACAATCGCGCAATCTAGTTCTGGTAAGCTTTTTAAAACGCTGTTCAAACCGTTTTTTCCACTGCTTTCTTCTTCTGCAGAAGCCACAATTACAATATTATGAGAAAGGTTTTGATTTTCGTAGAAATGAACAAATGTTGCTAGCAATGAAACTAAACATCCTCCTGCGTCATTACTTCCTAAACCGAATAGTTTTCCATCTTTTTCAATCGCTTTAAACGGATCGTTGGTGTAAGCTTGATTTGGGCGTACAGTATCGTGATGTGAGTTTAGTAAAAGTGTTGGTTTGTTCTCGTCGAAATATTTGTTGAAAGCCCACACATTGTTATTTTCTCTCTTAAAAGGAATTTCATTCTGATTGAACCAATTTTCTATTAAAAGAGCCGTTTGATCTTCTTCGCTTGAAAATGAAGGGGTTTCGATTAGGCTTTTTAATAAACTAATTGCTTCCTGGGTAAGCGTATCTATATTTTTCATTTTTGTTAGGTTCTGAGGTGCTAAGATTCTGAGATTCTAAGTTTTTTAAGCATGACTTTACCAATCTTAGCCAGAAAATTAATTTGCGCAAATTTCTTAAATTAATATTTAAAAGCACTGCGCAGTCCTGTTTTTTTTGCAACTAATTGCACGAATTTTCACAAATTATCTTTTTGTAACAGATTTAAAATCAAAATAAACTTTTTCATATGCACCAAAAATTATTTTCTCTTTTAACAGAGAAAATTAGAGTCAATTCGTGGCAACATTTTTTATAATGTAATCGTTGTATGTGGAATATCTGAATTCTGGAGCATTTTATGATGCCCAATTTTGATTTTCTGCACGCCACGCGATAAACTATTGAAGCAGTTATCCAATTTTGGAATCATTCCAGAATGGATTACTTTTTCTTCTTTTAGTTTATTGTATAATGGCTCGTTGATTTCTGTTATTACAGATGAATCGTCTTCTGAATCTTGTAAAACGCCTTGTTTTTCAAAACAATATGTTAGCGTCACATCAAAAACTTCAGATAAAGCAATTGATAATTCACTTGCAATAGTATCGGCATTAGTGTTTAATAATTGTCCGTTTTTGTCGTGTGTAATCGCACAGAAAACGGGAACAACTCCAGCTTCCAATAAAGTTGCCAGTAATTTGGTGTTGACTTGTTTTACATCGCCTACAAATCCGTAATCAATTGTTGGGTGATTCCTTTTTGTTGACTGAATTAAATTTCCGTCAGCTCCAGAAAAACCAATTGCGTTATTGTCTTTTGCCTGCAATTGCGCCACAATATGTTTATTGATTTGTCCAGCGTAGATCATCACTACAACATCAAGCATTGGAGCATCTGTAATTCGGCGTCCGTCAATCATTTGCGGAACTAAACCAATACTCTGTGCCATTTTTGTAGCCGATTTTCCTCCGCCGTGAACTAAAACTTTATAGCCTTCAATTTTAGAAAAATCGGTTAAAAATTGTTCTAATTCTGTTGGATTATCGATGATGTTTCCACCTATTTTTATTACGGTAACTTTCTTCATAAGATTCTAAGGTTCTGAGATTCTAAGATACTAAGTTTTTTTCTGCGCAAAGTTTCTTAGCATCTTAGTAGCTTAGAATCTTAGCAACTTCGAAAAATTATATTTTTTTAAGAATCTTTTGTAAAACTAATTGTGCTGAATACGTTCTGTTATTCGCTTGTTCGATTACGATTGAATTTTCTCCATCTAAAACTTCATCGCTTACAATAACGTTACGACGAACCGGAAGACAGTGCATGAATTTTCCGTTATTGGTTAAAGCCATTTTTTCAGCGGTAACTGTCCAATTGGGATCGCTGTCAGTTACTTTTCCGTAATCGTTGAAGTTGCTCCAGTTTTTTACGTAAACGAAATCGGCATTTTCGAAAGCTTTGTTTTGATCGTATTCAATTGTGCAATCTTTTGTGATTTCTGGGCTTAACTCGTAACCTTTTGGATGTGTGATTACAAAATCCATATCTTTTTGCATCTGCATCATTTCTACAAATGAATTAGCAACTGCCTGCGGCAAAGCTTTTGGATGCGGCGCCCAAGAAAGAACCACCTTTGGTTTATCTTTGTGTCTAGGTTTGAATTCTTCCATTGTAATCGCATCTGCCAACGACTGTAATGGGTGACGGATAGCGCTTTCCATATTTACGATTGGCACTGTAGCATATTTCAAGAATCCTGAAATTACAGTTTCCTGATAATCTTTTTCCTTGTCAACCAAACCTGCGAAAGCACGAATAGCGATAATATCACAATATTGAGAAACTACTTCTGCGAGCTTCTTTAATATGTTCTGATGCACCAGAATTCATAACGGCTCCGTCTTCAAATTCTAATGTCCATCCTTCGTTGGTAAAGTTCATTACCATAACGTTCATTCCTAAGTTCATTGCCGCTTTTTGAGTACTCAAACGCGTTCTTAAACTTGGATTGAAGAATAACATTCCCAGAGTTTTATTCTTTCCTAAACTTTGATTTTTAAGCGGATTCTTTTTGATTTTAATCGCTTGTTTTACCCATTTTGATAATGAGTTGATGTCTTTTATTGAGATATAGTTCATGTCTTTTTGTTTAATCGGTTAATCGTTGATTTGTTTAATCGTCTTGCGAGTTAAACAAATATAACTTTCGTCCATTTTGTATTTTATATATTTAGTTTCTAATCGATTAACCGAATTAACAATTAAACGATTTTCGTAAAAGGAATTTCGTCTTTTAATGCCTTTAAAATAAAATTATCATTTAAACCATTTACAATCCAGGTTTCAATATTGGTCGCTTTTGCGATTCCTGCTTGCTTCTATTTTAGATTGCATTCCTCCTGTTCCGTGTGATGATTTTGATTCGCCGATTTCTTTTTCCAGCGATTTTAAATCATTTACCAATTTAATTGTTTGAGGAACTTCATCATTAATGGATTCTTTTGTATAAATTCCATTTGTATTGGTCGCAATAATCAGAATATCAACATTTAAAAGAACTGCTGTCAACGCGACTAATTTATCATTATCTCCAAACCGAATCTCATCTGTAGCAACGGTATCATTTTCATTAATAATCGGAATGTAATTATTTTTGACTAATACATTAATGGTATTTACGATGTTCTTTTTGGTCTGCTCTTTTTCAAAATCAGAATAAGAAAGTAAACATTGTGAAGTATTCAATCCTAAATCCTTAAAATTCTCATTGTAAATCCGCATTAAATGTGGCTGTCCGATTGAAGCTAAAGCCTGTTTTACAAAAACATCTTTATCCTGATTATCCAGCTTCACAAACTGTTTCTTCTTTGCAATTGCTCCTGAACTTACGATGATAAATTCATATTCATCATTTAAAGCCGCAATCTGTATTCCAAGATCTTCAATCTTTCCCCGCGAAATATGATTGGTTTCTTTGGTTAAAGTATTACTTCCTATTTTTAATAAAATCCGTTTTTTTGTCATTTTATTTAAAGATACTAAGGTTCTAAGATGCTGAGATTCTAAGTTTTTTTTAGAATTATCTAATTATCTAATTGCCTCAATTTTCATATTATCCAATTACCTAATCTGTCCTTCTCCGTAAACGTACCATTTGTTTGTTACGAGATGTTGAAGACCGATTGGACCGCGTTGATGCAATTTATCTGTACTTATTGCTAATTCTCCACCAAGACCAAATTGTCCGCCGTCTGTAAAACGGGTTGAAGCATTTTGGTAAACTGCTTCGCTGCGTCTATTGATTCCATAAACTGCTGTGCGAGCTTCATTATCTCTCGTAATAATTCGTTGCAGAATGTCCTCCGCAGTACTTATTAATCATATTAATGGCGTGTTCCTGAGAATCGATGGTTCCAATTACGATTTTATAATCTAGAAACTCTTCATACCAAATATCTTCGTTTTCGATCGTCTTGGTATTTTCGAAATACTCTAAAGATTTATCTACAATAACTTCTACTTTTGATTCAATTAAAGCTTCAACTAACATTGCTGTGAAACCTTCAAAATTGGGAAGTTTTGAATCAATTAAAACTTTATCTAAAGCATTACAAGCTGAAATTTTAGCTGTTTTAGCATTTAAAATTACTTTTAATGCTAAATCAGTGTCTGCTTTTTCATGAACGTAAACGAAATTATTTCCGCGTCCGCTTACTATTACTGGGCAAGTTGCGTGCGCTTTTACGAATTCAATTAGTTTTTCTCCGCCTCTTGGAACTATTAAATCTACTTTTTGAGTTGGTTTTTCTAAAAAAGCCTGAGTTTCTGTTCGGTTGTAATTGAGATATTCCACCCAATCTTTTGAAACTCCGTTTTCTTCTAAAGCTTTATGCCAAAGACTTACAATTTTAAGATTTGATTTTAAAGACTCTTTTCCTCCTTTTAATAAAATCTTATTTCCAGATTTAAAAGCAATTCCGCCCGCTTCAATGGTAACATCTGGACGGGATTCATAAATAATTAAAATTGTTCCAAAAGCGGCGGTTTTGTTGACCACTTTTATTCCATTATCATGCGTAAAATGAAAACGCTCAACGCCAACGGGGTCTTCCTGAGAAGCCAATTGGTTTAATGACAAAATCATCTCGTCGACTTTTTTATCATCTACTTTCAGGCGTTCTTCCATCGCTAAATCTGAGCCGTCGTAATCGGCAAGATCTTCCTGATTAGTCAAGATTATCTCATTCCGCTCCTGCTCGACCAGCTTTGCCATAGTCCGCAAAACCGCATTACGTGTTTCAATTGATAATGGTTTCATTTTTTTGGTTTAATTGGTTAATCGTTAATTCGTTTAATCGATTAACCAGTTAAACGATTAAACGAATTAACAGTTATAGGCAAACTTAGTTTTTAAGTTCTTCTAAACTTTCTTTTAAAGCTTTTACAAACGTATCGATATCTGCTTTTTTGACAGTTAAAGGCGGTAAAATTCTTAATAGATTTTTATTGTTCGCGCTACCTGTAAAAATGTGTTTTTCGATGATTAATTTCTTTCTTAAAGTTGCAACATCAAAATCAAACTCAACTCCAAGCATTAATCCTTTTCCTTTTACTTGTTTGATACCTTCAACTTCTTTGATTTTTTCTAAGAAATATGTATAAACTTCGTTTACATTTTTCTGTAAATCCAATTTTTCAATCACATCTAAAACCGCAATTCCTGCTGCACAAGATAAATGGCTTCCACCAAAAGTCGTTCCTAATAATCCGAAACTTGCTTCGAATTTTGGAGAAATTAAAATAGCTCCAACTGGAAATCCGTTCCCCATTCCTTTTGCAACTGAAATAATATCAGCGTTAATTCCGTGGTGTTGGAAAGCGAAGAATTTTCCGCTTCTTCCGTATCCAGATTGCACTTCGTCTAAAATCAAAACAACATCGTGTTTTTTACATGCTTTTTCTAAAGCTTGGAAAAATTCAGTTGTTCCTTGATCTAAACCTCCAACTCCTTGAATTCCTTCGATAATTACTGCTGTAACATCGCCTTTAGCCAATTCAGCTTCAACTAATTTGATTTGGTTTAAAGGTAAAAAAGTAACTACTTGCTGTGCATTAATTGGAGCAACAATTTTTTTGTTATCCGTAACCGCAACAGCTGCAGAAGTTCTTCCGTGGAAAGAATTATCAAAAGCTACAACTCTTGATTTTCCGTTATGGAAAGAAGCTAATTTCAAAGCATTTTCATTTGCTTCAGCTCCAGAACTGCATAAAAACAATTCGTAATCTTCAAGACCAGAAAGTTTTCCTAATTTCTGAGCCAATTCCACCTGCAAAGGATTCTGAATGGCATTCGAATAAAATCCTAAATTATCGATCTGATTTTTAAGTTTAGCTACATAATCCTGTTGCGTGTGTCCGATAGAAATCACACCATGTCCGCTATATAAATCTAAATATTCTACTCCTTTGTCGTCAATAATTGTACAATCTACTGCTTTTACTGGAGTTATGTCGTATAATGGGTAAACGTTGAATAAGTTCATTTTTTTGAAAAGTTAAATGTTATTTGTAAAATGTTAGAAGTTTTAGTGTAGACGTTTAACATCTAACTTCTAACATTTTACTTTTATTAAAATCCGCTTGGTTTCAAATGTAAACCTGTGGTTTCTTCTAAACCGAACATTAAATTCATGTTTTGAATCGCTTGTCCTGAAGCACCTTTGGTTAAGTTATCGATAATTGATGTTATGAGAACCCGGTTTCCTTTTTTCAATAAACTAATAATACATTTATTCGTTTGCACCACTTGTTTCATGTTGATGTTTGTTGTGGTAATAGTTACGAAAGGTTCATCTTTGTAGAAATCTTCGTATTTAGCAACCAATTGTTCCAAACTATCATCACATAATGTATAAAGCGTTGCAAAAATTCCTCTTGGAAAATCTCCTCTATTCGGAATAAAAAGCAATTCGCTGTCAAAATCATCCTGCAGCTGAACTAAACTTTCTCCGATTTCTCCCAAATGTTGATGCTCAAAAGCTTTATAATGTGACATATTGTTATTTCTCCAACTGAAATGAGAAGTTTCTGAAAGACTTACTCCTGCTCCTGTGCTTCCAGTTGTTGCATTAATATGAACATCATTATTTAGCAAATTATGCTCGGCTAAAGGCAATAATGCCAACTGAATAGCCGTTGCAAAACAACCTGGATTTGCAATATAATTTGTCTTTTTGATTTCGGCTTTATTGATTTCAGGCAATCCGTAAACAAAATCTTTTCCTTCGAAATGGGCATCTTTATTCAGCCTGAAATCATTTCCTAAATCGATGATTTTAGTATGACTCGCAAACTGATTTTCTTTCAAAAATGAAATTGATTTTCCGTGACCTAAACACAAGAAAACAACATTCACATTTGGATTTATTTCATCCGTGAAATTCATTTCGATATCACCCATCAAATCGTGGTGTGCTACAGAAAGTGGTTTTCCAGCATTTGTTGTACTGTAAACAAAATCGATGTTTACTTTGGGATGATACATTAAAATTCTGATGAGTTCTCCGGCCGTGTAGCCCGAACCACCAATAATTCCGACATTAATCATAATTTTATTTTTTTAAGATTCTGTAAAAAATCTTGATTTTTATAAATCTGCAAGAACGAATTCAGCGGATAAAAATTTTATTGATTTAATAGTTCCTAATGTTGGATTTAATGCAGTTTCAACATCATAACTAGCAGTATAAAAGGAATTTGCTCCAATTTTTTCATAAGGGTCGTCGTTGGGTACTCTTCTGATAGGAGTTAAAATAAGTCCATCAGCGTTATATGTTATCTTATAATTTCCTTTTACAGCAACATTATTAGGATTAGTAAACTTTATCTCATAGCGCAGCCTAGATGTATTGTTACCAGTATCAGGTGTATATTCAAATAGTAAGACTTCATACGTAATTGCCTTTAAAGTTTCTTTTTCCTGCTTCGCATCATTATCACTTGAGCATGCAAAAAACATTAAGAGAAATGGGAGTAAAAAAAATATCTTTGTTTTCAAATTAGTTTTATTTGCGAATAATTCATTACAATTAATCATGATCTAATTTGTTTACAGATGAGAATATGTTTTGTGCATTTCCTAAAATCTTAATAAATCCTTTTGCATCGTCAGATGTCCAAGCATTATTCATTTCTCCATATTGACCGAAACCTGTATTCATTAAATCATTTTCAGATTCGATTCCGTCAAGTGAGAAATGATATGGTTTTAATGAAACTGTTACCGTTCCATTTACTGTTTTTTGTGTGTCTTGCAAGAAAGTTTCAATGTTTCTCATAACTGGATCTAAGAATTGACCTTCATGGAATAACATTCCGTACCAGTTTCCTAATTGTTCTTTCCAGTATTGTTGCCATTTTCCTAGCGTATGTTTCTCTAATAAATGGTGCGCTTTGATAATAATTAACGGAGCAGCGAGCTTCAAAACCAACTCTTCCTTTAATTCCAATAATAGTATCTCCAACGTGAATATCTCTACCAATCGCATAAGCACTTGCCAATTTTTCAAGAGCCACAATATTATTTGAAGGTTTATCAGTTTTTCCGTTTAAACCAACTAATTCTCCTTTTTCAAAATGAAGGGTTACTTTTTCTTCGCCTTCTTTTTGCAATTGCGAAGGATACGCTTCACTTGGCAATGGCTGACTTGAAGTTAAAGTTTCTTTTCCTCCAACACTTGTTCCCCAAAGTCCTTTATTGATAGAATATTGTGCTTTTTCCCAAGAATAGTGAACTCCGTTTTGAGCTAAATAATCTACTTCTTCTTGTCTTGAAAGTTTTAAATCTCTAATTGGAGTAATAATTTCGATTTCTGGAGCAATAGTTTGGAAAATCAAATCGAAACGAATTTGGTCGTTTCCTGCCCCAGTACTTCCGTGAGCGATTGCAGTAGCTCCTACTTTTTTCGCATATTTTATAGCTTCAATTGCTTGAAAAACACGTTCAGCACTTACTGATAATGGATATGTATTGTTTTTTAATACGTTTCCGAAAATCAAGTATTTGATAGCTTTATCGTAATATTTATCTAAAATTGTTAAGTTGGCGTGTTGTGCACTTCCTAACTCGTAAGCTCTTTTTTCAATAGCTGTTAATTCTTCAGCAGAAAATCCTCCTGTGTCAACAAGAACAGTATGAACTTCGTATCCTTTTTCATTTTTTAAATATTTCAAACAATACGAGGTATCTAATCCTCCGCTATAAGCTAATACTACTTTTTTCATTTTTTATAATTTTGGCTAATACTTTCGTATTTAGCAGTTTGAGATTTTTTCTAGTTAATTTGACTTAGACAAATAATGACAAGATTTTGTTTAAGAATAATGCCTGTTTAATTTTTTTAAGTCTGCTTAAAACAGCCTCGTTAAAAGGATGTCTTGGTGGCGTTTTTTGTTTTTCTTTTGGGTCGTATAACATTCCTGTACAAAGGCACATTTTGTTTTCTTTGCTTTGTAAAATCGGGAAATTAGTACAGGTTTTACAACCCGCCCAAAAACTTGGATCGGTTGTTAATTCTGAGAACGGAACTGGTTTATAACCTAATTCAGAGTTAATTTTCATAACTGCCAAACCAGTTGTAATACCAAAGATTTTAGCATCTGGAAATCTCTTTAAAGAATAATCAAAAACTTTCGATTTTATCTTTTTTGCCAAACCATGACTTCTATAATCAGGATGTACAATTAATCCAGAATGAGCAACAAATTTTCCGTGCTGCCAGCTTTCTATATAGCAAAAACCTGCAAATTTTCCGTCAGCCAAAGCAATCATTGCATCACCATTTGCCATTTTTTTCTGAATGTACTCAGGAGTTCTTTTAGCAATCCCCGTACCTCTTAATAAGGCAGATGATTCTATCGTATCGCAGATTTCCTGCGCATACTTAAAATGTTCTTCTTGAGTTACAACAATAGAGATCTTCATTTCAATTATTGAAGTTAGAGTTAAAAATTAAAGCATATTGATTCGCTTGAAATCCAGAATTGAGTCCAATAAAATTAAGCATAAAAGAAGTAACATTCTCAAAATCAAAACATTGATTAAGAAAATTTACAAAATAATAAATACTTTTAGGATGTGTTTGCCCAATGGACAAATTATGTGATTTCAAAATGAAAAATGGATATGAATAAATATACGGCTATAAAACTCAGTGAACACTATAGAGATAGTGTCCGTACTTCGGGAGAAGTAATCGGTGAGTTTGTCCGTGACAAAGAAGTTATATGTAAACTTATTTTATTCATCGGTGCAAAAGTACATTATTTTTTTATTTCCAAAACAAAAAATTTAAATTCTAACATTTTTTTTACGTTTTGTGAATATACAGAAAAACAAAACCCGATAATTATTTCTAATTATCGGGTTTTGAATATTTTACAAAAATAAAATTACTTTTTCGTAAACTGCATAACTTGACCGTTTCCTAAGATCGTCATGTCGAAACCAGTTTTAGCTTCGTTAAATTTAAATTTTAATCCAGCTCTAGGCGATTCAAAAGTATCTTTTTCATTTGGAACAGGATCTAAAGAAAAATTCGGATAATTTGGAAGTTCAGCTGTTAAAACACTATTTCTGTCAACCAAATTAATCGTTAAAGGAGATTTAGCCGTAACATAATTACCTAAATAACCATCTATGATAATCGCTTTTTCTACTTTACCCGTGCCTGCAGTCCAAACATTATTAGATTCATTATTATCAGGGAAAGCATGATCAGGATCCAAAATAATACTTTCAATTTCTTCTGTAGAATTATGTTTAAATGACCAGCTGTTATTACGTTGCCAGATTTCTACTGGTAGATTAACTCTCGTCACTTTTCCGCTTTTTGTTTTCACATCTAAAACAATTGGCATTGGCATTTTATCAAAATTCTCAACTGTAATAATCACTCCTTTTGAAGGGTCATTTTTTACATATTTAATTGAATTGATTCCTTGATCGAATCTCCAATTATTTACATACCAGCTTCTCCAGAACCAGCTTAAATCTTCACCAGCAACATTTTCCATCGTTCTAAAGAAATCATCAGGTTGAGGATGTTTATAAGCCCAACGCTCAATATAAGTTCTAAAAGCAGTATCGAAACGTTCTTTTCCTAAAACCTGCTCTCTTAAAAGAACAAGACCAGCACTTGGCTTAAAATAACACAACATGCCAATATTCTTTTCTTTCATGTTATCAGGAGAACTCATGATAGTCTCTAAATCTGGACGCGTGAAAGATTCTGCTTCTTGGTGTAAATCTGTTGGCTGTTCTTTGTACTCACCGTTATTAAATGCAGCAGTACTTAATGAATTAATAAATGTGTTGAATCCTTCGTCCATCCAAGCAAATAATCTTTCGTTTGAACCCACAATCATTGGAAACCAGATATGTCCAAATTCGTGATCTGTAACTCCCCAAAGATCTTGTCCTTTAGATTTCCATCCGCAGAAAACAATTCCAGGATATTCCATTCCTCCTTCATTTCCAGCTACGTTTGTAGGCTGCTGGATAAGGATATTCAAACCATTGTTTAGAATAGTGCTCAATTGAAGCTTTTACATATTCTGTAGAACGGCCATAAGCACCTTGCCCATCGCTTTCAACAGGATAAGCAGATAATGCTAAAGATTTTTTACCGCTTGGAAGGTTAATTTTTGCACCATCCAAAATGAACGCAGGAGATGATGCCCAAGAAAAATCACGTGCATTTTTAATTTTATAATGCCATGTTTTTTCACTTCCTGAATTATTGTTTGCTGTTGCGTTAACCTCATCAGCAGTACGAATCATGACTGTTTTATCGCTATTGGTTGCATCTTTATATCTTTTTAATTGTTCGGCAGAAAACACTTCCTGACCGTTCAACAATTCTCCAGAAGCTACAACATAGTGATTTGCTGGTACAGTAAGTTTCACATCAAAATCACCGTATTCTAAATAAAACTCAGAAGCGCCTAAATACGGAGCAGTATTCCAACCTCTCACATCATCGTACACACACATACGCGGGTACCATTGTGCAATTGTGAAGATTTTTCCGTTTTTAGTTTCTAAAACCCCCATTCTATCAGATCCTTCGAAAGGCGCGATGAAAGAGAATTCGATCTTAATTTTTACAGAACCTCCTTTTGCCGCTAATTCCTGAGGAAGAAAAACCTGCATTCTTGTATCTGTAACTATGTATTTAGCAATTGTCTCTGTTTTAGTTTTTCCTCCAGAAATCACTTTTACAGATTTAATTTTGTTTCCGCCATCAAAAACTTGTCCTTGCGCTCCGTTACGGCTTCCTGTCAAAGGCACAACAGCGTTTCCTCTAGAATCGTCTTTAAATAAGTTTTGATCTAAATTCAGCCAAAGAAACCCCAGTTTTTCGGGACTATTATTCGTATAAGTAATTTCATCTGTACCTACAATCTCGTTTGTAGTTGCATTTAATTTTGCCGTAATCTGATAATCGGCTCTGTTTTGCCAATATTCTGCTCCCGGTTGACCGCTAGCAGTACGAGTTGTCGTACCATTTTTTGTATAAAAATGAGGACCAAAGGCATCATGATAATTGTAATTGTTTACCGGATTTGTTGTTGTCGCCTGCGTAGTTTGCTGCGCCCAAACTGAAGAAATCCCAAAAAATAAAGCCGCGGTTAAAATGGCTTTTGCAGATTGCTTTTTCATATTTTTTAGCTGTTTATGTAGCAAATTAATGAAAAAAAAGCTATTTACAGAGAAATTTTAAAACATAAATTTAATTTTAGCAAAATTTTATCAATAAAATAATTTAAGCCTTTTTCTTAAAAAACTAGATTTTATAAAATATATTTACATCTCTAGAAAAATCATTCATTTTATATTCAACATTGTGACTACAACTATTTCAAATTCAATATTAAAAGCTTCGATCAATCATGCTGGAGCCGAATTATTCTCTATAAAAGACAAACAAGACAATGAATATATCTGGGAAGGCAATCCAGATTTTTGGGGCAAACACTCCCCTGTTCTTTTTCCAATTGTGGGAACTTTAAAAAACAATACTTATAAAATCAACGGAAAAGAATATCATTTGCCTCGTCATGGCTTTGCAAGAGATATGGAATTTTCTTTAACTGAAAAAACTGAAAACAAGGCAATTTTCTCTCTTAGATCTTCTGAAGAAACATTAGAAAAATATCCTTTTGAATTTGAATTACAGCTTATATACACACTTAAGGAAAGCGCATTAGAACTAGAATACAAAGTAATCAATTACGGCAAAGAAAAAATGCCTTTTTCGATTGGTGCACATCCTGCAATTGCACTTCCAAACAATTTTGAAGATTATGCTTTTCAATTCGAAAAAGAAGAAAACTTAAAATACTATCTTCTTGAAAACGATTTGATTTCATCTAAAACTAAAGTTTTAGAAACAAAAAACAATTTAGTTGCTTTAAATTATGAACTGTTTAAAAATGATGCTTTGATATTTAAAACTTTAGAATCAAAATCGCTAACTATTTTGAATAATTCAAAACCTTATATAAAAGTTGATTATAAAGATTTTCCAAGCTTAGGAATCTGGACAAAAGAAAATGCACCGTTTATCTGTATTGAACCTTGGTTAGGCTATTCTGATACCGAGGAAAATACAGGCGCTTTATACGAAAAAGAAGGAATTTTGACATTGAATACAAATAAAGATTTCAGTGCAAAATTTAGTATTACCATATTATAATAAACAAAATGTTAGATTTTAACTTTACGCCATTTCCAATAATAGAAACTGAGCGTATAATTCTAGATAGAATTACCGACAAAGATGTAAAAGAAGTTTTTGAACTGCGTTCTAATCCTGAAACCATGAAATATATTCCGAGACCTTTAGTAAAAAACCACGAAGATGCCTTGGAACATATCCAAATGATTAATGAAAAAATTGAAAGTAATATTGGAATAAATTGGGGTATCAGACTTAAAGATGATCCTAAATTATTAGGAATTATTGGTTATTACAGAATACAACCCGAAAATTACCGAGCTGAAATAGGTTATATGCTTTCACCAGATCATCATGGAAAAGGAATTATACCAGAAGCCGTCAATCGACTTATAAAATATGGATTTGAAAATCTAAAACTCCACTCAATAGAAGCTGTTATTGATCCAGAAAATTATGCGTCTGAAAAGGTCTTACAAAAATGTGGCTTTGTTAAAGAAGCTCATTTAAAAGAGTCAGAATTTTGGGAAGGAAAATTTCTTGACAAGGTAATTTACTCATTACTAGAAAAGTAAAATTTTATTCTTGTTAAAATAATCTTACGCACAATAGTTATAAAGCATTATACGTTATATTTGCGCTCGAAATTAGCTACAATAGCTATTTTGAATTCCAAAAACTTTATGAAAAAAATACCTGCCCTACTTCTTCTTTTAATCAGCATTCAATTACAAAGTCAGACATTTGTAAAATTTAACGGAGTAACTGCATTACTTGCAATTCCAAATATTGGCATAGAAACCAGCATTGGAGAAAAAACCACTTTTAGCGCCGATGTAATGGCTTCTTTCTGGGAATCATTCAACGGAAATAACCCAATGAAATTTGTTACTATTACCCCAGAAATCCGTTATCATTTTAAAGAAAAATATAATGGTTTTTATGCTGGAGCACATGTTGGAGCTGATAAATACGAATTACAAAAATGGAATTATTGGGATACTAATAAGTACGAAGATGGTTTCGGTTATAGAATTGGAGCTACAGTTGGTTACAATTTAAAACTAAGTGATAAATTTTTACTTGACTTTTTTGTTGGCGGTGGATGGCACCAAGGATTTTATAAAGGATACTATAACGACGGAACTCCTGGAAGATACGAAAAAGCACCGAATTACAACAAAAGTGGAGAATGGCTTCCATACCGCGGAGGCGTAATGATTTCTTACAAATTATAAAACTCAGCTTAATTTAGGAAGTGTTTTAATATAAAGTTCTTCTACTTTTTTACGAGCCCAATCTGTTTTTCTTAAAAAAGTAAGACTTGATTTCACACTCGGATTTGAGGTAAAACATTTAACAGGAATTAATTCTCCTAAAGTATCAAAACCATAATAATCTACTAGAGTTTCGACAATTTTTTGAAGTGTAATTCCGTGTAATGGATCTTTAGATTGGTTTTGCATTTTTATACTTTTTTTAAAATAATATCAAAAGACCGTACTTTTCAGTACGGTCTTCTTTTTTTGCAAAATTACTAAAATAGAATTTTACGTTAATCAAATAAAGAATAAATTAGAATATGAATTTAAATCCTACAGAAATTGGAGATGTCAAGTTTGGATTACTTCCACCTAATGCTGTATTGTAGTAAGAGTCAACATTAGCTACATGAGCTAATCCCAAATTTGTGACAGTTGTTTTCTCTCCATTCTCTGGTTTTAAAGTTGTAGAAGTAAAATTTGCTAAATCATAAGAAAACTCAACAGAGAAATTCTTAGTAACAAAATAATCAAAACCTCCTGATACAGATACACCAATTTGATTTACCTTTAAGTCACTTTCCTTTTCTTTACCAGTAATAACCGGTATTGCTGCCTGTCCGAAGAAATACAATGAACCAGCTACATTCCAATATTTTCTAACTAAAGGCTGAAAAACAAATAAATCTGTTTTGGCAAGTGTTTTAACATCTGGACTGCCATTTTGATATCCATCAGATTTAATGTTGATATAACCAATTCCTGCTCCAACTGCAACAGATGGGGTAACAAATGTTCCAACTATTGGTAATACAGATATACTTGTCCCTTTAACATCTCCACTTTTAGTTTGCTGGTAACCAAACTGAGAAGTAGCAAACCAAGCCCCTTTTAACCCTTGAGACGAATCTTGAGCTTTAGCAGTTAAACCAATTAACACCATACTCACTAATGTTACAATTTTTTTCATTTTATTTCGTTTTTTTTTAATTACAGGACAAACTTATGGGTAAGCTTTTTGCTCAAGACTGATTTAAATCATAGATTAAAAAAAAACTTTAATTATATTTAACTGCCACATTTTTTTCAATTTTGTCTTACATTTGCAATCATGATAAAGTCAGTCAATATACTTAACAAAAGAGCCCGATTCGATTACGAAATAATCGATATTTATACTGCTGGAATTGTTTTGGCAGGAACAGAAATTAAATCTATACGTCTAGGAAAAGCAAATATTACCGAAAGCTTCTGCGAATTCAGCGGGATGGAACTTTTTGCTATTAATACATATATTGAAGAATATTCTTTTGGAAATCAATTCAATCATAAATCGAGAAGCGAAAGAAAATTACTTTTAAATAAAAAAGAATTAAAAACACTTCATAAAAGCGTACAAGCAAAAGGACTAACTATTATTCCTTTGAAACTATTTACAAATGAAAAAGGGTTAGCCAAATTGCAGATTGGCCTTTGCAAAGGAAAGAAGAACTACGACAAGCGTGAATCTCTAAAAGAGCAAGATACTAAGCGAGACTTAGACCGTATTAAAAAAGCTTATAATTAAAAGAAATTTAATTTCCTTATAATGACCTTTTTATAATATTTTATCGTTATTTTTATTACAAAATAATTTAACTGTAAAATATGAAAAAGTACTTCGTTTTGTTTTTCGCTATTTTGGCATTTTCAAGTTGTGGCAGTAATACTTCTATTGTAAACAGCTGGAGAGATCCTGATGTAACCATCACTCAGGAACATTTCAAGAAAGTTTTGGTTGTAGCTTTGGTCAAGGACGAAGCTTCGAGACGAATTACAGAAAATAGAATTGCGACAAGCAATCCAATATTTAAGACCTCTTACCAATACTTAGATGCAACTTCACAATTATCACAAGAACAGAAACTAAAGGTTTTACAAGATGAAGGTTTTGATGGCGTAATCAGTATGCGATTAGTCAGCAAAGAAAAAGAAGTTAATTATGTTCCTGGCACTTACACTGGAATGTATTATGGCGGATTTGATGGAATGTACACAGGAATGTATGGTTATGGATTTGGGAATTGGTACGGAATGTATTCGCCTAATTTCTACGATCCTGGATATTATCAAGAAACTACATCTTATATGGTAGAAACCAATGTATTTTCATTAAAACAAAACAAGCTAATCTGGACAGGAACAACAGAATCTCAATATGTTACCGATTTAGGACAAACCGTTGACGCCATAATGCAAGTGGTTGTAAAAGAAATGCGAAAAGACGGCTCACTTCCTCCAAAATAAAACATCAAAAAAGCAGTATTTCTAAAATACTGCTTTTCTTTTATTTAAAAAATTGACTATTTTTGTCAAGACTAAATTTTTCATTAAATGAAATCGCTTTTAAAAAATGCTAGAGAACAAAAAGGTTTAAAAACTCGCGAGTTAGCTCAGCTTGCTGGTATTGACCAGGCTTTAATAAGCAAATTTGAATCTGGAACTAGAAAACCAACTAAAGATCAGATAATCAAACTTTCCCAGCTACTAGAAATTGATTACGAAACTTTAATGATTGCGTGGCTTAAAGAAAAGATTCTTTATGAAATTGGTGATGATGATCTTGCTTTGAAAGCATTAAAAGTCGCAGAAGATGAAATCAAATACAATAAAACGGTTTCGAATCTTAAATTATCTACTTCGTTAGAGAAAATCCTAAAAGAAATTGATTTTTTAAAAGAAAAACTAGACTCTTTTCGCCAATTTGACAGTTTTAAAATTAAACAAGCTCTCGAATTAGAATATACTTTTGAAAGTAATAGAATTGAAGGAAATACAATGACTCTTCGTGAAACCGATATGGTTATCAATGAAGGTTTGACAATTTCTGGAAAAAGTATGCGGGAACATTTGGAAGCCATTAATCATCAAGAAGCTATTGGTTTTATAAAAGAATTAATGAGTAAAAGCAATTCGTTAAATGAGCGTGATCTTTTGTCTATTCATAATTTAATACTTCGAGGAATTATCCCAGAAGACGCTGGACGTTACAGAAAAGTTCAGGTCATGATACAAGGAAGTACTCATATGCCTCCCCAAGCGTTAATGGTTCCTCAAGAAATGGAGGAATACTTTATTTGGTACGAAATCAATAAAAATAAATTGCATCCTGTTATCCTTGCTTGCCGAAATGCATGAACGTTTAATTACTATCCATCCTTTTATTGATGGAAATGGCCGAACTTCGAGATTAATAATGAATTTAATTCTAATGCAAAAAGGTTATCCGATAGCCAACATTAAAGGAGATTATGAAAATCGAATGCAGTATTATCAAGCCTTAGAAATAGCGCAAACTAAAAAAGACAAGGAAGACTTCTTTCTCTTTATTGCTCAAAGAGAAAAAGAAAGCCTAGAAAGATACATTTCAATTCTTACTCAATAGAAAAAGCCCGTTTAAAAACGGGCTTCTTATTAATTTTTATCTTCTAATAAAGGAACAAATCTAAATTCTCCAAATTCATGTTTTTCGAATTGAGTTTCATTTTTCCTGATTAATAAGGTCATAATCTGAACATCTTCTCCAAGTGGAATAACAAGTCTTCCTCCTATTTTTAATTGAGCCATTAACGGCTGAGGAATAAATGGTGCACCCGCCGTAACTATAATACTGTCAAACGGAGCAAAATTTGGAAGCCCTTTATATCCATCTCCAAAAGTAACGTGCTTTGGACGAATATTTAATTTTGGAAAAAGATTCGATGTGGTCTTAAATAATTCGCTTTGCCTTTCAACTGTATAAACTTTAGCGCCAAGCATAAACAAAACAGCCGTTTGGTAACCAGAACCAGTCCCAATTTCTAAAACTTTGTGATCTCTTTTTACTTCTAATAGCTGTGATTGAAAAGCAACCGTATACGGCTGCGAGATAGTTTGACCCGCTCCAATAGGAAAAGCCTTATCTTGATAAGCATAATCTTCAAAACTTGAATTCAAAAAAGGTGTCTCGGGATTTTTTTATCGCATCAAGCACTGCTTTATCAGTAATTCCTTTTTGCTCTAAAGTAGTTACTAATTGATTACGAAGTCCTTGATGTTTGGCAGTATCTTTCAAAATGAGTAGGTTTTATTTTCGCAAAAATAAGAAAACAAATTATCAAAAGTCAACTACTTTTTTATGATTTAATTTCTATTTTTGATTTATGCACTAACCTAAAATGAAATCTAATCTTTTATGAAAAAAGCTTTACTCGTTTTATCTTTCTTTTTTTCCCTAATTGGAATTTTATCTACTTTTTTTCTTGTGTTTTTTAAAATCGAATACCTTAATGACTTTACAGGAATTATTTTGAGCTTAAAACCTCATTATTTTTCCGGACTTAATACTTATTTGGAAACAGAACGTCGAAGCGATAATTCAACAAGCGGAATAATTTTACCGCTTTTAAACCTATTTTTTTACCTCACTCTTCTTTCAGGTTCCATAATATATTATATTTCAAAATATAAAGAAACAAGGTTATTGAGTTTTAATTATAGTATAGCAATCATTAATGGGCTTGTAGGTTTATCGTTTTTTGCTTTAGTAGATACGAATAAAACTTCTCCATATTTACTTTATAAAGTAGTCGGCATAGTAATTACCATTATAATAATTTTTATATCCTATTATATTATTAAAAAACCTCTAAATGAAACTATTAGCGCCACCGAAATTACAGATGATATTACTTTAGAAAATTCGTCAAATTACAAACGTTTCCTAAATTTAATCATTGATACAATATTAATACTTAGCATTACTTATGGTTATTTTGAATTTTCAGAAAGAAGTACTACCCTAACAACCTTTTACGAAAAATTACATACCGCTTTTGGAACAGAGTTCTCTATTTTACTATATATATACATAATCAAATTTATATACTACCTAGTTTATGAATCTCTGTTTAAATCAACGCCTGCAAAATTTTTAACTGGATGTTATATTACAGATGAAAATGGAAATCAGCCAGATTTTTCAATGATTTTAAAAAGGACACTATGTCGATTTATTCCTTTCGAAAGTTTTTCTTTTCTAATGGGTAAAAACCTACATGATGATTACTCAGACACTTATGTTGTAAACAAAAAAACAGACGCACATATTGAAAAACGCTATTTATTAGTTTTAGGAATCAGCTTCTGCATCATGTTAATATACTATTATTTTAATAGATATTAATACTTTTTTTGTCTTTAGCAAATCTAAATTAAAACTCAAAATATTGACTTTAAATTGAGATCTCGCTAAATCTTTACTACATACATTTTCACGTTCAACAAATAAATTATATTTTTGTTTAAAATACATTCTCATGTTAAAAGTAGGAGTTTTAGGTGCTGGTCATCTTGGTAAAATACATTTACGCTTATTACAACAATCTGACAAATACGAATTAGTTGGATTTTACGACGAAAATCAAGAAAATGCCGAAAGAATCTCAAAAGAGTTTGGCTATAAAAACTTCAGCACAATTGCAAAACTTATTCACGCTGTCGACGTGATTGATATTGTTACTCCAACACTTTCGCATTACAAATGTGCAAAGGTTGCGATCAAATCTGGAAAACATATCTTTATTGAAAAACCAATTGCCAATACTGTAGAAGAAGCTGAAGAAATTATTGCTTTAGCAAAAGAATACAATGTAAAAGGACAAGTTGGTCACGTAGAGCGCTTTAATCCCGCTTTTATTGCTACAAAAAACATGATCGAAAATCCGATGTTTATAGAAACGCATCGTTTGGCCGAATTTAACCCACGTGGTACAGATGTTCCTGTTGTTTTAGATTTAATGATTCATGATATAGATGCAATTTTAAGTGTAGTCAATTCAAAAGTAAAAGACATTCATGCAAGTGGAGTTTCTGTAATTAGCGATACTCCAGATATTGCCAACGCTAGAATCGAATTCGAAAATGGATGCGTTGCAAATTTAACTGCCAGTAGAATTTCATTAAAAAACATGCGCAAATCACGTTTCTTTCAAAAAGATGCTTACATTTCTGTTGACTTTTTAGAAAAGAAATGCGAAGTAGTTCGTATGAAAGATGCGCCAGAAGTTCCTGGAGATTTTGATATGATTCTTCAAAATGCTGAAGGCGTTAAAAAACAAATTTATTTCACTAATCCAGATGTAGAACAAAACAATGCAATTCTGGACGAATTAGAATCTTTTGCAAATGCAATCAATACAGATACTACACCAGTTGTAACATTGGAGCAAGCGACAGATGCATTGCGAGTGGCGTATCAAATTATTGACTGTTTCGACAAATAATTTAAAGAATTTTAAAAATAAAATTAGCCACGAAATTCACGATAACATTGTGAATTCGTGGCTAAATCGTAAAATATAATATCAAAAGTAATATGAAAACAATAGCTGTAATTGGAGCAGGTACAATGGGTAACGGAATTGCGCATACTTTTGCGCAAAGCGGATTTACTGTAAAATTAATCGATGTTTCTGAAAAATCATTAGATAAAGGAATGGCAACTATTGTCGCTAACTTAGATCGTATGCTTTCTAAAGGAACAATTACGCAAGAAGATGTTGCTAAAACAATCACCAATATTATTACTTATACAGATATAAAAGACGGTGTTGTTGGTGTTGATTTAGTAGTTGAAGCCGCAACTGAAAATGTTGAATTAAAACTAAACATCTTCAAACAATTAAACGAATATTGCTCACACAATACAATCTTAGCTACCAATACTTCTTCAATTTCAATTACACAAATTGGAGCTGTTGTAGCGCATCCAGAACGTGTCATCGGAATGCATTTCATGAATCCGGTGCCGATTATGAAATTGGTTGAAATCATCCGCGGATATAATACAAGCGATGAAGTAACTAAAATCATCATGACTTTATCTGAAAAATTAGGTAAAGTTCCTGTTGAAGTTAATGATTATCCAGGTTTTGTAGCAAACAGAATTTTAATGCCTATGCTAAACGAAGCAATCGAAACGTTATACAATAAAGTGGCTGGAGTTTATGAAATCGATACGGTAATGAAATTAGGAATGGGACACCCTATGGGGCCACTTCAGTTAGCTGATTTTATTGGTCTTGACGTTTGTCTCGCAATTTTAAATGTAATGTACGATGGATTTAAAAACCCAAAATATGCTCCTTGCCCACTTTTAGTAAATATGGTAAGAGCTGGTAAACTTGGAGTTAAATCTGGAGAAGGTTTTTACGATTATAGCGAAAGTAAAAAAGCAGAGAAAATCTCTAAGCAGTTTATTCTTTCATAAAAAAGAAATATCATGTCGATTCAATCGAATTTAAATACAATTAAAGCAACATTACCTGATCACGTAACTCTAGTTGCCGTTTCAAAAACAAAACCTGTTTCTGACTTGATGCAGGCTTACGAAGCTGGACAACGCATATTTGGAGAAAACAAAATTCAGGAAATGACTGAAAAATGGGAACAAATGCCAAAAGATATTCAATGGCATATGATAGGTCATGTTCAGTCAAATAAAGTCAAGTTTATGGCACCGTATGTCACTTTAATTCATGGTGTTGACAGTTTGAAATTATTACAAGAAATAAATAAACAAGCTTTAAAAAACAATAGAATTATAGATTGTCTTCTTCAAATTTATATTGCAGAAGAAGAATCTAAGTTTGGCTTGGACGAAAATGAATTAAATGAACTTTTAACTTCTTCAGAGTTCAAAGAGTTGAAAAATATTCGTATCTTAGGTTTAATGGGAATGGCCACTTTCACCGAAGACCAAAACCAAATAAAAAAAGAATTCACACATTTAAAATCTATTTTTGATTCCATCCAAAAACTGCAGATTGTTGATTTAAAAACAATTTCAATGGGGATGTCTGGAGATTATCAATTAGCCATAGAATGCGGAAGCACAATGGTAAGAATTGGAAGCGACATTTTTGGCGGACGCTAAACATAAATCATAGATTTTAACTGATTACTAAAACTGAGACTGAGCAATTAATTTGTACGCAATACTTGACATAGAGACCACTGGAGGACAATTTAATGAAGAGGGAATTACTGAAATCGCCATCTATAAATTTGATGGACATGAAGTAGTAGACCAATTCATCAGTCTTGTTAATCCCGAAATTCCGATTCAGCCGTTTGTAGTAAAACTGACTGGAATTAATAACGCTATGTTACAGTCGGCGCCAAAGTTCTATGAAGTTGCCAAACGTATTATTGAAATTACTTCAGATTGCGTAATTGTGGCTCACAATGCTTCTTTTGACTACAGAATCCTTCGTACTGAATTCCGTCGTTTAGGCTACGATTTCGAGGCTAAAACACTTTGCACAGTAGAATTAGCTAAAAAACTAATTCCAGAACAGCCTTCTTACAGTTTAGGCAAATTGGTGCGTGCTCTTGGAATTCCAATGGCAGATAGACATCGTGCGAGCGGAGATGCTATGGCAACAACAAAGCTGTTCAAAATGCTTTTAGAAAAAGACACAGAGAAAACAATCGTAAAAGATTTTATAAAACTCGAAGTCGAAAAAGGGATTTCTCCTAAATTTTTAGACATATTAAATCAGATGCCAACCAAAACTGGGGTTTATTATATTTATAATGAAAGTGGTACTTTGATTTATATCGGCAAAAGCCAAAATATCAAAAAGAGAGTCAATCAGCACTTTACAGGAGTTACAACTAAAAGCAAAAAAATTCAGGCAGAAGTCTTCACCATAACTTATGACGAAACCGGAAGCGAGCTAGTTGCGCTTTTAAAAGAAAGCCAGGAAGTAAAAATAAATCGTCCGAAATACAATCGTTCGCAAAAGAAAACTGTTTTTCCTTTCGCCTTATATGCAGAAAAAGATGCAAACGGATATATAAACCTAAAACTTGAAAAAGCAGACGGACGTAAAAAAGAAATTACATCTTTTGCCTCTTTGCAAGAAGGTAAAAATGCCCTTTTTAAATTTACGGCAAAATATCATTTATGCCAGAAATTGACAGGTTTATACCAAACCAAAAAAGAGTGTTTTCAATATAAAATAAAAGAGTGTGACGGGGCTTGTATTGGCGAAGTGACGCCCGAAGTCTACAATTTAAGAGTACAGCAGTTTATTTCAGAAAACAGTTTCGAAAATAAAAGCATGATCATAATCGACAGGGGGCGAAATGTAAACGAAAGAAGTGCTATTTTGATAGAAAATGGAATATATCAAGGTTATGCTTATTACGATTTGAACTATCAAATCACAAATATTGATATTCTTAAAAACATTCTAATCCCAATGCAGCATAATCGTGACGTAAAAAACATTATTCAGAGCTACATTCGCAAAAGCAAGTCATTAAAAATCATGCATTTTTAAGACGATAAACTTTACGTATCTTAGTGATATGACAAAATACAAATCAAAATACGAGATTTTTAGAGAAAAAATCAAAATCATTCTCTACGGAACAAATACCATTTTGGGCAGAATGTTCGATTTGGTTCTCTTGGGACTCATATTATTAAGCGTATTATTGGTAATGCTCGATACGGTAGAAGGCATTAATCATAAATACCATCATCAACTCCTTATCTGCGAATGGATTATTACCGTTTTCTTTACCATAGAGTATATTTTAAGGATTATTGCTATACAAAAACCTATAAAATATGTTTTTAGCTTTTACGGAATTATAGATTTGATGGCGATTCTACCAATGTATTTGTCAATCTTTTTTCCTGCAACAAATGTTTTGACAATTGTCCGTATACTGCGTTTTTTCAGATTATTCAAAATTCTGCATATTCCGCAAATTTCGCATCAATCTTACCAGTTAAAAGAAGCATTACAAGCCAGCAAAGAAAAAATACTCGTTTTTATATATTTCGTAATCATCAGCGCCATTATTATAGGTGCATTAATGTACGTTGTCGAAGGCAAAGAAAGTGGTTTTACCAGTATTCCAGTTAGCATTTATTGGTCAATTGTAACACTTACTACAGTAGGTTATGGAGATATTTCTCCAATAACACCGCTTGGGCAATTTCTCGCATCACTTGTTATGATTATGGGTTACGGAATTATAGCGGTTCCTACAGGTATTGTAACAGCAGAATTTGCCAAAGCTAGTTTCCGAAACAACTCCGTAAACGGCAAAAGAACCTGCTCACAATGCAATGCCCAACTGCATTTTGATAATGCAAAATATTGTTATCAATGCGGAAAAACATTGCCTAGTAATTAATTTATGAAGCTAATCTAGCTGTACATTACAACTCCTCCTTATCTTTGTTGTTTTTTAAAGTCATAAAAATAGCTTCCGTTGGTCGCTCTTTTATCCCCTAAAAACTAACAAATATAAGTCTGAGGTTTCCATTACCATCTGGGCTAAAAAATATGAAATACCTAATAACAATCGTCGGACCAACAGCTATCGGGAAAACAGCCCTAAGCATCGCCTTGGCACAACATTTTAAATGCGAAATTGTTTCGTGTGACAGCCGTCAGTTTTTTAAAGAAATGACGATCGGAACTGCCGTTCCAAATCAGGAAGAATTAAAGACTGCCAAGCATCATTTCATTCAAAACAAATCGATTTTCGAAAATTACACCGTTGGCGATTACGAAAAAGAGGCACTTTTAAAACTAGAAGAATTATATCAAAATAATGATTTTGCAATTTTAATTGGCGGATCAGGTTTATATGTAGATGCCGTTTTAAAAGGTTTTGACAAATTTCCAGAAATCGATCCAGAAGTACGCGCAGAAGTAAATTCAAACTACGAAAAACTCGGAATTGAATATCTTCAGGAACAATTACAAAATCTCGATCCAGATTACTATCAGAAAATAACAATCGAAAATCCGCAGACCTTACAAAATCCACAGAGGATGATGCGTTTTGTGGAAGTTTGCATTGGATCACAAAAACCATATTCTTCATTTTTAAATTTGAAGAAAAACAATCGAAGCTTCACTCCTATTTTAATTGGTTTAGATGCAGATAGAGAAGTAATTTACAGTAGAATTAACCAGCGTGTTGACATCATGATGAATGAAGGTTTGCTTAAAGAAGCAGAAACACTTTATCCTAACAAAGAGTTAAATGCTTTACAAACGGTCGGTTATAGAGAATTATTTAGTTATTTTGATGGAGAATTCACTCTGCCATTCGCAATTGAAGAAATAAAAAAGAACACCCGCAGATTTTCGAAAAGACAATTAACGTGGTTTAAACGAAATGAAAATACTAAATGGTTTGATTATTCGACCGATAGAAATGAGATTATTCATTACATCGAAGAAAATCTAAAATCATCAATCTAAAATCTAAAATTAGCAATGCCAATATCTCCAAATTTCACATCAGTTTTAAGTAAAGACTGGGAAATTAATTTTACACAATGTACGCCAAACGGCTACTTAAAATATACTGATTTATGCAATCTTTTACAGCTTACCGCCGCTGCTCATTCAGAAGTAGGCGGAATCAGTTTTACAGATATGCAGGAATTTGATCAGGCGTGGGTTTTGAGTCGCATGCGTGTAGAAATAACCGCTTTACCAAAATGGCAAGATATTGTCACTGTAAAAACTTGGATTAATAGCCTTGAAAATTCACGTTCTGTTCGTGCACTTGAGATGTATGTAAACGGAAAAAAAATTGTTGGAAGCGAAACCTATTGGGCTGTTTTCAACACCAAAGCACGTCGTCCAGAAGCTTTGGCTTTACCTTTTGAACATTTCGAACTTTACCCAGATAACAGAGCTACTGTTGAAGGATTTTCGCGAATCAACATTAATCCCGAAAAAGAATCGGTTTTCGAAAAAACAGTTTATTTATCTGATTTAGATATTGTAAATCATGCTAATAATGTAAAATATTTAGAATGGTGCCTAGATCATGTTGATGCCAAAAGAATTCTAAAACAAGAAGTTAAAAGCTTCGAAATGAATTTCCTAAAAGAACTTTCTTTAAACGATCAAGTTATTATTCATGAAAATGACAATGAAGATCATTCAGCAACAACATTCAGCATTACAAAAGGCGATAAAAATTGTTTTGCATTAGAATTACACTGGAAATAAAATTCTCTTCTATCTATTCCCACAATCTTGTCATTTCGACGAAGGAGAAATCTCCACGAGTAGCTCCGCATCGAGAATCCAATCTTTATGGAGTTACTTGCGAAGATTTCTCCTTCGTCGAAATGACAAACTTTGTGTATTTATCACTTGAAAACAAAAAACGATGCAAAATTGCATCGTTTTTTGTTTAAAATCATTTCGATTTCTTTTTAGATTTTTTCTTCTTTTCTTTAGGTTTCTTCTTTTCCAACAAATCAATTTTATCTTTAATTCGTTTTTCTACTTCACTAATTCCAGAATCATAATCGTGTTGAATAGAATATAATTTTGCCTGCTTAATTTCTTTTAAAGCATCTTTGAATTTATGCTTGCACTTCCAACAAAACAGCTTTCTTTACAAAAATCATCGCTTTATTTATTCCCTTAATTGTCAAAGCAAAGTCAATTAATTTTTGAGCTTCTTCATAATCTCCATTCACAATCAAAGTTTGCAAATAATACGGATAAACTTCAAGCGCATGAATATTAATAGCTAAAGCTTCCTGAAAATAAGATTTTGCTTCCTCGTAATTCATAAGTTGCTCTGCCTGAATTCTTCCGTATAAACACAAAACCATTGTGTTTTTTGAATCATAAGAAAAAGCATAATCTAAAGATTCTATGGTTTCTTCAAGCGAATAAGGATAATTATCCAAAGCTTGAAATAGGTATTTATCAATTGTTTTCATTTCGTAAATCGTTTTTTAGTTTCTGACGAGTTCCTTTGTAACTTTTCTCTACTTTATTCTTTTTAAAATCACTTCCAGTAAAAACCCTAACAGGATTTCCACGTTGTACATTCAGCTGGTTTTCCCATTGTTTTCCTACGTGATTTTTTAGTTGGAGCCATTTCTCGTCTTCTAATTTTTTAATTAATCGTTCTGTTGCCAATTTTTTATTCTGATGTTGCGATCGGCTGTCCATTGACACGACGGCAATTCCTGTTGGAATATGAGTCGCTCTAATTGCAGAACTCACTTTATTTACATGCTGTCCTCCTGCTCCAGAACTTCTCATGGCTTGATACTGAATATCATTTTCAGAAAACAAATTATTTTTCTGTTGTTCAATTTCAAAAATGCCGATAAACCAGTTTTTGCGTTTATGCATTTTCCTAAACTGACTTTGGCCAATCCATTGAATTGTTCCTATCCAGGAATTCATAAACTGATCTGCATTTTTTCCTCTTACGGCAATCGATGCCGTTTCTACAGTTCCATTTTCACTGCCCGCCTCTCGCTGAAGCAAAACAGTTTCTAAATTTTGATCCTGCGCTTCTTCTAAAACTTTTTTAAGCACTTGGGCCACAACCCAAGTGCATTCTGCAGGTCCGCGACCCGCTGTTATTTGAATTATTCTTTCCATTTCTTTAAAATTTTAAGCAACTTTTCTCTGTTTTTTGTCTGCCTTAACAAATTGCGGCAAACGAGCCACTAAACTTGAAGTGTAATTTGCTTCTGAATTACGTTCTCTTAAACCAGCTTGAATATATCTTTCCAGATAATTAATATGATCAAGATTGTATGCCCAAAAAACATTGTCATCAACTTCTTTTTGAAACCAAAGCTGTAAATTATGCCAAGGCTCCCTTACTAAACCATCTTTTTGCGACTCTCTTCTAATTCTCAAAGTTGCTGGTTCTATTACTTCGTAAAAACTGCAATACGGGCATTTAACCTTATATTTTTCAGGTATTTCTTTGAAAACCCGAGATTCATAATCAAATTTTTGAAAACATTTACCACAATAATGCTTTCCTAATGCTTTGTATTGATAAACTGGTTCGTATATCGTACAAAAGCAGGATTTACATACAAAAGTCATTGTAGTGCATTTACCGCATTCACAATTTTTAGGAACTTTTTTCACAATTCCTTTAGATTCACATTTTGGACATTTCACAAAAATCTCATTTGCAAAATGTCCTAGCCATTTATTTTCATCTTGAAACCTCTCCATGATCTTTACTTTTTTTTTAGCGATCCATTCTAACAATTCTAGGCGTAAATGTTCCTAAAACTTCAACTAAATCTGTTTGGTTTGCCATTACTTTTTCGATGTCTTTGTAAGCCATTGGAGCTTCGTCAATATTACCACCAATCAAAGTCACAGCATATTTCTTCAACTCTTTATTAATCTGACTTTGCGTAAAACTGCTTTTGCATTTTGCTCTCGAAAACAAACGTCCAGCACCATGTGAAGCTGAGTTTAAACTTTCTGCATTTCCTTTGCCTTTTACAATAAAACCTGGCGCTGTCATTGAACCCGGAATAATTCCCAATTGTCCTTCACCCGCAGGTGTTGCTCCTTTTCTATGCACAATGCACTCCTGACCGTTTACAATCTCTTTCCATGCAAAATTGTGATGGTTTTCAATAGTTACCACTACTCTTTTTCCAATCGCTTTGGCAATTCTTCTATGAATATCATCATGACAAGCTTTTGCATATTCTCCAGCTAAATTCATTGCCAACCAATATTCCTGACCATCGTGCGTATTCAAATCTAACCAAGCTAAATGCTGCACATTCTTTGGCAACGGACATTGTTTTGTTGCTAAATATGTATAATGTTTTGCAATGTTAGCACCCAAGCCGCGAGAACCACTGTGTGACAACACAGCAAAATATTCTCCTTTTTCAAGCCTCCATTCGTTTTCTGGATTATCAATTTTTGCAATTCCGAATTCTACAAAATGATTTCCTCCACCCGAACTTCCCAATTGCTTGTAAGCTTTTGGCAAAAGATTCTTTAACAAAGGAATATCTTGAAATTCGCTTTTATAAAAAACCTCATGATCGACTCTTGAAGCATGCGTTTCATACATTCCGAATTTTGTATTGTCTTTTAGAATAGCTTCTAATTGATGCTCTCTGCCTTTGAAATGAGACGCTGGTAAATCAAAAATTGAAAGGCTCATTCTACATCCAATATCAACTCCAACTCCATATGGAATAATTGCATTATTAGTTGCTAATACGCCACCAATTGGCAGTCCATAACCAGAATGTGCATCTGGCATTAAAGCTCCTGCAACCGAAACTGGTAATTTCAATGAATCGTATAATTGAAATTTTGCTTGCTGATCGATTTCATTCTCTCCAAAAATGGTAAAAGGCGATCTCGTTGTTTTAAGCTGATGCATTCTTACTTGAACAGGTTTTATCAAACCTTCGGCAACTTTGCCCCATGTTCCGTTTCCTTCATATTTTTCAGGATTTAACAATACATCTTTCGCTTCCGTTAGAATAGATTCTTTTTTCTCTTTTTCTATATCTGTTTATCTGCCCTAAGGCAATGTTTATTGAATTGTTCTTTGGAAAACCTAATTTAATCAGGTCTTTTCCAGATAATTTATTTCCCATGATTTTCTATCATATCATCTGCATATTTCTGATACAATGCATGCAGACTTTTATTTTTAATTGGACTTATCTCTTTTGGATTTTCTTTTTCATAGTAACTCCATTTACGAGAACTGCCGTGTATTAATCTGTTTATTTTATCTCTCAGATTGTGGTTAGCAATATAATTATCAATAAGCTGAATTTGGCTTTCTAAATCTGAATCGACCATTTTTGTATGCGTTATCATATAAGGGCTAACGCGAAGAACATATCGCCAAGGTTCATTAAATACATAATGAATTTTGTATCTTTTGCAATTGCTGCACCACCTTTCCCTTTTATAAAAATGAGCTTTTTCTTTTTCGGTCAATTCTAATTTTGAACTTTTCCATTCCCATTCCGAAAATTCTTTTACTGTTTGGAATTTTTCAACATAAACATTTCTTCTTTTTCTTTTTTCTTTCGTTTAAAAGATTTTTCGGGAGAAAACTGCCATGTATTTATTTTTTCCAATAATTCTCTGTAAAATGAAGCATCACTCGATCTGGCAATATCATCTCTTAATTTAAAATTACGTTGCCAGCCTTTTTGATAAGGAATTTCTAAAGGAACCAATGGTAAGTCTTTTTGCTTTTTCCAAAGTTCAATTTCAAGCTTTCTTAATTGAATTAATTGTTTTTCAAAATCTTCTTTTACTAATCTTTTCTTTTTTCTTTTGCTTTTAAAACGGGCGCATAAAGCATACTCGTCTACCGCATAATTTTCCATAAAAAATTATCGTACATTAAATTAACAGCCAAAAAGGCTAAACCATTTATCCTGATGGATAAATTCTAAAAATCGATTTTCGGGAAAATTTTGAAGAGTCTAGAATAAAAAAAAGCCCGAAACTTATTGTCTTCGGGCTTTTTTATATATCTAAAATTGTATTTCTAAGATTGAAATAAGCCACGAAGAACTGCTTCACCAAATCTGTTTGGTGTAAAGCTTTGAGATGTCAATGTAAGTACAAACATTTTTTCTTCGTTTTTAAAGGGTTATTAAGTTTTTCGTGTGCAAATATTCATAATAGTTTTTTGATTTTCCAAATTTATTTAAAGAAAATTCTTCAAAATAAATTCTACAACTATTTTTAGAGCCTAAAAAACATTTTCTACAACTCTAAAAATCAAACAATTAAAACAAAACTCAAATCACAGAAATAAATCCAAAATATTTTAATTTAATGCACAAAAAAAGCCCCGATTTCTCAGGGCTTTATATTTTGTTGATGAATTTAATTATTCAGAAACTTTGCTTTTTATCACTAATCTGAAACCTTCTCCGTGAATGTTTAAGATTTCAACATCTTCATCTGCTTTTAGATATTTTCTTAATTTAGCGATGTAAACGTCCATACTTCTTGATGTAAAGTAGTTGTCGTCTCTCCAGATTTTTGTTAAAGCTAATTCTCTCGGCATTAAATCATTTTCATGAAGAATAAGCATTTTAAGCAATTCATTTTCTTTTGGAGATAACTTAATTGGTTCTTCATCTTGGAAAGTCAAGAATCTTAATTTCGAATTTAAGTGGAATTTACCAATATTAAATTCAAACTGAACTTGTTCCGCTTTTGTATCAGCCGATTTTCTTTGAATGATTGCTTTAATTTTCATTAAAAGAACTTCAGAATCAAAAGGTTTATTTAAATAGTCATCTGCACCAGCTTTATAACCTTTTAACACATCTTCTTTCATAGATTTTGCTGTTAAAAAGATAATTGGCACTTCACTGTTCTTCTCTCTAATTTCTTTGGCCAAAGTGTAACCATCTTTATAAGGCATCATTACATCAAGAATACACAAATCATACACATCCTTCTTGAATTTTTCGAAACCTTCCATACCGTTTTTAGCTAAAGTAACTTCAAAGTCATTTAACATTAGATAATCTTTAAGAACTGCCCCAAAATTTAGGTCATCTTCTACTAAAAGTATTCTTTTGTTAGTATTTTCCATATTTTAATTTATTAATGGTATTTTTATTATAAAGGTGCTACCCTTTCCTTTTTCACTTTCTACATATACTTGACCATTGTGATCCTCTACTATTCTTTTTACGTAAGCAAGCCCTAATCCGTGTCCTTTTACATTATGAAGATCACCTGTGTGCTCTCTGTAAAATTTCTCAAACACTCGTTTTTGAGCTATCTTACTCATTCCCAACCCATGATCTCTCACTTTTATCAAAATCATATCTTTAATATTTTCAGTAAAGATTTCAATCTCTGGTTCATCTGGAGAATATTTTATGGCATTTTCCAAAATATTAACCAGCACGTTTGTAAAGTGAACTTCGTTTATCAAACAGGTTGTTCTTGCTTGCATTATAATGCTTTACTACAGTACCTTTTCTATCTTCTAGAATAAGATTTACGTGCTCAATAGCATCGTCAATTATATCTGTCACAACAGTAGGTTCTTTGGTTATGTCTAGTTCTCTTTTTTCTAATTTTGAAATACGAAGAACGTTCTCAACCTGCGCATGCATTCTTTTATTTTCGTCTCGAATCATTTGAAGATAACGATAAACCTTTTCTTTATCTTCAATAACTTTCGGACTTCTTATAGCATCTAATGCTAGATTTATAGTTGCAATTGGAGTTTTAAACTCATGTGTCATATTATTTATAAAATCGGTCTTGATTTCAGAAATATGCTTCTGACGCAATAATTGATTTAACGCACTTGTGTATGCAACTATTATAATTAATGTAAAAACTATCGATAAAATAGTAATACTTAATAATTCAGATAATAAGAATTTCTTTTTATGCGGGAAAGTAACTGATAATTCGTATCTGCTATTTCCTTCATTATCTGTATAAATTGGAATATTATATGTAGATTCTTTATCAAAATGAAATCCGTCGGACTTAATCTTTGTTGGAACTCCACTGCTGTATATTCCGAATTCAAATTTGGTTTTCACACCATATTCTTCTAGTTCTTTTTTCAATAATTTAAAGAGCTTGTCTTTTGTAATTCTCCCTTCAATAGGAGTTAATGAAGCAATATCTTTATATTGAATTTGCTGTTGAACTTTATTTAAAATATCTAAACTTCCTGACTTTTCTATTTTAAGATCAGGAATAATACTCTGCCCTAAACTATTATTGTCAATTCCACTATTATTATTGTAAACTTCTGTTACTCTCTTAGAACTAAAATTCTTAAAACGTTCACTACTGAATTTTTTGTTAAAAACAGAACCATTGATATCATAATCTTCAGATGTCAATGTATTTGAATAAACAATTGTTTTATTCGTTTTCGTGTTTCTCTGTACGTAAAGTACTTCTAGTAAATCTTCTTTTTTTGGAATTTTACCCGTACTATCTTTTATACGGTTGTATTTGTCGTAGAAACTGTACTCTTCTTGTTGTTCCAGTTTATCTGCAACATTTCCAATTACTTGAGTAACGTGGTATTTAAATTGTTCTTCATTATTTTTGAACGAAGAATTGAACCAAAATACTTGTACCAGAATAATCCCTATTAAGGACAAACTCATCAGTAAAACAAGTATTCTAAAAAATAATTTATTCATCGAAACAAAATTAATATTTTAACAATATACTAAATAATACATTAACCAAATATTAACATTTAAGACTGTTTTTGTTTTATATTTAAAATTTTAAGAATTTTAACAACTTCTTCTTTAGCATTTTTAAGATTATTGTTATTAATCACGAAATTGCTCTTAGAAATTCGTTTTTCGTCATTCCATTGCATTTTCATTCTACTTAAAACTTGTTCTCGGGTAGTTTTATCTCGTTTTATAACTCGTTCAATTCTCACTTCTTCAGGAGCTGTTACTGTTATAATTACGTCACAATCTTTATATCGTCCACTTTCAAATAGAATAGCGGCTTCATACATTACATAATCATAATTTTTGTGTTGTTTTACCCATTGTTCAAAATCTAATTTCACTGCCGGATGGACAATTCCATTTAATTTTACCAACTGATTCTTATCGTTAAAAACAACTTGCGCTAATTTGGCACGATTTAAAACTTCATCATCAAAAATACTGCCACCAAAAGCAGATTTAACCTCTGCGAGAATATTTTTTGACTGCATTACTCTTTTCGCACCGTCATCAGCAATATAAACAGGAACTCCCATTTCTTGAAAATAGTTTGCAACAGTAGTTTTCCCACTGCCTATTCCTCCTGTAAGACCAATAACTTTTGTCATTCTTATAATTTAAAAAACATACGCGGAAAAGCCTCTTGTGGTTTTTTCTTTAGTAAAATTACTTTCACATATGATTTTAAAAATCCTGTTCCATAACCATAAAACTGTTTCCACACTGCTATTACAGATAGATATCCAATTTTAATACTTTTATTTTGAACACTAGCTGTAAGAAAAATTATAACGAAATATACAAAATATAATTGTAATAAAATATCGATATTGAAAATTAACAATAAAAAAGCTAATAATAAACCAAGAATAAAAAACGTCGGAAAGAAAAAAGTTAGCTTATTATGTTCTGGATACCAACTATTTAAAATTGGTCTAGCTATTCCAAATTTGTTTACTTGAATAGAGAATTTTTCCCAATCAATTCTTCTTTTATGGTACACATAAGCTTCTTTAAACAGTCTGGTTTCAAAGCCTAAATTCCACAAACGAATTGATAAGTCAGGATCTTCACCTGGATGTATATTTCCAAAACCTTTTGAAGCTTCAAAAGCTTTTTTAGAAATACCCATATTAAAACTACGTGGCTGAAACTTGTTTATCTTCTCAGAACCGCCTCTAATCCCTCCTGTAGTCAAGAAAGAAGTCATGGCAAAGTTGATCGCTTTTTGAATATCCGAAAAGCTATCTAACGCTTTGTCTGGACCTCCAAAACAGTCTACATACTTTTCATCTAGTTCTTTGCGAACTTCAGTTAAATATTGCGAAGGAATGATACAATCTGAATCAAAAATGATAAAATAGTCTCCTCTAGCCCTCTGCATTCCGAAATTTCTAGAATCTCCTGGCCCTGAATTTTCTTTAAAATAATATGATATATTTAATTTTCCTTGATAATTCATTACCACATCTCGACATGGAATGGATGATCCATCTTCGACAAGAACAATTTCAAAAGCTTCATTATAATCAGATTTTGAGAGACTTTCCAAAAGCTCATCAACTTCATCTGGACGATTATACACGGGTATAATTAAAGAAAAAATCATAGCAGAATGCGCGTTATTAAAGGGTAAATTTTTATTGTTTTAAAATTTTAACAAAGATATGGTATATTCACAAAAAAACCATCAACTTTTGGTTGATGGTTTTTGGTTTTACTTAGTAAAAATGTATTATTTGATGCTTTCTATATTAACAACTTCGTTAGTATCTGCATTGTAATCAACACCAGCCACTTCGAATCCGAATAAATTCAAGAAATCACTTCTATATCCAGCTAAATCACCAATTTCTGGCAATGTTTCAGTTGTAGCTTCTAACCAAAGTTTTGCTACTTTTTCCTGAACATCTTCACGCATTTCCCAGTCATCAATTCTGATTCTTCCTTTTTCATCAACAGGAACTTCAGAACCAGTGTATAATCTGTCTTGGAATAAACGCTGAATTTGCTCAATACAACCTTCATGAATTCCTTCTTCTTTCATGATTTTGTACAAAAGAGAAATGTATAATGGAATTACTGGAATTGCAGAACTTGCTTGTGTAACTAATGCTTTATTTACAGAAACATACGCTTTTCCTCCTATAGACTCTAAAGAATCTGAAATAGTAAACGCCGTAGCCTCTAAGTGATCTTTTGCACGACCAATAGTTCCTTTTCTGTAAACTGCTTCAGTTAATGATGGCCCAATATAAGAATAAGCAACAGTTGTAGCACCTTCAGCTAATAAATTTTCAGCTTTTAAGGCGTCAATCCACATTGCCCAATCTTCTCCGCCCATAACGGCAACAGTGTTTTCAATATCTTCCTCGTTTGCAGGAGCAATAGAAACATCTGAAACTTTTCCTGTATGGAAATCAACTGTTTTATTTGTAAATGTTTGTCCAATTGGTTTTAAAACTGAACGATGTGTAACTCCTGTATTTGGATTTGTACGTACTGGAGAAGCTAAACTATAAATTACAAGATCTACTTGTCCTAAATCTGCTTTAATTAAATCTAGAGTTTCTCTTTTGATTTCGTTTGAGAACGCATCACCGTTGATACTTTTTGCATATAAACCTGCTTTATGAGCTTCTTTTTCGAATGTCTGCAGAATTATACCATCCTGGAGAAGCTGTTTTTCCTTCAACTGGCGGTTTTTCGAAAAACACTCCAATTGTTGATGCACCAGAACCAAAAGCACTAGTAATTCTTGAAGCTAATCCGAAACCTGTAGAAGCACCAATAACTAAAACTTTTTTAGCACCAGCGATTTCGCCTTTAGATTTTACGTATTCGATTTGATTTTTTACATTTTGTTCAGCTCCCGTTGGATGGGCGGTCAAACAAATAAATCCTCTCATTCTAGGTTCTATAATCATCTTGCAATTATTTTTTTTGTATTATTTCAATTTCAGTTTTAATTTTTCAAAAATAGACATTTTATCCTTAACCCTTTTCATATTAGCCTTCATATTGTCAATAAAATTTGGGTTTAATGCATTTTTCTTAGCCTCTTTATAATAGCAATAAGCAGCCGTATATTGATTTTCGTATTCCGCCATCCTTCCTAATTCACTGTTATATGACGAGTTATCTGCGGTTTCTAAATTTGCTATTGTAAATGCAATATGCTCTTTTGCTTCAGCATAACGGCCAATATCAATGAGTAAATAAGTGTAATTTAAGTATGGAGCTGAATATTTAGAATCAAATTTAATAGCTAATTTATAGTGAAAAATTCCTTTTTCGTAATCACTTAGTTTATTATAATAAATCCATCCCAAATGATTGTGTGCTTTACCAAAATCAGGATATTGCGATAAAATTTCTTCTAGTAATTCTTTTGCTTCTGCTGAATTTCCTTCAGAAATTAACGAATCTGCTTTTATAAACTGATTTTCGTAAAAACTCAAACTCTCCATTTCTATATCTTAATTCAATAATTCTTTGGCGTGGTTTAAAGCCGAATCAGAAATATTTGCTCCTGATAGCATTTGAGCAATTTCTATAATTCGATTTTCTTGCGATAAAAGCTTCAATTCAGATAATGTATCATCACCAACTGTAGATTTAGAAACTTTAAAATGAGAATCTCCTTTTGCCGCAATTTGCGGTAAATGTGTAATTGCAAATATTTGCATTGTCGAACTCATTTCTTTCATGATCTCTCCCATTCTAATGGCAATTTCTCCAGAAACTCCTGTATCAATTTCGTCAAAAATCAATGTTGGCAATTTTGAATATTTTGCCAAAATCGCTTTCACCGCCAACATAATACGAGACATCTCTCCTCCTGAAGCCACTTTCTTTAACAAACCAAAATCGGTTCCTTTATTGGCAGAAAATAAAAATTGCAATTCATCTTTTCCGTTTTGGAAATAAGTTTCAGACGACTGCAATTCCATATTAAAACGAGCATTCGGCATTCCTAATGTTTCTAAAATCGACACTAACTGCGCTGATAATTTCGGAATCGCATTTACTCTATTTTCGTGTATTTTTGAAGCGTGAATATCTAATTCTGTTGCTTTTTCTTCAATACTTTTAGTCAATAAAGCTATTTCTTCATCCATATTATCCAGTTCCAGCAAAGAATTTCCTAAATCTGATTGAATTTGAAGCAACTCATCGACAGAACTTACCTGATGTTTTTTCTGCAAATTATAAATCGACTGCAGTTTTTGATTGATTAATTCTAATTGTGCTGGATCATTCAATAATTTCTCCGAACAATTTTCTAATTCTTTAGAAACATCATCAAACTCAATAGTTAAGCTTGTTATTCTTTCAAACAATTTTTGATATTCTACAGAGAAAGGCGCGACTTTCTGCAATGCATTTTTAATTTCATTTAAATTATGAAAAACACCAAATTGCTCTTCATTTGCGATTGCCAAAGATTTATCTAGAGATTCTTTAATAATTTCAACATTATTCAGCTTTTCATAATCTGCTTCTAATTCTTCCTGTTCACCAGATTTTAACTGAGTCGCAACCAATTCATTCAACAAAAATGTATGATATTCTTGCTCTTTTCCTGCATCACTTTGCTTTTTAAGCAAAGCATTTAATTTTGATCTATCTGATTTATATGATTTCAGCAGTTTTTGATATTCAGCAATTACTTCAGCATTGTTTGCAATGGCATCAATAATTTTAAACTGAACATTTTCATCTGATAATTCTTGAGTTTGCTGTTGTGAATGAATATCAATCAAATACAAACTCAAATCTTGCAGTTCCTGAAGATTTACGGGACTGTCATTTATAAAAGCGCGAGATTTACCAGAAGGCAAAATTTCTCTTCTAATAATCGTATCATCTTCGTAATCTAAATCATTAGCTTCAAAAAATTCTCTTAAATTGTATTTTCCAATTTCGAATTGTGCCTCAATAACACATTTTTCTTCTTTATTTTTTAATGAAGTAAGATCTGCTCTTTTACCCAAAACAAGACCAATAGCTCCTAAAATAATAGATTTTCCTGCACCTGTCTCACCTGTAATTATAGAAAAACCTTTAGAGAAATCTATGGCTAGTTTTTCGATAAGAGCATAATTTTTAATTGACAGTGATGTAATCATAGGGCAGTTTTTGTAAAATGTAAAAAAGTTAACTAAGATAGAAAAATGAAAAACGAGATTAATATTTAATCTGCGACCATTTTGTGGAGTTTAACGGAGAAACTTTATTTAAGACATCGGTTAAATCTGTAATTGTGATACTTGGCCCTCCAGAAAAAATCGAAACAATTTCATCTGATTTTGCATCAAAGAAAACTCGAGTTATAAAAGCATTTGGTTTAACCGAGTTTAATTTACCAATAAGCATTAATGCATTTTTGATTTTTTCTTTAGCCGCTTTAGTATCCAATGTCATTGCATCCAATCCTGTGTGATAGGCATAAGTAACCTGACGCAAATCACTATAAGTCGGCGCAATCATATCGTTGATTAAGTAGTAGCGATTCTGAAGTCCGTCAGATTGATTCCATCCTTTAAAACCTCCTTGTTGTGCAACATTGGCAATATTCTGTGCAGTTTGAAGATAAGGATTTCCTGCGCCCATTTGAAAAGTATCGGCATCCATTCCTAAAATCACGTAACAGTAAAAAGATATAACAGAAACCAAATTTGAATCGTAAGTACTTGGATTAAAAAGCAATGGTTCGTATTCTGTATATCTGAAATTAAAATCTTTATCGTTGTAATTTAAAACTGGCGAAGAATATGTAGAATTAAAAATCAATCTCGAAGATTGGACTTGAATTGTTCCAGTAAATTGATCTGAACTATTAGATGATAATGTAATATACATCGAACAGTTTATTCTCTCGTTTTGTTTTAAAACAGAACCTGTCCAGTCTGTTTTATTAACAAACTCAGCCAAAGAAGTCTGAAGTGTTTTAAAAACCTGATTATTTGGATTTGTTAGACGTTCTGTATTAATAGTTACTGTACAATTTAGCTGTTGAGCTTGTACAAAACCAAAGCTTAAAAAAACTAATAGCATAACTATCTTATTCATAATCGTCTAGATATTTAATTTTACAAAACATAAAATGGCTTCCAAATTATGCTTTCGGCGTATATTTTAAATTTATGATTTTGAAAAATGCAAAATAACTTTATTCAAAATATCAGCCGCAACAGATTCTTTTGACTTTAATTCCATTGGTTCAATTTCAAAATTTTTATCAATAAAAGTTACTTTATTGGTTTCTTTTTTAAAACCTGCGCCTTTATCTTGTAAGGAATTTAAAACAATCAAATCTAAGTTTTTTTTCTGAATTTTCAGCTTAGCATTTTCAATTTCATTTTCAGTTTCTAATGCAAATCCAATCAAAAACTGATTTTTTTTGATAGCTCCTAAAGAAGATAGTATATCTTTTGTTTTCTCGAGTTCTATCGAAAATTCTACAGTGTTTTTCTTAATCTTCTGATCTGCAACAAATTTAGGCCTGTAATCTGCAACAGCAGCTGCTGCGATTGCCGCATCAACTTCATTGAAATACACATGGCAGGCATCGTACATTTCTTGAGCCGAAATCACATCTACCACTTTTATAAGACTGTTTTTAGCTTTCAAATGAGTTGGTCCAGCAATTAAGAATACTTCTGCTCCTAAGCTTGCCGCTTCATTCGCAATATCAAATCCCATTTTTCCTGACGAATGATTTCCAATAAAACGCACAGGGTCTATTGCTTCGTATGTCGGTCCTGCTGTAACAAGTATTTTTTTTCCTTTTAAAGGTAGTTTACTTTCCAAATCAGCTTCTAGAAATGCAACAATATTCTCAGGTTCAGCCATTCGACCTTCACCAGACAAACCACTTGCCAATTCTCCGCTTTCAGCAGGAATCATAATGTTTCCGTACTGTTTTAATGCAGTAAAGCTCGATAAAGTCGATGGGTGTTTGTACATATCCAAATCCATTGCAGGTGCAAAATAGACTGGACATTTTGCCGATAAATATGCCGCAATTAAAAGATTATCACAGTTTCCTGTCGCCATTTTAGACAACGTATTTGCAGTAGCAGGCGCAATCAGCATTAAATCGGCCCAAAGCCCTAATTCAACGTGATTGTTCCAAACTTCATCTTCGTCATCTTGATTAAAGAAACTTGAATGTACAGGATTTTTTGATAAGGTTGATAATGTAAGTGGGGTTACAAAATCCTTAGAAGCAGGTGTCATTATCACTTGGACATGTGCACCTGCTTTTATAAAAAGTCGTACTAAAGTGGCTGTTTTATACGCTGCGATTCCACCAGAAACACCCAGTAAAATCTTTTTCCCGTTTAAAACTGACATTGTACTATTATTTGTTTGAACTTCTGTGGTAAGTTTTACCGTCTAACCATTCTTGAACAGCTAAAGCGTGTGGTTTTGGTAATTTTTCGTAAAATTTAGAAACTTCAATTTGTTCTTTATTTTCAAAAACTTCTTCTAGACTATCATTGTAAGTCGCAAACTCTTCTAATTTTTCAGTCAATTCTTTTTTAATCTCTGAATTAATTTGATTTGCTCTTTTAGCCATAATGGTAATTGCCTCATACACATTTCCTGTTGGCTCTTCAATAACTGTTTTATTATAAGTTATTGTGTTTACAGGAGCATTCGTCTTTTTTAAATCCATGACTTTATTTTATTTAGTAAATTTTTGTAAATCTGTTTCAACTCTGGCATTCATTTCGTCTGCCTCTTTCTTATATTTTGTATCGCTTTTAAACTTCATCAAATTAGCATAAGCTGTTTGTGCAACATGCAAACGTTCTTCCATTTTTGCAGGAATACTGTTAATTGCCAATTTGTATGCTGAATCGTATTTATAAAACAATGCATCTTCTTTAAAAGGCGTTCCAGGAAAATCAGCAATAAAGTTATCAAAAGCGATCAAAGCCGATTTATAATCTGAAATTGTATTGTATCCTTTAGCATTTTCGTATGCTTTTTTCTCTAATTTACCATTTAACTTCTGAACAGCCTCATTTGCTTGAGGAATATATTCAGAGTTTGGATAATTATCAATAAACGTTTGCAATTTTTCTAATGCTTTTACAGTATCAGATTGGTCTAAACTGTAAACTGGCGATAATTTAGAATAGCTATATGCTCCCAAAAAAGCGACTTCTTGAACTTTTTCACTTCGTGGATATCCTGAAACAAAAGCTTCAAACTGATAACCAGCTAAATAATATTGCTTTGTTTTATAATATGACTGCGAAAACATATAAAACAGTTTTTCTGCCTGAGGTTTACCTCTATATGAAGTTGCTAATTGCTCAAAAAGACGAATCGCTTTTGTGTATTTACCTGCATCATACATTTTTGTTGCCATTTCAAATTTTGTCGCAACATCTTCATTTTTCAACGCTTTTTGATATTCTCCACAAGAATAAAAAAGAGTTACAACAATTAAAAGCAATAGTGTTTTTTTCATTTTCTTACTGTTATTACAATCTCTCAGACAATTTTATGCCAAAGTGAAATTGCACCGAAGTTTCGGTGGCAAATTTAGTTATTAATTTAGCTACTGCAAAATAATTTTTTAGTATCTTAAAATACTAGCACTTTAACAATTATTTAATGCTGTTTTTTACAAAGTCATTTAGTCTTGTTGCTAACGAATCATCAACAGAAACTAATGGAAGACGAACTGTATTCTCAGCAATTCCAAGGGCTTGAAAGATTTGTTTGATTCCGGCTGGATTTCCCTGCTCAAAAATCATATCGATACTGTCTGATAAAAAATAATGTGTTTTAAACGCGTCAAATGCTTTTTTATTTAATCCTAAACGAATCATTTCCGAAAATTCTTTCGGAAAACCTTGTCCAATTACAGAAATAACTCCTGCTCCACCTGCCAAAACGATCGGCAATGCCAACATATCATCTCCAGAAATTACCAAGAAATCTTTTGGTGCATTTTTAATAATTTGCATTGCCTGAGCCATATCTCCAGCAGCTTCTTTAATGGCTACAACATTTTTAAAATCGTTAGCCAATCGCACTACTGTAGAAGGAAGCATGTTGCTTGAAGTTCTTCCTGGAACATTATATAGAATTACAGGAACCGGAGAAGCCTCAGCGATTGCTTTAAAATGCTGATAAATTCCTTCCTGAGTTGGTTTGTTATAATATGGAGAAACAGATAATATCGCTTCAAAAGCAGAAAAATCTCTTGTTTTTAATTCCTCAACAATCTGCATAGTATTATTACCTCCAACTCCTAAAACTAGAGGCAATCTTCCTTTGTTTACATCGATTACAGTCTTTATAACCAACTCTTTCTCATCTGCTGTAAGGGTCGCATTTTCTGCTGTTGTTCCCATCACAACAAGATATTCCACTCCACCATCTATAGAGAAGTTTACGATTCGCTGTAAAGCTTCAATATCAACTGAAAAATCTTTTTTAAATGGCGTCACAAGTGCAACACCAGTTCCTATCAATGATTGCATATTATTAATTAATTTATTTTATATTTTTTAAATACCTAAACAATTCTGAAACGAAAAGTTTATAGTTTCCTAATTCTGTACTAATCATCAAGCGGTTTAATCTTTGATCTACAGCAGAAAATCCAATTTTGAATTTAGCTTTTGACTTGCTCGTAATTAACATCAAAATATTGTTTTCGACATTGTAATAACTCAGCAAAAGATCAAATTTTGAATTCACAAACTCATTTAAAAAAGCTTCCGTTATTTCTCCTTTCCAATTGATATGTTTTTTACCAAAAGTTGGGAAAGAATAGGTCTCTTTTTCCTTAAATTTTCCTTTGTACGCAACAACTTTTATATTCTCTGAAGCGATTCCCTGAAGCGTTAACTCCTTTATTAGTGCTTCTGAATATTCAAAATTGCTCTCATCTATCAATAAACCAATCGTTTGAACGTTTTTAATAAATACTTCGCTTTTTTCATTATTTAAATTAACATTTAATGATTTTTTTACAAAAAACTCCTTTATATAATTCAAAAACATAGTACTTTTACCAGATTACAAAATTAATTATTTAAGTTGCATTTAAAATGGTAAAACTAAAAAAGTATAACGGATTTTTAAAACTTTTTGTTATATTCTTAACACTTTTTTTAATCTCTTCATGTAGTAAGAATAACTACAATTTAACAAAAATTGAAGGGAAACAGGTTCCAGTTACTGAAAACGCTGGAGAAACTTCTGAAATTGAAAACTTCATTAAACCTTATCGCGATCATATCAATCAGGATTTGGATAATGTTTTGGCTTATTGCCCAGAAACACTTGACAAAAGCACAGGGAAATGGCAAACTGGCATTGGGAGCTTGATGGCAGATGTTTGTGTACAAAGAGGAAACATTGTTTTTAATGCTAGAGAAAAGAAAGATATTGACCTATGTCTTTTAAATCATGGTGGTATTCGCGCTATTCTTCCAAAAGGAAATGTTACAACAAGATCGGCTTTCGAAATTATGCCTTTTGAGAACAGCTTGGTTGTTATGGCTTTAAAAGGTGAACAAATATTAGAAATCGCGGCTTATATTATTAAGGAGAAAAAACCTCAACCATTGTCTGGAATGACTTTTACAATTACAAAAGACAACAAGGCAAAAAACATCATGATACAAGGTAAACCATTAGACCTAAACAAGACGTATTATGTTGCTACAAATGACTATTTGGCAAATGGAGGAGACAGCATGACTTTCTTTGCAAAAAGCACTCAAAAGTTTGACTTAAATTACAAACTTAGAGATGTACTAATTGATTATTTTAAAGAAGTAGACACGGTTGTTGCTCCAAAAAATATCAGAATTACAGAAGAATAAAAAGGGTTCGCCACGAATTACACAAATTCGCACAAATTAAAAAAATCCTTAAAAAATAATTTGTGTTAATTAGCGAAATTAGTGGCTAAAAAAAATAAACTACATAGCCTCTGGCAAAAAATATATAAAATGAAAAGAAGAGAGTTTATCGAAAAAACAGCGACAAGTACTGCCCTATTGAGTTTAGGATTGTCTTTGAGCAGTTTTGAAAGTAACGATATTAAACATTTAACAATTCTACATACTAATGATGTGCATAGTCACATTGACCCTTTTCCTGCTGATGATCCGCGTAATCCTAACAAAGGCGGGGTGTCTCGTCGTGCGGCATTGATTGAAACGATTCGAAGAGAAAATCCGAATGTACTCTTATTGGATGCTGGAGATATTTTTCAGGGAACTCCATATTTTAATTATTATGGAGGTGAGTTGGAGTTCAAATTAATGAGTATGATGAAATATGATGCTTCTACAATTGGAAACCACGATTTTGATAATGGTCTTGACGGATTATATGCTCAGCTTCCGCATGCAACGTTCGACTTTATCAACTCTAACTACGATTTTAAAAATACGGTTATGGACGGACATGTAAAACCGTACAAAATCTTTAACAAAAACGGAATTAAAATTGGTGTTTTTGGTGTTGGAATCGAATTGCAAGGTTTAGTAGACAAAAAGTTATACTTGGAAACAGTTTACAACAACCCAGTAGAAGTTGCTCAAGATATGACAAAGCTTTTGAAAAAGGAGCAAAAATGTGATTTGGTAATTTGTCTTTCGCATTTAGGTTATAAATACAAAGATGATCCAACAAAAATTAGTGATTTGACATTTGCTGAACAAACACAAGATATTGACTTAATTATTGGAGGACATACTCATACTTTCTTAGAGAAACCTACAATTGTAAAAAATAAGGATGGAAAAGATGTTTTGGTAAATCAAGTTGGATGCTACGGAATTAATTTAGGTCGTATCGATTTCTATTTTGACAAAAACAAAGCACATACCAACCAAAGTGCAACTATTGTTGTATAGTCTTTCTTTGAATTCTAGCTTTTTCTAAAAAGTATTCTACCATAAAGAAATAAGCTAGAATTTGAGTTGTATCTCGTATTAAAACTAAGACAACCGAATACGAGAAATATTCATTAAAAATATAAAAGATATCGGAAAAAATGTAGCTTATTGCCATAAGGGACATTAGCAATGCTATGTGTGTTCCTTTGGTAATATAACTAACAAAGCAGAAATAGCTTAGTAAACTCAGAACGATTCCGTATACGGTGTATATCATTATAAATTTTCTCATGCTGTCGAGCTGCAGGCTCAAAACAGAGATTAATAAATAAACGATAAAAACAACTACAATAGAAATGGGTAGAATATCTCTTCTGGTTAACTTTATTCGTTCGTGTTCCCGAATAAATATTACGACGATTAAAATGTAAACAATTAAAAAGCTGAGAACACCTCCAATTTCGGAACTTTCAACATCCATTAAATCATAAACTTGTCCAACAAAACAAAAGAAGAAAATTAAACTTTCTATTTTTCCGATTTTGAACTCACTGCTAATTAAATAATAGATAAAAATAGCAGGGAGAACAATCGCTTTTGCATATGTTGCAAAAAAGTCTTGTTCTGTCCAATCAAAAATGATTGTACACAACAAGCCAAAAAAGAACAAAATTAATGACGGTTTATTAGGCTTCATTTAATTTGTTTATAAAATCTTCTTCTGATAATATGGTAATGTTCAACTTTGTTGCTTTCTCCAATTTTGCTGGTCCCATATTATCTCCCGCCACTACAAAATCTGTTTTTGCAGAAATTGAGCTTCCTACTTTTCCTCCGTTATCTTCAATAGTTTTCTTTAATTCGTCTCTAGAAAATTGACTAAAGACACCAGAAACTACAAAAGTTTTTCCAACAAATTTATCAGTAGCATTTGGGTTTATTTTTTCTTCAATTTCAAATTGAATTCCATAACTTTTTAAACGTTCAATAATTTTTCTATTCTCCTCGTTTTCAAAAAATTCAATAACACTTTTAGCAATTCTTTCTCCAATCTCATCAACCAAAATTAAATCCATTAAAGAAGCTTGAGCCAAAGCATCTATATTTTTATAATGTTTTGCCAGTTTTTTGGCAACTGTTTCTCCAACAAAACGAATTCCTAATGCAAATAATACGCTTTCGAACGGAATTTCTTTTGATTTCTGAACTCCATTTACCAGGTTCTCAGCTGATTTTTGAGCCATTCTTTCTAAATGCAGAATATCTTCTACTTTTAATTCATACAAATCGGCATAATTATGAACTAAATTATTTTTGAAAAGCAGCGCCACTGTTTCTCCTCCAAGTCCTTCAATATCCATTGCTTTTCTTGAAATATAATGTTGAATTCTTCCAATAATCTGAGGGGGACAACCATAAAAATTAGGACAATAATGATTCGCTTCTCCTTCGTTTCTAACCAATTCGGTTTGACATTCTGGGCAATGTGTAATATAATGTGTCTTTTCTGAATCTTCTGGTCGTTTCTCTAAATCTACTGCAATGATTTTTGGAATAATTTCTCCTCCTTTTTCAACAAAAACGGTGTCATTTATTCTAATGTCTAATTTTTCAATTTGATCGGCATTATGAAGAGAAGCTCTTTTTACAATTGTTCCAGCTAACTGAACAGGTTCTAAATTGGCAACAGGCGTTATTGCTCCGGTTCTTCCAACTTGGTATGAAATTGATTTTAATTTGGTTGAAACTTGTTCTGATTTAAATTTGTATGCAATTGCCCAACGTGGCGATTTTGCTGTATAACCTAATTCTTCCTGATGCTGAATACTGTTAACTTTTACAACAACGCCATCAGTTTCATAAGGCAAATTATGACGGTGCACATCCCAATAATCAATAAAATCAAAAACTTCGTGCATGCTGTTGACTAATTTTGCTTCTTTAGGAACTTTGAATCCCCAGCTTCTAGCAGATTCTAATCCTTCATATTGAGTTTTGAATGGAAGATTGTTTCCTATTACAAAATAAAGCAAGCATTCTAGCGGACGTTTGGCAACCTCAGCGCTATCTTGCAACTTTAAACTTCCCGAAGCTGTATTTCTTGGATTTGAATATGGAGTTTCTCCAATTTCTATTAATTCTTGGTTCATTTTCTCAAAACCAGCAAATGGAAGAATAATTTCTCCACGAATATCAAATTTATCAGGATAGTTTCCTTTTAAATGCAACGGAACTGATTTTATAGTTTTGATATTACTTGTTACTTCATCACCTTGAAAACCGTCCCCGCGTGTTAGGGCTTGAACTAGTTTTCCGTTTTCGTACGTAATGCTTATTGAGGCTCCATCGTATTTTAATTCGCAAGTGTATTGCAAGTTTACGTTTCCTAAAACTTTTTGAATGCGGTTTTCCCAATCTAAAAGATCTTCTTTAGAATAAGAATTATCCAAAGAATACATTCTGTATTGGTGAGTGATTGTTTTGAAATTTTTAGTAACGGTTCCTCCCACTCTTTGTGTTGGTGAATTTTCGTCAAAAAACTCTGGATGTTTATTCTCTAAATCTTGAAGTTCTTTCAATTTAATGTCAAAATCATAATCTGAAATTGTAGCATTGTCTAACACATAATAATTATAGTTGTGCTGATTAAGTTCATTTCGTAATGTTTGAATGGTCTCTTGAATGCTCATAAATAGTAAAATATTGCAGATTATAATAATGAAAAACTGAATATCAAAATTAGAATTTATTTTTGTTCAAATGCAGAAAAAATAAAAGTTTTAAAAAATCAAAAATCAGACTGCAAATTCATGCAGTCTGATTCTCTCCTTGTCCATTATTCTTAAAAAGAATTTAAAAAACCAACTTCCAAATGGTTTCGACGTTTTATATTTTAAACTGAAAATCAATACTTTACAGCGAAAATATAAAATTATTTTTGAATAATGATAAAATCTGAACGTCTATTTTGCACATGCTCTTCTTCAGAACATTTTACACCATTTTTACATCTATTGACTAATCGAGTTTCTCCATACCCAATTGCGCTTTCGATTCTAGAGGCATCTATACCTTGCGAAAGAATATAATCACGAGTTGATTTTGCTCTATTGTCTGAAAGTTTTAAATTATACGCATCTTTTCCGCGTGAATCTGTATGAGATTCAATTTTGATTCTAATGTTTGGAAATTTCTGCATGACAAAGACAACTTTAGACAATTCTTCAACTGCTTTTGGAGTGATATTGTACTTGTTATAATCAAAATAAATTGGATTTACATCGACTTTTTCAACTCCTTGTTTTTTAACAACCAAATCATCATAATTGCTCAATTCAAAATTTACATCTTTTATTTCGCCACCATTTTCTGAAGTGGTTTCTACAGTTTTATCGTCACTGCTGTAATTTGGTTTTGCCGCAATCATTTTGACAACTTTGTTGCAAGGCACTTCGATAGCATATTTTCCGTCAAAATTTGTTTTGGTTTCACCTAAAATTTCGCTAAAAGAATTGTAAGCCATTATTGTAACATCTGTTAAAGGCTTTTTCGTTTTGTGATCTATAGCCATTCCAGAAATACTTTGATTGCAAACAGGTTTTCCTTTTACAAAAGAATAAATGTCATCATCACCTTTTCCTCCCTCTCTATTTGAAGAAAAATAGCCGTAAGAATCTGTCTTATCAATTATAAAAGAAAAGTCGTCTTTATTACTATTTATAGGTGCTCCAAGGTTTTTTGGTGTAGAAAAAGTTCCATCTGGCAGAAGTTTACTTTCGTAAACATCCAAATCTCCCCATCCATAATGTCCATCAGAAGAAAAATATAAGACTCCGTTTTGGAAGAATGGAAAAACCTCATTACCAATGGTGTTAATATTTGCTCCTAGATTCTGAGGCGAGCTCATTGTACCATCTGCTTGCGATTTTTACCATATAAAGATCGGTTTCGCCTTGTCCTCCTGGCATATCTGAAGCAAAGAAGAGAAATTGTCCATCTTCGCTTAATGCAGGATGTCCAACAGAGTAATCGTTGCTGTCAAAAAATACTTTCTGCGGATTTTCTAGTTTATTGTTAACAATTGATCCTTTGATAATTTGAAAATTATTGACTTTTGCTTCATCAACGACTAGTTTATTTTTCTTAACAATATTGGTTGAATAATACATTGTTTTTCCTTCGCTATCAAAACTGGCTGTTGCCTCATGGTATTTAGTCATGACGTTTGGAATAAAAACTGTTTCGTTAAATAAACTTCCATCTGCTGGATTTCTCTCAGCAACATACAAATTAAGAAAAGGCTGATTGTTCCAAGTATACAATTTTTCGCTGAACTTTGTCGTGTCTCTGGCAGATGTAAATACTATATTGTCTTTAAAAAATGTGGCTCCAAAATCTGATTTGCTAGTATTAATATCAAGATTTTTAATCGTATAAAGAGGTTTTGCTTTTGCAATGCTGTCCATGTATTTTTTTTGGGCAACGTATCTATTAATCTCTGCTTTATCACCTTTTTTATCTAAATATTCTTTTGTGATTTTATCGGCTTCGTCATAATCCATAACGGCTTTCATAGATTGAATATAGCGTAGGTAATAAATATCAGTCAGATTATTTCCTTGAACTTCATACAATTTTCTATACCATTTAAGGGCGTTTCTAGAATCAGAAATAAAATAATAGGAATCTGCCGCATTCTTCAAAGTCTGTGCTGATGGATCTTTTATATTTTGCAAACATTCTTCGTAAGCTTTTGAGGCATCTAAGTACGAGAAGTTTCTAAACAAAGCATCAGCTTTCTTCAAATTAGTTTTTTGAGCGAAACTAAATGTAACGCTCAAAATTAAACATAGGATATATAGTTTTCTCATAAGTTTTGTTTTTAGAAGAATCGAGGAGATTTAATTTTGCTTTGGTTTTTCACAAATTGATAACGCAAGATGAATTCATGCGAACCATCATTGTATTTGTTCAATTGGCTTACAGTATAATCAAAAGCATATCCAAGATAGAAACTTGGTGATATTTGAAAACCTGCCAATATGCTTATCGAATCATCTGTTCGATATGCTCCTCCTATAACAAACTTTTCCTGAATCATGAAATTTGCTGATATATCTGCGGTAAGTGGTGCTCCGCTGACTGCTTTAACTAAAAATGCTGGTTTAAATTTCAAATTTGGATTCAAATCAAAAACATAACCTCCCATTAAATAGTAGTGCAAACGATCATAATCTATAGATTCTTTTACATCGTCATAGTAATCATTCTGAATAAAACTTGGAATAGAGAATCCAACATACCATTTTTGTGTGTAATAGTAAACACCTGCCCCTACTGCTAATTTCATCTGATTGTTAATGTTCTGATTTAACAAAACGTCGTCATCATCATAGTATCTTCCTTTGGACCAATCGATGTTTAACACTCTCGTACCGGCTTTTATACCAAAAGCCAATCTTTTTTCATACCCAAGAGGGATTGAATAAGAGAAATTTCCATCAAGATACAATTCGTTGGAAGGTCCAATTTTATCATTAACAACACTCAAACCTAATCCTAATTTTTCATTTCTAAGAGGAGAATGAATCGAGAAAGATTGTGTTTCTGGCGCACCTGGCATTCCTACCCATTGAGAACGATATAAAAGAGTCGCTTCTATGGTTCCGGTAGACCCAGCATAAGCTGGGTTTACCGCCATAGTATTATACATATACTGGGTATATTCGGGATCTTGTTGTGCCGAAGCACAAACCGTGATAAAAGAACATATTAAAATTAAATACGTTTCTAATGATTTTATATATAGTTTCATAACGATACTTATTTAGTTTAATTAATTAGATGATTAATAGAAGTGGATTATCTCATAATAGATAACCAGCCTTTTTTAACCGTTCCATCTCCAATGGTTATCACATAAAAATAAGTACCTGTTGGCAACATATCTCCTCTATTAACAACTCCGGATACATTTGCTGTACCATCCCAATCATTCTCATAGTGTGTTTTACTATACACTAACGCTCCATATCTATTAAACACTTTAAGTTCGTTGTTTGGATGAGACTCGATACAATCAATTCTGAACAAATCATTTTTACCATCATTATTCGGAGTAAACTCATTGTAAACTGTCAAACAAATTGGCACTAATGTTACTGAAGCTGAGTTGTTTGTTGTATCAACATCTAAAGGAGTCGAAATTTCGATGGTTGCGACACTTGTGTAGTTTCCGCTTGGTAACACTTCTGCAACCACTGTTAGTACTACACTTTGTCCAGCATTTAATGATGGAATTGTCCAAACCTGTGTTGCTGGATCGTATGTTCCTGCTGTTGCAGATGAACTTACTAATTGCAGACCACTTGGAAGTAAATCACTAACGATCGTATTTATAAAATCGCCTTCGCCCACATTATTTACCGTTATTGTAAATGTTACCTGATCTCCAAAATTCGGAGTTGGATTATCTACAGTGTGAGTAATTGTTAAATCTGAACAACTAGCAACAGTAACATTTAAAGTCTTAATTGTTCTTTCGTCACAATTATTAACATAAGCTACCGTTACTGTTCCAGGACCAATATCTGACCAAGAAACTGTTACAGATCCGTCGTTTGTACCTCCGCCTGAAACAATTGTACCACCGTTAATCGTCCATACGTAATTAGACTTACCATTTGCAATTGAATAAGTTACACCTTTGAAAACACATGGAGTATCATCTGTAGATGTGATCTGAACTGCAGCATCGTTTTCGAATGCAATTGTAACACCTAATCTCGGTCCGTTATCACAGCCATTAAACGTGTTAGCTAATGCTCCCGCATAATAAGTTGTCGCAGTAAGCTGAGTAGTATTTGCTAATGGTGTTCCTCCTGTCGCAGACGCATACCAAACTACATTTGCTTCATTTACAAAAATATTCGCTAAAGTTGGTATAGCAGATAAACAGAAGGTTTGCGTTGTTCTTGGTGTTGTTATTACACTTGGAGAATTCACATTTACAATTACTGCTAATCTTACAGGATTCTCACAACCATTAGCGCTTGAAACTGCACCATAGTAAGTACCTGTTGCTAAAGCTGTTGTTGGTGGAATTGCTGTTCCGTCTGTCGCTGTACTATACCACACAACATTTGCTTCGTTAACTTGGATATTTGCAACTGTTGGCGAATTTAATGTACAGAAGTTTTGAGTTGTATCATTTGTAGTTGGCGTTGAACTAGGATTATTTACAGTAACCGTTACTTGTAAACGAGTTGAGCTTTCACAACCAGACGGATCAACAATATTTCCGTAATAAATTCCAGAAGCAAGTAATGTGCCTGCTGGTATTGCCGTTCCTCCTGTTGCAGCAGTAAACCATGTTACATTGCTTTCGTTAACTTGTATACTTTCAACAGTTGGCCCATTTACAGAACAGAAAGTTTGTGCTGTATTATTTGTTGTTGGATTTAATGTATTACCAACTGTTATAGCTACTTGTAATCTTACACTGCTTTCACATCCTGTTGTTGGATCTTTTATTGCTCCAAAATAAGTTCTTGTAGTTAATGCATCTGTTGAAGCAAAAGCCGTTCCTCCAGTTTGTGTAGCATACCAAACTACATTGCTTTCATTCACTTGAATATTGGCAACTGTTGGATTTGTTCCTGTACAGAAAGTCTGCGCTACAGCATTTGTCGTTGGCGTTGCAGGATCGGTAACATTGACTGCAACTGGAAGTCTTGTAGCACTTTCGCAGTTTGTAGCCGCGTCTTTAATTGCCGCATAATATGTTCCGCTGGTTAAAGCTGTTGTCGGAGCTATTAGTGTTCCACCTGTTGCAGCTGTATACCATACAATATTAGCTTCATTAAACAGAACGCTTGCAAAAGTTGGCGCGTTAACTGTACAGAAGTTTTGTGTTCCCGCAGTCACTAATGTTGGAGTTCCAGGATCGCTTACATTTACATTAACAGTTAATCTTGCAGCGCTTTCGCAGCCTGTTGTAGGATCTGAAATCGCAACGAAAATACTGGCCTGTCGTTAAAACTGCTGTCGGAGCAATTGCTGTTCCGCCTGTTAGAGCTGTATACCAGACAATATTTGTTTGATTAGTCTGAATGCTTGCAAATGTTGGCAGGTCTTCCTTACAGAAGTTTTGCGTTCCCGCTGTAACTAAAGTAGGAGTTCCCGGATCATTTACAATTACTGTAACTGCCAATCTTACCGAACTTTCGCATCCTGTAACAGGATCTTTTACTGCTCCATAGTAGATTCTGCTTACCAATGCATCTGTTGATGCAAAAAGGTTTCCTGCCGTAGCCGCATCGTACCAAACCACGTTGCTTTCATTCACTTGGATATTGGCAACTGTTGGTGCAGCAGACAGACAGAAATTCTGAGTGCTTTGTGTAGTTGTTGGAGTTGCAGGATCTGTAACATTGACTGCAACTGGAAGTCTTGTAGCGCTTTCGCAATTTGTAGTCGCGTCTTTAATAGCCGCATAATATGTTCCGCTTGTTAAAGCCGTTGCAGATGGAATCAATGTTCCGCCCGTTAAAGCAGTATACCATACAATATTAGCCTCATTAAACAGAACGCTTGCAAAAGTTGGCGCGTTAACTGTACAGAAGTTTTGTGTTCCCGCAGTCACTAATGTTGGAGTTCCAGGATCGCTTACATTTACATTAACAGTTAATCTTGCGGCGCTTTCGCAGCCTGTTGTAGGATCTGAAATCGCGACGAAAATACTGGCCTGTCGTTAAAACTGCTGTCGGAGCAATTGCTGTTCCGCCTGTTAGAGCTGTATACCAGACAATATTTGTTTGATTAGTCTGAATGCTTGCAAATGTTGGCAGGTCTTCCTTACAGAAGTTTTGCGTTCCCGCTGTAACTAAAGTAGGAGTTCCCGGATCATTTACAATTACTGTAACTGCCAATCTTACCGAACTTTCGCATCCTGTAACAGGATCTTTTACTGCTCCATAGTAGATTCTGCTTACCAATGCATCTGTTGATGCAAAAAGGTTTCCTGCCGTAGCCGCATCGTACCAAACCACGTTGCTTTCATTCACTTGGATATTGGCAACTGTTGGTGCAGCAGACAGACAGAAATTCTGAGTGCTTTGTGTAGTTGTTGGAGTTGCAGGATCTGTAACATTGACTGCAACTGGAAGTCTTGTAGCGCTTTCGCAATTTGTTATAAGATCTTTAATTGCAAGCATAATATGTACCGCTGGTTAAAGCCGTAGCAGATGGAATCAATGTTCCGCCTGTTAAAGCAGTGTACCAAACAATATTCGCCTCATTAAACTGAACGCTTGCAAATGTTGGCGCATTTACTGTACAGAAATTTTGTGTTCCCGCAGTTACTAATGTTGGAGTTCCCGGATCGTTTACATTTACTGTAACTGCCAATCTTACTGAACTTTCGCAGTCTGTAACCGGATCTTTAATTGCTCCATAATAGATTCTGCCTGTTAATAGATCTGTTGAAGCAAATGCTGTTCCTCCTGTAGCTGCATCATACCAAACTACATTGCTTTCATTCACTTGGATATTGGCAACTGCAGCAGCAGCAGACAGACAGAAATTCTGAGTACTCTGTGTAGTTGTTGGCGTTGCTGGATCTGTTACAATAATATCAACTGGAAGTCTTGTCGCACTTTCGCAGTTTGTTGTAAGATCTTTAATTGCCGCATAATATGTACCGCTGGTTAAAGCCGTAGCAGAAGAAATCAATGTTCCGCCTGTTAGAGCTGTATACCATACAATATTCGATTCATTAAACTGAACACTTGCAAAAGTAGGTCCATTAACCTTACAGAAGTTTTGTGTTCCAGTTGTAACTAAAGTCGGCGTTCCTGGATCGTTTAAGTTTACTGTCACTGCCAATCTCACTAGACTCTCACAGTCTGTAACCGGATCTTTAATTGCACCATAGTAGATTCTGCCTGTTAATAGATCTGTTGTAGCAAATGCTGTTCCTCCTGTAGCCGCGTCATACCAAACCACATTGCTTTCATTCACTTGGATATTGGCAACTGTTGCAGCAAGCAGACAGACAGAAATCCTGAGTAGTATCTGTCGTTGTTGGCGTTGCAGGATCAGTCACAATTACATCAACTGGAAGTCTTGTAGCGCTTTCGCAGTTTGTTGTAAGATCATTAATTGCCGCATAATATGTACCGCTGGTTAAAGCTGTTGTCGGAGCTATTAATGTTCCGCCTGTTGCAGCTGTATACCATACAATATTCGATTCATTAAACTGAATGCTTGCAAAAGTTGGCGCGTTAACTGTACAGAAGTTTTGTGTTCCTGCAGTCACTAATGTTGGAGTTCCAGGATCGTTTACAATTACTGTAACTTCTAATCTCACTGAACTCTCGCAGTCTGTAATTGGATCTTTAATTGCTCCATAGTAGATTCTGCTTACCAATGCATCTGTTGATGCAAAAAGGTTTCCTCCTGTATCCGCATCGTACCAAACCACATTGCTTTCATTCACTTGGATATTGGCAACTGTTGAAGCAGAAGACAGACAGAAATTCTGAGTGCTTTGTGTAGTTGTTGGAGTTGCCGGATCGGTAACATTGACTGCAACTGGAAGTCTTGTATTGCTTTCGCAGTTTGTAGTCGCGTCCTTAATAGCCGCATAATATGTACCGGTGGTTAAAGCCGTTGCAGATGGGATCAATGTTCCGCCTGTTAAAGCCGTGTACCAAACAATATTCGATTCATTAAACTGAACGCTAGCAAATGTTGGCGCATTAACTGTACAGAAATTTTGCGTTCCCGCTGTCACTAATGTTGGAGTTCCCGGATCGTTTACATTTACTGTAACTGCCAATCTTACTGAACTTTCGCAACTTGTTAGCGCATCTGTAGCGGCTCCATAGTAGATTCTGCTTGTTAATAGATCTGTTGATGCAAATGCATTTCCTCCTGTAGCTGCATCATACCAAATTACATTACTTTCATTCACTTGAATGTTAGCAACCGTCGATGCACTAGACAAACAGAAATTCTGAGTCATATTTGTCGTTGTTGGTGTATTTGGGTCACTAACTATAATTGCCGCATGTTGCAATGTTCCTGCTAAATTTTCGCAAGTATTAGTGCTTGACACAGCAACATAATATGTTATTGGACTTACTGCTTTTGTCAAACCTGCGGCAGTCAAAATACCTGCAGCATTTATTGTATAAGTAACTCCCGCTATAACAGCTCCATTTGTAATAGGCTGTGTTTTATTTGCATCTAAATACCAAGTAAATAAAGGGCTTGATAATGTAGGTGCTGTTGGAGTTAATGATGCTGATAAGCCTGGGCAAACCGTTACATCATCTACTAAAATATCGTTTACTGTTGATGGAGGTAAAATTGTAAATGTGATTTGTTTTCTATCTGCAGCTGCAGTTTCACACAATTCATCTGAACTCACTCCAACAAAATAAGTATAAGTTCCTGGAATTAATCCATTAACTATCAACTGAGCAGTTGTTTCACCTGTAACTAAGTCAGTTGTTGAACCATTTAATTTATACCAATGATAAACAGGATTCGTTAAAGCAGGTGTTCCTGTTAAACCCGTTGCTAAAGTTACAGATCCTGAAGCTGAACAAATTGAAGTTGCAGTTCCTCCATTTAATGTAATATTAGCCAAAGCATTTACTGGAGCAGTACCTTTTACTTCAACAGTAACTTCTCCTCTTGCATAACTTTCACAGCCATAACGTACTGGCTGCACGTAATATCTGTAAATACCTGCAGTTAAATTATCCGGCACTGTGAAAGTTGGCCCGCTTGCAACTAAGTTTCCACCTGTCTGTGCATCGTACCATCGATAAGTAGAACAATCCACTTCAGGTATCTGGAGCGTAATATCGGTTCCTGGACAGACCGTAATCTTATTTTGAGGATCTGCTCCAATGACAGTTGTATTGGCTGTTCTTTCTACAGTATGAACTCTTAAGAAATCTAACACTCCTACGACACCACCTAAACGAATTCTAACTCTATCGTAAATTTCTGTTGGAGAAGATACCAATACCATTGCCAAAGAATTTCCTGGCAATAGCTTTATACTTAATAATTGACTCGTATTTTGGATTGGAGCACCAACCGCTACATTTCCTAAATAACGTTGAACTGAGAATCCTGTAAGTAGATTAACCGTTAAAAGAGCACCAGGTTTAGAAACTACAATTCGTAATGTATCACTAAGAACAGAAGGTGTTTTAAATTGCACCGTCAAATCTGCAGCTGCCGCAACCCCAACTCCACTATACATTGTAGCAAAAGTTGTTACGTCATTATCAGCAACATTCCAAGCATCACTTACTCCTATTAAAGCAGTTGCTGCGCCCACAGGAAGGTTTATATCTGTTGCACCGTAAAAAATATCCTGAATATCTCCTGGAGTACAAGTTACAGAGGTAACTGGTTTATTATAATGAGCATCAAAGACTTTTGTACTTTGAGCAACACTTAAAACTGAAGAAGATACAATACGAATACCATCATAATCTTGTGGACCAGATGCATCTGAAGGAACAAATGTAAACTCATAAGTATTATCTCCTGAGATTAAGTTTAATAATGATCCTGATACTGGCTGCATTGCCCCAATAAGATTGCCATTTTTTGTCCCCACTACTGATAAATTCTGACCAACAGCCAATAAACTATATTCAGAACCTAATTTAACTGTAACTGGAGTACCTTTAGCTATAGTAGAAGGCCAAGTTAGATTTTGCCATGTTGTCCCAACACCTAAAAGCCCTAAACCTGTCGTAATTGTTGAAAATGTCTGAGGGTTTCCATCGACTGCATTTGGTCCATTTGTAACATCCCCTGTAATTATAGAACCTTTAGTTTGTGCTGTAGCATAAACTCGTTCTGTTAAATTTTGACAGCTTGTAAGATCAATCACATTGATTATCTTAGTTGCAGTTGTAGTACAAGTTCCAATAGTCGCAACAGCAGTATAAGTATAAACTCCTGGAACGTTCAACGGGCCAGTTGTAAACGGAGGACCTGTAAGGGCAACTCCTTGTGGATTAAACCATGTAACAGTTCCTGTAGAAGTAGCATTTAAGGCAACATCAGTTCCAACATTTACAGATTCTTGCGGATTGGTCACCACTAAAGTTGGCACTTGATTAATTGTTACCGTAACAGACTGTTTCGCTGACGGACAAGTGCTTGTAGTACTCTGTGCTTGTATAGAATAAGTACCACTTACTGTTACATTTGCAGCAGCGTCGGCTGTCATTACATTATTTGAAGGATCATAAAAAGTATAAGTAACAGTTGAATCAAAATTAGTAATTGCATTAGCCAAATTAGCACTACCACAAGCTTGCAGTGGCGTAGGAATAACAGTCAAAGGTGTGACTGAAGGCAAGTTAACAGTCACTAACTTCAAATCTCCAGTACCATTTTCACACGTACCGCCATTTACTGCAGAGATATAATAATTGTGCGTAGTACCAGTTAAACCTGAAATCGTAAGTACTCCATTAGCATCTTTAGCAAAAGTTGCGGTTCCAATTGTAGTTCCATTTACAATTTCTTGAGCTTTAGTCTGATCTGTATAATATTTAAATGTAGCTCCAGCAATTGTTGTTGTAGGAGCTATTACTGCCGCTCCTGCACAAGTTGCTTCAATAGGAGTAGCAATATTAATGTTTGCACCTGTTGGAATTGGCAATACATTAACAGTAACTGCTTGACGTAAACTGTTTACACAAGTTCCTCCACGTGTAGCTTCTAAATAGTATGTCGTTGTTGTTGTTAATGGAGCTGTTGGAGCTACACTTACAATATTGCCTCCTGTAGAAGCGTCATACCAAACAAAAGTTTCTCCCCCTGTTGACGAAGCTGACAACGAAGCTGTCTGTCCTGCACAGATTGGCGTTGCTGCTCCTGTAATGGTAGCATTTGCAAATCTGTAAGAAGCATCATATATATCTAAAGAAGAAAGTGCAGTTAATAGTCCTGTTAAGCGAACCTGAACACTTGTAAATGCTCCAGCCGCAACAAGACTTGCTCTAAAACGATTACCTCCTAAAAGCTGTACATTTAATAATGAGCTAATATTAGTCTGATCACCATTTGGATTCCCTCCATTAAAACTTTCTAAGCTAATATTAGAAAGTGCGCTAATATCAAGTAATCCTGTAGGAATACCTAATTCCACATCAATAATATCACCTGCTTGTCCTGAAGAAGTAAAAGTCAATGTCTGTTGAATATAATCAACTACGCCTAAAGGCACTGAAAGCGTAGCTGCTGTAGTGTTGTCACTATCAATAGAATTTCCGTCATTCACCGAACCACATGATAAACAGCCCGTTAAACCGCCTTTTGTTACCACTTGAGAATTGGCTCTAAGACAGTTGCTTATTGCATTGATTACAGTAACATTTATAATTCCTCTAACTGGGTTTGCGCAATCTGTTAACACATTCGAAGCTTCAACATAATAAGTTTTGTTAGCAATTAAAGCTGGACTCGGAGTAAAGCTAGTTGTATTAAAAGCTACAGAAGCACCTCCTGTTGCTGCATCATACCAATTGTATCGAACACCTCCAACTGGATTTTGAACCTGCAAGGTAACTGTTTGCCCTGACTGAATAAGAACATCTGAAGATGCAAAAGTAGGTGTTGCTGGCAAAGGATTAACTGTCAGTGGCACAGCAGTACGCGTTGTAGTCGAACAACTGCCAATAACTGCTTCAACATGGTATGTAACATCTGCAGTTAAAGCTGGTGTTGTAAACGTAGTTCCTGTAAATACTAAATTGCCGCCTGTTGGAGCATCGTACCAATTATAATCAGTACCTGCAACTGGAGCATCTACGGATAATGTTGTGGATTGCCCACTGCAAATAGTTGAAGGCGATGCTGTAATAGTAGGTAAAACAGGGTTATCAATTAATACTTGAACCGAAGATCTTACGCTATTTACACAACCGTTTCTTGTAACCTCAAGATAATAAGTCGTTGGTGCAGTTAAAGCTGGTGTTGTAAATGCAGCTGTAGAGGCTAAAGAAGTACCACCTGTAGCAACATTATACCACTTAACTGTTTCACCCACTGCAAGTGCTGCAGTTAATGTTGTTGTTGTTCCGCTACAAATAGCCGTATTTCCTGTAACAACTGGTGCTTTGTAACGATATGTTGCCTGATAAATATTTAATGTAGACAAAACTGTTGCCACAGCTCCCAATCGAATCTCTACGCGATCAAAATTAGCTCCTGCAGTTACACTTGCTCTAAAGCGATTTCCTGACAATAATTGTAAATTAATTAAAGGATTTGTTATGGCTACTCTATCATTATTATATATTGTACCATTATAAGTTGCCAAGCTCACAGCTCCTAATAAAGAGAGATCAGCGAGACCTCCAGGTAATTCCAAATCGACATCAACAATATCGCCCGCTTTCCCTGGATTAGTAAATTGTAATGTTTGCTGAATTGATGCGACAACTCCAACTGGAACACTTAAACTTGCTTTGCAGTTCCAGGATTACCATCTACAGAATTACTCAAATTAGTTGCACTACACAATAAACATATCCCAACTTGACTAGTTACTTGACTGCTAGCTTCAAGACATCCTCCTAATGCTGCAGGCTGAACCGTAACTGTAACAGGAACTCTCGTTGCGCTAACACAATTTCCGTTAGCACTTTGCGCTTCAACATAGTAGGTTTTGGTAGCCGTTAAAATTGGTGTAGTAAAAGTTGATGTATTCGTTGCAACAGCTGTTCCGCCAGTTGCTGTTTCGTACCAATTTAATTGTGTTCCCACATCTCCTGTGGCGCTTAAAGTTGCATTTTGGCCAGATTGTATCGTTACACTTTGTGTAAGAATTGTAGGTGTAGCAGGTATCGCTGTAGAAGTGACACTAACCGAAGTACGTGAACTAACACAACTGCCAATAGCAGCCTCCACAAAGAATTGAGTCGTTCCTAAAGGTACTGTTGGAGAGTAAGTAGTTCCGCTAGCTAAAGCAGGACCACCAGTTGCTGAAGAGTACCAGTTGTAAGTTGTTCCAGGGGCAGCATTTACAACCGATAAAGTCGTTTGCTGAGTTGCACCTGTTGAACAAACCGTTGTTCCAACATTACTAACTGCTGGAATGATTGGATTAGAAACATTCAAAACCACAGGCACACGAACATTTCCTTCGCAACCTGCAGCTCTAGTTATTCCTATATAATATGTCGTATTTGCCGTTAAGGCAGGAGTCGTATAAGTATTTCCTACTGCCAAAGCAGTTGTTGAAAATTCGGAACTATACCAAGCTAGCGTAGTACCTACAGCTGGTGTTGCCGTAAGAGTTGTTGGAACTCCTGCACAAACTGTTTGTGTCAAACCACCAGATACAGTTGGTTGCGCAAATTCAAGCCTAACATCGTAAACTCTCAAGGTTGCTAAAAGAGCTACCAAACCACCTCCAACTTGAATTTGAATCTGGTTGGTATCACCTGTAATAGGAAATTTGGCAACCGCAACAGTATTACCGCTTAATAAGTTTAAATTTAAAAGCGGACTGTTTAAAGCTACACTTGAACCTACATTAGCTCCAGAATTTTTAGCTTGAACCGTTGCATTTGATAACAAAGTTAAATCAAGCAATCCGTTCCCGGTACCAAAGTATATTGCAACTTGATCACCGGCTCGGGCCGTTTGGTTTAAAGTCATTGTTTCTTCTGCAAAACACCCAGCCACTGCAACACCATTTGATAAGGTTGCATAAGTGGATAAGCCAGCGCTATCAAAAGCATTGGCGGGACTATTAACATCTACTCCTATACACAAAAGTCCTCCTCCCGTACTATTTGTTTGAGACACTGGTCTACAAATAGTCTGAGAGAATGCATTAGTGCATACTAAGAATAAAGTTAAAAGTCCTAATAATCTCATTTGAGGATTGAGACTACAAAAAGTAAATTTTTTTTTCATAATTTGGAAGATTAGAAAATGGACAATAAAACACCTCTCGCAGTAAGTGCAAGCACCTACGCAATTAAACAATCAATTAAAAATGAAACAGTTAAAACAAAAAATAGTCAGCCCTATAATGAGCTTAAAAACTTTGTTTTATTAAAAAAAATTATGTTGAATTCGGTATACCAAAATATACCAGAGAACAAATTCTATCTCCGAGAGACAAAATAAGTTCCGTTTTTTGTAGGAAAAAATGATTATAATCAATTTTCCCTGAGGAGTGATTTGTTGCAGGTCTAATTTTCATAATGAAAATTTTTAGTTGAAGTAGAACTGGGGATTCTCTCTATATATAGTCAATTCATTTATTTAAGAAAGTTGATTAGTCCGTCCTTAAAATTATCGTACTAAAAAAGTCGATTTTGAATCTGGTTATATTCAATAAAATTTTTGCTCCTTATAAACAACCCTTCGAATAGGAAAATAATAAGACAGCAAACTAAAATGTAAACCTTTAAAAAAGAAATTAAATATTGAGTAACGATTAAATTTATCGTTGAAATGTAATAAGCTTAATAAAATAAAAAATAAAGCTAGAATAAAGTAAACAACTAAGGTAAATTTGATAAAGAAAGTAATTGTCAATTCCATACGCAGATTTATTAGGTTATTTTATAATTTTTCAATTTTCAATCTTAACAACATGGCAAATAAATTTATAACCAATATGTCTTGAAAACCAGAAGAAAAACTTTGTTTAACTTTTGTTACCTAAAATTAGGAAAAACAAAAACATAAAACAAGCATAAAATTCTTATAATTTATTCTTAAAACGTCCATTTCAAAATTATAGACCCTACAAAACATCAGAAAAAACGCTACTTTTAACATAAATACGTATCGATTTTCTAATTAAGCAAAACATTAAACAAAATATGTTAAATTGATTTAAAATAAGTTTAATCTTACATTTAAAATAAAAAAATCGATAAAATTATCCGTAATTAAGACCAAATGCAGAAAAATTATTTCACAGAATGTAAGATTTAGGAAATTTTAGAAAATTCTAAAAAAACAAGTAGAAGTACGGGGTTGAAATTCTTAAAAAAATTAAACAAAAGTTAAAAAAAAGCATAAAGCGGGCAATTATAGAATAATTGCCCGCTTTATTACAAACTTAAAAACTTACTTTAAGATTCTATAATTGTATTAATTTGATTAAATAACTGTCCATCGCTTAAAAAAGCACCTTGTTTAATCAATTCAAAAATCGAGGAATTTCGTTCATCTGTAAATACCTTTTTCCCTACTTTCATTTCGATATTTTCTGTAAACATATTATCGCTTAACCATTGGAGCCCATCTTTTGTCAAAAAGTCAACCTCTGGAGAAAATGTTTTCAAAACAATTGACTTAATGTAAGTGTCGAAACAATGAAACAGAAAAATATGGTTCTTAGAAAAATGTTCTAAATATTCGGCTCTCGACAAAACACCTTCCCAAATCAAATCTGAAAAAACATCAAGTTCCTGTTCTGCAACTTCTGGTTTATTGATCTTAAGTTCTTCCCACTCTTTTCTATCTATTGCTTGTGTTGCCAAAAAACTTGCAAATTCTGCATGTAATTCGTCAAACTGCTCTTTTGTTAATCTTGCGTACTTCATTTTTAATTGATGCTTTATACATTACTATTATGAGCTTTAAACAAACTTTTGAGCTCAATAATATTGCTTCTATATTTATTAAACAAAAAAATCCCGATTTTCATCGGGATTTTTGTATAGATTTAAAAACTATTACTTTTCAGCAACAATTTCGTAAGCTAATTCAACGATTACATCTCTGTGTAAACGAACTGTAGCATTGTATTTACCTAAACGTTTTACAACACCGCTAGTGATGAATTTTCTATCGATAGCGTTACCAGATTTCTCTAAAGCTTCAGCGATATCGATGTTAGTGATAGAACCAAAAAGTTTCTCTCCACCAGCTTTTGCAGATAATTTAATCTCAAGAGCTTTTAATGTTTCAGCTAATGCTTTAGCATCAGCAACAATTTTAGCTTCTTTATGTGCTCTTTGTTTTAGGTTTTCAGCTAAAACTTTTTTAGCAGAAGGAGTAGCTAAAGTAGCGAATCCTTGAGGAATTAAAAAGTTACGTCCGTAACCAGGTTTTACAGATACTACATCATCTTTAAATCCTAAGTTCTGTACGTCTTGTTTTAAAATAATTTCCATGTTGTTGTCCTTAAATTTTAGAAGTTAGGTTCTGCATAACAGAAACCAGCGACTAGAGTTTTTATACTATTTTAATAAATCGGCCACGTATGGCATTAAAGCTAAGTGACGAGCTCTTTTTACAGCTACAGAAACTTTTCTTTGGTATTTTAATGAAGTTCCAGTTAAACGACGAGGAAGAATTTTTCCTTGCTCATTAACGAATTTCAATAAGAAATCAGCATCTTTATAATCGATGTATTTGATTCCTGATTTTTTGAAACGGCAATACTTTTTAGTTTTGTTAGTTTCAATGTTTAAAGGCGTTAAATATCTGATATCTCCGTCTTTTTTTCCTTTTGCAGATTGTTCGATTGTAGACATAATAATTACGCTTTAGTAGATTTTAATTTTGCTCTTCTTCTCTCAGCCCATGAAATAGCATGTTTATCTAAACTTACAGTTAAGAAACGCATAACTCTTTCATCACGTCTGAATTCAGTTTCAAAAGCTAAAAGAACTTCTCCAGCTACTTTGAATTCGAATAAATGGTAAAAACCACTTTTTTTGTTTTGGATTTCGTAAGCCATTTTTTTAAGACCCCAATCCTCTTTCGATACCATTTCAGCTCCTCTACTAGTAAGAAATTCTTCAAATTTCGTTACTGTTTCCTTCACCTGAACCTCAGATAAAACGGGATTTAAAATGAAAACAGTTTCATAATGATTCATAAATAAAAAATTTATTTGTTAAAATTGGGTGCAAAAGTAAGCATTAAATTCATATATCCAACATTTTTTTCTTTTATTCGTCATAATGCAAAAAAGATGCCTCAACCTTAGTTTTTTTTACAAAAAAATAATACATTTACTACTGCTATCCTGAATTTATTCTAAATTTAAATGTTATGAAACTAAACTGTGTTGTTGTAGATGATAGTTCTATACAAAGGACAATTATTGCCAAATTGGTAAATAATCACCCAGGCTTGCATTTAATCGGGGATTTTTCTAATGCAATTGAAGCAAAAAGTTGTATCTCATTAAATAACATCGACTTAATTTTTCTTGATATAGAAATGCCAGTTATTAACGGATTTGATTTTCTTGACGGATTAAAATCAAAACCGCAAATTATATTTATTACTTCTAAAGCCGAATATGCCCTTAAAGCTTTCGACTACGACGCTACCGACTATCTTCAAAAACCAATTGCTGTTGACCGTTTTAACGCCTCTGTAAAAAGGGCAATCGATATGCATTTGCTAAAAAAGGATATCAAAGAAGAAGAAGGCGAACATATTTTCATCAAAAGTAATCTAAAAAAACTAAAAATCTTCACTTCAAAAATAAAATGGATTGAAGCTTTTGGAGATTACGTAAGAGTAGTAACCGAAGACGACAGCAATCTGGTTCTATCTACTATGAAATCTTTCGAAAATGATTTATCGAAAGACAAATTTATCCGTGTTCATAAATCGTACATCATCAATATAGATAAGGTAGAACGCTTTAACAGCAAATTTGCCGAAATTGGAATCACAAAAATACCTTTAAGCCGTAATAAAAAAGAAGATCTTGTAAAAGCACTTTCAACCTCTTCTTAAATTACTGTTTTAATAAAAATCTACATTAATCACAACTTTTATAGCTCTGTATTGAGCCACAGCTTCAAAACTATTCAGCATTTTCTGAATAGTTTTTTTTGTGTTTCCTAAATGATGTTCTTGCGGAATTTTAACTAAAATAGTTCTAATGTATTCGTTTCGAATTCTACTTATTGCAGGCTCTTCTGGACCTAAAACTGGCATCCCTAAGTTTTGACTTAAAACCTGATACAGCCACATAGCTCCTTCTTTCAATTTATCAAAATCTTTGTGCTTTAGCGTAAGCTTAATAATCCTAAAATAAGGCGGATATCTATAGATTTGCCTATCATACAATTGTTCTTTATACATACCCATATAATTATGATTTGTAACTTGTTGAATTGTATTATGATTCGGATTATATGTTTGAATTACAACCTTTCCTTGTTTTTCCGATCTTCCTGCTCTTCCTGCAACTTGTGTCATCATTTGAAAACTGCGCTCAAAAGCTCTAAAATCTGGATGGTGAAGCATGTTATCGGCATTCATAATTCCCACCAAACCTACATTATCAAAATCAAGTCCTTTGGCTAACATTTGTGTGCCTACCAAAATATCGATTTCACGATTTTTAAACGTATCAATTATCTTTTCAAAACCAAATTTACCTCTAGTAGTATCTTGATCCATTCTAGAAGTTTTTGCTTTTGGAAAAAGAGAAGCCAACTCCTGCTCTATTTGCTCGGTTCCAAATCCTTTTGTCGTTAAATCTATACTAGAGCAACTATGGCAATTTGTAGGCTTTGCAATTGAGTAGCCGCAATAATGACATCGCAACTGATTTTTATGCTTATGATAAGTCAAACTTACATCGCACTGCTGGCAATGCGGAACATGACCGCAAGTCATACACTCTATTATGGGCGAATATCCTCTTCTATTTTGAAATAAAATAACCTGCTCGCCCAATGACAAAGATTCTGCAATTTCTTCAATTAAAAGATCGCTAAAATGCCCTGTCATTTTTTTTCTGAAATGCTTGTCTTTTAAATCGACTAAAAGCACTTCAGGCAAACGTACATTTTTATAACGTTCAGAAAGCGTTACCAATCCGTATTTATCGTTTTGCGTATTAAAATAGGTTTCAATACTTGGAGTCGCAGAACCTAACAACACTTTAGCTTTATGGAAATTAGCTAAAACAATTGCAGACGTCTCTAGCATGGTATCTTGGCGCAGGATCAGTTTGTTTAAAAGTCTGTTCATGCTCTTCGTCAACAATCAGTAATCCTAATTCATTAAAAGGTAAAAACAAAGCAGATCTTGCACCTATCACAATTTGCGCTTTTGGCGAATTCTCGAGCGTTTGCCTCCAAACCTCTACTCTTTCATTATTGCTATATTTAGAATGAAAAACAGCTACTTTATCTCCAAAATGAAGACGCAATCTAGAAACCAACTGAGTAGTAAGTGCAATTTCTGGAAGCAGATATAAAACCTGTTTATCAGTATGCAAATACTCTTCTATCAGCTTAATATAAATCTCTGTTTTTCCACTTGAAGTCACACCATGAAGCAAACAGACTTCTTTCTCTAAAAAACTATCTTTTATAGCCAAAAAAGCATTCTCTTGAGCTTTGCTCAACTGCAATTCTTTATCCGATATTTCTCCACTAAATGTAACGCGATCATGCTGTAAATAATATTCTTCGAATATTTCTTTTTCAATTAGAGCCTTTACAACTGCAGCTGTTACATTTGAAACTTCTGTAAGTTTTTTGACCGTAATTGGCTTTCTCTCTGAAGCATTCAACTGAAAATAAGTCAAAACAATTTCTTTCTGCTTATTAGCACTTTTCAATACTTCGAGCAATTCAGCCAAACCATTATCTGATTCGTATTTTGAATGCAATTTTACATATCGCACCAACTTTGGTTTATATGTTTCTTTTATTTCTTCATCCAAAAAAATAATATCCCTAGCAATCAGCTTTTGAAGCACCGAAGTATATTTTTTTTATTTAAAATCGAAGCAATTTCTTGAACCTTTAATGAACTCTGATGTTGCAAAGCCTCATAAATCAAAAATTCATCATCAGAAAGTTCGCTGTCGTTTACTACCACATCAGGTTTATGCGAAATAATAGTTTCACTCTCTAACAATAATCCGCTTGGAAATGCACCTCGATATACGTCTCCAATACCACACATATAATAATTAGCTACCCAAAGCCAGTGTTTAATCTGAATTTCGGTTGCAATTGGTTTTTCATCCAAAATCTGATGAATTTCTTTCGCTTCATACAATGTTGGAGCATTTTCATGAACATCCAAAACAAGTGCTGTATAAATTTTACTTTTGCCAAATGGCACAGCAACTCGCATTCCTTTTTTAATGAAATGAAACTCGGCTTCAGAAACTCGGTATGTAAATGTCTTAGCTAAAGAAAGCGGTAAAATGACTTCGATGAAATGCATGGATTATTTTTATATGTCAGCAAATTATTTCTGACCTGATTTAGGAGAAGTATTATTTGAAAGATTATAATCCTGAATCAGCTTTAAAGTATGATTGATAGATTTATTGCTTGTTCCGCCATCATGTCCCGGAATAACATAATGAGGATTCTTAAATTTTGACTGAACTTTTTTAATGGATCTTTGCCATTCTTTAACATCTGCATCGCCTAAATATCCAAGATCTTTAGCTTCAACACTTTTTATAAAACACCCGCCATAAAGAATTTTCTCTTTTCCGAACCATACTACAATATTATCTGGCGCATGGCCTTTACCAGGATAATACACTTCAAATTTGTATTGTCCAACTGTAAAAATTGTGTCATTCGGAGTTATAAATTCAGATCTGGATTCGTTGTTCTTTTTCAAAATATCATCTGTCAGCTTAATAGAGTACGTTTTGATTCCTTTTTTTTATAAAAATCAAATCCACCCGCACGATCTTCATGTGAGTGCGTTCCAAAAAGCATAACAACTTCTTTATTATGTTTTGATTTTATACTATCCAATAAAGGCTGAAACTGTGTTTTATCCCAAGGCGCATCAAAAAGAACAACTCCTTTATCTGTAACAACATACATGGCATTGGCAGAAATCTTTGTCCCTTTATAATCGCTAAAAGTCTTATAAACATAAAAGTCACCTGTAAGATGACTTATTTGTAATGGCGAATTCTTAGATTGTCCAAAGCTGTTTGAAACTATAACTAAGAATAAAATTATCGAAGCTAATTTTCGCATTAGATTTTAATTAATTTTTTACCCTTGTCCAATATTGCGTTCTACCCATTAAAGATATACCAACATACCCTCGAAGTTTTAGTTTATCGGCAGATTCTAATGAGATATAACATTTGTATTTTTTACCGCTTGTAGGGTCTAAAATAGTACCTCCATTATATTCATCACCATCTTTTTTTAAACCATTTATAATTACCATTCCTAAAATTGGCTTGTTTTTTTCAGCTCCTTCACATTTTACGCAGACATCTTTTTTATGGCTATCGCGAAGTATATCTACTACTTTACCATACAATTTCCCTGATTTTTCGTAAATCTCTACGATCGATTTTGCTTCACCTGTTTCATCATCAATTGTTTTCCATTTCCCAATTACACTTTGGCTTTGCATGGTTAGCGCAAAGAAAAAAACACCGATTGTTAACATCCAATTTTTCATACTAGTAAGTTTTTTTTGTTTTAATTTTCTGATAGAAGCGTTTAGTTCGAACCCTAAAAGCAGTATCATACAGTTTATCCAAATATAAAACATTAGAATTAATAATGTCCCAATTGAACCATAAAGTTCGTTATATTTTGAAAATTTTATAACCCAAATCCCAAAAAAGAACGAAGATATAACAATTAGGATCGTTGTAAAAACAGAACCAATGCTTATAAAAGACACTTTATTATACTGTTTTGTACCATAACGCAATAATATTGAAGATGTTATCAAAATCATTAAAATAACAAACAAGTATCTTCCTAAGATGATCAACGGAATTCGATCACTCAATACATCCTGAATGATTGTTTTCTGAATAAAAACCTCAAAAACGACAATTGTTGCCACTGTTACAAACAAAATAACTGTCATAACAAGAGAAATTGCCAACGCAACAAGATACTGTTTAAAAAATCCGCGTTTATCAAAAACATGTTTAGAAGATTCAAAACCGCTCAAAATGCCATTTATACCATTTGCCATTAAGAAAATAGAAAGCAGGAAACCTGACGATAATAAACCCGAGTGACTATTATTTAAAATATCACTAATGATTTTACTAATCGCATCAAAAGTGTTTGGCGGAACGCTTTGCTGAACGAACTGCAAGAAATCTTCCTGAAAATTATCTATAGGAATAAATGGAATTAAGTTTAAGATAAACAGTGCAAAAGGAAATAAAGCCATGAAAAAGCTAAAAGAAACCGCACTGGCATGATATGAAAATGCACCTTCAATAATTCCTAAGGTATACATTTCTAGCAAATCATACAGCGAAAAACCTTCTAGCCAAGGCAGTTTTATTCTTTTAAAAAGTCGGGCTACATTGCGTATAACAGGCAATTTCTCAATCCGATCTTCTATCTCCTGCGACATATTTTTAGATTTTAGATTTCTGAGTTTAGTCCAACTATCGGGATAGATTTACAAAACTCATAACTTATAACTCAAAATTTATAACTTCGTTAAAAAGCTTTCAAACTCAAATCCATATTATAAACAGAATGCGTTAAAGCACCAGACGAAATATAATCTACACCGCATAAAGCATATTCACGAACTGTTTTTTCACTGATATTTCCTGAAGATTCAGTTTGGCATTTTGTACCAATTAATTCAACGGCCGTTTTAGTATCTTCATAATTAAAGTTATCAATCAGAATTCTATGAACTCCATCGCTCAATAAAATCTCTCTAATTTCATCTAGATTGCGAGCTTCAACAATAATTTTTAAATCCAAATTATTTTCCTCTAAATATTCTTTTGTTTTAGAAATCGCACGAGTAATTCCGCCTGCAAAATCAATATGATTGTCTTTTAACATAATCATATCATATAAAGCATAACGGTGATTCTCGCCACCTCCAATTTTTACAGCCCATTTTTCTGCCGCTCTAAAATTTGGAGTCGTTTTACGTGTATCTAAAATCTTTGTATTTGTTCCTTCCAAAAGATCCATTAAATGACTTGTTTTTGTAGCAATTGCAGACATTCTCTGCATGGTATTCAAAACAACTCTTTCAGCTTTTAAAATAGATTGTGAGCTTCCAGAAACTTCAAAAACAACTTCTCCGTATTCTACATGCGTTCCATCTTCAATAAAAGTTTTCACTTTCAGTTTTGGATCCACATGTGCAAATATCATTTTTGCCAATTCTACACCAGCAATTATTCCTTGATCTTTTACCAACAATTTAGCTTGACCGTGAGCTGTATCTGGTATACAAGCCAGCGAACTATAATCGCCTGGTCCAACATCTTCTCTTATGGCGTTACTAATCAAAAGTTGTAATTCTGCTTGAAATTGTGCTTCGCTTATCATTTTTCTATTTTTAATAATATGCTAAATTAGGATATATTTTATGGATTTGAAAGTTACTGCACCATGAAAAATTACATAAAACATTAAATATCTCTTTTTTAACTATTAAGATATTCAGAAAAATAAAGTTACAATTCTTAACAAAACTTAATCTCTTAATAAGAGCTCAATTAAATATCTTTGAAGTTTATTCAAGCAAAAATCATGGGATTAATTAAAGATATTTACTCGGTTTCTTTTTACGAAAAATTTGGTCAGGCTGTCGCCGAAGTACATCCTTCATTCAACAAACAAAAATTCATTGAAGCGATTTACGAAGGCGATTTTGTACAGAAAGAATGGAAAGACCGCATGAAACATACTACAGTTGTACTTCACCAATTTATGCCTCAGAATTTTGTAGAAGCCACTGCTTTAATTGATGAAATCATTGAAAACTTAAAGAAAAATAGTTTTACTGATGGCAATCTGGCTTTCATTTTCTTTGCCGATTATATCGAAATGTACGGTTTAGACGATTTTGAAACTTCCGTAAAGGCCTTTGTTTCTATAACACAATTTATAAGTCGCGAGTTTGCCGTTCGTCCCTTTCTTTTAAAATATAAAGAAAGAATGATCAACGAAATGATTAAATGGTCTTTGCACAAAAATCATCATGTACGAAGATTAGCTAGCGAAGGTTCAAGACCCAGATTGCCTTGGGCAATGGCGATTCCGTTTCTAAAAAAAGACCCAACTTCTATTCTTCTGATTTTAGAAAATTTAAAAAATGATCCTTCAGAATATGTTCGCAGAAGTGTTGCCAATAATTTGAATGATATTGTAAAAGATAATCCTGAGATTGTACTCGAAATCGCTTCAAGATGGAAAGGCCACAGCAAAGAAACAGACGGAATTATAAAACACGGTTGCCGAACTTTATTAAAACAAGGACATCCTGAAATTTTAAGTCATTATGGTTTAGAAAGCACCAATATCGAGCTTTCATCTTTCGAAATCAAAACTCCAACTGTAAAAATTGGAGATTATCTGCAGTTTCATTTTCATTTAAATAATAAAAACGAAGAACCCAAAACAGTTCGTTTAGAATATGCCGTTCATTACAAAAAAGCAAAAGGGCATTTGGCAAAAAAAGTCTTTAAAATCAGTGAGAAAATTTATCATCCAAATCAATTAACTAAGATTGAAAGAAATCAGTCTTTTAAATTGATTACGACCAGAGTTTTTCACACAGGAAAACATCAATTGTCGATTATTATTAATGGAACTGAAAGTGAAGTTTTGGAGTTTGAGTTGATTGATTAACTGTACTGAATTCACAAATTATCAAGGTTTAAACATCCTGAACTTAGAAACATCAAAATCAACAATTTGAATAATTACACATTTTCACTACTTTTATAGATAATACAAAAAACAACTTTTCTTAATCTAAATTAAGTTACAGATTTCTATCACCACTGTAATTTTGTTTTCAAATAAAATAATACCACATGTCAAACATCAGTTTAATCATCGAAGAACGTGCAGCCAATATTGGCAATTTTATGGTAGGAAGATTATTGCCTTTCCGTGAAAAAAGAGCCGTTGGACCATTTGTATTTATCGATCATATGGGGCCTGCGCATTTAAGTGACCATGAAAATATGGATGTTCCTCCGCACCCGCATATCGGACTTTCAACACTTACTTTTTTATTTGAAGGAAGCATTATGCACCGCGATAGTTTAGGAACCGAATTAGAAATAAAGCCAGGCGCTGTAAACTGGATGACAGCCGGAAAAGGAATTGTTCACTCAGAAAGAACTCCAGAATATTTAAGACATTCAGATAAAATGCTTCACGGTTTGCAGATTTGGGTTGCTCTTCCTAAAGAATTAGAGCAAATGGAACCTAATTTTACACACGTTGAAGCAGATAATATTCCTGCTTGGGAAGAAAATGGAGTTTCGTTCAAATTGATTGCTGGTGAAGCTTTTGGAAAAAAATCTCCAGTTCCTGTTTATAGTCCATTATACTTTATTGAAATTAAAAGCAAAGAGGCTCAAAAAATTAATATCGGAAAAGATTTGTTTGGCGAAAGCGGTTTATATATTTTGGAAGGAAGCATCAAAAATGGCGAACATACATACGATCCAAGACAAATTTTAATTACAACTGAAGCCTCTCTTTGCGAGTTCGAAATTGTCGCAAACTCTACAGTTTATATTTTTGGAGGAGAGCCATTTCCTGAAGAACATTTCATCTTTTGGAACTTTGTTTCTTCTGATAAAAACCTCATCGAAAAAGCAAAAATTGACTGGACAAACCAGACTTTTCCAAAAGTTCCTGGAGAAACCGAATTTGTACCATTGCCTGAACCAAGAATTAGATAATTATGAATACAATAGCAGCAAAAATAGATACGCGTTTGTATCGCACCGAAATAACATCTTCCAGTGGAAATGTAGTAATTGCAGATGAACCACAGGAAATGGGTGGGAAAAATTTAGGATTCAGTCCGTCAGAACTTTTAGCTTCGTCATTAGCCTCTTGCACACTGATTACATTAAGAATGTACATCAATAGAAAGCAATGGAATGTTGAAGAAATCAATATAAAAGTCGATTTTGAAAGAGATTCAGAACAAAACGTATCTCTTTTTACCCGAAAAATAGAAATCGTTGGCGAAGTTGACGAAAAACAAAGGCAGCGCCTAGAAACGATTGCAAATAGCTGTCCGATTCATAAAACATTAACACATTCAATCGAAATCAAAACCACATTATTTTAATCATCATGGAAATTCAACAAATAAACGATACAAGAAGAGGCTATTTTGAAGCTGTAGAAGACGGAAAAGAAGCTGGAAAAATGACTTATACTTGGGCAGGAGACTCTAAATTTATTATTGACCATACAGAAGTAAGTCCAGATTTTAATGGAAAAGGTGTTGGCAAAAAATTAGTTATGGCAGCCGTAGATTATGCCAGAGCAAATAATGTAAAAATTATTCCTCTTTGTCCTTTCGCAAAAAGCGTTTTTGATAAGGTTCCTGAAATACATGATGTACTTTTTTCTTAAAAGGTTCTAAGTTTTTTTAACCGCAAAGCGCGCAAAGAATAACGCAAAGTTCGCAAAGTTTTTAGACAAAGCTTTGCGAACTTTGCGTTTATACTAAGTCAAGTAAATAACAAAACCTTGCGCTCTTTGCGGTAAAAATTCAAGATAACGAAATTCGATTTTCAAATTTCTCCGAAAACTCGTATATTTGCGCGTAATTTAATCTTAGAGTATGACAAGAATAATTACGCTTTTCTGTATTTTTATAGCACAAATCGGCTTTTCTCAATCGGCTGAGAGTTATTTAGAAAAAATCAGAAATAATGAAGCTCTCTTAACAGCTTTTTTTCAACAAATGCCTAAAGGAGGCGATTTACATCATCATTTTTCAGGATCAATTTATGCAGAACCGCTTTTAGAAAGAGCTATTGCTGAAGACTTTTATTTGAATCTAGAAACCATGGCAGTTTCTAAAACCAAACCTGAAAAAGGAAATTGGGAAAACTTTTCATCTCTTAAAAGCAAAGGAAAATTAGATTACTATCAGCAACAAGTTATGCAAACTTGGTCTATTAAAGATTACAATGGCTCCGTTCCTTCTGATGATCAATTCTTTGATTCTTTTATGAAATTTGAACCAACGATTGCAGGTCATTTTGCAGAAGGAATGCTTGAATTAAAAAAGCGTGCGATTGCAGAAAATGTGCTTTATATTGAAACACAATTATCGACAATTCCGTGCGATATGAATGTTTCAGATCTAACCGGTTTCAATTCAAAATTACGCCAAGCCGCAGAACAGAAAGATGAAAAAGCTGTTATGAAACTTTTAGATGAATTGTATAAATCATTTCAGAAAAAAGATGCTAAAAAATATGCTTTAGATTTCAATAATAATTTCATTGCAAAACTGCATAAAGACTTAAAAATAGATGACGATAAATTTACGATGCGTTATCAAAACTTTGTGCTTCGTTTTATGGATCCTGTTGATTTATTTAAAAACCTGACAATAGCTTTTATCTCTGCAAACGAAAGTAAATTGGTTGCTGGCGTAAACATTGTTTCTCCAGAGCATGGAGAAAATTCTATGAAAGATTACTGGCTTCATATGGTAATGTTTAAATATTGCCACTCTAAATTTTCAGACGTAAAATATACGCTTCATGCAGGTGAATTGACTTTAGGTTTAGTCCAGCCGGAAGAATTGACTTGGCATATTAATGACGCGATCTATGTTGCGGGAGCAAACAGAATTGGTCACGGAGTTGATATTGCGTATGAGGCAAATTCATATGATTTATTAAAATATATGTCGAAAAACAACATTCCGATTGAGATCAATTTAGCAAGCAACGAATTCATTTTGAAAGTAAAAGAAAACAGACATCCGTTTACGCTTTACAAAGAATTTAATGTGCCAATTGTGATCAGTACAGACGACGCCGAATTCTAAGAAGCAGTATGACAGAACAGTATGTTTTACTGGCAAAAAGATATCCCGACGTAAATTATGAAACGATTAAAAAATACGTTTACAATAGCATCAATTACAGTTTCATTCAAGATCCTTCAGTAAAAAAACAATTACTGAAAGATTTAGATACTCGTTTTAAAACTTTTGAGGCGAATTTTTCTAAAAACTAATCTTAAATCTATGTAAAAATTTCACGCAGATTTTAAACCGATTTAGGTTGATTTAATAAAGTTTTTTTTTAAAACAAAATACTAAAAATAAAATCCGTTTAATCTGCAAAATCTGCGAGAGTATAATTTTTCCCGCAGATTTGGCAGATCCAGCAGATAAAATTTATTTAAATTATGATTCTAGAAGCGAGCATTTCTATACGTAAAACCAAACTTAGCAAATCAATTTGAAGCTGATTTTACTAAAGCAAGCCAATACATTTCATCAATCGATGGTTATTTAGGACATAGATTAGAGAAATGTCTCGAAGTCGAAAATAAATATCTTTTACTGGTCGATTGGAATACATTAGAAGATCACACAGTAGGTTTTAGAACTTCTGAAGCGTATCAGGAATGGAAAAAGATTTTACATCATTATTACGAACCTTTTCCAATTGTAGAACATTTTGAAACGGTTTTTGAAAACAAAAAATAAAGTTTTCATTTTGCCACAGATTAAAAGGATTAAAAAGATTTGTTTAAATTTAAAATAATCTAATCTGTGTTAATCCTTTTAATCTGTGGCAAAAAAAATAAATTCGTGCGAATTAGTGTAATTCGTTGCAAAAAACTTAACCAATGAATATCAAACTTATAGCAATAGGCAAAACAGATAATAAATCGCTTCAGACTTTGATAGACGATTACACCAAACGCTTGTCATTTTACATCAAATTTGATCTGGAAATAATTCCCGATATCAAAAACGTCAAAAACTTATCTGAAAGCCAGCAGAAAGAAAAAGAAGGCGAATTAATTCTGTCTAAACTTTCAGCAACAGATCAATTGATTTTGTTGGATGAAAACGGAAAAACATTCTCAAGTGTTGGTTTTTCTGAAGAATTACAGAAGAAAATGAATTCTGGAGTTAAAACTTTAGTTTTTGTAATTGGTGGTCCTTACGGATTTTCTGAAACCGTTTATAAAAAAGCACAAGGAAAAGTTTCTCTTTCGCTAATGACTTTTTCGCATCAAATGGTTCGTTTATTTTTCATAGAACAATTATATCGCGGATTTACGATTTTACGCAATGAACCTTATCATCATCAATAGATTCTTTAAAGGGGCAAAGATTCAAAGAAACAAAGGTTCAAAGTTTTTTAAGTTTTAAAAAATGTACTCTACTGGGAGTTTATCAAGGTTATATGTCACCTCTTTTTGCAGTAGAATTTTATACTGGATATACTCTTCGTAACTCATATTCTTGTCGAATAAAAACACTAAATCTGGTACTCTTTCAAACTTTATACTGTAAAATTGCTTTAGTATTTCTGAGATTTTTATTTCCTGATTAGCCATAAAAACCTGTTGTTTCCCTTTTTTAAAGTAAACTACAAAACTTCCTTGAGCAGGTCTTTCCATTTTATAAAACACTTTCGTGAAAGGAAGAAAAGCTAAATTCTTCCCTATAGAATCTGCATAAGAATAATAGTTTTCAGATTCTTCGTTTTGATGCATTTTCTCATTACGCTTTTTTTCCTGCATTTTAATTACTTCTGGGATTACCTTTTTTAATGGCAAGCGTTTGTCAATATTGAAAATCCAATTGGTTGAAATTATGGCACTTTTTCTATTCAAATCGGCTATTGTATCTTTTCCCTCAACTTTAAAAAAGAGGTAAATTGGCGAATGATCTTGTACGTCTTTTACAATTGAAACATTTGATTTTGGTAATAAAACGTCTTCTTTTTTTCCGCAGGAGAAAAGTAGGAAAGCTATAATTAGGGTAAAGTATTTCATATTTTTAAAATTCATTTTACACAAAGTTTGTCATTTCGACGAAGGAGAAATCTTCGCAAGTAACTCCCCAATGAGAATCCATTCTTTGTCGATCTAGCAACGAAGATTTCTCCTTCGTCGAAATGACAAAACTGTCAATTTATAAACTCATTTTACCAAACAAAGTAACACATTCCATCGCTTCTTTCACATCATGAACTCTCAAAATTTTTGCTCCTTTTGTCAAAGCAATCGTATTCAAGAAAGTAGTTCCGTTTAAAGCTTCTTGGGGTGTAATGTCAAGTGTTTTATAAATCATTGATTTTCTAGAAATTCCAGCTAAAACGGGTAATTCCAAAAGCTTAAAAAGTTCCATTTTCTGCATTACTTCATAATTCTGATCGGTTGTTTTAGCAAAACCGAAACCAGGATCTAAAATCAAATCGTTGATTCCTAAACTTCTTGCTTTTTTCACTTTTTCAGAAAAATAAAAAAGCATTTCTTTTATAATATCATCGTACTGCGTCAAACTTTGCATCGTCTGCGGATTGCCTCGCATGTGCATCATAATGTACGGAACATTATAATGCGCAATTACATCAAACATTTTTTCGTCTAGTTCTCCAGCCGCAATATCGTTTATAATTGCCGCGCCACTTTCTATGCTCGCTTTAGCAATCTCAGCTCTAAAAGTATCGATTGACAATAAAGTTTCTGGAAAGTGTTTTAAAATCAATTCTATGGCTGGCACAATTCGGTCAATTTCTTCTTGTTCGGTTACAAACTCAGCACTTGGTTTACTAGAATATGCTCCAATGTCAATAAAAGTGGCTCCTTCTGAAAGCATTTTATCAACTCTCGAAATAATTTCGTCTTCGTTTTTATATTTTCCGCCATCAAAGAAAGAATTTGGAGTAACATTTAAAATTCCCATTACTTTTGGAATTTCCAAATCAATCAAACGGCCTTTACAATTAATTGTCATTTGTTCTGTTATTTTTTATTTCAGGTTTCAAGTCCTAGAACTTACACAATCCAAGTCAACTTTAAACCTGAAACTTGAAACATTATATTTTAGTTTCAACTTCGTAGCATTAACACTTTGTTAAGAAAAAACTTGGAACAAAGAAAACCTTAAACTTGAAACTCTTAAAAAATTATGCTTATTTTTGAAGAAATTTTAGCAAATATACAGCATATAAATGAAGAATACTTCCCAAGAGTTTGATAATGTTATCGCGGTTTGCCGAACATTGTACATCAATAAAATGAAAGATTACGGTAGTGCGTGGAGAATTTTAAGATTGCCATCGCTAACTGACCAGATTTTCATAAAAGCACAACGAATTAGAAGTTTGCAAGAGAACGATGTTCGCAAAGTTGACGAAGACGAAAAAGGAGAATTTATCGGAATAATCAATTATTCGATCATGGCTTTGATTCAGTTAGAACTTGGCGTCGCAGATCAACCTGATCTTGACGTTGAAAAAGCAACTGAATTATACGATGCTAAAGTAAAATTGACTAAAGATTTAATGGAAGCTAAAAATCATGATTACGGCGAAGCTTGGCGCGATATGCGTGTAAGTTCTTTAACTGACCTAATTTTGCAAAAAATTCTTCGCGTTAAACAAATTGAAGATAATAAAGGAAAAACTTTGGTATCTGAAGGTATCGATGCCAATTATCAGGATATGATTAATTATTCTGTCTTTGCTTTAATTCTAAACCCTATAAACAAATAAAATTTCAAAAAATAAAATCCCAAATTCCAACTTTAAAATTGGAGTTTAGGATTTAGAAATTTGGAATTTAAACCCTAAATATTTGCCATGAAAAACATCATTACCCAATTCTCCCGATTATTTGTCGGCGTCTTATTTATTATTTCTGGATTAATAAAACTGAACGATCCTGTTGGTTTCTCTTATAAACTGGCAGAATACTTTAGTGAACCTGTTTTTAATATGCCTTTTTTAGAGCCGTTAGCTTTAGGATTAGCAATTTTCTTAGTTATTCTAGAAGTAGTTTTGGGTGTAATGCTTTTGGTTGGCTACAAATCAAAACTAACAATTTGGGCTTTATTATTATTAATCGTTTTCTTTACATTCCTTACTTTCTATTCTGCTTATTTTGATGTAGTAAAAGATTGTGGATGCTTTGGAGATGCTTTACACTTAACACCTTGGCAGTCATTTACAAAAGATGTTGTTTTACTTTTCTTTATCTTGATTTTATTCATTAATAAAAAACTGGTAAAACCTTTATTTTCAAAATTGGTTACCAATATTATTACTTTAATCAGCATTATTTTATGCGTATTTATGGCTGTTTGGGTTTTAAATCATAATCCTATCAAAGATTTCCGTCCTTACAAAGTGGGAACAAACATCGAGAAAGGAATGGAAATTCCTGAAGGTGCTCCAAAATCGGTTGTAGAAATGATTTTTATCTACAAAGTAAATGGTGTCGATAAAGAATTTACAGAGAAAGATTTAATGAATATTCCAGAAGGAGCGGTATTTGTTGATCGTAAAGACAAAGTAATTACCGAAGGCTACATTCCTCCTATTCATGATTTCACCATGACTAAAGATGATTCTGATTATAAAGAAGAATTATTAAAAGAGCCAAAATTATTGATCTATGTAACTTATGATTTGAATTTATCGAATCCTGACGGAATGAAAAAGTTAGCAAAAGTTACTGCAGATGCAAAAGCAAAAGGTTATAAAGTAATCGGAATGACTGCTTCTGGAGCTGATGAAATAGCTAAAGCTAAAAAAGATTATGCTTTAGATATTGATTTTTATTTCTGCGATGGAACAGCTCTAAAAACTGTTGAAAGAGCAAATCCAAGTATTGTAGTTTTACATAAAGGAACTATCGTTCAAAAAGTACACTACAACGACGTTGATGATTTAAAATTATCTGATGTAGCTTACGGTATTTAAAATACCAACTAAAATAATTTATTAAACGCCAATTTCCTTTTCAAGGTTTTGGCGTTTTTTTTCATTTATAAAATCCTTTCAGTAGAATGTTTAAAAATCATATTGACATAAAGTTAAAGCACAAAAAATTCATTAAAGAAGTATGCGAAACAGAAATTGTATTCGCATTAAAAAGCAAAAACGGATTCGCTACTTCTTACTCTAATGAATTTGAAGACGAAGATGGAGAACCAATAGGAATCATTTGCTTTTGGTCAAAAGAAATTATGGCAAAAATATGTGCAAAAAACGAATGGGACGATTATCATCCTGCAAAGCAATTAATCTATCTGATTTTCTTGAGAATTGGTGTATTGGCATGCATAACGATGGATTGCTGGTTGGAACAAACTTTGATCAACACCTTTTTGGCTATGAAAGTGAGGGCTATAATTTGATTCTAGAAATAATAACAGAATTAAAAAAGACAAAAAAAGAATTAGATCTTAAAAAATTCGAAAATATAGAAGATTTTGAAAATCAAACGAAGAAAACAATTAGATAGAAGGATATAAATAATTTTAAAAAATAATCCTACATTTGGTCAAACCAAAAACTATTTTTAATCATGAAAAAACTTCTAAAGATTTCAGTTTTACTAGTCCTAATTTTTACTACAGGATGCGATTCACCTCAAATAAATTGTGAAACTGGACCTGTAATTTATACTTTCGAATTTGTTGATAAAGATTCTGGAGCAAATTTGTTTGACAATGGTACTTTTCCTCCACAAACGCCTGTGACAGTAACCGATTTAAATCAAAATAAGATAATTCAAACCACTTATCTGAAAAGTAACAATTCAGATCGTGCTTTGTTAGTATTAGGATTTGTAGAAGGGACATTTAAGTATGCGGTAAATATTGGAGACAAACCTGCCTTTGAATTATCTGTTGTTACAGAAAGAGTAAAAGGAAGCCAATGCAGTAATATCGTAAAAAAGGCAACTGAAATTAAAAATGCTGAATATCAAGAAGAAAAAACAACTGGAATTTATAAAATTCTCATGAATACAAAAAACTAAAATCCATTTTACATTCTACATATTCTATTCATGAAAAAACTCATTAAAACACTTGCTTTCTCGTTCTCCATTTTATTTTACATTGCAGGTTACAGCCAAATAAAAAATGAAAATCAACGCTACATTTTCTTTTTTCACAACAAATTCGTAGAAGAAAACGATCTAAATGTAGCTCATCCAGAATATGGTAAAGCAGAATACAATGAGATTTTAGAATCTTATAGAAAAGATAACTTTATTGTCTTTAGTGAAAAAGAAAGAAAAATACAAATGCTGTCGATTATGCACAAAAAATTGCAAAACAGATTAAAGCATTGATGAAAAAAGGTATTCCGCCAAACCATATCACTGTAATCGGAACTTCAAAAGGTGGCTATATTGCACAATTCGTTTCGACTTTTGTGGCTAACCCTGACATGAATTTTGTTTTCATAGGTTGTTTTATGGACACAGATATAGATCAAATTCCCGATCTTAATTGGTGTGGAAATATTTTGACTATTTATGAAAAATCAGATATTTACGGAGTTTCTGCTATTAAAAGAAAAGAAACTTCTAAATGCAAAATAGATCATTTTAAAGAAATTGAACTTAATACAGGCCTAAAACATGGCTTTTTGTACAAAGTCGCAGACAATTGGATTGCTCCAAGCAAAAAATGGGCAAATGGAAATTATGAGCTGAATTAAAGATTCAAAAACATAAAAAGAAGTCTTCAATAATTTTAATTTTATTGAAGACTTTTTTTGTTGAAACCTGACGTTTTTTTGATTAAAATCTTCTTCTTGAAATAAAATTTTTATCATTTTTTTTCTTCTAAAATAGCTTCATAAAAAAGAAACGTCATTTTCAGCCTCTACTATTACGATTTCAAAACGTTTTTTTCAACCAAAAAACAGCGTTTTGTTACAAAATGAACGACTCTTCAAATTTTGTTAATGTACAATTGGCATTCCATTTGTTTGTTTAACTTTGTGAATTCAGTACCATAATAAAAAACAATTTTAATAAAATATGAAACAATTAGTCCTTGTCGTAATTGCATTTATTTCTTTTTCTTGCTCACAAGCTCAAAAAACAGCTTTTTCAAAAGAAGCTTTATCTGAGAAATTACTAGCTCTTGACGGAAGTCAGGTTACTTTCAAAAACATTTTAAAAAAATATAAAGGAAAAACTTTGGTTATCGAAGTTTGGGCTTCTTGGTGTGGTGATTGCGTAAAAGCAATGCCAAAACTAAAAGAATTACAAGCTGGTAATCCTGAAGTATCATACTTATTCTTATCTGCTGACAAAACAGCTGATAAATGGAAGGCAGGAATCGAAAAACACGAATTAAAAGGCGACCATTTCATGATGAACGACGGAATGAAAGGTGTTTTCGGAAAAGCTATTGATTTAGATTGGATTCCGAGATATATCGTAATTGACAAAACAGGTAAAATTGTTTTATACCGTGCTATCGAAACGGACTTCGAAAAAATCAATTCTACTTTACAATCATTGAAATAATTTTTCAATAACAACATTTCAAACAAAAAACAAAAAAATAATATAAAACTACCAAAATGAGAAAATCGATTGTTGCAGGAAACTGGAAAATGCATAAAAATGTCGCACAAACTGAAGAATTATTAAACGAGTTAATTGCTAAAATTCCAGCAAAAACAAATGCACAAGTAATTGTAGCGCCAACTTTTGTTAACTTACAAGCTGCAGCCAGAAATTAAAAAATACTACTATTGGAGTTTCTGCTCAAAACGTTCACCAAGCTGAAGGTGGTGCTTTTACAGGAGAAATTTCTGCTGATATGTTAACAAGCATTGGTGTTAATACCGTAATCTTAGGTCACTCTGAGCGTAGAGCTATTTTTCACGAAACAGACGCTTTAATCGCAGACAAAGTTAATACAGCTTTAAAACATGATATGACAGTAATCTTCTGTTTTGGAGAAGAGTTAAAAGACCGTCAGTCTGGAAATCACTTTAACATTGTTGAGAATCAATTACGTGATGGTGTTTTCCAAATCGCAAAAGAATCTTGGTCTAAAATTGTTTTAGCTTACGAACCAGTTTGGGCTATTGGAACTGGAGAAACTGCTTCACCAGAACAAGCACAAGAAATGCACGAATTTATTAGAGAAACTATTCGTAAAGCTTTTGGAGCTGATATCGCTGACGAAGTTTCTATTTTATACGGTGGTTCTGTAAAACCAGAAAACGCTAAAGAAATCTTCTCTAAACCAGACGTAGACGGTGGTTTAATTGGAGGTGCTGCTTTAAAAGCTGACGATTTCTTAGCTATTGTTACTGCTATCTAAAAATTATTTTGCCACAGATTAAAATGATTTCCACAGATTTTATCTTAAATTTTGAATAAATCCTTTTAATCCTTTAATCTGTAGCTTAAAAAACAAAAGCGATACTTAAAAGTATCGCTTTTTTATTTCTATATAATTTGAACCTCATCAAGCATTAACAATTTTACTAATTTATAAATGATGATAGTAACGGACAATTATACTTTTTAAACGTTGGTGTTGTTTTATAAATTGAATAAAAATTAACCAGTTCCTTCCCTGCTTTAAACGGATTTTTAGCTTCTTCTTCAGCTGTAATCAACTCAGCATAGTGATTGTAATAATTACATTCAAAAATCATCAAGCTAGCCATTGCCTTTTCGTTACTGTTTTTAGACATTTTTAGAGCCTTTTCGTAATACATTTTGGCCATTTTCAAATTGTAATAATTACCGTTTTGATATTTCTTTTCGTTTTCAGTATTATCTCCGTAAACATAATCTGTATATGACCCGCCTGAACTCCAATCGTAGGCCGTCATCATCCAGGAATTACCTAAATACGAAACATTGAAATAAGCATGCGCCAATTGCAGATTGTCGCTTGCTGTATTTTGTTTTTTAAGCTGAATTAATTTCGCAATAAAATCGGTTTTATTGAAACGATAATCGAATTTACGCTCTTTGTCGTTTTGAAGAATTTTAGGCGTAAAAGGGTTTTCGTTTAAATAATTCTTATACTCGTAATTCTTTTCCCAAAAATCCTGAGGCATACTTGCGAAAGTCTCGTAAGCCAATTCGAGATTATTATTTCTAAAAGCAATTGTTCCTTTTAAATCTTTATAATAATTGACATTTGGCGCAATTGTTCCAGAACAAATATATTTTTCAAAAGGTGTTTTATTGGACTTCTCCTGTAAAGCTATCAAAAGATCCATATCTTTTACAGATGCATTGCGGTCAAAATATCCTATATAACTAAAAAAATATGGATTATTGTAAGCCGAATATTCTCCTTCATTTTTAATATCCGATTTCATCGAAAGCAAACCAGCAACAACAATATCTCCTTTTTTATGAAAATCATCACTTGCAATTCGATACAAACTATATAAATTTTTAAATAATCCGTGATCGGTTTCTACCAAATTTTCAACTGAATCAAAGTATTTATAAAGCTGATTCTGAACATTTTCATTCTTTAAATCATCTTGTTTTAATGAAACCAAAGCCAATTGGATGTTCTTTTGCATTTGTATTGAAGCATTAGCTTTATCAGAAATCAAATCAGTATATTTTTTTCCTTCGTCAATCTGATCGTCAATAAAACATAATTGAGCAATTGCTGTTGTAATATAGTCTTTCTGCTCGCCAGAAGTCTGTTCACGAATCGAAATCAGATAATACTCTAATTCTCTCAGGTATAAAATATCTTTATTGAAATTTTCTTCTTTTGCTGTGGCATAATTTTCATACCAATCTGTACTGCTAAAAACAACAGATGGTGTTCCGTCATTGGTGTACTGAGGTGTAAAAATCCAATCTTCAAGTTTATTTACTTCTCGTCCTATCAAAAAGCTTAAAAACAAACTATTTGGACTTAACTCATAAATTTCTTTAATCGCTTTTAAATCTGGTGCTGGATTTCTAAGACTTTCAATAGATAAAATAACGCTTCGTTCTTCATCGTTTTGAGCTAACGCTAAAGTCTCTGCTGTCAATTTCCAATTATAATGTCGCAAAACGGCAAACGATTTTTCTTCGCAAGTATTAAAAACTTTACTCAATAGGTAGTTTTGTAAAGGCTTATTATCAATACATAAAGCATTATAATACAATGCCCACGGTTTAAGTATTGTATTCGATTCAGAAGCAAAATAAGTATTATATAATTCTATAACATTTTGCTTTTGCTGGGCGTAAAAATAATATCGCAACGCTAAAAAAGCATAACGCTGTTTTAGAAATGAATCTTTAGTCGATCTTATTTTCTTTTCAAAATCAAAAGTATCTACTAAATCATCATTCTTATAATTACTGTCAACTTGATCCCAAGACTCCCATTTTGTATATTCTACATTACCATATTCTAGTTTTTTAGCCAGCAGAATATAATTTAAAAAGGCTTTGTTTTTAGACAATAATAAAGCTTCTACAAAAGTATTTTTAGGGAATGCATTTTTCAAAGTTTTGTTTTCGAATGCCGTTTGAAATTGTTCAGAATCTGTTTCATACAAAATCACATGAACATCGTTTGGATTAATACTGTTTCCTAACTTCTTTTTTCCACTCTAAACAATTCTTTTCCTGATCGACACTAGAAATAGTATTGGTCGCATAGTAATTATCTGCCGAATAATAAAACGGCGTAAGCTTAAAGAATCCTTCACGTTGCGCCTTAAACAAAGCTAAACGGCTGGTTTCTGGAGAAACACTCCATCCGCAGGCAAATGAAAACTGAACGCTTAAAAGTAAAAGTAAACTGTTAAAAGCACGCATAAAAATTGGAGATATTTTCGGTTCCATAATCGTTTATGTATTTTTTATCAAAAGAGAAAAAAGTCACTTTTGTATCATTATCAATTTGAATTTTGTTTTTAACAATCGAAATCATTTTATCCAATTCATTGTCTGAAATTTTTTCGATTCTAATTTCGTCCCCGTTTCTCAAATAAGTCTGACCTATTAAAACATCATCTTGCAAAACATATTTTGAATCTGAAGTTTTCTTTACTTTAATCGTATCTTTTATCAATTGATCGTATTCGGACAAAATGCCTTTAAATTGATTTCCTCTAAAAGCAACTGCCCAACTGTATAATGGCAATGCAATATCTAATTTGAGTTTATAATCGCTATGAGTTATGTATTGCGCCAATTCTTCGCTAGTTCCAATTGAGTTTTTAGTCTGAAAATCATCTGGTTTTGTAATGTTGTAGCACATTAGCAATCCTCTGTCTACAGGCGGAATTCCAGCTTTTGTAGCATATTTATATTGCCAAAGCCTTATAGTTGCCACAAGTTTTGACGACGGAAATTGTTTTTTAATTTGTTTTAATAAATAGAAATAATTCTTCTGTGATTTTTCGGTCCAATCGCAATCAATCAGAATTTCTTTAAAATCAACTTTTAATTTGGCCGATTCTGCTTTTTTTACAGAATCGTAATCTAAGGCTTTGAAGTCTTTCTGCTTGTAATAATCTTTTGGATAAACGATATTATAAGCATTGCTTTCTGCTTTTCTGTCATTCATCCTTTTTCCAATCTGACCAATTCGGCGTGCCATTCTAGCGAGCAAGACTATCCAACTGTTTTGTATCCGATTTTAAAACCACCTCATTAGTAATAAAAATACTTGGCGTAATCTCAATATTACTTTTATTGAGTGAAATATTCGAAATAGTTGCAACAGGCAGCGGTTCTTTGGAATACGGATTATAGTCGACATCAAAAAAACGGACATACATATGCTGGAGATCCATTTTCTTTACTAAAGAATCTTCTGCTTCTTGAAAATACATATCGGTCTTCCAATAACAAAAAGATCTCACAACATCGTGTTCGTTTTCGCAGCTTGCGGCGCTTAAAACAACCAATAAAAGCACTAAAACAACATTTTTGACCATAATAAAAAACTTACAAAATTTAATTCAAAATTAGCATTAAAATTTATAAGAATATGATTTATTTATGAATAAATTTTACTTTGGATTCTTACCTTTGCAAAAATTTTTATTTATGTCGAATATATATTTAGGATATCATTTTACAATTGAGCCAAAAGAGTTAGGTTCTGAAATTTTAGTGGCTGAATTGGGCGAAAAAGCGTTTGAAAGTTTTACAGAAACAGAAAACGGAATTTCTGCTTTTGTGAAGAAAGATTTATGGGATGAGAATATTCTAGATGATATTTACATTTTACAATCTGAAGAGTTTAAAATTGAATATACAATTGAAGAAATCGATCAGGTAAACTGGAATGAAGAATGGGAAAAGAATTTTGAACCAATTGACGTTGATGGAAAATGCCATGTTCGTGCTCCTTTTCATGAAAAAACAGATGCTGAATTTGATATTGTAATTGAGCCAAAAATGAGTTTTGGAACTGGACATCATGAAACTACTCACATGATGATTCAGCATTTACTTGAAATGGATGTGAAAGGCTTAAAAACCCTTGATATGGGATGCGGAACTGCGATTCTAGCGATTTTAGCCGAAATGAAAGGCGCTGAACCAATTGATGCCATTGATATTGACAATTGGTGCTATTTAAACTCAATTGAAAATGCGGAACGCAATAATTGCAAACACATCAGCGTTTATGAAGGCGATGCGGCATTATTAGCAGGCAAAAAATACGATTTGATTATTGCTAACATCAACAGAAATATTTTGCTAAATGATATGCAGGCATATGTTGATGCTTTGAACCCAAAAGGTATTATTCTTTTTAGTGGTTTTTATGAAGAAGACATTCCATTTATCGATGCATCATGCGTTGAAAAGGGTTTAACTTATGTTAAAAAGCTTCAAAGAAACAACTGGGTATCTTTAAAATACGTAAATTAGATACTGATAATCAATTCAGTACAAAAACCATAAAATATGAGTACTAAAGAAAAAGTCAGAGAAAGAGTTCGCGAAAAAGAAGCGGTTGCTTTTAATAACGAGATCATTGTGTATAATGATGATGTAAACACTTTTGATCACGTAATTGATACTCTTATGCGCGTGTGCAGCCACACAGCCGAACAAGCAGAGCAATGCTCATTGATTGTACATTATAACGGAAAATGCACTGTAAAAACAGGTCCGATAGAAAAACTAAAACCTCAATGTACACAACTTTTGGAAGCTGGGCTTAGCGCCGAAATTGTTTAATTGACCCATAATTTAAAAAGCATTCTATTTTATTCTATATTTGGATAAAATAGAATGCTTTTTTTATGGAAGAATATGGCAAAATATTAATTATCGCAATGCCGATTTTTTTAGTTTTAATTGTAATCGAAAAACTATACGGCATTTACAAAAAGAACGATACTGCTCCATTAATAGACAGCGTATCGAGCATAAGTTCTGGCATTACCAATTCGGTTAAAGATGTTTTGGGGCTTAGTATAACTTTTCTTTCCTACGAATGGCTAGTTTCTAAAATTGCATTACAGCATTTAGAAGCAAATGTTCTCTCCTACTGCATAGCTTTTTTTGTAATTGATTTTTATGGTTATTGGAGTCATCGCCTGGCGCACCAGATTAATTTTCTTTGGAACAAACATGCTATTCATCACAGTAGCGAAGAATTTAATCTTGCTTGTGCACTTCGTCAGCCCATTGCAAGTTTAGTCAATTTGTTTACTTTTTTGCTTATTCCCGCCGCTTTACTTGGCGTTCCCGCTTCTGTTATTGCTATCACGCTTCCAATTCATTTATTTTTACAATTTTGGTATCATACAAAGCACATCAAGAAAATGGGTTTTATTGAGCATATTTTGGTAACGCCATCACATCATCGGGTGCATCATGCGATTAATCCAGAATATCTAGACAAAAACCATTCACAGATTTTTATTTTTTGGGACAAGATTTTTGGAACTTTCCAAGAAGAATTAGACGATGTACCTCCTGTTTTTGGAATTACAAGGCCTGCCAATACATGGAATCCGATTAAAATAAATTTCCAGCATTTGAGTTTATTAATAAAAGATGCTTGGCGCGCTCCAAAATGGAAAGATAAATTAACCATTTGGTTTAAACCAACAGGCTGGCGTCCTGAAAATTTTGAAGAAAAATATCCTGTAAACAAAATTGAAAATGTTTTTGATTTTGCAAAATATGGCACCCAGAATTCTCAAAAATTAATATACTGGTCTGTTGCACAAGTTTTAATAACCTTGCTATTTGTGAGTTATTTATTTGACAATATTGCCAAAATTGGCCTACCAAATATTTTTATCTATGGCTTCTTTATTTTTGTAACCATTTATAGTTACACAGAGTTAATGGATAAAAATCGGTTTGCACTTTTGTGGGAAGCAATCCGATTAGGAATTGTAATCTGTATTATTGGTTATTATGGTGATTGGTTTGGTTTAAATCGTGTAATTCCGATTAGTAATTATATTATTTTTGCCTACTTGTTTTTATCATTTTTAATGACACTTTATTTTGTCAATTTTGATTTTAAAACCAACCAAAACCAATATATCAATTCATAACCCCTATTATGAGAAATTCTTCTTTTTTTAAAATTTATTTAGCCTTTAGTATAGTTTATCTAATTATACTACTTTCAGGCTACGAGCGTTTTGATCTCTTTCTCAAACCCATTTTAATACCAATTATAGGATTTGGAGCTTATTTTTATAGAAAATTTCCAACTCAGAATATTTTATTGGCTGCGCTTGTACTTTCTTGGCTTGGAGACGTCATTTTGCTTTTTACAGATTTGGGCGAGATTTACTTTATCTTAGGTCTAGTATGTTTTCTAACAGCACACATTGTTTATTGTGTTCTATTTAATAAACAGAAAAGAATTAGAAAAAGGCAAAACAAACCACTTTTTATATTCGGAAGCGTCTTAATAGCATTTTATTTAATTGGAATGGTTTCTGTTCTAATGCCACATTTAGGAGATCTTGAAATTCCAGTTTCTATTTATGCTTCTATAATTTCAATTATGCTATTATTTGCTTTTAATGGATTTTTGGTTTGGGAAAAACCAGGCAATCAACTTGTTTTTTTAGGTGCTATTTTCTTTATCATTTCAGATAGTATTTTGGCCGTAAATAAATTTTATGCTCCAATTCCTAAAAGCTCATTTTTTATTATGTTGACTTATCTTCTGGCACAATATCTGATTGTAGTTGGTACTTTAAAACTAAACCCAAAAACAGTAGAGCAAACAGTTTAACCATACGTAACCTCAACCATGAAAAAAATAGCTTTTTTAATTATTTTATTAATCAGCGCTTCTTCTTGCGTGAGCACAAAATCGACTTTAAAGAATGTCGATGATAATGCTCCTGATTTAATTTTGAAAAAGGATAATACTTTTTCTATAACACAATTTGCTAAAGACAAAAAATACGGATATGATCCTGATTATCCAATTAATATCTTTTTTCAGAATACAAACAACGAGGCTTTAAACGAAGTTCGTTTCTTAAATGCTTTAGCTGGTCCAAATGGAGAAAAAATAACATTTCACAGATTAGAGACCTGCTGCCCATTTCCTACTAAGAGAAGCAATATGGGTGCTGGATTTTTAAATGTTTACGAATTGAAATGGGAAGGACAGAAAAAACCTGTAAAGCTCTATTTAAATATTTATGAAAAAGGAATTTTGATGGTTCCTATGGGGTTGAGATTGAAGCAGAATTAAAGATTACATTCCACTTCTTTAAACAAAGATCGTTTAGAATCGGCAACAGTACTATTATTTGGATTTTGCTGAACAATTTTTACATTTGTAATACATTTCTTTCTTTAATTTCTTTCTTAAGTATTCATCTATGATTATAAAATGCTAAATATATTACCTTTAATACTTATTATTTTACCAATATTATCCCAAATAATATTAGGAACATTTTCAATCTATAAGCCCACTTCTTTTAAATTCAGCATCATTTCTTGGATTAATTTTGTTCTGCAAATTATACTCTCTTTTGTAGCTTTTAATATTGCCGATTATAATCTTGCGAAACTATATGAACCAAATCCTGTCAGATGCGGAATGCCGCTTGTCGGAATGGCAATGGCTTGTTTCTTTTTTCTTTTTATTCTGATTTTGATTATCGCAATACAATTTTTAATTAAAAGATGGAGAGAAAATAAATTAAAAAGACGTGTTAATGAAAACTAAAAAACAATATTAAACTGTAAAACTTCAGAACATGACAAATGTCATCTATCAGTTTATTTTCATGCTTTAATATTGCCTCGGAAAAAGCATTTAATCATTTTAAAGAAATTTTAGCAATTCATTAATTCTACTAAGCTCGTAGCCAGTTATTCGACTTCTTAAAATAATCTTAAATCTTCATCTGCTATTCATAAATCATAACTACCTTTGCATTGCAAAAAAATAATTTTATGAACTTACAACATATTCCACAAATTAAGCATACTGATAGCGGGAATTTCTTTTTATTGGCGGGACCTTGCGCTATTGAAGGAGAAGAAATGGCTCTTAGAATTGCTGAAAAACTAGTTGGTATTACCGACAATCTACAGATTCCTTATGTATTTAAAGGATCTTTTAAAAAAGCAAACCGTTCTAGAATTGACAGTTTTTCTGGAATTGGAGACGAAAAAGCCTTAAAAATCTTAAGAAAAGTTTCAGAAACTTTTCATGTTCCAACTGTAACAGATATTCATACTAACGAAGATGCTGATATGGTCGCTCAATACGTAGATGTGTTACAGATTCCAGCATTCTTAGTTCGTCAGACAGATCTTGTTGTTGCCGCTGCAAATACTGGAAAAGTAGTAAACTTGAAAAAAGGACAATTTATGAGTCCAGAAAGCATGAAACACGCTGTTCAAAAAGTTTTAGACTGTAATAATGAAAATGTTATGGTTACTGACCGCGGTACAATGTTTGGCTACCAAGACATGATTGTAGATTTTAGAGGTATTCCTACTATGCGACAATATGCTTCTACAGTTCTAGACGTAACACATTCTTTACAACAGCCAAATCAGACAGCTGGAGTTACAGGCGGAAGACCTGACATGATCGAAACAGTAGCAAAAGCAGGTATTGCAGTTGGTGTTGATGGTATTTTTATAGAAACACACTTTGACCCTGCCAACGCAAAAAGTGATGGTGCTAATATGCTTCATTTAGACTATTTTGAAGGCCTAATGAATAAGTTAGTTGCCATCAGAAAAACAGTTAACGCATTTTAAATTATAATACTTAAGTTCTTTGAAAACAAAAATTTTATTTTTCTTACTGATCTGTGTTTCTTTAAACACATTTGCTCAGGAAGAAATACCAGTACAAAAATATCTCTGCTCACAACAAAGGAAAATTCTTTGTTATGTGGGGTGGTAATAGAGAAAGTTACTCAAAATCTGATGTAAACTTTAGGGGCAAGGATTACAACTTTACAGTTGAAAATATGGCAGCTCATGACAAACCAAAAGGATGGCATGTTGATTATATTAATCCTGCTAATATGACAATTCCTCAGACAAATTTGAGATTGGGTTACTTTTTAGCGATCATTACAGTGTTACAATTGGTGTTGACCACATGAAATATGTAATGGCACAAAATCAAATTGCAAATGTTACTGGAAACATCAATTTACCTGCAGATGATCCTGCATCAATTTACAATGGCACTTACAATAACACACCTGTAGATATGTCTCAAGGTGGAGCTAAAGAAGGTGGTTATGGCAAAGGTGAAATAAATGTAAACGGTCCAGCTTTTTTAATGTACGAACATACAGATGGTTTAAACTACATTAATACGGAAGTTGCAAGATTTGATGATATCTCGGAATGGTTTGGTTTGCCAAATATTGATAAAGTTCAGATTAACTTAACTGAAGGTATTGGCGCCGGGGTTTTATATCCAAAAACCAACACTACTATTTTAGGTAAAGAACGTCATGATGATTTTCATGTTTCTGGTTATGGGGTTTCTGCAAAAGCAGGTCTTAACATTACTTTTTTCAAACATTTTTATGTTCAAGGAGAGTTAAAAGGAGGTTATATCAACATGCCGGATATCAAAACTACAACAAGTAATGAAGATAAAGCGTCTCAACATTTTACTTATTTTCAACGAATTATTGCTGTTGGAGGTATATTTAGAATCTAATATTTCGTAAAATATATTTAGAAAATAGCTGTCATTTTATTTGGCGACTATTTTTTTTATTACTTACTTTGCAACTCAAAGTACTTTAAACTACACTTTATGAAAAACAAAAAATATCTATTTCCCATTATTACTTTTTTCTTGAGCTTTGGTTGTGCCTTATTTGTAGCAATAAAAGTTTTTCCTAATAATCCGTTTACGGGAAATAAAGAAGAAAAAACAATAACAAGCAAGTTTAAAGATGGAGATCTTATTTTTCAGACTTCAGAATCTCAACAATGTGAAGCAGTTCGTATTGCTACAAACTCAAAATTTTCTCACTGCGGAATTATTTACGACATTAATGGAAAATGGTTTGTTTTTGAAGCTGTTCAGCCTGTAAAACTTACTCCGCTAGAAGATTGGATTAAACATGGAAAGGATAGTAAATATGTTGTTAAACGACTAAAAGATGATAGCATTTTAAAACCTGAAGTTTTGCAAAAAATGAAAGATTACAGCCAGCAATTTGACGGTAAAGAATATGATGCTTATTTTGAATGGACTGACAACAGAATATATTGCTCTGAATTGATTTGGAAGATTTATAAAAATGCTGCCGGAATTGAATTGTCTAAACTTAGAGAGTTGAAAGATTTTAATTTGCAAGATCCGAGAGTTCAAAAAATACTAAAAGAGCGTTATGGCAATGATATTCCATTAGAAGAAAAAGTCGTTGCTCCTTCTGACCTTGCAGATTCTAATATATTAAAAACAATAATTGACACTTATTAATATTGTAAAAAGCTAGATTGCTTTATCGTCTCTAGCTTTTTTATTTAGCTATTTACTTTGAAATTCAAAGAACTTTTAAACCTACACTATGAGAGATTATTTAATTGAAAAACTATATGAATGTTCTAAAAAACCATATCAAAAATACTTTAAGAAAAATGATCCTTGGAATATTGATAAAAACACTCTAATGGATTATCCCGAAGAAAGTCTAGGATTTGGCTTGGGAAGTTTTCTCTACAAAAACCATTTTGATATTCAGGAAAAACTCGAAGATCACGACATTATCCATGTTTTGACTAATACTGGCGTTTCGGTTTATGAAGAAATTGGCATGCAGTATTATCTGCTTGGTAACGGAAAAAAAGCTTGTATCTGTTTATGGTAATAGCAACTGGAACTATTTTTTATCCGAAACGTATCAACTATTTTATTCATCAATTTAAAAGAGGAAGAAAAGCAAATGCATTTCATTATCTCGATTTTTCAAAAATGCTTTTTATGCCTGTTCAAACTATTCAGCAAACTTTTAAAATTTAAAAACACATGAAAACAATTCACACCCCTTTTGAAGAAAAACAATCTATTGAATTGGCTGTTGGTACATTTATAATCAGCACAATTCTGTTTATTCTTTATATTGTTTCAAATGCAAACTCTATAGTTTTGGTTATTGCATGGCCATTTGCTTTAGTCGCTATTGTAGTTAATATTATAATGTTTTTTCATTTGATGGAAAAGTTTATCCATTTACCTCATCAGCGAAAAGATATCGGAATCAAAATTTTAATCTTGCTTTCTAATATTCCTATCCTCTTTTTATTTTATTTGATTGTAATGAAACTTTAATCTCAATCGATACTAATTATCAAAAAAAAACAGCAATCAATACTTGATTGTCGCTTTTTTTTGATAGACACATGCTATTTTATCTTATGTCAAAATTCTCATACATGTATTGAAAAACGGGCATATATGACAAGTAATCTTCACTTTTACTACAAAAAGTAAGTATGTATAAATCTCTATCTTTAATAAAAAAATATTGCAAAATAGTACCGAAAACACCATTACTCATTAATTGCTTGTAAACAATTTCTTGTCCCTGCAAACCGTTTTTTACAACCTTACGATTAGAAATAATTTCGCCGCTTACTCCGAATCTTTTATCAATTATCTTTTTTACTGTTTTTGCTTTAACTCCTGAATATCCAAGATCAGAAATCCGTAAACTTACATTTTCAATAAAATTATCATTTGCCGAACTTTTTTCGCTTAAAAGCATAAACTTCTTTTGCAAAGAATCTGATTGTTGAAGATGCCAGTTATAAGGAAATAATACAGAATATTTTTTTTCGCTTATATATAATTTCCCAGAGGCATCTTCAGATTTATGCTGTCCAAATACGAATGTTACAAATAATATAGTGATAAAATTTAAAAACAGCTTCAAAATAAATCTTAGTTAGCTTTTTTAGTCTCGATTCCGTTTTGGTCTAATAAATACATTAATGTAGTCATTGTCGCTGCTCCAAGCTCAAGCTCTCTTTTATTGATTGCATCAAATTTATCGTTTGCCGCGTGATGATAATCGAAATAACGCTGAGAATCTGGCTTTAAACCTGCTTTTACAATTGCTTGAGAAGTCAAATGGCTAATATCTGAACCTGCGTGACCAATTGTAAAACTGTGCACTAAATAAGGTTCAAAAAGATCTTTATAACCTTGAATTTTTTTCAAATTAGCATCATCAGCTTCAATTGAAAACCCTCTTGGTGAAAATCCTCCTGAATCACTTTCTAAAGCAAAAATGTGGTTTTCTTTATTTTGTTTTGAAACTTCTTCGTATTTAGCACCACCTTTTCCGCCGTTTTCTTCGTTCATAAACAATACAACACGAATTGTATTTTTAGGTTTATAGTTTAAGTTTTTCAAAATACGAATCACTTCCATACTTTGTACTACTCCTGCTCCATCATCGTGAGAACCATCTGCTAAATCCCAAGAATCTAAATGTCCTCCAACAACCATAATATTTTCTGGACTTACAGTTCCTGTTAATTCTCCAATTACGTTATAAGATAATACGTCTGGTAAAGTTTCACAAGATTGTTTGAAATAAAATTTCAAAGCTGGATTTCTTTTTAAAGTTTTACTTAATAATTCTGCACCGTTTGTACTAATAGCCGCTGTTGGAATATATTGCTCTTTTGGCAAATCTCCATAACTTTGAGTTCCTGTATGAGGAAAATCATCCAAACGCAAGTTCATTGAACGAACAATACTTCCTACCGCTCCTAATTTTGCGACTTCTTTTGCTCCTGCATATCTTTGGTCAACGCAAGCTCCATAAGAAGTAAAAGTTTCAATATTTTCAGGATTCATTGGTCTGTTAAAGAACACAATTTTTCCTTTCACTTTATCTGCACCAAGTTCGTTTAATTCTTTAATTCCTTGAACCTCGATTATTTCTGCAGTAAGACCTGTTTTTGCTGTTGCAACAGAACCACCCAATGCACAAATTGGCACATTAGTTTTTACTTTTCCATCAAGAATATAAGCTGTTTCTTTTTCTCCTCTAACCCAATGAGGAACCATAACTTCTTGTAAATAAACTTTGTCAAGCCCTAAACTTTCTAATTGTCTTTTAGTGTACTCAACTGCTTGTTCTGCTCCTTTAGATCCAGACAAACGAGCGCCAATATCGTTAGATAAATATTCTAACCATGTGTAGCATTTTGACTCGGTTAAAGCTTTTTTGTAAAATAATTTGATGTTTTTTTCATCATTTGTCTGTGCAAAAGATGTCAATCCGCTTAAAACTAATGCAGTTAAAAGAATTGTTTTTTTCATAGTTTTGATAGTAATTTTGGAGTTTATAGTGCTTTTGGCACATTCACAAAGGAACAAAATTATTGACAGTTGAACGCTTTTCTTTAATCTTTTAACAAAAAAAGCTGTTATTACAGATTATTCAATCTGTAATAACAGCTTTTACATATTTTGCAAATAAAGATTATTTTATTTCAATAATCTTATTTTTTGTTCCGATTCCGTTTTCATTAAAAGGCTCAATTGTAAAATAATATTTTGTGCCTTTATCCAAACCTCTAAAATCATACGTATTGTCACCATAAACCATAATGCTGTTATACAATTTATCTGGTTCGATTCCATAATAAATATTATAACCAATTGCATCTGCTTGTTTTTTCCATGAAATCATAGCGTTTCTAGAATCTGCTTTGTTTCTATCTACTTTGAAAGAAGCCACCGATTTTGGTTTTGTCGCCAATCCGTTTCCAAAAACTCTGAAATCAGAGATTGCAAATAAACCAGATGCATTGTGAATATTTTCCATTTTGATATAACGCGCTTTGATCGGTTTTGTAAGTTCTACATAATCGTGAGGTGCATCTTTATCGTTTTTAGATTTATCTACTACCAAAGTCCAATTTTTAGCATTGTCAGACATAAAGATTTTATATTGATAATAAATATCCATTGCTTTATTAAACTGTGTCGCTTTATGATCTGCGTAATTAATCTGCAAAGCATTTATTTCCATTTGACGACCTAAATCCATTTGAAGCCATTCTCCCAGATTATTAGTTTTTGCCGACCAATAGGTTTGAATGTTTTCATCTGTTAGATTTTCTGGTCCGTAACAGAACTTCTCATATACTTTTTTCCCTCCATTATCCATTCTATGGGTTTCCACTTCCATACATTCCTCAGAAGAAGAAACAGTTACTGGCTTTTTATACGAAAGTAACATCCATCCTGAAGCAGCACCTTTAGTTTGATCACGCTGGCTTGTTGGCAATACAATTGGAAAATCTCCATAAGCTGTAATAGAATACATTACATCATCTTTATCAAATCCTGCTGGAAACATATCTATACGACGTTCGAAACGATCTTTAATAGAAATTTTGCATGTTCCAGTATTCCAGTAGTTTCCATAATTATCGGCAAAAGTGTTTCCATGTCCAGCTCCAATTACAAATCCGCCTGGTTTATATGACATCGGATTGTGTTTCTGATATGTAAACGGCCCTAATGGATTATCTCCCACATGAACTCCATTTGCATAACCTTTAAACTCTGTTGCAGGAGCTCCGTATTGCATATAATATTTTCCGTTATGTTTGGTCATCCAAGCTCCTTCAATAAAATTTCCCCAAGGTGCAGGTTCCATATCATTATTTGGCCCAAAACGTTCCCATCCGTGAGCTGAAGGATCTAAAATGGCAACTTCTTTAATTTGTCCGTAAGGTTTTTGAATATCCTCTACTTCTGTCGCTTTATACAAAGTTGCATAATCAGCCTGATTTCCTTTTGGAAGCCAAGTATTATAATCAACTTCTACTCCAACAAGTGGTAATTTTCCGCTTGAACCGTAGTACATGTATACTTTTTTATCATCATCCTGAAAAATTGCAGGATCCCAAGTTGGAAGCATTGCTTTATCTACATGACGTGTCCATCTTCCTGATTTTGGATCAGCTGTTTTCCAAATTGGATGGTCTCTTTTCCAAGTTGAACCAACATAAAATAATGTATCGTTTACAACCCAAGCTGCAGGAGCACATTGGTCGTCGTCGCCTGGCTGTCTTTGAAAACTTCCGTAAACAAAATTCCAGTCTGACATATCTTTACTCCAAAAGAAACCTGCCTGATTGGTAGCAAATAAATAATATTCGCCTTTATAAGTAATAATTACAGGATCGGCGCTTGAACGGCGTGATTCTGGAATTCCGTTGTGATTATGAGTCGTAAAATTGTATCCAATATTTATCGGATTACAATAGGTTGTTGCGGGTCTGCTAGGGTCAAACCATTCTGTTTTACCAGAATTTTGAGCCAAAAGAGTGCTTCCGAAAAGCATCGAAAACAAAATCGGCGTAAGTTGTTTATATATCTTTTTCATGGTTAGATTTCTTTAATAAAGTTTAAGAAGATTAGTTTTTGACTTCCTTTCTTTCCTTTAAAAGTTCAGGTTCATTTGTGGTGATGTAATTGAATTTATGAGCTATAATCCAATCCATATCTTTTGCGTCATTAACAGTCCAAGCATTTAAGATAATCTTATTGTCTTTAGCTTCCCGTATCCATTCCGGTGTTTTTGAAAAACAGAATAGTGATAGTCAACCCCATTAATTTTATCTGCTTTTACTTCTTTTGGAGATTTATTTCCTTCTAAATATTGAAGAGAGGTTTTAGAATCTATTTCTCTAATTTTCTTTAGAATATCATAATCAAAACTGATGTAGCAGGTATTTTTATTGGCTTTTAGTTTTTTAATGGTTTCGACAGCTGCTACAGCAGTTTTTTGTCCTCTTTCTTTACTAATTTCCGAAGGTTTAATTTCGCACACTAAAAGAGTGTGTTTATTATTACGCATTCCTTCTGAAATATATTCGTGAAGGGTTGGAAGTTTTTCTCCGTTAGAAAGTTTAAATTTTATCAAATCTACATAATTCGTTTCTTCAATAAGCAGTTTGTTGTAATGTGCGTCGTGATTAATAACAAGCGAATCGTCTGCAGTTCTCCATACATCAAATTCTGAACCTGGCAATTTTAAATCAATCGCATGTCTTAAAGATGCAATTGAGTTTTCGGGAAGATTGTTTTTTTTCCATGCACCTCGATGCGCTACAATTGCATTCTTTTGTGCATTACAAAATGAAAAAGCAATAAGACACACTGCACTAAATATTTTAATTTTATTCATAATAATCGTAGTTAAAAAATTACAAAAAAGGTTATTCATTTTAGAAAAAAAGCCCTCCAAACGAAGGGCTTTTAACTAATCAAATAAACCAACTATTTAGTTAACTCAAAACTAACTTTCTTATCAGCGTTTGAATTTCCTCCAACGAAAATATCAAACTGCCCAGGCTCGGCTACGAATTGTAAATCAGAGTTATAAAATTTTAAATCTTCAACAGTAATATCAAAACTTACTATTTGTTTTTCACCTTTTTTAAGTGCTATTTTTTGGAAACCTTTCAATTCTCTAACTGGTCTAGTTACTGAACCAACTAAATCTCTAATGTATAATTGAACTGTTTCTTTTCCGTCAAAATTTCCAGTGTTTGTTACATCAACAGTTACTTTCAATTTTCCGTTAGAATCCATCTTATCAGAAGAAATTTTCAAGTTTGAATAATCGAAATTGGTATAGCTCAAACCAAATCCGAATGGGAATAATGGCTCGTTTCTTTCGTCAATATAATTTGATCTGAATTTTTCAAATTTTCCTTCTGTGTTAGAAAGTGGTCTTCCTGTATTTTTGTGTGCGTAGTAAATTGGTAATTGTCCCACGCTTCTTGGGAAAGTTGAAGTCAATTTTCCTGAAGGATTTACATCTCCAAATAAAACATCAGCAATAGCGTAACCAGCTTCTGTACCAGCAAACCAAGCATTTAAAATTGCAGGTACTGTTTTTTCTTCGTCAGTAATTACTAACGGACGTCCGTCAAATAAAACCAAAACAACTGGTTTTCCTGTTTTTAATAAAGCGTTTAATAAATCTTTTTGCGCTTGTGGAATTTCTAAGTTTGTACGGCTGCTAGATTCACCGCTCATTTCTGCAGATTCTCCTAAAGCGAGCAACAATTACATCAGATTGTTCAGCAACTTTTAAAGCTTCTGCTAATAATTCTTCTTTTGTACGAGCATCACGGTGTAATGTTTTACCGAACATTGTGGCGTTAGTTTCAAAAGTTTCATCGTAATCTAAATTGCTTCCTTTAGCGTATAAAACTTTAGTTCCTGTTCCAGCTACTTCTTTGATACCTCTCAATAATGAAACAGCATTTTCCATTTTTGTAGCCACACTCCAAGTTCCTGGCATGTTTTCTTTAGCATCTGCCAATGGCCCGATTAAACCAATTGTTCCAGATTTTTTAAGAGGCAACAACTGATTTTGGTTTTTTAATAAAACTAAAGATTGAGTCGCAATATCACGTGCTTCTTTTCTGCTATCTGTTGTAAAGATTTCAGTTTTAGCTCTTTTTTCATCACAATATTTGTATGGATCTTGGAATAAACCTAAATCATATTTTGCTTCTAAAATAAGTTTTACAGCGTTATCGATTGTTTCGATTTTTACTTTTCCTTCATCTAAAGATTTTTTCAAAGTTCCTAAGAAACCTTCTCCAACCATATCCATTTCAACTCCAGCGTTTAATGCTAAAGCAGAAACTTGCTGTAAATCACCCATTCCGTGAGGAATCATTTCAGGAATTCCTGTAAAATCGGTTACTACAAATCCTTTGAAGCCCCATTGTTTTCTTAAAACATCTGTCATTAACCATTTGTTACCTGTTGCTGGAATTCCGTCAACTTCGTTGAAAGAAGCCATAACCGAACCTACACCTGCATCAACTGCAGCTTTGTAAGGAGGAAAATAATCATTAAACATTCTGATGTGGCTCATATCAACTGTATTATAATCACGTCCACCTTCTGGAGCACCATATAATGCGAAGTGTTTAACACAAGCTAAGATTGAGTTATTTTTAGTAAGATCGTGCTGTTGGTAACCATTAACCATTGCTTTTGCAATTTGGCTTCCTAAATATGGATCTTCTCCTGAACCTTCAGAAACTCTTCCCCATCTTGGGTCACGAGAAATGTCAACCATCGGAGAGAATGTCCAGTTGATACCGTCTGCGCTTGCTTCTTTTGCGGCGATTTGAGCACTTCTTTCAATTAAGCCCATATCCCAAGTACAAGATAATCCTAACGGAATTGGGAATGTTGTTTCGTAACCATGAATAACGTCCATACCAAAAAGCAACGGAATTTTTAAACGGCTTTTTTCAACCGCAATTTTCTGTACTTCTTTAATTTTTTGAACTGATTTAATGTTGAACAAACCGCCCACTTTTCCTTCAGCAATATTTTTTGCCACATTTGAGCTGTTTGCCTGCCCAGTGGTAATATCACCAGATGTTGGCAAGTTTAACTGACCCAATTTCTCGTCTAAAGTCATTTTTGACATTAATTCCGCCACAAATTCAGACTTTGGTTTAATTTTCACTGTATTTTTAGCTGGCTTTTTTTGAGCATAACCCAAAACAGCGCATCCTAAAAAAAGTAAGACTAATTTGTTTTTCATTCTATTCTATTTATTTGTTTGTATTCGTTTTTCTTTGCTGAAACATCCAGTCGTAGATCTCTTTGTTATCATAAACTCTTGTCCAGCTGTCATGATTTGCATCATCAAAAATGGTCAGCTTTACATCTTTTGCATTACATTTTTTCAATTCATTATAAATTGTGATTGCATAATTCACATTTACCACATTATCCTGTAATCCGTGGAAAATTCTGGTTGGAATATTGGCTATTTCACATGCTTTTTCTAACTGAATTAAATCTACAAAGCCAGCGACAGGTACGTTTGCGGCAAATAGATCAGGATGTGCAAAAGCCAAATTCCATGAAGCCCAACCTCCTGAGCTTAAACCAGTAACATATATTCTTTCTGAATCAATTTTATTTTCTTTCTGAATTTTCACAATCAGCTGGTAAATTGATTCTATATCCCAATTTTCGTCTTCTTTGCATTGTGGAGCCAAAACATAAGCATCTAATTGGTTCGTTTTTAAATATTTTAAAGGCCCATTAATTTTTACCTTTTCTAAATCGGTTCCTTTTTCTCCATCACCCGAAATAAAAACAATTAATGGCTTCTTCTCCTTAACATTCGCTGGACGATGCAAAACATAACCCAGTTCGTATTTAGACATTATAACCGTATTGATTTTCCCAGTTGTTTCACTCTGCCCAAAAACAACTACAGAAAACAACAGAAATATAAATGCTAATGTATTTTTCATAGAGACTTAAATTCCGTATTTTCCAGATTTAAATCCAAGTTTTGTTAAACCTTGTTTTACTTCTGGCGCGTTCATAAACAATTTCCATAATAGGCCTGTTCTGTAATTTTCAATCATTACAACTTCAGGACCTTGATCAATTGCTAAATAACGTTTTGCAACCCATTTATTTCCTAAACTCAAAGCATCATAAAAACCAGCATCTCCCCAAGTTTCGTCTTTATGATTTTCGTATAAATTTCTGATTACGGCCATCGATTCTTTTGGCGTGTAAACAATTGAGCTGATTGCTGCCGTTGGCGAAATTACACCTTGATCATTGCTTGGCATATGTGCGTTGTATCCAATTGATCCATCAGGGTTTCTAGAATAAGAAGCTGTTAAACCCCAATATTCTGGACCATAACCTGCATTTTTATTTGGATTTTGAACACAATACTCATAATTGATTTTAGTCTGATTTACATTTAAATCCCAATAATTAGCATATTTATCTGTTAACTGATTCGGATCTAAACCTACATAAGAATAATGAGCCCAAAATAATGGACCGCCAAATTCTTCTGCACCGTTGTGCTTTAAAATAAGTGGGATATTGTATTTTGTTTTTGAAGAAACTATGCCACCGCTTCTCGCCCATCCTTCGTGATATGCTTTCGCATCGATTGTATGAGTTGGCGAAGATGCTGCCATTACATAAGTAATAAGGCATTCGTTATATCCTTGTAGTGGGAAATTCATCTCCCAAGCATAGCTCGGAGACCAGTGCCAATATAAGACATTTTTTTGATTTGTGTACCATTGCCAATCAACACCTTTCCAAAGTGCATCATATTTTGCTCGCAACAGCTTTCTCTTTTTCATTACCTGTCTTTAGATATTCTCGAACAGTAATAAATCCTGATACTAAAAATGATGTTTCAACTAAATCTCCTCCATTATCTTTAGTCCCAAAAGGTTTTACCTTTCCAGTATTTCCGTCAATCCAGTGTGACCACGCTCCATGAAAGCGATCTGCTTTTGCAAGGAAATCTGCAATTTTGTCTAATCTTTTTACTCCTTCTTCTTTAGACACATATCCTCTATCTATTCCTGCAACTAAAGCCATTAATCCGAAACCTGAGCCACCTGTTGTTACAATATTTGAATCGTTTTCAGGATAAACTCCGTCTGGATGATAACGTTCTCTGGCTAATCCAGAATTTGGTTCTGCATAATCCCAGAAGTATTTAAAAGTTTGTTTTTGAACAGCATCTAAAAGCTGCTCATCTGTTAATGCAGTAACGCCAGAAGTATTTTCCTGTACATTTTCTTTTGACTTATCTTCCTTTGATCCACAACTAAAAAAAGCAAAAGCTAAAAATAAAACTGAAATTCTAACCATTATAAAAATTTAAGATTTTTGATAAATAATCACTTCCCTCAGGAAATCTGAAGGAAGTGATTCTTAAGATTTTGATTAATAACCAGGGTTTTGCTGTGAAAGTGTTCCTGCTTCTCTCATAAATGTAGTTGGAAGAGGCCATAATTCATGTTTTCCAACTATAAAAGTTTTACCATCTGCTGCCATAGCCGCTTCTGCTTGTCCTGTTCTAACGATATCAAACCATCTGTCGTGCTCAAAAGCAAATTCTAATCTTCTTTCTTTATAAATTGCTTTTCTAATATCAGTTTGAGAAGTAAAAGGAGTATCTCCTAAACCTGCTCTATGACGAATTTGATTTACTAAAGGAATTGCTGCTGCTGTTTCTCCTAATTCGTTTAATGCTTCAGCTTTCATTAGTATAACCTCAGCATATCTTAAATATCTAAGATTTGTATCTGTAAATTCTTGGTTATAAAAAGATGATGAATATGCTTTATAATTATATCTTGCATTCGCTACCGTAGATGGAACTTCTCTACCATCATACAAAACTGAACCTCTGAAAATAATTGTAGTGACTCTTCTAACGTCTCCTGCCTCGTAAGCGTCTGCTAAGCCTTTAGTTGGTGTATTGAATCCCCAACCCCATCCTCCGGCACCACGTGGCGCTTGAGAAACAGTGTAATTTCCAATTCCAAATCCAGGGCTAGAAGTTCCTCCAATCCCATCAATCTCAAAAATAGATTCTGGACCAAATTCTCCTTCTTTTTTATATTGCAAAGAATAATCAGAAACTAAAGAATAACCAGTTACTTTATCGCAATTGTCAATTACTTTTTGCCAATTTTTTTGATATAGATTAACTTTTGCTAATAAAGCATATGCTGCTCCTTTAGAAGCTCTTACGACATCTTTACCAGTGTATGCCGATTTTTCTGGTAAATTCGCAATAGCATCTGTTAGGTCTTTTTCTATAAAAGCATAAACTTCTGCAGGAGTTTTACGGGTTAATTGCATAATTCTGTCTGAGTCATTTCCAGGAATTGGCAAATGATCTACAATAGGAACTCCGCCGTATCCTTTAACTAAAGTAAAGTACATAAACGCTCTCATAAATTTAGCTTCTCCTTCTAACCTAACTTTTAAACTAGGCGTTACCTGATCTAACTTAGGAAATATAGCCAAAGCCTGATTACATCTATTAATTCCAGCATAATTTGCATTCCACGTAGACTGAAATGACGGAGTTGAAGCATTATATGTTAAAGCATCCATAATATCTTTATCTCCACCAGCATCTCCGGGATCAGAGCCTTTATCAGCATCATCGCTAATGATACTTGTAACTGCATTCCAACCAAAAGAAGACATATCCCAGCCTAAAAATTGATTGTAAATTGCTGTTACAAAACTTGAAGCTCCAGCATCACTATTTACCAAAGTTGGGTCAGCAGGAATAGACTCTGTTGGCTCTACATCCAAAAAATCATTTGAACATCCAGATAAGAATAATCCAGAAAGTACAAACATTGATATATATATTCTTTTCATGATATTAAAATTTTAAATTTGCACCTACAACAAATGATCTCAATGATGGGTATGCATCTAGCTCAACACCCTGAGTACCTTCAACTAATTTACCATCAGACACTACATCTGGAGAGAATCCAGAGAATTTTTGTGTAATAAATGGGTTAATTGCGTTTACATATAATCTGCAATAGCTAATAAAGTTGTTCTCTTTTATTGGAAGTTTATATCCTAAAGTGATGTTATTTATTCTAAAGAAATCAGCAGACTCTAAGTAATACGTTGAAGCGTAAGGAGTCAAGTTTGAAGGCGCTGGAATTGAAGATGTAGTATTTGTAGGTGTCCAAAAACCATTAGCCATAGAAGCTTCTACATTTTCTCCTCCAAATCTTTGTGCTTTTTTTCCATTATATACTTTTGCTCCTCCTGTTCCGTAACCATCAACAGAAAAGTCAATGTTTTTGTATGTCAATCCTAAAGTAACTCCATAAGTAGAAGTTGGTAAAAGAGAACCTACATATTTTTTATCTTTAAGTTCATCTAAGCCAGTCTGAGGAACTTTAGAACCATCAGCTTTGTAATACAGCATTTGACCATTTGTTGGATCAACTCCTGCGTACTCATACATATAAAAGCTACCTAATGGTTGACCTACTGATGTATTATCCAAAATTTTGGTATTTTGACCATTCCCTAAACTTCCTCCAATAATTGGATTTAGCTGAACATTTTTAAGACTCGTAAGTTCATTTTTATTATGAGAGAAATTCCCACCAACCCAATAGCTTAAATTATCATTGATTTTATCATCCCAACGCAATGCAATTTCATAACCTTTGTTAGACACTTCACCAACATGTGCAGGAGTAGCTAATGTAATTCCTGAAGTTGAATATGGTTTAACATTCAAAATTGTGTTTGTTGTATTTTTATCATACAAATCAAAAGATCCTTTTAATCTGCTATTAAACATTTCAAAATCAAAACCTCCTGAAAGTTCTTCCACAATCTCCCATGATAAATTAGGATCAACCTGAGAATTAATTGTAGTACCTGAACCAAGATCTGGATAATCTACCCCTGAAGTGAATACTTGAGTATTAAGAGGTACATTTTGATTCCCTAATCTACCCCAAGATCCTCTAAGTTTTAATAAATTAATTGGCTCTACATTACTTAAGAAGCTTTCTTTTGAAATAATCCATCCTAAACCAACAGAAGGAAATGTTCCCCAACGATTGTCTTCACTAAATTGTGATGAACCGTCACGTCTCACTGTACCAGTAAGCAAATATTTATCCATTAATTTATATTGAAAACGAGCAAAATAAGATGCCAATCTTCTTTGATTAAGTGCTTCATCTTTATAACCTGTTACATCAGCTACATTGTTAACATCTTTCAAAGACCAATAATTAGAATTTGGATTTACATTTTTTCTGTCAATCGTTAACTTTTCTCTTGTACCTTGAACATTCGCCTCAATACCTGCTGTAACTTCTACATCATGAATTTCTGCAAAAACCTTATTATAAGTTAAATAGTTTGATAAATTCCAATTAAAATACTCATCTCTGCTTCTGGTCAAAGTATTTTTATTTAAATCTAAAGGATATTTTTCTACTGTACGAGTAGGATCTGCCGATAACCAAAGAGCCACATTATCTACATAATTATACTGTTTGTAAGTATAATACTCTCCATTAAATTGTGATGTGAATTTTAAAGATTTAAGAATATCCCAATCTAATTTTAATCCTCCTTGCAAAGTAACCGATTTTTGCTGTTCATTTGTATAATCTAATTGAGCCACTGGATTTCCAACATTATTAAAAGATGTACCCGTTTCAGATACTACTCCGTTTGAAATAAATGGTACTCCATACTTACCATCCGCATAACGAACAGGAACTAATGGTGATTGTCTGTAAGCATTTGTAAATGCGCTCAAAGGCATTGGCGTATTTTTAATATTACTTACACTAAAATTTTGAGTTAATTTAACTTTTTCTGAAAGCTTGAACTCATTGTTATTTCTAAAAGTAGTACGTCCATAATCAGATCCGTTTAAAATTCCTTTTTCTTCATAATTTCCAAGACTGAAAAAGTATTTTACATTTTCTGAAGAACCTGAAACAGAAATATTGTTCTGAGTGTAAGACCCTGTTCTTGTAATTGCGTCTAACCAATTTGTGTTATACGGTTGATTAGCAGAGAATCTACCTTGTGGAAAATCGTTACTATAAGCGGCGTTACTGTAACGAACATACTCATCAGCATTTGCCATTTTTACAGTTTTTAACGGAGATCTAACTCCTGCAAAACTTTCGACATCTACAGTAAGTTTTCCTTTTCCTGCTTTGGTTGTAATCATAATTACACCATTTGCACCTCTAGTACCATAAATAGCTAATGAAGAAGCATCTTTTAATACTTCGTAAGATGTAATATCATTAGTATTAATGTTATTGATGTTATCAGTTGGCATACCATCTACTACATATAAAGGATTTCTTCCTCCTAATGCAGTACCTGCTCCCCTGATCACAACTGATGGAGTACTTCCTGGCGCATCTGAGGTAGATACCTGAACCCCAGCAGCTTTTCCTTGAATAGCTTGAGAAGCATTCATTACTTTCATTTTGGTAATTTCTTCGGACTTAATTGAGCTAACCGCCGAAGTATTATCAATTTTCTTTCTAGTACCGTACCCAATTACAACTACTTCTTTTAAGGCAGTATCTCCTGCTTCTTTTAAAGTAATAGTCATTGTTGCGGCAGTAGCTGGTACAGAAACTGAATCAAAACCCAACATAGAGACTTTTAGAATATCTCCAGGTTTTGCATTAATTGTAAAGTTTCCGTCGAAATCTGCGTCTGCAGTTGCCCTAGCGTCAGCTGAAGCAATTATTGCTCCTGGAACTCCCATTCCATTACTGTCAACTACTTTTCCTTTGATTGCTTGCGTTTGCCCCATCATATATGTAGGCAATAGCAAGAGAGCTAAAAAGCTAAAAATAAAATTTTTCATACAGTACGTAATCGTTTAAGTTAGTAGAGCCAAATTAAGCAATTACAACGTTGTAGTACATCAAATAACACTACAGCATAGCTACATCACTGTGTTAAATTTTAACTTTACCTTAATGATTATCAGCACTATAAATGTTAACAAAAATTCTTTAACATATCGTTATGATGTAGTAATGATGTATCGCAATTATATAAAAAATGATATTGAAAAATATAAAATCTGTAAAAAACAAAACCAAATCTTACAGACTTAATAAAAACTTTGACAGATTTTCGTCCTGTGTGAGGTTTAGCTTCTTTCTAAGGCGATATCTATGCAATTCTACGCCTCTAAAAGAGATATTCATCATTGGAGCAATTTCCTTAGAGGAAAGATTCATTTTAAGATAAACACACAGTTTTATATCCTTAGGAGTTAATTGAGGATATTTTTTAGAAAGATTAATAATAAATTCATTGTGAATTTGGTTCAAATTGGTTTCAAAAGTTTCCCATTCATGTTTATTCACTTCATTAATCTTAATTGCTTTTCTAATTTCGTTTTTAAGTTTGCCAAAATCTTTTTCCGTTTCCAAAATGCCTTGAATTTTATCAATCATTTCCGTTTGCTTGGCGATCGACAATGATTTGCCCGCTACTTCTGAAGATTTTGCTTGCAATTCTAATTCTAAGATGTGTTTCTCATATTCTTGAATGTTGAGTTCATTTTCTTTCTTTAACTCCATTTCAAGAATTTCTCTCTGATGTTTTAATTCTTCAGCCTGCAATTTTAATTTTTGCATATAACGAAGTTTATTCCACTTATAATAGAAAAACAAAACAGTTCCGATAATAAGAAGGTACAGTAGAATCATCCAAAAAGAAAAATACCAAGGTTCGGCAACTTTAAATTTGTAAAATGAAACTTTGTCATAAGTTGCTCCATCATGTTTGAATATTTCTACTGTATGATAACCGCTGTTTAAATTATTTAAAACAATCAATCCGTCAGAAATTGGGAGAAAATCTTTTTCTTTATCTAGCTTATAAAATAAATTTGGTTTACTAGCTCCATAAATTCCAGAAATGACATTAATCTTTAATTCTGTATTGAATTTTATTTTCTCATCAATTGGAACTAAAACGTCATTACTAAATGCTTCAATTTTTACTTCTGAGTTTTGTCTATTTTCATATTGAAGTTTAAGAGAAACAAATCCGTCATCTAGATTAAACAAATAATAATTGCCTTTCTTGAAAATTCTTAGATTCTCATTAATCAATTTCCCTTTGTAATATTTCTCTTGAATGATATTCCAAACAAACTTGTTGCCTTGCGCATAAATATGATACAAGATTCCATTTTGCAAAACCATAAAATGATCGTCGTCTATAGAAACGACATCGGTCACATTTTTAAAATTTGTATTAAACAATTCGTTTTCTTCCAATTTAGCAGATAAAGAATTGTAGGTATACCAAGAATTATTAATAAGAAAGAGTATTTCTTTTCTAAACTCAAAAATCTTTATACCAAAATCATTTTGCATCTTACTCTGCTGCGTGACATTTTCAACTTTTAGAGTATTATAGTTGTCATCTAACGAAACGCGATATAAACCACGGTAATTATCGGCTGCCCAAATTTCATTTTTTTTGTTTTGAGCAACATATTTTATTGGTTTGGCAAGATCTTTTATGATTTTATAATGAGACATATTAGAAGGATCATCGTAAACCAAAATTCCGCTATAGGTAGACTGAAAATAAGTATCATTAATACTGCTTTTAGACATATTCCATCCTCCGCTAACTCCGTTTATTTTGGTCAAAGTATTATTTTCATACGAAAAAGTACCGTCGTTATGACCAATAATATATTTTCCGTCAATTTGAGAAATATTCCAGCCTTGCCCTTGCGTATTGGGCATCATATTAAATTTTCCAGCACTGTATTCAAAAATACCGTGATTTGAAGCAATTAAATAGCCTTTATTAATAGATGCCACCGCATAGACCGATCCTAAAATACCCGAATTATCGTAAAAGAAAGAAATAGGAGAATTAACCTCAACGTGCGCAATACCATTATCTAAACCAACCCACAAATCATTTTCTTTATCCAATCCTAAACTTAAGACTGAATTATTCATTAGAACATTGTCGCGCTCAATATTTTTAAAGGAATTATTTTTTAGATCTAAAATGAAAATTCCGCGATTTCCGGTTCCAATAATTAACTTTTCGTTCTTAACAAACTTAGCCACATTAATTGTAGCCGATTTTAAAGTTTCGTTTATCGGACGATCCCAACTTTTTAATCCATTCTTTTCTACAATAAAAACTCCCTTTTTCTGTGTAAAGATGTAAGTCTCATTTTTATATTTTTCTATAGCATGAACAACTGTATTTTTTAAAACATTCCATCCCTTTGGATTTGCAATATGTTTGCCATTCATTTTATAAATTCCGTCTTTAACAGAAGCAACATATAAATTGTTATCTACACCAAAACAATAGGAAATAAGAAACGGAAATTTAATTTTCTTAATTGTTTTTCCATCATAAATAAAAACATCATTAAAAGACTGAAAATAAAGAGAACCTTTGAATCTGAATATTTTCCAGATTTCTTCGTTGTCTTTTTCATCAAATAATCTGAGGTTTTTGGTAATAGAAACATAATGCATTGTTCCATCTTTTCGATACCAATAGCCAAATTCTTTATAAGAACCAGAATAGATTTTATCTCCTTCAATAAGAATAGATCTAATAATGGTTTTGTTTGGCAGTGTATATTTTTCCCATTTTACTCCGTCGTAACGAAGCAAATAGTGATTATTTGCAAAGTACATCGCATTATCATTTCCTTGAGCCACATTCCAGATTTGATTATCTCCCTGATAATCTGATTTGCTGTAATTTTCGACAAATGGAAGTAATTCTTGAGCCTGAAGTTGTAAAGCGATGAAAAAGAAGAAAACTGATTTAAAAAGTATCGATTTCAAGATATTCGTTTTTAAACCCAAAGATACTCAATATTCATTTTTAGGACAAAAAAAACTCCTCAAGCTTGAGGAGTTTCTTTTGATGGTATTTTTATTCTAATTTTCAAGTAGCTGATAAACCTGATTTGCAATTTCGTATTCTTCGTCAGTTGGAACGACCAAAACTTTCACGGTCGATTTATCTGAATTGATTTCTCTTAATTCTTTAGAACGAATTTGATTTTTTGTTGTATCAATTTCAATTCCGAAATAATCCATGTCGGTACAAATTAGATTACGCATAAATGACGAATTTTCGCCAATTCCTGCCGTGAAAACAATTGCATCCAATCCGTTCAAAGCTGCTGCGTATGCACCAATAGTCTTTTTAATTCTATAAGCATTCATTTTTAATGCCAGCTGGCAGTCTTTATTTCCTTTTTCTGCTTCTGCTTCAATATCTCGCAAATCACTGTAACCAGTAAGTCCAAGCATTCCACTTTGTTTCAGCAAAACAGCATTTACTTCATCTGGAGTATATCCTAAATTTTTAATCATATAAAAAATAACAGATTGATCAATATCTCCAGCACGCGTTCCCATAATTAAACCGTTTGATGGCGAGAATCCCATTGAAGTATCAATACATTTTCCGTCTTTAATAGCGGCCATGCTGCAACCATTTCCTAAGTGAATGGTAATTATTTTAGAATTATCTTTTAAATAATTAATTGCTTTTTCAGACACATATTTATGGCTCGTTCCATGAAAACCATAAACACGTACTTTATTTTCTGTTAAAAGATAATTCGGAATTGCATATTTATATGCTACTTCTGGCATAGTCTGATGAAAAGCGGTGTCAAAAACAGCAATTTGTTCTGCAGAACTGAAAATTTCTTCTGCGACATTAATTCCTTCTAAATTGGCAGGATTGTGCAAAGGTGCCAATTCAAAAAGCTGTTTGATTTTTTCTTTTACTTTGTCATTGATTTTTACTGTTGCGCTAAAATCACTTCCGCCATGTACAACACGATGCCCAACAGCCGAAATTTCCGAAGTCGATTTAATTACTCCTTTTTCAGGATCCAAAAGCATATTAGCTACTTTCTGTAAACCTACTTTATGATTCGAAATTGGAAGTGTTTCTTCAATTGAAGCTGTTGCTGTTTTAAAAGTTATATTCGAAGTTTCTAAGCCAATTCTATCAATCATTCCAGAACAAATTACTTCGTTTTCTGGCATTATCATTAATTGGTATTTAATTGAAGAACTTCCTGAGTTTATAATTAGTATTTTCATTTTTTTTAAAGATTCTAAGATGCTAAGTTTCTAAGGTGCTGAGTTTTTTTAAAGACTCAAAACTTTTTATTTTATATTTTTAATGTCATGAATTAAAATTGAAATAAAGGCAATTTTTAAAGCAAATTATAATTCATAATTTACCATTAGCAATTCACAATTATTTACATTCCTTGTGCTTGAATCGCGGTAATTACCACTGTATTGATAATATCATCAACTGTACAGCCACGGCTTAAATCGTTTACAGGTTTGTTCAAACCTTGTAGCATTGGCCCAATTGCCAAAGCTCCAGTTTCTCTTTGAACAGCTTTGTAGGTGTTATTTCCTGTATTCAAATCTGGGAAAATTAATACGCTGGCTTGCCCTGCAACCTCAGAATCTGGCATTTTGCTCTTTCCTACGCTTAAATCAACTGCTGCATCGTACTGAATTGGTCCTTCAATTTTTAAATCAGGTCTTTTTTCTTTTACAATTGCTGTAGCCGTTCTTACTTTATCAACCTCATCTCCTTTTCCTGAAGATCCAGAAGAATAAGAAAGCATTGCTATTTTTGGTTCAATTCCGAAAGCTAAACTTGATTCTGCAGAAGAGATCGCAATTTCTGCCAATTGCTCTGCTGTTGGGTTTGGATTAATGGCACAGTCTCCAAAAACAGAAACTCGGTCTTCTAAACACATAAAAAATACAGAAGAAACTACAGAAGAATTGGGTTTTGTTTTGATGAATTGCAAGGCTGGTAATATAGTATGTTGCGTTGTATGCGCTGCACCAGAAACCATTCCGTCTGCGTGACCTTTGTATACCATCATGGTTCCAAAATATGATACATCTTCCATTAAATCTCTTGCCATTGTAATACTTACGTTTTTAGCTTTTCTAAGCTCATAATACGTATTAGCATAATCCTCATACATTTCAGATTCTATCGGATTGATGATATTTACTTTAGAAAAATCAAATGTAATTCCGAGTTCTGCAACTTTACTTTCGATTTGTTTTTTGTCTCCAATAATAGAAATATCAACCACATCCATGTCTAACAATCTTGATGCTTGCAGTAATAATTCTATCATCATTTCCTTCTGGCAATACGATATGTTTTCTATGCTGTTTGGCTCTTTTAACCATGTTGTACTGAAACATTTTTGGAGTCATACCTTCTGGCTGAAAAGTAATTACTCTTTGCGATAAAGCTTCAATTTCAACATACTTTTCAAAAGTATTAATTGATGTTTCAATTTTGTGTGTATTGTTAGCGTAAATCTCCGATTTAATCGAACCAATTTTATTGGTAATATGGTAAGTTCCCCCATCAACAGCAATAATTGGCACAATAGGAGAAAGTCCATCAATAAGCTTTAAAATACTTTCTTCTGGAACAATATTTCCTGTTAGAATAATTCCTGAAATCGTCGGGTAATTTGCCGATTCATTTGCTTGTAAAGCTCCTAAAATAATATCTGAACGATCTCCTGGAGTAATAACTAAAGCATTGTCATGCAAATGCACTAAATAATTGTGCAATTGCATCGCTCCAACACTGTAATGCCCAATTTCGTTATTGAGATAATTTTCTCCAAATAAAACTTTAGCATTCAATTCGTGTACAATCTCCTGCATTGTTGGGTTATTAAGGCTCGATATCAACGGAATTGTATTAACCAGCACATTTGATGGTAAACTTTTTTGCAAACTACTGGTAACCAACTCTATATTTTCTGGTTGCACTTTATTAGCAAAAACCGATAAAACCTCAACTTCTTTTACTTTAAAAGAATCATAAACCAAATACAAACTGTCTAAAAGCTCTTCTAAGGTTTTACCAACTCCAGAACCTACAATTATAGTTGGAATTCCAAGGTTTTTTGCAATTAAAACATTTAAATCTAATTCGATTGAAGTTCCTTCACCCGTAAAGCTAGTTCCTTCAACCAAAACAAAATCGAAACGTTCTTCGAGTTTTTTGTATTTCTCGATAATGGTGTCTAAAACTTCTCCTATTTTTCCTTTATTCTTTTTCTTAATCAATCTGCTTTTGGTAATGGCATAAGCATCATCAAACTCAATATCTAGGTTAAAATAGGATAAAACTGTTTCGATATGATTATCTACTTCTCCATCAACAAAATCTTCTATTATAGGTCTAAAATACCCTACTTTGGCCGTTTTACCAATCAGAATACTCATTAATCCGAGTGTAATAATTGATTTACCACTATTATGGTCGCTAGTGGCTATATATATTGCTTTACTCATAATTTATATTTTTGAAACTATATGTATTTTAAATGTAAAATTCTAAAACCAGCGTCTTTTCTTGAAATAGATTATCAATCCTATTACAAGCAAAAGCATAATCCCCATGACTACAAAATAGCCATTTTGGGTTTTGAGTTCCGGCATGTTTTCAAAGTTCATTCCGTACACTCCAACAATAAAAGTAAGCGGAATAAATATGGCCGAAATTATGGTCAGCGTTTTCATGATTTCATTCATTTTTCGGCTTTGCTCCGAGAAATAAAAGTTTGAGGCACTTTCTAATGCACTCATATCCGATTCTATCTGTTCTAAAAGTTCCAGACTTTTTTGATGCAGTCTAATAAAGAAATTAAATGTTTCTTTCTGAATTAAGCCGTTTGATTCGTCATCATCTTTAATTGTTTTTAAATAATATAAGGAATCTCTAAGTGGCACAATGGAACGTTTTAAAAAATTAAAATTATCACGATGGTTTTCAATTTTTTCAAGAATAACAGGATGTGCTCCTTTTTTAGCCTGATTAATTAATTCTTCGATTTTATCTTCTTCATCTTCAATCGTAATGTAGAAGTTTTCCATTACAGCATCAAGCAATAAATAAAGGAGATAATCTACTTTTTTAGTTCTAACAATTCCTGCGTGTGTGCGAAGACGCTCTCTGATATGCGTAAAAAAATCGCTTCGTTTTTCTTGAAAAGAGATTAGAAGTCCATCTTTCAAAATAAAACTGATTTGTTCGACACTAAGATTGTCCGAATACTCAGAAGGTAAAAGTGATTTTATATTGAAGAATAAAACGTTTTGCTGTTCTTCTAGCTTGGTTCTTTTGGTGGTATTTAATATATCGGCTAAAAGAAAATCATCAAGTTTAAAATGAGCACCAATCGTTTTAATAAGATTAATGTCATTTAAGCCATGAATATTTAACCAATTGTTTTTAGTATAATCAAAACAAGAATTTAGAGCCAAGACGGTAAACTTATCGTATTCAATAACATCGGCATCATCGTATACAAAAAGTCGCATTTCGGTCTCATGCTCTTTATGTGAGCCTGTATACTCTAAAGTAATGTGTTGCAGCTTGCGTCCTTTCTTGTATTTGATCTTTCTCATTCATGAAAATTTACAATAGTAATATTACGAAAAAGATTCCGAACAGGAAATGACAATTATCAGTTTGTGAAAAACCTATATTTAAACGAACTGTGGTGCATTTCTACATAATTGATACAAACAAAAAAACCGAGCCATTTCTGACTCGGTTTTCATATTCAATTGTAAAGACGCAATACGTCTTTACGGAGTAATTTATTTTACCTCTTCGAATTCAACGTCTTCAACGTTATCTCCAGAAGACTGCTCTTGTTGTGGAGCAGCTTGTTGACCTTCACCACCTTGAGCGTACATTGCTTCTGTAGCTGTTTTCCAAGCTGCATTAACATTGTCTAATCCTTTTTGGATTGCATCAAGATCTTGAGATTGGTGAGCCATTCTCAATTCAGTTAAAGCATATTCGATAGCTGTTTTTTGCTCATCTGTCAATTTATCTCCCAATTCTTTCAATTGACTTTCAGTTTGGAAAATAGTACTGTCAGCTTCGTTCAATTTCTCAGCTCTTTCTTTTGCAATTCTGTCAGCATCAGCATTAGCTTCAGCGTCTTTTTTCATTTTTTCGATTTCTTCAGCTGTTAATCCAGAAGAAGCTTCGATACGGATATCGTGAGATTTTCCAGTTCCTTTATCAGTTGCTGAAACTTTGATGATACCATTAGCATCGATATCGAAAGTTACTTCGATTTGAGGAACTCCTCTTGGTGCTGGTGGAATACCGTCTAAGTGGAAACGACCGATAGTTTTGTTATCAGCAGCCATAGCTCTTTCTCCTTGTAATACGTGGATTTCAACAGATGGTTGAGAATCAGCGACAGTAGAGAATACTTGAGATTTTTTAGTTGGGATAGTTGTGTTAGACTCGATTAATTTAGTCAATACACCACCCATAGTTTCGATACCTAAAGAAAGAGGTGTTACGTCAAGTAACAATACATCTTTTACATCTCCAGATAAAACTCCACCTTGAATAGCAGCTCCAATAGCAACAACCTCATCAGGGTTAACACCTTTAGATGCTTTTTTACCGAAGAATTTTTCAACTTCGTCAGCAATTCTTGGCATACGAGTAGAACCTCCTACAAGGATTACTTCGTCGATATCAGATGTAGATAAACCTGCATCTTTTAATGCTTTAGCAACTGGCTCCATAGAACGTTTTACTAAAGAATCAGATAATTGCTCAAATTTAGCTCTTGTTAATTTTTTAACTAAGTGTTTTGGTCCAGAAGCAGTAGCAGTTACGTATGGTAAGTTGATTTCTGTTTCAGCAGAAGATGATAATTCAATCTTAGCTTTCTCAGCGACTTCTTTCAAACGCTGTAATGACATTGGATCTAAACGTAAATCAATACCTTCTTCAGTTTTGAATTCGTCAGCTAACCAGTCAATAATAACTTGGTCAAAGTCATCACCACCTAAGTGAGTATCACCATTTGTAGATAATACTTCAAATACACCGTCTCCTAATTCAAGAACAGAGATATCAAAAGTACCTCCACCTAAATCGTAAACAGCAATTTTTTGATCATTTCCTTTTTTATCTAATCCGTAAGCAAGTGCAGCAGCAGTTGGCTCGTTGATGATACGCATAACTTTAAGACCAGCAATCTCTCCAGCTTCTTTTGTAGCTTGACGTTGCGCATCGTTAAAGTATGCAGGAACTGTAATAACTGCCTCAGTTACTGTTTGACCTAAATAGTCTTCAGCAGTTTTTTTCATTTTTTGAAGTGTCATTGCAGACAATTCTTGAGCAGTGTATAAACGACCGTCAATATCCACACGTGGAGTATTGTTGTCACCTTTTACTACTTTGTAAGGAACTCTTTTTGCTTCATTTTCAGTTTCAGCAAAAGTGTGTCCCATAAAACGTTTAATAGAAGCAATCGTTTTTGTAGGATTCGTTACTGCTTGTCTTTTTGCAGGATCACCTACTTTAATTTCTCCACCTTCAACAAAAGCGATGATAGATGGTGTAGTTCTTTTTCCTTCTGCGTTAGGGATAACAACTGCTTCGTTACCTTCCATTACAGAAACACAAGAGTTCGTCGTACCTAAGTCAATTCCGATTATTTTACCCATTTTTTATATATTTAATTTTGATTTTATTTTAATAACTCAGGTGGCATAAGTCAATCTTTGTGCCAATATAAAAAACTAAATAAAATTGTCAGTTTTAGCGTCAGCGCCCTAAAATCTATCTGACAACATGACATTTTCGTCGCCTGACATGTATGGCATATCGTTGTTTTACATGTCATTATTTACTTATTAACCAAATTATACTTCTTAATTTCTTTCAAAAAATATATATTTGAGACATTTTAAAAATTCTTATATTGAAAAAATGAAATGGTTCCCTTTAGTCTTATTTCTTCTGTTTTCTGGATTGGCCATTTGCCAGACAAAAAACAGCATTCAAATCACAGGAAAAATCACAGGAAAAATTCCAGACATAATTGAATATACCTTACCAATTCACGGAATCGATTATTTCGGATTTACAGATTCAGCCCAAATCGATCCAAATGGCAATTTTCAAATTATTATCCCATTAGATAAAACTTCTTTTATTGATTTATCCAACAGTTACAAATCTTACGGAACTCTAATTGCAGAGCCAGGTATGGTTTATAAAGTCACCATTAATACTGAGAATTCTGAAAACAAATTTGCAGTAGAATCTCCAAACCAAAAAGGTCAGGTGCTTTACAATCAAATTCCAAATCGAAGCATGATTGTAGGCGGACATTTTGAACTCGAAACAAAAAAATATCTGCAAGACAGTATTCCTTCAGAAATAGAACAAAAAATAGAGCAAAGCAAAGAAGCTGAAATGGCAGGATTTAAAAAGCTTCTTAAAGAAAAAGTAATTTCAAAAGATTTTTATCATCTCGTAGAAATAGACCGAGATTATTTTCATAAGGGAATACAAGGAAGTCTCGCTTTTATTAACTATTTGTTTGTGGCAGAAAACAAAAACAAACTTTCCAACGAACAATTTACTAAAATGTGGAAAGAAATTTTCCAATCAAATCCTGTTACAAATCCTGAGCTTTTAAGTTCACCATGGTTTTATTTTTATGTCGAAAATTTTCTTCGTTACAACGAATTAATTCTTGAAAAAACAGATCCTAAAATATTAGCTGAATTTCATAAAAAAGGCCAGATTCATACACATAACATAGACAATGCAAAAAAATATTTGTCAGGACTTCAGTTAGAATATTACTTTGCCGCCTACATTTATTATGAAGCGATAAACAATAATTACGAAAAAGAATTAATTACTCTTTTCGATCTATTCAAAAAAGAATATCCTTCAAGTTCGTATACGCCCTTTTTGGAACCCGTTATTATACCAATTATTGCCTTTCAAAATAAACAGGCGGAACCATTAAATGAAAAAGTTAAATTCGTAAACAATGCTTCACACCTTAACTCTGTAAATGATGTTATAAAAAGTCTAAACGGAAAACAATATTACATTGATATTTGGGCGACATGGTGTGGTCCTTGTAAAGCCGAATTTAAAGACAATGCGAAACTTTACCAATTGTTAAAATCAAAGAATATAACGATGGTTTATATCTCTATCGATAAAGAAAGTAGAGAAAAACAATGGAAAGAAATGATTCATTTTTATAATTTAGAAGGATATCACATTAGGGCAAATGAAAAATTAGACGCCAATTTAAGAAGCCTATATGGTAATCAGTCTATGGGAATTCCATGGCATTTTTTGACAAACGAAACCGGAGATATTATAAAGAAAAATATTAGCGGCCCATCTGAAATAGAAAATTTAGAAAAACAGCTAAACAACAATTAAATACCAGAATGGAAAACTACACCATCATCATTTTCATATTAGCCATTGTAATTGGTCTTTCTGCGTTTGCAGAAAAATCAAAACTTCCCTACCCGATTCTTCTTGTTATTGTCGGAGTTGGAATTGGTTTTATTCCAACAATGAATGAAATCGAAATTAATCCAGAAATTATTTTCTTGATTTTTCTTCCTCCATTGCTTTATGATGCTTCTTTTAATATTTCTCCTAAACATTTTAAAACAAATTTAAGCACAATCAGCACTTTAGCGATTCCGTTAGTATTTCTTACTACATTCTGGATTGCGGTTGTTTCTCATTACATGATTCCAGGCATGACATGGCCTTTGTCTTTTGTACTTGGAGCTATTCTTTCTGCCACAGATGCTGTTGCGGCTGTAAATATTACAAAAGGTCTTGGCATACCCGAAAAAACACTTACAATATTAGAAGGCGAAAGTCTTATTAATGATGCTTCTGCTCTTGTTGCTTATCGCTTTGCAGTTGCAACCGCAATGGGTTCAGCATTCATTATCTGGAAAGCCGCTTTTCAGTTTGTTTTCTTGCTCGGAGGCGGTTTTTTGGTAGGTGTAGTAATGGGAAAAATATTAGGAATCATACTTAGAACAGTTAGAAACAACATTAATGTCGTTGTGAGTTTTATGCTTTTAATGCCTTTTCTCACCTATCTTGTTGCCGAGCATTTACACGTTTCTGGGGTTATAGCAGTTGTTTTCTTAGGTTTGGCAATGGCGCGTTTAAGCAGTAAAGCTTTTCCTGACCACTTAAAAAACAGCTCCAAAAGTCTTTGGGATGTTATTATCTTTTTACTCAACGGATTAATTTTCATCTTAATCGGACTCAATTTTAGATATGTTCTAGAAGATATAGAGAATGATATGATTTTGCCTTACATTGGTTACGCTGTAGTTATTACAATCGTTGCACTATTAACCAGAATGACAAGGGTCTTTTTTCAGAAGAAAAATCTGCAGAAAGCCTTTCAAAGCAATAAAAAGGGAAAACGAAAAATTAGTGAGCATGCCCTACTCGATTTTGGCAACAGCCTAATTATAAGCTGGTCAGGAATGCGAGGCATTGTTTCTTTGGCAATTGCTATGGGACTTCCAAAATTTTTAGAAGATGGAACTCCGTTTCCACATCGCAATGCCATCATTTTTATTTCTATAGCAACGGTATTATTGACTCTGATTGGGCAAGGATTAACACTGCCATGGATTGTTAAAAAAATAAAACAAATAGAAGAGAAAAAACAACTAAACCAACAGACTCCCAAAACAAATATTGACTAACTAACCTCAAAAAACGATGGAACAGGAATTAAAAGGCCAATTTGACGAATTTGAAAAACCAGAAATAATAAGACGTAAATTGCTCCCTTGGTGGATCAAAATCTTTTGCTGGATTTTTATGCTTATGAGTGTAGGTGCAATAGCTTCGCTTATTACAAATCTCTTTGTTCCAAATGTAAATTTATCTCTTTACGGATTTTCTACCAATACAGCTTATTCAGGAATTGGACTTTTTATTATCGCAGTTATGCTTTTAAAAGGATTTGCTCGCCTACTCGCTTTGGTTTGAAAAATCAAATGCCATTACGATTGCCAAAATAGATGCAATAGTTGGTATTGCAATATGTATTGCTTCACTATTCATTCTCCCTTTTAGCACTGCTGACGGTCATTTTTCTTTACGTTTAGAAATTTTGCTTCTAATTCCGTATTACTGGAAAATTAATAAAATAGAATATGAATGGGATAATCTTGAAACCATTTAAATCTTGAAAAAGTTGAATTATCATTTGATAAAATAAATGTAACTTTACTTATTTCACTGATATTCAATCAAAATCAAAAGAGATGACTTCAGATATTCTAACAACAACACAAAATTCAGAAATCGTAACCACACGAATTTTGAATTTTCCGCAAGAACTTGTTTTTAAAGCATGGAGCAATCCAGAACATTTGAAAAATTGGTGGGGACCAAAAGGTTTTACCAATACGTTTCATGAATTTGATTTTCACGAAGGCGGAATATGGAAATTTACCATGCACGGCCCTGAAAGAGGAAATTTTGAAAATGAATGCGAATTCATAAAAATAGACAAACCTAATCTTATTGCTTGGAAACGCCATTCGAAACCGCTTTTTCAGATTTTAACCACTTTTGAAACTCTTGCTGAAAATGAGACCAAAGTAGTTTTTAAAATGCTTTTTGAAACTGAGGCAGAATGCCAGAAACTAAAGCCTTATGTTGTAGATAAAAACGAAGAAAACTTTGACAAACTTGAAATTGAATTGTCTAAAATGAATTTATGAAAACATAATTCATTACATTTACCATAATCATCAATCATTAAACAATCAAAATCAATCACATGAAAAAAACTATTTTCCTTGCGATACTATTCGCAACGCAACTTTTTTACGCTCAAAACAAAGTTGCTAAAAAACCTGAAACCGTTATTATCATCAACAACGAAATTGCTACAATGGATCAAGTGATCAAATATGGCAATGAAGGTTATGTAAAATCAATGAATAAAGGTGTTAGTGAAGAACAACGAAATGCTCTAGCAAAAAAGTTTGGCGATAAAATTGGTGATAGAGAATTTATAGTGGTCGTAGAAGTTTTTACCGAACAAGAAAAAATCGAAAACGATAAAAAAAATCAAACCGCCGCTGCCGAGCAAAAACCTCAAGTCAAACAAGAACAATTTATCTTAAACGTAAACGATCAAGCCAAAGACTTCACTCTAAAACTTGTAGACGGAAAAGAAGTAAAACTTTCTGATTTGAAAGGAAAAGTGGTACTAGTAAATTTTTGGGCAACCTGGTGCGCACCGTGCTTACAAGAGTTTTATGATATTCCATCAAAAATTCTTGAACCATTTAAAAACGATAATTTTGTGTTTTTAGCAATCTCAAGTGGTGAAGCTGAAACTGCGGTGGCTAAAAAAGTAGTAAAGCTAAAGAATGACGGTCTAGACTTTAATTTCGGCGTCGATCCAAAAGAAGTGATTTGGAATCAATATGCAATGAATGCAATTCCTAAAAACTTCTTAATCGATCAAAACGGAATTATAAAATATGTGGCCGTAGGAAATGCAGAAGGAAACTTAGACAAGATAGCAAGCGAAATCAAAAAACTGCTTTCTAAATAGATTATTCCACTAGAATATTTGTAATCTCAAAAACAAAAAAAAATTATGCATGCATAGTAATTTTATGTAATTCGTCTATTTTTTATTCGTAATTTCGAGGTTTTAATAAAATACAATATTCAAAATGGCTTCATTTATAAAAGAAATATCTTTTCGTTGGTCAGATCTTGATCCAAATTTTCACGTTCGACACAGCGCTTATTACGATTTTGGTGCCCAGCATCGTATCGAAATTCTAGAAGAATTGGGTTTAACTTTAAAAGTAATGCAAACACAGGGTTTTGGTCCTGTTTTATTTAGAGAAGAATGCATTTTTAGAAAAGAACTAAAACTTTCTGATAAAATATTCATTCATACTAAAACTTCAAAAATGAAAGCCGATGCTTCTCGCTGGTCAATTGTTCATGAATTTAGAAGAGAAGACGATACACTTTGCGCAACGATTACCGTAGATGGCGCTTGGATGGACACAAAGCTAAGAAAACTAGCTTCTCCAACGCCAGAAATCGCAATTCAAGCTTTGAGTATCTTTCCAAAAAGTGATGATTTTGTCGGACTATAAACGAGAATATTCAATCTTATAAAAAAATCCCAGAAACAATTTTAGATCTTGTTTCTGGGATTTTTTTTCAGCTAAAACTTTTCTGATTATTCAAACTTTAGCCCAAAGTTTACTCTTTCAAAAGTTGTACTGCAAGAAACTGCAAATCGACCGATATTTAAAGTTCCAAAAATGCCTCCTACCGAATGTCCGGAATAAAATCCTCCAGCAGAAAATCGGCGAACCTGATATTTTAAAGCAATATCATTTACTCTTGAACTCAGTTGTCCAAAAGCAATTACATTTGGAATAATTTCGTAGCTTCCAAAAACTTTAGGAACCAGTTTTTTGTAATAATCAAAACTTTCGTCAGTATCATAATCAATAATCGACGAATGCAAGTTTTCTAGATTTCCGCCAATATAAGTGTTTTCAGAAAAATGCCACGAAATACTAAAACCTGTAAAAGTTCCTTCGTAACCGCTTCTAGAATCTACATATCCAATACCTATTGTAGCTCTAAATTTATCGCAAATTTTTCCGATGTAACCAACATATGTACGGTCGATTTCTGACTTGTCAATTCCTGCGCCAAAAATGATATCATCTTCACACATCGTAAGAGCATACTGAAAATAAGCTGAATATTGATCTTGATTTGCGGCAACGACACTCCGGCCTTTATCTAGATCTATATTTGGAGAAATTAAGGTTGAGTTTATAACAGCGAAATCAAAAGTATTGAGTTCTTGGGCAAATGTGGGGACTGTGAGCAGGAGCAAAAGTAGTGTCTTCTTCATAATACTATTTTTTAAGGCTTACAACATTCTGATACTAAATTACATACATTTTTCCTGTTAATAAAAGAACTCCCGTGAAGTGCGACATTACTCGTCTAAATACATTATTTTCATAATCGGCTTCATTTAATCGATAAAAAATCAAAAAAATATCGATTATTAACACTAAAAACAATGAAATCATTTTGAATGCCTTTTTTCTGATAACTTTAAGATTTTAAGCTTTGTTTTAAAAATGCTTCGGTTTAATTTTATAATTCCTAATAACAAACGCTACTGAAATGAAAATCTTGAAACTATTATTTATACTAATTCCTTTCTTAAGTTTTGGCCAGCAGGGAAATATAAAAGCCTTGGACATTAATTTAAGTAATTATGAATATCCATTTCCTGTTCATTTTATCGAATTGAGCAATCAGCGCCAGTACATGAAAATGAGTTATATGGACATTATTCCAGAAAATTACAATCAGAAAAATATTGTTTTACTGCACGGAAAAAATTTTAATGGCGCTTACTGGGAAACTACTATTAAAGCTTTAGCAAAAGAAGGTTTTCGAGTAATTGTTCCCGATCAGATTGGATTTGGAAAGTCGACAAAACCAGACAGTTTTCAATACACTTTTCAGCAATTAGCCGAAAATACCAAAAAACTTTTAGACCATTTAGGAATTCAAAAAACAACGATTTTAGGACATTCTATGGGCGGAATGCTAGCCACTCGTTTTGCGTTAATGTATCCAGAAACAACAGAAAAATTAGTTTTAGAAAATCCGATTGGTTTAGAAGACTGGAAATTAGTCGTTCCTTATAAACCTGTTGATTGGTGGTATGAGTCGGAATTAAAACAGAATTACGAAAACATTAAGCAATACCAAATGGCAAATTATTATGACGGAAAATGGAATGCCAATTATCAAAAATGGGCAGAACTTGGCGCAGGATGGACAACTGCTCCAGATTATAACATCGTTGCCTGGAATTCTGCTCTTTTGTACGATATGATTTTCACACAACCTGTTTTATATGAATTTAAAAACATCAAATGTCCAACATTATTAATTATCGGAACAAGAGATAAAACAGCTTTAGGAAAGCCATTAGTTTCTGAAGAAGTGAGAAAAACGATGGGAAACTATGCTGAATTAGGCAAAAAGACACAGAAAGCAATTCCGAATTCAAAACTCGTAGAAATTCCAAATACAGGACATTTGCCACATATCGAATCTTTTGATTCGTTTATAAAATCATTAATCGTATTTTTGAAATAATATTTTTTTCTGCCACGAATTTCGCGAATTGACACTAATTAATTTTCCGAAATTTTTAAATAAAAAATTCGTGTAAATTGGTGCAATTCGTGGCAAAACCTAACTTAAAAATCATATAAATATGTTTACAATAGAACAAATAAAAGAAGCGCATTCAAAAGTAAAATCAGGTGAAGATTTTCCAAATTATATTCAGGATCTAATCATATTAGGTGTAAAAGGATATGATACTTATGTACATGACGGAAGCACAGTTTACTACGGCTTAAATAATTATACCGCAGTTGCTGAAGAAAAATACGCCGAAATTAAAGTGGCAGATTTTCCTAATAAAGAACTTTTTATCGAAAATCTGGTAAAGCATCAGCATGGCGAAACCGATTATATGACTTTCTGCAATCATTGTGCACAAGCTGGAATTGCAAAATGGCGTGTTGATATTGTGGAGATGACTTGCACTTATTTTGATAAATCGGAGAATGAAATTTTAATCGAAAAAATTCCTGTTTAATCACCAAACTGAATGACTGTTTTCAACCAAAACCTTTTCAAAAGAAGCATTTTACTTTTAGTTTTAGTTCTTTCTTTCTCTAGCTTTTCGCAAAAGAAAAAAGAAAATCCAAAATTTAAAGTCATTGCTTTTTATACTGCCAAAAATGATCAAGCGCATATCAGTTTTGTACACGAAGCCAATAAATACTTTCCGAAATTAGCTGTAGAAAATCATTTTCAATATGATTCTACAAGCAATTGGGACAATTTAAACGCAAAGTTTTTGGCAAAATATCAGGTCGTTTTATTTTTAGACACAAGACCAGAGAAAAAAGAACAGCGTGAAGCTTTCCAAAAATACATGGAAAATGGAGGCGGATTTATTGGATTTCATTTTTCGGCATTTGCTTTAAACGATTCGAGCTATAATCAAGATTGGAACTGGTACCACAATACTTTTTTAGGTTCTGGCGAATACGGAAGCAATACTTGGAAACCGACTTCGGCAGTTTTAAGAGTAGAAAATCAGCATCCTGTAACTAAAAATTTACCTAAAACTTTTGCTTCTGCACCAAACGAATGGTACAGATGGTCGAACGATTTAACCAAAAATCCAGATATCGAAATTTTATTGGCTATTGACGAATCTAGTTTTCCTTTAGGAACAGGTCCAAAAGCACATGAAATTTGGCATAGCGGTTATTATCCAGTTGTTTGGACCAATAAAAAATACAAAATGCTGTATGTAAATATGGGACATAATGATATTGATTATGAAGGCGGAACAAACAAAACCCTATCCTACACTTTTGAAAACAAAACACAAAGCCAATTGATATTGAATGCGTTGCTTTGGCTTGGAAATTCGAAGAAAAAATAAATTACAGAAATAATAAAAAACTAAACCTTTATAAAACTAAAAAATATTCCATTTTTATGAAAATTAAAATTGCTTTCGTTCTTCTTTCACTAGCTTTATTTTCATGCAACTCCAAACAGCAAGAAAAAACTAATACTAAAAAAGAAATCGCGCAAGAAAGCATCAAAACAAATAAACCTAAAGATACTGAAACAACTCAATATCAAATTTCTGTCTATGACAATCCTGAATTTACAGACAGAATTTTAGAAAATAGAAAAAGTTTAAAACAACTTTCTGAAAAACAGCTTTTTTCTAAAATCAATGCTAAGATGACAGAACAGCTAAATGAAAAGCAAAATCATTTTTTCAAAACAAACCCTGATTATGAATTGCTTTCTTTTGCGAAAGGCAACTTGTTTCAAACAAATAGCGAAGATTATGTTTTTGTAGTTTATGATATAAAAAACAACAAGCTAAAATTTTTGCTATTTAATGGTGCAACTAATACATATGCTGAACTCTTTAAAGACATAAAAGTTGAAAACGGTTTAGATAATTGTGGCAATTATTCTTTCGGAACGCTTGATTATCAATTTGCCCAAGAGAATTTAATTATGAATGAAGAAGCTATTGAAATAAATCCTGGATACTACCTAGAGGCATCTCCTCTGAAAATTACTGATATTTCAAAAGATGAGAACTTTTTATTGAAAGATGGATGTTTTTCAAAAAAAGCTTCCAAAGCAAATTTAGAAAATACCCTTTGTATTTCGACAAGTCCTGTTTACAACAATTGGGATTGTCTGAAGTATAATAAAACAAATAATACTTTTCTAATTTTTTACAGCCAAGCATTTGCTGATTAACACTGAAAATAAATCATAAAAAAGATTCTATTATGTCTGTTGCATTTTCATCTATTATAAACGTTGAAGAACTATTAAAGATTCAAGATTCAATTATCTTAATTGATGCTCGAGCGGGCGCCAATGCTTTTGAAAACTATCAAAAAGAACATTTAAAAGGCGCTCGTTTTGTTGACTTAAATCATGATTTGGCATCCATTCCAGAAAACCCTGCAAATGGAGGAAGACATCCTTTACCTTCTCCTGAAGAATTCGCAAAAACACTTTCTGCTTTAGGAATTTCACCTACAGATTTTATTGTCGTTTACGATGATAAAAACGGTTCTAATTTCTTTGCTCGTTTCTGGTGGATGATGCGCGCCATTGGACATGAACAAATTCAGGTTCTAAATGGTGGTTATCAAGCGACAATTCAAGCGGGTTTTCCAACCAATTCTGGCATCGAAACTTTTGACCAAACAACATATCCTTCTCAAGAATGGAAATTGCTTTTAGCTGATATCGATGAAGTCGAAAAGGCTCGAAAAAACGATCAAAATATAGTAATCGATGTTCGTGATAAAAACAGATATGATGGTTTAACAGAACCGCTAGATTTAATTGCTGGACATATTCCTGGAGCTATCAATGTTCCGTTAACTGAAAATTTAGACGAAAACGGATTATTTAAATCAGCTAATGAATTAGGCGCAAAATACAAAGCTGTAATTGGGGATAAAAAATCAGAAAATGTGATTGTTCATTGCGGGTCGGGCGTTACAGCTTGCCATACATTATTAGCAATGGATTACGCCGGGCTTCCAATTCCGAAATTATATGTGGGTTCGTGGAGCGAATGGTCAAGAAATGACCGCGAAATGGCAACCCAAAAAACAGAATAAAATATTTTTTTGCCACAGATTAAAAAGATTCTAATGATTAATCTTTTTTAATCCTTTAATCTGTGGCTCAAAAAACAATACAACCAACAAATTTAAAAATACACAATGCAACACTGGGATATACTCTTGTCAAATCAAGTAAACAAAAAAGCTTTTATAGACGCTTTACTTGAAGGCAAAGCAAAAGGAGATTTAGTCGCTTTTAATAACCAAAAAGGAATTCTTTTCTCTGATATTGCAATCGAGAAATTCATCGAAAAGGAATTTCAATACGATAGCGTTGAAGCTTCCACAACTTCAAATAGACAATTAAGAACTTTTTCTTCTGGAGAACGCAAAAAAGAGTTTTTACGCTACTGTATTAACCAAAAACCCGATTTTATCATTTTTGATAATCCGTTTGATCATTTAGATCAAGCTTCTCGAGTTGTTTTAGCTGAATCGGCTGCAGAAATTAACCGATTCTATTGCGATTATTCAGTTATTGAATCGTACTGTCGATATATTAGATTTTGTTCCAAATAAAGCTTTAATTAAAGACAATACATTCGAATTGCATCCATTTGTAAAAATCGAAAATCATTTTAAAACATTAAATACCGCTACAATTCCTAAAGCGACAGAAACACATTCTTTTCAAGATAATGTATTAATAAAACTAGAAGATGTTTCTGTAAGCTACGAAGAAAGAAAAATCATAAACAAGATTTCTTGGACAGTTAAGCAAGGCGAATTCTGGCAATTAATTGGCCCGAATGGCTCAGGAAAAAGTACTATCTTATCCTTAATTACAGGTGATAATCCGAAAGGTTTTGGACAGGATTTATTTTTGTTTGGAAGAAAAAAAGGAACAGGAGAAAGTGTTTGGGAAATCAAAAAACAAATCGGAATTTTTACTACTTCTATGACCGATTTATTTCAAAAAGGCCACACATTAGAACAAATGATTTTATCAGGATTTTTCGATTCTATCGGATTGTACACCGAACCTACAACGCATCAAAAACAAATTGTAAATCAATGGCTTGAAGTGATAGAAATGACACATTTAAGAAAAAAACGCTTTATTGATCTTTCTATTGGACAGCAGCGTGTAGCTTTAATTGTTCGTGCCGTTTTAAAACATCCGCCGTTATTAATTTTAGACGAACCAGTTGAAGGTTTGGATGATGAAAATGTAGATTTGGTTATCCAATTAATCAACACCATCAAACAAGAAACAAATGTGAGTATAATTTATGTTTCTCACCGAATTGAACAAGGCCTTGCCCCTACTTCTGTTTTCGAACTTTTGCCTTCAGAAACAGGTTCAATCGGAAAAATAAAATACCATTCAGAATTAAATTAAATGAAAATAAAATTTGCAGTCTTTCTGATTTTACAACTAATCTTGATTTCGTGTTCCAGCACGATTTCAACAGTAAAAAAAGAATATACTTTAAACAATTCTAGAGAACTAAAATCAAATTGGACGATTAATTCTAAAGAGTGGATTCTAAAAAATGATACTCTTATAGGAAACGGTTCTCTTTCGCCTTGGGGAGTTTTAGTTTCAAAAAAACAGCTCCCAAAAAATTATGCTATTGATTTTAAAGTCAACATGACAAATGCATCTTTATTCGAAATTATGCTGAATTTGGATAAAGGAAAATACATTAGAACATACTTGTATCAGATTGATCAAAACATAGTAATTGGCGACGGAATGTATGATAAAAAAGATGATTCGTATGGCAAACGAGGTGGAAAAACGTTGTTTAGAAAGCCAATGCAATTAGAAAACAATAAATGGTATTCAGTAAAAATTAAAGTTTTAAATAATCAATTATCGTTTTCTGTTGACGATAAAACAACTTTAGAATATTCTCTTGAAAAAAGCAATCTAAACCAAAAAGGAAAATTAGGCTTTATAACCAACGGAGAAGTCAAAATAATGGATTTAAAAATCAAGTCTCTTTAGAAATAGGCATAACGAATGGAAAAATACGAGATCTTGCAAAATGGTGATAACGAAATGACTATTTCATTTTATTTCAATAAAAAATCACTGATTGTTCCTTGGATAATTTTCTTTTCAATATTGCTATTAATTGTAAGCAAGTTAAACCCTGACCTAATCGCTGAAACCTTTATCTCAATAATCATTGCAATGTCAGCACTCACATATGTACTGTTTAATGATTATTTTGAATGGTACAAAAACAAATTTCATGTGTTTAGCATTAGAGATGAAGATTTGTATATCAATAATAAATTTCACTGCAAATTGTACAAATTACAATCTGTAAATGTAGTTTATCTCAACGGGAAATACAGTTTAGGCTGGAAAGTATACTTGGATGTTTTTCCTATTTCATCAAATGACTACATCATAAAAAAACATTTATTAGAAAAAGACGCACACGAAATAGCAGAAAAAATTTCAATATTTCTAAACAGAAATGTAAAAATAGAATCATAAAAAAAGCTCCCAAAAGGAGCTTTTTTTTATTAGTCTACATTATCTAATTTTCTAATTGACAAATTATCTAATTATTCCTCATCAACATTATGTGACTTCACATAATTCTGCCATTTTTCAATACAATCTTTAAAATCCTGAGGAAGTTCAGTATCAAAACGCATCATTTCGCCAGTAGTCGGATGAACAAAACCAAGCGTTTTAGCATGCAATGCCTGACGTGGTAACGCTTTAAAACAATTCTCTATAAACTGTTTGTATTTGGTAAAAGTAGTTCCTTTCAAAATCAAATGCCCGCCGTAACGTTCATCATTAAATAAAGGATGTCCGATGTGTTTCATATGCGCACGAATCTGATGTGTTCTTCCTGTTTCCAGTTTACAAGAAATAAGAGTTACATAACCAAAACGTTCCAAAACTTTATAATGCGTAATTGCAGGTTTACCAATTTCTGGATCATCAAAAACTGCCATTTGCATACGATCTTTTAGATGTCTTGCAAGATTTCCTTCAATTGTACCGCTATCTGCCACAACATTTCCCCAAACTAGAGCAATATACTCACGTTCGGTAGTTTTAGCTTCAAACTGCTTTGCTAGATGCGTCATAGCGGCTTCCGTTTTGGCTACAACCAAAAGACCAGAAGTATCTTTATCAATTCTATGAACCAAACCTGGACGTTCAGCTGCTATTCATTGGCAAATTATCAAAATGATGCGCCAAAGCATTTACCAAAGTTCCAGTATAGTTTCCGTGACCAGGATGCACAACCATTCCAGGCTCTTTATTAATCAATAAAAGAGCATCGTCTTCATAAACAATATTCAACGGAATATCTTCAGGAAGAATATGATTTTCAAACGGAGGATGCGACAACATTACCGTTATCACATCAAAAGGTTTTACTTTGTAATTTGATTTTACTGGAACATCATTTACAAAGATATTTCCGTTAGTTGCCGCATTCTGAATTTTATTTCGTGTGGCATTCGGAATCAAATACATTAAATATTTGTCAATACGCAAAAACGCTTGACCTTTTGGGACTTCAAATCTATAATGTTCGAATAATTCGTCTTCTAGATCTAAATTTTCTTCAATATTATTGTTCATCTGCTGGGGTTTCTACAGGCACTGCAGTACTGTCTGCCTGACTATCATCTACATAACTTGCTTTTCCGTCTCCTAAAACCAAATCAATTTTAGAAGCCTTAAGCACGCGATCTCCTACTTTTAAGTTTCTTCCTTTATAACGCATTTCCAATACCATATCTTTTCCAAGATTTGGAATATACGTAATCGTTCCTGGCTCAAGACCTAACGCTTTTAACGTTGGTACAGCTTCACGATATGTTTTCTCGATTAAATCTGGAATTTTCACAGAAGAAAAACCAGAAGCATTAATCTTGATATAAATTTTTCTACCCACTTTTACCATTGTTCCTGGCAACGGATCTTGCTCAACAACACTATATTTTGGGTATTCACTTCTGTAATCAACACTGTCCAAAAGAACGTAATCTAAATCCAACTCGTCCAGTTTTTGTTCTACTTGCTCTTCAGTCAATTTAGACAAATTCGGCACCGCAATTTCGTGTCCGTGATCTGTTGTAAAAGTTAACCAATGCATAAATAAATAACCAATAACCGCAATAATAGCTGCGGCAGCAAGCAATTGCAAGAAAAAAACTCGGCTTGTTAAATACTGACGTAAACTCATAAATTTATTTTTATTAGCGACAAAGATAAAGTATTTCGTTTCAAAAAAAATGATAATTTTGTTTAAAACAAGAAAGTGCCATTATTGTCATTCTGAGCGTCGCGATCCCGAAGCTTTAGAACCGAGAAGGATTTACATAAAGTAACATTGACAATTTTTGCGGAGCTACTTGCGGAGATTTCTCCTTTTTCGAAATGACAATATTGGGAAAAATCATTTTTATCTGCGGAAGAAACTTGAAAACATTAAACTTAAAACAATTAAAAAATAAAAATATACAATGAAAAACATTGCCATCATCATGGGCGGCTATTCTAGCGAATACAAGATTTCTTTAATCAGCGGGAATGTCGTTTATCAATATCTTGACAAAACAAAATACAACGGATTCCGTATTCACATTTTTAAAGAAAAATGGGTTTATGTAGACCAAAATGATGCCGAATTCCCAATCGATAGAAATGATTTTTCAGTTACTGTAAACGGCGAAAAAATCACATTTGATTGTGTTTTCAACGCTATTCATGGAACTCCAGGAGAAGACGGATTAATGCAAGCGTATTTCGAATTAATTGGAATGCCACAATCTTCTTGCGATTATTACCAATCTGCTCTAACATTCAATAAAAGAGATTTATTATCTGTTTTAAAACCATACGGAATCAAAACAGCGATTTCTTATTATTTAAATAAAGGAGATAAAATTAATACACAAGAAATTATAGAAAAAGTTGGACTTCCTTGTTTTGTAAAACCAAACAAAGCAGGTTCAAGTTTCGGAATCTCAAAAGTAAAAACAGAAGCCGAACTTCCAATTGCAATTGAAGTAGCTTACAAAGAAGACAACGAAATTATTATTGAAAGCTTCCTTGACGGAACTGAAGTATCTGTAGGTGTAATTAACTACCAAGGAGAAATCAAAGTACTGCCAATTACAGAAATTGTATCAGACAATGATTTCTTCGATTATGAAGCGAAATACGAAGGAAAATCACAAGAAATAACGCCAGCGAGAATCTCTGACGAAATGACTAGAAAAGTTGGAGAAACAGCAAAACGTGCTTACGAAGTTTTAAAAATGAAAGGTTTCTCAAGAAGCGAATTCATCATTGTAAACGACGAACCACATATGTTAGAAATGAATACTATTCCTGGCTTAACTACAGAAAGTTTGATTCCGCAACAAGCAAAAGTTGCAGGAATTTCTCTAGAAGATTTATTCACAAATGCAATTGAACTAGCTTTAAAATAGTTGCTAAGATTTTAAGGTGCTAAGATCCTAAGATTTTAGCACCTTATTTTTTAACCTTATTGTCAGACTGAACCAAGTCAAAGTCAACCTTTGTCACTTTTGTTACTCTGCATCTTTGAACCTCAAAAAAATGAAAGAAATCTTTGAATGGAATAGGTTATTCTACAACAATCTCCCAGAAACCTTTATTCTGGAAGTGATATTTCGTTCAACGGTAATGTTTACCATTTTACTTCTTACATTAAAGTTAGCAGGAAAAAGAGGCGTAAAACAATTATCTGTTTTTGAAACCGTAATTATCATTGCATTGGGTTCTGCCGCTGGCGATCCGATGTTTTATGAAGATGTCGGAATAATTCCTGCGAGCAATCGTATTTTTAAGCATTATAATTCTTTATCGTTCTGTTACTTGGCTCACAGGAAAAAGCAAAAAATTCGAAGAGTTCATAGAAGGTAAAACCGAATGCTTGATTAACGACGGAAAATTTTCTATATCGAGTTTTAAAAAAGAAAGTTTGGCGCAAGATGAGTTTTTTGCTGAATTACGCATCAAATCGATTGAACATTTGGGGCAAGTAAAACATGCATTTATAGAAACAAGTGGCGAAATCAGTGTTTTTTATTATGAAGACAAAGATGTTGGATACGGATTGCCGATTCTGCCTTTGCTTTTTGAGAAAAAAAATAGAAGTATCCCAGAAGACGGAGTATATTCCTGCTCTTTTTGTGGTAATACTGAAAAATTAAAAAAAGGAACTTCAACTTGTAAAGACTGCAATAAAGACGAATGGGTTCCTTCAATCAATACCAAGAGAATAACATAGAAAAAATTCCAAATTCAAAAAAAGAAAAAGAAAAAGAAAAACTAAGATTCACCACAATCCTAATAACTTAGAATCTTAGCATTTCAGAACCTTAGAACCTTAAAAGAAATGCGAAAAGCCATATTCCCAGGATCATTTGACCCAATTACATTAGGACACGAAGACATCATCAAAAGAGGAATTCCTTTATTTGACGAAATTGTAATAGCAATTGGTGTCAATGCCGAAAAAAAATACATGTTTTCATTAGAAGAAAGAAAACGTTTTATCGAGGAAACCTTCAAAGACGAACCAAAAGTTACGGTTATCACTTATGAAGGATTAACAATCGATTTGGCAAAAAAAGAAAAAGCCAACTTCATTTTGAGAGGTCTTCGCAACCCAGCCGATTTTGAGTTTGAAAAAGCCATTGCACACACGAATAGAAAACTTTCTAAAATAGAAACCGTTTTCCTATTGACAGCTGCAAGTACATCATTTATCAGTTCAAGCATTGTACGCGATGTATTGCGTCATGGTGGCGAATATGAACAATTGGTTCCAAAAGCTGTTAGGATAAAAGAAAAATAAGGCAAAAAATCAATCAACCGATTTAAAGAACATCCAAACCTTGACATAAACTTGCAATCCAAACAAATTATAAGTAATTTCGCATTTTTAAAATAAAACCCAAATAATGAGCATCGAAAGAGAATTAAGCAAAAGAAGTGGCGCTAAATGCGAACTTTGTGGAGCTGAAGAAAATTTAAAAGTTTATCAAGTCCTTCCAACTAAAAAAGGAGGTATTGATGAAGCCGTATTTGCCTGTAACACTTGTATTGACCAAATTGAAAATCCAGATAATGTAGATTTAAATCACTGGAAATGCCTTAACGACAGTATGTGGAATGAAAATATTCCGGTACAAGTTGTGGCTTGGAGAATGTTAAGCCGTATGCGCGCTGCGGGATGGCCACAAGAGTTGCTTGATATGATGTACTTAGACGAAGATACTCTAGAATGGGCAAAAGCAACGGGAGAAGGCGAAGATGATGAAAATAAATTAGTTCACCGCGACAGTAACGGCGTAGTACTACAACACGGAGATTCTGTAGTTTTAATCAAAGATCTTAAAGTAAAAGGATCTAGCATGGTTGCCAAACAAGGAACTGCCGTTAGAAACATCCGTTTAGACCACGAAAACGCTGAATACATTGAGGGAAAAGTAGACGGCCAGCAAATTGTGATTATTACACAATACGTGAAGAAAATTTAAAAAAAGGTGCTGAGGTTCTGAGATGCTAAGATTCTAAGCTTTTTTTTAGAATACTAATAATTTAACCGCAAAGCACACAAAAAAAACGCAAAGTTCGCAAAGTTTTATCCACAAAGCTTTGCGAACTTTTTACTTTTATAAAGTCTTTAAAATTAAAAAACTTAGCGTGCTTTGCGTTAAAATTAAAGACAAAGTTTATCAGCTTGAAACCTGAAACAAAAAAGCCCGTTCATAAAACTGAACGGGCTTTTTAAATATATTGTTTCTAACGAAAAATTATTTTTGGAATAATTTACTGATTTGATCTTTTACGAATGGCTCAGAAACGTTGTTTGTTGCTGCGTCTCTTTCTTTTCCAGAAACCATAAATTGAACTGTAGCTTTGTCTGGAACCACATTTCCTGTGTAGTGCAACCAAATGTAGTTGTTAGGTAACTCTAATTTGATGTCGTACAACGGAGAAGCTGTAAATCCGCCCATGATAATGTTGTATAAAGAGTTATAAGCATTATCAATGTTTTTGAATGAAAATTTTCTCAAAGTCGAATCATCATCACTTTGAACGATAGTGTAATACACAGTGTATTCGTCACCAATTTTCTGAATGTAATTATTATTTACTTTTCCTAATTTTTCTACAGGAACTGTTTCTAGTACCTTAACCTGTGCAAACGAAATAAAAGTAAAAAACAATGCGGCAAGAGTAATAATCTTTTTCATATAGTATTTGGGGTTACAATTTTACGAACACAAAAAAACATAGAAATATTGAAAAAACACCTATCAATTCGTTATTTTTTTAACATAAAATTGTAAAACTTAGTTACATAATCATAATTTACTGAATTACAAACACATAAATCATAAAAAACTCCAAAATACAAATCTAAATTAACGCTCTAAAATCTAAAATTTAATACTTTCCTCTCTTCTCCTCTTCTTCTTTCTTAATAACATTACGGGCAACTTCGATTTTAAACTTCTTGCCTTTCATTTTTTCATCTTTAACGTTTTTCAGAAGATCTTTTACTTTATTGTATTTTACTGTCGCAAACGAAACAAAATCTTTTACTTCAATTAATCCTAAATCGTCTTTTTCTAATTTTCCCTTTTGAGAAAAGAATCCTACGATATCAAATTTATTCAACTTGGTTTTCTTTCCACCGCTAATGTAAATAGTCTGAAATTGAGGCGGATTCGGAAGCGAAACTTTTCCTTCAACATCCAAAACCTTCATTTCATAATCTATATAATCCAATTGTTTTTCACTTTCGTGAATGATCACATACGCAGTTCCTGTCGCCTGCATACGCGCTGTACGTCCGTTTCTATGCGTAAACTCGTCTTCTTTTAAAGGCAGATGATAATGAATAACATGTTTCATTTCTGGAATATCCAAACCTCTTCGTCGCCAAATCGGTTGTTACCAAATACGTTACACTTCCATTTCTAAACTGAATCAAAGCACGCTCACGTTCTTCTTGATCCATTCCGCCATGATAATAAACCGAATAGATTCCTTTTTCGTTTAAAGTGTCACTAATACGCTCTGTCGCATCACGATGATTACAGAAAATAATAGCCGATTCTGATTTTAAAGAACAAATCAAGTTAAACAAACTCTGCAATTTATCTTTTGCTGGCGAAATCACCATTTTCATCGAAAGATTTGTCTTTTCTTCTTCCTCTGGAATAAAATCCAAAACAACTGGATTTATAACCCTAGTATATTTCGGAATCTCAATATCTGAAGTTGCCGAAACTAAAACATGTTTGTTTACTTTCGATAATCTTCCAATTATAAAAGACATTTGCTCATGAAAACCTAATTGCAACGATTTATCAAACTCGTCTAAAACTAAAGTCTGAATTTTATCGGTTCTAAAAGTTTCTCTCTCGATATGATCGGCAATTCTTCCAGGAGTTCCAATTAAAACCGCTGGCGGATTGCTTAAGTTTTTGATTTCAGTATCAATTGAATGTCCGCCATAACAAATATTGACTTTGTACTGCGTTCCCATTTTTTTCCAAACCTGTTCAATTTGAAGCCCTAATTCACGAGACGGAACCAAAATCAAACATTGAACAGAAAGTATTTCAGGCTGTAACAATTCTAAAATAGGAAGCAAAAACGCCAATGTTTTCCCAGATCCTGTTGGAGAAAGTAATAAAACGTTGTTTTCGTTTAAAATAGCATCGTGTGCCATTTCCTGCATTTCGTTTAGGCTCTGAATTCCTAAATTCGAAAGTATATCGTTGGAATGGTGTTTTTTCATGCTCGCAAAAGTAGGGAAAGTTTTTTAACCGCAAAGCACGCAAAGGTTTACGCAAAGTTCACAAAGTTTAAGTTCAAAGCTTTGCGAACTTTGCGTTTTTACAAAACCTGAAAGACAAAAAACTTTGCGTGCTTTGCGGTTAAAAAAACACAAAGTACATGAAACCTGAAACTTGAAACCTGAAACAAATAAAACTATTATATTTGACCATCAAAAACCCAAAACCATGAAACTTTTTACATTTCTCTTTTCACTTTTCACCATCACTATTTCCGCTCAAAACAATAAGAAATACGATACCTTTTTTGAGAAAGGAAACGGAAATCAATCGGCTTCGTATCAAGAAACTATTGCTTATTGGAAAATGCTTGTCGCCGATTTCCCTACTATTCAAATGAAAGAAATGGGACTGACAGATTCTGGCGAACCTTTACACATGATTACTTTCAATCCTGACAAGGAATTTGATTTTGATAAAATCCAGAAAACAAAAGCCGTTCTGTTTGTCAATAACGGAATCCATGCTGGAGAACCTGACGGAATAGATGCAACAATGCAATTCTATAGAGATTTAGCAACAGGAAAAATGAAAGCGCCTAAAAACACTGTTTTGGTTACCATTCCAGTTTATAATATTGGCGGTGCTTTAAACCGAAATTCGACAACTCGCGCCAACCAAGACGGGCCAGAGATTTATGGTTTTAGAGGAAATGCCAGAAACTACGATTTGAATCGTGATTTAATGAAATCGGATACTCGAAATACAAAAAGTTTTGTAGAGATTTTCCAGAAAATAAACGCCGATGTTTTTATCGATAATCACGTAAGTAACGGTTCTGATTATCAATACAAACTGACGTATATCATGACACAGCATAATAAATTGGGAACAGTTTTGGGCAATTTTATGAATAACGAAATGATGCCGGCTTTGGTAAAAGATCTTCAGAAAAAGAAAATCGAAACTACGCCTTATGTCGATTCGTTTAAAGACACGCCAGACAAAGGTTTTGGGCAGTTTGTTGATAGTCCGCGATATACAACGGGTTATACTTCGTTATTTAATACAATTGGTTTTGTAGTCGAAACGCACATGCTGAAAAAATATGCAGAACGCGTAAAAATGACGTACGAATACATGAAATCGACGATGGATTTTACCGATGCTAATTATCAAAAAATAAAAGATTTAAGAGTACAAAATTTAGAGCAATATCAGCCAAAGAAATCATACACTTTAAAATGGGAATTGGACAGTACAAAAGCAACTACTTTTTCGTTTTTAGGTTATGAAGCAGGCTACAAAAAAAGCGACGCTACAACTGGAAATCGTTTGTATTACGACCGAAGCAAACCGTATAAAAAAGACGTTCCGTACATTAAAGAATTTAAATCGGTTAAAGAAGTGGTGATTCCGACGGCTTATGTTGTTCCGAGAGGATATTGGAATATTATTGATCTTTTGAAAAACAATAATATCTCCTTTAAACAAATTAAAAACGATACCATTATAGAAGTCGAAAGTTATAGAATTGCCGATTTTAAAACCGTTCCGTCTGCTTACGAAGGGCATTATTTGCACAGAAACACAACCGTAATTTCTAAAATCGTTAAAATGGCTTTCGCTAAAGGAGATTACCTAGTTCCAACCAATCAAAAAGGCGTAAAATATATTCTAGAAGCTTTTGAACCTGAAGGTGTCGATTCGTTCTTTAATTGGAATTTCTTCGATGCAATTTTACAGCAAAAAGAGCATTACTCAGAATATATTTTTGAAGACACTGCCGCGCAGCTTTTAAAAGATACCCCAGCTTTAAAAACAGAATTGGAAACCATAAAACAAAACGACCGCGAATTTACAAAAAGCGCCGAAGCGCAACTAGACTGGATTTATAAGCATTCTGTTTATTATGAAAAAGCACATATGCAGTATCCTGTCTATCGCATTTTGTAGATTTTTTTAACCGCAAAGAGCCCCTAAGATTTTTGATTTTGATCAGATTTAGCAAATGCTAAGATCGCAAAGCTTTACATATAGAGCTCTGGCAAAGTTTGAATTAGTTTTTACCAATATAAAGAAATGTCTTATTTTAATATTTAAATATCTTTTTCAGGTAGTTGGATAGTTGACAGAAAAAATTAGTTTTAACAAACTATTAACCTTTAAATTATTTAATTATGAAAAAATTCACAAAACTAATAATGCTTTCTCTGTTTTTCGGCACTATTATCACAACTACAAGTTGCAACAATGAAGAAATTGACACAGATCAATTAACAAGTCAAGACACCAAAATTGGTAAGGCTAAAGATTGGTTTGATAGCTACAAATCAAATTCTACAACCAATAAGTCAGAAGAGGGAGAAATTAATAAAGCATTTAGAAATCTTGACTATTATTGGGAGAATGCCAAAGTAATCAAATTAGACAATAACGCTACGGGAATCAGTGTACCCGTTAAGGACAATCCCGAAAATCCTGAGTACAAAGGGCAGAAAATGTTATATTTGTATGAATCAGATTCAAAATATCAAGCTCTATTACAGGAGATATTTCTAGACTCGAAAGATAAAATTGATGATGAACAAAAAAAGCTAGGCTTTGGCGATCTAACTCTTTTTAGCGGTTACATTCTTAATTGGGATTTAAAGAAAGGCTTTTTAAAAGGTGCTAAATTAAAAGACGGAATCGTTATTGGCGATGTGCAAAATGTGATAACACTTCTTGACGAAGATATTAGAAACGGCACAGCATCAAAGATGATAGAAATGTTTGATGATAGTTCCAATTATGGTGGAGAACGTGATGATACATTACAGAAAGGCGGTACTGCGGCAATTCCGTTAAATAACGTTATCGTTGTACAGAAATCTCCTGCTCCTGCTCCTAGAGATTTTAGTATTGCTGGTGCATTTGGCGGAGATGGAGGTTCAAGTGGGTATTCTGGAACCCCTACGGGAGGAGGAAGTTCAGGCACCATAAACACAGTTACAGAAATATCTTCAATAAAAAGTGTAAATCAATTAAAAGCAACAATAAATAACACTGATATAAACGCAAAAGATCTTAAATTTGTTCAAAACAACAATGTAATTGTCTCAAGCGCTACAATAGGCCTGCTCCCTTGGCTAGATTTATGATATCTGTTACCCAAACAAAAGTTGGTCTAAAATATGTTATTAACAATGTAGTAAGCAATCCAATAGGTGTAAGTACAGGGGTTTCGTGGTCACAAACAGCTTATGGTCAAGTAACAAATGGGAACACTACAACTGTCACAATAGTTGGCCTTTTTTCAGTTAATCTTTTTGTAGAAGGTCTTGGTAGCATTGTTACAACACCTGTCTCGTATTCAGTAAATATTGATAACAGAAACGGAAAATTAATATCAGCTAAACGATTACCTTTATAAAATTTAGAATTATGAAACAAATAGGTGTAGACGATTTTAATATCATTTTATTAATTGGTCAATTAATTAATATTGTATTTTGGATAGGAATATTGTTCCTGTTGTATAAAATTTACAAAAAAGTCAAATAAATTCAGACAATATTTTAAAAAGAATAAAATATCTTGTTAACTCATTTACCCGAACCGTACCGACGGTCTTAATTGATAATCTCAAAAAATTTACGCGTATGATGTTCATACAATAGTATAACTTGATATTTATATAATTATGAAAGAAATAACAATTAATGACTTCTCAATATCATTGCTAATTTGGCAAATATTTTGTGTTTGTTTTTTGGCGACAATAGTATATTTATTGTATAAAATTTGCAAAAAAGTTAAATAAGTTTTGCTCTGTTAGCGTAAGCATCTCCCCGCCCCGCTAGCGCGAGCGTCCCGCTCGTGAACGCAATCTAACTCAAAACTAAAAGAGCACGAGCGAGACGCTCGCGCCAGCGACAATAAACCAAATTAAAAAGCCTAATAAAAAACAAATTTTATTAGGCTTTTCTATATTCCAAAAAGAATAAAAAAACTTATTTATCCTTCAATATTTTTTCTAAATACTCCACTTTATCTTTTTCAGCTTGAACCAAACGTTCGTAAAGCTTTTTATTTTCTTCGTAAGCTTCAACTAGCTTATCAAGCGGATTGAAATTACATACATTATTGGTTCCGAAATTAGTGCCATGACTTCCACTATTATCATAGAAATTATTAAAAAAATTAATTGCTTGCTTCGTCAGAAAAATTTTTAATAGCGTCAACACTTACTCCCAAAGCTTTTGCAATCTGTTTTAGCTTTTCTTCATCAATCGTTTCGCTGTTTTCTAAAATAGATATCGCCTGTTGGTTTGTTCCTAAAGCCTGAGCCAAAGCTTCTTGCTTCATATCACGAAGTTCACGAATTCGGCTAATTTTTCGCCCAATATGGCTTGGTTTTGTAAATGTGCTCATAATTCAAATATTGCTTATTAAACAAAAATACGATTTTTGAGACATGAAATTAAATAAGTTTTAAGTTTTTAGGTTTCTGAAATTCTAAAATGCTAAGTTTTGACAAAGTTAAACCAGATTTAAAAATGAAAGAAATGTCTTATTTTATTATTTAAATGTCTTTTTAGGAAGTTTAATGAAAAACATAAGGATTAGTTTTAAACATACTAACCTTATAACCATTTAATTATGAAAAGATTGAAAAAATCGCTAGTACTTTTTCTAGCGTTTGGCGCTGTCATTTTAACCAACAGTTGCAACAATGAAGAAGTTGACACAGGTCAATTAAGAACTCAAGATCCTAAAATTAATGAAGCCAAAGATTGGTTCGAAAGCTACAAATCAAATTCTACAACCAATAAATCAGAACAGGGAGAATTTACTGAGGCTTTTAGAAATCTTGATTATTATTGGGAAAATGCTCAAGTAATCAAATTGAGCAATAACGCTACAGGGATAACTGTACCCATTAAGGACAATCCCGAAGATCCTGAGTACAAAGGGCAGAAAATGTTATATTTGTATGAATCAGATTCAAAATATCAAGCATTAATTCAGGAGATTTTTCCAGAATCAGAAGATAAAATTGATGACGACCAAAAAAAGCTAGGTTTTGAGGACCTAACTTTATTTAGCGGTTATATCATCACTTGGGATTTAAAAAAAGGCTTTTTAAAAGGAGCCAAATTAAAAGATGGAATCGTTATTGGCGATGTACGAAATATAATAACGCTATATGACCAAGATGTAAAAAGTGACATGACATCAAAGATGATAGAAATGTTTGATGATAGTTCCAATTATGGCGGAGAACGTGATGATACATTACAAAGAGGTGGAACTGCGGCAATTCCGTTAAATAATGTTATTGTTGTACAAAAATCTCCTGCTCCTGCTCCTAGAGATTTTAGTATTGCTGGTGCTTTTGGAGATAGAAGTTCTAGTGGGAATTCGGGAACTCCTACGGGAGGTGGAGGAAGTGGAATAACAGCACCAACACCTGAAAAAATTATTGATGAACTTACTGGTAGGGCAAAATGTATTTTCGAAAAATTAAAAAACTCAAGCTCTGGATTTGAAAATGCAATTAAAAAATTTGACGGAGAATTTACAGTAAGCCACATGAAATTAAGTATTAATAATGCATTACCAGCAAATGTATATGGTCAAACTTTTTTACCTAATAATTTTGTAATAGAAGTTCAGATAAATAATAATCGTTTGAGCAATTTATCGGATTTAGGAAGTGCTACAGTATTTGCTCATGAAATTATTCATGCTGAGATATATCGAAAAATGTTGTCTGCTTGCTCAAATAGGAACTTTAATGCCAGACAGTAGCAATATGAATCCTCAACAACAGGTAAACTATGTTAACTCTCTAAAAAACAGCTTTCCAGGATTATACGACTATTATTACAAAAGATGGAAGCCAACATGGAATCACGAAATGATGGCTAATCATTACAGAAGTACTATTGCAAGTATTATTAAGCAATTTGACAACAATCGATTGCCCCTATCTACATATGAATCGATAGCGTGGCTTGGTTTAGGAAAACTAGATACAAATATTACCACAATTGCTTGGGATAATTTATCTTCAGAACAAAAAGCAATGACTACAAAATTAATCAATGAATATATTTATAAAGGTCCTTCAAATTGTAACTGATTATGAAAAAAACTATTTATCTCTTAGCATTTCTAACAATTAGTTTTATAAATGCGCAAACAAAAGAAAGTGATTATTTTACTATATACAAAGGAGGAGAAAAATATTTAAAGCCTTTAAAATATATCTTATTTGATGAAGTAAGAAATAGTGAATTTGAAAAAAAGAAAATAAAAATAAAATTTACTTTAACACAGAAGGAGAAAGTTTCATTTTTGATATAAAAAAACACAAAAAAGATACTTGCTCTATTGATATTTTAAAAAAACTTACACTTGAAAACACAACTAATTTAAAAAATGAGGCTTGCAAATTTTTCAAAAAGAAAAAAGAAGAAGTAGAAAAGAAAAAAAATATTACATTAATTTATCCTCCAGCGGGTTGCCAGTATTGCTTTAAGGTTTATATATTAGAAAAGATAGGCAATAATAAATTAATTAAGTATGAGGTAGAATGGGCGCATTCAAATTTATAAGAAACTCCAAACAAAACTATTTCTTGTTCCTAAATTGATTATTTCTTTAATAATAATTTATTGCTTATAAAAACCATACTATCCTTAAATCTTAATTATGAAAATAAATTTGTTATTAATATTTTTCTTGGTTGTTAATTTACAAGCTCAAGAAAAGCTGAAAGACACATTCTTTTTTAAATTGGACAACTCATATATTTATGAGTCAAAATCTATTGCCAATAAGTTTTTACTTAAAGACAAAAATAGTGACGAAGAGTTTTACTTTAAAGGGGTTGGAACCTTGAATAATTTAAAACCGAAAAAAATACTTTGTCTTAAAGACTTTATAAGAACTCCAAAATATTATAATAAAAGCAAGAAGCAAAAATTAAACAATTCCGAATTGGTAAACTTTTTTAGTTCTATAAAAGTCTATTTGGTTAAAAAAAAGGATACTGAAAACGAATACATTGAAGTAAATCCAATTCTTGTGTTCTATGATTAATACTTTCTAGAACTATCTAGCTCAATTTCAATATAAAACATAATCCAACACTTTAAAACTTCCAATTATCCATAACAAATTTGTAAATATTACTATTGACGATCTTTCTGAGAACTTTTCAGAAATAAGTGATTGTTTAAAGAAGTACTATCCAATAGGAATAACAAGAGAAGATAAAAATTACTTTTCTTACCCAGGAATTGCGGCATTAAATGAAATAATAAAGAAAAATAGTAAAAAAGATTATTATGAAAAAGAATGGAATATTGGTCTTTTAGAAAAATTGAAATTAGATTTTCATGACATATCTGGGAGCACAGCTGGATTAGTGCCAAATTTTTCGGGAGTTATAAGACTAAAAAATACGATAGAGAGTCGAACAGAGTTACACTTTTATAAAAGCTTGATTGGTAATTATTTTACAATTGAGATTTTAGAAAATATTCATCTTAAGGAAATTTCACATCCTGTTTTTGGCAAACGAAAATCTTGGGCTATTGAAAATATAATTGTTTCACCTGTTGGAGAATATGAAGAAGTTTTCCTTAAAGTATATCAATCAATTACCACAAAATATAAGGGAGTAAAATTTCTCCCTTATGTTTTTGATTTGTATAGAATAACCAATTTAGATGTCCCTTACAAGTCAAATAGCGAACAAGTAACAATTGCTGGAGCATTTTTTCAAAAATTTTCTTCTTACGATAAATCAATCACAATAATAGGAGATATTAATTATGAAATTGATAGATTAAAAAAAGATAGTGATAATGTTCAAAATGACGGCAAGTTCAGATAGAAATACTAGGTAGAAAGCAGAGATAGTAATTAGCAATTTGAGAGTCATTGTGCTCACTGCTCTACCTTGTATTCGTGCTTGATTTGGTTTAATCCAAAGACAGATCAAATAACACTTAAAACAAATAAATCATGTTCATAAATTTACGAGTTTCAAAGTTTATTGCAGTACTATCTTTTTTATTAACTTATGGCGTTCAAGAGAATGGAGTACCAAATTTTATTCTTTTAATTATATATTTCAGTCAGTTTTTGCACGACCTCTTTAATAACACGTCGTCAATACTTTGGCAAGGATTAATAGCCATTCCTATATCTGGTCTGCTTGTTTTATTTTTAAGAAGCAGAAATTATAAAATTTTGCTGAGCTGTTTTGTAATTTTATTGTTTATAATGTTTTACATTACAGGGCTAGTATACAATTATAAGAGAATAAATGATGCATTTACAATTCCAGCAATTTTATTCCTGATATCTTCCGTTTATACTATAACATTAGCAAAAAAAAGTAGTCGCTTAATATCAGATCTTCCTGAAAAAATAAAATGAAGAAGTTTTGTATTATAATATTCCTAGTTAGTTTTCAGGCCTTTTCTCAAAATCATCAAAATTTTGTTTTTGAATTTGATAAAAAAACAGATGAAATCGTTTTTAGAAAAAACATTGAAAAGAAAGAAATATCAGGTTTTAAGATTTTGACAAACAAAAGGAAAATGTTTTTTAGTTCAAACTCAATTGGCAACAATTCTAAATTAGAGATAAATACTAGCAGAGAACAGTTAAATACTATTTTGCAAAATGACAATGCAAATCAAACGTATCATTTTTTTGTTTATTTAAAAGACAAAAATAAATACTATTCTGTTGACCACATTGTTCGAAAAATTAGTTGCCAATAAGATAACCATGTCATTGATTATAGAATTATTATAAATGTTTAATGTTTTTTTAATAATCAAAATATATGAAAAAACTAACTAGAAATTATTTGTTCTTTTTTGCAATCTGTATTGTAATGCTTGTCTATTTTTACTTTGTTCAATACTTTTTTACAATTAATATTTACGATACTTATTACGTTGTAAGTTATTTTTATTTGATACCATTAATATTAATTATTGGCTCTCTTATTTATATTCAACAGATACTTGTTAAGAAATTGGAAAAAAGATAAAGAAATCCTCAGATAGTCGTCGTTTAAAATGGCTACTATATATTTTGTCACCGAATTCATACTTTAAACTAAACACATTAACTAGAAACTATTTAGCTTTTTTTATAGTCTGTTTTTGCTCGTGTATTTATTTATATGCGACCGAATGTTTTTATTTAGCAAATTTTAATGGTTCTTTTCAAATTATTAATTACTACTATTTTGTATTGCCTTTATTTGCAACTGGTAGTATTTATTACTGGAAAGTATCTCGAAAACTTAAGAAGTAATATAATGCTTTTTTAACGACAATAAAATTCAGATAATTATGGACATGATTGTAAAAGACTACAATTATTCGTTAATGGCTTGGCAAATTTTTTGCTTACTTTTCGGTTTATTTTTTTTGATCACAATATTTTATTTGCTGTACAAAATTTATAAAAAGTAAAATAAAATGCTTCCACGAGCAAAAACTCGAAATTTGAAACAAATTCATAACAATGTTTTGCTCTGTGTGAGGGATAGAGCCAAGCTACCGAAGTAGCGGCGAAAGCCCGACTGCAATTAAAAAAAGACCCAATGAACGCAACTTTCGTTGCCAAAGATATGTCGTAACAAAAAAACCTCGTAAGCAAATGTCTTACGAGGTTTTTTATTTATAGCTAATAATTTTTATTGACCGCCAAGTCCCACTAAAGTAGGATATTTTCCGCTTGTAAATTTCCAATTAGCAGAAGTCCAAGTGCTACTGTAAGGAGTTGCTGTTTTCATTTCGGCCGTTGTTTTTCCAACTGCTTTACCACCATCATCAGAAGTTGTTTGTCCTGTTGTCTCGATATCCCAAAAACAATCTGGCGCTGAACTCCAGTTAAAGTTGTAGCCAACTAGTCCGCCTCCAGTTTTAAGATTTCCTGTAGCATAACAATTAACGATTTCATATGCGTTTTTCCCCATAAGAGCTCCAGCATATTTATATGTACCAGATATTGAACCTGTCGCATAACAATTTTGCACATCGCACTCGTAATTATATCCTACTAACCCTCCAATTACCGAGTTAGATACTCCTGTAACATTAACTTTACTATAGCTATTTAAAAGTTTACCTGGCTTACCGTTAGCATCATTATTAATTCCTACCAAACCGCCAATTTCTGCCGAAAATCCTGTAGAACTAACAGAACCTGTAGTGTAACAATGAGAAATTGTTCCTCCTTGATTATTTCCAACCAAAGCACCAACAGTGCCTCCAGTAGTAATATTTACTGAGGTAAATCCAATATTCTTAACAACTGCTTTTGCCCCCATTATAGAAATAAATCCAACATAATCTGTGCTTGCCACCTTTAATGGTCAAATTTTTAACAACATGACCATCGCCATCTATAATTCCTTCGAAAGTATAAAAATCTCCAATAGGAGTCCAACCTCGAGTTGCATAGTTTTCACCAATTGGGTAATCGGTACCATTTACTTCTGGCATTGTAATATCATTCATCAATTTAAAACTTTCAGTAAGTTTTAAGGCTGGCGTTGCAAGCTGCTCTGGAGTGTAAATACCATAAGGATTTGTATTCTTGTCATAAGCAGGTATTTTAATGGTATAGGTCTTTTTTGTTTTACCATCTGCAGCTGTAATAGTAAAAGTAAAACCTGTAGAGTTATAATCGCTTTCTTGGTTATCTCCAGATTGTGTCATTTCTGCTCCAGCTGGTAAGATCGGAAATCCGCTAACAAAATCAAGATTAGCAGGAGCATTATTAAAAATATTTTCTCCTTCTTTAAGTGCAGGTAATTCCCAATATACATCAGAGAAACCTCCTTCAAAAGCAAAGCCAAGTACATCAGCCGAATTAGGAGGTGCAATTGTATAATTTTGAGTACTTCCATCCTCTGCAGTAACTGTATATGTTATAGCCTTACTAAAATCGTTTTTGGTAGTTCCGCTAACTTGTGTAACAGAACCTACGGTAACTTTTGCTCCCGTTGTAGTAAAAGTAGTCGCTAAACTAGTTAAGTCAACATCAGCAGGAAATACGATAGTTATTGTATGTTCTTTTTCATTAATTGTACCTGTTATTGCAGGATTAACAAAAGAGAATGCAGTAATTTCTTTAGAACTGCTAGTCGCTGGTCCTTCACCTATTGGTTCATCACTAGAACATGAATACCCAACGGCAATAAATAATGCAAGCATACTCACATATTTACAAAACGATACAGTCGATTTTCTTTTTTTTAGCATTTTAAATTAAGTTAGATTTATAGAAATATTTCTGTTTTTGGTTTATTATAATTAATCGATATGTTGTTAAAATATTGCCAAAATTATTTAATTGGTTTGTATTATACTTACGGCTTTCCTCATTTCACGCTGGTTTTTACATTTATTTTTTTCAAATCAGTTTTTACCTCTCACTAAAAAGACGCTATAAATTATTTTCTTACTTATTTTATAAAAATCATATATTTGAAACAATACTATTTGCAACACTAAAAGCCAAAAGAAATGGGAATATTCAATAATCTATTTAAGAAGAAAGAAAAAGAAACAGCTTCAACAAATACTCAAACTAATCAAAAGATCAGTTTTACTTCTGAAAATGATTTTTTAGAAAAATTTGGAGCTCTTGCTTTAGAAAAACAAAGAAATCTATATGAAGTTACAGGCGGACTTTCTTGGAATGTTAATATGGATAATGAAGAAATTACTTTTGGAGACCATCTAACTTTTCCAATGCAGGTTTTGGGTTCATTTTCTCATTCTTCAGAAACTTGGCTTTGGCTTTGGGATAATAAAGCAGGCGGCTACGCTGAGTCTGTAATGAAACAAGCGCTTTCATTAAAGAAATATGGCGAAGAAAATAACATCGAATTATTAAGTATTGGAAAATTTGATGCTGTTCAGAACGATTTACATCTTATTGGAATGGTTGCCACAACAATGTTTAATTTAAGTGGTTATTATCTCGGAAATTATGGTCAAGGAACAATGGTTGTTACCATTAAAGACGATTCGATTGATAATATTGAAAGTGAAGAATTCTCTAGAATTATCACTGTTTTTCCAGAATTGATTTCGACTTTTGAAATTCAAAACCACAAAAATGCTTTTTCAAATTATCTTTCTCAAAAAGGTTATGAATTAACTGTAAATGGTAATGAAGTTAAAGCGCAAAAGAATGATAAAGTAATTACTGCGACCTTTAATGAAAACAATCTTTTGATTAATTTAAATGGTAATTCTTAAGATTATTTAAATCAAAAACTTGAAACTTGAAATAACAACAAAGCATATATTCGCGTGAGAGATAGAGCCAATCCGCCGCGGCGAAGGCGAAAGCCAGACAGCAATAAAAAAAAGACCCAATGAACACAAAGTTGATTGGGTCTTTTTTTTATTGGTGGCACGCCCAAATAATTGATTTCTAATTTAAAAACTTTAAATATCTTTTATTTTGGAATCTGGTCCAGATCGATAAGCAATTGGCGCGGCCATTTTTTCTATTGGTTTCTTTTCTTCTTCAAACAATAATTTAATATTCTCGTAAGAATTTTTAAGTGCTTCTTTAATTTGTTCGGGGTTTAACCACGCTACTTTTTCGATTCCTTCTTCGATTTGTCCGTGTGGTGTTCCTTCAAAATCGGAAAACATTTCGAACCAATGCGTGATTTTAAGTTTGTATTTTCCGTTGCGTTTAAAGATGTGATAGGTTTTTTGAAGTTTATTCGTAATACGAAGCTGGTTTACCCCTGTCTCCTCCTCTACCTCACGCATAGCCGTCGCTTCAATGTCTTCCCCTTTCTCGATTCCGCCTTTTGGCAGGTCCCATTTTCCGTTTCTAAAGATAAACAAGACTTCGCCTTTCTTATTGTAGACAAAGCCTCCGCCTGCTTTATTCACGGGAATCTTGGCTTTAAGGGTTTTCATTATCTCACTTTCGTCGGGATGATATAGAATGGCTTTTTGAATTTTATTTTGAAAAATTTTTATAATAAGCTGTTCGATATCAATACTCTCCAACAAGAACAATTGGAAATCTGTTTCACGCGAGATTTCATTTGTCAAAAAAAGTGGTTTGTCGTTTACAAAAACTTTATACATTTGTACTATGATTTTTAATAAAGATACTGCCGAAAAAACAGCCGAATTGCTTTTGCAAATAAATGCAATTAAATTGAATCCCGAAAATCCTTTTACATGGGCTTCTGGTTGGAAATCTCCTATTTACTGCGATAATAGGTTAATTCTTTCATTTCCGAGCATCAGAAACTATGTTCGTGATGAGTTTGCTAAAAACATCGAAAAACAATTTGGAAAACCTGATGTGATTGCTGGTGTTGCTACTGGAGCCATTGGGGTTGGAATTTTGGTTGCCGAAAGTTTAGGACTTCCGTTCGTATATGTGCGTCCAGAACCTAAAAAACACGGTAGACAAAACCAAGTGGAAGGTTTTTTACAAAAAGGACAAAATGTTGTGGTTGTTGAGGATTTAATTAGTACCGGAAAAAGCAGTTTAATGGCTGTAGAAGCTTTAAGAAGCGAAGGCGCTAATATTAAAGGTATGGCCGCTATTTTCACATATGGTTTTGGAGTTGCAGAAGAGAATTTTAAAGAAGCTAACATTGATTTATTCACTTTAAGCAACTATGAAAATCTTTTAGATTTAGCAGTTCAAAAACAATACATCACAGAAGATCAACAATCGACTCTGTTGGAATGGAACGCAAGTCCATCAACTTGGGGACAAGAGTAAGATTTTAGATTTGCGAACTTTGTGTTTTTCAAAACTTAGCATATAAAAAAACTTAGCGCGCTTTGCGTTAAAAAAACAAAAACAAAAAACAATATGAACTTAGAAAGTCCAAAAGTTACAGTTCAGAAATCAGCTCAGGATTTATTTGATCAACTGACTGACGTAAAGAATTTCGAAAAATTAATGCCAGACAACATTGCTAAATTTGAAGTGACTGGCGAAGACGCTTTTATTTTTGGATTGAAAGGGATGCCTGAAATCAAATTAAAAATGAAAGACAAAATAGCTCCAAACAAAATTGTTTTGGGTGCTGCAAGTGATAAACTTCCGTTTACACTAACTTCAAACATTGACACTATTTCTGATTCAGAAAGCGCTGTTCAATTATTTTTTGAAGGCGAATTCAACGCTATGATGGCAATGATGGTTAAAGGTCCAATTAGTAAGTTTATTGAAACTTTAGCAAACAATATGAACAAGCTTTAATAATGGTAAATTATTAATTGTAAATTATAAATTAAAAGTCCAATCTAACGATTGGACTTTTTTGTTTTTGTCATTTCGAGGAACGAGAAATCACACTAGTAGCTCGACAAAGTATTCCCTTATCTATGCGGAATCCCGCGTGTGATTTCTCGTTCCTCGAAATGACAAATAGTACGGTTTATTCACTTGGAAGAAAAAAAACTTAGAATCTTAGCATCTTAGAACCTTAGTAGCTTTAATAAAGCATTTTAACTTCTTTGATCTCAAACTCTGCAATAGAATCGTCTTCTAGCAAAACCTGCAGTTTTCCAACAGGAGAAACGCCTTGAATGATTCCCATAAAATCTTGTTCATTATTGTCTCTAAACGCTGTTGGAACGCCTTTTTTGAATAAAAAATTAAAGTACTCGTTCCAGAAATTTTGAGATTCAGTTTTCCAAGACTGAATCTTTTCTTTTAGCTTTTCAACAATTAAAATTGCTATTTCTTCTTTGTCAAAAGGTTCTCCCGAAATTACTGCCAGTGAAGAAGCGTTAGGCAATTCGTCAAAATCGGTTTGATTGACATTGATTCCAATTCCGACAACTGACACAATTCTGCCATCGCTTTTTAAGGTATTTTCGATTAATATGCCAACAAGTTTCTTATTGTATGACAGAATGTCGTTTGGCCATTTAATACAGATATCAGGAATATTTAACGATTTTAAAACCTCTGCAATCGACAAAGCGACCAAGACACTTAAATTGAAAACTTCTTCATTACTAAAGAGAAAATCCTTCACCAAAACGCTCATAGTTAGATTTTTACCCGCTTGAGTCTTCCATACACCACCTACTTGACCTTTTCCTTTTGTCTGATTTTCAGCTGTTACCACAGTGAAATTCTCCAGTTCATCCTGACTTGCTAATGATTTTAGAAAGTCGTTTGTAGAATCTATGGCATCGAGTTTGATTAGTTTCATTAAATAATTTAAATATCTTAGTTTAATATTTTGTTAAGGTTCAAAAATAATCACAAAATTTGGTAACTTTACAAATTCATATAAAATAATTCATGGCGAAAAAGACTGTTAATAATGATGTTCTACTGGCGAACATAATCAAAGGGATTGAGGAAGTAAAAGGAAATGATATCGATATTCTTGACTTAAGAGAAATAGATACAGCTGTATGCGACTATTTTGTTATTTGCAACGGTAGCTCAAACACCCAAGTAAACGCCATCGTAAACTCAATTCAAAAAATTGTATCAAAAGACTTAAAAGATAAACCTTGGCATGTAGAAGGAACCGATAATGCAGAATGGGTTTTAATGGACTATGTACATATTGTAGTACACGTTTTCCAGAAACACATTCGCGAATATTACAACATCGAAAGCCTTTGGGGCGATGCCAAAATAACTTCAATCGAGAACAAATACTAAAGAAACTTTCATTAAATGGCTAAAGATAATAATCCAAATCCGAATAAATTTAAAATAAGTCCTTGGTTAATATACACCGCAATACTTTTAGTTTTTTTATTCATAAGTTTTGCCACAGGAGGATCAAGCTTAAGCGAACCTGCCCAATTAACTTCTTCTAAATTCAACACCCTTCTAGAAAAAGGACAAATTGAAAAAGTAATTGTTTACAACAAAGCAGAAGCTGAGGTATATTTGAATGCTGCGGCTCTTAAAGACCCAGCAAACAAAAAAGTTGCTGAAGATATTTTCAAACAGCCAAACAAAGGTCCACATTATACGTTGGAAATTGGTAATGATCAAATCTTTCAGACTAAATTAGAAAAAGCAGTTAGCGAAGGAAAACTGAAAGACTTCAACTTTCTTCAAAAAAATAACTGGAGCGATATTTTAATTAGCTTACTTCCTATCATCATTATTGTTGGTGTATGGATTTTCATTATGCGTAAAATGTCTGGCGGAGGCGCTGGCGGAGGCGGACAGATTTTCAATATCGGAAAATCTAAAGCTAAATTGTTTGATGAAAAAACAGATATCAAAACTACATTTAAAGATGTTGCAGGTTTAGAAGGTGCTAAAGAAGAAATTCAAGAAATTGTTGAATTCCTTAAAAACCCTGAAAAATACACGAATCTTGGAGGTAAAATTCCAAAAGGAGCCTTATTGGTAGGGCCTCCAGGAACTGGTAAAACATTATTGGCAAAAGCAGTTGCTGGTGAGGCTCAAGTACCTTTCTTTTCTTTATCTGGTTCAGATTTCGTAGAAATGTTCGTAGGAGTTGGTGCTTCACGTGTACGTGACTTATTCAAACAAGCTAAAGAAAAATCTCCTGCTATCATTTTCATTGATGAGATCGATGCTGTTGGTAGAGCGAGAGGAAAAAGCAATATGTCTGGCGGAAACGACGAAAGAGAAAACACTTTGAACCAATTACTAACAGAAATGGACGGTTTTGGTACAAACTCTAACGTAATTGTTCTAGTCGCAACAAATAGAGCTGACGTTTTAGACAAAGCTTTAATGCGTGCAGGACGTTTTGACAGACAAATTTTTGTTGACTTACCAGACATTCGCGAAAGAGCTGAAATCTTCAAAGTACACTTAGCTCCTATTAAAAAAGTTGAAGGTCTAGATTTAGATTTCTTAGCAAAACAAACTCCAGGTTTCTCTGGTGCTGATATTGCCAATGTTTGTAACGAAGTCTGCTCTTATTGCTGCTCGTAACAACAAAGCTGCAGTTGACAGACAAGATTTCCTTGATGCCGTTGATAGAATTATTGGTGGTCTTGAAAAGAAAAACAAAATCATTACTCCAGACGAAAAAAGAGCAATTGCAATTCACGAAGCTGGTCACGCTACTGTAAGCTGGATGTTAGAGCATGCTGCCCCACTTATTAAAGTAACAATTGTTCCTCGTGGGCAAAGTTTAGGAGCTGCTTGGTACTTGCCAGAAGAGAGACAAATCGTGAGAACAGACCAAATGTTAGACGAAATGTGTGCTACTATGGGCGGTAGAGTTGCTGAAAAAGTAACTTTTGACAGAATTTCGACTGGCGCATTAAGCGACTTAGAAAAAGTAACTCGTCAAGCTCGTGCTATGGTAACTATTTACGGATTGAATGATAAAATCGGTAATGTTACGTATTACGATTCAAGCGGACAAAGCGAATACAACTTCTCTAAACCGTATTCTGATGAAACTGCAAAAATTATTGACAAAGAAATTTCAGAGTTAATCGAAGGTCAATATCAGAGAGCAATTCAAATTTTAGAAGAAAACAAAGATAAGTTAAACCAACTTGCTGATATTCTGATTGAAAAAGAAGTAATCTTTAAAGATGACTTAGAAAACATATTCGGAAAACGTACTTTTGACAAAAATTTAGAAGAAGTAGTTTCATAAGTAATTACGAAATACGTAATAATTTTTTAAAATCTTAATTCAAAATACCCTTTTGAATTAAGATTTTTTTATCTTTGAACGTTTTCAATTAACATGTAAAGCATTTCATATAAAAAATGAATTTTTTCAAAAAAATATTTGGCTCTAGTGAAGCCGCTTCTGACGAAGAGAACGAAAGCGAATATGCGGGAACTTCTGCGCAGAACAGTCATTTATCTTTAGACGAGCAATTTATTTTCAATTTCAAAAAAAATGGAGGTAAATTTTTGTACTGCGAAAACATGGAAGAAGTTAACGAGCAGTTTGAAAACATTTTAGAAGAAAACGATTGGTTTGAAAATGAAGTTTTATGTTATGAACCTGCCCTTTTTAGCTTACTAGAAGAAAATAAATTATTTTATATCGCGCCAACAAAACCAAGATTCTTATTGGCAAGTTGTGAAAACCTTATAGCTGATGAAGGATCAGTTTTATTTTCATCAAGACAAATCAGACAGAATAAACCAAACGAATTGCCCGCAAACATTGTTATTATAGCAACCACAAGCCAAATCCTTCCCATGAAAAGTGACGGATTGAGCGCTATAAAACGTAAATACGAACGAGACTATCCTACTAATATCACTACAATAAAATATTTCGAAAAAGCGAAAGACGAAGATTTTACACAATACGGAAGTGTTGCTAAAAACCTTTATTTATTGCTTCTAGAAGATCTTTAAGATGAACGAAACACTGAAGAGGGCCATTTCTGGTGCTGTTTATATCGCTTTATTACTAACTTCTATATTGTTTTCTACAGAAAGCTTCATTACCCTTTTTGGCGTTTTCTTGATTATCACGATATATGAATTTTCTAATATTGTAAACTTAAACAAAGTATTTTCTATTCTTTTTGGAACTTTAGTTTATTCTACAATTATCCTTGTAAGCCATTATAACAAGCAAACAACTAAATTTTTAAACGATTCATTTAATACTAATATTAGTTTAGAAACCAATATCAAACAGTTGGATTTAATTCTTCTAGCTATTACAATTGTAGTTTCTATAAAATGCATCATATTCTTATTTTACGATTCGGTTCAAAAAATAAGCACTTCTTCAAAATATTTGTATCTGCTTGGATACATTACACTTCCTTTTGTATTTATTGTAAAAATATCTTTTGGAACTAACGATTATAATCCGAAAATCATTTTAGGATTATTTGTATTAATCTGGACTAATGACACTTTTGCTTATTTAGTCGGGAAATCAATGGGAAAACACAAATTATTCGAGAGAGTTTCTCCTAAAAAAACAATCGAAGGTTTTCTTGGCGGTGTCGTTTTTGCCGCATTTGCTGGTTTCTTGATTTCTAAACTCTACATCCAGCCTAAACCTGAATTTAGTAGCACATCGATTTTAATCTGGACTATTATCGCATTAATCGTAAGTATTTTTGGAACTATTGGAGACTTGATAGAATCCAAATTTAAACGAATTGCAGGCATAAAAGACAGTGGTTCGATAATGCCTGGTCATGGAGGTATTTTAGATCGATTAGATAGTGTTATATTTGTAGCACCAATTATATTTTTATTTTATCAAATTTTATATTATGTTTCATAAAGAAGGAGGCCCGTCCATTTTATTAGGTACTGTATTTACTGTAGCTGTACTTTTAATTGCTGAAAGATTTATTGATATCAATTGGCTTAGAATGCTTGTTCAAATTGCGGCGCTTGTAATTTTGATCATTATTTTACAATTCTTCAGAAATCCGAAGAGAATTGCAGTTAGAAACAGTGATCACATCCTAGCTCCAGTTGATGGAAAAGTGGTGGTTATTGAAGAAGTTTATGAAGGAGAATATTTCAAAGACAAACGTTTACAGGTTTCTATTTTTATGTCGCCAATCAATGTTCACGTAACACGTTACGCAATGGATGGTATCATTAAATTTAGCAAATACCACCCTGGAAAATTCCTTGTTGCTTGGCATCCAAAAGCAAGTGAAGAAAATGAAAGAACTACAGTTGTAATCGAAAATGAAACTTTTGGCGCTATTTTATACAGACAAATTGCTGGTGCATTGGCTCGTAGAATTGTAAATTACGCTAAAGAAGGAATGCAAGTTGTTCAAGGAACTGATGCTGGTTTCATTAAATTTGGATCGAGAGTAGATTTATTTTTACCTTTAGGTACGCCTATTAATGTTGAGTTAAATCAAAAAGCAATTGGAGGTAAAACAATTATTGCTACAAAAGCATAAATGACTGATAAAGATTTAGATATTCGCTTTGCTAAAGCTGTAGAAGTTGCAATGACAATGACTCAAGCCTCACTTCCACAAGATGTGCAGTTAAGGCTTTACGCTTTTTACAAACAAGCTACTTTTGGAACAGCTGTCTATAATCAATCTGAAAATTTTGATTTAAGAGACGCTTTTAAAACGAATGCATGGATGCAGATTAGCCATATGTCTGTTGATGAAGCAAAGGAAAACTATATCGAGATCATCAATTCATTAACATCAAAATAAAATATTATGAAGAAAAACGTTGTTTTTTTCAGCACTTTAGCTTCATTTTTACTATTATTTTCCTGTAAAGAAGATAAACTGGTTGAAGTAGTCGAAGTTCCTCTTCCAACAAAAGAAGAGAAAATAACTATTGGTTCACCAAATGATGTTAAAGCCGATCCTGGATCTTTTGAAATGATGAAATTGCCATTTAATTATGATGCACTTTCACCTGATATTAGAACTTTGACTTTAGAAACTCATTATTCTAAGCATTATTTATCATACACAAACAATTTCAACAAAGAGATTGTTTCCACTGAATATGAAAATATGCCGATTGAGGATATTTTAAAAAAGTTAGATTTAAATAATGCCAAACTTCGTCAGAATGCAGGCGGATATTACAATCATACGCTTTATTTTAATATTTTAACTCCAAAAGAGCAGACTCCTAAAGATACGCTTTCGGGTTCAATTAATAAAGAATTTGGCTCTTTTACCAATTTAACGAACCAATTTAAAGCGCAATCTGAAAAGCAGTTTGGTTCTGGATGGGTTTGGCTTGTTGTTGACAGATATGGTAAATTACAAATTACTACAACTGACAATCAAGACAATCCATTAATGAAAAACGCTTTAATTCCAGGAACCCCAATTATGGGAATTGATCTTTGGGAACATGCTTATTACTTGGATTATCAAAACCGAAAAGGCAGTTATATTGATGCTTTTTACAGTCATATCAATTGGGAAAAAGTAAATGAATATTACGTTGAAGCCCTCAAAAAGGTTAAAAAAGTATAGAAAAAAAGCTGATGCAATTAAGTATCAGCTTTTTTTATACCTTTTAGGTACTTAAACGAAAATCATGAAAGACATTGCCAATCGTTTCGTAGAAAACCCTTTACTATCTCCATCAGATTTACCACCAAGCAGAGAAGGTCTTGAAATCACTTGCTTATTAAATCCTGGTGTATTTCAATTTCAAAACAAAATCTGGTTGGCTGTACGAGTAGCTGAAAGACCAAAACAAATTGAGAATATCATTTCATTCCCGATTCTGACTGAAGCAGGAACAATTCAAATTATTGAAATTTTAAAAGATCATCCTGAACTTATAGCAACAGATGCACGTGTAATTAACTATCAAGGCGTTGATTATTTAACCACTTTGTCACATATTCGTTTATTATGCGGCGAAGATGGAAAACACTTTTATGAACCAGAAGGCTATCCGCATTTGGTTGGCGAAGGAATACTAGAAACTTTTGGAATTGAAGACTGTCGCGTCTCTTTAATTGAAGGAAAATATTACCTCACTTTTACTTCTGTTTCGCCAAGTGGTGTAGGCGTTGGTTTAAGAACTACTACTGATTGGAAAAATTTTAAGAAACATGGACTGATATTTCCTCCGCACAATAAAGACTGTGCTATTTTTGAAGAAAAAATTAATGGATTATTTTATGCCTTACATCGCCCAAGCAGTGTAGATATTGGCGGAAATTATATCTGGATTGCTTCTTCTCCTGATGGAATTCATTGGGGAAATCATAAATGCATTATAAAAACTAGGAAAGAAAGCTGGGACAGCAAAAGAGTTGGTGCTGGTGCCGCACCAATAAAAACAGATTTAGGCTGGCTCGAAATTTATCATGGAGCCAACGAATTTCATCAATATTGTTTAGGTGCTTTTTTATTGGACTTAAAAGATCCAGCAAGAGTGATTTCAAGAACCGAAACTCCAATTATGTTTCCTAAAACAAATTATGAGCTAAGTGGTTTCTTTGGAAATGTCGTTTTCACCAATGGTCATATTATCGAACCAGATGGCGATACATTAACATTATATTACGGCGCTTCAGACGAATTTGTTTGTGGTGCTCAATTTTCAATTAGAGAGATTCTTTCGTTACTTAAAAAGCTTTAAAACAAAAAAAAAAACTTGCTTAGATGTTTCTCTAAACAAGTTTTCTCTTTTTATAATCTAAAACTTTTATTTTAACTCTAAAATTAAAGATTCTGAAGGTTGGATTGAAATTTTTGCCTCTCCTTCTCCATTCTGAACTTTTAATACAAATGTTTTATTTTGATATAATTGTTCTTTCAATTGATATTCTCCATTTTTTAAATTCCATTTTGAAATAACCGATGAAGGAACTTTTAAATTAAATTCGCTTCCTTTCTCAGAAGAGAAATTAGCAATTACAATCAGTTTTTGATTTTCTGACCAACGTGCATAAGAGTACAATAACGCATCGTAACCTTCATTACTTTGTCTGTTTGCTGATTGAATTTCTTCAAAACTTCCCATCAAAGCACTGCTTTTGATTGTAAAATTCAATAAACGTTTGTAAAAATCACGCAATTCTTTTTCTGAAGCAGAAAGTTGTCCACCATCAAATTTACCATCATTCATCCAACGCTGATGATTTGGAACTCCGATATAATCAAAAATGGATGTTCTTGAGCGTTTTCCAAAACCTGCATCTTCATTTCCAGCCTCTCCTACTTCTTGTCCGAAATAAATCATTGTTGGAGAAGTGCTAATTGTTGCCGAAACAACCATCAGAGGTTTACCTCTTTCTGGCGTTCCTGCAAATTCTGGACTTGCTAAACGCTGTTCATCATGATTATCTAAAAAATGAAGCATATGATGTTCAATATCTGCCATTCCGTTTTGGATTTTTGTTAATTCATCAGGTGAAGATTTTCCTCGAATAACATCTTTCAGTTTATCATACGTTTCTACTTTATCGTACAAATAGTCCATTTTTCCTAAACGAATATAGTTTCGATATTCATTCGGATTATAAACTTCGGCCAATAAAAAAGCATTCGGATTTTTCATTTTAATTGATGAGTTCATATAACTCCAAAATTCATACGGAACCATTTCTGCCATATCATAACGAAATCCATCTACACCTTTTGCTGTCCAGTATAGTGCGATATCTCTAAACTTTTTCCAAGAATCTGGAACGTCTTTATCTTGCCAAAAAGCAAAATGTTCTTGATAGTTTTTTTGGTCAAAACCACTAGGAAGTTCAGAGAAATCTTTAATTCCGTCTGGACGCACTCCGTAATTTACTTTTACCGTTTCGTACCAATCGTTTTGGTCTGGCTTGAATTTTCTAGAACCATTTCCAGTCCATTTTGCTGGATTTTCATCAAATTTTCCATCAATTAATGGATTTTTTTCTCCATTTAAAGGAATATCTCCGTCCGGAATTTCAAAATGCTCTTTCGGAATATAATAGAAATTATTATCTCGTTTGTACTCAACAGAAACATCATCATCTGCACCAAAATCCCTTACGCCTGCAGGATTCGATTTCCCTTCATACTTTCTCGCAATATGATTCGGAACAATATCGATAATCACTTTCAAACCTGCGTTATGAGTACGTTTTATTAAAGCTTCAAACTCTTCTAAACGTTTTGCAGGATTTACAGCCAAATCTGGATTTACGTTGTAGTAATCTTTGACTGCATAAGGAGAACCTGCACGGCCTTTTACCACTTCTGGATCATCATTAGAAATTCCGTAAGCCGTATAATCATTTACCAAAGCGTGATGAGGAACTCCAGTATACCAAATATAAGTAACACCAAGATCTTTTATTTCATGAAGTGCTTTATCTGTAAAGTCATTAAACTTACCGACACCATTTTCTTCAATAGTTCCCCATGGTTTATTGGTTGTGTTTTTATTTCCAAATAGGCGCGTAAAAACTTGATAAACTACCACTTTCTTTTCTGCTGGAGTTTGCTCTTTTACTGTATTCATTTTTAAATCTTTTGTTTTACAAGCTGAAAATAGTATCGTTAATGTAATTCGGTACGCAATTATTTTTTTACTTATCATATATTTTTTGGGCTATACTTAACTTCGTTTTTAATTTTAATCTGGCTAAAAGCATTAAAACTAGTTTCTAAATGTAGCTCATTTTTTAAAATTTAGGATAACATCTGTTTAAAATGGTATCTTTAAAATCTAAAATACGGCAACTACAACGTGAGAGTTGGATGTTTTGTTGAAAAAATAATTAACATAGAACTTTTGGGTCGAATGTTGGCGAGTATTGATAAATTAATCCTAATATGAACCATTGGTTCTAACCTTTTTTATAAATTTGACAAAAATTTAATCAGTTGAAGAAATCACTATTTTTCATATTTTGTTGTCTGTTACTTAGTGTACAATTTATTTCTGCGCAGGCCAAAAAAACCACACAAGCTCCTAAAACTATCGTCATTGAGAATGCCGACTTTTCTGACGTGGATCAAGTTAATGTACCAGATGCGCTTTTACTTACCGGAAATGTAAAAGTTAATCATGACGGTGTTGTATTGACTTGCAATAAAGCTTATTTTTTTCAAAAAGAAAACTATCTAAAAGCATTTGGAAATGTACAATTAGTACAGGGAGATACTTTATTCTTAAATAGTAAATATGCAGAATATAGCGGAAATGAAAAGAAAGCTTTTGCTACAGGAAATGCCGTTTTAACTTCTCCAGATGCTACTTTGCAGACTGATACGATTAATTTTGATAGAAATGTTCAGGAGGCATTTTACAATACAAAGGGTACTATAGTAAATAAAGATAATACTCTGGTAAGTAAATCGGGAAGATATTTTGTAAAGGAAAAGAAGTTCCAGTTTTTGACTGAAGTTACGATTACAAATCCGAAATATGTGATTAAATCGAATCATTTGGATTATTACAGTAATTCTGGACATACTTATCTTCTTGGCCCTTCAACTATTACAAGTAAAGCCAACTATATTTATACTGAAAAAGGCTTTTACGATACGAAAAAAAACTTAGCTCATTTTCTTCGAAGATCTTATATAAAATATGACGACAGGCTTATAGAGGGCGATAGTTTGTATTATAATCGAAATATTGAATTTGCATCGGCAACACGGAATGTAAAAATTACCGATTCTATTAATAAAGGAATTGTAAAAGGCCATTATGCAGAGCTTTATAAGCTTAAAGATTCAATGTTTGTAACCAAACGAGCGGTTGCTATTAATTTGGTTGAAAATGATTCCGTTTACATTCATGGAAAGAAATTACTGGTAACGGGAAAAGAGGGAGAAAGAATTTTGCGTGCTTTTAATAATGTTCGTTTTTATAAAACAGATATGAGTGGCAAATGTGATTCTATACACTCAAATTCTAAAACAGCCCTAACTAAGCTTATTGGAAATCCGATTCTTTGGAATGGCGACAACCAAATTACAGGAGATATAATGCACTTGATTGGCGACAATAAAACAAGAAAAATTGATTCTCTAAAAGTATTAAATAACACATTTGTCCTCTCCAAGGATACTCTCGGAACCGGTTACAATCAGGTCAAGGGAATTAATTTGTTTGGGAAATTTCGGGATGGGAAACTACATGATGTTGATGTTATAAAAAACACTGAAGTCGTTTATTATATGCGAAACGATGCCAATGAACTAATTGGAATCAATAAAAATGTGAGCAGTAAGATCAATATGATCTTAGAAAATAATGCTGTTGAAACGATTACATTCTTCAATAAAGTTGATGGAGATATATACCCCGAAGACGAACTTCCTGAAAATGCTAGAAAACTTCGAGGAATGAATTGGCGAGGCGATGAAAGAATAAAATCGAAAGATGATATTTTTACCGCAGAAGAAAATGAAATGAATGAAAAACTGATTAAAGAAGGGAAAGAACAGGAAGAAAAAGGTAAAAACGTTCCGATGAAAGTTAGAAAAGAAACTTTGGATTACGACAAGAAGAATCCAAAACCTCCTATCAAAACAGAACCTCAGACTAAAGATAAAGATAAGTAATTTTATTTAGGACAGTCTCAGTAATGTTTACAGCTTCTTTGCGAATTATTATTTCGCAAAAATTAACCTAAAAAGTTAACCTAAGCGTAAAGCTAAAAAACCTTAGAACCTCAGTACCTTTGCTACTTTGAACCTCAAAAAAATGAATCCAGATTTTATAAAATACCAAGCGCAGACTTCTCCTTATCCACTCGGAATGGAAGTTTCACATGCCATTGGATCTTACATATACGACACAAACGATAAAAAATATTTAGATTTTGTTGCCGGAGTTTCGGCTTGTACTTTAGGACATCAGCATCCTAGAGTAAATCAAGCTATAAAAGATCAGTTGGACAAATATTCTCATGTAATGGTTTACGGAGAATATTCTCAAAGTCCTGCGGTTCAGTATTGCAAATTAATGGCTTCTCTCCTGCCTGAATCTTTAAACAAGACCTATTTGGTAAATTCGGGTACAGAAGCAATTGAAGGCTCTTTAAAACTCGCAAAACGAGTTACAGGCCGCAGCCAGCTTATTTCTTGCCACAATGCTTATCATGGAAACACGATGGGTTCTATGAGTGTTATGGGATTCGAGGAGCGAAAACAAGCTTTTAGACCTTTACTTCCAGATGTTGATTTTATTACTTTCAATAACGAAGAAGATTTACAAAAAATAACAACCCGAACAGCCGCTATTCTTTTAGAAACCATTCAAGGTGGAGCTGGTTTTATTCAGCCAGAAAATAACTTTCTTGAAAAAGTTCGTAAACGCTGTGATGAGGTTGGAGCTTTGATGATTGTTGACGAAATTCAGCCAGGTTTTGGAAGAACAGGAAAACTTTTTGGTTTCCAAAATTATGATGTTGTTCCAGATATCGTGGTTATGGGTAAAGGAATGGGTGGCGGAATGCCAGTTGGCGCATTCACCGCTTCTGCCGAAAAAATGGATCTTTTAACTGAAAATCCAAAATTAGGACATATCACCACTTTTGGAGGTCACCCTGTCATTGCGTCAGCTTGTTTGGCTACTTTGCAAGAATTAACTGAAACAAATTTAATGGCAGAAACGCTGGAGAAGGAAAAACTCTTCAGATCGCTTTTGGTACATCCTTTGATTACAGAAGTTAGAGGAAAAGGATTAATGCTTGCCGCAATGACAGAATCGGCAGACATTACAAACGAAGTCATTTTAACCTGTCAAGACAGAGGTCTTATTTTATTCTGGCTTTTATTTGAAGGATGCGCAATACGAATTACACCTCCTTTGACTATTTCTGAAGATGAAATTAGAGAAGGCTGTGCTATTATTTTAGACGTTATGGACGGAATAATAAAAAAGAATAACAATTAAAAACAAAATTATTTGAGTGCTGTTTTTAATAAAAATAACAGAACTTAATACTCAATTTGTATTTCGGTTAAATCTTTTAGTACAAATAAAAAAATGACAAAACCGAAGCTAATCCCCTAATAATAAAGGAGATTTCTTCCCAAAATAGAATAAAAAACGCTATATATTGTTAATTAAATTGTTCAAAACAATTAATTTCTTATCCTTACAACAACTATATGGTTGCCTAAATTTATATCAGGCTAATTTCAAATATACGAAGTATGCAATTAAGCAACGAAGAAGAAGATTATAACCTATCCCTATCCAAATTTGAGTCGATGTTAAAAACCAACAAAGTACTCTTTTTTGATTCTGAAGAATTCGAAGAAATCATTCTTCATTATTTAGACATAGGTAAGGCTAATTTAGCAAAGAAGGCCTTAAAACTTGCTTTAGACCAGCATCCAAAATCTACAGGCTTAAAATTAGTACAAGTAGAAATGCTAGTCTATGATGATAAACTTGAGATCGCTGAAAAGCTTTTGAATGAGTTATACGCAATTGAACCTAACAACGAGGAAATCTATATCCAGAAAGCCAATATCTGTTCCAAAAGAGACCAGCACGAAAAAGCAGTAGAGCTTTTAAAAATTGCGCTTCAATACACTGATGATTATGCAGATGTGTACAATTTGATTGGAATGGAATATCTTTTTATGGATAATCTCGAAATGGCAAAAGACAGTTTCATCAAATGTCTTGAAGAAGACTTAGAAGATCAATCTGCTCTCTATAACGTAGTGTATTGTTTTGAATTTTTAGATCAAAACCAAGAAGCTATTGTATATCTTAACGAATATATCAACAGAAATCCGTACAGCGAAATTGCATGGCATCAGCTTGGACGTTTGCATTATGGCGTAAAAGAATATGAAAATGCTATTCGAGCATTTGATTATGCAACACTGATTGATGATGAATTTTTGGGTGCTTTTATGGAAAAAGCAAAAGCTTATGAGCGCCTAAAAAAATACAACGAAGCAATCGAAAGTTATAACAGAACTATCGAATTGGACGATGCGACTTCGTATGCTCTTCTTCGAATTGGTAAATGTTATGAAAAACTTGGAAATTTAGCGAAGGCAATCCAATATTATAACCAAACTGTACACGAAGATCCGCTTTTAGATAAAGGTTGGATTGCGATTACAGATTTTCATCTTCGTCAAAAAAACTATCAAAAAGCATTATTTTTTGTAAATAAAGCTTTGGCGATTGACAATCAGAATCGTTTGTATTGGAAAAGATACGCAACAATCAACAAACAAATGAATTTCTTTGAAGAAGCCGAATTTGGCTTTAGAAAAGCAGTAGAGTTTGGCGATTATGCATTAGACACTTGGTTATACTGGGTTGATATTCTTCAGTTTTTAGGAGAATTTGAAACTGCAATTCAAACCTTATTGCAAGCTTCCGAATATTTCCCTGAAGAAAATGAAATCGAATATCGTTTGGCTGGATTGTATTTTATGATTCAAGACAATACAAAAGCTAAATTCCATTTAAGCAATGGTTTACGCCTAAACTTTGACAATTATATCTTGATCGAAGATTTGTTTCCTGTGGTTTGGACAAAAAAAACAGTAAAAAATTATATAGAAAAACATCGTAAATAAGAATGGTTGATATTTTATTAAGAAGACGTTTTGGATTATTAGGACGCAACATAAGCTACTCTTTTTCAAAAGGTTATTTTACAGAAAAATTTAATAATGAAGTTTTTGCTGGTAACAGCTATGAGAATTTTGACATTTCGGAGATTAATTACTTTACAGAATTAATTAAGAACAATCCTGATTTAAAGGGTTTAAATGTTACCATTCCGTACAAAGAACAAGTTATTCCATTCTTAGATAAATTATCAAAAAAAGTAGCTTTAATTGGCGCTGTAAACACCATTAAGTTTACCAAAAATGGTAAATTAAAAGGCTACAACACCGATTATTACGGATTTAAGAAATCTCTAAAACCATTACTAGAGCCACATCATAAAAAAGCACTTATTTTAGGAACAGGTGGTGCTTCTAAAGGTGTCGCTTTTGCTTTGGATGAATTGAATATTCCCTACACTTTTGTCTCTAGAGAAGCAAAAGAAAACATTATTGATTATGATTTAATCAATGCTACTACTTTTGATAATTTTCAAATCATAATCAATTGCACGCCAGTTGGAACGAGTCCAAATATTGATGCTTGTCCAAATTTACCTTACGAGTTTTTTACAGAAAAACATATTGCATACGATTTAATCTACAATCCAGCAGAAACCACTTTCTTGAGAAAAGCAAAAGAAATGGGAGCTGTAATAAAAAATGGACATGATATGCTTATTTTTCAAGCCGAAAAAGCTTGGAAAATCTGGAACAAATAAAAAATTAAAATGTTAAAGTAATTTTCGTAAATTAGTCTACTCATTTGCAGACAGTTATGGAAAAACAACTACTTTACTTTAGCATTTTTTTCTTATTACATTTCTTGCAGTGGCTCAAGACGAGGACATCGACAGAAGCAATAGTCCATTTGCCGAACCTCGTTATCATTACTTTCTGCAAACCATTTTACTGTACAACGAATACTTAGACACTAAGAACGGTTCGTATAATACCACAAATTTGCGTGTTTTACAGCCAATAGGCAACAAAGCTTGGAATCTGAGATTTGATTTACCTTTAATTTCGACCAACTCCAATTCTATCAATCAAACTGGACTTGGCGACGTAGGTGCTGGAGTAAGTTTTATTCCTTATTTTAAGAAAAATAACGGAATTGGACTTAGAACCCGTGTCATCTCAAATTCTGCCGCAGATCCAAGTTTTGGCACCGGAAAATGGGTTGTTATCCCTGCCGGTATTTTTGCAAAATACTTCAATCACAAAAGATTTTTATGGTTTGCAACTTTGGAACATTCTCAAAGTTTTGCAGGATCCAGTAACCGAAGCGACATAAGCGTAACCTTACTAGAGAATAACTTGTTATGGTTCTTTGGCAAAAATTGGATTGCTACAGATGTAGCTTTTAGATACAATTACATTCTAGAAGGATTTCAAAATAATGCTTTTATGGAATTTGGTCGAAAAATAACCCCAACAAACTTAGTTTATGTACACCCAAGCGTAGCTTTTGGTGGCGAAAAATCGTATAATTTTGGTATGGAAGTCGGTATGCTAATTTTGTTTTAATTAGGAACAAACTGCTAATTAAGCTTTACTTTTATGATTTATTTATTTTTTTTATTTAAAAATCTCAAAAAGTATTATTTCAATCTTATCAATTAAAACACCAAAAATTAATATATCATACTGCTCAATTGAATTAAACAATAAGAATTTTGTCGCAAATTAGCGTATAAACAAAGGATTTATTTTGTAGTTAGAAACACCTTTACTATCTTTCGCTCTGTTTAAAATAAAAACCTTAAACATTTTTAAAGATGTTAGAAGAAAAGAATGATAACCTGCATGAAGCAGACGGAAAATCTGGAATCGAAATAAATGATTCTGTAACAAATGAAGCAATCGAAATATCAGATTCTGAAAATTTGACCGAAGATTTGGTCTCAGGAACTGAATTGGGACAACAGGAAAATGCTCATCAAGAAGCATTGGATGTTATTACAAATTCAAATGCTGCTGAAGGCGAAGACGAAACTTTGAAGGAACGTCATGACATTCCTATGCAAGATTACAACACGTTTTCTCTAGACGCTCTTGTTGATGAATTAAAAAAACTGGTTAATACAGATAAAGTGATGTCTGTAAAAGATCATATTGAAGAAATCAAAAAGGCTTTCTTATTACAATACAATCACCTTATTGAGGAGAAAAAAGAAGAATTTTTAGCTTCTAATCCAGATCCTAATGAAGAATTTGAATATCATCTTCCTTTAAAATCAAAATTTGATGAATATTATAATGTTTTTAGAGAGAAAAGAAATGCTCACTTTAAACATTTACAAACTAATCTAAAAACCAATTTAGATGCTCGTTTGGCTATTGTTGAAGAATTGAAAGAATTAATTAATCCGCAGGAAAACATTAAAGACACTCTTAAACATTTTAATGAATTAAGAGAAAGATGGAAAAATGCAGGAGCGATTCCGAAAGACAAGTACAATCACGTTTGGAATAATTACCATTTTCACGTTGAAAACTTCTATGATTATCTTCACTTAGATCGTGAGGCTAGAGATTTAGATTTTAAACACAACTTAGAATTAAAGCAAAAAATCATAGCTCGCGTTGAAGAATTGGTTAACGATACCGATGTGAGCAAATCTTTCCGTGAATTACAAGATTTACACAGAATCTGGAAAGAAGAAATTGGACCAGTTTCTAAAGAACATCGTGATGTAATCTGGAATCAATTTAGCGAATTGACTAAAAAAATACACGATAAAAGAGAACTTTTATTTGAAAGCCAAAGAGCAAATGAGCAGAAAAATCTGGAAGTAAAAAAAGAGATTATTGCTAAAATTGAAGCGCTTGGCGGCGAAAAAGTAAATTCTCACTCACAGTGGCTTGTTCAAATTCAGAAAGTAGAAGATTTAAGAAATGAGTTTTTCGTTGCAGGAAAAGTACCTTCTGAAGTAAATGAGGAAACTTGGGCAGCTTTTAAAACTGCAGTTAGAAATTTTAACGCTTTCAAAAACTCTTTCTATAAGGATATCAAAAAAGATCAGAACGATAATCTTAATAAAAAACTGGCTCTTGTTGCTAAAGCCAAAGAATTACAGGAAAGCACCGATTTTCAAGCTACTACACCTGTAATGAAACAAATCCAGGAAGAATGGAAGCAAATTGGCCATGTTCCTAAAAAGTATTCAGACAAAATCTGGAAAGAATTTAAAGATGCCTGCAACCATTATTTTGATAAATTAAAAGAGCATAAGTCTGAAGAAAATAGTGATGAAGTCGCTGCTTTTGACAATAAAAAAGCATATCTAGATACTTTACGAGCTTTTCAATTAACAGGAGAACACAAAACAGATTTAGATGCCATAAAAGCACATATTGAGACTTGGAAAGGCTTTGGAAAAGTCCCTTTTTCAAGAAGACATATTGAAGGAAAGTTCAATAAAATATTAGATGCTCTTTTTGAAAAACTAAGCTTAAGCAAAAAAGAATCTGAAATGATGCGTTTTGCAAACCGCATTGACTCACTAACCGACAGCAACGATACGCGTAAACTAGACAATGAAAAAATCTTTATTATGCGTAAAATTGAAGAAGTTCAAAATGAAATTTTCCAATTAGAAAATAACATTCAGTTCTTTACTAACACCAAAAATGCTAAAAAGGAGAATTCAATTGTTACAGAGGTTCGCAAAAACATTGCAATTCACAAAGAAAGCCTTGAAGTTTGGAAAGATAAATTGAAACAACTTCGAAACTTAGGACAAGAGTAATTCTAGTCGAATTCTAAAAATAATAAAGTGTAACAAGCAATTGTTACACTTTTTTTTGCACTTATTTTTTAGCGCCAATCCGCAAAAATTTTTAAATATATAAGGTTTTATAAAAGCACAAAGTTCGCAAAGCTTTATTTAAAAACTTTGCGAACTTTACGTAAATCTTTGTGCGCTTTGCAGTTAAATCGTCATTCCAAAACCTAAAACTTAACAATCTCATTAAATTTCATAAAACTATTCTTCAAAATATTGATTATATTTGAGTTACCACTATTCATTAACATCAAACGAATAACATTTAATACTAATTTTTAAATAATTAAGAATATGAAATTTACAAGAAAAGCACACGCCAACTGGAAAGGAACCGGTATGGAAGGAAAAGGAACAATAAGCACGCAAAGTACAACTCTAGATAACGCACAACTGTCTTTTAAGACAAGATTTGCTGATGGCGTAGGAACGAATCCAGAAGAATTGGTTGCAGCAGCGCATTCGGGCTGTTTTACAATGCAGTTAAGCTTTTTACTTAATGAAGCTGGCTTTACAGCAGATGACTTAACCACAGAAGCCACAGTAACTTTTGAAGATGGATCAATCACTTTAATTCATTTAGATTTAAAGGGGAAAGTTCCTTCAATTTCTGCAGAAGAATTTGCTTCTACTGCGGCAAAAGCAAAAGAAATCTGTCCAATTTCAAAACTATTGAATACTACAATCACTTTATCAGCTGAGTTAATCGGCTAAAAGCATAAAAAAAACCATTCACCGCGGTGAATGGTTTTTTTTATTTTTAAAAAGCGACGAATTACATTTTTGCTTTCAAAGCTTTAGCTTCTGCAGTCATTTCAAGAGCGTTATAAACTCCCAATAATGTTTTAGAAACATCCTCGTTTTTAGGATCTAATTCGTTAGCTTTTTTAAGGTAAGGAATAACTCCTTTGAAAATAGTTTCTCTTTGAGCTTTTAAAACATCGTAACGTTTCATGTCTTTAGCCGAAGTTCCCAATTTATTCATTTCATCAATGATTGGTTTTTCAGCTTCTAATTTTAAAGCGACAAGGTTTAAGTAAGCATTTGTATATTCAGGATTGATTTCAATTGCTTTTAAGTAATATTTCTCTGCATCAGCATTATTCTTAGCTCCAGCGCTAATAACTCCTAAATTAAATACTAAGTCAGCATTTTTAGGATCTTTCTCTAAAGCTTCGTTAACTAATTTTTTATACATATCGTAGTCTTTAGACTCTAAGTATAAATTAGCTTCTGTTAAGATTAAAGAACTATCATCTGGATTTGCTTTTCTAGCATCAGCGATTGCTTTTTTAGCATCTTCTGTACGTCCTTTTTGAACCAAGATTAATGCTAAGTTTTTGTAGATCTCACCTCTTTTAGAAGGAATAGCTTCAGTTTTAGGTTTTTCGTGAGTTCCTAATTTAACAGCCAAATCTCTTTCTTTAGCATTAGCAAAGTTATCTTCATTACCATTAGCTTTATTCATAGCTAAGTATAAAGTTCCTTTTCCAGAAAAGTTTAATTTTTTCAACTCTTCATACATTGGTAAAGCAAGATCAAAATCTTGTGAATTCACAGCTGTAGAAGCCGCATAATACAAGTTAACTGTATCTTTTTTATCTAATTCGTATGCTTCGTACAATTTTTTAGCACCATCAGCATGCTTGTTAGCTTGAGTATCAGCAATTGCAGAATTAATCAATAATCCTTTAATGTTAGTAATTGACGCTGCTGCTTGTGTAGAATATTTTTGTTTTCCAGAAGCTTTTTCTACATCAATTAATTTTTTGTAGCTGTCTGCAGCTGCCAATAGGTTTTTACCTTCGTCAACCTTTTTATTTGCAAGGTCAAGAAAAGCATTTCCTTGAATGAAATAATATTGTGCCTGCTCTGTATCTTTAGCATTTGCAATTAAGCTTTCTGCATCTTTTAATTGTGTAAGAGCTCCTTGTGCATCTCCTCCTTTTAATGCTTTTTCAGCATTCTTAATTTGATCTTTTTGAGCAAACGTAGCTACAGAGATCAGTAATGCTGATGCAAGTATTACATATTTACTTTTCATAATGGTATTTGTTTGTATTTAATTTTTTGTTTGTACTTATTCTTCAGATTCTTCGTCCTCTGCGTCAGCATCGTCCTCATCTTCTATTTCTTCATCATCAGAGTCATCGTCATCTTCTGCAGCTCCGTCATCTTCAAGAACCTCTAGATCTGGCTTCACTCTTTCAATTACAGTTTCGATAACATTACCATCTTCATCGACAATAACTTCTTCGGCGTCGTCTTTCATTACAGTTGTTACAGCAGCGATAGAATCTTTCCCTTTAAGGTTAATCAATCTAACACCTTGAGTAGCACGTCCCATAACACGTAAATCTTCAATTGCCATTCTAATGGTTAATCCCGATTTATTGATGATCATTAAATCGTCAGCATCTGTAACAGCGTTAATAGAAATCAGTTTACCTGTTTTTTCTGTAATGTTAAGCGTTTTAACTCCTTTACCTCCACGGTTTGTAATTCTGTACACATCTTCTCCGTCTTCATCAACCAATTTAGTACGTTTTCCGTATCCATTTTCGGTTACAACTAAAATCTGAGATTCTGTAATATCATTTTTATCAACAGTAACCATTCCAATTACTTCATCCGTTTCATCTTTCAAAGTAATACCACGAACTCCAGAAGCTGTTCTTCCCATCGGACGTGTTTTAGTTTCTTCAAAACGAACTAATTTACCAGACTTAACCGCTAAGATAATTTGGCTCTCTCCGTTTGTTAACTGAGCACCAAGTAACTCATCACCTTCTTTAATTGTAATAGCCGCAACTCCATTTGCTCTTGGTTTAGAATATTTCTCTAAAGAAGTTTTCTTCACCTGACCTTGTTTTGTTACCATTACAAGATTATGCGTATTGATATAATCTTTGTCTTTTAAGTCTTGTGTACAAATGAAAGCTTTAACTTTATCATCGCTTTCAATGTTTACCAAGTTCTGAATTGCTCTACCTTTTGCGGTTTTACTTCCTTCTGGAATTTCATAAACACGCATCCAGAAACATTTTCCTTTTTGGGTAAAGAACATCATATATTGGTGGTTTGTTGCCACGAACATGTGCTCTAAGAAATCTTGATCTCTTGTTCCTGCACTCTTCTGTCCAACTCCTCCTCTATTTTGCGTTTTATATTCTGTAAGGTTTGTACGTTTGATGTAACCTGCATGAGAAATGGTAATAACTACATTTTCGTCAGCAATTAAATCTTCAATACTTACATCTCCTCCAGAATATTCAATTTGAGAACGTCTTTCGTCACCATATTTATCACGAATTTCAGTTAACTCTTCTTTAATCAAATCTGTTCTCAAATTAATATCTGCTAGTAAAGCTTTCAAATGCTCAATTAACTTCATTAATTCTTCAAACTCAGCTCTTAATTTATCTTGCTCCAGACCTGTTAACTGACGCAAACGCATCTCAACAATAGCACGAGCTTGAATATCTGATAGTTTAAATCTTTCGATTAATTTTTCTCTAGCTTCATCTGTATTTTTAGATCCTCTGATTAACGCAATTACTTCATCGATATTGTCAGAAGCAATAATTAATCCTTCTAAAATATGCGCTCTTTCTTCAGCTTTACGCAATTCAAATTGCGTTCTTCTTACTACTACTTCATGGCGGTGCTCAATAAAATAATGAATCATATCTTTTAGATTCAGCATTTGAGGACGGCCTTTTACTAATGCAATGTTATTTACACTAAAAGAAGACTGTAATGAAGTATATTTATACAAAGTATTTAAAACCACGTTTGGTGTAGCATCACGTTTCAAGATATAAACGATACGCATACCATTTCTATCCGACTCGTCACGAATATTGGCAATACCTTCAATTTTTTTCTCGTTAACCAAATCAGCTGTACGTTTGATCATTTCAGCTTTGTTAACCTGGTATGGAATCTCAGTAACGATGATACATTCTCTTCCATCAACTTCTTCAAAACCAACTTTCGCACGCATTACAATACGTCCTCTACCTGTTTTAAAAGCTTCGCGAACACCTTCGTAACCATATATTACACCACCAGTTGGAAAATCTGGTGCTTTAATATGCGTCATCAATTCGTCAACTTCAATATCATTATTATCTAAGTATGCTAGAGTACCATTGATAACTTCAGTTAAATTGTGTGGTGGCATATTTGTCGCCATACCAACTGCAATACCTGTTGCTCCATTTACTAATAAAGTAGGAACTTTTGTAGGCATTACTTTTGGTTCATATAATGTATCGTCAAAGTTTAATTGAAAATCAACTGTTTCTTTTTCGATATCGGCCATAATCTCTTCAGAGATTTTACGCATTCTGGCCTCAGTATAACGCATTGCTGCAGGACTGTCTCCATCGACAGATCCAAAATTACCCTGTCCATCAACTAATAAATAACGCATACTCCATTCCTGTGCCATACGCACCATTGCATCATAAACAGAGGTATCACCGTGTGGGTGATACTTACCCAGAACCTCCCCTACAATTCTCGCAGACTTTTTGTGGGCAGATCTTGATGTTACACCTAAATCATACATTCCGTAAAGAACTCTTCGGTGCACTGGTTTCAAGCCATCTCTAACATCAGGAAGTGCTCTCGATACAATTACTGACATCGAATAATCGATGTAAGCTGACTTCATTTCATCCTCTATGTTAATAGGAATTAACTTTTCTCCTTCAGACATAAGTTGTTATATTAAATAATTATATTAGTTATCAAAGCGTGCCAAGATACGTTTTTTTAAAATTTTTTCAGCTATTTCCTTACACTTATTTGAACGATTTATTAACAACTTTATTTTGGCTTTTAGTTAATAAATTAAGCGTTTTTTAACTCTTTTATTATCTTTTTTTTCGTCTATTAGCTGACAGTAGTTCTAGAAGGTACGGTTTTTGTTTTTAAAACAGTAATTCACTAAATTTACAATACCAATTATATATTATGGATGATAATTTTTCACCAAGAGTAAAAGATGTAATTACGTACAGTAAGGAAGAAGCTCTTCGTCTAGGGCACGACTTTATTGGTACTGAACATCTTATGCTAGGTATTTTAAGAGATGGTAACGGAAAAGCTATTCATATACTTAATAACCTAGCTGTCGATTTAGATCATTTACGCAGAAAAGTAGAAGTACTTAGCCCTGCCAACCTGAGCGTTGAAGTAAATGCAGAAAAGAAAAACCTTCATCTTACCCGACAGGCCGAAAGAGCCCTGAAGACCACTTTTCTTGAAGCAAAAGTATTTCAAAGTTCATCGATTAGCACGGCACATTTGCTGTTATGTATCTTGAGAAACGAAAACGATCCAACAACCAAGCTATTGAATAAACTAAAAATAGATTATGACGTAGCTAAAGAACAGTACTTAAATATGACTCCAAACGAAGAAGAATTCTTAGAAAACTTGCCAAGAAACGAATCATATAATGATGATTCAGGACAAGATGACAGTCTAAAAGAAAGCAGTTTTAATAATCCCGCCAATAAGTCAAACAAAAAATCTAAAACCCCAGTTCTAGACAATTTTGGGAGAGATTTAACAGAAATGGCTGAGGAAGGAAAATTAGACCCTGTTGTAGGACGAGAAAAAGAAATTGAGCGTGTATCGCAAATTTTAAGCCGTAGAAAAAAGAACAATCCGCTTCTTATTGGAGAGCCTGGAGTTGGTAAATCTGCTATTGCAGAAGGACTTGCTTTACGTATTATTCAAAAGAAAGTATCTCGTATTCTTTTCAATAAACGTGTTGTAACTCTTGATTTAGCAAGTTTAGTTGCTGGAACAAAATACAGAGGACAATTTGAGGAAAGAATGAAAGCCGTGATGAACGAACTTGAGAAAAATGACGACATTATTCTTTTTATTGATGAAATCCATACTATCGTAGGTGCTGGTGGAGCAACAGGTTCGCTTGACGCTTCAAATATGTTCAAACCTGCTTTAGCAAGAGGCGAAATTCAATGTATTGGTGCTACTACTCTAGACGAATACAGACAATATATTGAGAAAGATGGCGCATTAGAAAGACGTTTTCAAAAAGTAATTGTTGAGCCAACTTCTGTTGAAGAAACAATCGCTATTTTGAATAACGTAAAAGACAAATACGAAGATCACCACAATGTAACATATACACCAGAAGCTATTGAAGCTTGTGTTAAACTTACAGATCGCTATATGTCTGAGCGTTTCTTACCAGACAAAGCTATTGATGCTCTTGACGAAGCTGGATCTCGCGTACACATTACCAACATTGATGTTCCGAAACAAATTTTGGATTTAGAGCGTCAACTGGAAGAAGTTCGCGAAATGAAAAATATGGTAGTTAAAAAACAAAAATACGAAGAGGTCGCCAAACTTCGCGATGACGAAAAACGTATCGAAAAAGATCTTGCTTTAGCACAAGAACAATGGGAAGAAGATTCTAAAAACAACAGAATTGAAGTTACAGAAGATAATGTAGCCGATGTTGTTTCTATGATGACTGGAATTCCTGTAAACAGAATTGCACAAACAGAAAGCAACAAATTGGCTCAATTGCCTGAATTGATTCAGAATAAAGTAATTGGTCAAAATGAAGCCGTTCTTAAAATTGCACGTTCTATTCAACGTAACAGAGCTGGACTTAAAGATCCAAACAAACCAATTGGTTCGTTCATTTTCTTAGGTCAGACTGGGGTTGGTAAAACGCAATTGGCTAAAGTTTTAGCAAAAGAATTATTTGATTCTGAAGATGCTTTAGTTCGTATCGATATGAGTGAATACATGGAGAAATTTGCGATCTCTCGTTTAGTTGGAGCGCCTCCAGGATATGTTGGATACGAAGAAGGAGGTCAATTGACTGAAAAAGTTCGTAGAAAACCATATTGTGTTGTTCTTTTAGATGAGATCGAAAAAGCGCATCCAGATGTATTTAATATGATGCTTCAAGTTTTAGATGACGGATATTTGACAGATAGTTTAGGTCGTAAAATTGACTTTAAAAACACTATCATCATCATGACATCTAACGTTGGTGCACGTCAGCTAAAAGATTTCGGACAAGGTGTTGGATTCGGAACTGCTTGCAAGAACAGCACAAGCCGACGAAAATTCGAAAAGCATTATCGAAAATGCTTTGAAAAAAACTTTTGCTCCTGAGTTCTTAAACAGAATTGATGACGTAATTGTATTTAATGCATTAGAAAAAGCTGATATTGATTTGATTATCGAAATCGAATTGAAAAAACTTTATTCTCGTATTGCAGAGTTAGGTTACAAATTAAGCTTAACCGACAAAGCAAAAGCATTTATTGCCGAAAAAGGTTTCGACAAACAATTTGGAGCGCGTCCTTTAAAAAGAGCAATTCAGAAATATGTCGAAGATTTGTTAGCAGAAGAAATCATCACCTCTAAAATTCATTCTGGCGATGAAATCATGATGGATTTAAAAGATGATTCTCAAGAATTATCAGTCGAAATTCACAAAGCAGAAGAACCGACTAATCAATAAATTAGTCAAAAATTATAACACATATAACATGCCCGTTACGTTTTCATAACTTAACGGGTATTTTTTTTATTAAAAATCACTATCTTTAGTAAAAGCAAATAGCTATTTTTGAATTTAAATTCTATAATAAAAAAACAAAATATGCTTCAAAACAAAGTCATTTTAGGTAGCGAAGAATGGTGCGCATTTCCAGAATTAGGAATCCCGACAATTAAGGCTCGTGTAGATTCTGGCGCCAAAACTTCGGCAATGCACGCTTTAAACATAGCTCCTTTTATAAAAAATGATGCCAATTGGGTTAAATTTGATATTAATCCAATTCAGAATAATATTAAAACCGTTATTCACTGCGAAGCGCCACTGGTAGACAAAAGGATCGTTAAAAGCTCAAGTGGTTTTAGAGAACACCGTTATGTTATTCAAACTAGTCTAAAAATTGGCGATACAAAATGGCCAATTGAAATGACCTTGACTAATCGCGATTCTATGGGCTTTAGAATGCTTTTGGGCCGTGAAGCTATGAGCGGAAGAGTTTTAGTCGATCCAGAACAAAAATACCTTTTAGGACAGCCTACGGCAGAATCTTTAAAAGAATTATATCAAAATTCTGAAAAAGCAAAAACCGGCTTGCGAATTGGTCTTTTAGCCAGCAATCCTGAATTATACAGCAATAAAAGAATCATGGAAGCCGGCGAAATGCGCGGTCACGAAATGCATTTCCTAAACATCAAGGAATGTTACATGAAATTGGATGCCAAAAAACCTGAAATCCACTACAGAGGCGGAACAATCTTAAATGAATTTGATGCTATTATTCCAAGAATTCGTCCGAGTATCACCTTTTACGGCTGCGCTTTAACACGTCAGTTTGAGGCTTTGAAAGTCTTTGTTTTAAATTCATCAACAGCGATCACACAATCCAGAGATAAATTATATTCTTTACAATTGCTTTTAAATAGCGGAATCGATATTCCAACTACTGGTTTTGCCAATTCTCCGCTTGACACAGACAACTTAATCAAAATGGTTGGCGGATCACCTTTAATTGTAAAATTATTAGAAGGAACACAAGGAAAAGGGGTTGTTTTGGCCGAAACCAAAAAAGCCGCAGAAAGTGTTATCAACGCTTTTAAAAGTTTAAATGCTAATATCTTAGTTCAAGAATTCATTAAGGAAGCTAACGGAAAAGATATTCGTTGTTTTGTAATCGACGGAAAAGTGGTTGCCGCAATTCAGCGTGAAGCAATGCCAGGTGAATTTAGAGCAAACATTCATTTGGGCGGAACTGCATCTGTCATAAAAGTAACTGCCGAAGAAAAAAAGATTGCAATTAAAGCGGCAAAAGCAATGGATTTAAAAGTTGCTGGTGTTGATATTATCCGATCTTCTAAAGGACCATTATTACTTGAAGTAAACTCTTCTCCAGGTCTTGAAGGAATTGAAGGTGCAACCAACAAAGATGTAGCTGGAGAGATGATTAGAGCTATTGAAAAGAATTTTAAACTATAATTAAGTTCAGTTCATTTAAACTTAATTTCTCATAAATAATTTAGTCGCTTTGCCAAAGCTTAAAACCGAAGGCATAAGAAACTTTCATAAAAAAATAAATCATAAAATTGTTTTGCGCATTTTTGTCATTTCGACGAAGGAGAAATCTCTGTTAGAAGCTCGACAAAGATTGGCCTTTCGTTACGGAGTTACTTGTGGAGATTTCTCCTTCGTCGAAATGACAAGATTGTGGTTACTTTTGTAATATTAAAGTTCCTTAGCCTCTTGTTTAGAACCTTTGGCAAAGCTTTTTTATTTAACTTTAAAATAAAAAACATGACTTTTCCTTATTTAGACATAATCATACGAAGTGTTGCAGTTTACTTTTTCATGACAATTGCTCTTCGCGTTTTTGGAAAAAAGAACTTTCACAATTAAACACTGCCGACATCATTCTAATTTTATTGATCAGTAACTCCGTTCAAAATGCAATGGTTGGTCCTGACACCAGTCTTATTGGAGGTCTAGTTGCGGCTTTGGTTTTGTTTACCATAAACTTCGCTATTAAGAAGCTGACAAAGAGATTCAAAACTCTTGGAGATTTGTTGCTTGACAAACCTGAAATCTTAATTCACGATGGCATATTAGATTTTAAAACTTTGAGCCGATTAGACGTTTCGCACGAGGAACTAAAAGAAGCAGACACGTGAACACGGTTTAGAACACCTTACAGATATTAAACTCGCTATGCTTGAAATTGACGGAACTATTAGTATTATTTCGAAAGATCAGAAACAGCTTAAGCAGACGCATTATAAACGAAAACACAATCATAAAAACCTTCAAAAGTTTTGATTTTTATTTTCCGACTTGAATTCTAACAGCGCCTAAACCATCTTTAAAATCATCTGCTTTTTCATATTTAGGCACGACGATTTCTTTTCCTTCTTTATCAATAAAACCATATTTTCCATCCAATTTTATCACGGCAATTCCGTCTTTAAAAGATTCAATTACATCATATTTAATTGGAGTAATTTCTTTTCCTATTTTATCAATCAATCCGTATTTATCGCCTATTTTCACTTGAATTAAGTCATCATTTAAAACCATAAAATCGTATTTTATTGGAACGATTTCTTTTCCGTCGTTATCCAAAATACCATATTTATTTTCCTGTTTTACAATAGATACATTATCCTTAAAATAAAAATCCATATCGTACTTAATAGGAACTACAATTTTCCCTTCTTCACTAATTACCCCAAACTTATTATTGGACTCTACTACTGCGAAACCTTCTTTAAAATTTTGAACTTGATCATAAATTGGAGGAACAACCTCTTTCCCAATCTGATCCACAATACCAAATTTGCCATTTAATTTCACAACAGCAAACCTATCTGCAAAGTCAATTATTTCGTCATATTTCGGAGTTATTTCTTCTCCAATTACATCTATAAAACCCCATTTATTATTTAGTTTTACAGCTGTAATTTCTAGAGATAAAGTTTTTGCATCATCGTATTTTTTAGTGAGCAAAACATCTGAAGACTTGATTAAAAATTGAGTTTTAACATTTTTATTGCTTACAATTACCCAATTCTGCTTATTAATTATTTCATCATAAATACAGCGAATTACTTCTTTCCGGTTTTATCAACTACCCCGCTTTTGCCTTTTAATTGCACAACAGCAAACCCATTTTCAAAAGCAGTAATACCGTCGTATTTGCAAGGAACTATCTCTTTTCCTGTCTGATCAACAAAACCATATTTAAAAGTTTTGTCATTTGCCTGAGCAAAACCAGTTTTTACAATCAGCATCAAAACCAACAAAATTATTCTCTTCATTATTTTAAATATTAATGTATTTACAAAACTCAGCAAAATCGGTTTTATCTATAACCTACAAAAGTTTTTATTCTTTCACTTTAAAACAAATTAAAACAAAAAAAACCGATTTCAGATTTGAAATCGGTTTTCTATATTAACAAAATGTGATTAACTTTTCACATTTTACAAAATTCATTTTCTCAGATTAAATAAACACGCTTAGAATAAAATAAACCAAACCTGCTAATAAAGCTGAAATTGGAATAGTTAAGATCCAAGCCCAAATTAAACTTACTGTAACTCCCCATCTAACGGCAGAAACACGTTTTGTTAATCCAACTCCAATAATAGATCCTGTAATAGTGTGTGTTGTACTTACTGGAATTTTTAAGTGTTCTGTAAAGTAAAGTGTCAAAGCTCCTGCAGTTTCTGCTTGCAACACCTTCAAACGAGCTTACTTTGGTAATTTTAGAACCCATTGTTTTTACAATTTTCCATCCACCACTCAAAGTTCCTGCGAGCAATAGCAGAATAACACGCTAGAGGAATCCAGCTTGGCATTACACCTTTAATTCCTGCGTCATCATTTGGAAGCACAACATCTAACCAAGCATCCATGTGAACTCCAGGGTTTGTATTAATATATACCGCTACAGCAGCGGCAATAATACCCATTACTTTTTGAGAATCGTTTCCTCCGTGACCCAAACTAAATGCCGCAGAAGATAATAATTGCATTTTCTTTAAGGCTGCATCAGCTTGATGAAGATTTAAACTGCTGAATATTAAACAGAATGCACTTACTGTCAGGATAATAAAAGCAACTAAAAACCATTTAATATTGTGAGAATCAAAAACTACACTCCAAAAATGGGATTCGAAACGAGGTTTTCCATGTTCTACAATTTCTTCATAAGAAACCATCTGAACGTAAACAAACCAAATCGTTGCAAGCATTAAAGCTATAGTAAAGATTTTTGGTCCAAGACTTTTACGTGAAGCATTTAACAGCCAAATAGAAATCAAATAAGATGCTATAGCACCTATTAATGGAGCTAAAACGATAAATGCAATAATAATGATGACTCCCGAGGGCATTCCACCATCTTTACCGGCCTTATACCAGCTTACGATTTCGTACCAGTAGTGAGTTGCTCCGTCTTCTCCAACATATCCAGAGAAACCATGAACTGCAATAGCGTGTGCTACAGCTGCTCCTGCGAAACCTCCAATTAAGGTATGTGAAGAACTTGAAGGGATTCCTAACCACCAAGTCAATAAATTCCAACAAATTCTTGCAATTACTCCGGCTAGGATAACAACAAGGTTAATTTCCATTGTGTGCGCTGTTTTAGCAACAGTATCTGCAACACCAAATCCAAAAACCCAATAAGCCAGAAAGTTAAAAAATGCTGCCCAGACAACCGCCTGAAAAGGTGTCAAAACCTTTGTTGCAACAACAGTCGCTATAGCATTTGCCGCATCATGAAAACCATTGATGTAATCAAAAATTAAGGCTAATACTATAATTAATATAAGTAGCGTCATAAAATTATAACTTCAGATTGAAAAATTGAATTAAGAATGTTTTACAGAAATAGATTCTAGTATGTTCGCAACACTCTTACATTTGTCTGTTGCTGATTCTAAAACAGATAACACCTCTTTATATTTAATAATATTTTTAGCGTCTGTTTCGTTTTCAAAAATTTCAAAAACTGCTTTGTTATATACGTTATCAGACTTGTTTTCTAGTTTGTTGATTCTAGCACAAGCATCTTTAATAACTTTAAAGTTTTGTAAGTTTCTCAACTCTTTTACAGCACTATCAATGTTTTGACAAGCTTCAAGGTTGATTTCTGTCATCTTTCTGATAGATTTTGTAATCTTATCAACTTGATACAATCTCATACGGCTAGATGCACCGTGAAGGTAATCTGCAACGTTGTCAATTGAAGTAATTAACGTGTGAATGTCTTCTCTATCAAATGGAGTAATAAAGTTTCTGCTTAACTCAAGGTTAGTCTGACGTGTAATGTCTTCTCCTTTTTGTTCTAATTCGTCAATCTTTTGAAAAAGAATTTCTCTTTCTTTTAATGGTAAATTTACAGCTTCGTGTAAGTTAGAAGCTAATTCAATTAAATTGCTAGAAGCCTCTTCAAAAAGTGGAAAGAATTTTTTGTCTTTCGGCACTAAAAATTGGAAAATACTGTTTATTGACATTGTTTTATTTTTGATAGCGCAAAATTACCTTCAATAACACGTTTCAGTGTTAAGCCATTGTTAACAAATCGTTTTCAATTTGAAAACTCTCAAGGAATAACACCGTGTTTTCTATGTCATTATGTAAGATTCTGTCTTCTTTTACCAAAGGCACAACTTCTCTGTAGCTGTTTAAGAACATTTCGATAAAATCACTTGATTTTAAAGGCTCTCTGTAGGCTATTGCCTGAGAAGCATTTAATAATTCGATTGCCAAAATACGCTCTAAATTATCTAAAATACGTAAGGCTTTTGTAGCTCCGTTTGCTCCCATGCTCACGTGATCTTCCTGACCATTGCTCGACACAATGCTATCAATACTAGAAGGTGTTGCCAATTGCTTGTTTTGACTTGCAATACTTGCCGCAGTGTATTGTGGAATCATGAAACCTGAATTTAATCCTGGATTATCTACCAAAAATGCTGGAAGATTACGCAGTCCCGAAATTAACTGATAGGTTCTTCTTTCAGAAATACTTCCTAATTCGGCCAAAGCAATTGCCATAAAATCTAAAGCTAAAGCTAAAGGCTGTCCGTGGAAATTTCCTCCAGAAATAATCTGATCGGCTTCTATAAATATATTAGGATTATCTGTAACTGAGTTGATTTCTGTTTTGAATACTTTTCGAACATAATCAATTGCATCTTTTGAAGCTCCGTGAACCTGTGGCATACAACGGAAAGAATACGGGTCCTGAACGTGTTTCTTTTCTTGAGTGATAATTTCACTTCCGTCTAAGAATTCAGTAATTCTTTGTGCGGTTACGATTTGTCCTTTGTGCGGACGAATATAATGTATCAATTCGTTGAATGGCTCGATTCTTCCATCAAAACCTTCCAAAGAAATAGTTCCGATTAAATCTGCCAAATACGAATATTTATAAGCTTTAATTAAAATATGAGCTCCATAAGCACTCATAAACTGAGTTCCGTTTAATAAAGCCAAACCTTCTTTTGACTGTAAAACGATAGGTTCCCAATTAAAATGTTTTAAAACTTCTGCAGAAGCTACCTTTTTTCCTTCAAATAACACAATTCCTTCTCCAATTAAAGGCAAAGACAAATGTGCCAAAGGAGCTAAATCTCCGGAAGCTCCAAGTGAACCTTGAGTATATATTATTGGAAGAATATCATTATTGTAAAAATCAACCAAACGCTGTAATGTGATTAACTGAATCCCAGAATGTCCATAACTCAAAGATTGGATTTTCAACAGAAGCATCATCTTCACAATTTCGGCAGGAACTTCCTCTCCTGTTCCGCAGGCATGAGATTTTACTAAGTTTTCTTGAAGCTTAGATAAGTTTTCATTAGATATTTTCACACTATATAAAGACCCAAAACCTGTATTGATACCGTAAATTGGAGCAGTATGCGATGCCATTTTCTTATCTAAATAATCGCGGCATTTCTGAACATTTACTTTAGCTTCCTCAGATAATTCAAGAATTTTATTCTGACTTAAAATTTCTTGTAATGTTTCTAAAGTAATCGTTTCTGAACTTATATAATGGATCTCTCTCATGATGATTGTAAATTTTAAACGCCAAAATTCAACAAATCAATATTAAAAAGCAACATTTTATCACAATAATTAAGATTTCTTTAAAAGCGGTTTAACTATTCCAAATCGCTTTTCAGATCAAAATATACAGCTACATCCCATTTTTAAGGTCTTTTTGAGTTAAACACCAATCATTTGCACGGACTAAATCTCAAAAAAAGCTATCCAAAATATATCAAAACATCAATTTAGCATATTCAATTTTAACAAATACTCAATATTGATTTATAGAGATTTGAATTATTAAAATATTCGTAAAAAAGCCTTTTAAGTTTTTAACTCATATAAAAAGCTGTACTTTTGAAAAATCAAAAATGAAAAGTAACAGCATAAAATATCAATCTACAATTATTACAGCTCCAACAGGAGTTGCAATTGCTTGCTACCATTATTACTACTACAACAACTACTACCCCTTAGGGGTATACATTTTTACATATAATCCTAGGTTACCTATACTTTTTTCTTGAAAGAAGAGAGTTATTGGATACATAAAAAACATTTACAAAAAAAATAGTCGCAGTTTTCGGTTTCAGTTCACAGTCGATAATCTTTGAACCTTTGTCACTCAAAATCTTTGCACCTTATTAAAAAATATCACTAAAATGAAAGTATTAAAATTTGGCGGAACTTCGGTTGCCAATGCTCAAAATATAAAACTCGTTCTCGACATTGTAAACCAAAAAGCAAAACAGGATCAACTCGTTGTAGTAGTTTCTGCTCTTAGTAAAGTAACTGATTTACTGCAATTGGCGGCGGCAAAAGCAGCGGCAAACGATGAAAGCTTTAGAGAAGTTGTTGCTGAAATCGAGAAAAAGCACCTTGACACACTAAAAGAACTGATTCCGGTAAGCGAACAAAGTAGTCTTTTAAGCCATGTAAAAAGAATCATCAATCATTTAGAAACTTTACTAGACGGATGTTTCTTACTTGGCGAATTATCTCCTAGAACTGCCGATACTATTTTAAGTTTCGGTGAATTGCTTTCTTCATTTATCATCGCTCAAGCTTATCAGCAAATCAGCAAAGATGCAGTTTATAAAGAAAGCCGAGAATTAATTAAAACAGATAATAACTTCGGAAAAGCAGCCGTTAACTTCGAAGTTTCAAATAAATTGATTCAGGAATATTTTGGTTCGAATGAATCGAAAATCAATATCATGCCTGGATTTATTGCGCAGACTCTTGACGGAATCACTTCGACTTTAGGTCGCGGTGGATCTGATTATACTGCAGCCATTATCGCTGGAGCAATCAATGCGGAACAATTGGAAATCTGGACTGACGTAAACGGAATGTTTACTGCAAACCCGAAAATTGTAAAACAAGCACAGCCAATTGCCACTATCTCTTATCAAGAAGCAATGGAATTGTCGCACTTTGGTGCAAAAGTGTTGTATCCGCCAACAATTCAGCCAGTTTTAAGAAAAAACATTCCAATTTTAATCAAAAATACTTTTGAGCCAGAAGCTGAGGGAACTTTAATTTCCAATCAAGTTTCATCAAAAGATACTGTTGTAAAAGGAATTAGCCATATCGATCATATTTCGCTTTTAACTCTTGAAGGTCCGGGAATGATTGGAGTTGCAGGTTCTTCAAGAAGATTATTCGAAGTATTGTCTCAAGAAAAAATCAACGTAATTTTTATTACTCAGGCTTCTTCTGAGCATTCAATTTGTATCGGAATCTTGAATTCGGATGCTGATAATGCCGAAGCTGCAATTAACAGCGCTTTTGAAATCGAAATTTCGCAGAACAAAATCGATCCTTGTTATGTAGAAAAAGACCTTTGCATTATTGCTTTGGTAGGCGAAAACATGAAAAATCACCAAGGTTTAAGCGGTAGAATGTTCAGCACTTTAGGAAAAAACAACGTAAACATTCGTGCGATTGCGCAAGGTGCTTCTGAAAGAAATATCTCGACTGTAATTAACGAAAGAGACGTTAAAAAAGCATTGAATACTTTGCACGAGAATTTCTTCGAAGAAAACACAAAACAGCTGAACCTATTTGTAATGGGAGTTGGAAATGTGGGAGAAAAATTCATCGAGCAGATTCACAACCAAAGAAAGTTCTTAAAAGATAATTTAAAGATCAACGTTCGCGTAATTGCTTTGTCTAACTCAAGAAAAATGATTTTTGATGAAGACGGAATTTCTTTAAAAAATTGGGATGCCGCTTTAAGCGAAGGCGAACCAGCAAGCATTGAAGAATTCATTAAAAAAGCAAAAGAACTGAATTTACGTAACAGTATTTTCGTAGACATCACTGCAAACGCAACGGTTTCAGAAGCGTACGAGAAATTCTTAAAAGAAAGTATTGCGGTTGTAACTTGTAATAAAATTGCTTGTTCTTCTGCTTACGACAACTATAAAAAACTAAAAAGCTTATCTCGCCAATACAATGCTCCTTTCTTGTTTGAAACGAATGTTGGCGCGGGATTGCCAATTATCGATACAGTAAAAAATCTGATTGCATCTGGCGATAAAGTGCACAAAATACAAGCGGTTTTATCTGGAAGTTTGAACTTTATTTTCAACAATTTTGACGAAAACAATTCTTTCCACGATGTGGTAAAAGAAGCTGGAGTTCAAGGATTCACAGAACCAGATCCAAAAATTGACTTAAGCGGAATCGACGTAGCGCGTAAAATCCTAATTTTAATTCGCGAAAGTGGTTATGAAATGGATATTGACGCCATCGCAAACGAATCGTTCCTGCCAGCAGAATGTTTAGCAACAACAAACAACGAAGATTTCTTCGCATCGTTAATCAAACACGTCGCTCATTTTGAAGATATTTATAAAGAAGCTTTAGCCAAAGATTCAAGATTGAAATACGTAGCGCAATTCGAAAATGGAAAAGCAAGCGTAGGTCTACAATTCATTCCAAAAGATCATCCTTTCTACAATTTAGAAGGAAAAGACAATATCGTGCTTTTCTACACAGATCGTTACGTAGATCAGCCTTTATTGATCAAAGGAGCTGGAGCTGGAGCAGCAGTAACAGCATCAGGAATTTTTGCAGACGTTATTCGTATAGGAAATATTTAAAGGTGCTAAGGTTCTAAGATGCTAAGGTTCTGAGTTTTTTTTTAAAACTAATCTTAGCCTCTTAGAATCTCGAAACCTTAGAAACTAAAAATAAAAAGTTGCTACAGAAACCTTAGAATCTTAGCATCTTAGAACCTCAGAACCTTAAAAATGGAAATTAAACTATTTTGCCCAGCTACAATTGCCAACCTCTCATGCGGATTTGACGTACTTGGACTTTGCTTAGACAATGCGGGCGATGAAATGATTGTTCGAAAAGTCGATCAAAAAGGAGTTCGAATCACTAAAATTGTCGGTGCCGATTTGCCTTTAGAAACCGAGAAAAACGTTTCTGGAGTTGCGGCTTTAGCGATGTTGGAAACTTTGGACAAACTAGACTTCGGATTCGAAATCGAAATTTATAAACATATCAAAGCTGGAAGCGGAATCGGAAGTAGTGCTTGCAAGTTCTGCTGGAGCGGTTTTCGGAATTAATGAATTATTAGGAAGACCTTATTCTCGTAAAGATTTAGTTCAGTTTGCGATGCAGGGCGAGAAATTAGCCAGCGGAAACGCGCATGCCGACAACGTTGCTCCTGCCCTTTTAGGCGGATTTACTTTGGTAAGAAGCTACGCGCCACTTGATATAATCAGAATTGATAGTCCAGAAGAATTGTACGCAACGGTGGTTCACCCGCAAATTGAGTTGAAAACTTCTGACGCTCGTTCGGTTTTAAAACAAAACGTTTCCTTAAAAAGCGCCATCATGCAATGGGGAAATGTAGGCGGATTGGTTGCAGGTCTTTACACCAAAGATTACGAATTAATCGGACGTTCGCTTCATGACGAAATCGTTGAGCCTTTAAGAAGTGTTTTAATTCCAGGTTTCGATCAAATCAAACAAACGGCTTACGAAAACGGCGCTTTAGGTTCTGGAATTTCAGGTTCTGGCCCATCAATTTTCGCTTTAAGCAGAGGAAAAGAAACCGCTGACCAAATCGCAAAAGCCATGAGTGACGTTTACGAAAAAATGAATTTACCGTATGAAATTCACGTTTCAAAGATAAATCCTGATGGTGTCCGCATTTTGTAAAATGTGAGATGTATTAAGTAAGAAGAATTAAATATTAAAAGTTATACATAACGTTTGTCAGGCTGAGCGGAGTCGAAGCCCCGCAAAGTATGGCCCGCAAAGTATAACCGCACAGTTTGTCATCCTGAGGAACGAAGGATCACACAAAGAGTAGACACAAAACATAACCATGCAGTTTGTCATTTCGACGTAAGGAGAAATCTCCACGAGAAGCTCGACAAAGATTGGAATAACGTTACGGAGTTACTTGCGAAGATTTCTCCTTACGTCGAAATGACAAAAATGCTTAAAAATAACTATTGAATAAAAAATATAACCACAAAGCTTTGCGAACTCTGCGTTTTCAAAAGAAACCAATTCCTTGCGTGCTTTGTGGTTAAATAAAAAACAACCAATGAAATACTACAGTTTAAACCATAATGCCCCAAAAGTTTCTTTTCAAGAAGCTGTTATACAAGGATTAGCAACTGACAAAGGATTATATTTCCCAGAAAGCATTACACCGCTTGATCCTTCTTTTTTTGAAAAAATTGAAAGTTTAAGCCACGAAGAAATTGCTTTTGAAGCGATTAAACAATTTGTTGGCGACGAAATCCCTGCAGAAAAGCTAAAAGAAATCATTGCCGAAACTTTAGTTTTTGATTTTCCTGTTGTGAAAGTCGAAGACGGAATCTATTCGTTAGAATTATTTCACGGGCCAACAATGGCTTTTAAAGACGTTGGAGCGCGTTTTATGTCACGTTGTTTGGGCTATTTCAATAAAGACAAAAAAGACGCTAAAAACACGGTTTTAGTAGCTACTTCTGGAGATACAGGCGGAGCCGTTGCAAGCGGATTTCTAGGCGTTGACGGCGTTGATGTTGTCATTTTATATCCGTCTGGAAAAGTGAGCGATATTCAGGAAAAACAATTGACTACTTTGGGGCAAAACATTAAAGCGCTTGAAGTTGACGGTGTTTTTGACGATTGTCAGGATATGGTGAAAAAAGCGTTTTTAGATGAAACTTTGGCGCATAAAAACCTGACCTCAGCAAACTCGATTAATATTGCGCGCTGGTTACCGCAAATGTTTTATTTCTTCTTTGCTTACAAAGCGTTGAAAAGCCAAAACAAACCTTTAGTTTTCTCTTGCCCAAGCGGAAACTTCGGAAATATCTGCGCTGGAATTATGGCAAAGAAATTAGGTTTGCCAATTGAACATTTTGTTGCGTCTACAAACGTAAACGATACCGTGCCAAGATTCTTAGAAAACGGAAAATACGACCCGAAACCTTCTCAAGCAACAATCTCTAACGCCATGGACGTTGGAAACCCAAGTAACTTTATTAGAATTCAGGAACTGTACAATAACGACTTAAAAGCTTTCGAAAAAGACTTTTCTTCTTATAGTTATACTGACGAAGAAACGCTTGAAGCTTTAAAGAAAATCTACAACACAGACGGTTATATCGCAGAACCTCACGGTGCTGTTGGGTATTTAGGTTTGAAAAAAGAACTTGAAAAACACCCTAATGCAATTGGTATTTTCTTAGAAACGGCGCATCCTATTAAATTTTTAGATGTTGTTGAACCTGCTTTAGGAATTACGCTTCCTCTTCCTGCTCAAATTGAGAGTGTTATTAATGAGGAAAAAGTTAGTGTGAAGATTGGGACTTATGAGGAGTTGAAGGCTTTTTTGGGGTAAACAGTTTCTTATAAAAAATTAAAAGCCAAGAACTAGTGAACATAATTCTTGGCTTTTTTTTTTATAAAAAGACTAAAGAAAATTAAGCATCTCTATCTTTAATTTCTTTTATTAATTCTTCCGATTCCCCTATTAATTCCTTAACTAAAAGATGAATTAAAGTGCAAGGATTATGAATAGCATAATTTTCACAGGTATGTGTTGCTATCAACTTTTCAGCCCATTTTATCGCTTGAGTTTGATTACCATATTTTTCCAAAATATTATACATTTCTGTACTATTCTTTTTGTACTCAAACTTTTTTGGCTTCTTGCTTTTTGATTCTTTTGCGATTCTAGCATTTATCTCATCTTCAATCGCTTTTCTATAATCTTCTCTTGACATTGAAGTATTTCTATATTGAAAATGCAATAAATACCAAAGCTCGAAAGCTTCATTAGACCATCCTACTTTAATATCTTGACTATTTGCTAATTGAATTGCTCCGTTAAAATTATCCGGACTAAAACTATCTCGATCAAAAACAGTCCAAACTCTATCATATTTTTGACTTGAGTTTTCTCTTGCCTTAATAGTTCTTTTGACTAAATCTTTTGTATTTGATCCTTCACCTTGTGTATCTATTGTATAAACAAATGACTTTACATTTGATTTGAATGATTTAAAATAATTCGGCTCAGTCTTTTCTCCTTCACAAACTATTAAAAAATAGACCCGTACTTCTTTAGTGTTCTGTTTTCGTTTTTTTCTGTTCTTTTTTGCCTCTTAAGAACAGCATTGTCAATTTTAATAATATTTGCCATATTATATCTCTTGAAAGTTTGAAATATAAGGAATACCGCCGTAACGCCCCATTATATAATCTTTTTCAAAGCTTCTATCTTTTCTTATTGTATTTCCATCTTCATCTTTAAATTCCAATAAAGAATACAAATCAGTAGCTTCACAATTATCTTTTTCCGTAAACCAAATTTGATCTCTTCTAAAAAGTTTTGCACCAAGCAAATTGGTATCATGAGTAGTAAAAACTAGTTGAGCATCATTAGGATTTGTTTCTGGATTATTGAATAATTTAATAATTTCTTGAGTTAAAATGGGGTGCAATTTTGCATCTAATTCATCAATAAACAAATGCAATCCAAGCGAAAGTGCAAAAGCAATATGACCCGAAATATCAAATACCTTATTAGTTCCAGAAGATTCATGTTCAACTAATTTAAATTCACGTTCCCCAACTATTTTTCCATTATCATCAAAAATATTATGAATAGTCTTAATTCGTTTTTTAAAAGTTTCATTAGAGCCCGTTTCAAGATGAAAAGATCGAAAACCTAAATTTAAACTATTTATTAGTTTTTCCACTGTTTCTTGATAAGTGTCAGTCTGATGCATCAAAGAGGTCATAGTAATAGACTTTTCATGCTCTACACCAGATTGTATAAAAATATAAGAGAAAGATCCCATTATTTGCTTACCTATTTCAATATTTAACTGATCTAACAAAGATATAAACAAGCTATTCTCTTTTGTATTTTCAATAAACATTTTTGCCTCCTCGAAAACATCAGCGACCCCGATTCCATCAATATTTCTAATAAAATATAGAGTTTCTTTTTTTGACTTCTCATTTAATATATATAGCCATTCTTCATGAATTCTTTCATTATCAAGCTCGAAACCATACCTATATCTTTTTCCGTATTTAGTGAATAAAATTTCAAAATGACTTGGTAAATTAACTGTTTTATCACTGAGTAAAAAAGGTTTCGCATTTAATTTATCCGTTGAATTTAATTTTGAGGAGTTTCTAACTGTTTCAACCATAAACTCTAGAGCTTTAATAAAATTACTTTTACCACTAGAATTCGCTCCATAAATAACAGCTGAACGTAGTATTTTATATTTCCCTTTTTGTACAACATTATCTTTATATTCCGTAATACTGGAAGCTTCTAAAGTAAATGTTTTTTTTCTTTAAATGACAAAAAATTCCCAACTGTGAATTCTAACAACATAATAGAGGTTTTAATTTGAGAAAATTTCTCAATTTTAAAACAAATGTAATTATTATGATTTAATTACAAACTTATTTTAACAAAACATTCTTCCGATCATTTAAAGAAAGACTTATAATAATGATTGTAACAAATTAGTTCTTTTATCATCTCTCCAAAAACAAATAAAATTTATAGTAGATTTAGATTTTATTGTTCCTAACACAAACATCTCTCTTGTAAACACAAACAAAAAGAGACCTCATTCAAAAGGTCTCTTCTCAATTTAATATATCTTAAAAACGGTTATTTCCCATTCAATAATTTCTCCAAATACTCAACTTTATCTTTTTCAGCTTGCACCAAACGTTCGTAAAGTTCAACCACTTTATCTAAAGGATTAAAAGTACAGTTAGAATTGTAATCACCTGAAGCAATTGCACTATGATCTTGAAAAGTATTTCCAATAATATTAAAAACAGCTTCTTCCGAAAAGTTTTTAATTGCTTCAACAGAAACTCCAAGGGCTTTTGCAATCTCAATTAATCTTTGCTCGTCAACCGTTTCGCTGTTTTCAATATTCGAAACCATCTGCTGACTTATTCCTAAAGCCAATGCTAGTGCATCCTGCTTCATATCTTTAAGCTCTCTGATACGGCTTATATTTCTGCCGATATGTTTTGGTTTTGTTGCTGTACTCATAATTCAAAGATATTTAAAATTCTTAAACAAAAATAAATTCCTGTAAAAAACAAAGTTGTTTTTGTAAGATACTTTTTTCATAATTTATATATTAGCAATCTCGAGAGTAATTACCAATTATTAATCTTATCGTAAAATGGCAGTTTGGCAATATCTTTTAATCGTAGTTCCTAAAAATTCAATCGATAATAATTACGAATGCATTTTTAAAAACAACAAAACAAAATATTTACCAGAGACTGATTCTTTTTGGAAAAATTTTGGTGGTGATATTCCTTCAATCATTTCTGAAATGGATCAAATTATTCCGAAAGCGAATTGGGGAAATGACACTTGTCTAAACTGGAAAGGAAATGGAAATACAGACGAAGATAATGACGCTTGTATTTGTTTAAGCGATAATAAATCGAAAATTGAAAGTTTTCAATTTCGAATTGATTTAAGAAAAGCTTGCAATATTACAGCAGTTTTACAATCAATTCTAAATCTCTGCGAAAAAAATCAATTGGTTTTAATTGATTTAAAAGGTGAAATTTTTCAACCAAATTTAGAGGATATTTTAAAAAGTATTAAAGCCTCAAATGCTACACGATTTTTAAGTGATCCAATACAATTTTTCGAAGATTTAAGTAAAAATAGTTCAGATGAAACCAGAGCATAAACTTATCCTTGAGTTAATAGAATCTTATTTGGAAAAGTATCCAAGTGAGAGATTTGGACAGGCATTGTTCAATCTTAATATTAATGAATTTCAGAAAACAACTGACCCAAGAAATCCAAATTATAATATAAGAGATATTCATGGTGACAATGATTTAGATATTATTGAACGAATTCAAAATCGTTTAGATTTGATTCAATCACGGAAAAACAATTAGTTTCCCCTTCTAGCGCAAGCGTCCCGTTCGTGAACACAAAGAAAAATCAAAAGCCAATCAAAATGAAAAAAAATGTTTATTATGTTTTAGTGTTATTTACAATTAGTTTTTCGAGTATTGCTCAACATTCTTTAAATAGAATTTGGATAACCGATAGTATTTTGCCCGTTCCTGAATCGGTATTATTAGATAAAACAGATCAGATTTTATATACCTCTTTAATGGATGGTTCGCCGGCTGAACGTGACGGAAAAGGAAGCATAGGAAAATTAACTGTCGATGGAAAAATCATTAATTTAAATTGGATATCAGGTTTAAATGCCCCAAAAGGAATGGCAAAATTCAAGAATAAGTTATTTGTAGCCGACCTTACAGAAATTGTAATTATAGATATCAAACAACAAAAAATACTGAAAAAAATAACCGTTGATGCGACCAAAATATTAAACGATGTAACTGTAGATAAAAAAGGAGTTGTTTATGTTTCTGATCCAAAAGTGGGTAAGATTTTCAAATTAGAAAATGATATTGCGACTGTTTACTTAGAAAACCTAAACAAACCTAATGGCCTAAAAGCTATTGATACTGATTTGTATTTTTTAGACAGTGGATCATTATACAAAATGGATCCTAAAAAGAATAAACAACTTTTGGCAGAAGGCATGGATGAAAATACAGATGGAATTGAGCCAATAACAGACAATGCTTTTATTGTGAGCTGTTGGACTGGAATTATTTATTATGTAAATAAAGATGGCTCAAAAGAAATCCTTTCAGATACCAGAAAAGAAGAATATTACACAGCCGATATAGGACTCGACAAGGAGAAAAAAATAATCTATGTCCCTTCTCTTTTCAAGAAAACCATAGCAAGCATATTCGCTTAAATAAAACAATAATAAAAGGCTGTATTTCCTTTTTAAATTATCAATTTTAGAAGCCCAATGAATAATTGAACATGTTTATGACTAATAAACTTTAAAATATTACAAAAAATCTAAATTTTCAATTGCCTCCAGCTTTAGCTGGAGGTTTACTTTTTGAACAAGCTTCGGCTTTAGCCAAAAAACTCAAAAGATTAGGCTAAAGCCATTTTCTAATGTAATTTTGCTTCTCCAGCTAAAGCTGGAGGCAATTCAAATATTTTTCCATTTAAAACTGGAAACCATTTATATTCATAATACGATCAGCTTAACATGATTACAAAAGCAACAATAGAAGACATTCCAGCATTAACTATCTTAATAAACTCAGCATATAGAGGTGAAACTTCTAAAAAAGGCTGGACAACCGAAGCGCATTTACTAGAAGGAAAAAGAACCGACGAACAAGAAATGACCGAAATCTTTCTTGATCCAAAAAATACAATTCTGAAATTTACAGAAAATGACAAAATCATCGGTTCGGTTTTATTGGTTGAAAAAGCTCATCAATTGTATTTAGGAATGCTAACCGTTTCGCCAGAACTTCAAAACAGCGGAATCGGGAAAAAGCTTTTGGCTGAAGCCGAAAATCATGCAAAATCTCTAGGATTGTCAAGTATTATTATGACAGTAATTTCAGTTCGTGAAGAGCTTGTCGCGTGGTATAAACGTCATGGTTATGTAGATACAGGAAAACGTGAAGCTTTCCCTGAGAGTGAAATTCATACGACAGTTTCTGCTGAACCTTTGGAGTTTATTTATTTGGAGAAAAGTATTTAAGTTTTTTTTGCCACGAAGGCGCGAAGACACGAAGTTTTTTAATCTCGCAGAGCCGCAAAGTTTTTTCGATAAAGCTCTCCATACAGTTTGTCTTCCTGAGCGGAGTCGAAGGACCGCCAAGCTATTCAGCAAAGTTTTTCTTCTTTGTCGAGCTACTTATGATCCTTCGACTTCGCTCAGGAGGACAAAAAAAGAGAATAAAATTATTAAAATATTCAATAAATGAACATACAGCTTTTCTCTAAAAAAAACACGAAACCCTCTATTTGGAGTGGCGGATTGACATATGAATATATGATCTATCCAAAAACCGCAATTTATGCCCATAGAGATTTCGCATTTAGAATAAGCAGTGCTACAATTGAAGAAGTACCTTCAGAGTTTACCAAATTTAAAGGCTATCACCGATACTTAGTTATGCTTGATAACATCTTAGAGGTTGAGGTAAACAAAGAAAAAAAGGAATATGGGAAGTATGAAATCATGGAATTTAATTCGAATGATGAGGTAACTTCTTTCACCAAAGGCTCTGATTTTAATTGGATGGTTTCTGAAAAAATATCCTATCATAAACTGGAAATAGCCAATAATAATCAGAATTATAATGCTGAAGTAGCGATTGTATTTTCTTTAGATACAACCGTTATTACAATCAATGAGAAGCCGTACCATTTAGAACCTTATGATTTATTGGTTATTGAAAATCAAAAAAAGGAAAATATAAGCTTTCATTTTTCTAATGAATGCCTTTTTGGGATGTTGGATTTTTAATCGAGTTTTTTTGCCGCGAAGACGCGAAGACTCGAAGTTTTTATATAAAGTTCCCATGCAGTTTGTCATTTCGACGAAGGAGAAATCTTCGCAAGTGGCTCCGCAAAGTATTTCGCCAATCTTTGTAGAGCTTCTCGCGAAGATTTCTCCTTCGTCGAAATGACAAAAATGAGATTAGTGTATTAATCTCTATAAAATCTGCGTGAAATAAAAACTTAGAATCTCAGAATCTTAGCACCTTAGCATCTCCTTTTTATCTTCGATAAAAACTCATGCGAAACACCCAAATACGAAGACAAATTCTTGTTGTTTATCGAAGTTACTTTTTGTGGATAACGTTCTTTAAAATCCAAATAACGTTGTTTTGAGGTTTTATGAAGAACATCCAGAAGTCTTTGCTGAATGGCAACATTGGCACGTTCAATCATGAGAACATGAAACTTAATGAGTTTTGGGATAACGGCAAACAAATACGCTTTTTGCATTTTATTAATGACCACTACTTCGCTGTCTTCAATGGCTTTAATGTTGTACGTGGTCGGCTTTTGATGGTAAAAACTTTCCAGATCGCAAATCCATTCGTTTTCGAACGAGAAGAAAATTACGGTTTCTGTTCCATTTTCATTTACAATGTAGGTTTTGAACGATCCTTTTAAAATAAATCCTTCGTAACTGCTGTTTGAATTCTGGATTTGCAGAAATTGATTCTTTTTGAGTTTGATAATCTCTGCTTTCGAAACAATTATGTCCCATTCTTCATCTGTGAGCGGAATTTTCCTTTCAATGTTTTTTCTTAGTAGGTTGTACATTTTTGTGGTTTTTGTTTAAGGAATAAGTTTGTTTATCGATTCATCATTAATTAGGGGCTTAACCAATGTAATCGATTACGTAAAAATAAGCTATTTGTGCATTTTTGTAAATTTACAAGTGTTAAAAAAATACATTTCGTAGATTTTTTTGTAAAAGTTTGAACTTGTTCAACTTTTTTCCTACAAATAATATTGAGTTTTGCGTTGTCAAACTTTTATAAATAACCAAACTTAATTATGAACTTAAAATCAAAACTTTCAATGTTCGCAGCAAGCATTGATTCTCGGATTTACGGCATGTAATTCTGAAGAAATCGCTTCAAACACAGAAGCAAGTATTCAACCAACAAACGAAACAGCGATTGATGCTTCAGCAACCAATACTACGGCAAAAGTTGGAAATTGCGCTGAGGTTCCAGGATGGGCCTCGCAAAATGGTGGAACAACTGGTGGCGGGTCTTCTGCCGAAACTACAGTTACCACTTACGCTCAGCTGAAATCGGCGATTGAAAACACTTCTGTAAAAGTGATTAAAGTTTCTGGAACAATTACCATTACTACTAGATTGTCTTTTCAAGATCAAACCGGAAAAACAATTTATGGTGCTAGCGGTGCAAAATTGGTTTCAACGAATCAAACTAAAGACGGTTCTGGAATCATAAACATTAAAAGATGTAAAAACATCATTATTAGAAACTTGATTTTTGAAGGTCCAGGTGCTTACGATACAGATGGTTGGGATAATGCAATTTTAGATGACTGCCAAAACGTTTGGGTAGACCATTGCGAATTTAGAGACGGTGTTGACGGAAACTTCGACATCAAAAACAAATCAGATTATATTTCTGTTACATACACTAAATTCCACTATCTAAAAGCGCCAAAAGCCGGAGGTTCTGGCGGAACTGATGATCACCGTTTCTCTAACTTAATTGGTTCTAGCGATGGTGCAACTGCCGACCGCGGTAAATTAAGAATCACTTTTGCAAGATGCTGGTGGGCTCCTGGATGTAAAGAAAGAATGCCTAGAGTTCGTTTTGGACAAGTGCATATTGTAAACAGTTTCTTTAATAGCACTGTAAGCAATAAATGTATTGCGGCGAGGATTTGAAGCAAATATTCGCGTAGAAAGCAATGTTTTTGAAGGGGTAAAAAATCCAATCGATTTAATGACGGGTTATACTGCTGTTACAGCTACTGATAACGTATTTACAAGTGTAACGGGAACTCAGGCTGGAAGCGGTACTGCTTTTACTCCGCCATACTCTATCGTAAAATTGGCTAAAACTGCGGTTAAAGCTGATATTTCTGCAAATGCAGGACCTACTTTAGGAGGTAATGTTTGCGGTTCTTTTTAATTGAATTAGAATAAATAGTAAGTTAGTTTTTAGTTAGAACCACGGATTGCAGTAAATGCAGTTCGTGGTTTTTTATTTTTTATTTTTTATTTTGCCTCGAAAACGCAAAGGCGCAAAGTTTTTCATTTCATATAGTATACCCAAAATTGTCATTTCGACGAAGGAGAAATCTTCTCGAGAAGCTCGACAAAGATTGGCGATATACTTTGTGGAGTTACTTGTGAAGATTTCTCCTTCGTCGAAATGACAAAGTGTATGGAAACTTTATCAAAAAATTTTGCGCCTCTGCGCCTTTGCGATATTTCTTAAAGAATGTCAAACGCACTGCTATGCGCCTCAACAAAAAACTTAGAATCTTAGCATCTTAGAACCTTAGCTACTTTTTAAAGCACCAACTCCTCAAACAATCTCTGAATCGTTTTCTCCAAATCCTGGCTAAAACCTGGATGAGGTCTCGAGGTTTGAATTGCTGAACTTCTAATGGCTGTTAACCATCTAAAACGTTCTGGAATTTCAAATTCGGCGATTGGACCGCCGTCTTTGGCTCCTTTGGCGATTTTTTCTAATGAAGTTAAATTACATTCTAACTGTTCGATGTCGAAATCGGCAGAAAGGGCTTGTATTTTTTCTTTATTTAAATGAAAAAGAACCTTTATAAATCTAGCTTTTTTGCAAAACAAAATGATTCCGATATTCAGGAATTCTTCGCGCTCTACCCTTGGCACAACACGAATCACAGCATATTCGTATAAGTGATTATCTTGCATTTTGCGCCTGATTTACAAATATTTCTGAATTCTCTATTCTTGTCTTTAAAAACTGCAAATAAACATTTCGCAATCCTTCTGGAGTTTCGTCTGCATCTTCCCACTGCAACCAGTCTAGCGGAATCGTATTGACAATTTCTTCTAAAATTTCTGGTGTAAGAATCGCTTTAAACTCAGTATCAACTTCTTTTAACATTGAAGCCTGAGGCAGTAAAACGTGATCTTTAATTAATGCAAACGGACTTTTAGCATGTTGTTCCCAATTGCTCCAAGAATGATGAAAGTACAAACACGCACCATGATCAATCAGCCATAATTCTTTATGCCAAATCAACATATTGGTGTTTCTGAAAGTTCGGTCGACATTGGTTATATAAGCATCTAGCCAAACAATTTGTGATGCTAATTTAGCATCGACAGTTGTTACAACTGGATCAAAAGTAATTGCGCCAGATAAAAAGTGAAGTGCTAAGTTTAAGCCCTGACTTCCTTGCAGTAAATCTTGGATTTCTTCGTCGCCTTCTGTTCTTCCGAAAGCTTCGTCGAGATTTGCGAATACTAATTCTGGCAATTGCAATTTTAAAGCTTTTGCGATTTGTCCGCCAACTAATTCGGCTATTAAAGCTTTTACGCCGTGTCCGGCTCCTCTAAATTTTAATACGTATTTAAAATCGTCATCAGCTTCTGCTAATGCGGGTAAAGAACCGCCTTCGCGCAGTGGCGTGATATAACGCATGACGTTTACTGTTCTAAGATCGAAGTTTTTCATGTTACAAACTTAATGATTTTAACCGCAAAGAGCGCAAAGGTTTACGCAAGGTTCGTAGAGTTTTTTTAATCTCGCAAAGGCGCGAAGTCGCAAAGAATATAAAAACTTTACGGCTTCGCGCCTTTACGAGCAAATTCTTTATCATGTAAAACAATCCTCGCGTTCTTTGCGTAAACCTTTGCGAACTTTGCGGTTAAACTAAACTCAAAAAAGCTTTCCCTAAATACTTAATAATCGTAGAAGCCGTAAAAGATTCATAACCTGTTTTTGGCAAAGCCAGATCTGCTGTTAATCCGTGGAGGTAAACGCCCATTTTGGAAGCATATTTGGGTTCGTAACCTTGTGCTAAAAGACTTGTGAGAATTCGGTTAAGACATCTCCGCTTCCTGCGGTCGCAAGTGCGGCGTTTCCGCTTGTATTTTCGTAAACAGAAGTTCTGTTTATAATGAATGTTGGTGCGCCTTTCATGACGATAATCACTTTGTATTTTTCTGAAAAAGCAATTGTTTTCTGGAATTTCTCGGCTTCTGAATTCCACTTTCCTATCAAACGTTCTAATTCTTTTGGATGAGGTGTTAGAATTGTGTCTTCTGGAACCAATTCTAGCCATGATAAATTTTCTGAGATAATATTTAATGCGTCTGCATCGATAACTAAAGGCGCTTTATTTATTCGCAGAAATTCAAATAAGGCTTTTTGTGTTCCTAGCTCCTTTCCTATTCCTGGACCTATTCCAACGGCTTGCGGGATTAGCGGTAAATGAATGTTGGTAATAAAATTTGTGTTTTCGTCGGTTACGGTCATGACTTCTGGAATAGAGATCTGAAGGATTTGATAACCGCACTTTGGTATAAAAGTCGTTACGAGTCCGCAGCCAGATTTTAGACAAGATTTTGAAGCTAAAACTCCTGCTCCTATTTTGCCATAACTTCCGGCAATAATCACCGCATGACCTTGTGTTCCTTTATGAGTTTTAGGATTTATAGGTTTGTATAATTTTAGAATTTCTTCTTTTGTAATTAAATACGATGATTTCATCTAGACGATTTTATACAATAAAATTACATAAAAAATTGAAATCAAAACTCGTCTTTTGAAACTGATAGTCCTAGCCCTGATAGTAGCGGCATCCTTTTTGTTTTTTCTTTAAAAACAAAAAGATATAGCGGATAGCAGGAAATAGCTCCAAATTATTGCGAAATTTATAATTTAAGGTATTCGAAATCGATATTTTTTGAATAGATTTGCAAAACAATTTTATAAAACAACACAATGAAAAATACTGCGCTTACGCACATACACGAAGGTTTAGGAGCAAAAATGCTTCCTTTTGCTGGTTATAATATGCCTATTACTTATGAAGGGGTTAATGCTGAACACGAAACAGTTCGTAACGGCGTGGGAGTTTTTGACGTTTCGCACATGGGTGAATTTTTGTTAACGGGTCCAAATGCTTTGGCTCTGATTCAAAAAGTGACTTCAAATGATGCTTCTACTTTGACAATTGGAAGAGCGCAATATTCTTGTCTTCCAAATAACGAAGGCGGAATTGTTGACGATTTGATTATTTATAAAATGAAAGAAGAAGAGTATTTACTAGTTGTAAATGCTTCGAATATTGAAAAAGACTGGAACTGGATTTCATCTCACAATGATTTAGGAGTTGACATGAAGAATCTTTCTGATGAATATTCTTTACTAGCGATTCAAGGACCAAAAGCAGTTGAAGCTATGCAGTCTTTGACTTCTGTTGATTTGTCAGCGATTACATATTATCATTTTGAAGTAGCTGATTTTGCTGGATTTAGTGACGTAATTATTTCTGCTACTGGTTATACTGGTTCTGGCGGATTTGAAATCTACTGCAAAAATGCAGATGCTGAAGCAATCTGGAATAAAGTTTTTGAAGCAGGAGCTTCTTTTGGCATTAAGCCGATTGGTCTTGCTGCGCGCGATACTTTACGTTTAGAAATGGGATTCTGCCTTTACGGAAATGATATCAACGACACTACTTCTCCTCTTGAAGCTGGTTTAGGATGGATTACAAAATTTACTAAAGATTTTACGAATTCTGAAGCGCTTAAAAAACAAAAAGAAGCTGGTGTTGCAAGAAAATTAGTTGCTTTTGAAATGCAGGAGCGCGCGGTACCAAGACACGATTATGAAATTGTTGATGGTTCTGGAGCGGTAATCGGAATTGTAACTTCTGGAACAATGTCTCCTTCTATGAATAAAGGAATTGGTTTAGGTTACGTTACAACTGCTAATAGCGCAGTTGACAGCGATATTTTTATTAGAATTAGAAAAAATGATGTTCCTGCTAAAGTGGTAAAATTGCCATTCTACAAGAAATAATTTTTATAGAAATAAATTAAAAAATGCGTTACCAATGTAACGCATTTTTTGTTTGTATAAAAGACTGTTTTAGCCAATGTTCTTCTACTGTTTGTTCGTTTAACGGTTAAATACTTTTAGTTGTCGATATTTCGAAAAAAATACTACAATTTGTAAAAAAATTAGTGTAACTTTAATGATGAACCATGAATTTCATTTATGAAAAAAATTTCACTACTCCTTTTTTTGCTAACATCAACTATATCTATTGGTCAGAACAGCGCAGAAACTTGTGAAATATTAAACAAAATAAATGCGCTCATTCAAGCGGAACATTTAAGACCTAAACCTGTTGATGACAGCCTCTCTGTGTTTGTTTTTGACAATCTTATTAACGAACTGGATCCTTCTCGCAATATTTTTTATAAGAGCGAATACGACGAATTGGCTCAAAAATATCGCTACAATCTTGACGATTTAATCTTAAAAAACGATTGCAGTTTTCTTACTGATATAAAAGCTACTTACATAAATGGTCTTATACGCACTAAGAAAGTTTTAGAAAAAATTCAGACCATGCCAATTGATTATTCTAAAAAAGATACTATACGTTTTTATAAAAAATCTTTTGCTTTTTATTTAAAGAAAGAAGACTTAGAAAAGGTTTGGGTAAAAAAACTGCGTTATCAAATCTTAGACGATATTGCCGAAACAAGTGATAATCTGGATTCTTTAAGAACCAATTTCAAATCGATTGAACAAATTTCTAAAAATCAAATTCTTACAAATGAAATTTGCCGTTTTAGCACCCTAATAGAATCTAATACCAAACAGGAAGAAAAACTATATAATTTCTTCTGCACATACTTTGATCCGCATACGGCTTATTTTAGCGATGATTCTAAAACAAGTTTTGTTGCTTCCTTATCAAAAGAACATTTGTCGCTTGGAATGACAGTAAACCTCAACGAGAAAAACGAAATCATTATTGATGAGGTAGATCCAAACGGTCCTGCGTATCAAACTGGGCAGATAAAAAAAGGCGATCAGATTATTTCTATTTCCAACCAAAAAGAAACGCTTCAGGTTTCTTGCGCTTCATTAGAGTCTATTTCTTCAATGATTTTATCAGAAAACAACAAACAGATTACACTTACTTTAAAACGCAATTCTGGTAAAAGTTTTGATGTTTATATTGAAAAGAAAATGATGAAAGATGAAGAAAATTCTGTTTTTAGTTTCATCATTGGCAAAGACAGCAAAATTGGATATGTTAAAATTCCAAGCTTTTATGCCGACCTTGATGGCACTAGCAGAAAAGGATGTGCAGATGATGTTGCCCGCGAAGTTATAAAACTGCGGCGAGACGACATAAAAGGGCTTGTTATTGATCTTATCGATAATGGCGGCGGTTCTATGGAAGAAGCCATAAAACTTGCTGGAATGTTTGTAGATTATGGTCCGCTTTCGATAGTCGTTGACAATAAAAAAGAGAAATCTGTAATTAATGATCCTTTCAAAGGTGTTATTTACAGAGGACCAATTGTAGTACTAGTTAATAGTAACACGGCTTCGGCAAGCGAATTCTTTTCTTCTATTATGCAAGATTATAATCGAGCTCTTTTGTTAGGAAGCTCTACGCTAGGAAAAGCTACAATGCAGACTATTCTTCCGCTTGACGAGGAAAAAAATACCGATTTCTTAAAAATTACTATTAATAAGTTTTACAGAATTACAGGTAAAAGCCACCAATATATAGGCGTAAAACCAGATGTTGTACTTCCTGAATTTTACGAAGACATCTATCAAAAAGAAAGCGATTTTCCGACCGCTATGAAAAACGATAGTATCGAGCCTTTCTTAAAATACAAAACTTACGTAAAGCGAAATCTAATAGATAAAATTGCAAAAAACAGCGCGCAGAGATTATCTGATAATTACTTTTTTAACAATATCAAAAAGATCAATATTAAAATAGATCAGCTTGTAAATGCTCCAAAATCTGAAATTCCGTTGACATTGGATGCGGTTTTTACACAAAAAAAGACATTAGGTGCACTTTGGACAGAGATCAATACTTTTAATGACGAAAATAATCCGCTTGATGTTTACAATTCTAGTGTTAATCAGTTTCTTTTAGGCGCTTATCCAAATGATAAAACGATTAATCAAGATCAAATGGATAACCTTAAAATAAATCCATACCTCAACGAAGCTGTAAACATCATTAACGAATTTAACGGAGGCATGAAATAGTTTTTTTTTAGATTCTAAGATACTAAGTCTGCTAAGGTTCTAAGTTTTTTTTTACTGCAATCCCGATTGCTATTGTTTATGCGGGATTCACAAAGTTTTTTATATAAAGCTTTGCGTTTTGCAAACCTCACTTTAAAAATAATGTCTTTGCGCATTTTGCGGTTACATTCTACTTAAGCCATTCAACTTGAAATCTGAAACTTGAATCTTAAAAAATCTCAAAAACATTCTATAAAAAAGAATTGTTTTGTTTTTGTAAAAATTTGGAAAACCTTATTTTTGCATCACAAAACTAAAAATTAGAAATGGGAAGAGCGTTCGAATTTAGAAAAGGAAGAAAAATGAAACGTTGGTCTGCAATGGCCAAAACATTTACCAGAATTGGTAAAGATATCGTAATGGCTGTTAAAGAAGGTGGACCAAACCCAGATGCCAATTCTAGATTAAGAGCCGTTATACAAAATGCGAAAGCTGCAAACATGCCTAAAGACAATGTTGAGCGCGCTATTAAAAATGCAAGTAATAAAGACACTGCTAACTATAAAGAAATTTTGTTTGAAGGATACGCTCCTCACGGAATTGCAATCTTAATTGAAACTGCTTCTGATAACAATAACAGAACTGTAGCTAACATTCGTAGTTATTTCAACAAATGCAACGGTACTATGGGAACTCAAGGTTCTGTTGAGTTTATGTTTGACCACACTTGCAACTTCAGAATTGCGAAAGATGGTATCGATGCTGAAGAGTTAGAATTAGAATTAATTGATTTTGGTGCTGAGGAAGTTTTTGAAGACGAAGACGGAATCTTAATCTACGCTCCTTTTGGAAGTTTTGGTGCTTTACAAAAAGAATTAGAAAACAGAGGTCTTGAAATCCTTTCTTCTGGTTTTGAGCGTATTCCGCAAATCACTAAAGAATTAACTGAAGCTCAAATCGCTGACGTTGAGAAATTAATCGAAAAAATAGAAGAAGATGATGACGTAATGAACGTTTATCATACAATGAAAGAAGAATAGTCTTTCTATAAAATATATTTTAAAGCTCTGGATTCTTCGGAGCTTTTTTTTACCATAAACACAAATTCTTAGAAATAATGAATTCTTATTTTAGCAAATTTCAGAATGGAATATTCGCTGTCGTAAAATTAGATGGCAAACTATCTCTTTATTTTGGAGAAAACTCATGGTGGCTTTTAGACGATTGGGAAAATGACATTCTTAATGATAATTATTTTCAAGAAATAGAATCTTTAAAAATTGAATTTGAAAGTATACACAATGCATTTAAAACTGAATATTCCGATTTAGATAAAAGCACTTATCTTCCTAGTTTGTATATCGACTTTGACCATAAGGAACTTTATAATAACTTTTTTGACCAAGCTTTAGAAAATAGAATTATTGAAGGCTGGAAAGGTATTTTTATAGAAAATCAGAATCAATTTTTAGAAATGATTCCTGAAAATTGCAGGTACTGGAAAATATAAAAATTGGAGTTTTTAAAACTTTTTTGTTTCAATTTATTTTGGTTTTAGTTTCAAATAAAAAATTATATTTGCTAATATCAGATGTAAAACCACTTAAATCTTCATTATGCAATCATCAAAATTTATGAAATTTGCTGTAATAGCGCTTGTAATCTTATTTATTGTCATTAGTATTATTAGCTAAAAAAATATAAGTCTTTTGGTTTTCAAAAGACTTTTTTATTTAAACAAATTCTCTAAATGAAACTAATAGAAAACTTCTATTGCATACAATCTGTAAATTTCGCCGACGATACTGAAGGAATAAGTTCAATCAAAACAGAATTAGTAAGACCTTCTATAAAATTATTAGATGTAGAATATTCTGAAAAAAAGACCTCTACAAAAAATTTAGTTGCTAAATCATGTGGAGCTTCTGATGAAGATTTTACTTTAGATGAATTATTGTTTTTATCAAAAACATACGGATTCGAAATTGAAGAAGACGATAATTTAAAAGGATATTATAAAAGCGTTTTAAAAATTCATAAACTGTATGACTGCCCTGGCTATATCACTTTAATGGAACTAGACGGAAAAGAATATTTAAAGATTGAATTCCTTCGTTGGCAATTTGACTGTCAACCTAGAGGCGCGGGAGAAGATATGCTGGGAGAAGATATGCTGGGAGAAGATATGCTGGGAGAAGATATCACCTACATTCTTGGCATTTGGGAATCGCCATTACTGACAGATGAAATAGTTTCTAAAATTAAAGCAAGTAACTAAAAATGATAAAAGTATTAGAAAAAGATTGGGAAATTTTACATAAAAACTTCAGAATAAGGAGAGAAGAATTGTTTCTCATTTTTCCTTACAGAGCAAATTTTGAAGAGATGAAACAGTTACTTCTGGAATCAAAAACAGATTCTGTATTCAATAATCGATTTAATGCAATATTATGGAGATTTCCAATTTCTATGTCTGATAATGAATTTATGAAATTATTGCAATTCTTTTTATTAGAGAATTGGCATCATGATCATGAATTCATAATTAGTTCTTTTCAGGATACTTTTTATGACGATAAAGAGAACATCAAAATTTTAATGCAAGCCTTTTCTTCGCTTCCTGAGTTTTATAAATATGACGAGGCTCTTAAATATCCCTACATCCGTAAAATCATATACGCTATTGGTGCACAACCTGAGCCATACAATATTGAAGCATTAGAAACTATTTCGCAATCTGAAGACGAAGAAATAAAAGCATTAGCATTGCATCAAATTGAAAAGAGAAAACGATTGGGCAGATGGGAAGCAGAAAATGATCAATAATTTTTCATTAGAATTTCAATTGACCTTTTTTAGAATTAAATCATGATGCAGCTCAAAAAGATTACTAGTTTAAACGACTTCAAAATAGAAAACAAAAAAATTGAATTTGTTTATAAAGGCTGGGAAGAACCTAATAGAGGTCAGGAACTTGTCTATTATGCTTTACTGATTGATGGAATAGATAAAACCAAAGAGTTGTTTTCATCAGATACAATTCGATGTGTCTTCAATAAAAAAATTGAAACAGAACATCCTACAAAAAATTTTGCATTTATTCCAAACAACGATTTTCTTTTATTGAATACTTTGGACCTTACTAAAACTAACTTAAAAGTATATTTTAGAGAAAACAGAAACACATTTCAGGACAGTTTGGTCGGAAGTTTCTTTTACCCAGAAAATCATTTATTAATCAATAAAAGAAGTTTGGTTTTGACTGATCTTAGCACTTTAGAAAGTAAAAAAATAAAGTTTAAAGAAGATATAAGTATCGAATGGGCTTTTTTGATTAATGCTACTCAAATTCAAATCATTGAGGCTTTTTCAAACAACTGTTTTGTTTATGATTTAAAAGAAGAGAAAATTATTATGAAAAGAAATATTGTGAATGGATCTCTTTATCCTAATATCTTTAGATGGATTTACAGAGGACAAGAATACCAATCCAATCAATTACAAATGGAACTGATTCAAAAAAAGAGGATAAATCTATTAGTACTTATTTCAAAAATGAATGATATATTAGACAAAATAACATTTCATTACTGAAAATAGATGAAGAATTATTAAAAAAGGACGGATTGTGGACGTCATTAATAGAAGATATTGAGTTTGGTATTGTTGGCTAAAAAATCAAATAATGGGAATATATGCGCATATAATTAAAGATTGGCAGAAACATGATCCTGAAAAAGTTTTTATGGACGCAACAAAAGTGTGTTACACTATAAATGCAATGTTCAATTTTGGCAATGTAAAGATGTTTTTTCCTGATGGAAAACTAAAACACACCTCTGTAGGCATAATTGATGATAAAGTTTCAAGCTCGAAGGCCAATGAAAATCAATTTATATTTAATATTCAAGGTGTTAATGATGAAGATATCGAACTTGGATTAGACAAAGATCTCGATTATTTAGTGCCTAATAAAAGATTATGCAGTCTTGCTTATATTGAAAAAGTAAGAGACAGTAATACAGAATTGATTTTCCGTTTTGCTTATGAATATCTAAAATTAAATCAAGACGAATATTTTTGGTTCGAATGGGATTATGCTTTTAGTTGGAACGATATGATAAAGCTTAAAAAACTTCCTTTCAATAAAAATTGGTGCTTTATAAATCCTGATACTCTTTGATTTAAATTGTATCTTAACAAACACAGAATTATAATGGCACTAAATAATATTGAATTTGAACAATTTAAACAAACTCTGAAAAAAGCAAGTGAGGAGTTGGGAACAAAAGAAATAGTATATTTTTCTGAATGGGCTTATTTTCTTCCAAGTCACACGCTTAAAATGAACGAGGTATCTCTTCCTGAAAAATATGATATTCCAACTGCCTGGGACGGCTTTGGAATTGATGATCTTGATAAATTAGAAAAAATCGGATTTCTAGTAAAGACCTTTGAATGGGAAGAAGAGTCGTTTACGTTCGAAAAAATTATAAAATACCTCATCATAGCACAATGAATTTTAAAAACGAATTAGAAAACTTCAAGTATCTTTTTTTGACGGTTTAAAATTGCATAAAGTAAACGATCAATATAATGATTGGTTAAGTTCTGATGATTATGCTATTTGGAGTAATTCGTATGTCGAATTAAATAATAAAAGAATTTATCTTATTCAGGAAAATGTGAAGGTATTATCTAGCTTAAGATTCTATACTAAGGAAGAGCTCGAATTATTATCTTCAAAATACAATTTTCAAATAAAAGAAAAAGATGGTGTTTATTATGCTTTTACAGAAACTCAAAATTTGAGACAATTTGAAATTTCAGAAAACGATGATCTAATTGTTATTTACTGCACTCATGGAAGTTATGGCCCTGAAAGCATTTTTATTTATGGTGTTTACGAAAAATAGAAAACATCTTATGCATTTTATTTGAACTCATTTTAAACTAAACTTAAATAGCTTAAAAAATCACATTTCGATTATATTTGCAACACCTCAAATTTAAATTAAAATTAAAAATGCAAACATCAAAAATTACCCGAATTGCTGTCGTAGCACTCGTTCTTTTGTTCTTGGTATTGAGTATAATTAGCTGCAGTACACATACTCAAACTTATACACCTGCGCCATCTGGCAAAAAAATACCACCAGGACAAGCTAAAAAAATGAATGGAGATAAAAGTGCCAAAGCTTATGCTCCAGGACAGCAGAAAAAGAGATAAAAACAGACCTTCTGAATTTCAGAAGGTTTTTTTATATGAAAATAATTTTAACTTAGCATTAATGAGAAAACTGTTAGCCTACATTACATTAGTCTTTGCTATTGGTGGATTAATTTCTGAATTAACACATAATTTCAGGGATCTCAAATTAATATATTATAATTTGGATCCAGCCAAATATTATGAAGAAGATAAATTATACATTTATAAGATAGAGAATAATAATTCTTCCAATTCTAGCGGATCTAATTCTTGGTATTATGGTGTTTTAGAAAAGCAAAAAATAAATGAAAATATATACTATTCTAGTTCTTATTTAATGGAAAATACCCTATTAGATAAAAAGGGACAATATTTAAAAGTGTGGTATTGCAAAAATGCAAACAAAACTATATTACGAGACACAAATAAACTACAACCTACAATTTATGTTAATGGCATAATTATTTACATACTGATTTTACTTATAATTCCATGTATGATCTCTGTGCTAAAAAAAAAAGTAAAAATTAATTTTTTCACTCTTGCTTCTGTTTTTTCAATAGCGAAATTCTCAAAACGAAAATGAAGGTACTTCATTAACTATAACAAGATATTTATGCAAACGTGATGATTATTTTTTAGAACCATTTGTAACTTTAATCAAATACGTTCCTTCGGGTAAATCAGTGATATTTGAGCCGTTTGAATCCATTATTTTTCTTCCCTGAGAAAAAACCTCAATATTCTTCCCTCCTCTAGTGTCTATAGATGAAACAGCAACAGGAGACGTAGTTTTTGCAGAAGCACTACCAGTCTTTTTCACAGCACTCGAAACTGGCATTGTTTCAGTTACAGGAGGCGTCGCTGCAGAAGCTTTAGAACTATTATAGGCTTCCAAAACCTGTTCGTCTGTCATGGCTACACTATACAATCTTAAATCATCAATATCTGCATTAATGCTTGTTGAGGTATTTAATCTCCCAAGATTCAAAATATATCCTTTTGCCGAGCGTTGAATTCCTTCAACAGATTTTAATAGCTCACCGTTTCGGTAAATTTTCGAAACATTTCCGTCATATGTAATACTATAAAAATACCAAGTTTCTTTTGCTAATGGCACCGAAACGACAATATTATTTGTATCTCCCCAACCAACCAGACTCACATCTGAATTACCAGAAACTACAGGTTGCTGTATTAACCCAAAATATTGTCCATTTGCCGCTGTACCATACCCAAAAATATAATGAGGAATATTTACTGCATTAAATTTTACCCAAACCGACATTGTTTTTGGTTTATTATCCTGAGGAAGATCTCCTACTACTGTTTGATAAGCTTTATTTGTAAGTCGTAAAGCACTTTTAGGACTTCCCATTCTATCATTTACAAAAAGCGGTGCTCCTAAGAATGAAATAGTATTATCGGTACTGTATAAATTTCCGTTGAAATTAAACTCTTGCACCGGATTTTGTGCATTCGCAGTTAAAAAATTTACAAACATTAAAGTGAGTAATATTTTTTTCATAGTCGTAGCTTTTATCAGAATAGTTTTTAAGGCAAATAGTAAGTACTTGTAAAATCTAAATGTTTTGATTTCACTAGTTTGAAACTTTAGTTTATTATTTTTACAAATTTTGTTAAAACTATAATTAAAATTCAGCATATCCAAACAATTCCTACATACAAATATATAATTCTCACAAAAACACTTTTAAATTTCAAACAGGATATGCTTTTAGAATATTTCATGTTTAAGCCAGTTCAAATTTTTCTGTAGATACCAAATATGACTTGTCATTGAACTTTTTTCATTGAACTGTCATTTGTTTAAAATTATGATAATAAGCAAAAAAAAGTAGCTTTTAAAGATGAGTATGTTTTCCATTAAAAAAAGCCTTCTGAACACAGAAAGCCTTTCTTACTATTCCAAAAACCCAATTGCTTGCGCAATAAAAAACTAACTAACATTTAAAAATAAAGTAAAAAACTATTTATTATTTTGAAGTAATTTTTTTTGACGGAGTACTGGTAATTTTTAATAAATAAGTTCCTTCTGGAAGATCGCTAATATTAGCTGCATTACTTCCTGCAATTTTTTGTCCTTGCGAGTATACTTCAACTGTCTTGATTGCCCCATTAATATCGCTTGAAGTAATAATCGTTTCATTACCTGCTTTTGTTTTTACGGCAGGTTTTATCGTTTTAACTTCTGTAGGTTTTACAACCAATAAATTAACCGCTTTTTCATTCTCATACAATTCTTTTACTTGATCTGGAGATAATGCTACATTATAAATCTTTAAATCGTCTATATCTGCATTGATGCCTATCATAGTATTAATTTCACCTAATCTGAAAATATTACCATTAGTAGATCTTGTCATGCCCTCTAGATACTTCAATAATTTACCATCGCGATACATCTTAGAAGTAGCTCCTTCATAAGTAATAGTGTAATTGTACCAAACGCTCTTTTCAAGAGGTGTAGATACTATAATATCATTAGAAGCGCCCCAAGCCGCCAAACTCAAATCTGAGTTAGAAGTTGTTGTACCTTGCTGTAATAAGCCACAATATTGTGCATTAAAAGCATTTCCGTAACCCCAAATATAATTTGCGTTTGAAATATCATTGAATTTTACCCAAATACTAATTGTTCTAGCACTTTTTCCTTGAGGAAGATTATCAATTACAGCTTCCAAAGCTTTATTATTTAATCGTTGAGCTCCTTTTATAACTCCTGCTCTATCAGTCACAAAATTATCTGAACCAATAAATGAAGTTGTATTTGCGGTATTGTTTAAAGTGCCATTAAAGTTAAATTCCTGAATCGGTGTTTGAGCATTCACATTCAAATAACTTACAAACAACACTGTTAGTAGTAATTTTTTCATAATAGTAGATTTTAGGGATTAAACAACTAGGTTATTTTAATACCGCTAAACTATATTATTACCATATGGAGCTAAAATATTTCCGACAACTTACCTAAATACTCGTTAAAATAACGTTTTTTATGCATTTTGTAGACGAAAAGCATTTTTTAAAATTCATAAATACTCCTAAAAAAATAAAATAAAATCATTACAACCACTAATTTCTTACGTATAAATACGGTATTTTTAATAAAATTAAAAAATTTAACTTTTAAAACAAAGCTCTTAAATACAATGAAAAAAAATGGATATAAAAAAAACTCCATTCGTAAATTTCGAATGGAGTTTCTATATTTTGAAAAGTATTATATTACTTTACGAATTCAATTTTTTGTGCTTCTTCTTCATTAACACTATCAAAGAAACCTTGCTCGTTCATCCAGTCATCGCTGAATACTTTACTCATGTAACGAGAACCATGATCTGGGAAAATAGCAATAATATTACTGTCTTTTGTAAATTCGCCTTCTTCTGCATATTGTTTAATAGCTTGCATTACTGCTCCAGAAGTATATCCAACAAATAAACCTTCTTTTCTAGTGATTTCTCTCGCTGAGTGAGCACTTTCTTCGTCGGTTACTTTCATGAATTTATCAATAATATCAAAATCTGTAGCAGAAGGGATTAAGTTTTTACCAAGACCTTCTATACGATAAGGATAAATTTCTTTGCTATCGAATTCTTTTGTCTCATGGTATTTTTTCAATACAGATCCAAAAGCATCAACTCCTAAGATTCTAATATTTGGATTTTTTTCTTTTAAGAATTTTGCAGTTCCAGAGATAGTTCCTCCTGTTCCGCTGCAAGCAACTAAGTGCGTAATTTGTCCTTTTGTTTGTTCCCAAATCTCTGGACCTGTAGTGTTGTAGTGAGCATCAATATTTAACTGGTTGAAATATTGATTAATGTAGACTGAGCCTTTTGTCTCTTCATGCAAACGTTTTGCTACATTATAATAAGATCTTTCATCATCTGCTGAAACGTGAGCCGGACACACATACACTTTGGCGCCTAAACTTCTCAACATGTCAATTTTATCTTTAGATGATTTTGAGCTCACAGCCAAAATACAATTGTAACCTTTAATAATGCTTACCATTGCTAAACTAAATCCTGTATTACCAGATGTTGTTTCGATAATGGTATCTCCTGGAGATAGAATTCCTTTTCTTTCGGCTTCTTCAATAATATATAGTGCTATTCTATCTTTTGAGGAATGACCTGGGTTGAAAGCTTCTACCTTTGCGTAGAAATTTCCTTCTAACTCTTCGGTAATTTTATTTAGCTTAATAAGAGGGGTGTTTCCTATTAATTCTAAAACATTATTATAAGCAGTTATTTCTTCTTTCATAAAAAAATAGTTAATCAAAGGTCTTTTTTAAATTAACCTTGATAGGTTGCAAATTTAACAAAAAATTTCTAATTAGCTTTTAATTTTTTCTAAATCTAATAAAAAACTAAATTCTTTTGCTAAGTCTTTTAAAGCTTCAAAACGTCCTGAAGCCCCGCCATGACCTGCATCCATGTTTGTATCTAAAAACAAAAGTTTATTATTTGTTTTTAAATCTCGCAATTTTGCTACCCATTTAGCTGGCTCCCAATATTGTACCTGCGAATCGTGCAGACCAGTAGATACATACATGTTTGGATATTCCTGTGCTTTTACGTTATCATAAGGCGAATACGATAACATATAATCGTAATATTTTTTATTGTTTGGGTTCCCCCATTCGTCATATTCTCCAGTTGTAAGCGGAATACTGTCATCCAACATCGTGGTAATTACGTCTACAAAAGGCACCTGAGCGATAACGCCATTATACAATTCAGGAGCTTCATTTACAATCACTCCCATTAAAAGTCCTCCAGCAGATCCTCCCTCCGCATAAAGATGCTCTGGAGAAGTATACTTTTGGTCAATTACAAATTTAGAGCAATCGATGAAATCTGTAAAGGTATTTTTCTTTTTTAACAGTTTTCCATCTTCATACCATTGTCTTCCTAGATCCTCTCCTCCTCTAATATGGGCGATTGCGTAAACAAATCCGCGATCTAAGAGCGATAATCTTGTCGAAGAAAAATAAGTATCCATTGTAATTCCGTACGAACCATATGCGTATAATAACAAAGGATTTTTACCATTTTTCTCTAATCCCTTTCTATAAACCATAGAAATAGGCACTTTTACGCCATCTCTTGCTGTTGCCCAAACTCGTTCTTCTACATAATTGTTTTTATCAAACTTTCCGCCCAAAACCTCTTGCTCTTTTAATATTTCTTTGGTTTTAGTCTTCATATTAAAATCAATTACAGAGGAAGGTGTTGCCAATGATTGGTAACTGTAACGTAAAATATCGGTATCAAAATCAACATTTGTTGTTGTGTACGCATTATACGTTTCACTGCCAAAAGGAAGATAATAATCTGGCTCATCATTCCAAGGCATAATTCTAATATGATTTAATCCGTTTGAGCGCTCTTCAATAACTAAATAGTTTTTAAAAATCTCAATATCTTCCAACAAAACATCTTCTCTGTGCGGAATAAGATCTACCCAATTTTTCTTTCCTGTCTTGTCTTCTGGCGTTTTCATTAACTTAAAATTCGTCGCCTTGTCTTTATTGGTTAAAATATAAAATGAATCTTCATAATGAGAAATACTATATTCTAATCCGCGAACACGTGGCTGAAAAACAGCAAATTCTCCATCTGGATTATTAGAATTCAGAATTCTATATTCGGTAGTTAATGTACTTCCAGAACCAATAACAATATATTTTCTTGATTTTTCTTTACTGATCGATACATTAAAAGTGTCATCTGTTTCATCATAAACCAAAACATCATTTTCTGAACTGGTATTTAATTTATGTCTAAAAACTTTATCTGCTCTTAATGTCACTTCATCCTGTCTCACATAAAATATAGTATTGTTATCGTTTGCCCAAACAGAAGCTCCCGTAACATTTTCTATTTTATCAGCCAAAATTTCTCCGGTTTCTAAGTTTTTAATCTGAATAGTGTAAATTCTTCTTCCTACAATATCTACTCCAAAGCTGGCAAATTTATTATCTGGACTAATGCTTAAACCTCCTAATTTAAAATAAGCATGTCCTTTTGCCATTTCATTACAGTTAAAAAGGATTTCTTCTTCAGCAGAAAGACTTCCTTTTTTTCTTGCAAAAATTGGATAATCCTGACCCGTTTCAAAACGTGTAATATAAAAATAGCCATTGTAGAAATAAGGAACAGAAGAGTCATCTTCCTTAATTCTCCCTTTCATTTCTTCAAATAGACTATCTTTTAAATTTTGTGTATGAGAAGTCATGCTTTCGTAATAAGCATTCTCCTTATTTAAGTAATCGATAACCTCAGAATCTTCTCTGTTGTTAAGCCAGAAATAGTTGTCAATTCTGGTTTCTTTATGTTTTTTTAATGTCTTTGGTATTATTTTAGCCTTTGGGGCCGATATATCATTTTGCATTTATTAAGCATTAATTTTTAAATATGAAGACGCAAAAATAGCACAAACCCAACAGAAGAGAATTAATTTTTTCTTAAATTATTCTATTGAATTAACACAGCAATATACTAATTTTGTCTGGAATAATTTAAAAAATCAAGAAAAATGGACTTAATGGGAATGATGGGCAAACTTAAAGAAACCCAGCAAAAAATTGAAGATACAAAAAAGCGTTTAGATACTGTTTTGATTGATGAACAAAGCGCTGACGGATTATTAAAAGTTACGATTACTGCAAGCAGAAAAATAAAATCACTTTCTATTGATGATTCTCTATTAGAAGACAAAGAACAATTAGAAGATTACTTAATTGTAACATTAAATAAAGCAATAGAAAAAGCCACAAGTGTAAACGAAAGAGAATTAGATGCCGTAGCTAGAATGGATATGCCTTCTATTCCTGGAATGGATAATTTGTTTAAATAAGATTCTAAGATACTAAGGTTCTAAGTTTCTGAGTTTTCTTCTATTGTGAAGGCTTAGAATCTTAGAATCTTAGTTCCTTAGCAACTTTCTCTAAAACTTCGAAAGTGTCTCCAACACATAAGTATGCATCACTTCTTTATAATCTAGATGCGTTACAATTCTGAGCTTATTATGCCCTAAAGAGCTTATTAGTATATTTTTCTGTTTTAATTTCTCAATCAATAATTGATCGCTATAACCTTCTGCCAGCGAAAAAATTAAAATATTAGTTTCTACAGGTTCAATAGCCGCAATCCAAGGTTTTGTGCTTAAGATTTTTGCTATTTCCTTTGCGCGGCGATGATCTTCTGCTAATCTTTCGATATTATGAGCCAAAGCATACAATCCCGCAGCGGCTAAATATCCAACTTGACGCATTCCTCCACCCAATATCTTCCTGATTCTCAACGCTCTGTGAATATCAGCTTTACTTCCAAGCAGTACAGAACCAATTGGGGCGCCTAATCCTTTAGACAAACAAACCGAAATAGTATCGAAAATAGCCCCAAATTCTCTGGGATTCTGTCTTTTAGCTACTAATGCATTCCAAATTCTAGCGCCATCTAAATGAAACTTTAAATTATGAGCATCGCAAACTTTTTTTATTTCTCTTAAATCGTCTAATTCATAACAGGCTCCGCCACCTTTATTGGTTGTATTTTCAACACAAACTAAACTCGTTAACGGGCTATGATAAAACTCTGGATCATTTATTGCCGCTTTTACTTGCGCAGCAGTTATCATTCCGCGGTTTCCGTCTACTAAACAGCAAGAAACACCGCTGTTAAAAGAAACCCCTCCTCCTTCATAATGATAAACGTGTGCATATTTATCAGCAATCAACTGTTCTCCAGGTTGCGTGTGCAGTTTAATTGCAGTCTGATTTGCCATAGTTCCAGACGGAAAGAAAAGACCAGCTTCCATACCAAAAAACTCTGCTGTCCTGTTTTCCAATTCAATCACCGTTGGGTCCTGTTTGTATACATCATCGCCAACATGGGCGTTAAACATATACTGCAGCATTTCATAAGTAGGCTTTGTTATGGTATCGCTGATTAAATTTATTTCCATATTCTAAAAACTATATCTTATTTTTGTATGCAAAATTACGTATTACTTATAGTTATTCTCAGCAAGTTTTGGTAAAATTTAACTCGCTGGTTTCTCTAGACCAAATTAACGTAATAATTCTAAAAAACATATAAAAACCTATTAATTAATTTATGACAACAGCCGAACAAGTAAAAGGTATTGTGGAGCGCCTTGGTGCGTTGAGGAGGTATCTTTGACGTCGATGCTAAACTAATCGAGATTGCAAACGAAGAAGAAAAAACATTCGCTCCAGACTTTTGGAACAATCCAAAAGAAGCAGAAAACATTGTAAAAAATCTTCGAAATAAGAAAAAATGGATTGAAGATTATGATAAAGCAGTAGCACTTACAGAAGAATTACAGCTTGCTTATGATTTTTACAAAGAAGGCGAACTTTCTGTAGATGAATTAGATGAACAATATGAAGCCGCACAAGCACATATTGAAAATATCGAATTCAAAAACATGCTTTCTGACGAAGGTGACAGTTTAAGTGCTGTGGTTCAGATTACAGCAGGTGCTGGAGGAACAGAAAGCTGTGACTGGGCAGGAATGTTAATGCGTATGTACATGATGTGGGGAGAAAGTTATGGTTACAAAATCAAAGAACTTAACTTTCAAGAAGGTGACGTTGCCGGAATTAAAACCGTAACTTTAGAGTTCGAAGGAGATTATTCGTTCGGATATTTAAAAGGAGAAAACGGAGTTCACCGCTTGGTTCGTATTTCACCTTTCGACAGTAACGCTAAACGTCATACTTCTTTCGTGTCAGTTTACGTTTATCCATTAGTTGATGATAGTATCGAAATCGACATTAATCCTGCCGATATCGAAATCACAACCTCTCGTTCTAGTGGGGCGGGTGGACAAAACGTAAATAAAGTGGAGACGAAAGTTCAGTTAGTTCACAAACCTACTGGCATTCAGATTCAATGTTCTGAAACTCGTTCTCAACAAGACAACAGACAGCGTGCCATGCAAATGCTTCGTTCTCAATTGTACGAAATCGAATTAAAGAAACAGCAAGCGCAGCGTGCTGATATTGAGGCTGGAAAAATGAAAATCGAATGGGGTTCGCAAATTCGTAATTATGTAATGCAACCTTATAAATTAGTAAAAGACGTTCGTACAGGTTACGAAACCAGCGATGTTGATGGTGTAATGAACGGAAATATCGATCCTTTCCTTAAAGCCTATCTAATGATGATGGGACAGAAAGAGGAAGAATAATATCAAGTCTCCAGTTTTTTTTTAGTGTCCAGTTTTCTTTCTCAGTCACAATAAACTTGAAACCTGATACTTTAAACTTTAAAACAAAAAAGTTATGATAAAATGGGCAGATGTAATTCATTTTACAAATAAAGGAAATCCAACTCCAGATAAAAGAGTGGAAAAAACGGAAGAAGAATGGAAACAAATTCTAACTCCGGAAGAATTTCAGGTAACACGTTTAAAAGGAACTGAAAGGTCTTTTAGCTCAGAAATGTGCAGTTTATTTGAACCAGGAATTTACGAATGTAAATGTTGTGGCACTTTGTTATTTGATGCCAGCGAAAAGTTCGAATCTGGAACAGGATGGCCATCTTTTACACAACCTGTAAAAGAAAATGCAGTCGGATACCACGCGGATAGATCTCACGGAATGATCCGTGTTGAAGTAACCTGCAATGTCTGCGATTCGCATTTAGGTCACATTTTTCCTGATGGCCCACCTCCTAGTGGGTTACGTTACTGCATTAACGCAGTTTCTTTATCAAAAATTAAAGAATAAAACATAAAAAAGCGGTTCATTAAAATGAATCGCTTTTTTTAAAACCCTAACTATAAATGATTTAACAAAAAAAATGTAAGCTATAACCTAACAATTAAATTATTTGTTTTCTCCACTTAATTTTCAATTATTACAGACAAAAACCCAAGCCATTATTACTCAATTTATTAAAAAACTATCATTAAATTAATACAGTGAGTGTTAATTTTGTAAAAATCAACACCTTATTTTAAATATTTATTAAGAAATGTAAAAAAATAATTAGGTAATTAAAATCTAATTCATTTTATTTGGCAAAAAATAACCTTTTAGTCGATTAAAATTTGTCAATGAGATCCTATTCAATTCAAGAAATTAGTGAAGTTATTAATGGCGTAATTTACGGCAGTACTTCACAAAGCGTAACTGCTACAGAACAATTAGAAAAAGCAACAACTTCGGAAATCTCATTTATCGGAAATAAAAAATACGAAAAATACTGGTCGACATCTAATGCTTCCATTGCAGTTGTAAACGAAGATATTTCAATAGAGCCTGGAGAGAATCGCGCTTTTATAAAAGTAAAAAATGCCGATTTGGCAATGTCACAAATCCTTGCCCTTTTTGCTCCCCCTGCCCCAATCTTTCATAACAATATTCATAAAACAGCCACTATAGACGAAACCGCTATAATTGGTGAAGGTGCTAAAATTGGTGCTGGTCGCTACATTGGCCCAAAAGTAGAAATTGGCGCTAATACCGTAGTTTATCCTAACGTGACCATTTTAGACGAATGCACAATTGGAAGAAACACGATTATCTGGTCTGGAACTGTTATTCGCGAACGTTGTCATATTGGAAGCGAATGCATCATTCATCCAAACGCCACAATTGGTGCAGATGGTTTTGGATTTCGTCCTTGTACAGAAAAAGGATTGGTAAAGATTCCGCAAATTGGAAATGTTATCATAGGAAATGGAGTTGAAATTGGCGCAAATTCTTGTGTTGACCGAGGAAAATTCAGCTCTACAATTCTGGGAGATGGTTGTAAAATTGACAATTTGGTCCAAATTGGACATAATAGCAAATTAGGTAAATTCTGTATTATGGCCGGAAACAGTGGTTTAGCAGGTTCTGTAACCCTAGGAAACGGAGTTATTATTGGCGGAAGCGCTTCTATAAAAGACCACACTACAATTGGAGATGGTGCAATAATTGGTGCCGGATCTGGCGTTACTGGAGATGTTCCTGCAGGAAAAACAATGCTTGGGTACCCTGCCGTTGAAGCTCGTGATGCTTTAAAACAATGGGCTTTGCTTAAACAAATGGTTTGTATTCCTAAAAAAATAATTCAATTCTATTTATAAAAAAACATCCGCTTTTGCGGATGTTTTTTGTTTTATAAAGCTTCACATTCAAAGCCAATAACTTTCATCAGGAAAATTACTTTTTCGATAATACCATCTTTACATTCAAATCTGAGAATATTATCGCAATCTTCAAGATCAAAATTCCATTTTGAATCTGGAAACAAGCGATTCAGTTTTGGCGTAACTTTCTTCACTTTCGAAATGCTGTTAACATTTGTTTTGAATACAAAAATCATGATTTTACTAGTTTTTAATCTTACTTAAAATTTTAGAATCAATATAAAAAGTACCAAAGGGAATTATACAAGCTAAAAGCACTTTCCATGTTGTAGTTGCAAACTTCCAATTCTGCTCTACTCCAACGCTTATTGTATTAAATATAAAAAGTAGAAATAATGCTCCATGAATGGTTCCTATTGGCCTAGTCAGAAATGGCATTTCAAAAATATATTTCATGGGCATTGCTATAAAAAGCAAAATCAAAAGTGAAGTTCCTTCGAGAAATCCAATAATTCGTAAACGTCCAGTATTGGTCTGAAATAAATTTTTCATAATTATCTAAAATAAGGTCGGTTAGCAAGAGGTGAAAATGGCCACGGAATGGCAATAAAAATGATTGTTAAAGCGATAGAAAACCAAATAAGCATGGTTTTAAACTTCTCTTTGTCAGAAAGTTTTCTTTTGGCTAGAGCAGATCCAATTGTTATAAAAATGATCGCTATAAGCATTAATGTAATATGAATAATCCCGAAGAAAGAAGCATCCATATTTTGAACAGCCTCTTTATAATTTCTCCAGAAATATTTCACAATCGGACTTTGCACATATACCAATATGCCGAAAAGAAGCTGAATATGAGCAATTGTGGCCGTCCAGTGCCTGAGGAGATTATCCTTTTTTGTAAAAGGAAGTTTCTGAGAATAGCCTTTGTAAGCAGTAAAAATAGAATACAACAAGCTTACTAATACAAGCCATCTCACAAATGAATGGCCTTCTAAAAGTGTTTGATACATTGTTTTTTGATTTAGACAATGCAAATATATTTAAAAACATACTAACTAGTATGTTTTTAAGAATTAATTTTCTTTCAACCCATTTAAATAACCTTTAAGTCCTTTTAAATAAACCATATATGGAGAACTATCGTTCTGAAGTTTTCCGAAATTTCGTATTCCCCAGTAACCAGATAAGATAAAAAATGCTACTTGTTCGCCAACAACATCTTTACGAATCAAACCTGATTCTTTTCCTTTTTCAATTGAATTGATAATGGTTGCCTTCCACAAATCAACCAATTCAGCTAAAGCCTCACTGAATTTAGTATTCCATGGTGTCATTTCCTGGGTAAGATTTCCGACAGGACAGCCATACTTTACTTGCAGAAAAGGATCTTCGAGCAACAAATACGAAATCATATTATAAAAATCTTCAATTGGATTTTGCGAAACTTCAGTTGGTTTTATAAAGTACTCCTGCATAGTTGGCTTCAGAATTTCTTCAATAATTGCAACTCCCATTTCGTCCTTGGTTTTAAAATGGTAGTAGAAAGCCCCTTTTGTTACTTGAGTTGTCGCAATAATTTCATCAATACTAGTGGTCTGATACCCTTTGGTATAAATCAATTCAAATGCTTTATGTAGAATTGTAAGTCGTGTATTTGTCGCTTTTGACATAAAAATACTAATTAGTATGAAATAGCAAATTAAAGAAAAATAATTGGTGTAAATTAATTTTACAACATAGAAACATAGGGTGGCAAGATTAAAAAAGGCGTTTAATTGTTTAAAACAAAAATAGTTAGGTCATGTGTGAGAAAGGAGTTCCTTTTTACTATTTTTTATTGTATATCATATCCCATATTTCTATTTATTTAAATAAAAAATCAGAATTATAAACTTTTTCTTAATTCACAAAGCAATCGGTTTATTTCAATTGATTTTGTAAATTAGCCAACACTATTTTACAAAATCAATACTATATCATGGATTTAAACTTCAATAAAAACGAAGATCACAATAAATTACTTCTTTCAGAACTAAAACAAAAATTTGCCAAAGTAAAATTAGGCGGAGGCGAAAAGAGAATCGAAAAACTGCATTCGGAAGGAAAAATGACAGCTCGTGAAAGAATTGCTTATTTATTGGATGAAAATTCAAAAAGTATTGAAATTGGAGGTTTTGCTGGCGAAGGAATGTATCCAGAACACGGCGGATGCCCTTCGGGAGGTGTTGTGGTGAAAATTGGCTACATCAAAGGAAAACAATGCATTGTTGTTGCTAATGATGCAACAGTAAAAGCTGGAGCATGGTTTCCTATAACAGGAAAGAAAAATCTTCGCGCGCAAGAAATTGCGATGGAAAACAGGCTTCCAATTATTTATCTTGTAGACAGTGCAGGAGTTTATCTACCAATGCAAGATGAAATTTTTCCAGATAAAGAGCATTTCGGACGTATTTTTAGAAATAATGCGCAAATGAGCAGTATGGGAATTACTCAAATCGCGGCCGTTATGGGAAGCTGTGTTGCCGGCGGCGCTTATCTTCCCATTATGAGTGACGAAGCCTTAATCGTTGATAAAACAGGAAGTATTTTCCTTGCTGGAAGCTATTTAGTAAAAGCTCGCTATTGGAGAAACAATAGACAATGAAACTTTAGGTGGCGCAACAACACATTGTGAAATTTCAGGCGTGACCGATTATAAAGCGAAAGATGATAAAGACGCTTTAGATAAAATAAAAAATATTGTAGATAAAATTGGTGATTTTGATAAAGCTGGTTACAGCCGAATCAAAACAGAAAAACCTGCTTTAGAACCAAATGATATTTACGGAATCCTTCCAAAAGCGAGAAGCGAACAATACGATATGATGGAAATCATCAAACGTTTGGTTGATAATTCAGAATTTGAAGCTTATAAAGAAGGTTACGGACAATCTCTAATTACAGGTTATGCTAGAATTGATGGTTGGGCTGTCGGAATTATTGCCAACCAAAGGAAAGTTGTTAAAACCAAAAAGGGTGAAATGCAGTTTGGCGGTGTTATTTATTCTGATAGTGCAGATAAGGCAACTCGTTTTATTGCCAATTGCAACCAGAAAAAAATTCCGTTGGTATTTTTGCAGGATGTTACTGGTTTTATGGTAGGTTCAAAATCTGAACATGGCGGAATTATTAAAGACGGAGCTAAAATGGTAAATGCGGTAAGTAATTCAGTTGTTCCTAAATTTACTGTTATAGTCGGAAATTCATACGGAGCAGGAAATTATGCTATGTGTGGAAAAGCTTATGATCCTCGATTAATATTTGCTTGGCCAAGTGCAGAACTCGCTGTAATGGGCGGAACTCAAGCCGCAAAAGTCTTATCTCAAATTGAAGCTTCTTCGCTTAAAGCGAAAGGAGAAAAAGTTGATGAAGCAAAAGAAACAGAATTATTCAATAAAATAAAAGCGCGTTATGATGAGCAGACTTCTCCTTATTATGTTGCTTCAAGATTATGGACAGATGCAATCATTGATCCATTAGAAACTCGTAATTGGATTTCGATGGGAATCGAAGTCGCAAACCACGCTCCTATTCAAAAACCATTTAATCTAGGAGTCATTCAGGTCTAACGATTTAAGAATTCTCAACAATACGTTAAATAAAAAGCAAAAAACTTATTTTCAAGGAGTTAAAAATAAATATCTGATTAAAAATTAGTAACTTAGTATATAATTTTTAATCACACAACATCATGGAAAATGTAAAAAGTTTGAATAAATGGGCAAATTCGCACACTTATTTACCAGTTGATTTAGTACGTATTGTTTTGGGTGGATTCTTATTTATGAAAGGTGTCTCTTTCGTCACCAATATTCAATACCTGCATGATTTGATTTCCCCTATTGATAAGTATGGCGGAGGTATGTTTATGCTACATTACATTGCTCCAGCCCATATGATTGGTGGTATAATGATTATTTTTGGACTTTTAACCAGATGGGCTATTGCAAGCACAATTACCAATCTTATTTGGTGCAGTTCTCATTAACTTTATGGGAAAAATGCACTCTGAAAGTTTAGTTTTAGCATTAATCGTTTTATTTGTCTGCATCTTTTTCCTATTCTACGGAAGCGGTAAACACTCGGCAGATTACTATTTTAAAATGCAACAATAACGCCTTAAGTCCTCATTTTATTGAGGACTTTTTTTGAGTGTTAATTAATTCTATAAAATTTCTTTAATTGCGTTTTATGACTTAAATTCGCCGACATGAATTGGATTCGTAAAACCATTGTTTTAATTACGCTTTTGTTAGCAGGATTGTTTGCCTATCAAGCAGACCAAGCTTCTACGCGTATAATTGAAACAGAAAAATCCGATACCAACTTCTGTAAAGACATTCCCGATTCGTCAGCATTTATTCAGCCTCAGGGGAGTTACCAGTTTGCGGCAAATATCAAAACAAATCCTACCGGAATAATTAAATGTTTTGACACGCTTTTACCGCTAATACCACAACATCAAACCGTTACTTATACTACAGCATACACTAAACTCTTTACTACTCAATGTAAAAAGGTTTCAGTCATACTCTATGCTTTCCATTTTTTCTGGTAAATAAATATTTGATTTTCCCTTAGAGAATTTATTCTTCAAGCACTTACGTAGCTGTTTTCAAACCGAAAACTGCTTTGAATATCATTTATTTATTTCATTAAAAACATTATGGAAACTACTACCACAATAATGGGTATTGTGATTTTAATTATTGTTGCAATCCCTGTATATTTTTCTGCACGTTCATCTGCGGCAAGTAAATCAAGAATTTTAAATATCAAGAAACGATTCAACCCAAATCATCCAGAAGATTTTGATTTGACAGAATCAATCAATAATAAGACTTTGACAATTGATCAAAAAAACAATAAGTTCATTTTAATGAATTTCAATCCAAATCAGCAAGAATCAACATATGTCGATTTAAATACAATTGCCTCAAGCAAATTAATTCCGACAACAGACGCTGGTTCAGATACAATTATCAAAATTGATTTTGAATTTCAAGAAAAAGAAACATCTAAAAAAATATTAATTCCATTCTATGATTTTGATGATGACCGCATCAAACAAATTAGCGTCTATCAAGATCATCAGTTTGCGAAAAAATGGCTTAAAATCATCCAAGATTCTATATCACGTTAATTATTTAATTCAATAAAGAGGCTCAATTTTGAGTCTCTTTTTTTTACAGTTTTTATGATATTTGTCATTTTATGTCTTCGCCTTAATCTTTAATTTTGATATAAACTAAATCCGTTATTATGAAAATTTCTTTGACTCAAAAGTACAATGTCCCAGGTCCAAGATATACTAGTTATCCAACGGTTCCATATTGGAATGAATCTGATTTTACTTCAGAAAAATGGATTACTACTTTACAAAAATCATTCATAGAAAGCAATTCAAAGAACGGAATCAGTTTATATATCCACCTACCATTTTGCGAAAGCATGTGCACTTTCTGCGGATGCAACAAACGTATTACCAAAAATCATTCAGTAGAAGAAAAATACATTCAGGCAGTTCTTAAAGAATGGAAAATGTATTGTGATTTACTTCCTGAAAAACCTGTAATTAAAGAAATACATTTAGGCGGAGGAACGCCAACATTCTTCTCAAAAGAAAACCTGGAGAGCCTTATAAATGGGATTTTTAAGAATGCTGTAAAAGCAGACAAATCATGAATTTAGTTTTGAAGGGCATCCAAATAACACAACATACGAACAGCTTAAAAAATTATATGATTTAGGCTTCCGCCGAGTAAGTTTTGGAGTTCAAGATTACTCTGCCACTGTTCAAAAAGCTATAAATAGAATTCAGCCATTTCACAATGTTGCTAAAGTGACTTTTTGGGCAAAAGAAATTGGTTATACTTCAATCGGACATGATATTATCTTTGGACTTCCGTTTCAAACCATCGAAGATGTGATTGATACAGTAGAAAAAACAAATTCATTAAAACCTGATAGACTAGCATTTTACAGCTATGCACATGTGCCTTGGATAAAAGGAAACGGACAACGTGGTTTTAATGATGAAAATCTTCCAAAAGATTCTGAAAAGAGAAAATTATATGAAATAGGAAAAAAACTTCTAATTCAAAATGGTTATCATGAAATTGGCATGGATCATTTTGCATTAGAAGACGATAGTTTGTACAAAGTCAGCTCATAATAGAAAACTTCATCGAAACTTTATGGGCTATAGCGCTTCTAAAACACAAGTTATGATTGGACTTGGCGTATCTTCTATTAGCGATAGCTGGTACAGTTTTGCACAAAATACTAAAAGCCTTGAAGAATATTATGAAATTATAGAATCTGATAGACTTCCTGTTGTAAAAGGTCATATTTTGAACAATGAAGACCTTATCATTAGAAAACATATTCTGAACTTAACCTGCGAATTGGAAACATCCTGGACTGCAGAATCTTTAAACTTTGCTGAACTTCCTGAGGTTTTAATTGCTTTAAAAGAAATCGAAAATGATAATTTAATTGTTATTAAAAACAACAAAATCAAAATTACAGAAGAAGGAAGACCTTTTGTACGTAATATTTGTATGGCTTTCGATTTGCATCTAAAAAGAAAGTCACCGGAAACAAATCTGTTTTCGATGACTGTATAAAATCTTTTAAATATATTTCTCTTAGTGGCAGTTTGGAGTCTGCTGCACAAATAAACTCATGTTTGAAGGAGAAATATACGGAATTCCTAATCCTAGTCCTCTAAGGATAAATAAAACTCCAATGATAACTGCAACATAAGGAATTGCCTTTTGAATTTTATTTCGAAATGGCAATTTCAATAATGTATTGACATAAACCACAATAGTCATTAACGGAATTGTTCCTATTCCAAACAAAAGCATGTAAAGAACGCCATAAGTGGCACTTTGCATAGCAATTGCCCCAAATAAAGCAACATAAACCATTCCGCATGGTAAAAATCCATTTAGAAGACCAATTGTAAAAAGAGATTTGTAGCTCTTATTTTTAAACTGACTTCCAAGATTGGCTTTAACTTTTGAAATGATTTTATAAACTGGTTTAGAAAAGTTGTATTGAGCAAATTTTTTCTCAGGAATACAAACTACAATAATCATTATTACACCAATAATAATTGACATTTTCTGCTTGCAATCCTGCTAAGAAAAAGCCTCTTCCCAGTAATCCAAAAATCAATCCGATTGTGGCGTAAGCTGTTAATCGACCAAAATGATAGGTCATAATCTGCGTTACCTTTTTAGCTTCATTTTGCCTGTCTACGGGAAGCATCATGGCAATTGGCCCGCACATTCCAACACAATGCAGGCTGCTGATCAAACCTAAAAAGAAAGCTGAGAATAACATTTTTGATTTAGTTTACGTAAATAACTTCTTTAGTGAGATATTTTTTGCCTTCATACTGCCATTCCATATTCACATCCCAGCGTCCTTTTATTAATTTTTTCTGCGGAATAATGATTTCTGAATTAGTTAAGGCAATTTGAGTATTAAAGTCGAATTTTTTGTTTGAAGGTCTATATAATTGAATATTTCCTTTCACTTTACTGCTTTCAAATCCTACTGGAAAAATAACAGCGACACCGTCTCCAGTATATTTTATTGATGGCTTATCGCTGCAAATCATGCGCATTTTGAATTCTCGCCATTTCTTCCTGAAAATGTGTATCATGTTTGTAATATTCTTCGACAACCAAATCATTATCGTACTTAGAATTTGACTGCACTTCAAACACAAAATATAAAATAAAGGTCATAAACAATGCGAATGCAATGACGATTCCAGTTCCCCAATTTAATTTCATAATAGTATATTTTTAATTAAAACTTCGTGGTCCTAAGAAATTTGTAGTTGTTGTTTCCAGGAGTTCAGAACCATTGTAAACCCCTATTTTTACTTTTGTTTTATCACTTTCCAATAAAACTTCATCAATTTCAATGAATAATGTTCCTTGAGAAATTCCTTCTTTTGCAACTTTAAAATGTCTTTTTCCAACATTCTTAATTTCTCCTTTTTGATCGATTAATTCGAAATGAATATCATTGTAATCTTTCATTGTTTTGTTTACAATTTTATACGTGTAAACATTACTGATTTTTTCTCCATTATGCTGGAATAACTGACCTGGTAAACGTAAAACTACTGCTTGTACATCTGTTCTTAAAAACAGCATTCCAACAAAAATACTCAATAAAATAAAGAGGACAGCTGTGTATCCTTTCATTCTTGAAGTAAATTTAAAAGGTTCTTTTTTGGCAATTTCATCTTCAGAAGCATAACGAATAAGACCTTTTGGCAATCCTACTGATTCCATAATATGATCACATTCATCTATACAAGCTGTACAGTTGGTACATTCTAACTGTGTACCGTTTCGGATGTCAATTCCCATAGGGCAAACGTGAACACATTGAAGACAATCTATACAATCTCCTTTTCCCGTTAATGCTCTATCTTCATTTTTTTTGAATTTTGCGCGTCCTTCTTCTTTTTCACCTCTAACAAAATCGTAGGCAACATTAATAGATTTATTGTCTAAAAGTACACCTTGCAATCTTCCATAAGGGCAAGCAATGATACAAACCTGTTCACGAAACCATACAAAAACGAAATAGAAAATACCCGTAAATATAAGCAACGCGATAAAATTGCTAGCTTGTACAACTGGTCCTTGCTCAATCATTAAGAATAAAGTATCACTACCTACTAGATAAGCCAAGAATATATTTGCTATAAGGAAAGAGATTAAAAAGAAAATAGTCCATTTGATTAGTCTTTTTCTAATTTTTTCACTATTCCATTCTTGCTTTGCTAAACGAGATTGTGCACCACGATCTCCATCAATCCAATATTCAATTCGACGGAAAACCATTTCAAGGAAAATAGTTTGCGGGCAGATCCAGCCACAAAATATTCTTCCGAAAACAACGGTAAATAAAATTATAAATACAACGCCAACAAGCATTGAGATTACGAAGAGATAAAAATCCTGTGGCCAAAAAGGAAATCCAAAAATATTAAAACGACGTTCCAAGATATTGAACATCATAAACTGGTTTCCATTTATTTTGATAAACGGATTTATGAATAAAATTGCCAATAAAACGTAGCTGACAATTTTTCTATAATCATAAAATTTACCAGACGGTTTTTTAGGAAATATAAATTTTCGTTTGCCACCTTCATCTATTGTTCCAATGGTATCTCTAAAAGCTTCGTCTGGTAAATTTGACATGATATTCTAATTATTTTTTAACTTCTGTGGTATCTTTTGCAGTTGCAGCTGCATCGGTTTTAGGAGCGCTATCGTCTACCCAAACTTCTCCTTCTGGTTCTTTTGGATCTTTAGGATTGCTTCCTTGCAAAGACAAGATATAACTTGCAACTTTTTGTATTTCTTTTGGTTTAAGGGTTCCTTTCCAGGCAATCATCCCTTTACCATCTCTACCTCCATTTGTAATGGTATGGAATAAGTTTTTAATTCCTCCTCCTAAAATCCATTTATCATCTGTAAGGTTTGGTCCAATCTGACCTCCTGCATCGGCACGGTGACAAGCTGCACAGTTTGTTGTAAAGATTTCTTTTCCTGCTTGCTAAACTTGGTTCGTCAGTTAATAAAACAACCGTTTTTTCGTCCATCAAATCTGGAGCAGTTTTCATATATTCTTCAACGTCAATTTTTGCCTGCGCCATTTCTTTCTTCAATTCCATTTCCTGATCATCCGCTCCTAAAACATCGTAACGAACTACATAAATAACTCCGAAAATGATACAGATGTAGAATAAATACACCCACCATGGTGGCAAATTATTATCCAACTCTTTGATTCCGTCATAATCATGATCCATCAATAAGTCGGCTTCTTTTTCAATTGGTTCTGTTTTAGTCAATTTGTGCATTAGGTTTTTTAAACCAAGTGCTTTCTTTGAAACTTAAACTTTCTTCAAGTTCTTTTTGCGCTTTTTCTTCTGGCGATAGCAATTGATACATCACTCTATTTACAGCACTAAGTGTAATTTCGATGGCAATCAGAATAAACAAAAAGACAAATAAAAAGAGCGAAACCATAGGGAATTTTACAAAAGCTGGCTTATCGCCTGAGTCTATAAAATATTCCATCAAAGCAAATACGATGAAGAAAATCAACGGTACTCTAACATATACTGGGAAAAACTTTTTCATTTTTATCTATCTTTTGTGATTACACTAAGTCCTTCATCTAAAGGTATATTACTCATTTCTTGAATTTTTTCTTTTCTATAAGAGAATACCCAAATACCTAATCCTACAAAAAAGAAGAAGAAAATCAAGAGGGAAATAATCGGGTATAATTCTACACCCGATATTGTTTCCATATTGTGTTTTATTTGTTCAAACATAATGCTGTTATTTAGTTTCTTTTACTTTAATATCAGTACCAAGTCTTTGAATATAAGCAATCAAAGCAACGATTTCTCTTTCATCCATCGGAATGAATTTCTCACCTTTTGCGACAGCTTTTTTGCGGCTGTCTTCATAACTCTTAACAAAATCAGGATCGCTTTCTAAGCTTTTTTCTATCTTAACTGCCTGCTCTCTTAAAGTTTTTTGTGCATTAGCAACTTCTTCTGGAGAATATGGCACACCTAATGAAATCATTGCCTGCATTTTCTTTTGCGTCAATGAAATGTCCATTGGTTTATTATCAAATAACCACTTATATCCTGGCATAATTGATCCTGCAGATGTACTTTGCGGGTTCCACATGTGGTTAAAGTGCCAATTGTCATTATACTTACCACCTACTCTTAATAAATCTGGACCTGTACGTTTTGATCCCCATAAGAATGGATGGTCGTAAACAAACTCTCCTGCTTTTGATTGAACTCCGTAACGTTCAACCTCACTTCTAAATGGACGAACTGACTGTGAATGACATCCAACACAACCTTCTCTGATATATAAATCACGTCCTTCAAGCTCTAAAGGTGTGTATGGTTTTACACTTGAAATAGTTGGTATATTTGATTTTACCATTATTGTTGGCACAATCTGAATAATACCTCCAATTAAAATTGCAATAGTTGCTAAAATGGTTAACTGAATTGGTTTTCTTTCTAACCATGAGTGGAATTTCTCTCCACTTAATCTACTGCTTTTTATTGTTTGTAAAGCTGGAGCCTGAGCCAATTCATCTTCAATTGCATTACCCGCTTTTACTGTCATGATAATGTTGTAAACTAATGTCAACATACCTATTAAGTAAAGAGACCCTCCGATAGCTCTCATCCAATACATTGGCATAATCGCTGTAACTGTTTCTAGGAAGTTACCATAAGTTAAAGTTCCGTCTGGGTTAAATTGTTTCCACATAGACGCTTGTTGGAAACCAGCCACATATAATGGAATTGTATAAACGATAATACCTAAAGTTCCAATCCAGAAATGGAAATTTGCCAATTTCTTAGAGAATAATTCTGATTTTGTCATTCTTGGAATTAACCAATAAATAATACCAAATGACATGAAACCATTCCAAGCTAAAGCTCCTACGTGTACGTGTGCTACGATCCAGTCTGTGTAGTGCGCAATAGCATTTACATTTTTTAAAGATAACATCGGACCTTCAAAAGTCGCCATACCGTAACCAGTAATCGCTACAACGAAGAATTTTAAAACTGGTTCTTCACGAACTTTATCCCAAGCTCCTCTTAATGTTAAAAGACCATTGATCATACCTCCCCAAGATGGCGCAATTAACATTACTGAGAATGCAACCCCAAGATTCTGAGCCCAGTTTGGCAATGCAGAATATAATAAGTGGTGTGGTCCTGCCCAGATATAGATAAAGATTAAAGACCAAAAGTGAATAATAGATAATCTATATGAGTAAACAGGTCTGTTTGCAATTTTTGGAACGAAATAATACATTAATCCCAAGAATGGAGTTGTAAGGAAGAATGCCACCGCATTGTGTCCATACCACCATTGCACTAGGGCATCCTGAACACCTGCATACACAGAGTAGCTTTTTAAAGCAGAAACCGGAATTTCGATGTTGTTAAAGATATGCAGTACGGCTACCGTTACAAATGTTGCTAAGTAAAACCAGATTGCAACATATAAGTGACGCTCTCTACGACGGAGCATTGTACCAATCATATTGATACCCATAACAACCCAAATTAAAGCAATTGCAATGTCAATTGGCCACTCTAGCTCTGCATATTCTTTAGAAGAAGTATAACCTAACGGAAGTGTAATTGCTGCGGCTACAATAATTAACTGCCATCCCCAGAAATGAAGGTTACTTAAAAAATCACTAAACATTCTGGCTTTTAGCAATCTTTGCAGCGAGTAGTACATACCGGCGAAAAATGCATTACCCACAAAGGCAAAAATAACTGCATTAGTGTGCAATGGTCTTAATCGGCCGTAACTCAGCCACGAAATCCCATCTGTCATGTTGGGAAAAAGGTACATTACCGCTAAGGTAAGTCCCACTAACATACCCACAACTCCAAAAAGTATTGTGGCGTAAATGAATTTTTTTACAATTTTGTTGTCGTAATAAAACTGTTCCATTTCCATAATTATACTTGTTTTTCTTCGATTGGTGAATTATTATTTTGGGAATTAATTTTGGTTTCGTCATCAAAAAGAATTCTGACTGAGGGGGTATAATCATCATCGTATTGCCCAGTTTTGACAGCCACGATAAAGGCAATAAAGAAACAGATTGCCACAAAAATACTTACTGAAATTAATAGATAAATAACACTCATACCTTAGATTTATATTAACAAAATTACTTCGTTAAGGGCGCATAAAATATGATAATTATCATAGAGAAAAAGAATATGTTAAATTTAATAAAATATATTCTTTAATAATTTATAATCATTCTAAATTTCTGTTACTGAAATAGTTAGACATAAAAGTAACAAAACTTACAATCGTAATCGTGCTCAATGGCATGATGATAGCGACAACTAACGGAAGCAGGTTTCCTGTGACCGCAAATGCAAGTCCAATAACGTTGTACAGCAATGACAAGCCAAAACTCATTTTTATAATCGAAATTGCTTTATGTGAAAGCTTCAAAAAGTAATTGAGACGTGAAAACTCCGATGCATCAAGAATTGCATCACATGCAGGAGAAAAAACGTTCACATTTTCAGAAATAGAAATCCCGACATTACTTTGTGCCAATGCTCCCGCATCATTTAACCCATCACCAACCATCATTACATTTTGTCCTTTTTCTTGAAGTTTCTTTATGTATTCAAGTTTTTGCTCTGGTTTTTGATTGAATATCAACTCAGTACCTTTTGGCAGAATGGCTTCTAAGTTTGCCCTTTCGCCATCATTGTCACCAGAAAGTACTTTAATTTGATACTCTTTACTCAAGTTTGCAAAAAGTTTTTCTAGGCCTTCGCGATATTGATTCTGGAAAGTATATTTTCCAAAATAGATCTCTCCTATTTTAATATGTAATGCCGTTTTTTCAATTTCTGAACCATCTGCAACTATATCATTTACAAATTGTCCAGAACCAATTTTAATTTCTTTTCCCTCAATAGTTGCTAAAATCCCCTTACCTGTAATTTCCTGAAATTCTTCTATAGCAATACGCTTGGCATCTGGCAGAAAATCGTAAAGCATTCGGCTTAATGGGTGGTTTGAACCACGCAATACGCTCTTAATCAATACAACATCTGAATCTAAAATAGGTTTTCCTTCATATACTATATTCGATTTTTTGTTGGTAGTAATTGTTCCTGTTTTATCAAAAACAATCGTATCAACTTTTGCGAGCTGCTCGATTACAATGGCATTTTTTAAATAAAATTTCTTTTTACCTAAAATTCGCAATACGTTTCCAAAAGTAAACGGAGCAGTAAGCGCCAACGCGCAAGGACAAGCTACGATTAGCACCGCCGTAAAAACATTAAAAGCTGTATTAGCATCTATAAAAATCCAATAACCAAAACCAGCAAATGCAATGAGCAATAATATGGGGGTAAAATATCGGCTTATTGCATCTGTTATGGTTTTGTGTTTCTGATCTACTTTTTTCTGAAAAATTTCGTTACTCCATAACTGCGTCAAATAACTCTGTGAAACTGAATGCAATACTTCCATTTCTATTACTTTCCCAATCTGTTTTCCTCCCGCAAATACTTTATCACCAGATTTTTTAGTAATTGGAACAGCTTCTCCTGTAACGAAACTATAATCTATCTCTGCACTTTCACTAATTAAAATTCCATCTACAGGAATAAGTTCTTGATTTCTAATCAACAATCGATCTCCTTTCAAAACATCATAAATAGCAACATTATCTTCAGATGCATCTTTATTAATTTTAGTAACAGCAATCGGGAAATAGGATTTAAAATCTCTTTCAAAGCTTAGGAAACTATAGGTTTTAGTTTGAAACATTTTACCAAGAAGCATAAAAAATACTAAACTCGCTAAACTGTCAAAAAAACCGGGACCGTGATCCATTAGCATATCATAAGTACTGCGAATAAACATCACGATAATACCTAATGCAATCGGAATATCAATGTTAAGCATTCTGGTTCTAATACTGTGGTGAGCAGAAATATAATATCCGCTTGCTGAATATAAGAAACTTGGCAATGCTAAAAGAAAAATCAGTAATCTGAAAAACGGTTTGTAACTATCCAACCAGAATTCTTTCATTTCGAAATATTCTGGAAATGAAAGCAACATAATATTTCCGAAACAAAAGAATGCAACGCCTAATTTATAGGTTAAACTTCGGTCTACTTTTACTTCTGCTGTTCCATAATTTTCTAAACTAATATAAGGCTCATAACCTATTGAGTTTAAAAGATATGCAATTTCTTTTAAAGAAACCACATCAGAATTGAAGGTAATTCTAACCTTTTTTTCGTGGAAATTAACTTGAGATATACTTATTCCAGGCTGAAGACGATTTAGATTTTCTAGAATCCAGATACAAGAACTGCAGTGAATATGTGGAATATTCAGCGAAACAATTGACGTGTTCCCTTCCTGAAATTCTAAAACCTTTGCGAGTATGGTTTCATTTTCTAAAAAATCATATTTTCCTTTGATGTCTTGCGGTGTGGCTCCCGGAGACTTTTCAAAATCATAATAAGATGTTAGGTCATTGATGCTGAAAATTTCGTAAACTGTTTTACAGCCTGTGCAACAAAACTTCTTATCATCAAAATCAATTTCTTCATTTTGTTCAATAGTTAAACCACAATGAAAACAACTTTGCTCCCTCATAAACTTGTTTTTATATGCCACAAATTTCCAATTAAAGCACAATTATTAAGATGATAATTGTCATGTAATCTTGAAATTGAATTCTAATTTAATAAAATAAAACAGTCTAAATTAAGCTCTACCGTAATTTATTATATTTTTACCATATAATAGTCAATTATACCCTTAAATATCCTTATTTTTGCTGCAAACAAATATTGTCATGAATAAATGTGATCAATGCATTGTACGCCAGCTAAGCTCATTAAAAGCCCTTAACAAAGAAGAAGTTATAAAATTAGCCAGCAGTAAAACCTCTTACAAGATTAAAAAAGGTGAAGCCATTTTTGAAGAAGGCGAAGTAACCAATGGGGTTTTTTGTATAAAAGATGGTGTTGGTAAACTTTCAAAATTGAGTGCAAACGGAAAAGATCAAATTGTAAAATTGGTAAAATCTGGAGAACTTCTTGGACAACGCTCTATGATTAGTAATGAGCCGGCAAACTTGACTGCAAAAGCAATTGCCGACATGGAAGTTTGTTTTATTCCTAAAACCGAAATCATCAATTTTTTTAATAATAACAATCAGTTTTCTTTAAATCTGATGCAATCTGTATGTGAAGATTTGAAAGAATCTGAGAATGAAAAAATTGCCTTAGTTCAAAAAACAGTTAAGCAGAGACTTGCTGAAACTTTATTGCAACTGCATGATGAATTTGGAGAAGATACCGACAAAACCCTTAAAGTTCAACTAACAAGAGAAGAACTTGCGGGCATCATTGGTACCGCAACAGAAAGCTGCATTCGTTTATTATCTGATTTTAATAAATTAGGATTAATAGAATTAGTCGGCAAAAAAATTATGCTTAAAGATGTTCGTGCTTTAAAAAAATTAGCCGATAACTAAAGTTTTTTAGCTTCATTCCAGAAAACATCCATTTCTGTAAGCGTCATATCCATTAATGGTTTGCCTAATTCGTTTGCTTTACTTTCTAAGTATTGAAAACGCTTTATAAACTTTTTATTGGTTCTTTCTAAAGCATCTTCTGGATTTACATTTAAGAATCTTGCATAATTAATCATAGAAAACAAAACGTCGCCAAACTCGTCTTCAATTTTATCTTGATTTCCAGTTTTTACTTCGTCTTGTAATTCTTGTAATTCCTCTTGCACTTTATCCCAAACTTGATGCGGCTCTTCCCAGTCAAAACCTACACCTTTTACTTTATCTTGAATTCTACTTGCTTTAACCAGTGCAGGAAGGCTTCTTGGCACGCCCTCTAAAACTGATTTTTTTCCTTCTTTCAGTTTCAGTTTTTCCCAATTCTGTTTTACTTCTTCTTCATTTTTTACTTTCACATCTCCATAAATATGCGGATGACGATGAATTAGTTTCTCGCAGATTTCATTACAGACATCAGCAATATCAAAATCATTGGTTTCACTACCTATTTTAGCGTAAAAAACAATATGAAGCATCAAATCTCCCAATTCCTTTTTGACTTCATTTAAATCGTTGTCCAAAATAGCATCTCCCAACTCATACGTTTCTTCGATTGTTAGATGTCTTAATGTTTGCAGGGTTTGTTTTTTATCCCACGGACATTGTTCACGAAGTTCATCCATGATATTTAATAATCTTTCAAATGCTTTTAACTGATTTTCTCTGCTCATTTTGAAGTTTTCTATTGATTTAAACTCGATTTCTGTAAAATTAAAAAATCCTGTCAAGAAAACATCTTAACAGGATTATTTTATGATTAAAGAAAAACTACTATTCTTCTTTTTTAGCTTTTGCTTTTTTTGCTGCTGGAGCTTTTTTTGGTTTTTCTTCAGCAACTGGAGCTTCTTCTTTTGGTTCTTCAGCTGCAGGAGCCAAATCTGTAACCAAACCTTTAGCTTGAAGCGTGTTGTACCAGTTTAATACTTTTTTGATATCTGATGGATAAACTCTCTCTTCGTCATAATCTGGAAGAATTTGTTTGAAATAAGCAGACAAAGTAGCATTGTCTTCTTTATGAGAAATCGCTTGTCCTTTATTTTCTTTAACGGCAATCTGCTTGCATTACTTCAGTTAACGGTTTTTCGCCTTCATAAGTATAAATCGAAATTTCAGACAATAAACTTACATTGCTTTTTAGATTTACAGTAATCTTCTTCCCATCAATTAATGATTCCGCCACAAAACCTGTACGAGTTTGTACTTTTAATTCGTATAAACCTGGTTTTCCTGAAATGGCTAAAATTTTCGTTAAATTCATTTTTATTAAAATTAGTATTAAGAATTTGATTTATTTTTTTGTTTCCAATTATTTAGAAAACTTATCTTGCTTTTTTAGCTGCAAAAAATTTCATTCTATATTCCTGAGACGTTTTTCCCTCAGTAATATTTTTCAATTTCTTTTGGATTAAACGTTTCTTTAGAGATGAGATTTTATCTGTAAACAATATTCCTTCAATATGGTCGTATTCGTGTTGAATAACTCTTGCGATTAATCCGTCGAATACTTCCGTTTTCATAACGAAATCTTCTTCACAATATTCGATTGTAACAGTTGGTTTTCTGTAAACGTCTTCACGCACATCAGGAATACTCAAACAACCTTCATTAAATCCCCACTCTTCTCCTTCTTCTTTAACGATTTTAGCGTTGATAAAAGTCTTTTTAAAACCTTTCAAATCTTTTTGTTCCTCTGAAGGAAGATCCTCATCATCACTAAAAGGCGTTGTGTCAATGACAAACAAACGAATTGGCAGTCCAACTTGCGGTGCTGCAAGTCCAACCCCATACGCATTGTACATGGTCTCGTACATATTTGCGATCGTTTCTTTTAGATTTGGATATTCTGATGTAATATCCTGCCCTACTTTTCTTAAAACAGGATCACCGTATCCTACAATTGGTAAAATCATTTGTTTTTATTTATGTTTTTATGTCTTTGCAAAAACAGAATTAAAGTTCTGATATTTCAGCTGGCAAAAATAGTAAAAAATAGTCAAGAATGATTCTAATAATCTATTATATCGTATTTTTTACAAGCTGTTAAAAATCTCATCCATAATTATGCCAAAATCACTACTACAATTCTTACCTTTGCTAGTAAACCTCTCTTTATGATTGATAAGATTTCGAAATTTACAAACAGCACTTCCTTTCTCAATGCCTCTAAAGTAACTATCGCTTCTGTTGTTCCTGTTTTGGTTTTAAATTTTCTAGGTCATTTTGAAATTGGTTTCACGATTGCATTAGGTGCTTTCTATACTTATCCCAGCGATATTCCGAGTTCACTTGGTCATAAAATAAAAGGGTTAATTCTTGCTTCTTTTATTGTTTCGGGCGTTAATCTACTGGTAAATCTCGTTTATCCGTATCCGCTTCTTTTTTATATATTTTTAGGCTTCCTGTTGTTTTTATGTTCTATGATTTCGGTTTATGGACAGCGAGCAACGTTAATTTCTTTCTCTGCCTTATTATCTATTTCTCTTTCTTTTGGGCATTTGCATGAAGGTTGGGCTGCTTTTGAATATTCTGGTTTTATTTTTATTGGAGGAATTTTATACCTTATAGTTTCTCTTGTTTTTCATTTTGTACAGCCATATAAATATGTCGAATTACAAATTGCAGAAGGAATAAAACTTACTGCTAAATATCTAAAATTAAGAGGTGATTTATGGAGCCCAGAAGCTAACAGGCAAGCAATTATTGAAAAACAGTTGGCAGTTCAAGTAGAACTAAATCTAATTCATGAAGATTTAAGAAAAATGCTAATCGGAAACCAGAATGCATCTGGAATAACGAGCCAGAACCGAAAAATGCTTTTGGTTTTTATCACTTTAGTCGAAATTCAAGAATTGGCGCTTTACACTTCTTTTGACCATAGTAAACTTCATCAGAAATTTGCCAAACATCCTGATGTTTTAAGGACCTATCAAAATGTGGCTTATAAACTGGCTTCAACCCTCAAAAAACTCTCCAAAAATGTCAATCATATCAGTGTTTATGTCGATAAGCATGATTTGAAAAATGAATTGGATGCACTTGAATTTGCCATTTTTGACTATGAAAAAACATTAGGAAAAGAAGAAGTCGCAGAAGGTGTTTTAATGCTGACCAATATGCTGAAATATGCTAAAAATCAGGTTGGAAAAATTAAAACTATTCAGCGTGCGCTTTCTTTGGCAATGCAATCTTATAAACTGAAAGATCAAGACAAAGAGCTAGAAAAATTCTTAACTCCGCAATATTATCCGTTACGAACTTTAATTGAGAATTTAAGTTATTCTTCTTCGATTTTCAGGCATTCGATAAGATTAACGATCACTATTTTGATTGGTTTTTTCCTCGGACAAGTTTTGCCTTTTCAAAACGTCTATTGGATTCTGCTGACCATTGTAGTAATCATGCGCCCAGGCTATGGTTTAACAAAAGAACGATCATACAACAGAATATTCGGAACTGTTTTAGGAGGAATTTTAGCTTTCGGAATTGTATCTGTTATTCAGAATCACGTTGCACTGAGCATTTTTTCAATTGTATGTATGCTTCTCGGAATTTCATTTACGCAAATCAACTATAAAATAAGCGCAACATTTGTTACAATGTATGTAGTTTTCATCTACGGAATTTTAACACCTGACATTAACGAAGTAATTCAATACAGAATATTAGATTCACTTGCGGGAGCAATTTTAGCTTTCATTGCCAATCAGTTTTTATGGCCAGCTTGGGAATTCATCAATACGCCAATTCATATTGAAAACACAATTCGGGCGAATAGGAATTATCTAAAAGAAATTGCTGATTTTTATAATAAAAAAGGAGAAGTTCCAACTTCGTATCGTTTAGCACGAAAAAATGCTTTTGTTGAAATAGGAAATTTAATGACTTCTTTTCAACGTATGATGCAGGAACCTAAATCAAAACAAAAAACAATGCCTTTGGTAAATAAATTAGTGGTTTTAAATCATTCTTTATTATCTGCTTTAGCGTCATTGTCAACTTATATTCAATCGCATCAAACGACTTCTGCTTCTGACTCTTTTAATTATATCATCAAGACTATTCTAGCCAATTTAGATCACTCGATTTCTATTTTACGAAATGAAGTTATAATACAAGATACTTTTTTTGAAAAAGAAGATGTGACATTACAGTTTGAGGAATTAAAACGAAAACATTTTACACGCTTAGCTGAAGATGATGATTTGGATAAAGAAACGCGTCAAGCAAAAATGCAAGAAGCCCAAATGGTAATCGAGCAACTGATTTGGATGAGCAATCTAGCAGAAAAAATTCTAAAAAACACAACCGACCTAAAAGCAACAAATCCAGATTAATTCATCTGGATTTGTTTTTTATATTTCAATAATGAGAAGCTTTAATTTAATTTTAAAACTTCTGCAGTTTGTTTTCTAAGCTGTTCTAAAAGTTCTGGCTTATCATTTAAAGTCTGACCGTAAGAAGGAATCATTGTTTTTAATTTTGCTTGCCATTCTGGTGTTTTAATTTGATGCGTAAAACATCTGCTAACCAAATCAACCATAATTGCTACGGCAGTAGAAGCTCCTGGAGAAGCACCTAATAAAACTGCCAAACTTCCGTCGTGCGTATTAATTACTTCAGTACCAAATTCTAAAACCCCACCTTCTTTTTCATCTTTTTTGATAACCTGAACACGTTGTCCCGCTTTTTCCAATTTCCAATCTTTAGAACGTGCTGTTGGCAGATATTCGCGTAAAGCTTTCATTCTGTCTTTTGGAGACTGACGAACTTGCTCAATCAAATATTTCGTTAATGGAATATTATGATATCCCGCGGCCAACATCGGGATTAAATTGTTAGACTTAATAGATAACGGCAAATCTAAATAAGAACCATTTTTCAAGAAACGAGTCGAGAATCCTGCAAATGGTCCAAAAAGAAGTGCTTTCTCTCCGTCAATTACACGAGTATCGATATGAGGAACAGACATTGGAGGAGCTCCAACACTTGCTTTTCCATAAACTTTTGCTTGATGTTTAGCAATTACCTCAGGATTTGTACATTTTAACCATTGTCCGCTTACAGGAAAACCCCCATATCCGTTTCCTTCTGGCACATTTGCTTTTTCTAATAAAGGAAGAGAACCTCCTCCTGCACCGATAAATACAAATTTAGTATAAGCTTTACGAGTGTTTCCGGTAGACAAATCTTTAATTTTAATTCTCCAAGATTTATCTTCACGCTGTCTTAGTTTTTTAACTTCATGATTGAAATACAAAGAAACACCGTCTAATTTTTCTAAGTAATTGAACATACTTCTTGTTAAAGCACCAAAGTTAACATCGGTACCAATTTCCATATGTGTTGCTGCCAATTTTTCATCAGCATTTCTGCCTTCCATTACCAATGGCATCCATTTTTGAAGTTGTTCAAAATCGGTGCTAAAAGTCATATCGGCAAAGATTGGGTTGCTTTGAAGCGCTTCGAATCTCTTTTTTAAATAATCTACGTTTTTATCTCCCCACACAAAACTCATATGAGGTACGCTTTTAATAAAATTATCCGGAGACGGCACTTTATTTTGCTGCACTAGGTAAGACCAAAACTGGCGAGAAATCTCAAACGATTCTGCAATGCTTATTGCTTTTTTAGGATCTATGCTTCCGTCTGCCTTTTCTGGAGTATAATTTAATTCACAAAAAGCAGAGTGTCCTGTTCCAGCATTATTCCAAGCATCAGAGCTTTCAGCAAGAAGCAACATCTAATCTTTCGTAAATTTCAATTTTTATATCTGGTTGTAATTCTTTCAAAATTACCCCAAGAGTGGCACTCATTATTCCAGCGCCAATGAGTACTACATCACTATTTGAACGTATGGTTTCGTCAGGCATAACAGTATTTTTATTTAAAGTGCAAAGGTACTTTTTTAATTGCAAAAAAAAACTAATTTTTAGATGATAAAAGTTAGGATTTTCTAAAAACCTTTAAATTATAAATAAAAAATACGACGAACAGCGTTATTTTTTTGCGGAAAGATAATCTTGAAGCATAATTGTAGCAGAAATTTCGTCTATTAATCCTTTATTCTGACGTTGTTTTTTACTTAAACCACTGTCGATCATGGTTTGAAATGCCATTTTTGAAGTAAAACGTTCATCGACACGAATCACTTTCATCTCTGGAAAAATATTCGAAAAATGAGTTGCAAAACCATTAATCACAGAAGCACTCTCAGAAGGCATTCCATTCATTTGTTTTGGTTCGCCAATTAAAACCGCTTCGACTTTTTCTTTCGCAAAATAATCTTTCAGAAAGTCGATCAAAGTATGTGTTGGAATCGTTGTTAAACCCGAAGCAATAATTTGCATTTCGTCTGTAACAGCAATCCCTGTACGCTTTTGTCCGTAATCTATCGAAAGAATTCTTGGCATGTTTTATTTTTTCAGCAAAAGTAAATATTTTTCCTATCCTTTCCCACAATAACCAGAAAATGCAATTTATATTTTTTTTTGTCAGAAAAAAACTTTTATTTTCATTAAAAAAATACTTTTGCGCAAAAAAAAATTTACTAAAAAAACAAGGCTTTTATTCTATCAGTACAAATGAGTAATTACAAAACGAATTTAATTTTATTTATAAATAGATTTATCCTAATTGTTGCGGTTTATCAAATCTGCAGAATTCTTTTTTACTGCGTCAATCTCGAATTATTTAATAACTTAAGCATAAGAGTTTTTTCTGGTGGTTTACTTTTTGACCTAGCTGCGGTTGCTTATATCAACATACCTTTTTTAATTGCACATCTTTTTCCTGGTAATTTTAAATACAGTCCGAAATACCAAAAGATTTTGCTTGTATCATTTTACGTAGTTAATCTTGCTTTTATTGCAACCAATTTTATTGATATTATTTACTATCGTTTTACTGGCCGAAGAAGCACCTACGCAATGATTACCGCAGACGGAATGGAGCATGATGTAATCCGATTAATTCCTTCTTTTTTAAAAGAGTTTTGGTATATCGCGATTCTCTTTATAATTACAGGTTTTGTTTTATGGAAACTACTTCCTAAAGCAAAAAGCCCTATTACGCCTAAAGAATTGAATAGACGAGATTATGTACAAAAAGCCATTTATACTGTTATTTCAATTTTTGTAGTTCTATTAATGATACGCGGAGGTGTACAAAAAAAACCTATTAAGATTGTTGACGGAATGCGATATGGAAATTTAAATACCTCTGCTTTGGTTTTAAATACTCCTTTCACTATTCTAAAAACCGCTTTTAAGAAAAAAGAACTTGAAAAAGTTCATTATTATAGCGATTCTGAATTAAAATCAATCTATAATCCTGTTCTTTCTATAAACCCTAAACTTCCTGCTGATAAAAAAAATGTAGTTGTAATTATTCTAGAAAGTTTTGGAAACGAAAACATTCATTGTGGTCAAACTCCTTTTTTAGATTCGTTAATTACAAAAGCTCATTATTTTAAAAACGGATTTGCTAACGGAAAAGTGTCTATCGATGCGGTTCCATCAACTATATCAAGCATTCCTAGTTTAATGAATAATTCTTTTATAACCTCAGGTTATGCTTTAAACAAAACAAAAAGTCTTCCGCAAATCTTGAAAAAGGAAGGTTATAATACTTCTTTTTTTCACGGCGCTTTTAACGGAAGTCAAAATTTTGATCAATATTGTAAAGTGGCAGGTTTTGATGAATATTATGGTAAAGACCAATATGTAGGAAGTCCAGCATTTGATGGAAAATGGGGGATTTTTGATGAAGAGTTTTTACAATTTTTCGCCGCAAAACTTACTTCTTTCAAACAGCCTTTCTTTAGTTCTATATTCACGATTTCATCACACAATCCTTACATAATTCCTGAAAAGTATAAAGGTAAATTCCCAAAAGGAAATACAGAAATCCAAGAAAGTATTGCCTATACAGATTTTGCGCTTCGAAAATTTTTCAAAAGTGCTAAAAAAGAAAAATGGTACAACAATACTCTTTTTGTAATAACAGCCGATCATACATCTTCTAGCGGAACTTCAGAAGCAGATAAGACAAATGTTGGTAAATTTAGAATTCCAATATTGTTCTTTGATCCTTCAAATCCAAGTTTCAATGTTGCTGATGAGAAGAACTTTCAACAAATCGATATTATGCCTAGCATACTTGATTACTTAAATATAAAAGCAGAAATAATATCTTTTGGAAAAAGCTTCAAATCTCAACAAAATTTTGCGGTTTATTACCTTCAAGACACTTACCACTGCATTGTCGATGACTATTATCTTGCTTTTGCAAACAATCGTACTATCGGTTTATACAATTGGAAAAAAGATACTTTATTGAAACATAATTTAATTGAAACGAATAAACCAAAAGCAAACGAGCTTGAACGTTTTTTAAAAGGTTACATTCAATCTTTCAACAATCGAGTAATAGACAATCAACTAAGTTTTGATTAATAATTAATAATTGATAAATAAAAAATCCGCCTTGAAAATATTTCAAGACGGATTTTTATCCAAATATTCAAACCTAAAAAATAACTCAATTTATCTTCCGAACAATCGGCCGAAAAAACCTCTGTGTTCTTCCTCTTCTCCTGCATCCTCTTCTTCTGAGTAATTAGCAAACTTAGATTGCGATTTTTCATGTTCGTAAATCAACTCCTTAATATATTCAACGTAAGTTCTCTTTTTCTCTTCTAAGAAACCAATTAAGTACTTTTCGCTAAATTCTACTCCACTTGCTGCTTCAATCTGCAACAACTTTTTGTACAAAGGCTCAATATGCATCGCAATTACTTCTTGCGGTACAGCCTGTCTTCTTCCGAAATAATTTACAATAACATCGTTTTCGTCGCGGGCAATTTCAAAATCTGTAATTACCCAATAGTATCTTCCAGACTTTGCAAGGTTTTTTACAATAGCATGAAAGTTTTTCCCGTTTTTAAGATTCTCCCAAAGCACTTTAAAAATAACTTTTGGCATATCCGGGTGGCGTATGATATTATGAGGCTGGCCCATTAATTCATAATCTTCGTAACCACAAACGTCTACAAATACTTCGTTGGCGTATTCTATAATTCCGTATGCGTTTGTTTTACTCATAATAACCTGAGTTTTATCCCAGCTTACTTCTTTGTCAATGATTACTCTGTTTTGAAGGTGATTTTCTTGATTCATATTTTACTGCTTATATGATTATTTATGGAATGGAATGTTGATCAACACTGCGAAATTAAAGCGAAGAAAAAGTACAAATCCTGACTTTTGTCATATTTTGATATAAAAAAAACTTTTAGCAGTAACGGTATTAATTAAAAACATATACAGCCTTTCTGATTTTACAAATAAGAAACAAAAAGTTAAATATGTAACATTTTCAAACCGTTTTGCTTTTTTGCATTTCTACAAATACTGTATCTTTGCCAAAAAATTAAACGTATGAATTCTTTACAGACTATAATTGAACAAGCTTGGGAAAACAGAGCTTTATTGCAAGAAACTACAACTACTGACGCCATTAGAGAAGTAATCGAATTGGTAGACGCAGGAAAATTACGTGTTGCTGAACCAGTTGGTGACAAATGGCAGGTAAACGAATGGGTTAAAAAAGCAGTTGTAATGTATTTCCCGATTCAAAAAATGGAAACATGGGAATCTGGTATTTTTGAATACCACGATAAAATGTTGCTAAAGAGAAATTATGCTGAAAAAGGAATTCGTGTGGTACCAAACGCTGTAGCTCGTTACGGTGCTTACATTTCAAGCGGTGTAATCTTAATGCCAAGTTACGTAAACATTGGAGCTTATGTAGACGAAGGAACAATGGTTGATACTTGGGCAACTGTAGGAAGCTGTGCTCAAATTGGTAAAAACGTACACTTAAGTGGTGGTGTTGGTATTGGTGGTGTTCTTGAGCCATTGCAAGCTGCTCCAGTTATTATCGAAGATGGCGCTTTTATTGGTTCTCGTTGTATCGTTGTTGAAGGTGTTCATGTTGGAAAAGAAGCAGTTCTTGGAGCTAACGTATGCTTAACAGCATCTACAAAAATTATCGATGTTACAGGTGATGAGCCAGTTGAAATGAAAGGTTATGTACCAGCTCGTTCTGTGGTTATTCCTGGAAGCTACACTAAGAAATTTGTTGCTGGCGAATTTCAAGTTCCTTGTGCCTTAATTATCGGAACTCGTAAACCATCTACAGATTTAAAAACTTCTTTAAACAATGCACTTCGCGAATACGATGTTGCGGTATAGGTTTTAAAAGATCTTAATATTAAAAATCCAAATTCCATTTTATTATTGGAATTTGGATTTTTTTTTGTCACTTCCTTTTTTGAAGTTTTATAAGCTTAGCATATTTCATATAAGAAAAAAAGGCCTGAATCATTGCAATTGTCAATCCATCAAGACCGTTAAAAATTCCTTTTTTAAAGAAATAGCAACGGATAAAGGCTACTGTTCCGTTCAAAACAGGCTTAAACGCATTTATTCTTTTTCCTTGATCAAATAATTGTTGGGCATGCCATCCTGAATATTGGTTCTTTTTTGCAATAATCTGATCAAAAGAATTCCATCCATAATGTAAAATATGCACTGCAACCTTTTTCTCATTTTGAGCAACAATTTTCTGATGTACTTTAGAATCTGAAGGATGAGCTGTTTGTTTATTAAAGAAACGAACTTTATGATCTGGATACCATCCAGAAAAATCTATTAATTTATCTGCCAGAAAGTTTTTTACTCTAAAACTTAAAGCATCATAGTTTCCTTCTAGATATTTTTTCTCCAGAATAAATTCCTCTGCATCCTTATCTAAAAATTCGTCTGCATCCAGATTTAAAATCCAGTCATTTTTACAAAAAGGCAATCCGTGCGTACGCTGCGGTCCATCTCCTAAAAATACTTGCTGAATAACCTGTGCTCCTTTTTCTTTAGCTATTTCTACTGTACGATCTTTACTAAAAGAGTCTACAATAATAACTTCATCACAAACTTTAAATAAGGCATCTATACATTTTCCAATGTTTTTCTCTTCATTGAAAGTAATAACCAAACCGCTAATTCCCATTGTCAATTTTAATTTGTTGAGCACAAAAATATGACTTTTTAATTTAGTTTAATCTTATTACCGCCATCACTTGTTCACTTCACAAAATAGTTTGTACTTTAGCTTTCAAATTGAACATAAAAACCAAATGAGAATATTAGTTATTCAGCAAAAAAGAATCGGAGACGTCTTAACAAGCACAATTATCTGCAACAATTTAAAAGCCAAGTTTCCAGATTCTACAATTGACTATATGTGTTATCCTAATTCGATTGATGTTCTTACAGAAAATCCGAATATTGATAACATTATTCCAGTAACTAATAAAATCAGAAAATCTACTTTTGGCTTCATTAAATTCATTTTTGAAATTCGAAGAAAAAAATATGATGCGGTAATCGATGTATACAGCAAATTGGGAACGAATTTGATTACGTTTTTTTCTGGAGCAAAATTTAAAGTTTCCTATCATAAATGGTATTCTAACATTTTTTACAACTACAGTTACGAGCGTTTTGATGCCATAAAATCAGAATATGGTTTAGCAATCGAAAACAGATTATTGCTTCTTAAGCCTTTTTTCACAGAAAAGATAACCAATGTAAAACCAAAGATTTATTTAAAAGAATCTGAAATTGCAGAAGCAAAAAATATTTTAAACAGCTACAATATTGATCCTGAAAAACCGCTAATTATGTTTGGAATTTTAGGAAGCGAGCACTACAAAACATATCCGCTAGACGGAATGGCAAAAATCATCGATTTTACAGTAGCCAAAACAAACGCTACTATTCTTTTTAATTATATTCCGAACCAGAAAGAGCAAGCTTTGGAGGTTTATAATCATTGTTCTGACGAAACAAAAAAGCATATTATCTTCGATTTGTACGCTACAGATTTACGTCAGTTTTTGGCAATACTTTCTCAATGCGAAATGCTTATTGGAAACGAAGGCGGCGCTGTAAATATGGCAAAAGCACTTGAAATTCCAACTTTCTCGATCTTTACTCCTTCTGTTAGAAAAGAAACTTGGCAGCTGTTTGAGAATGAAGCAAAAAATGTATCTGTTCATTTAAAAGACTTAAAACCTGAAATCTACGAGAAACATACAGAGCAATATATAAAAGAACATACTTTTGAATATTATGCTGAGTATCCATTAGAACTTATGCTGAAAAAATTAGAGACTTATTTTCAAGAATATAAAAATTGAAAAGTAAAGGATCAGCATGAATAGTGAAGGGCAAAAATTATCAGTATTGATTATTACGCTTAATGAAGAACAGCACATAAAATCGCTTCTTGAAGATATTGATTTTGCTGATGAAATAATTGTTGTTGATTCTTTTAGCACTGATAAAACAGTAAGCATTGTTGAGTCTTTTAACAATGTAAAATTAATTCAGAATGCATTTATTGATTATACTTCTCAACGAAATTTTGCGCTGGATCAAGCTCGAAATTCATGGGTTTTATTTATTGATGCAGACGAAAGATTAACACCTGAATTAAAATCTGAAATCGTTACTAAAATTAATTCCCAAAATGCTGCAAGCGCTTATTTTATCTATCGCATTTTTATGTTTAAAAACAGTAGACTAAATTTCAGCGGCTGGCAGACTGATAAGATTTTCAGGCTTTTTGATAAATCGAAATGTCGATACGATTCAGAAAGAACTGTTCACGAAAAGTTAATTGTAAATGGATCAATTTCTACTTTAAAACACAAACTCATACATTTTTCGTACTCTTCTTATGAAGATTACAAATCGAAAATGCACAATTACGGGATTCTTAAAGCCAACGAAAAATTTGTAAAAGGGATAAAACCATATTTATTAATGCAGTTGTTCCATCCTTTATACACTTTTTTATACCAACTTATTATCCGTTTTGGTTTTCTGGACGGACAAAAAGGCTTTACAATATGTTATTTGAATGCTTACAGCGTTTATATTCGCTACAAAGAATTAAGAAAGCTTATTTCTTCCAGAATTTAAGCTTCTTTTTCAGGCGTTTTTTTCTATAGAACTTCTCTTGAAAATCTGAAGTATCTTTCCATAGAGTTTCGAAAATCTTCTCTTCAGGCTGTTTAAGATAAAATTTAGCATATTCGTTACTCATCGTCGCCACCATTTCTTTTAACGGAGTTAAGCGGCATAAGTTTTTCATACGCATTTCAAAAGTCATTTCATTATGAAATTCCATTCTGTTCAAATCCACCAGAAAGAAATCATAATTTCCGCTTGCGTTCTTTTTTATTAAAGTATTTCCTGGCGAATGATCTAAAAATTCAATGCCTTTTTCGTGAAGATCGAAGCTAAATTTAGTAAACTGTCTCAAAATATTGTCGCGGTCTGGAAAATCAGGAATTTCTACCAATTCTCTATAGGTAAGATCACATTCAAGCTGTTCGCTTACATAAAAGCTTTTTTCTAAACCTATTATTGAAGAAAATTCAGCAAACGCAATAGGTTTTGGAGTTCCAACACCCAATTCCAACAATTTATTTGCAAACTCAAAAGAACGTTTAGCTTTTGATTTTCTGAAGTATTTGTAGGCGATTTTATTAATAAAGTGCGGAACTTTAAACGATTTTATGTTTATTTTTTTATCGTCTAAATCAAAAAGCTTTATCTGATTGCGCTGGCCAATTACAAAGTCTTCTCCTTTTGTATTAAAAAAACGAATATATTCAAGAAGAATATTTTCAAATTTTTCATATCCGCGATTTAATCTTAAAATCATAAAAATTGTTTCCGCAAATTTAGCTAGTTTTACCAACTAATAAAAACTATTTCGAAGATAATGTATATCACTCTTATAAGTTTAGACAACTGGGGACTTAACAAACATATAGCCGTAGACTTAGAAAAACAAGGACACACAGTTCGCCATATCGACTTCAATGCTTTTAAATACAAATACCCTTCTGTATTTCATAAAGTGTACAATGTTATATTAAAAGCATTTTTCAAAACGAATTTGAAGCATCAGCATTACGGAAAAGAAATTATCAATGAATTAAAAAAGAATAGCCAAACTCAAGATGTTATTTTGACCATAAAAGGTGACTTTATAACTCCTGAAAGTATTTTAGAATTTAAAAAATACACGAAAAAATCTATCGGATTCTTTAATGACAATACGTATCGCTGTCCCAAAATCAAACGAGTTCTTCATTGCTTTGATGATGTTTTTTCTTTTGAAAAAGAAGATTGTGCAAATTTCAATTTAAAATTTGCCTCAAATTGGATTTACAATTCAGAAAACGCAACAAATGAAAATCAATTTGAATATGATGTTTTCAATATCAGCTCAATTGACAAAAGGCTTCCAATATTAAAAAGAATTGCTGTCAATTTAGCTTCTCAGAATTCAAAATTTAAATTTATCATTTACGATAAAAAGCAAAAAGACAATGACGAAAACATTACCTATATAAAAAGTCACATGCCTTTAAGTGAAGTAAATGATTATATTAATCGTTCGAAAGTACTTTTGGACATTAATCGAATTGGCCAAAGCGGACTTACTTTTAGAGTTTTTGAAAGTTTGGGTCTAGAAAAAAAACTTATAACCACAAATGTCGATATTAAAAATTACGATTTTTATAATCCTAACAATATTTTAATAATCGACGAAAAGAATCCAATTATACCAATGGAATTTTTCGAAAATGAGTATGAAAAAATACCAGATTCAATTCTAGAAAAGTACACTCTAAAAGGTTGGACAAATCATGTAATTCTAAAAGACAACACATTATAACTTTTTGACTTTAAAAGTCAAACGTGTAGGATTCAATTTATTTAAGATAATTTTAACCGTAAAATTTTTGCATTCAAAACTCGTTTAGTATGTTTGCAAAAGTTTAAAAAATTAGTTAAAAACACCACAACAAAAAATTGTTTCCTCAAAAAATGATATTAACTTTTAGTATTTATTCAATCCTGATAGCGTTTGCTTTAATTTTTTCTGTACTGCTAACAAATAAATTAGTAAAAATAGAGGTACTTGATGTTCGCTATCCAGAAATAGATGGCTTAAGAGGTTATCTAGCATTTTTTGTTTTCTTGCATCATAGTTATATCTGGAGATTTTTTCTTCAAAGTGGCGAATGGAATGAACCTATTTCAAATCTATTTAACCATTTTGGACAAACAACAGTTGCTTTTTTCTTTGTAATTACTGCTTTTCTTTTTACTCTAAAATTAATAAATAGCAAAAACAAAGAAATTAACTGGTCAGCATATATCAGTGCTCGTTTATACAGACTTTTCCCAATGTATCTTTTTTCTGTTGGCATTATATTTTTTATTGCTGGTTATCTAACGAATTTTAAGTCAAAAGTTCCATTCTCAGAAAATATTGTGACCATACTGTCATGGATATTTTTCAATGTAAAAAAAGGATTAAATATCAACGGACTAGAAGATAGTTTTTTGTTAAATGCCGGCATCACTTGGACGCTGCCGTACGAATGGGTTTTCTACTTTTTATTGCCTCTTATTGCATTATTTTTCAAGATTAAAGTAAACTATAAAATCATTTTATCTTTTACTGTAGTAGCGGCTCTAATAATGATTATTAATGGTTCTTCTTTAAGACATTTCTTTCCATTTCTTGGAGGTATTATTGCGGCTTTGGTAATCAAAAAAAATATTTTTGGAACTGTTTTAAAGCAAAAAAAATATACTTTTCTTGCTATTTCTTTACTTGTGTGCTCGGTTTATTTTTTCGATAGCGGAAGAAGACCAATCCCAATCATTATCACTTCAATTGTATTTATAATAATTGCTTCCGGAAATAGCTTTTTTGGAATTTTATCAAGTGCCTTTTCAAGAAAATTTGGACAAATAACCTATAGCATTTACTTATTGCATGGCATTTTGTTATTTGTCATTTTCTATTTTGTTATCGGATTTGAAGAAGCAAAAAAAATGACTGATAATGAATTTTGGTCTGTTATTGCCTTATCCGTTTTTCCGTTAATTTTTATTAGTCAATTGACATTTAAGTACATCGAACATCCATTGATGGAATTAGCGAAAGTAAAATTAAAATCTTCTTCTGTAAAATCATAAACATTTAGCTTTTACAAAACGACTTCAAAACACAATAGATTTTCTATTTACAAATACTATAAAAAACAATTACAAGTAAAATTTATAACTTTGTAATCTTAAAATATAATTTGTAAAATGAACGAGGAAATCATCAACGCATACGAAGTAATTAAAAACGGTGGCATAATCTTATATCCAACAGATACTGTTTGGGGAATTGGCTGTGATGCTACAAATGCTGAAGCCGTTGCTAAAATATATAAATTAAAACAGCGCGCAGAAACACAAAGCATGATTGTTTTAATGAATGGCGAAAAGATGATGTATAACGTATTTAAAAACATTCCTGAAGTTGCTTGGCAAATCTGGGAGCTATCAGACAAACCAACTACTTTAATTCTTGATGACGCCAGAAACGTTGCTCCAAATATTATTGCTTGCCGACAAATCTCTTGGGGTAAGACTGGTAAAAGAGCCTTTTTGCTATAAATTGATGGAAAGAATGAAAAAACCATTGGTTTCGACCTCTGCAAATATTTCAGGACAACCTACGCCAATTGCTTTTAAGGATATTAGCCCAGAGATTATTAATGGCGTTGATTACGTAGTAAAATTAAATCAAGACAAAATAAACGGAAAATCTTCTACAATAATCAAATTAACAAACGATTCTCAAGTAAAAGTTATCCGCAAATAGCTTTTATTGAGAATCTAAATAGAGTATAAAAAAGTTCGCAAAGCTTTATCAAAATAAACTTTGCGAACTTTTTCATTTTAATGGTTTTAAAAGAATCTTAACGGATTTTGCGCAATTACTTAGCGCACTCCGCGTTTAAAAACTTAGAATCTCAGAACCTTAGTAGCTTAGATCGTTTTCAAACTCTCAACCAGCCAATCGATATCTTCTTTTGTATTATAATGGCTAAATGAAATTCGGAGATTTGGCAATTTTAAATCAGTCTCCGAAAGCATTTCGTTTAATACATGAGAAGGTTTTATACTTCCAGACTGGCAAGCGCTTCCTCTAGAAACTGCAATCCCTTTCATATCCAAACTAAAAAGCAACATCGAAGTCTTATCTGATGAAAAAGGTAAAATGACATTGATGAGATTATAGAAATCGTCTTTTTTTCCGTTGATTCTAAAATTAGGAAAATGAATTTCAAATTGCTCTATCAGATAATTTTTCAAACCTAAAATATAAGCTCTCTCTTCTTCTAGTTTTGCATACGAAATAGATAAAGCTTTTGCCATACCAGCAATTTGATGCACGGCCTCAGTTCCTGCGCGAAGACCTTTTTCTTGTTCTCCGCCAAAAAACAACGGCTGTAGACCAGAATTTTTTCGAATAAAAGCAAATCCGATACCTTTTGGCCCATGAAACTTATGCGCACTAGCCAAAATAAAATCAATAGGAGTCTTTTGCAAATCGATTTCAGTTTTCCCTATCGACTGAACTGTGTCTGAATGAAACGGAGCATTATATTGTTTGCAAATCAAACTTACACGATCTAAATCTAAAATAGTTCCAGTTTCGTTATTTACATGCATTAAACTCACCAAAGTCTTTTTTTCTTCGGCCAATAAATTGGATAAATGCGTTAAATCCAAACTTCCGTCTGCATTTACATTAACGTAGTCAACCTGAATATTATATTCTTCTTGAAGCGCCCAAACAGTATGCAAAACAGCATGGTGTTCAATTTTTGAAGTAATAATTCTCTCTACCTTCAAATCTTCAACAGAAGAGCGCAGAATCCAGTTGTTGGCTTCAGTACCTCCAGATGTAAAAATTATTTCTTGAGCAGTACAGTTTAAATGTTTTGCAATACTCTTTCTCGAAAGCTCTAATATTGTTTTAGCATTTCGCCCAAAACTGTGTGTAGACGACGGATTTCCGTAATCTTCAAGCATTATTTTAGTCATTTCCTGAATTACTTCAGGACGCATTGCAGTTGTTGAGGCATTATCTAGGTATACTTTTTTCATTACTGCAAAGTTAAGAAATATCAATTGTCAAATCTTAAATATCATTTGGCAATTTTTTCACTATTTTTGACACAAATAAATTTTACGATGAAAAAATATCTCGCCCTCCTATTATTTGCACTTTTCTTGAATGGATGTGATGATGGAGATTTAACTGTAGACAAAATAGACTTTTCGGATATTGAGGAATCTCAAGCCTGCGACCCTACTACTAATACCTTGATTTACAAGCTAAAAAATCAGGAAGCACTTTTATTGCAAATGCCAGAAGGAGCAATTGTTAATGATTCTTCAACTTACAGTTACACTATTAACTCGAGTACCTATCGTGTTGTTTACAGAGCTTATGATGGAGCCGTATCGAAAGATAACATTTGTGGTTTAATACCACCAAGCACACCAAAAGTAACTGAAGAATGGCTTGGAATAGGCGGTACAATTGAAATTGCAACTACTCAAAACGAAAAACCAAATACCACTGACGATGGTTCAAGAGTTACAGGATATACGCATAGCATTGTTTTTAAGAATATATCTTTTCAAAAACCTGCAGGTACGCAAACAGAACAGCCTGATTTTCAGTTTGGACTTTATACAACAACTGTAACACCGGCCAATTTAACTTTTAAAACAAACCCAAATGGCTTAGCCTATGAGTGTGATGAAGCTAGCAGAGTCTATAATTACAACAATTCATTCTATTTATCAATTGATGATATCGATCCAACATTGCTTGTTAATGACCCTACGCCTAGCGGGAAGCCAAGAACAAGTTTGATAACGGCTACTCAAAATAAAATCTTTTACAGAACTGCAAAAGCTGAAACAGGATCTATCACTCCAGCTTTTGTTTGTGCTAAAGTACAACCTGCTTCTCCTGTAATTGACGAAACATGGACAGGTAAACTTGGTGTAGCAAATCAGAGCGGAATTATTGAAGTAACCACTACTTTAACCGGACAAGTTTATGAGCACACAATTGTACTTAAAAATGTAATTCTACAAAAAGGAAATAGCCACTTTAAACTTGGAAGCAGTTTCCTTCTTGGAAAAATTGAACGAGTTGCTAACTAAAAGTATAGATTTCTAGAGAGAAATTCACAAAAATAATTCTTACAAAAAAAACGTCTGTTTTTTGTCCTGATTTAATCTTAAAATCATTTCAAAAAACAGACGTTTTTTTATACTTTGTAGTTATGTTTTTTTACTTCAAAAAAAGCTTTCTTATTTATTATTTTGTCTTATATAAACTTCAGTAGCTCCTAGACCATATTTTTGATAATTGGCATCCTGAAAGTCAATTCCGTCATAACGGCCGAGTAAAAAGTCAAGCTCAGCTTTCAAAATTCCTTCACCCACACCATGAATAAAAACAATTTTCGGAATGCGATTTCTAATCGCAAATTCGATATGTCTTTTTGCAGTTTCCGTTTGTAAAGTTAAAATATCATAGTTCGACATTCCGCGTTTATTTGGAACCAATTTTTCGATGTGCAAATCAAATTCTGGAACGCCCACATCACGTTTATCTTTCTTTTCTTTGACAAAACTTCGTGGTTTTGGCTCTGTTTTTTCTTTTGAAACTTCATCTAAATCTATTCTTTTAATAGAATTCATTAAATTACTGGTATCTTGAATCTTAAGTAATTCGTTGACTAAAAATGTCATCACAAATCCATCGTCAGTTTCAATTAAAACTTCGTTATTTTTAACCGAAACTACCGTTCCGTTTATGGCTTCATCAAGTACAGAAACCTTATCTCCTTTTGCAAGCATCCTACTCCTCTTTATCGTTATTTTTACTTGGCGTTTTTGCGCTCAATTGCATCATTCCAAACATAAAAACCACAATTGCAAGCAATCATGATATAGATGTTTTTTTCTTCTGAAACCTGCTCGTAAAACGCAACCGAAATAGCAAGAATCATTATTATAATTTTAAAAGTTTTCATCCTTTCTACATTTTAAGATTTCAAAAATAGGAAACTTTCAAGTACTACTCCTATACTGCTCGAAACGTTTGTCATATTTTTTTAGTAAAATTGCAAAAAGATCTGCCATGAGTTTAGAGAAATATATGATCCCTTGCCTGTTCAAAACTGTCTTTGGTTATGACTGTTTAGGATGTGGATTTCAACGCTCTTTATTCTTACTTTTTCAAGGTGATTTTTTGGTAGCTTTTAAAATGTATCCAGCCATTTTTACCTGCCTTTTATTATTCGTTTTTGCGACATTTCATTTCTTGGATAAATCCAGAAATTACAAAAAAATCATTTGGAACGTTGCTATCGTAAATTTCATTTTTATGCTCGGCGGATATTATTTCAAACACTTTTATTTCTGAGCTTTTTGCTTTCTTATTTCTTAATCTGATTCAAAATATCATTCATCATCTCGATTTGAACTTTCTGAATTTCGATTAATTCTTGCTCGCTGATGCATAATCAAATGATCAATTTTATCATGAATTAATCTAATCTCCAATTCCGATTTCAGATTGATCATATAATCTTTTTTAGCACGATTGCGATCTTTCTCTTCTTGACGATTTTGACTCATCATAATAACAGGTGCCTGCAAAGCGGCAACACAGGAAAGAATTAAGTTTAAGAGAATAAACGGATACGGATCAAAGCCTTTATTCAAGAAAATATAAACATTTGCGCCAATCCATAGCGTAATAAAAACCACAAAAGAAATGATAAAAGTCCAGCTTCCTCCAAAATCGGCTACTTTATCGGCTACTTTTTGTCCTAAACTTCTAATTTCTTCTTCGTCTTCAACAATACTAACAATCGATTTATCTTCTTTTAATGAAGAAATAACATTTTTCTCCATCGCAGAAAGCGCTCCGATTTCAGTAGAAAGGTAATTTGAAATATATTTTTGACGGTAAAGATTTAGTTCATTTACAGAAATGCAGTCTTCTGTACTGAAATCTGGGTATTCCTTTTTTATTAACCCCAAAATAGGATCGTGTATATCTTTACCCCAAATTTTCTCTTTCTCCTCAAAAGAAAGCCCCGAAACTGCACTTTTAAATGTTTGTTTGTTTTCCATTTTAATATATTTTGAAAGCTAATTTACGTAATTAACTTCTTAAGAATTGCATAAAAAAGAACAGCTTGCAATCTGCCTTTTATCACAAATCTAACTTTGTGAAGTAAATTTCTTTAGTTAAATCGTGATTTTATTTCCAAAAAACGCCTTACTTTTAACGTTCCAAAATTATTCATTCATTTTTACCATTGTGACAAAAGAAAATATCATACAAAATATAAGAGCTTTAAAAAGCCATTCACACATAAATTACGGCATTAAAACCAAAACAGAAGACTTTACAGAAAAGCTTTTTTATACTCTTTTTGATTCTAATGCGGCGCTAGACGAAAGCATTGACGAATTGGAATTTCGTTTTAAAGAAATTGCTGTTTTGGCCTGCAAAAAGCCCCAAAATTTATGTGAATCTATTTGGGATCGCTTTTTAGAAAAACTTCCGGGAGTTTTAGAAAAACTAAATCAGGATGCCGAATATATCCTTGAAAATGATCCCGCTTCAAACAGCATCGACGAAGTATACTTAGGCTATCCTGGATTTTATGCCATTGCAATTTACAGACTAAGCCACGAGTTATATCATCTTGATTTATTGCTTTTTTCTCGATTGATGAGCGAATACGCACATAGAATTACGGGTACAGATATTCATGCAGGGGCCGATATTGCATCGCCATTTTTCATCGATCACGCAACAGGTATCGTAATTGGTGAAACTACTGTAATCAAGAAACATGTAAAAATTTATCAGGGCGTTACGCTTGGTGCATTAAGTGTAAGCAAAGAGATGAAAAATGCAAAAAGACACCCAACTGTCGAGGCAAATGTTTGCATTTACGCCAATGCTACAATTCTTGGCGGAGAAACTATAATTGGAAAAAACAGTGTTGTTGGAGGAAATGCGTGGGTTACGAAATCAATTCCTGAAGATTCTATCGTTTTAAACACCACTACTACTGAAGTTAAAATAAAAGAAAAAAAATAACATGAATTCACATAAATTATTAAACCTAATTGGCAACACTCCACTTATGGAGACTGTCAATCTAGTTAAAAATAAAAATGTAAAACTTTTACTGAAACTGGAAGGAAATAATCCAGGAGGAAGTGTAAAAGATAGAGCAAGATACAACATGATCGCTGCAGCGTTGGAAAGAGGCGATATCAAAAAAGGAGATAAATTAATTGAGGCAACCAGCGGAAACACTGGAATTGCCCTTGCTATGATTGCTCAATTATTTGGTATCGAAATTGAATTGGTTTTACCAGAAGATTCTACAAAAGAACGCACTCAGACTATGCGTGCTTATGGTGCGACAGTTATTCTTACTCCTGCGAGCGAAGGAATTATTGGTTCTAGAGATTATGCTGATAAAAAAGTAGCACAAGGCGGTTATTTGATGCTAAACCAGTTTGCCAATGACGATAACTGGAAAGCACACTATAAAACAACTGGGCCTGAAATTTGGAACGATACTGACGGAACGGTTACTCATTTCGTATCGGCTATGGGAACAACAGGAACGATTATAGGAACTTCAACTTATTTGAAAGAAAAAAATCCGAACGTTCAGATTGTTGGCGCACAACCAAGCGATGGATCTCAGATTCCTGGTATCCGTAAATGGCCACAAGAATATCTTCCTAAAATATTTGATGCTTCTAAAGTTGATACGGTTATCGATGTGAGCGAAGAAGAAGCACGCGCAATGACCAAAAGACTAGCTCTAGAAGAAGGCGTTTTTGCAGGAATGAGCAGCGGGGGTTCTGTTGCTGTTGCCTTAAAAATTGCCGAACAATTAGAATCTGGAGTTGTGGTTGCCGTTATCTGCGATAGAGGAGATCGTTATTTATCTTCGGATTTATTTGATTAAAAAAGATACTAAGTTGCTAAGTTTTCAATAGCAAAAAAACTTTATATCTTAGAATATCAGCAACTTTAAAAAAACTTAGAATCTTAGCAACTCACAACCTTAGAATCTCAAAAAAAATGAACTACAGAAAACTAGGAAAAACAAACTTTAATATATCTGAAATTTCACTTGGCACTTGGCAAGTTGGCGGAAAAATGGGGATCGGGTTTTGATGACAAAATAGCCGATGAACTTTTGAATACTGCTATTGATAATGGCGTAAACTTTATCGATACTGCCGATGTTTATGAAAACGGATTAAGCGAAACTGCCGTTGGAAGAGTGGTTCGCTCTCGTTCTGAACGTATTTTTGTTGCTACAAAATGCGGACGCCAAATAAATCCGCATGTAAATGAAGGATATACGCCAAAAGTGCTTCAGAAATTTGTTGAAGACAGTTTAAAAAGAACGGGATTAGAAACACTTGATTTGATTCAGTTGCATTGTCCGCCAACTGAAGTTTACTATCGCCCAGAAATATTTGAACTTTTTGACAGACTAAAAGAACAAGGAAAAATTCTTAATCTTGGCGTAAGTGTTGAAAAAGTAGAAGAAGCTCTAAAAGCAATCGAATATTCTAATGTAACAACGGTTCAGATTATTTTCAATTTGTTTCGTCAGCGTCCTTCTGAGTTATTTTTCTCAGAAGCCAAAAGGAAAGATATCGGAATTATTGCTCGAGTTCCTTTAGCAAGTGGACTTTTAACAGGTAAATTTGATTCGAAAACAACTTTTAAACCTCAGGATCACCGAAATTTTAATCGTAACGGAGAAGCATTTGATAAAGGCGAAACTTTTTCTGGAATTGACTATGAATTAGGTTTAAAAGCAGTTGAACAATTAAAAGACTTATTTCCAGAGTCAAAAAATCTCGCCGCAATTGCCCTTCAATGGATTTTAAGTTTCGATGAAATAAGCTGTATTATTCCTGGAGCATCAAAAACAGAACACGTTTTATCGAATTTATCTGTTTATGATACTCCAAAATTAACTTCAGAGCAGATTGCTCGCAATGAATAAAATTTACAATAATCTTATCAAACCTTCTGTTCATCAGCTTTGGTAAATCATATATAAAACAAATTAAGATGCTGAAATTATAAAAGATTTCAGCATCTTAAAAAACCACAAAAACTTCTGAGAGAAAATTCCCTACAACTCTCACGCAACCTTTTCTTTATTAGCGCATCTAATAATAAAACTAATCATAAAACCATACTATGAAAAAACTAAGTTTTATATTATTTGCGACTTCGCTTATATGCTTTTCCTGCAGTAATGATGACAGTACAACACAAGAAGAAGACACTGCAAAGCTTGAAAGTTTGTATAACGACGTCATCACATACTCAAAAGTCAATACTGAATCTTGTTCTAATCCTGCAGAATGGGGTTTTGTAAAAATGACCGACAGTCCCTGTTCAGCAACTGGAGGATATATTTTATATTCGAAAAAAGCAACTTTATCTGTTCTAGAAAAGAAAATTGAACAGTATAATGCACACAAAGCATATATCAATAAAAAATGGGGATTCCTTGCAGATACGCCACCTTGCACACAGCACAACATCCCGTCAGGAGTAAAATGTGTTGATAACAAACCACAATTATCTTTTGAGAATGTTTTACATTAAAAATATAAAAGGCTGCCAAGAATTAAAATCTTAGCGACCTTTTTTTTAAATTTAGGCATCAAATTCAATTCTAAATTCTGCGCCTTTATTTTTTCCTTCACTCGAAGCAGTTAATCGCCCTTTGTTTCTTTCAATTATTTTTTTGCACAAATACAATCCGATCCCTGTAGAACCTTCGTTTGCAGTTCCTAGTCGGCTCATTTTTGTGAACTTTTTAAACAATTCTTCTATCTGGTATTTATCAAAGCCCATCCCGTTGTCTTTTACAGTAACAATCAGTTTGGCATTTTCAGAAAAGATTCTAACTTTAATTTCGCTGTCAAAGTAAGAAAACTTAACCGCGTTGCTAATTAGATTTACTAAAACTTGAATTAAAAGCCCCTCGTCTATTTTCAAATTTGCTTTCTCGCAATCTAAGACTAAATCTAACCTTACATTTTTATCCAACAAACGTTGCTCTACTTGTTCGTTAATAAAAGGAACGATATTAGAGAACAAAACCGTTTTAGCTTCTTGGCTTACTTTTACAATTTCGTCTTGTTCTTTTAGCAATTTGATAAAATTTTCGATGTATCGAAATTGTAATTCAGTCGATTCACAAATCAACTCAGCCAAATTTTTAACCGATTCCGATGGATTTTCACTAATAATTAGCTTGGCTAAACCTTGCGGATTTCCTGCAAAATTCTTCAAATCATGAGAAAGCATGTAGACCAAATCCTGCTTTTCGTTTATAAAAGTTTCCGCTTCATTAATAGATTCCTGTATATTACACAAAAGCAGTCCTGCTTCGTCTGTATATTCTGTTGGTAAAGCAGGCATTTTTCTTGAACCTCTATAATCATCTAATGCTTTTGAGGCTGTTGCAATTGGTTTTATCAGCTTATTTAGAACCCAAAGTGTTGCTGCTGTTGCGAGTAATGTCATAATTAAAGAAAAAATGAGAACCGAAGTTGGCGACACCTTATGTTCGAAAAATAAAATAAAAAACAAGATTCCGATTAGAGGAATATGAATACCGATAAAAGCAACGAACAAAAATTTGAAAGCATAACTTTTTTTAAGAAAGCTGATTTGTGAGAGTTTGCGATACAACTTCATAAAAAGATATAGATAGTAGGTTAATATGTAATTTTATTGGGCTTATTACAAAAACAAAATTAACTTTTATACCCAATTAAACTAATATTTTGAAGAATTTCTAAATTTTTTCTAAAATTAAATTTGTAAAAGTTTTCAAAGGCTTATTTTTGCGCTATGGGAAGAAAAAAATACAGACAAAATTGTCTTTCATCAAATTCAAGTTCTTGATGCTGGTGCAAAAGGAGTTTCAGTAGCTAAAGCACCTGACGGAAAAGTAATCTTTATTCCGAATGTCGTGCCTGGAGATGTTGTAGACGTGCAGACATTAAAAAAAGAAAGGCTTATTACGAAGGTAAAGCTGTAAAATTTCACGAATTATCTGAATATAGAGTAGAGCCAATCTGCGAACATTTTGGAGTATGTGGAGGTTGTAAATGGCAGAATATGAAATACAGCCAGCAGCTAGCATTTAAACAAAATGAAGTTAAAAATCACTTACAAAGAATAGGAAAAATCGAACTTCCAGAATTTGAAGATATCTTAGGTTCTGAGAAACAGTTTTTCTATAGAAATAAAATGGAATTTTCTTTTTCTAACAGCAGATGGCTTACAGAGAAAGAAATTGGAAGCACTGAAGATTTAGGCAACCGAAATGCTTTAGGATTCCATATTCCTAAAATGTGGGATAAAATTCTTGACATCAACAAATGTCATTTACAAGAAGATCCTTCAAATGCCATTCGTAACGAAATCCGAGCTTTTGCAAATGAGCATAATTTAGCTTTTTTCAATCCGAGAGAACATTCTGGATTATTAAGAACAGTTATGATTCGTACGGTTTCAACTGGCGAAATCATGGTTTTAATTCAGTTTTTTGAAGAAGACAAAGAAAATCGAGAATTAATTCTTGACCATTTATACGAGAAATTTCCAGAAATCACTTCGCTTCAGTATGTAGTAAATGGAAAACCAAACGATACAATTTACGATCAGGACGTTATTCTTTATAAAGGAAGAAATTACATTTTGGAAGAAATGGAAGGTTTAAAATTCAGTATTAATGCTAAATCTTTCTACCAAACCAATTCTGATCAAGCATATGAATTATATAAGATAACACGTGATTTTGCTGGCCTTACAGGAAATGAAGTAGTTTATGACTTATATACAGGAACTGGAACAATTGCACAATTCGTTTCTAAAAAAGCAAAAAAAGTAATTGGAGTAGAAAGTGTTCCTGAAGCGATTATTGATGCGAAAGCCAATGCTGAACGCAATAATATTACAAATTGCGAGTTTTTTGTTGGTGACATGAAAGTAGTATTTAATGAAGCTTTTATTGCACAACACGGAAAACCAGATGTTATTATTACAGATCCGCCTCGCGACGGAATGCATAAGGATGTAGTAGAACAAATCTTAAAAATTGCTCCAAAAAGAGTAGTTTACGTAAGCTGTAATTCTGCGACACAAGCACGTGATTTGGCTTTAATGGACGAAAAATACAAAGTAACACGTGTGCGACCTGTAGACATGTTTCCGCAGACACATCACGTTGAAAATGTTGTACTTTTAGAACTTCGATAAAAAATACATGAAAAAATTAATCTCTCTTTTACTGCTCTTTACTTTCGGCTTATCTAGTTGCGAGAAAGATGATATCTGTGATTCTAACACACCAACTACACCAAGATTGGTTATGACATTTTATGATATATCTAATCCGACAAAAACGAAAAATGTTACCAATCTAAAAGTTATTGGTGAAAATATGAAAGAGGGAATTGTTTTTAATGAAAGTCTTGCGGAAGATGATTCATTGAGATATGTGACCAGTGGAAGTTCAGTATCAATTCCTTTGAAGGTTAATGATACTACATCAACTTTCAAATTTATTTATAGTTCATTAAGCACAACTGCTATTAATACAGATATTATTAAATTTAGATACACTACAAAAAATGTGTATGTTTCAAGAGCTTGTGGTTTTAAAACCATTTTTGAATTAAAGAGCAGACCACCATTTATACAAACCGATCCAGACTCTGTTCTATGGATGACCGAAGTTGATCTAGTAAACCCTAACATTGAATCTGAAAATGAAACACACATTAACGTTTATTTCTAGTATTTCATTATTATTTTCAGTGTTTTTAGGTTATGCTCAGGACGTTCCTGAGATTTCTAAAAATTTGGACACAATAGTGACTAAAAAGCCAAAAATAGAAACTGTAAAAGCAGACAAAGCCACAAATTCAGGAAGCTCAAGCTCCAATAGATAGCGTTGTAAAAACAGATCGCTACGGACTTCGCGTTGGTGTTGATTTATACAAACTTACTCGCGGGATTTATGACAAAAATTATAAAGGAGTAGAATTTGTAGGAGACTGGCGATTAACAAAAAAATATTATTTAGCGGCAGAATTAGGTTACGAAGATAAAACTACCGAAGACGACCGTTTAACTTCGTCTGCTACTGGAACGTATATAAAAGCAGGTTTTGATTATAACTTTTACCAAAACTGGCTTGACATGGAAAACCTTATCACGATAGGATTACGTGGCGGTTTTAGTAGTTTTAACCAAGAATTATATAGTTACAAAATCTATAATCCAAATCCATATTGGGGAGAGTTACCTGCAATATCGACTAACGAAAAATATAGCGGACTTACAGCCACTTGGATTGAAGTTGCTTTAGGATTAAAAGCGCAAGTTGTTAAAAACGTTTTTGTTGGATTTGGTGTTCAGCTTAAACTTCTTACTACTAATAAAGAACCGAATAATTTCGAAAACCTTTATATTCCAGGATTTAACAGAACTTATGACGGAAGTTTCGGAATTGGTTTCAATTATACCGTTTCTTATTTTATTCCGATTTACAAGAAAAAAACAATGGCTTCTGAAGTTGCAAAAAAAGTAGAGCCTAAGAAGAAGAAATAGTTTTTTTCAAAGGTTCTTAGATGCTAAGACTCTAAGATACTAAGTTTAAAAAAAGCGGTAAATTCAAGTTGAATTTACCGCTTTTTTTTATGCTTTTAAGTTAACTTAGAACCTTAGTATCTTAGAATCTCAGCACCGTAAACTAAATTAACTGAAAATTAATTGCTTGCTTGCGTGTGTATTAAAGTGGTATCAAAAATTGGAACGTTTAAGTCGCCTTCTTTTATTACCAACGGAATTTCAGTACATCCTAAAATAATCCCTTCAGCTCCATTTTTAATCAATTCATTTGCAATTTCTAGATAACGCTTTTTTGTTTCTTCGGTTGCAATTCCTCTTCCAAGTTCTTCAAAAATGGTATAATGGATAAAATCTTTATCAGCTTCCGAATTTGGAATTATAGTTTCAATTCCTTTTTCAGCAAGTTTGTCTTTAAAGAAATCTAATTCCATAGTAAACTTTGTCCCTAACAAACCTACCTTTTTTATTTCTTTCTTTTGGATTTCAATTGCTGTTTCTTCTGCAATATGAATAAGAGGAATATCAATAGCTTGCTGTAATCTATCAGCAATTAAATGCATCGTATTGGCGCATAAAAGAATCGCTTCTGCCCCACCCGATTTTAATACTTCTGCAGCTTTAAAAAGCATATTAAAAGTAGAATCCCAATCGTTGGCATCGTTATTCTTTTTAATATCGGCATAATTAAAAGAGTAAATTAGACATTCAGAGAAATTCAGTCCACCGAGTTTTTCATTAATTCCTTTATTAATTAAAGTATAATAATCAGAAGTAGAAACCCAGCTGATTCCACCAATAAGCCCAATTTTCCTCATATAAGTTTTTTTTATATTATTGAATTTCTTTGATTCCTTTTACAAAAAGCCATTTCATAAAAAGCTTTTCACCATCTTTGGTTCTCACAGCTTGAAATTTAGGTCCAATAATAGTTCCAATTACAAACGCAGTCATCGGAATCCAAATTCCAGTTAATCCTGTGTAAGCCGCAATCAAATATCTAAATGCAAGAAAAAGGATTGCAAAAGCTCGCTAATTGATATAAAAAAGCTCGTAGTTGTAGTTTTGACATTTTTTTTATAGTTGCTAAGGTTCTGAGATGCTAAGATGCTAAGTTTTTCTCCTTGCCGCTTATAATCTTAGAAACTTAAATTTATTTTAAATTATATTTTTCATTTTACCAAAATTCTTAGCATCTCAGAATCTTAACATCTTAGAATCTTAGACCTGAAATTTTGTTCTTTTACTTCCTTCGTACATTTCGTATTTTACCAAACGAGCTTCAAGACTTGCATTAAAAAGTTTGATTTTTCTTGAAGGTTTTAATCCAACAAATTTTAACGCTTCTAGATTGGCTGTTATAAACCAAGCGTCTGTACCTGGATAATTTTTCTTCAAAGTATCTCCAATACTAGCATAAAATCTTTCCATGTGAATATCTAAACGCTCATCATAAGGCGGATTAAAAACGATATGAAGTTTACCTTCTGTTTCTTTTTCCGTGTCAAAGAAGTTCTCTTCAAAAACAGTTACATAATCCTCCAAATTGGCATTTCTGATATTGTCTTTGGCTTTGCTAACCGCACTTGGCGCTTTATCAAAACCTTTAATTGTAAAATGAAACTCTCTTGTCTTTTTCATTAAACTATCTACAATTGTATCAAATAGATCATTATCCCAATCTTTCCATTTTTCGAAAGCAAATTCTTTTCTGTTGATGTTTGCTGGAATATTGCAAGCAATCATAGCGGCTTCTGCCAAAAAAGTTCCAGAACCACACATTGGATCAAGGAAATGACTTTGTCCATCCCAACCCGATAATAAAAGAATTCCAGCAGCCAACACCTCATTAATAGGCGCAATATTGGTAGCAGTTCTATAGCCACGCTGATGAAGCGATGCTCCAGAAGTATCTAAAGCTACAGAAACCTGATCTCTATCAATATGAATATTAATACGCAAATCTGGATGCTGTTTATCAATACTCGGACGTTGTCCTGTTCTTTCTCTAAACTGATCTACAATCGCATCTTTACATTTCTGAGAAACAAATTCAGAATGATTGAAATAAGTAGAATGCACTGTAGTATCGATCACAAAAGTTTGATTAGCATTTAAATATTTAGACCAGTTTAACCCAGAAATTCCCTTGTACAAAGCTTGCTCATTATTAGCTCTAAAAAAATAAATTGGCTTTAAAACTTTAAGAGCTGTACGCAAAGACAAATTGGCTTTATACATAAAACCTTTATCACCTTTAAAGCTCACCATTCTCACACCTTTTTCAACATCCTGAGCGCCAAGTGTGCGTAATTCTTTTTCTAATATTTCTTCAAAGCCAAAAAAACATTTGGCAATCATTTTAAAATTTTCTTCCATTTCTTTTTTAATTAAAAAAAGCCAATCGCTATAACATTTTATTATACTGGTATAAACACGTATCGAAGCGAAATAGTTATTTTTCGGCAAAAATACACTAAATTTGCCGGACTTTTGAATTAATTGAAATAGAATAAATGTCTGAAAAACATAACGCACCAATCCAGAATCAAGAAGACGACAATCAAAACTGGTATTCTTCGTGGTTTGACACGCCATATTATCACATTCTTTATAAGGATCGTAATTATCGTGAAGCTCAGGTTTTCATGGACAATTTAACGCATTATCTTAATTTGCCTGAGAAAGCAAAAGTATTGGATTTAGCATGCGGAAAAGGCCGTCATTCTATTTATTTAAATCAATTGGGCTACGATGTTTTGGGAGCAGATTTGTCTGAAAATAGCATTGCCGAAGCTAGCAAAAACAGCAACGAAACACTTCATTTTAAAGTGCACGATATGCGCGAACCTTTTGAAGAAAAATTTGATGCTATTTTTAATCTTTTTACCAGTTTCGGTTACTTCGAAAGCGACGACGACAACCTAACAACTTTAAAAGCAATTAAAGAAAGTTTATCTGAATACGGCTTTGCAGTCATTGACTTTATGAACGTGCCAAACGTTATTGAAAATCTTGTTCCTGAAGAAATAAAAACGGTTGATGAAATAGATTTTCACATCAAAAGATATCTTGAAGATGGTCATATCTTTAAAGAAATTGATTTTGAAGACCAAGGCAGAAAATATCATTTTACAGAAAAAGTAAAAGCACTAACTTTGAAAGACTTTCAAGATTTAATGGACGAAGCTGGAATTTTCCTTCTAGACATTTTTGGAGACTATAAACTCAAAAAATTCCATAAAACCGAAAGCGAAAGATTAATCATGATTTTTAAGTAAATTGGTTAATCGTTTAATTGTTTAACCGTTTAACCGTTTAATCGCTAAACAAAAAAACAATTAACCGATTAAACGAATCAACGATTAAACAAAATAAAAATGAACTATTTATTACCCTTATTTTCTGTACTTTTAGGATATGGCATAGCTTTATTCATAAAACCAGAAAACAAAAATAATTTAAAATTACTACTCGCATTTAGCGGTTCTTTTTTATTGTCGTTAACCGTAATGCATCTTCTACCAGATGTTTACGAATCGCACAATCATAATATCGGAATCTTTATAATGGTCGGAATTTTATTTCAGATCGTACTCGAATTTTTCTCAAAAGGTGCCGAACACGGACACGTTCACGGACATGCAAAAATGTCTCAAATTCCGTGGCTTTTGTTTATCAGTCTTTGCATTCATGCCTTTTTAGAAGGTTTTCCGGTTAGTCATCATCATGGTTTAGCAGTCGGAATTGCCATTCACCATTTGCCAATTGCGGTTATTTTAACGACATTTTTCATTAATGCCGATTTAAATAAAAAAGCCATTTTTGTCTTCATGCTGACTTTTGCACTCATGACACCGTTAGGAACTGTAGCTTCAGAATATTTGCCTTTTTTAAGTAAATATTACACCGAAATAACAGCAATCGTAATCGGAATTTTATTCCATATTTCATCAACAATCATTTTTGAAAGCGGCGAAGGACATAAATTCAATGTTGCAAAAGTTTCTATGATTGTACTAGGAATTTTATTGGCATTCTTTTTAAAATAAATTGATTAGGCAATGAGTCAATTAGATACTTTAATAATTTTCTAATTGACTCATTATCTAATTATCAAATTTAGTTAGCTCTCTTTCTCTCCTCTTGATTTCCAAAATTACGCTCCTTCACGTTAATTTTTTTATTTCCGAAATTGTAAATCACAGACAAACGCACAAAACGATTGCTTTCATTTTGACTATAAACCTGTTTCACGCCATTTACAACCGAAGTAAAATCTTTTAAATAAGAAGTATTAAAAATATCATTGGCCAAGAATGCAATCTGAAGTGTTTTATTCAACAAATCCTGTTTGAAACCAATATCAAAACTTGAAACATAACCAACCTCATACAAACCACTTTTAAAAGGCGAACTATAATTAAAATCAACTTGAAGTTTCGTGTTTTTTCCTAAAACGAAAGTATTATTCGTTGTAAAATCAATTTGTAAACTGTTTGATGGCGTTGCATTAATATCTTTTATAAACTTTGTTTCTGAACCCAAAAAGTATAAGGTATTTTCACTTTGCCACCAATCTGCCAAAGTTGCCGAATAAGTTTCGCCTAAACCATAATTTAAGCCTTTATAATAGTTTTCGCGAGTTACAATCTGCGTATTCGTTTCTGGATTTGAAGTAAAAACAACCCCGTATCCGTTTGTAATAGCGTTTACAAAAATACTTGTTCTTAAAACCTCTTTATAAGAATGCGCCAATTCAAAATTATCACTAAATGAAGGCTTTAAAAACGGATTTCCTTCAGAATAACTATTGCTATTAATATAAACTCTAAACGGATTCAGCAAATCAAAACGCGGTCTATTGATTCTCTTTCCATAATTCAAACTAAAAGTATTGTTGTCATTCTTTTTGTACGAAGCATAAAAAGTTGGAAATAGCTTTAAATAATCATTTACATTTTCCTGATTCATCGTTTCAGAAAATCCGTTAGTCTGCGTATTTTCAAGTCTTAAACCCATTTGCAAACTCCACTTTTCATTTATTTTTTTATCTCCGTTAATATAAACAGCCTGATTATTCTCAGTGTATTTAAATCGATTTGACTGACTAAGATCTAATTCTGGTATTCCTGTAATTGTATTATAAAAAACCACATCGCTTATACTATTTGTAAAGCTCATTTTTGCTCCATAAGACAAATTAAAAGCTTGAAACGGATGTTCCATATCTGCCTTAAAACTCCAGTTATCAATATCTTGATTCGAAATATTTCGTCCTGCCTGATTGATATCGATAAATTCCATATCTGAATTATAATTGTTCGCTATAAAATCTCTATCGAATTTTGAATTATAATTGAAATAATCCACATCAAAAGATAATTTTCTATTTAAAGAATCTAATTTGGTAATCAAATGCGCATTATACGTTTGATTTTTAGAACCTTTATCTGTAAAACTTTTATTTAATGTTACATTCTGCAATTCGTTTTCTATATTATATTTTTCGATTCTAATATCCGATCCAAAATCAGGATTATTTCTGTCATTCATAAACTGAAAACCAATTGTTGTGCGTTTAGACAAATCGTAATCTAAAGCTAATTTTCCTGAAAAACTCTCGTTTTTAACTTTTGTATCGGCATCCATTTTTGAAAGACCGTCAGGAAAATACATATCTAGGTTTTCTATAGAATTTTTATATCCTGTTCTGCCATTCACACTTGCTGAAAATCTAAACTTATTTTTGCTGTAGAAGAAATTATCTCTCAAAGTATAAATTCCGTATTTATTCTGGTCGTAAGAAACTGTAGTCGAATTTTTCCATGAATCGCGAACTCCTTTTTTCATAATAATATTAATCAAACCTCCTGTTCCATCGGCTTCATATTTTGCAGGCGGATTGCTTATCACTTCAATATTTTTAATGTCAGCGACCGAAATAGATTTCAAGAAATTATTCAATTCTTCACCAGTCAATTCAATCAAACGTCCGTCGATCATAACACGCGAAGTTCCTTTTCCTAAAATGGTTATTACATCATTTTTAACTACAACTCCAGGCGCTGTATTAATGGCACTTAACGCATCTCCGCCAGTTGTTGTTACATTATTTTCTAGGTTGTAAACCAAACGATCTGTTTTCTGTTCGATAGTCTTCTTTTTAGACTGAACCACAACTTCGACCAATTTGGTTTCGTTCTCTTTGAGAACAATAGTTCCTAAATCTGTATTTTTTTCTAAAGAAATTTCTTTTTCATAAGCAGTAAAACCTAAAAGGCTAATTTCAATTTTATAAAATCCATTTTTAAGATTTACTTCAAAAGAGCCATCTTCTTTAGTTGTAGTTCCATCAATAATTTTTCCTTCCATATTTACTATCGAAATTTCGGCCCATTCTAAAGATTTGGTTTCGCTAGCTACTTTTCCTTTTAATGTTGATTGCGCTAAACAAAATAAAGGCAATAGTAATAAGATTAGGAGATTTAATTTTTTCATGATTTCTAATTTTAACTTGTTCGATTAATTTGAAGCAAAGTTGCCTTAGAAAATCTCCTTACGCGACCGACAAAAAAAAGTCGAACCATTTTCTCCCGTAGAAATTGGTTCGACTTTATGCGATAAGGCGTTCGACTTTTTACAAAGCCTTTATTTTCAACCTTTCCTGTACGCTGTCGGAGTTAAATTGGTATATTTTTTAAATGAAGTATTAAAAGAAGATTTGGAGTTAAAACCAACTTCGTACAATATTTCTAGAACCGTAAGCTGACTTTTGGTTTGATCTTTTAAAATATGCATCGCTTTTTGAATGCGATATTCATTCACAAAATCAAAAAAATGCTGATCGATATGATGATTAATTAAAATAGATAAATCGCGAACTGGAATATTTATTTGATTAGCCAATTCTTGAATGGTAAGCGACGGATCAAGAAAGGGTTCTTTCTCTGTCATATATTGTTTTAATGTAGCTATTTGAGTGCCGATCAAATCATTTTGTTTATTGACTGTTTCTGGCTTTTCTTCAATTTCTGGAAGAATATCTTTCGTTAATACTAATTTAGAATTTACACCTCTAAAAAGTTCTGGATGTTTCAATGCTTTCATTATAAACCAGCAAGTTATAAATAGCGCTATTGTTCCAACCAATACGTTTGCCCATAGAAAAATTTCTCTAAAACCGCTGTATCGCAGTACATTTTTTAAAGCTACAATAGAATGTGCGATTAGAAATACGCACGTCATTTGAAAAAGAAATTTATAAGCCGAAATACTTGGATTGGCGTAATTTTCCAGATAGATTTCTTTATATTTTTTTAGAATTAAAAATACACTTACAATATAAAAGACATATTGAAATTCGATTAAAATCTGAATAAAATAAATCTCAGACATTGAATTTAGTGGCCCAATAAAACTTCCTTCGTTTATACTTGAATATATTCTGGGTATAAAAATTAAATTAACAATTACAAAAGGAAGCACATGAACCAAATGTTTCCATTTTAGGCGAAAATCAGAATAACAAACCGCCAATACATACAAGTAGAACGATGGCATTCCTAATAAACAGAATGTCGATCTGAAAATTTCCAGATTTCGATGATCTTCTGTATATAAGTACATAAAAAATCCGCTGAGATCAATGGCTGAAAAAATAAAAAAGAAAGCAAATAAACGATTGGCTAATTTATTTTCAGTTTTTACCGTCAGCAAAAAAAATGCCATCAGCAAAGAAACAAAAACACAAATTCGGGCAATTCCCTCTAGCAAAACTAATTTATCCATCCATCTTTTAATATTAAACAAATATAATATTTTCGTTTTTGTAACAAAGCCTAATTAAAACCGTCTTTAAAGGGAAAAAATAGAAGAAAAAAAATGATTTTAAATCTCTGAGACTTTGCAAGATTGAGATAAATTATATTAATTTTGACGAGTCTAAATAACGATAAAATGACATTTACGAAAACCACTGAACAAGCCTCAAAATATGAACATTTAGAGAAGATGTCTGTTCATGAATTGTTATCCAATATAAATCAAGAAGACAAAACTGTGCCTTATGCAGTCGAAAAAGCTTTGCCCCAAATAGAAGCTTTGATTCCGCAAATAGTAGCAAAATTAAAGCTTGGCGGCAGATTGTTTTATATTGGAGCAGGAACTTCTGGCCGACTTGGTGTTGTTGATGCTTCAGAATGTCCGCCAACTTTTGGCGTTCCTTTTGATTTAGTAAATGGCATTATTGCAGGTGGCGACACAGCCATTAGACGTGCAGTAGAAAACGCTGAAGATAGTACAACAAATGCTTGGATCGATCTTCAAAATCATAATATCAATTCAAACGATGTGGTTATCGGAATTGCTCGCTTCTGGTACAACTCCATATGTTATTAGCGGTTTAGAAACTTGTAATGAGAATAATATTGTTACAGGATGTATTACTTGTAATGCTGGAAGTCCGTTGGCTTTGACAGCTCAATTTCCTATTGAAGTTGTAGTTGGACCAGAATTTGTAACTGGAAGTTCAAGAATGAAAGCTGGTACTGCGCAGAAATTGGTTTTAAATATGATTTCTACTGCGGCAATGATTCAGCTAGGAAAAGTAAGAGGCAATAAAATGGTCGACATGCAGTTAAGCAATGTGAAATTGGTTGACCGAGGCGTAAAAATGATTATGGACGAAATTTCAGTTTCGTACGACGAAGCTTCTGAATTATTGAAAAAATATGGCGACGTAAGAAATGCTGTTGATAATTATAAAAAATAAAAGGTTTTCTGTGTGGTCATTTAACCGAACAGTACACTAAGATTTATGCAAGGTTCGCAAGGTTTTTGTCCAAAACTTTGCGAACTTTGCCGTTATAAAAGCCTCGCATATAAAAAAACTTGGCGTACTTTGCGGTAAAATACAAGCCAACAACTTGAAACCTGAAACTTGAAACAAAAAACATGGCAACAAACAAACAATTATTAGGAAAAGGAATTAAATATTTGACAGGTGCATTGCCTTTGATGTTTCTTGGGCCATCGTTGATTTACAATGCTTTTCAAAATCAAGGCAACAATTGGCATTATCTGGTTTTAGGAATTGGAATTGCGACCTGTTTGAGTTCTATGGTTTTGATCTTTTTGGGATTGAAAATCATAATGAAAGGGATTTTTAATGACTAAATAATAAAACTAATTCAAACCTAACAGGTTTTAAAAACCTATTAGATTTAATATTTATAAAAAAATGGAAGGCATAATTCACATTCAGAAAACATTTGAGAAAATTGTTTATATCGATAAAAAAATAAACAATCGTGAGTTTGAAGATTGTGTCTTTAAAAACTGTGACTTTTCTAACAGTAATTTCAATTCTAACACTTTCCTCGACTGCGAATTTATTGATTGTAATCTCTCAATGACTAGCTTGGCTGGAACAAGTTTAAAAAACGTCACTTTTAAAAACTGCAAACTTTTAGGAATTGCATTTAACGAATGCGATGATTTTTTATTTCAAGTTTATTTTGATGAATGCGTTTTGGATTACGCGCTATTTTCTAATAAAAAAATGCCGAAAACCAAATTCATTAATTCTTCTGTTCGTGAAGTTACTTTCATCGGAACTAATTTAACAAGCTCTGTTTTTGACAACTGCAACCTTGACGGTGCAATATTCAACGAAACACAATTAGCATCGGTCAATTTTAAAACGGCATACAATTACAAAATTGATCCTGAATTTAATCCGATGAAAAAAGCACAATTTTCTACCGAAGGAATTGTCGGGTTATTAGATAAATACGATATTAAAATTGTGTAGCAAATTATTTTTCTATTGTTCGGAGCGCTTTTTTTATAATGTACAGCGTTTCTTTTACAGGGCTTTCGCGTTTCCATCTTTCACATAAATTCTTTACAAAATCTGGTCTTGTTTTACTGGCATCATTCAACCAGTTTCCAACACTATTCTGCACATATTTTGAAGAATCAGATTTTAGGGAATCTAAAATTTTCAAAGCTAATTCTGGTCTTTTCTTAAGTTCTTCAATATGTTCGCACCAAACTCCTCTTGGTCTTGTTGCTTCGGTTGCAAAGCGTCGAATATTTTCGTCTTTACTAGAAGTCCATTCAGATAAGATTTCAAGGCTTTTTTCTAAATTATTCAGAATATTGGAACGAATTGCCAACCAAGAAATTTCCCTTACACCAAAATGTTTGTCTGCCGCCAAAAACTGAATTTGTTCTAACACTTCTTCTATGTTTAATTCAGATTTTTTTCCAATTGTATAAGCAGACCAACATCGCACCAAATCAGATTTATGGTTTGAAATAGTTGAAATTATATCAGAATCATTATTAAGAATTGATTCTGTCAATATTCCTGTGCCAATTGTTTCATTTATGGTATTGACAGTTTGCTTTTTCAAATTTCTAATATCCATTAAAATAGGTTCCAGATATTCCATCCGATTAGACTCTCTCAAAACATTTTCTAAAAGCTTAGTTTGATTTACTGCTAGCCATTCTATAAGATTAGCAGTTTCAATTTCACCTTTATTAAGCTGTTCTAAAACTAAAACAGGAATATCTTTTATCGATCTTGCTCCTTTACGTTTTACTTCATTCATAGTTTTTAATTTGACTAGCGCAATGTTCTATCATGCTTTAAAAATTTGATTATTTTTGTAAATATCGGAAAGCTTGATAACACTGGCAATACCGCATATTTTTATCCCATAGAGATATAAAAGTCAATTTTATGCAAACAAAGGAACAAAGCACAGAAAATAAAATTTGTCCATTAGAAATTGCTGTAAATACCATCAGCGGAAAATGGAAAATCCCAATTGTATGGCAGATTAATGATGGCAAAAAAAGACCTAGTGAATTTTTACGTGGCATTGCAAAAGTAGATCGGCGTGTTTTAAATCAGCAATTGAATGAAATGGTCGAAGACGGGATATTGGTAAAACAATCTTTTAATGAACTTCCTCCCCGAGTTGAATATTCTTTGACCGAAACGGGAAAACAACTAGTAGAAATTCTCTGGAAATTAAATGATTGGGGGAAAATACTTATTCGGGAAAACAAAATTGAACTTCAATCTTAAAATAGCGAACCATGAAAGCTGATGAATCTTATTTAGAAAGCGTTAAAAAACAATTTTTATATTATAAAATACTTGGCGAAAAAGCAATCGATCAACTCGAACCAACACAGCTTTTTGTTTCGTTTAATGACGACACCAATAGCATTGCTACTATTGTAAAACATATTTCAGGAAATATGCTTTCACGCTGGACAGATTTTCTAACTTCTGACGGAGAAAAAGAATGGCGAAACCGTGATGCCGAATTTGAAAATGATTTACAATCGAAAGAAGAAGTTCTTGAACTTTGGAATAAAGGCTGGAATTGTTTAGAAAATGCTTTACAAAGTTTAAAACCAGAACAACTTTCAGACATTATTTACATCCGAAATGAGGGTCATACAGTTATAGAAGCCATAAATCGTCAATTGGCACATTATCCTTATCATGTTGGACAGATTGTTTTTTATGCCAAACAATTGAAAAACAGTTCATGGAATAGTTTGTCGATTCCGAAAAATAAATCAGGAAATTATAACGCTGAAAAGTTTGCCAAGGAAAAAGAAATCAAGAACTTTACAGACGAAGAATTAAAAAGATTGAAATGATAGAATATTATGCAAATTTTGGCGGGACATGTTGGTGGATCTTAATTAAATTCTGTAAAACAAACTTAACCGAAGAGCAGAGTTCTAAAAATAAAAAACGGAATTTACTTTTTTTGACTTTTATAACTCTTGTAATTTTCTTTTTTATTCTTTAATTAAAAAAGAACTTCTAAAAACCTAAGCCATAGCCCTGATGGAAGCGACATCCTTTTGTGGTGGGGTTCACCACAAAAGATACAGCGTACAGCAGGATTAGCTCCTAAAAAACAACTTATTCAAAATGAAAAAAATTATATTCTTATTTCCTTTTCTTGCTTTAGTATCTTGCTATAATGCAGAGCATAATTGCAAAGATTTTAAAACTGGAAAATTCAAATTTGAAACGGAAGTCAATGGCGAAAAAAAAACTACTTTTTTTGAACGTAAAGACGACATCGAAATTGAAACTTTTGAAGGAAAAACTGATACCGCAACCATTCGTTGGGTAAGCGATTGCGAATATGTTCTCCAGAAAAAACATCCAAAAAATATGGCTGAGGAAAAAGCAATCAGCATGAAAATTTTAACGACTTCTAAAGATTCTTATACTTTTGAATTTGGCTTGGTTGGTTCTGAAGAAAAACAGCGAGGCACCGTTTACAAAGTTGATTAAATAATTAAGCTTTTTTGCTACAAAGGCACAAAGACGCCAAGGACTTATTTCTTTGCGACTTTGTGCCTTTGTGGCAAATTATTATAATGTGTTTCTTTTACATTTCTATTTTAAATAGTACATTAGAACTTTAATCTAACCAAATGAAAAATACCATTTCGCAAAGGGTTGCTGATTTTTTAAAGAATTATCCGCCGTTTAATTTTCTTCATCAGAAAGACTTAGAAAAGCTATCTGAACAAATTTCTATTATTTATAAAGAAAAAGATGCTGTGATTTTTGCTGAAAATGACAAAACGCATGATTCTTTTTATGTGGTTCATAAAGGTGCCGTTGCTCTTAAAAAAGTACTAAAAATACAGTTTTAGACATGTGTGACGAAGGTGATATTTTTGGATTACGTCCGCTTTTAGCGCAAGAAAACTATATTATGGAGGCTGTCGCGCATGAAGAAAGCATTTTATATGCCATTCCGATTGCGGTTTTTAAACCTTATGCTCTAGAAAATAGAAATGTTGGTAATTTCTTGATTGAAAGTTATGCCTCTAACACACGAAATCCATATTCTGACATTCATAAAGATAAATTATATGGTGACGATGATCAGCTTCACGAAAATCTTCATTCCAGCAATCATTCTTTTGACTTAGCACCTATAAAATATTCTAAAAAAATTGTGACCTGCAGTCCATCAACTACAGTAAAGGATGTTGCAAAAATCATGAATAAAAAGAAAGTCGGTGCGATTTTAATTGTTGATGAAATGCTGCCAATTGGTATTTTGACTGATAAAGATCTTCGAAACAAAATCGTTACTGGAGATTTTCCTATTACAACAACCGCCGAAACGATAATGACAAAACCTGTTATTACATATCCAAAAAAAATGACAGTTACTGAGGCGCAAATGGCAATGATGAAAAGTAATATCAGCCATTTGTGTTTGACAAAAGATGGAACTGTAAACACCAAAGCGGTTGGAATTTTATCCAAACATGACGTAATGGTTGCACTCGGGAATAATCCTGCGGTTTTGATAAAGGCTTTGAAACGCACTAAAAAAATCAAAGAAATAAAGCCAATTCGCAACCGAATTATGCAATTACTTCAAGGTTATCTAGACCAAAATATTCCGATGACTTTGATTACAAAAATTATCACTGAACTTAATGAAGCTTGCACAAATCGCGTTATTGAAATTTGTCTAGAAAAAATGAGCAGTCCGCCACGGTAAAATTTTCGTGGCTTGCGCTTGGAAGCCAAGGACGCGGAGAACAAATGTTGCATACTGATCAAGATAATGCAATTGTATATGAAAATGTAAATGAAGTTTTTAGAGATGAAACTAAAGTGTATTTTCACAAATTTGCGGGACTTGTAAACAAAGGTCTTTTTGAAATTGGCTACGATTACTGTCCTGCCGAAATGATGGCTTCAAACCCAAAATGGTGTATGAGTTTAGACGAATGGAAAAGCCATGTACATCATTGGATTACAAATCCAGGTAAAAATGAGGTTTTATTGTCGTTTATTTTCTTTGATTACAGTTTAACTTATGGTGATACCGAAGTAGCAAACCAATTGTCTGATTATATTTTCGAAGATTTAAAAGCAAATCCTATTTTTTACATGCACTTGGTGAGTGGTGCTCTGCAAAGCCCATCTCCTACTGGTTTCTTTAGACAATTTTTGGTTGAACAAGATGGTGCAAACAAAGATAATTTTGATATCAAACGAAGAGCTTTAATGCCTTTAACAGATGCCGCTCGTGTTTTAATTTTATCTCATTCGGTTAAAGGAATCAGCAATACGGCAGAACGTTTTGAAAAATTAGCTGAATTAGAACCTAATAATAGAGAATTGTATTTATCGTGCTCTTATTCATTTAAAGCTTTATTAAAATTTAGAACTAAACAAGGTCTTCTACATCATGATTCTGGTCAGTTTATCGAATTGGAATCTCTAACCAAAATGGAAAAAATTAAGCTGAAACGTACTTTTAAAACTATTAAAGAACTTCAGGAACTTATTTCGGTTCGTTTTAATATCTCAAATCTGGTATAATAATGAGTTTATTCAATTTTTGGAAAAAGGAAGAAATTAATTTATTCGATGAAAATATTACGATCGAAGAAACTCATTTTGTGGTTTTAGATACCGAAACTACTGGATTTGATTATGAAAATGACCGTATTTTATGTATCGGCGCATTGGTTCTTCAAAACGGAATTATTAATGTTCAGGAAAGTTTTGAGGTTTATCTGGAACAAGATCATTATGACAAAACTACGGCACAAATTCATGGTATTTTAAAAGATCTGCTTGTTAAACGTCCGAGTGAGCTTGAAGCTTTACAACAATTTTTAGAATTTCTGGGCGATTCGATAATCATTGCACATCATACTATTTTTGATATCACAATGATCAATAAAGCTTTAGAAAGAAACGATCTTCCTTCTTTAACAAATAAAACCTTAGACACCGCTTATTTGTATAAAAAGACTTTAATTCAGTCGCATCTGTTTGAAAGAAAAGATCATTACACGCTGGACGATTTGGCCGATAAGTTTGATATTTCAAAAAAAGATCGCCATACTGCTTTAGGCGATGCCTATATTACAGCCATAGCATTTCTTAAGATTGTAAAGAAATTAAAAGAGAAAAAAGCAATTAATTTAAACCAATTATTTAAATAGAAAAGGCTTGAATTGAAATTCAATTCAAGCCTTTTAAAATTTTATTCATCAATAAAAATTCGATACGGAAACACATTTGAAGACCTGCTTTTCAGATTCTTCATAAAGCTATCGCATAAATACTCCCACTCCGAATCAGACAAATGCTGTTTCTCTTCAAGATTTGTCTTGATATATATATCTACGGTTCGGCTAAAACCAGCTTTTACAGAGATTTCTTTTCGTGTGCCTTTTTCTATTTTAATCTCTAGAATTGAATTTTTAAAATGATTAAATCCAAAGGCTTTAATATCTGCAAAAGTTACAATTCTACCGCGTGTGAGCAGCGCATTTCTATAAGCCAGAATTCTGTCTTTGTTGCTTTGTTTGTTTAAGCCTCCGGCTGTATTTGTCATTAAAGTTATACTATTGCTTACAAAAGTTAAATCTGAAGATTCTAAGACTGTCCCTGTTTTAACATCATTTCCTTCTTCTGCACAGGTTGACCAATAGTTAATTTGGAACGAATTTTCCATGTTTTTTTCAATCTTAGGCTTGATCATTAAATAGGGATCATTATTCTTCAAAAAGCTACTTTCTTTAGCCTGTTGTTCAACAGATGCTAAAAGCTGGCTGATTTGTGACAAGGAGCTGGTCATGAAATCTTTTCCTAAGCCTGAAAATGAAGATGTTTCATCCTTAAGCAGATCAAGCAAATTTTGAAGCAGTTCCGACGCAGTTCTCGAATCAAATCTAGAAACGCCACCTATTCTCAAAACAGCATTTCCTTCTTCTACAACTCCTTCTTTAAATTCTTTTATTTCGTAATGATTATTAAGAGGGTCTATTACCGATTCGATATCGAGATAAATATTATTTCCTGTTTCTAAAGCCACGTATGAAAGAAAATTACCTAAACCTATACCTAAAGAATGGCGCTTTTTATTTATTACTGGAAAACAATTTGCTGTAAAAGAAACATTCTCTATTATTTGAGGAACCACTGACTCTGGAAAAACGAGCTTTATCCAAATGATTGGCTTTGTCTGCATTGTTTGTAATTTCTTCTAAATATTTACACTCACTCGAATACTCTGAAATTTTTTTATACTTTAATCCTCCTTTTAACGTATAGAAATTATCAAAATAATATTCGTTAATTTCCTGCATAATCTCATTGAGATGCGAATAATTACGATTTATTATATTTTCAATATCTAAGCTATTTAAAGGTACATTATACCCTTCTTCAACCTTAATTTCAATATTGTCATAAAAACATTTTACCTGCTTTAAGTAATAGTGAAACATTTCTTTTTGATGAGTATTTTTAATATCTATGTAAAGCATTAAATCTTCCAATTCTACATTCTCATCATTTAACTCAATACCTAAAACGATTTCTCCTGCCGGCAAAGTATGCTTATAATCTTTAACAGCATCTTTATAAAAAAGATTCGAAATTTTAAACATATTTCTCTCGTAAGCTATGTAAGCAATGTTACAAGGTGCAAGTTTTACTTCGAGTGTTGGCGAGAGTACTATTTCTTTTATTATAGGTTCCAGAGGATTGTAAATATTATGAAGCCTCCGCTTTACAAGCATTTGATTTTGCAGAGAAGTTTTTCTATTATTCTCAGTTGGAAACGCATGTGCAACTGCCCTTGCAGGTTTTGCTCCCGAAACAACTTCTGGAAACATAATTTCTAAAACTCTTTCTACAATACGAGTTTTTGAATCTTCTAGTTCATGAGCTACTTTTTCAAGTTCATATGATAATGCATTTAGCATCATAGACACTACAGGATCAAACGATGTCTCCATTTCATGGGTCACCTCCAGGATACGTGGGATACGAGGCAGGAGGAGTATTAATAAACAAGATTAGACAAAAACCTTACTCGATTGTTTTATTTGATGAAATTGAAAAAGCACACCCTTCTGTTTTTGATATATTTCTTCAAATCATGGATGAAGGCAAACTACATGACCGTTTAGGAAAAGAAGGAGATTTCTCTAATGCAATTATTTTGTTTACATCAAACATTGGAGCAGATCATATTGCAAGCACTTTTAATGAAGGTAAAATTCCAGCATCAAGTACTTTAATGGAAATTATGGGGCAATATTTCAGACCAGAATTTTTAGGTCGTCTAACTGAAATTGTACCTTTTGCACCTATCAGTAAAGAAAATGCATTGAAAATCTTCGAGATTCATCTTAAAAAAGAATTTACCGATTTATTGAAAAACATCAATATTTCGGTCAATATTCCTATAGAAGCTAAACTTTATCTTGCCGAAAATGGCTATAATACCAAATTAGGTGCAAGGCCAATTAAAAATATTATAACAACTCATTTAAGAAGACCTTTAGCCAAAAAAATAATATCCGGAGAAGTACAAAACGGAGATACTATTTCTGTCTATATCGAAAACAATGAAGTAAAATGGATTAAACAAGAGTAGACATTTCTGAGAATTAAATCAATTATTAAAACACAAAAAAACGCTAAGAAATTAAATTCTTAGCGTTTTGTTTTTTTATTCTAAAACCAAACCTATTTGCCCATCGTCATCTAATTCTGTTTCTACAGGATCATCTTCTGAAATTTCAGGTTTTTCAGGAATTTCTTCGACTGGTTCTTCGTAAGGAAGCGGGTCTAATAAATTCACTTGTTTTAATTTATCTGTTGTTAATTGATTTCCTAAAGCTTTGAAACCTTTTACGGCTATAAAGTCTTCAACATCTATATGAAGATCTTCTTTTTGAACTCCTTTTACTTTTGCAAAAACCAATTGTGCTACAGGACGATAATCTGTAGAAACGATTTCTAACTGTGAATTTGGATGATCGGTAATAAAGCTTTCTTCTTTTCCTTCATTTTCTACAAGGAAACGTTTCAAGAAATAACGTTCTTTTTCTCCATCGTAATAAATAGCAGAAATTGGTTTTTTAGGTTTCCATTTTTCCAAAACAATCATATCTTCCTCAAAGTGAGTTGATAATTCCGGAATAATAACTTTTAATTTACCTGACTGACTGATAACTAAAATTTTATCGCTTGGTTTAAATTCGCCCAACAACTCTCCTCTCGCATCAACATTTAAACGTTTTACGGTATCATCAAACCAAACTTTTCTTGGTAATAAAGTCGAAATTCCTTTTTCTTTTAATTCGATTTTCTTGATTGGATATTTTGTAACCAAATTTCCTTTCGAACCACGTCCTTTAATCGCTAAATTAGCAAAATCAATATCGAATTTCAGCTTCTTAATCGTTCCAACCTGACGCAATAAGATAGTCACAACTTCAGCTTCTCCGTTTGGATTATGCGAAAAATAAACTACCTGAGAACCATTTGTTCCATTTGTTAAATCGTAGGCTTTATCACGTGTTACTCCAGTAACATTAAAACGCTTTATGTATGATGGACCTGATTTACCATCACGATACATCATGTTATAAATAGTTCGTTTATCATTTTTATCAAAAACGGTCGCGTGAATAATATCTTTTCCTATAAAAGTCTTAGAATCTACTTTTGTAATCATCAATGTTCCATCGCGCAAAAATACGATAACATCATCAATATCAGAACAATCACCTACGTATTCATCTTTCTTTAAACTTGTTCCCACAAAACCTTCTTCGCGGTTTACGTATAATTTTGTGTTACGTAAAACTACTTTTGTAGCCTCTACATTATCAAAAACTCGAAGCTCGGTTTTACGTTCACGTCCTTTTCCATATTTCTCTTTCAATTTGGTAAAATACCCAATCGCAAAATCTGTAAGATGCTCTAGATTGTATTCTACCTCTTTCATTTCTTCTTCTAATCTCGAAATCAATTCGTCTGCTTTATCAGAATCGAAACGCGTAATACGAATCATTGGAATTTGAGTCAAACGTTGTAAATCTTCATCATTGATTTCTCTTACGAATGATTTCTTGAAAGGCTCAAATCTATCATACAAGTATTTATATAATGATTCTCTGTCTCCATATAACTTGAAGTCAATGTACATTTCTTCGCGAATGAAGATTTTCTCCAAAGTAGAGAAATGCCATTTATTCTTTAATTCTTCTAATTGTATTTCAAGCTCTTGCTTAAGCGACTCAACCGTTCTTTCTGTCGAAATCCTCAACATTTGGGAAACACCAATAAACAGAGGCTTATTATCTTCAATAACGCATCCTAAAGGCGCTACAGAGGTTTCACAAGCTGTAAATGCAAATAATGCATCAATAGTTTTATCTGGTGAAACTCCTGGGAAAAGATGAATTAAAATCTCAACATCGGCTGCAGTATTGTCTTCAATTTTCTTGATTTTGATTTTGCCTTTTTCATTGGCTTTCAAAATACTGTCAATTAAACTCGAGGTATTGGTAGAAAACGGAATCTGAGTAATCACCAATGTATTTTTGTCTAACTGCGAAATTTTAGCACGTACGCGTACACGTCCGCCACGCATTCCGTCGTTATAATTCGAAACGTCGGCAATACCCTGCGTCATAAAATCAGGATAAAGCGTAAACGGTTTTCCTTTTAAGATTTTAATCGAAGCATCAATTAATTCATTAAAATTATGAGGTAAAACTTTTGTTGACAAACCTACTGCAATACCTTCTGCTCCTTGTGCTAAAAGCAATGGGAATTTTACAGGAAGATTAATTGGTTCGGCTTTTCTACCATCATATGATAATCCCCAGTCTGTAATTTTTGGAGAATATAAAACCTCCAAAGCAAATTTAGATAAACGTGCTTCAATATAACGCGAAGCTGCTGCTCCATCACCTGTTAAGATATTTCCCCAGTTTCCTTGGCAGTCTATCAATAAATCTTTTTGTCCAATTTGCACCATTGCATCACCAATACTTGCATCTCCGTGTGGGTGATACTGCATGGTGTGCCCTACTACATTGGCAACCTTATTATAACGGCCGTCATCTAGCTCTTTTAAAGAGTGCATAATACGACGTTGAACAGGCTTAAATCCGTCTTCGATAGCAGGAACTGCACGTTCCAAAATTACGTACGAAGCGTAATCCAAGAACCAGTCTTTGTACATTCCGGTTACTTTTGTTATAACGTCTTCGCCTTCTTCTTCCTGATTTTCGTAAAAATGCTGTCCTACAAATTGTTTAGCATCTACGTCGATAATCTCATCGTCATCTCCATTTTGATTGTCATCAAACTGGTTTTCATCCTGATTATTCTCGTCGTCGTTTGGAATTATGTTATCGTCTTCTTCGTCTTTCATATATTTTGTTCAGTATAACTACTAAAAAATTCTTCTACTTTAATTTTAAGCTTCCTCAAGCTCATCAATTTCAACCTTCAGATTCTTGATAATGAACTCTTGTCTATCTGGGGTGTTTTTTCCCATATAGAAAGACAATAATTGCTCAATTGAAGTATGTTTGTCCATCATAACGGGATCAAGACGGATGGTATCTCCAATAAAGTTTTTAAACTCGTCTGGAGAAATCTCTCCCAAACCTTTAAATCGGGTGATTTCTGGTTTTGGTTTTAGTTTTTCAATCGCGTCTTTTCTTTCTTCTTCAGAATAACAATAAATCGTTTCTTTTTTATTACGAACTCTGAAAAGTGGTGTCTGTAAAATATACAAATGCCCTTCTTTGATTAATTCTGGGAAAAACTGAAGAAAAAATGTAATCAAAAGCAAACGAATGTGCATTCCGTCGACATCAGCATCAGTTGCGATTACGATATTGTTGTAACGTAATTTTTCTAATCCATCTTCAATATCAAGTGCTGCTTGCAATAAATTGAATTCCTCATTTTCATACACGATTTTCTTAGTCATCCCGTATGAATTCAAAGGCTTACCACGTAAACTGAAAACGGCTTGTGTGTTTACATCACGCGATTTTGTAATCGATCCAGAAGCCGAATCTCCCTCGGTAATAAAAAGCGTGCTTTCTAAGTTTCTTGGGTTTTTGGTATCAGGAAGATGTGCACGGCAATCTCTTAATTTTTTATTATGTAGATTGGCTTTTTTAGCACGATCTGTCGCTAATTTTCTAATTCCTGATAATTCTTTACGCTCACGTTCTGCCTGAAGAATTTTACGCAATAAAGCATCTGCAGTTGTTGGATTTTTATGCAGGTAGTTATCTAATTTCGTTTTGATGAAATCGTTAACGAAAGTACGAACAGAAACTGCTGGTGTTCCATCATCAGAGCCCATATCGGTAGAACCTAATTTTGTTTTGGTCTGTGACTCAAAAACCGGTTCCATTACTTTAATGCTAATAGCACTTACAATTGATTTACGAACATCTGATGCTTCGAAATTTTTATTATAAAATTCACGAATGGTTTTTACAACTGCCTCACGATAAGCCGCTAAGTGCGTTCCTCCTTGAGTTGTGTTCTGACCATTTACGAAAGAGTGATATTCTTCACTGTATTGCGTTTTACTATGTGTCAGCGCAACCTCTATATCATGCTCTTTTAAGTGAATAATCGGGTATTCTAGATCTTCTTCTTTAATTGTTTCTTCTAATAAATCGCGAAGTCCATTTTCTGAATAATATTTTTCCCCATTGAAAATAATAGTCAAACCATTGTTCAAATAACAATAATTTTTGACCATTTTGATTACATATTCTAAACGAAATTTATAATTTTTAAAGATTGTTTCGTCTGGCGTAAAAATTACTTTTGTTCCCTTACGTTTCGTCGTATCGATAATATCTTCTTCCTGAACCAGATTTCCAGCTGAGAATTCTGCAGATTTTTGTTTATCATCACGAACAGATTCTACACGGAAATAATTAGATAAAGCATTAACCGCTTTCGTTCCGACACCATTCAAACCAACTGATTTTTGGAAAGCTTTAGAATCGTATTTTCCTCCGGTATTCATTTTCGAAACTACGTCGACCACTTTACCCAACGGAATTCCACGTCCATAATCACGAACAGAAACTGTTTTGTCTTTAATACTTACCTCGATAGTTTTTCCGGCACCCATAACGAACTCATCGATACAGTTGTCTAAAACTTCTTTTAAAAGAATATAAATACCATCATCTGGTGATGATCCGTCCCCTAATTTCCCGATGTACATACCCGGACGCATACGAATATGTTCCTTCCAATCGAGTGAACGAATATTATCTTCGTTGTATTGATTTTGCTCTAGCATAAATGAATTTAGGATTTTTGGCTAATTTACCATTTATCAACAAAAAATGAAAGCGTATTTCTTTTTTGTTATGAATAATAACAGTTCAAAATCTATTTAAATTGATTTTAAAATAAAATGGACATTAAAATTATAAAAAACTGCTTTTTCAGCAAAAAAATACTATTTGATTCCGAGTACTTCTTTTGCCAATGCAATCATTTCGGGCGTTCCTGTATTTTTGTTCTTTTCGTCTGAAAGTTTGACCACTCCTTGCCAATGTACATTATCGGGCTTTGTATCGGTTAGTTTTATAACCATATTCATAGCCGGAAGTCCAACATCGTTAGTGAAATTTGTTCCGATTCCGAAAGACATTTTTATTTTGTCCTGACAGAAATCGACAATCTTTTTTACCTTATCGTAATTTAAAGAATCTGAAAAAACAATAACTTTTGATTTTGGGTCGATTCCCATTTTATTATAGTGGGCAATCACTTTTTGAGCAAACTCAATTGGATCGCCACTGTCATGTCGAACACCGTCAAAAAGTTTAGAATATTTTTTATCAAATTGATTGAAGAATATTTCTGTTGTATAAGTATCTGTTAAAGCGATTCCGAGATCACCGCCATAAACCTTTGTCCAATTTTCGAGACTTATAAAATTTGCCACCTGAAAACCATATTGCGCAGCATGAAACATAAACCATTCGTGAGCATGCGTCCCTAAAGGTCTTCTATTGTTAACCATTGCAAAATGCACATTACTTGTTCCAATAAAACTGTTTCCGCCGTAGGTTCTTAAAGTTTCATTGACTAAATCATGAACATCGTAAGAATGACGTCTTCTTGTTCCAAATTCTAAAATCGAAACTCCTAATTTATTATAATTATCGATTTTCTCTTTTGTTAGCTCTTTTATGGCTTCATCATTTAAACGAATTAAATGATTTGATTTATAAAAAAGCTCCGAAATAAGCGCCATTAAAGGAACTTCCCATAAAATAGTCCTATACCAATAACCTTCTACTGTTACTGAAATTTCTGAACCTTCCTGACTAATCTCAACCTCAGACGGATCAAAACTATAACCTTGCAGAAAATCTAAATAAGTAGGATCAAGATAAGGACAATAATGGGCTAAATAACTTTTTTCTTCTTTTGTTAAATGAAGCTCAGATAATGCATCAACAGATTTTCGAAGTAAATCTGCAAATCCTTCTGGGAAGACATGTTTACCTCGATTTATAAATCCATAACGAACTTTTGCTTTTGGAAAAAGTTTAATTACAGCATGCTGCATTGTAAATTTATAGAAATCATTGTCTAAAATTGATTTCAAAAAAGTATTTTCCATAGCACTCAAGTTCTTTTCATTCCTTGCTAAGATACGCTAATTTCAGAAAACACAAAAATTGTAGATTTCTTAATTTCTACTAAACAATTTTAAAAGAAACAATGCTTTCTGTGTCTATAAAAATCGTGATGTAATCTCCGATATTTTTATCAATTAGAATTTGAAATTCTAAACTTCCGCGCTTTTCTTTCGGATTAAGAACTTTAACTGGCTGATTCTTTCTGTTTAAATAAAAAACCTGGCTTGATTTGGAAACATTTTTAATCTCGACCGTGATTTTATCGCCATTCTTAGCTTCGATTATTCCCAAATTTGGAGTTTTTATTTTATAATCGTTTTCTATGGTTTTATTATAAATTAAAGGTCCATCTAAGAAATCACTTTTACTGATTCTGTCTCCAAGAAAAGTTCCCGAATCTGGATAATGCTTTGCAAAGAAATACTCGGGATTAGTATCAAAATATACAGGATTAAAATCGTTAACCATCCTTCCTTTACTGATATCATAATATCCTTGTCCCCAAGTAACATCTACAAGACGCCATTTTTTATCAATTAAAACAACATTCCAAGCGTGGTTTGATGAAGTCGCTTTACGGCCAATATCTCTCAAATTTGTTTTTGAATCGCCTCGAATTATTTCGCATTTCAAGTTTACAAGCTCTGCTAAATGCTGATACAAAGCTGTAAAACCTTCACAAACTGCTTTTTTAGATTTAAAAGCTTTCTGAATTAGATTATCATTCAGTTGTTTTATTTTTCGCTGTTTTTCGGCTTCTGAAGAATAATTGAAACCTTGCACTCTTGGAGGATTCAAATACGCATTGTAATCATATCTTATATTGAAAGCAATCCAGCTGTAAATAGCACGAGCACGATCATAATCCGAATCAAAATCTTTTTCGATTTTGTCAGCTAATTTCTCTGTGCTATCAAAGCTTTTTGGGTATTTTGCAACTATTTTATCAACTTCGCTAATCTTCTGAGAAAAAGCAAAATTGATAAAAATACTATTTAATAAAAGGAAAATAAGGGCAATCTTTTTTTGTGGCATTTAAAAATTTGATTTAATAATATCTTTCAATTCCTGATCCAATTCTGGATTAGAGATTTTATTTTCTTGTAAATCAAAATTCGAGCCAAATGCTGGCAATGAAAAACTTCCTTTAATTTCTGCTCCATAGCGAGGAAAGAGATTCTGTGCAATTCCTAAAACAGATGCGCCTCCTCTACCGCCTGGAGAAGTTGCCAATAATAACATTGGTTTATGCTGAAAAACATCTTTTTCGATTCTTGAACTCCAATCGAAAACATTTTTGAAAGCAACAGAATAATTTCCGTTATTTTCTGCCATTGAAACTACTAAAATATCAGCTTCTTTCAATTTGTTTAAGAATGCTTGTGCAACTTTATGCTGACCAACTTCTTTTTCAAGATCAACACTAAAAACTGGCATTGCAAAATCATTCAAATCTAAAACTTCAACGTCTGCATTTTCAAATAAACTTGATGCATAAGTAGCTAAACGTTTATTGATTGAGTGCTTACTGTTACTTCCTCCAAAGGCTATTATTTTCATATTTGTGGTATTTGTTTTTTCAACCACATAAGTAATATAAGTTCATTTAAAAAACTTTGTCTTTTAATTTAAAGAAGCCAAACTTAAATTTTCTTATATTACTTATATGGTCTAATATTAATTTTCTATTTCAAAAATCTCTTTTTGTATTTCTACAGAATAATCATTTGGCGAAATACTTCCACCGAAAGCTTTGGCATAAACTTTTGTAAATTCTGCTCCAAAATATAAAATAATAGCCGAATAATATACCCAAACCAAAATTATAATTACAGAACCCGCTGCGCCGTAAACACTTGCAACTGTTGAGTTTCCTAAGTAAACTCCTATGGCAAATTTACCTATCATGAACAAAATTGCAGTGCAAGAGGCCCCTATAAAAGCATCTTTCCACTTAATCACTCCATCTGGTAAAGTTCGGAATATAATTGCAAAAAGCAATGTAATACTGGCAAAAACAATCACTAGATTCACAACATAAAAAAGATATATTGTTGTGTCTGGAAAATAAAGTTTTAAACGGGCATTTAAAACGTCGAGTGTAGCATTGAGCATTAAACTGACCAACATTAAAAATCCAACAGAAACGATCATCGAAAATGACATCAATCTGTTTTGTATAAATTTTTTCAAGCCTTTATTTGGTTTTGCACGAAGCCCCCAAATGTAGTTGATCGAACTCTGAATTTCAGCAAAGACTCCTGATGCACCAACTAATAGCATCACAACTCCAAATACGGTTACAAAGACATTACTGTCTGATAATTGAACATTTTTGATTGCCTCCTGAATCTGTACAGCAAGCATTATTCCCGACCAATCGATTTATCTGACCATATAATTGTCCTGTGACTGCCTCTTCCCCAAAAAAGAAGCCACAAATGGTAATTATAATAATCAACAAAGGAGGCAAAGCAAAAATGGTATAATAAGATAACGCTGCGCTTAACTTTATCGCATTGTCATCGTTAAATTCTAAAAATGTTGTTTTTAATAAATACCAAGTTTTCGAAAAGATATTATGATTTTTCATTTGCTGATTTTTTGATATTCACTCAAATTTAAGCAATAATGAAAATTCCTTACTTCTTGGATTTTCGTTGAGTTTTACATTTTTCCCACTACCTACGAAATATTCATAACGGAATATTTTTTTATCTATTATTTATAATGACAAAAAATCCCTTTATCATAAACAGTCCATAAACTCGCTTTTTGATTGGCTGCTTTTAGGGCATTATTGGCCCAAGTATTGCAAGTATAAAAAAGGCTGTAACTTCCTTTGGCTTCATAGAAAGCATCTTTTCTTCCGTAACTATGCCCTTCAATCCATTGTGGATGAACTGAATCACTAAAACTGTTTGAAATATAATTGACTAATTTTTGATAATTTTCTTTTGAAATCAAAATGCGTTTGCAGTCATCTCCTTCTCTTAATTGCTTGAAAAATGTAGCATGTACAGCAGATGAACTAATCCCGAAAGCGACTTTAAAGGCTGTGCTTGCTTTTAAATCTGACCATTCTGGTGTTTCAAGATAAAATCCTTTGTCTCCCCAACCAAAAGCAATATAATTCATTAACGAATCTTTTGATTGAGTTTGACTGAATTGAATTTCGTTTCGCCAGTCTTTGATTTCATTTTTTATAGGAACAACAATATCAGTATGAACTCCATTAGAAAGAATGTAAATGGGAACGGCATCTTGTTCTTCGACTTTTGCAATATCAGAATTGACTGTAATTTTTGAAATAATTAAAACAGAAGAAATGTACAAAGCAAGAAAACTAAAGATTCCGAAAAGTGTCCAGCCTAGGATTTTGAATGTTTTTTTTAGCATTTTGATTGGTTGATTTTAGATTAGTAATTGGTTATTTTTTCTGTAACCAATTTTTGAGCCAAAAATTTTTCAGTTGCTAAAATGGGACGCGGATTTTACAGATTCGCTTTCGCGAAAGCGCGGATTTAAACGGATTTAATTTTCATTTTAAACATAAAAAAACTGCTGAATTTCTCCAGCAGTTTAGTCTATTCTCTTTGTTCTTTGTTCTTTCTTTTTTCCTCTAAAAAAGACTAAACGTTAAAACGGAAATGCATTACATCACCATCTTTCACGATATATTCTTTTCCTTCAACTCTGAATTTTCCAGCTTCTTTTGCTTTTGCCTCAGAACCATAATGAACGTAATCGTCATATGAAATTACTTCTGCACGAATAAATCCTTTTTCAAAATCTGTATGAATAACTCCTGCTGCTTGTGGCGCAGTTGCTCCAATGTTGATTGTCCAAGCGCGAACTTCTTTCACACCAGCTGTAAAATAAGTTTGCTGTTTTAACAATTTGTAAGTCGCACGAATTAAAACTGATGCTCCTGGCTCTTCTAATCCCATATCTTCTAAGAAAACCTGACGCTCTTCGTAGCTTTCTAATTCTGTGATATCTGCCTCTGCACCTACAGAAAGTACAATAACTTCAGCTTCTTCGTCTTTTACTAATTCACGAACTTGATCAACATATTTGTTTCCGTTTACTGCTGAACTTTCGTCAACGTTACAAACATATAAAACTGGTTTTGCTGTAATTAATTGAAAAGCTTCCATCAAAACTTCTTCATCATTGTTTTGAGGAATAATTGTTCTTGCAGATTTTGCCTGTAAAAGAGCTTCTCTAATTCTGTTTAATAAAGCTTCTTCTGCCTGAGCTTCTTTATTTCCGGTTTTTGCAAGACGTTTTACTTTTTCTAAACGTTTTTCAACAGTTTCTAAGTCTTTTAACTGCAATTCGATGTCGATAGTTTCTTTGTCACGAATTGGATTTACGTTTCCGTCAACGTGCACAATATTATCATTATCAAAACAACGTAAAACGTGAATAATAGCATTACACTCTCTAATGTTTCCTAAAAACTGGTTTCCAAGACCTTCACCTTTACTTGCTCCTTTTACCAAACCTGCAATATCTACGATATCTACAGTTGCCATTTGAACGCGCTCTGGTTTAACCAATTCTTCCAATTTATTGATTCTTGGATCTGGAACGTTTACAACACCAATATTAGGTTCGATTGTACAAAACGGAAAGTTAGCACTTTGCGCTTTTGCATTAGATAAACAATTAAATAATGTTGATTTTCCAACATTTGGCAATCCTACAATTCCTGCTTTCATCTGTTTGTTTCTATATTATTTTAATCGGTCTTTAATTTCTTAGACCTGTTATGCTTTTTAAAAATTGACAAAATGCTCTTTTTGGGCATTAAAATTTTGCAAATATAAGATTTAATAACTCTTTCGCGAATTAAATATTTGTATTAATAAAATTTAAGAAACAGTTCTTTTTACTTCTCAGATTTATTATTCTACTTTTCTTTTAAAATTTTTCTTTTTTCAATAAAAAAAATCCTGAACAATAAAGCCCAGGATTTCTTCTTTCCATTTATTAATTACAATTTAAACTCTAACGATGCAATAATTGCCTTTTCTTGATCTGTTGCCGTAAATCCCGAAATATCCCAATAATTAGTCAAGATTTTATTTTTCTTATTAAAGAGCGATTTTTCCTTGAAAACATCACTTTCATTATAGGTGAAATTTTGTTTATTAAAACCTGTTGTGATAAAACTATTTCTTACTTGCACATTTTTAGTTTTATCTTTTAGAACAACATTATAGCCAATTTCTTCATTAGAACTCAATAAATAATAATCATTTCCGTCCCATCTGTAGTTTACTTTAACAAACGATTTTGTAATATTTTTATCACCCTCTTTTGTCTTTTCAACCACTTTATCGAGACTTGTAGGCGTAACCGAAATGGTAAATTCTACTATAATTTTTTTCTCAGGATCGTAAATAATTTCAAAATTATCAATTGCTTCTTTGGCTTTATCCAAAGGAACAACTGACATTATGTAGTAATCTTTGTTTTTTGAATGTCCTTTGGTTGTAAAATCATATTCCTTTTTGGCTTTTGGATCTAATAATGGTTCTAAGTATTTGAAATTTGAGTAATTCTCCATTATATTATTCAAATTATACCCTTTCAAATCAGCACTTACATCTTCTTCTAATAATCCATAAGAACGATTTTGTTCAACCAATAAAGTAGTTGCATTATTATTTTTATCAAATTGAAAATTTACCAATCCATCATTATAATACGTATACTGATTGTCGAGCATAAAAAACTCTCTCACATATACTTTCTGTCTATGGGATATACTAATTTTCTTTGTAGAATTGTTAACCAATTTCTGCAGTATTTTTTCTGGAGATTCTTTAGATAAAACTACTTCATCTAATTTATTGTTTTTACTCTTTAAATAAACAACAAATTTTTGATCTCCATTTAAAGAAGTCCAGCGTACGGTCAAATCTTCGTAATTAGTTTCAGAAACCTGAACATTAGATCCACCAGTCAGCATAAAAGTAACTTTTCCTTCTTCATTGCTCAATAAAATCTGCTGGGTTTTCATTATTTTAACTGTAGCATTTTGTATTGGCTCCATAGTCTCTATATCCTTAACAATAATAGAATACTCTTCGTTTTGCGCCAAAACACTTACATAGTTAAATAAAACAACAAATAAAAGTAGCATTTTCTTCATAGGCATTGTTATTTTTTCAACTAAAGTATTAATTTTTTAACAATAAATCAACACTCAAAAATTTAAAACATTAATTATCAAAAAACTAACTTTTAAAAATACCTGAAATCAGGATAAAAAAAATCCTGAGTTTTCCAACTCAGGATTCTATAATTTATCAAACAATTATTCTTACTCGTTATGTAAGAAAGCTTGCCTTTCTAGTAGAGTTTCTTCGTCCTCAACGTGATTGTCATCAGGTACACAACAGTCAACAGGACAAACAGCAAGCACACTGCGGTTCATCATGAAAACCTTTACATTCTGTACATTTTCCAGGTACAATATAATAGATTTCATCAGAAATTGGAGTTTGCGCATCATCAGCGTCTACTTCAGTTCCGTCAGGTAAAACAATTTTTCCAGAAAGACTAGTTCCGTCTTTATATCTCCAATCATCTGCTCCTTCATATATTGCTGTATTTGGGCACTCTGGTTCGCAAGCCCCGCAATTGATGCATTCGTCAGTTATAATAATTGCCATCTTTTTATTTTTCTTAAAGTTAAAAGTCGTATAGTCTCATCGTCCGAAAAAAGTACACAAAAGACATTCTTTGCTTTTGACTTGATGACTTTTGACTTTCGACTTAATTATGCTTATTTTTGTGCAAAATTACAATCAAAACAATTCATAAACAAACATTATGACATTAGAAACAAAAAAAAGTGTTTTTGTTGAATTAGGAAAATTTTTAAGTCAGTTTTCTGAAGGCGCTTCTGCGCAAAAATCTGACGTCTTATATAATGATCTCTTTTTTGATGATTTCAATAACCTGATTCATTTATCGCAATCTCATAATGGATGGTATACTCCTGAACAGGTTTATTTCTCTATACAATCTTGGGCTGAAGCTTTGACAAAAGAAAATATTGACAAATGGCTTTCTGTTTATAAAATTGAAGAAAATAATGAGAATCCAAAAACTATTGCTTTGATTTTAGCAGGAAATATTCCCTTAGTAGGTTTTCATGATTTCTTATCGGTTTTAATTACAGGCAACAAAGCTTTAATCAAAACTTCTTCAAACGACCAGCATTTATTACCATTTTTAGCTAAATATTTAATTGCTGTTGATGAAGATTTCAAAAACAAAATCACTTTCGTAGAAGGAAAACTAGAAAACTTCGACGCTGTAATCGCTACAGGAAGCAACAATACTTCTCGTTATTTTGAATATTATTTTAAAGACAAACCTTCAATCATTCGTAAAAACAGAAATTCGGCGACGATTTTAACCGGAAAAGAAACCAACGAAGATTTAGAAGCATTGGGCGAAGATATTTTTAGATATTTTGGTTTAGGATGTCGAAATGTTTCCAAGCTTTTTATTCCAAAAGGCTATACTTTTGATGCTTTTTTCCAAGCCATGTTCAAATATCAAGACGTTATTCATTATGAAAAATACGCTAATAATTATGATTATAACAAAGCTGTATTTTTAATGAGTAATTTCAAATTACTAGACAACGGATTCTTGACTTTAAAAGAAGATTCAAGCTACGCTTCGCCTATTTCTAGTGTTTTTTATGAATACTACGAAAACCTTGAAGATCTAGAAAAACGCCTTCAGGAAGACACAGATCAAATTCAATGTATTGTTAGCAGTAATTTAACTACAAATAGTATTGCATTTGGCGAAACGCAAAAACCGCAATTGTGGGATTACGCAGATAATGTCGATACTATAACGTTTTTGTTAACAACAAAGTAATAAATTGTTTAATTATTTCGAATATTTTAACGCTTTTTCGGCTCTTATTACCGAAATTTGCGTCTTTAAAATTTTCGACTATTAACAACAACCATGAAAAAACACAACTACAGCGCAGGACCAAGTATTTTACCTCAGGAAGTTTTTGAGAAGGCATCAAAAGCAATTTTAAATTTTAATGATTCAGGGTTATCTATTCTTGAAATCTCGCACCGAAGCAAAGATTTCGTTGCAGTTATGGAGGAGGCTCGTTCCCTTGCTTTAGAATTATTAGGACTTCAAGGAAAAGGTTATCAGGCTTTATTTTTACAAGGTGGTGCCAGCACAGCATTCTTAATGGCTCCATACAACTTAATGAAAGAAAACGGAAAAGCAGACTTATTTAGATTCGGGAACGTGGGCAACTGCAGCAATCAAAGAAGCAAAACTTTTCGGTGATACTGTTGTCGTAGCTTCTTCAAAAGAAGACAATTATACTTATGTTCCAAAAGGTTACGAAATTCCAGCTGATGCTGATTATTTCCACTGCACAAGCAACAATACTATCTTTGGAACTCAAATGAAAGATTTTCCAGCAACAAACGTACCTGTTGTTTGCGATATGAGTTCTGATATTTTTTCACGTGAATTAGATTTTTCTAAATTCGACTTAATCTATGCTGGAGCTCAAAAAAATATGGGACCTGCTGGAACTACATTGGTAGTAGTTAAAGAAGAAATCTTAGGCAAAAACGGAAGAACAATTCCTAGTATGCTAGATTACGCTAAACACATTAAAGGAGAAAGTATGTACAATACTCCACCTGTATTTGCTGTTTACGTTTCTCTTTTAACTTTACAATGGATTAAAGAAAAAGGCGGAATCGCTGCTGTTGAAAAATTAAACAACGCTAAAGCAGAATTACTTTACGCTGAAATCGACAGAAACCCGTTATTCAAAGGTGCTGCTGCAGTAGAAGATCGTTCAAATATGAACGTAACTTTCTTATTGAACAATCCTGAACACACGGAAACTTTTGATGCTTTATGGAAAGTCGCAAATATTTCTGGATTGCCAGGACACCGTTCTGTAGGTGGTTACAGAGCTTCTATCTACAACGCTATGCCAATTGAAAGCGTTCAGGTTTTAGTTGATGTAATGAAAGCTTTGGAAGCTAAAGTTTAATTTTTTTCGGTTAATCGTTAATTTGTTTAACTGTTTAATCGTAAAAACATTTCCTTTAGAAAAATATCAAAAAAGAAAAAATTAAAAATTGGTTTATCGATTAAACAAATTAACGGTTCACCAAATAAACAATAAACACACAATGAAAGTATTAGCAAATGACGGAATTTCTAAAAGCGGAATTCTAGCCTTAGAAAAAGGTGGATTTGAAGTTATAACTACAAAAGTAGCTCAAGAACAAGTAGCTAACTATATCAATGAAAATAATGTTGACGTAATTTTAGTTCGTAGTGCAACTAAAGTTCGTAAAGATATAATCGACGCTTGTCCTGGTATCAAAATCATCGGTCGTGGTGGTGTTGGTATGGATAATATCGATGTGGATTATGCTAAAAGCAAAGGAATTCATGTAATTAATACTCCAGCTTCATCTTCAGAATCTGTTGCTGAATTAGTTTTCGGTCACTTATTCAATGGTGTACGTTTTTTGCATGATTCTAACAGAAATATGCCTCTAGAAGGAGATTCAAACTTTGACGGTTTGAAAAAAGCATATGCTAACGGAACTGAATTAAGAGGAAAAACTTTAGGTATTGTTGGTATTGGTCGTATCGGACAAGCTACTGCAAAAATGGCTCTTGGTTTAGGAATGAAAGTTATTGCGACTGATAGTTTTATTCCTCAAGTTGATGTAAAAGTTGAATTTTTCGACGGACAATCAATTACAACTACAATCGTTTCTCAATCTTTAGAGTCTTTATTTAAAGAAGCTGATTTCATTACATTGCACGTTCCTGCTCAAAATGGTTATATCATTGGAGAAAAAGAACTTGAAATCATGAAAGATGGTGTTGGAATCGTGAATTGTGCTCGTGGTGGTGTTATTGATGAAGTAGCTTTGGTAAAAGCTTTAGATTCAGGAAAAGTTGCTTTTGCTGGTTTAGATGTTTTCGAAAACGAACCAAAACCAGAAATGGCAATCTTAATGCACTCTAAAATTTCATTAACTCCACACATTGGAGCTGCGACTGGAGAAGCACAAGACAGAATTGGTACTGAATTAGCATCACAAATTATTACTTTGTTAAGCTAATCACTTATAATTAAATTACTTGCAAAGGGATTTATTAACATTGTTTAATAAATCCCTTTCTTTTTTTGTTTAAATTTGAGTTCTAATCTAAATCCTAAAAATCATGTTTGAACAATTAACTCAATTAGTGCAACAATATGGAGGTGATGCAGTTGTAAACAATAACGCTATCCCAAATGAACATAACGAAGCTGTTATTAGCGAAACCAGCAATTCTATTTTTGAAGGATTAAAAAAGATTGTTTCTGAAGGCGGAACTGATCAAATTGCTGGATTATTCAATGGAAGTTCAGCCATTGACAGCTCAAATCCGGTAGTGCAACAAATTCAGCAACAACTAAGTGGAAATCTTGGCGAAAAATTCGGTTTAAGCAGTGCCGATTCAAATGGAGTTGCTTCCAATTTAATTCCACAGATTTTAGGTTCTCTAGTGAATAAAGCAAAAGATCCGAACGATAGCAGTTTTCAAATTTCAGATATTATAAATTCAATTTCAGGAAACAGCGGACAAGCTTCGGGAATAATGGACACCATTTCTAAATACGGAATGCAATTTGGCCTTGACCAAAACAACGACGGAAAAGTTGACGTTGCAGATGTTCTTGTAGTGACCAAAAGCAAAGGAGGAATCGCAGGTTTTATTGGAAAGTTGTTTGGAAGCAAATAACTCTTTAAGGCCCAAAGTTACATAGGTTCAAAGCGACAAAGGCTTTTAAAAAACTCAAAAAAAGGATTACAAAATTGTAATCCTTTTTTTGAGTTTTTTAGCAAGAAGTTAAACCTTTGTTACTTTGAACCTTTGCCTCTCTGAACCTAACAAAAATATTCGTAAATTTAAGACATGAAAAAGTGCATTTCCATATTAATTGTTTTATTTACCATTATTGCGTGTTCATCGGCTTCTAAGAATATCGCCAGTACAGATACTGCTACACCAAACAAAAAAGTAAATGATACCGTTAGAATTGCAAATGATTCATTAGAATACGAAGTTATCATCATTGATAATGGATTCTCTACTTGGCTCGCTTCTAGAGCCTATCCACGAAACTATTATTCATTGCAATATCTTGAAAACAAAAACAATCTGTACGTAACCGAATGGAACAATCGTGTTTTACAACCACAGCGTTACAATCCAAATTTATACGAAATGTCTATTGATTATCGCCCAGATATTCATTATGGCTACGAAGTAAATTACTTAATTTACAATTACATGATTTATTTTCAAAATACTTACAAACAAAAGCTTTGGGGTTATGTTCCCTCAAGATAATATACTATATTTGTAATCATTACAAATAGCAATGAACAGATTAAAAAAACGCTGGGGAATCACCTCCAATTTACAAGCCATAATTATATTTATCGTTTTTGCCATCACAGGATCGGCATCTGCGTGGCTGTCTAAACCATTCTGCGTTTGGCTGGGAATTACTAAAGAAGATTTTGGAGGCTGGTTTACACTCATTCGCCTTATAATTATCTTTCCAATTTACCAAGTTTTATTAGTTGCGATCGGAACTATTTTTGGGCAATTTAAATTCTTTTGGAACTTCGAAAAGAAAATGCTTAAAAACATGGGACTTGGTTTTTTATTTAAGGATTAGTTCCTTTCTATAGCTCTTAACTTTTTTATTTTTTCTGGAAGAAATAAGTATAAATCCAAGTAAGAGTAAAAGACGGAATAACATCAGTAAAAGGCAATATTTCCTCCAGAAAAGTCAAGACTCCTGCCACTTTCCCTACTCTTCCTTTATACATTCTTGACATAATTAGAGCAGCAATCGGCGCCCAAATTACATCTGAAAACTCCCCTAGAAACGGAATCGAAAAAGAAATCATACCAATTCCGTCCAAAACCAATCCAATGAGTAGTTTCGACATTCTGTCATCTTCTGCAACTTCTAAATCTTGCATAACACATTCATTTTTAAGTTAATCGAAATTAAAAATTATTCTCGAAATACTATTATTTCTTTTCTAAATTTAATTTTCAATATTCCCATATCAATTTACGTACCGATTTTAAATTTTAGATTTTATAAAATCAACTCGCTCTTTTTGGAATTTGGGATTTTACATATTGTAATTTGATTTTGAGCATAATCTTCGTTTCTTTGTAAAAACAGTTTCATCAAATGATACACGCAAAAAACATTCATAAATTCTACGACAAACTTGAAGTATTAAAAGGTGTCGATTTACATATTAAAAAAGGCGAAATTGTTTCTATCGTTGGTGCTTCGGGTGCTGGAAAAACAACTTTGTTACAAATTCTAGGAACTTTAGATAAACCCGATCATAATCCAGATTCATCTCTAACTATTAACGGAAAAAATGTTTTGGAACTGCAAAACATCAAAAATGACAACTCAAACCAAGAAAAAGCATTCAAAATCATTACTTGGTTAGGAGCTTTTTACTTTGTTTTATTAGCAGTTTTTGTATTATTTTTTAGAAGTAAAATAGAAAATGATATTTTCGGTTATGGCACATGGGCAGTGATACTTGCACCTACTCTATTATTGTTTTTTTATTACAGCCGATATTTCAAAAAGAAAAGCAAACAAGACAAAGTTTTATCCGATTTTAGAAATTTAAATTTAGGATTCATTTTTCAATTCCATCAGCTTTTGCCTGAGTTTACAGCCTTAGAAAATGTCTGCATTCCAGCTCATATTGCAGGCAAAAAAACAGCCGAAACAGAAGAAGAAGCAAAAAAATTATTGAATTATCTTGGGCTTTCGCACAGAATTAATCATAAACCAAGCGAACTCTCTGGCGGAGAACAACAGCGTGTTGCCGTTGCGAGAGCTTTAATCAATAAACCAGATGTCATTTTTGCCGATGAACCTTCTGGAAATCTAGATACTCATTCTGCAGAAAACCTGCATCAGCTATTTTTCAAGCTTCGTGATGAGTTCGGACAAACTTTTGTTATTGTAACACATAACGAAGAATTAGCCAACATGGCTGATAGAAAATTAGTTATGGTTGACGGCCAAATCAGTAATTAGAATAATCAGGAGCTATTTCCTGCTGTCCTTCCAATCTTTTATGCCGAACCCCGGCATAAAAGGATTTTCCCTCCCATCAGGGCTAGGGCACTCGAACACATAAGAAGATTTCATTTCAATATGAACCAAAAAGAACTCAAAGAATTTCTAGACGAAAAAGTCATTCAATATAACAATCAGGATTTCATCGAAAGTGACCCTGTTCAAATTCCGCATCTCTTTACTCAAAAAGAAGATATTGAAATTGCAGGCTTCTTAAGCGCTTCTATTGCTTGGGGAAATCGTAAAATGATTATCAAGAATTCGCATAAAATGATGGAATTAATGGGCAATACGCCATATGATTTTGTTATGTCACATTCAGATGAGGACTTGGCAAGATTGGAAACATTCGTCCATAGAACTTTTAACGGACATGATTTTGCGGGTTTCATAAAAGGTTTAAATAACATTTACAAAAATCACAACGGATTAGAATCTGTTTTTGCTAAAAATCAGGAAAAAGATAGTTTGCAGAAAAGTATCAGCGAATTCAAAAAAATATTTTTCGAAACAGATCATTTAGCTCGAACCCAAAAACACATTTCAGATCCGTTAAACAATTCGGCAACCAAGAGAATCAACATGTACCTGCGATGGATGGTGCGTCAAGATGCAAAAGGAGTCGATTTAGGAATCTGGAAAAGCATTTCACCATCTGTTTTATCTTGCCCGTTAGATGTTCATTCTGGAAATGTTGCCCGCAAACTTGGTATTCTTTCGCGAAAGCAAAATGATGCCAAAGCTCTATTGGAATTAGACACCAAATTGAGAGAAATGGATGCAAAAGATCCTGTAAAATATGATTTTGCTTTATTTGGATTGGGTGTTTTTGAAGGTTTTTAAACTTTTTAAAATCTAAAAATATCCAACTGTCAGGCTGAGCGAAGTCGAAGCCCGCGTTCCAATCGTTACGCTCTTCGACTTCGCTCAGAGTGACATTCAAAGTGATAATACGACATCAAAAATTACAAATTCAACAAAAAACCATGAATTTAACGTACATTTGCACAAAATTTAAAGCAAATGAGCACTTTCGAAAAATTTAATCTTCCAAAATCATTACAAAAAGCAGTTGACGAATTAGGATTTGTTACGCCTACTCCTATTCAAGAAAAATCTTTTTCTGTAATCATGTCTGGACGTGATATGATGGGAATTGCACAAACTGGAACTGGTAAAACATTTGCTTATTTACTGCCTCTTTTAAAGCTGTATAAATTCACTCATACCAATACACCAAAGATTGTAATTCTTGTTCCAACTCGTGAATTAGTAGTTCAGGTTGTAGAAGAAGTAGAGAAACTGACTACATACATGTCGGTTAAAACTTTAGGTATTTACGGTGGTGTAAACATAAATACTCAAAAAAAAGCCGTTTATGAAGGTGTCGACATTTTAGTTGGAACTCCTGGACGTACTATGGATTTAGCGCTTGACGCGGTAGTTCGTTTTGACGAAACACAAAAATTAGTAATTGACGAGTTTGACGAAATGCTGAATTTAGGTTTCAGACCACAGCTTACTTCGCTTTTTGCAATGATGAAAACTAAACGTCAAAATATTCTGTTCTCTGCAACAATGACAGATGAAGTTGATGATTTGTTAAATGATTATTTTGATTTTCCTGAAGAGGTGACATTAGCTCCATCAGGAACTCCACTAGAAAAAATTACACAACTTACTTATAACGTTCCGAATTTTAATACCAAAGTAAACCTTTTAAAACATTTACTGGAAACTGACGAAAGCATGAGCCGTATTCTAGTTTTCGTAAATAACAAAAAGATTTCGGATATGCTTTTCAATCGTATCGACGAGCTTTTTGATGGACAATTTGGTGTAATTCACTCTAATAAATCTCAAAATTATCGTTTGAGCACAATGGCCGAATTTCAAGAAGGAAATCTTCGCGGTTTAATTACAACCGACGTTATGGCAAGAGGTTTGGATATTTCGAATATTACTCACGTAATTAACTTCGAACTTCCAGAAGAACCAGAATTGTATATGCACAGAATTGGTCGTACGGGTCGTGCAGACGCAACGGGAACAGCAATTAGTTTTGTTACTCCAAGAGAAGAAGAATTTAAAATAGAAACGGAACTTTTAATGGATCAAGAGCTTGAAATCGCCGATTTTCCTGAAGAAGTTGAAATTTCAGAAAAGTTAATTGAAGCTGAAAAAGATAAATTACCTAGAAAGTTTCTACTGAAAAAACCAAAACTAGAAGGTGACGGTGCTTTCCATGAAAAATCTAAAAAGAACCAAAAAGTCAATCTTGGTGGTCCTTCAAAAACCAAAAAGAAAACGCATGGTTCTGTTAACAGAAATATGTTGAAGACAAGAAATGAGAAGAAGAAAAAAAATAACTTTTTTTAGATGCTAAGCTACTAAGTTGCTAAGGTTCTAAGTTTTTTATATAACACTAAAAAAGGGTAAAGATTCAAAGAATCTTTACCCTTTTTTAACCTTAGAAGCTTAGCATCTCAGCACCTTAGAATCTTTTTTACTAAATCTTCGTAAAAACCAATCCAACTGGCGAACACAACTGGATTCTTCTGCCAGTATCTGTAAGTTTTCCTGTTGCTATATCTCTTTTAAAAATAACTATATCATTAGTATATTGATGACCTACTAAAAGGTAATTTCCTGTAGGATCGATAGCAAAATCTCTTGGACCTTTTCCTAATGTGCTTTGTTGTTCTACCAATTCTAAAGCTCCTGTTTTAAGAATTTTGTAAACCGAAATTGCATTTGCATCTACACGATCGGTAACATATAAAAAGTTTCCGTCTGGCGAAAGTTTAATTGCAGCCGCTCCTGTTCCTCCTTTAAAGTCTTTTGGAAGAATACTTGTTTCTGCTACAACTTTTAAAACTCCAGTTTTATCCCAGCTTAAAGTCGTCAAAGTTCCATCTAGCTCTTGAACTAAATACACAAATTTTCCATCTTTACTAAAAGTCAAATGTCTTGGCCCACTTCCTGGTTTTACATCAACACTTCCTTTCAATGTCAAAATTTCGTTTTTAGCCGTTGAATTGTATTTATATATAAACACTTTATCTAACCCCAAATCATTAGAAATCACGAACTTTTTGTCTGGAGAAAAAACCACCATGTGTACGTGAGCTTTTTCCTGACGCGCCGCATTTGGCCCTTTCCCTTCGTGCTGAATCAATTGTTGTGCTTCTGTAATGCTCCCATCAGCATTCTTTTTAAAAACTGCAATGCTTCCGCCAGAATAATTAGCCGCGATGACATGTTTATCATCATTTATCAAATGGCAAGGATCTGCTCCTAAAGCATCATTTTTATTCAAAAGATTAATTTTTCCAGACTGCGAATCATAAGAAAAAGAGCTTACAGTACTTTGAGTTCCATTTTCGTTTACGGCATAAATAAACTTATTATCTGCTGATACAGATAAATAACTCGGACTTACAACATTTTCAGAAGAACTTTTTAGCTTATATTCGCCATTAGAAGCATCAAATTCATACACATAAACACCATTGCTTTGGCAAGTATTCGTGTAAGTTCCAACCAATAAATTGAATTTATTTTGAGCTTTAACAGCTGTAATTGATAAAGCTGAAAATAAGACTAGATATATTTTTTTCATAATTTGTTTTTTTTGATTAGCTAAAATAAACAATATATCCATTTGAAACAGTCCCTTTATTGCAAGAAATTACAAAAGTTACATTTTTTTTTGCCACGTAAGTTCATCACAGTTATAAGTCTTACATTCTACTTTTAAGTTTACTTACAATCTCTTACACGAACTTATATGGTTTAATAAATTTTTAATTTGTATTTTTGACCAGCATCTTCGCGAAAAACAAAACGTAGTGAAGTAAATCGAAGCCAGAATGCATTTTAAACATCCCGAAATTCTATACTTTCTGTTTTTATTGATCGTTCCAATTTTGGTTCACTTATTTCAATTAAGACGATTTAAAACTTCCTATTTCACAAACGTTCGATTCTTAAAAGAGCTTGCTATTCAGACTCGTAAGAGTTCTAAAATCAAAAAACGTCTTTTATTAGCTACACGATTATTATTGCTTGCTTGCGCAATTATTGCATTTGCACAGCCTTTTTTTGCGACTGCTGATAGCAAAAACGCTTCAAATGAAATGTATATTGTTCTAGACAATTCTTTTAGCATGCAGGCAAAAGGAAAAAAAGGCGAATTACTAAAAAGGGCCGTTCAAGAATTACTTGAAAATACTCCAGAAAACACTCAATTTTCGCTTTTAACAAACACCGAAAATTTTTGGAATACTGATATTAAATCATCAAAAAATGCTTTACAAAATCTAAAATATAGCGCAACCTCTTTTGATCTTGCAACAATTACAGCCAAAATAAAAGCTCACAAATCGGCTCATAAAAAAGATATTGTCATTATTACAGATGCTGTTGGTTTAAAAGAAGCGGCTATTAAGAATCTAGATTTTGAAGAAAAGCCGTATTTCATAGTTCCAAAAGCAGAACAAAAAAACAATGTGTCAATTGACAGCGTTTACATCAATCAGACTTTAGAAAATTTTTATGAAATCGGAATTAATTTATCCGCTTATAGCGAAGATTTTAAACCTGTTTCAACGGCACTTTACAATCAAAACAAATTGATTGCCAAAACGATTGTAAATTTTGATGCAAAGAAAAAGAAAATCAATTTCACGATTCCAAAAGAAGCTTTTCATGGTTACGTGGCAATTGAAGATAACGGCCTGACTTATGACAACAAATTGTTTTTTAGCATTTCTAAAAACAAAAAAACAAACGTTATTAGTATTGGTGAACCAGAAAAAGCAATTTCTTATCGAGAATATATACTTCTGGCGAATTTAACTACAACAATTATTCTATCAGTGCTTTAGATTACAATAGTTTAGAAAAACAAAATACTATTATTTTAAACGAGTTGATTGATATTCCGCAAGCCTTACAAACCACTTTAAAAGCTTTTGTTTCTAAAGGCGGAAATTTGGTTATCATTCCTTCTGACAAAACTTCTCTTTCAAGCTTAAATGCATTGCTGGGGAATTTTGGAAAAATTCAATTTGGGAATTTAGAGACCAACAGTAAATTAATCACTAAAATTAATTTTGACCATCCTTTATTTTCAGGTGTTTTTGAAAATAAAATAACGAATTTCCAATATCCAAAAGTAAACAGTTCATTTGCTGTTTCTAGTCCTTATCCAGTCTGCTCTTTCATTTGAAGACCAGACTACTTTTGTTACTTCTGTTCAAAACCCAGTTTCTGGAATAACCGTTTTTACAGCACCAATAAATAGCGCCAATTCAAATTTTCAGCAATCGCCTTTAATTGTTCCGTTATTTTATAAAATCGCGCAAAATAATCAGAAAACTGGCGTAAATGCTTTGACAATTGGAAACAATCAGCCTTATTTTGTTGATGTTTTATTGACTAAAGATGCTATTTTGGAAGTGAAAGGAACCGACGATTCGTTTATCCCAATTCAGCAGATTCTAAACAATAAAGTCAAATTAACTTTTAATGATTTTCCAGAAACCGCTGGAAACTACAGTATTTTTGACAAAAAAGAATGGGTTGAGAATATCAGTTTTAATTACAAAAGAACCGAAAGCGATTTGAGTCAGATAAACACGAACGTGGTCTCTGATTTTAAAACTGCTGATACAATTTCGACTATTTTTAATACGTTACAAACAGAACGAACTGACAGCCAAATTTGGAAATGGTTTGTTATCTTTGCACTGTTATTTTTAGCATTAGAAATGGCAATTATAAAATTTGTAAAATAGAATTCGCATTTGTTTGAAAGGCCTTTTACTTTTACAAAAATCATTTTACGACAAAAAATTATCTACATATGAAACTAATCATCAAAAGCGCCAAAATTATCGACTCCAAAAGTCCGTTTCACAATCAGACCGTTGATCTTTTAATTGCAGATGGTGTAATAGAAAAAATAGGAGTTTCTCTTCCTAATGACGATGCAGAAGTGGTACGATTTGACGATCTTCATGTTTCTCAAGGATGGTTTGACAGTAGTGTTTCTCTTGGAGAACCTGGTTACGAAGACAGAGAAACTATCTCAAACGGATTGAATGTTGCCGCAAAAAGCGGTTTTACAGCAATTGCCTTACAGCCAAATTCATTACCTATTATTGACAACCAATCTCAGGTAAATTTTGTAAAAAATAAAGCAAATGGTTTTGCAACAGAAATTTTCCCAATAGGTGCTTTAACTAAAGCTAGTGAAGGAAAAGACATGGCCGAACTTTTTGATATGAAAAACTCGGGAGCAATCGCTTTTGGAGATTACAATAAAAGTATCGACAATGCCAATATCTTGAAAATCGCTTTACAGTATGTCCAAGATTTTGACGGATTAGTTATCGCTTATTCGCAAGATCCTAACATTAAAGGAAACGGAGTTGTAAACGAAGGTATTGTTTCTACAAGATTAGGTTTAAAGGGAATTCCGAATTTGGCTGAAGAACTTCAAATTTCAAGAAACTTATTTTTATTAGAATATACTGGCGGAAAACTTCATATTCCGACTATTTCTACTGCAAAATCGGTAGAATTAATTCGAGAAGCTAAAGCTAAAGGTTTAAACGTAACTTGTAGCGCATCTGTTCATCATTTGGTTTTAACTGATGAAAAACTGGACGGATTTGATACTCGTTTTAAAGTAACACCTCCGTTAAGAACCGAAGTTGACAGACAAGCTTTATTGAACGGAATTGCTGATGGAACAATCGATATGATTACTTCAGACCATAATCCGATTGATATCGAATTCAAAAAAATGGAATTTGATACTGCTAAAAACGGAACTATTGGTTTAGAAAGTGCTTTTGGAGCTTTATTGACCGTTTTACCTGTAGAAACAATTGTAGCAAAACTAACTGCTGCCAGAAAGGTTTTTGATTTGGAAAGTCATATAATTGAAGAAGGCGCAAAAGCAAACATCACGTTATTTTCAACAGAAGGAAAATCAACTTTTACGAAAGAAAACATTCTTTCAAAATCTAAAAATTCTGCTTTTTTAGGAACCGAAATTAAAGGTTCTATTTACGGAATTTTAAATCAAAATCAATTAGTTACAAAATAATACAAATGAATAATTCAGTCGAAGAAGGAAAACCGATCGCTATCACAAGTTATATTCTAATCATTGGCGTTTTGATTGCCATGAGTATGAATTCTGAAAACAAAAATAGTTTTGCTTCTTTTCACATCCGTCAGTCTTTAGGCTTGTCTTTAACTTTTATCTCCTTCGGAGCAATAATCAGTAATTTTGATAGTTTTTTTATCACTTTCCCAATGTGGATTTGTATTTCAATTCTGTGGACTTTCGGTATTTTTAATGCTATTCAAGGACAAATGAGACCGATTCCTTTAGTTGGAGAATTGTTTCAAAAATGGTTTAAGAAAATCGGATAAATTTTTCAAAATTCAATTAAAAAATTCGAAATTCCAAAGTTGGAAAATTCACAATTCACAACTTACAACTCACAATTAAAAAATGAATCTATCTTTAGAATATAAAATAAGAGAACCAAAAGTAATTTTAGATAAAAATCCGTTATTGCTTTTATTGCACGGATATGGAAGTAATGAGGCCGATTTATTCTCTTTTGCTTCTGAGCTTCCAGATAACTATTATATCATTTCTGCAAGAGCTCCTTACGATTTACAGTATGGCGCTTACGCTTGGTACGCGATCAACTTTGATGCAGATCAGAATAAATTTTCAGATAATGAACAAGCCAAAACTTCAAGAGATTTAATTGCAAAGTTTATTGATGAACTAACAGCAAATTATCCAATTGATGCTAATAATGTAACTTTAATCGGATTCAGCCAAGGATCTATTTTAAGTTATGCAACCGCACTTTCTTATCCAGAAAAAATTCAAAGAGTTGTGGCAATGAGTGGTTATTTTAATGAAGAAATCATCAAAGAAGGTTTTAAAAACAATGATTTCAAAAATTTAAAGTTTTTTGCTTCACACGGAACTGTAGATCAAGTTATTCCGATTGAATGGGCGAGAAAAACACCTGCTGCTTTAGAAAAATTAAATATTCCGCTTACTTATAAAGAATATCCTGTTGGGCATGGAGTTGCTCCTCAAAATTTCTTTGATTTTAGGAATTGGTCTGCTTAGTTAGTATTCAGTCATAGTTTAAGGTCGTAGTTTTTACTAATAATTTATTTTATGGCAACAGATTGGTATCGAAGAAAATCTTGGTCAAAAACAGATGAAGAAGAATTCTTTGCGAAACTTTCTCGTGCCAGAAAAGATGGAAGAGCTCAATATCTTAAAGTTCAAGCAATAGAATTAGTTGACACTAAAAAACCCAAGCTTTTACAAGTTGCGAAGGAATTATTAAGCAAAGTTCTAAATGAATATCCAGACGACAACTTCAACAAAGGTTCTGTTTATCATACTTTTGGAAATATTTTTCAACTTGAAAACAATACAGAGAAAGCACTTGAATATTTTAAAAAAGCTGTTGATTTTGAAAAGACATTTCCAAATGTAATTACTCAATCGTATTTAGATTATGCTGAAATTGTAGTTAAAAATCAATTCAAAGATTTATATCCAGTAGCTGAAGAAATGCTAGAAAATAAAATTTCAAGATTGTTATTTCCTAATGAAAAATATATTGCTTTCTCTTTACTTGCAATAATAAACTTTTACAATTCTAAAGCAGAGATTGGCAAAAAATATGCTGAAATGGCAAATGAAAATGCAAACGCAGAAACCTCTGGCTTGAGATATCATAAATACTTAGGAATAGTCTCCTCACGAGATAGTCTACTAGACAAAGTAACTAAATCATTTTTAAAACCTTACTCGAAATGAATTCAAAACTTAATAATCCCGCATTAATTTTAATTGATATTCAAAAAGGTTTTCATGACGTTGCTTATTGGGGCGGAGACCGTAATAATGTTACGGCAGAAGAAAAAGCTGGCGAACTTCTAAAGATCTGGCGAAGCAAAAAACTTCCCATTTTTCACGTACAGCATTGTTCTTCAAATCCAAATTCGATTTTAAACGAAACAAATCTAGGTAATGAATTTCAAGATATTGTAAAACCTCTTGAAGGAGAAACAATCATCAAAAAGAATGTCAATAGTGCTTTTATTGGAACGAATTTAAAAGAGCTAATTGACACTGCCAAAATCACAAATCTTGTAATTGTAGGTTTAACTACAGATCATTGCGTTTCTACCACAACAAGAATGGCAGGAAATTTTGGTTACAATGTTTACGTAGTTTCTGACGCAACAGCTACTTTCAATAAAAAAGGCGTAAACGGAGAAAATTTCTCTGCCGAATTAATACATCAAACCGCTTTAGCAAGTTTAAACGATGAATTTGCTCAAGTAGTAACTTCTAAATTTATTAAAACGAATATTTAGTCTTTGTTTTATCTGTCATGTTTTCAGTTTCTACAGAGTAAAAATTAAAAACATAACAGAAAACTAAAATTTTCCTTCTCATAAAAAAGATGTCTTTTGAGTAAACTACTTATTTATAAGTTTTTAGTTCATCTTCAAAATCGAGAAAATCTTCATGAAGTCCAGATATAATTTTTTCGGTTAAGTTACCTTCTTTATCTGTTTTTACCAGTACCCAGCCTATTTCGCCGTCAGAATTGCAATTGCCATAATCCAACAAATCAATGACATTGCTTATTATTCCCTTTGAAAAAGTCTTTAAAAAATCTGATAATTTTTCTTCCCCAACTAATTTTTGAATATCTAAATATTTCTCTTCTACCTCTTCATCAAAATCATATGCCAAAGAAATGTTTTCCTCAGGTGATTTTATAATATCAAAAAGACCTTTTAAAACCAAAAAGCGTCCAGCTTGCGGAATACCTTCTTTAATTTCACTAAAGGCCCAACCCAAAGGATCCAATGCTCCTGCTTCTTCAAGTTGTAATGCCAATCTTTCAAAATCATTTAATTCTGATTTACTAAATCCTTTGATGGCATGACGATAATATTTTTGCTCTTTTGAGCCCAAAATAAGTCTTTCAATTTCTTCCATGCTCTTAATAATTAGCAATAAACATCTTTATTCCCCTGTATAAAGAATCTTTTCTCCTTTCTTCAAAACATATCCTTTCCACGGAATTAATTGCCAATCACCATTAACCCAAGAATCACCTTCAGATTTTCTTTCTAAAATGATAGATTCTTTTTGAGTATCCAGAAAAAGTTCTGCTTTATTTCCGTCAAAAATTACATAGGAAACTGTAGAATACGTTTTTCCATCTTCTGCATGATTCAGCCTTGTGCTATTTTCAAAAACTCTGATACACTCTTTTTTCAAAACCGACCAAGTATAACCAGCTGAAGCCTTACAGCCATGAGAATCAGAATCTCCGCCAACGACAGTTTCTTTTTTCGGTTCTTTTGGAGTTGTACTTACATTTTCTTGAGAAACTTTTTTCCCACACGAAATTGTACTAGCAATAATCAAAAACAAAAACATCTTTTTCATAATCCTATTTATTTAAAGGCCAAAAAAATAGGATTATAAAATCCTATTTTTGATATAACCAAGTTTGATTTACTTCAAAGGTAATATTATCATCGTTATCAACAAAATATTTTAACAAGACTTCTCCCCATAATTCTCCATTGCTATAATCTGCAATAATCCATCTGTGGTTTAAAATTTTCACTTTATTAATGATAAATTTAGTTGGCCCAATCTGGTCTTGCCCTGTATATGGATTCCCTTTTGGATTTGAATTGAAATCTAATAGCTTTTCTGTTACAACCGGAATTAGTTTTTCATACAAAATCACTTTTCCTCCAGAGGCGCTATTATCAAAGTAATTTTGAGCATTTTCGTTATGCTCTAAAGAAAAATAATCAGCTTCAGCCAATTTGTTTTTCATGAGGCTAATGCTGTCTCTTAATTTCTTAGTTGTTTTATCATATCGGTCTTGTCCAAATTTTACTTCTCCGCTGTAAAATGCATACGTAAAGACATTCATTAAAATGGCAAGAATAAAAAGATAAAGCATTAAGGATTTTTTCATTGTGTGGTATATAATTAAATTGTAATTTCTAAATTGTCGTAAGCCAAGAAAACATTATCTGGAAGTGTTTTCTGCACTTCTTCGTGAAACCCTAAAACGTGGCTAATATGAGTTAAATAAGCTCTTTCAGGTTTAACAAGATTAATAAAATCAAGTGCTTCTTGTAGATTAAAATGCGTATTGTGAGGTTCGACACGCAGAGCATTGACTACTAAAACTTTCAAACCTTTTAGCTTTTCAACCTCAACTTGCTCGACTGTTTTTACATCTGTTAGATAGGCAAAATCATCTATTCTGTACCCAAAAACCTGAAGATCTCCATGCATTACATTTATCGGAATTGCTGTTTTATCTCCAACAGCAAAAGGTGCATTATTTTGCACTTCTATTGTTTTTACGCTTGGAGCTCCTGGATATTTGTTTACCGTTTCAAACACATAATCAAAACGGCGTCTTAAATTATCTAGAACGCGTTTATGTCCATAAATCGGAATTTCACCCTGTCTAAAATTAAATGGGCGTATATCGTCTAAACCAGCAGTGTGATCTGCATGCTCATGAGTAAAGAGAATTGCATCCAGTTTCTGGCATCCGCAAGAAAGCATTTGCTGTCTAAAATCGGGGCCACAATCTACAACATACGAATGATCGTCCCATGTTATCCAAATGGATACACGAAGCCTTTTATCCTTAGCATCAGTGCTTTTGCAAACAGGATGATCGATTCCTATAATTGGAATGCCTTGAGAAGTACCTGTACCTAAAAAATAAACCTTCAATTGAACTTAATTTTTTTACAAAAATAGGATTATTTCTCTTTCATTAGAAGCCTAATTTACTAACTTTGTAACAAATCTATTTAAAACAAAATGGGTACAGAAATAAAACTCAAGGGTGACAAGGTCATCGAACAGATTCCTTCTATAAAAGACAAAGCGTTACGCATTAATTTAAACGAAAATATTTACGGAACATTTGCTGAGATAGGCGCTGGACAAGAGACAGTTAGACACTTTTTCAGATCAGGAGGTTCGTCGGGAACTATTGCAAAAGCGATGTCTGCCTATGATAAAGATTTTAGTGATGCCATTTATGGAACTGAAAGTGACGGAAGATATGTTACTGAAGAACGATTAAAAAAAATGCTTACTCATGAAGGACAAATCATTGAAGAGCGTTTAAGTCGTGAAAAACACCCTACAAAACTTTTTTTAGCTACGCCAACACTGTTGCCACAATAGATTTTGCTAAACAATTTAAAGGTCACGGCTGGGTCGGAATTAGATATCAAATTGAACCCGACGAAGCTTATAACGAAATTATCCTGCATATTCGTTTTAAAGAGACTGATGCTAGATTACAACAAGAAACACTTGGTATTTTAGGAGTTAACTTAATTTACGGTGCTTTTTACAAATACAACGATCCAAAACGATTACTTCGTTACTTATATGATCACCTAGATAAAGATCAATTAGAGATCGATACTATCAACTTTTCTGGACCTCGTTTTGCTGATGTAGACAATCGTTTGATGAGTTTACAATTGGTTAAAAACGGAATGACAGATGCCGTAATGTTTAACCCTGAAGGTAAAAACATTCTTCCTGCGCCTATTTTATACAAAAAGAACCTTTTAGCTTTAAGAGGAAGCTTCCGTCCTGTTACAAAAGTAAATATGGACATGTATGAAAAGTCGTTAGAAATGTTTCTCAAAGAAAACAAGGTTGAAGAAAAGAATACTCTTGTAATTTTTGAAATTACGCTTTCGAATTTACGCTCTGATGGAGAAATTGACGAAAGAGACTTTATGGACAGAGCCGAATTGCTATGTTCTCTTGGTCAAACGGTTATGATTTCTAATTTCCAAGAATATTATAAAGTTGTAGAATACTTTGCAAATTATACCAAAGCCCGTATGGGATTGGCAATGGGCGTAAATAACCTTGTTGATATTTTTGATGAGAAATACTACCGCCATTTAAGTGGTGGAATTCTTGAAGCTTTCGGAAAATTATTCTACCGTGATATGAAAGTATTCTTATATCCAATGTTAGATGAAGATGGCTCATTAATGAACTCGAATAACTTAAAAGTTCATCCTAGAATGAAAGAATTGTATAAATTCTTTAAATTCAACGGAAAAGTGGTTGATATTGAAGATTACGATCCGAATATCTTGGATGTTTTCTCTAGAGAAATCTTAAAAATGATCAATCAAGGTAAAACCGGATGGGAACCAATGCTTCCTCCAGGAATTCCTGAAATTATAAAAGAACATCATCTTTTTGGATATCATCCGCAGAAAGAATTAGAACAAAATACATAATAAAAAAAGTCCCTTTTTCAGGGACTTTTTTTTCAAGTTTCAAGTTATTCTCGGAACGATATTTTTTTAACGCAAAGCACGCTAAGTTTTTTTTACTTAAGCTTGTGCTAAAAAACGCAAAGTTCGCAAAGCTTTATGTAAATTCAGCTTTGCGAACTTTGCGGGTTTATTAGGTTTGGCTCATAAAAAAAACTTAGCGTGCTTTACGTTAAAACTTAACATTAAGTAAAGCAACTTGAAACCTGAAACAAAGAAAACCTGAAACAAAAATCTCTATTTCAAAATCTGCGAAGCGTGTTCTTTTGTTTTTACTTTTTCGATTACTTCTTCTATAATTCCTTTTTCGTCGATTACGAAAGTTGTTCTGTGAATTCCATCATATTCTTTACCCATAAATTTCTTTGGTCCCCAAACTCCAAATGCGTTGATAACCGATTTGTCTTCGTCTGCAATTAAAGGAAATGGCAATTCGTATTTTTCTTTGAATTTTACTTGTGCTTTTTGGCTATCAGCGCTTACTCCAAGAAGTTCGTAATTATTGGCTTGAAAACGGTGATAATTATCTCTCAAATCGCAAGCCTCAGCTGTACAGCCAGGCGTACTTGCTTTCGGATAAAAGAAAACAACCAGTTTTTTTCCAGCGTAATCTGCCCGTTTATGTGTTTTTCCGTCTTGATCTGTACCTGAAAAATTTGGCGCTTTATCTCCTGCTTTTAGTGTTGTCATGTGTCTTTTATTTTAGATTGTTGATTTCAGATTTTAGATTAAAAGCAAAGATAACTTATAACTAATAATTCTTTATTTTTACAGGCATTAAAATCACCGAAATGAATAAAGAAGCTCGCGTACAATTTGTTATTGATAAATTAAAAGAACTCTACCCTACTATACCAGTTCCGCTTGACCACAAAGATCCTTATACACTTTTAATTGCTGTTTTATTATCAGCTCAATGTACCGACGTTCGTGTGAACCAAATTACGCCACTTTTGTTTGCAAAAGCTGATAATCCGTATGATATGGTTAAAATGTCGATAGAAGAAATTAAGGAAATTATTCGTCCGTGTGGTTTATCTCCTATGAAATCTAAAGGAATTCATGGTTTATCTGAAATTTTGATTGAGAAACATAATGGCGAAGTTCCACAGAGTTTTGAAGCGCTTGAAGCTTTGCCTGCTGTTGGACACAAAACGGCAAGTGTGGTAATGTCTCAGGCTTTTGGCGTTCCAGCTTTTCCTGTAGACACGCATATTCACCGATTGATGTACAGATGGAATTTGTCTAATGGAAAAAATGTCGCTCAAACTGAAAAAGATGCAAAACGATTGTTTCCTAGAGATTTATGGAATGATTTACATTTGCAGATTATTTGGTACGGACGTGAATATTCGCCTGCAAGAGGCTGGAGTCTTGAAAAAGATATTATAACGAAAACCGTTGGAAAGAAATCTCTTATTGAAGAGCTTGAAAAGACAGTTTCAAAAAAATAAAGGTGCAAAGATAAAAACCTTTACACCTTTGTTACTTTGCACCTTTAGAAAATTACATTCCTGCTTTTAAAGCATTGTATTCTGAATTCATATCAAGAGACCTGTAAACACCCAATAATGTTTTGGTTGCATCTGGATTTTTTGGTTCAAGAACAAGCACTTTCTTAAGATATGGAATTGCACTTCTGGCAATATCATCTTTTTGTGCATTTAGTTTATCGTATTTCTTCATCTCTGCTGGCGTAGTTCCTAATGATGATATTTCTTCTGCCAAATCCTTTTTCATTTGCAGTTTCAAATAAGCCAAGTTAATATAAGCATCAATATAATTCGGATCTAATTCTAAAACATAGTTATAAACTGATTCTGCTCTTGCATAATCTTTCTTTTCAAGATAAGCATAAGCCAAATTATTGTTTATTTCTATTTTTTTAGAAGGCACAGATTCTGTTCTTGGCTTTTCGTAAAGACCTTGCTGTATAGCAGACTCTCTAGCTTTTGGAGAAATAAAAGCATCTTCTTCTTTTGTTTTTTTGTTGGTAGCAAAATATCGAACTCCTTTTCCAGAAAAATTAATCTTTTTCAAAAGTTCGTAATAGGTCACAGCAGCGTTGTAATCTTTTCCGTTTATAGACGAAGCCGCAGCATTACACAAGTTTATAGTATCTTTTTTATCGAACAAATATACCTTATAACTCTTTTCTGCGCTTTCTTTGAATTTTCCGTCTTTAAAATCTGCCATTGCACCATTTACAAGGCTGGCTTTCATATCTTTTAAAGCTATGTTAGCTTTAACTGTCCATTTAAATTTTCCTGATTCATTTTCGTATAAAAATACATCTTGATACGATTGCGATGCCAATGTGAAATTATTGGTCGCATCTATATTTTTTACGGCCAAATCTTTTAAAACATTTCCTTTTAAGAAGTAATAATCAGATTTGTCTTCATCAGATGCATTAAGAATAAGATATTCTGTTTTAGTTAAAATTGCCAAAGCTTCCTGGCTATTTCCTTTGTCAAATAAAGATTGTGCTTCTTTAATTTTGTCTTTTTGGGCAAATGCGCCAATACTTATCATCAATAAGCATGACAACATCTTAATGTTCTCTTTCATTTTGCGGTTAAGTTTTGGTGGTTAAATAATTTTCTAAGTTTCTTTTGAAATATAGTAAGAGGATAATTAAACTGGTCTAAAAATTGTCTTTCTCACTATTTTATTGAATAAACATTTGCTGGTTCAAATATTTTTTCAAAATCAAATAAGCAATAAACTTAACGCAATAAAGTTGGGTAGTTTTTCTTCATAAATAATTTGGGTTTTGGTTAAATATTTAATTTTTAAAATATTATGTTTCTAGTTTTTAATCAAACGAACTTCCTAATACGAATAACGCTTAAGAAAAGCATATTTATCAAATAAAAAAGTAGTTTTTTAACTAAAATAGAATTAAAAACCAAATAAACACATAAATTCCGATCAAAATATTAAATTTTAACAAAACAAGAGAAAAATGCTGTAAAAAACTTATATTTTTAATTCGGAAAAAAGAAGAAATAAAAAAACTCACTACTTGTACATAAAATATACAAATAGTGAGCTCTTAAACCAAAACGACCATTTGGTTTCTTTTTTATAAACATCCGACAGGAGCAGTGGGCTGTTTAGTTAGCTATAATCTCAAAATTTTTATCTTCAATCTTAACTACTGTCAAGGCTTTAGAATAATTCAATAAAAAAGAAACGACTTCTTTTTTAGGTTTAAGATTTTTAGAAGCTAATGCTTTTTTTGAGTAAATTTTCCCCATACTATCAAAAATGTTTTATAGTAGTATAACGGACTAATTATCAAAATAGTATTAGTTGGTTAAAATAATTTGATGTTTTTCTATAATTTTTCTCAAATTCATTAACGCATAGCGCATTCTTCCTAATGCTGTGTTGATGCTTACGCCAGTAACTTCAGAGATTTCTTTGAAACTCATGTCTTGATACATACGCATAACCAATACTTCTTTTTGATCATCTGGAAGCTCTCCTATTAATTTTTTTAAATCAAGTTCGACTTGATCTACGATCATTTTGCCTTCAATTGTCAATGCGTCGTCAGACATGATAGAGAAAATAGAAAACTCTTCTGTTTCTCTGTACATTGGCATTTTCTTTGTTTTTCTAAAATGATCTACAATTAGATTATGAGAAATACGCATTACCCAAGGCAGAAATTTACCTTCTTCGTTATAAGAATTACTTTTTAAAGTTTTAATTACTTTAATAAATGTGTCTTGAAAAATATCATTTGAAATATCTCTATCAGCAATCTTAGAATATATGAATCCATATATTTTAGACTCATGCCTCTTTATTAATGTTGCAAGTGCAGCTTCACTACCGTCAACATAATTTTTTACTAATAGAGCGTCTGGAGTATGCAGATCAGCCATAATAACTACTTTTTTTAGTTTTAAAATTTAAAATTTGGAGTATTTTCTAAAAAGTAGTTTTTTTATATAGGCGTTTCTTTTTTATTGGGTTATGTTAATATTTTGACCAAATTTAACAAATATTTATTTTAAAAAGCAAACAAAAGCAATAATAATTAATAATAAATCGTTAAGTTTTTTACTGCAAAGTTTGATTTTAATAAAAATAGCTAAAAAAAATGAATTCTGATGATTTTTTTTACTTAAATAAAAAACAGATGTAAATAACTTACAATTAACATTTTAAATCATTTTCATCTGTCTTATTTTTTAGTTTATACTGTCAATATATTACTGATAAACGCGTACATAATCAACGTAATATTTTTGCGGTAAAACAGAATCGTCTACCTCTGGTCCTCCAAAATTACCTCCAATTGCCAAATTTACAATGATATAAAATGGTTTGTCAAATGGCCATGTATCTTCGTTTTTAACTTCGGGATTAAAAGTATAAACTAGTTTTGTATCAACAAAAAAATCAATTTTGTCTTTGTTCCATTCGATAGCGTAAACATGATAACCTTCTTCAATATTTGGAAATTCAGTTCGTTTTGTATTGATCGTATTTCCATGACTGTCCTGCGTATGAAGCGTTGTGTATACCATATGAGGATCTCTTCCGATATATTCTAGAATATCAATTTCACCCGTTTTTGGCCATTTTACCTCATCAATATTGGCGCCAAGCATCCAAAACGCAGGCCATAAACCATGTCCGATAGGGAGTTTTGCCCTAGCTTCGATTCGGCCGTATTTAAACTCTTTTTTTCCTTTTGTTGTAATTTTAGTCGAAGTATATTTATCTCCTTCTTTTCTGGCTTCAATAATTAGATTTCCGTCTTTAAATTCGTGGTTTGTTTTTGTATAAATCTGTCTTTCATTATTTCCATAACCACATAAATTTGGACAACCGTCTCCCAATTCAAAATTCCATACCGATTCGTTTAAGCTTTTTTTATTAAAATTTTCTTCCCAAACAAGTTTTCTTTTCGCCTCTTGGGCAAAGCCAAAACTAGTTATGAGTAATACTAAAATTATTTTCTTCATCGTATTCTTGTATTAAAAAAAGAAGGCCAGTAACCAACTGGCCTTCAAAATTACTAATTAATCAACCTATTGATAAACTCTAACATAATCAATCTCCATTGTAGATTGAGTGAAAGCAGGATCAATATTGCCTCCCATATTACCTCCCATAGCAAAATTTAAAATCAAGAAAAATTCGCTGTTAAAAGGTAAAGAACTTGTATTTGCTAATGTATGGATCAACACATCGTCTGCGTAAAGCTGAATAGTTTCTGCACTCCAAACTGCTTTGTAAACATGAAACTCTGTTGAAACATTTGGAATAGTTTTAGAAGCCGTATTGGCATTTCCGCCTGAACGACCAGGATAATGAAAAGTTCCATGAACTAAATTCTGGCTGTTTCCAACGTGCTCCATAATATCAATTTCACCACATTCTGGCCATTCTTTAGTTGCATAATTTTGTCCAAGCATCCAGATTGCAGGCCAAGTTCCTCCACCTGATGGCAATTTAGCTCGAACCTCAACTTTACCATATTTAAAAGCATATTTCCCATCCGATTTTAATCTTGCAGATGAATATTCTGCACCGCCAGAATTTTCTTTTTTAGCCGTGATTTTCAAAAACCCACCTTCAACTACAATATTTGAAGCTGAGTTGGTATAGTTTTGTTTTTCATTATTTCCCCAGCCATTATTTCCACGTCCTAAATCGTAGGTCCATTTTGTTGGATCTGGTGCTCCATCTTTATCAAAATTATCTTCGAAAACCAGTTTTGTATAATCAATAGATGGTTCTGGATTTGGATTTGGTGGTGTAGTTGTAAAAGTATGATACCAAGCTAATGAAGGGTTTCCTCCCATTACAGCTCTAACTACCATTCTATTGGCTGTAAGCGATAAAATTTCATAAGAGCTTTGACCAATATAATAGCCCATAAATCCGTTATCAGAGAAGTTCATTGTTGTTCCTCTTGTTTGTTCTGCATGGTCTGGATTATTCATTACAACAGATTCTGAAGGGCTTAATGAAACTATTTTTGCAAGCACCAGTATTATAGCTTAAACACATATCTTCTGATAGACCTGATGCTCCAGCAACGCTTCCAAAATCTTTATTGAAGAATGTTGCACCACCGTTATCCAATTGGAATTTAAGCACTTCACCATCAAGAGAGAATGTTAATACATTATCATACAAACAGCTGCTGTTTGGAGAACCTGCTTTTTCAAATGGTCCTGCTTTATAATAATTAGGGAAGAAGTTATTCGCTGCATCACCATCGTTCTGTCCTACACCAAGATGTGCTGGTTCTGCTGCTGCCCAATACCATTTTTTAGAAGAACCGCCTGTAAGCAATTGAACTGCTTCATCGTCGCTGAAATCACTTTGCACCTCAACATCGATTGTGGTATTTGTAGCCACTCCTCCTGCTCCTGTTGCTAGAACAGTTACTGTATAGGTATTAACTCCAGTTTTGGTAAATCTTTTAGTGATTTTCCCACTTGGAGCATTATCTGAAGATCCATCTGGATAAACATATTTATACGAAATGGCATTATCTGCTGTTGCTACAAACTTTACTATTCCAGATCCGTCTCCATAAGGAGCATCGGCTGTTTTACCCACAATTTCGGCTGTTACCTTTAAATTAGATGGCGTAGTAATTGATCCGAATGTATAATCGTCTTTCTGACAACCCGTCATCAAGAGAATCGTAAATAAGGATACTATCTTTATAATTAATTTTTTGCTCATGATTTCTTGTTTTAATTGGATTGTTTTATATCATCAAAGTAATACGTTTCTCCTGTTCCTGTTGTTCCAAAATCTGGAAACAAAATTACTCTGTCGTATTTTATAGTGCTATTGAAAGAAGCTTCAGTTGTAAGATCAAATGTCAATACTTCCCAGCCATTAGCAACCGTTGTCGGCACCTCTACCTGCACAAAAACAGTTGGATTTCCATTACCGTCTTTTGGTGACGTAGAAAGCTCCATTTTGTATAATATTTTTGCTCCTGCTTTTGGCGACCAAACTGTTACTTTTACTTTAGTTCCTTTTGAAGCGTCAAATGAATTTTCAAGATTTAAACTTGCTCCTCCCCAGGTTTCTGCTCCTATCTTTTTGTCTAATTTGACTACTTTATCAGAAACATTTAGTCCGGTTTTATTAGGATTTGCAACGACAGAAGCATCTACACTTCCAAATCCGCCCCAAGCGTAAGTTAAACTCGTAGATTCGAAATCAATTGGCAACCCTATTGATTGAGAAGCTGTTTTATAGAAATAAATATTATCGATATAAATATTCTTACCTGGTGTTGGATCTGAGTCTAATTTTAATTGGTAAATATCTGTAACTGTAAAACCAGTCTGACTTGTAAAGTCCGAAATTGGAATATCAATACTTGTCCATTGTTTTGCCGTAAGATCTTTTACAACCTTTCTTTCTCCATTTGGTTTATTTTGACTAATAAGGAATATGGCCAATTTATCTAAATCTGCTGTCCATATGTCCATGTGAATGTATTCCATTTCTGAAACATCTATAGTTACACCGTCTGCCAAACCAATTCCTTGATAGTTTAGGTTATTATAGTTCAACATTTTATCTCCGTCTAAATCAAATTCAGCAAACGTTGTTGATTGTCCCCATCCTGGATTAAAATTAGTTCCTGCAAGGTCTGTATATTTAGAACTGAAAATAGAAATAACATCTCCCGCTTGTCTACCTGGCTGCGCAGGTGCAGATGTTGTTGGGTTTAACACCAATTTTGCGGTAACTTCTTCTGTATGTTCAGTTGTTTTAATAGCCGCACTTTTAGAAACTACTCTAATCGTATAAACTCCTGGTGCCTGATAAGTATATGAAGCTGGCTCTCCATTATTAGCCGAAATTGGATCAGGATGTCCTGCTTCTCCAAAATACACATCGTAAAACAAGGCAAAATCTGCAGTTGCTGTAACGGTTACTTTATTAGAAACTAATTTATCATTTGTTACTACAACTTTTAAATTTTCTGGAGCTCTAAAAGAAACCACTACTTCTTTTTCTATTTCGGCTGTTTTTCCGTTAAGTCCAGATGCAATAATTTTAGACTTATAAACACCTTCTTTATAAATATGAGAAATAGTCGATCCAACTCCTGCATAATCAGAGTCAGGTGTTCCGTCGCCAAAACTAATTTTGTACTGTGATGCACCTTCACCTTTTGGCAGGAAAGTAACTTTTCCAGTATTATCCTGCGTAACTGTTGTTAAAACCGAAATATTTGTTGGTGCGGCTATTCCGTCTAAATCAATATCTAAGTCATCGTTTGCACAGCCTATGAGTACTGCCAAAACGAAAAAATTTATAATAAAATGTATTTTTTTCATAATTGATGTTTTTTAGTATCCAGGATTTTGTGCCCAGTTTCCGTTTGCAAACTGAATTTCTTCAATTGGAATTGGAAATAATTCGTTTTTATTTGCTTTAAAGCCAGGAATAGTTCCTGCGGCTTTACCAGTTCTTACTAAGTCAAAGAAACGATGTCCTTCTCCAAAAAGCTCAAGTCTTCTTTCGTCTAAAATATTATCTGTAAGGGCCGCGCCAGAAGTTGCAATGTCATGATTTGTATCTCCAAATGCACGTCTTCTCACCTCATTTAAATACGTTCTTGCTTTTCCATCATCAATTCCGCCTCTATTATAAGCCTCAGCAGCCATTAACAATACATCTGCATAACGAATTGCTCTGTAGTTGTTTGGATTTGTTAAATTCAAATCTCCTGCTGCATCTTTACTTCTTTTTCTTGGCAGATATTTTCTATTGAAGAAACCTGTATCTTCATTTCCTTTTCCGAATGTAATACCGTTTCCATTGTCGTAAGAAGCATTAGCCAAAGCCCATGCGTTGATATCTAAGATGGCAACGTCTTTACGTTTATCTCCAGTTTTAAAGGCATCAAACGAATCTTGAGTTGGAATATTAAAACTGTACCCAGAAGAAAATAAAGGACCTGAATAGTTACGAATACCGTTAAAACCAACTGCTACGTTTCCTTCACTACACTGCAAACATCCAAATCCTGCTCCTTCAACATCTGTATACTGAACTTCAAAAATAGATTCTGTTCCGTTTTCTCCTTCTGCTTCAAACATTGAGTTGTAATCTGTTACCAATTTGTATTTTCCAGAAGTAATAACAGCGTCAAGCGAAGCTGCAGCCTGAGCAAATTTATTTTGGTATAAATATGCTTTTCCTAATAATGCCTGAGCTGCACCTTTTGTAATACGCCCTTGCTGTGCTGCGTTTGGAGATAGATTAGCAGATGCGAAAATTAAATCGGCTTCTATAGAAGCGTAAACTTCTTCAACAGACGATCGGGGAATTGTCTTTTCATCGCCAATTTTAAATCTCGCATCGCCTTTCATTGGGATACCTCCAAACCATTTAACTAACTCAAACTGATAGTACGCTCTTAAAAAACGTGCTTCTGCAATAACTTGGGCTTTTCCCGGAAAATCTGTTTTGTTTTGAAATTCAAGAATATAATTGGCTCTTTGAACACCAGCAAACATCCAATTCCAGATGTCTCTTAAATTGCTATTTACAGGTGTATGAATCATATCATCGATCTGCTGAAAACCAATTACATCGGTTGGACTTTCTCCTCCACAAAGTGTATTATCTGAAGCAATTTCTCCTAATAAAACATTTACATAAGAAGACTGCAGTAAATCGTAAGTCGCAATTAATGCATTGTCATATTCTTCTTTAGAATTAAAATAATTCTCTGAGTCGATAGAATATTCTGGTTTTGGATCTACAAACTCATCCGAACATGATGTTAGTACGGTCGAGAAAAAAACCAGTGTTATAGTGGATATAAATAAATACTTTTTCATTTTAACTGAAATTAAAAATTAATGTTTAAGCCCATTAAATATGTTCTTGGAATTGGATAGAAACCATAATCGATTCCAGCTCCAATAGGAGACTGTGAAGTATTGTCTCTATTAGTAGGGCCAAAAGAAGCACCTGGATCAAAACCTTTGTATTTTGTAAAGGTGTAAAGATTATTTACTCCTGCATAAAGTCTTAATTTAGAAACTCCTGCTCTTTTTGATATTTCCGAATTAAGTGTATAACCAAGTTGTACATTTTGAATTCTTAAATAAGAAGCATCTTCTACAAAATAATCAGAGAATACATTATTAGATGTTGCTCCTGTTGTTACTCTTGGTGTAGAATTACTTGTACCTGGTCCTGTCCATCTGTCTAAAACATAATTAATACGATTAGCATCAGAAAGTGTTCTTTCGTAGTTACGAACCATATCGTTTCCTATTGATGCAAATGTAAATACCGCAAAATCAAGAGCTTTGTAATTTAATTGCAAATTGAAACCCATTGTAGCATCTGGAATTGGATCTCCAATATTGGTTTTATCTTTTGTATCAATTACACCGTCTCCGTTTAAGTCAACATAACGAATGTCTCCAGGCGCAGCATTTGCTCCTAAAGCTAACTGTGATGGATGTGCATCAACTTCGGCTTGGCTTTGAAAAATTCCATCGGTTTTATATCCATAAAAATATCCCATTGGTCTACCTACTTCCATTCTTGAAGGAGCTGGCTGTCCGACACCAAAAGCACCGCCTTCAATAAATCCTGTTCCGTTATTTACTTCAGTAACTTTGTTTTTCAGGAAAGTCACATTGTAACCTATACTGAAAGTAAAATCATCAGAAAATTTATCTTTATAATCGATCGCAAATTCAAAACCAGAATTTTTAACTGTTCCTGCGTTTAAAGTTGGCGCGCTAGCACCTGGAGCTCGGTACCGTTAATACCTGAAACTGGAATATTAGGAATCAATAAATCTTTTCTGATATCTGAAAAATAATCTGCTTGCGATAAATATTTTATCATTTAATATTTTTAAATCTAAACCAACATCAAACTTTTGAGCTTGTTCCCATTTTAAATTTGGATTTGGCACTTGCCCGTTTGCTGTTCCGTTTACTAAAGTACCATCAAATACATAGGTTGCCTCTCCATTTAAAAGTCCTAAATAGCCAAGATTAGGAATCTGGTCATTTCCTAAAGTTCCATAACTTGCTCTAAATTTCAAGAAGTTTACAAATTTTGACTCTCCAAAGAAACTCTCATCAGAAACTACCCATCCTGCCGTTACAGAAGGAAAATAACCTACTTTATTACCAGGGCCAAATTTTGTAGAAGAATCACGTCTAATTATCGCAGAAAGTAAATATCTTCCTTTGAAATCGTATTGTAATCTTCCAAAATAAGAAAGTCTTCTTTGATCATACACATAAGCACTGTTTGTAAGTGTATTTGAAATTCCTTTTGTTAAAGAGATATCTGCATTTTCCCATGCATTATTTGGTACATCAAAACCAGTTGCATATAATCCGTTACCCCATTCTTTATAAATTGTTGTTCCTAAAGTTCCGGTAATATTATGTGCTTCTGCAATTTTTGTATTGTATGTTCCAAAAAGGTCAAATGAATAATTGTTATCATTTACAGCTCCTTGAGTAACAGAACTTCTCTGTACATCAAAAACTTTTCCGCCATAACTAATTTGTTTATTAAACGTTTTTGATTCGCTGTTTGAAGTATTAAAACCTATAGAACTTGATAAGGTAAATCCTTTAAAGATTTTATAATCTAAACCAAAATTTCCGTTTAATTTTTTGTAGTTATAATCATTGTACGTATTTGCAATTTGTGCTAACGGGTTAATAATTTCTGTTCCTAAACCTGTTGTACTAGGTACTAGACTAAAATCACCATTTGCATCGTACGGACTTAAGGTTGCTGGAACGTTTAAAGCATTAAAAAGTACAGAACCCAGACCATTTTCATTTAATGTATTTCTCGTAAAATACGTATAAATAACATTCGTCTTTAATTTGATTTTATCACTTAAATCAGCACCAAGAGCAATTCTGGCTGTATTTCTTAAAAAGCCAGATTTATCTCCGCCAACAATACCTTCCTGATCTAAATGAGAACCACTGATAGAATAAGTAATTTTATCTGATCCTCCAGAAATTGTCAAATCGTTATTAATAATTGGAGCATTTTGAAAAACTTCATCCTGCCAATCTGTTCCTTTTCCTAACCCACTTACATTAGGATAAGGGATTGGTTTTCCACCGTTTGCATAACTTTCATTTAAAAGCAAAGCATATTCTGTAGCATTTAAAGTTGGCATTTTTCTTGAAGTCTGCTGAAAACCAGCATAACTATTAAAAGAAACTCTAGTTTTAGAATTCTTTTTCCCCATTTTAGTAGTAACCAAAATGATTCCGTTTGCTCCAAGAACCCCATAAATAGCTGCCTGCGAATCTTTTAAAACCGTAATTGTTTCAATGTCGTTAGGATTCAAAAAGTCCTAAATCACCAACATATCCATCAATAATAGTGGCAGGTTTGTTTTCACCATTTGTAGCTATACCACGAATACGGATATCAAGCGGTGCTCCTGGCGCTCCTGACTGCGTTGTGACATTCACACCCGAAATTGTTCCTTGTAGAGCTTGTTCGATTCTTGCTGGTTTCAAGACATCTAGTGTTTTACTGTCTACAACAGCTACAGCTCCAGTAACCTCTCTTTTCTTTTGAGTACCGTAACCAATAACAACGACTTCGTCAAGTGACTTGGTATCGTCGTTCATTCTAATCGTCATTTTAGTTCCAGAAACAGCAACTTCTTGCGTTCTGTAACCAATATAACTTACAACAATTGTGGTTCCTTTTGGAACATCAGTCAGTTTAAAAGATCCGTCAAAGTCTGTGGTTGTACTTTTAGACGAATTTTTAACCTTTACGTTTACGCCTGGCAATGATAATCCAGAAGCATCAAGTACCGTTCCTGATACATCTAAGTTTTGCGAAAATGCAAAAGATGTAAACAGTAATAATACTGGCAGTAATAATTTAGATTTCATAATTAGTTAGTTTTTATTGAAAGCTAAATTTATTTGTTCCGTTTATGAAAACGATAAAATTAACCTCAACAAAAAACATACATCACAAAAAAATATACTGCAAAATCAGGATATAATAAAAAATACCGTTGTATAACTATAATTTATCAATGTTAATTTTCTTAACATTTAGCGCGCAATTTCCCAACAAAAGCTTAATGTTGAGGTAATGTATAGTTATTTAGAGTCGTTTTTTAAAATACTATACAGCCAAAATATATTCAACTAAACCGTTTTCGTGCTGTAAATCCATTTTTTTTCTCAAACGGTATCTTTTTATTTCAACGCTTCTCACTGAAATATTAAACATTGGAGCTATTTCTTTTGATGAAAGATTTAGTCTCAAATAGGCACATAAACGCAGGTCGTTAGGCGTTAAGGCGGGATGCATTTGTTTAATCCTTTTCAAGAAATCTTTGTCGGCGTTATCAAATGCTTCCTTAAATACATTCCAAGAATCTTCTTCGGTAATATTTTTATTTATGGTGCTAATTACAGATTTGATATTTGAACTATCGTTTTGAGCAGTTTTTTTCAAATCTTCCTTAATAAAAGCCAATAATTCGTTTTTACTATTCAAACTCATGGTCGAAACTGCCAATTCGCGGTTTTTATTATCAACATCCTGCGAAAGCTGTTCGTTGCGAAGTTTCATTAACTGCTGTTCGTTTTCAAGCTCTTTGATTTCTAACAAAAGATTATTTTCTTCTATTAGTTTTTCTTTTTGCTTTTGATAATAATTTCGATATGCCTTATTAATAAAATAAGCCATTGTTAGCAGTAAGAGGAAATAAATAAAGTAAGCCAGATTTGTTAAATACCAAGGTTTTAAAACTACAAATGTATACGAAGCCGTATTCTGCAAAATGGTATTCGCATATTTGGCTCTTACTCTAAAGGTATATTTTCCTGGAGGTAGATTTTTAAAATTTACAGTTGCTTTTGTACTCCATTCGCTCCATTCATTCTGAAAACCTTCTAATAAATATTGGTATTCAGAATTAATGTACTTATTATATTCTGGAACTGTATAATTGAGCGTTATATTATTTTCATCAGATTTGAAGCTTCCTTCACTTAAAATACCCACATTTTTAAAAGTTTCATTTTGCTTATTGATGGTAATATCTGTAATAAAAACATTGTAGTTTTTAAAACTTAAGTCGTCAATATTTAATGTATAATACCCGTCTGTAGTTCCTATTAAATAAGTAGATTTAGAAATCTGCGTGATATTCTCATAACCTAGCATCGAGTTGGTCAAAGAAGAAGGTATCGGAATTAAATTTTCTTTTAATTGATTACTTAGTTTACTTGCCGAGAAATAATGAATGTAGTTTTTGGAGAAAAGCCAGATTTTATTAGAATTATCAACTATTAATTTACCAGATGTATATTCGTCTTTTTCAAAAATGGAACTTAATACGCTGTCTTTTACAAATTGTCTTGTCTTAGCATTCAATTTAAAAATGCCGCCTTTATAAGCATAGTAAATCGAATTGTTGAATTTTGTTAAACTGGCATATTTACCTTTATCTGGACTTTTGTAAGCAAAAAAGTCTTGTGTTTTTAATAATGATTTATCAAGTTTTAATCTAAAAATCCCTTTGTATTCATGGCTTACATAAACATCAAAATCGTTTCCTATTTCAAAATATCGAGAAGAATAATCAAAACCCTGAATTTTATTTCTAAAAACCCATTGATTGTTTATTTTTTCTAAAACCGAAATGCCATAATAATTTCCTTGAAGTAACTGATTTTTGTTTCCTGGAATATGCTCGAATTTCCAAGTTCCAGAAGCCGAAAATATACTCTTGGCGCTTTCATTTACCACAATAAAAGTTCCCGAATCATGTCCGCAGAAAAGCGTATTATCATAAACAAATAAAGACCATACCTGCCCTTTTGTTCCATTTATAAACTTAAATTCCGAATTACTTTGATTAGGCTTGCAAAACAATCCCTGATTGGTTCCTATATATAGCATTCCGTTATGAATGGCAGATGCATAAACCGTTCCTAAAACTCCCGTATCATCTGTAAAACTATGCACTGGCGATTGCATATTGATGCAGTTGATTCCGTTATCAAGTCCCGTCCATAAATTTTGGTCTTTATCTTCAAAAAGCGATAAAGCAGTGTTATTACTTAAACCTTTACTCTGCGTAAGATGGTATTTGAGCTTTCCTTTATCAGATAAAATAAAAATTCCGTTTGATACAGTTCCTAAAGCAAAACTTCCGTCCTGCAAGCGCTGGCTGCTGTATACAAAACTTGATTTTAATTCAGCATCAACATCAGTAACAACATGGGTTAAAGAATTTCCCGAAAGTTTGTAAATACCATCTAATTGCGTTTGAAGCAATAAACCATCATCTATCGTAAAAATATTGGCAACTGTAAACTTTTTTAAAATCGGATCATCTGAAATTAGTTTTGCTCTACCGCTTTCAATTTCAAAAAGCCCTTCTTTAGAAGTCTGAAAATAAATTGCATTTGTCGAGGCAAACGATTTTACAACACCATTTTTGGGCGCAATTATTTTAAACTTTCCCGTTTTGGTATCGTAAATATAAATTCGGTTTAAAGACTGAAATAAAATCCAATGATCATATTTAAGAATATTCCAAAACTGTTCATCGTCTAAGATCTTATTTTTTATACCGTCGCTTAGCGAAGTATATTTAAGTTTTCCATCTTCCTTTCTGGTCCAAAAACCAAAATTCATATAACTTCCTGTATAAATTTTATTGCCAATTACTTTTACAGAACGAATAATAGTTTCGTTTGGCCCTGGATATAATTGCCAACTAGTTCCGTTATATTCTAATAATCCGTCGTTATTGGCGAAATACAAATAATTATTATGATCCTGCGAAATCATCCAGCTTTGATTTCCAGCTCCATAAACAGAAGGAGAATATTTAATGATTGGCGGAAATTCCTGAGAAAACAACAGGGAATTTATTAAAAAAAGTAAGGTAGTTAGTGTAGTTTTCAAAATTTGGTCAGGATATTAAAATAATACTAAAACAGTTCTAAAGTAGGGTATTTTAATATGAAATAACAAATTTTGCCGAAAAAAAATCCCCATAAAATCAAAAACATATGTCGTAATTCTGTTAAGATTTGGAACAATATCCTTAACAAAACTCTACTCAAAATTGATTACTTTTGTAAAAATTGACTTTTTTATGCAAATTGACCTTTCTAAAATAGATCCAAAATCAAATATTATAATTAAAGGAGCACAAGTACATAATTTAAAAAATGTAGATGTGGTTATTCCGAGAAATAAACTGGTTGTTATTACAGGTCTTTCAGGATCAGGAAAATCGAGTTTAGCTTTTGACACTTTATATGCAGAAGGACAAAGACGTTATGTAGAAAGTCTATCTTCTTATGCACGTCAGTTTTTGGGCCGTTTAGACAAACCAAAAGTAGAATATATTAAAGGTATTGCTCCAGCAATTGCCATAGAGCAAAAAGTTAACACAACCAATGCTCGTTCAACCGTTGGAACTTCTACTGAAATTTACGACTATATCAAACTTCTGTTTGCTAGAATTGGGCGTACCTATTCTCCTATTTCTGGACAAGAAGTCAAAAAAAATACCGTTACAGATGTAATCTCTGATGTTAAGAGTCTTCCTCTTGACAGCAGGTGGCTATTACTTGCTCCTATTCATCTTGAAGAAGGCAGACTTTTAGAAGACAAACTGAAAGTGCTTTTGCAACAAGGTTTTGCTCGTATTTTAGTGGATAACGAAATGGTTCGTTTAGACGAATTTTCTGCTTCAGACTTACATCAACTTGACAATAAAGACATTTTATTGATTATTGATCGTATCGTTGTAAAAGAAGAAGAAGAATTCTTCAATCGTCTTGCTGATGCTGTTCAAACTGCTTTTTTTGAAGGAAAAGGAATTTGCTATCTGCAAGAATTAAATGCTGAAAAGAGATTTTCTTATTCTAATAATTTTGAGCTTGACGGAATGACTTTTCTAGAGCCAAATGTTCACTTGTTCAGTTTTAATAATCCGTATGGAGCTTGTCCAGTCTGTGAAGGTTATGGAAACATAATCGGCATTGATGCTGATTTAGTTGTTCCAAATACTTCATTATCGATTTACGAAAGTGCCATATATCCATGGCGTGGCGACAGCATGAGCTGGTATAAAGACGAATTGGTAAAACACGCTTACAAATTTGATTTTCCAATTCACAAACCTTATTTCCAATTAACTGATGAACAAAAAGATTTAATTTGGACTGGAAATCAGTATTTTCAAGGACTTAATGATTTCTTTAGAGAACTAGAAGAGAAAAACTATAAGATACAAAACCGAGTAATGCTCTCGCGCTATCGTGGTAAAACAAAATGCCATACTTGTAAAGGAAAACGCTTACGAGAAGAAGCATCTTATGTAAAAATCAACGGAAAAACAGTTTCTGATCTGGTTGATTTACCAATTAAACATTTGGTTACTTTCTTTAAAAACATCGAATTAAATCAATACGAACAGCAGATTGCTAAACGTTTAATGGTCGAAATCAATAATCGTTTGTCATTTTTAACAGAAGTTGGTTTAGATTATCTTACTTTAAATAGAAATTCTGCCACTCTTTCTGGAGGAGAATCACAACGTATCAATCTAGCAACTTCTCTTGGAAGCAGACTTGGTTGGATCAATGTATATTCTTGATGAGCCAAGTATTGGTCTTCATCCAAAAGATTCTGAAAGATTAATTAAAGTTTTGCTTTCTCTACGCGATCTAGGTAACACTGTAATTGTGGTTGAACACGATGAAGATATCATGAAAGCTGCCGATATGATTATTGACATTGGTCCAGAAGCTGGAACTTTTGGAGGAAAGTTGGTTGCACAAGGAACTTATGACGAAATCCTAAAATCGGATTCTTTAACCGCAAAATATTTAAATGGAGATTTAGAGATTTCTGTACCTAAGAAGAGAAGAAAATTCAAGAATCATATCGACATAATTGGCGCGCGCGAAAACAACTTAAAAAATATTAACGTTACTTTTCCTTTAGATGTTTTAACCGTAGTTACAGGTGTTTCTGGAAGTGGAAAAAGTACTTTAATTAAGAAAATCTTATTTCCTGCGGTACAAAAAAAATTGGAAAGTGCTTGCCGAAAAAGCTGGACAATTCACTGAAATTTCAGGTTCTTTTTCGCAGATTAAACATATTGAATATGTAGACCAAAATCCGATTGGAAGAAGTTCAAGATCAAATCCTGTCACCTATATCAAGGCTTATGATGATATTCGTGATTTATATGCGAAAGAAAAATTATCAAAAATAAGAGGCTATCAAGCTAAACATTTCTCTTTTAATGTCGATGGAGGCCGATGCGAAACTTGTAAAGGAGAAGGCTCTATAAATGTTGAAATGGTTTTTATGGCCGATGTTTCGCTTCCTTGTGAAACTTGTGGTGGAAAACGATTTAAAAAAGAGATCCTAGAAGTTACTTTTGACAACCAAAACATCAATGACATTCTAACCATGACAATTGATGATGCGATTGCTTTTTTCGAAAAAAATAAGCAGTCAAAAATCACTCAAAAATTACAGCCTCTTCAAGATGTCGGTTTAGGCTATGTTCAATTAGGACAATCTTCTTCTACGCTTTCTGGTGGAGAGGCACAGCGTATTAAACTAGCTTCCTTTCTGGTTAAAGGAGCAACAAAAGATAAAGCTTTGTTTGTTTTTGACGAACCTACAACTGGTCTTCATTTTCATGATATTAAAAAGCTTTTAGCTTCGTTTGATGCTTTAATAGAAAAAGGACATTCGATAATTGTAATCGAACATAATCTTGATTTAATAAAATGTGCTGACTGGATACTTGATTTAGGTCCTGAAGGTGGAGAAAATGGAGGTTATTTACTTGCTTCTGGAACTCCAGAAGATATTGTAAAAGTAAAAGAATCTGTTACTGGAGTCTACTTAAAAGACAAACTATAAAAGTTACCTTATTTCAAATAATAAAGCCATAAATACAATTGATTAGTTTGTATTTATGGCTTTATATTTTATTTCTCTTTTTTTAATGTTACTAGGCTACCAAACATCTTTCCTCAAAAGGAAATCCATCTTCGTCTATAGCTACTAAAATCTTTTTCTGTTTTGAAGCCTCAAGGGTGAGATAAAGCCACGCAAATGACCATAAACCTAGAGTTAAACAAAAAATCAGAAAATTTAAACTGTGATTAACTACTTTTCCTCCTTTAGATAAGACCGCGAAAAGCAACTCATCATTTCTCTCTTCTAAAGTAAATCCATTATGAACCTTGTTTGAAATCATATTAGAAAATACTTGCATGCTTTGTTCCTGGCTGAGATGATTGTTTTTCATAATTAACTTTAATCTACAATTAATCCAATAACTTTTTATTCGTCCACAATTTCTTGCAAAATTATTTAACCTGAAAAAATAAAACAATACCTGTAATTAGGTATTTTGTTAGAAATATTTTTGCAATTTCTTCAAAGTAATGCTAAACTTTCATGTTAAAGTTAATTTTAATTCGATTAATTACAAAATATTCAAGTGTTAAATTTTTAAATTTAATCACACGTTATCAATAATTTAACCTTTATTTTTAATATTAAAAACAGGAGATTCATAATCTTCTTTTAAATAATTTGGCGGAATCGTTGTGGTGTTTCCATCACGCAAAGCACCGTAATGTGGCGACATGATCTCAATTCCTGCCGCATTAAAAGAATCCTGAATATTCTGATGAAGCGATGAATAAATTCGTGGTTGCTTTGTTGGCTCTTTGGTATAAACGTTAATCTGATAGGAAACATAAAAATCGTCTAAACTGGTTTGAAGCACAAACGGTTTAGGTTCTTTTTCTATCATATCAGTATTTAAAGCAGCGTGTATCAAAGCGGCATGTATGTCTTTCCAAGGCACATCATACCCAATTGTAACTGTGGTATGGATTAATAATCCGTTTGTGGACTGATTTGTGTTTGCCGAATAATTAGTAGAAGTGCTTGATAAAACAGTAGCATTTGGAATCGTAATATCTTCAAATTTTGGCGTTCTGATTCTGGTAACTAAAGCCGTTTTTTCAATTACTTCTCCACTTACATCTCCAATTTTTATATAATCCCCAATTTTAAACGGACGCATATAGGTAATTACCAAACCCGCTACCATATTAGCAATAGCATTAGAGGAACCTAGTGAAAATAAAACTCCAACAAAAACCGAAACTCCTTTAAAAATAGGCGAATCTGACCCAGGCAAATACGGAAAAATGATTACCAGCATGAAAGCATACATCAGCAATCTAATCACATTAAATGTCGGCAAGGCCCAGTCGCTGTAAAAGCCATCAATTTTAATGTTTTCTGATTTTATTTCATCAAAGAAAAATTTAATAACCTTAAGCGAATATTTAAAAATAATGATAATTACAATTATAGTAAACAAACTTGGAAGAAAGCTTACGAATCCCATAACCGCAGATTTTGCTGGTGTCAAGATCCATTTGAGCAATGTAGTAGTATAGTCTTTTGTAGCAGGGAAAATACTAAATAAAACAGGAAGCGAAAGATATACAATTAAAATAAGCGTGATTATTTTTATGATTCCAAAAAAACGGAGCGCCAAAAACTGTTGTTTCTCTGGAGATAATATTTTTATGGAATTATAACTTACTCCTTTAAAATATTTTGCTCTATTCTTTACAATATATTTTCTTATATAATTGAAAATTCTCGCTGTTAAAAATAAAACCAACCCAATTATAAGGGTTAGTAATGCTGTATAACCAATTCGTTTAGGAAGTTGCGAATAATTTTCATTCTGATATATTATAGCACTTTTAATTTTAGCCAGATTGCGATTAGCAATAGCCTTTATCGTAGTATTTTCCGCTTTTGCATCGGCTTCCAAAACAGACATTATTACCAAATCGCTTTGGTACACAATATCCATAGAAACATCTGAAGGAATAATTTTTATAGAATCTTTCTCGAAAAACGATTCATTGTACAGCCTTTTAATCTTATTCGTTATGTATTGCGCCCTCTCTTTTGCAGAAAAGGAACCAACATTATGATAAACAAAAAAAAGCGTGTCGTTAAAAGGTTTTACTGGATAACCTTTTAATTTTACTGTTACAGGTTCTTTTTCAAGGCTTTTCAGATTATTTTTCTGAGCAATTACCGAAAAAGAAAACAAGACAAAAAAGAAAGCTAATAACCTAAGTACTTTTATTTTCATATTCAATTAGAAATAAGTCAGTTATCCTTTCTAACAAATATAAAACAAAAAAGCTATGATTTTTAAATTACTTTCTTTTTTACAGAAAAATCAGATCAAATTTTAAAACCTAATTTCTTAAAAATAGAATCAATAACATTATTGATATCAGATGAAATTTTGAATTTATAATTCAAATACACATACGCTATCGTCACTAAAATAGATTTTAGAGCAATACTAATCAATTGGAAAAATGGAAACTCCCAGAAAACAAAAACCAAAAACAATACAAAAGTTAAAAGTATCGAATGAATAGTTTGTTTTGTAAAAGGATACAAATCCAGCTTTTTAACCACAAAAAGCAATTTCGCCAAACTATATAAGGTAATTGAAAGAAGTGTTGCAAAAGCAGAACCAAAAATTCCTAAAATAGGGATAAAAATAACATTTAAAATTACCGTTAGAACAACCAACATTAATCCTAAATAAAGTACCATTCGGTAATATTTTGTATTGAAAATAATAGCATTATTATTTCCTAAAATCAAATCGAAATACTTCGAAAGACCAATCATAAAAACTACTGGGATTCCGCCACTATATTCTGCAGGAACTAATTCATACAGCTGATGAATATTTACAAAGATGCAAAGCATTACAAATCCGCCCACTATCTGCAAGTTAATAGACGTCTTTTTGTAAAGTCTATTTAACTCATCATGCTTGTTTTCATGCATTAATTTAGCCGTAATTGGATACACAATTTGGTGCATTGCGCGGCTCGGAACTGAAATTACTAAAGCGATATAAGTAGCAACCGAATAATATGCAATATTTTCAATTTTCATGTACTGATTCAAAATCAGTTTATCTCCATCTAAAAGCAAATTGGCAACACTTCCTGAAAGAATAATGTAAAAAGTATATTCCATTACCGCTTTTACATTCTCTGGAATACTAATTTGGAAATTCGGTTTTTTGATATAAAAGGCATAAAACATCGTAATCAAAAATGCAAAAAAATAGATTCCTGCCGTTATATAAACGAATTCAACCAGCGAAATCCAATTGAAATATAATCCGACTAAGGCAATTGTAGAAAGCAATCGCAAGCCAACTTCTTTAATAAAGTTTCCAAAAACAGAATGCATATGCACTCTCGCCCACGCGTAAAAAATCTCAAAATAAGCCATGCAGATTCCGATAAACGGAATTAGAAGCATAAATTCGCGAACTACAGGATTTTCTTTAGAAACAAAATCGGTTATATCATCATAAAAGAAGATTCCGATAAGTCCTAACGGAATACACATTAAAACAGGAAATAACGCTGTAAAAGACAAAAACTGCTCTCTTTCTTCTTCTGTTTTATATTGCGAATAAAACTTTACAAGCGTATTCTGCATTCCAATTGCAAACAAAGGCATGATTACATTTGCGGCAGATGTAATATAATTGGTTAAAGCATAATATGTTGCCCCAAGAAAAACGGGATAAAGATATAATGTATTAATGGCTCCGATACCAAAACCAATGTATGTAATTATAGTGTTTTTAAAAGACTGATTTAAGACAATACCCATTTCTTGAGTTTAGATTGTATTTGATGTTTAATGATTATCCTTTAATCAGCTGTGCCAATTGTTTGGTTAGGTTTTTCTTGAATATTGCTGTAAACCAATTCCATGCGATTGCAGACTTCCCTTCCAAAAACTGATTAAAAAAGTCCAAAATTACACTTTTTAACTTCGCTTTCTCAGAATAATCAAAAAATACTCCAGTATTGGTCTGCGTTACGATATCGGCAAAGTCAGAACCTTGAGGTCCAATTGCAACAATTGGACGGTTTGAAACCATGTATTCGAACAATTTCCCTGGAATGATACTTTTCGTATCTTCAGAATTAATTTCTATTAAAAGTAAAACTTGAGATTTTCTTTGATGCGCAACAGCTTCTTTGTGAGAAACGTAACCCACTAAATTTAAATATTCTTTCAGCTGATTTTCTTCTATCGCATCTAAAACTTCCTGACTTACCGCTCCAATTAATTTAATTTCTAAATGAGATTTAAATTCTGGAACTTCTTTCAGCAATTCAACCAAAACCTCCCATAAAAATGGCGGATTTCTATCAGACAAGAAAGATCCAATATGAGCCAAAGTAAATTTCGTGTCTAAAGTTTGTTTTTCGACTGTTTCTACATCGTAACCATTTGTAATTACCGTAATTGGCTTATTGGTAATAGCCTCAAATTCAGTTTTAGTAGTTTTACTTGTTACAATGATTTCATCTGCAGCATTAAGCACTTTATGCTCTAAACTTTTATGTTTTTTTTCAGCATAAGAAGACAAACGAAGCGCTTTATGATAGCCTATTGTTGTCCAAGGATCGCGAAAATCGGCAAACCATTTTACGTTTAATTTCTGCTGTAATTCTAGACCAATTAAGTGCAAACTATGTGGTGGTCCAGAAGTTACAATCGTATCAATATTATTGTCTTGAATGTATTTTTCTAAATAAGAAACAGATGGTTTTACCCAAAAAACACGTGCATCTGGAATAAAAAGATTTCCTCGAACCCAAAGAAATGTTTTATCCAAAAAAGTTTGTTTTTTCTTTTGCGGAAAAATACCTGAACTAATTTTCTTGGTTTTATTTTTCGAAAAAATGGAAGCCAATTGGTAAGGCTCCCAAATCTTATTTTTTAAAACAATTACTTTATCTGATATTTCATTTACTAACCCCTCATCAACAATTGGATAAGTTGGGTTTTCTGGAACATAAACTATTGGCTGCACATCAAATTCTGGCAAATATTTTACAAATTTCAGCCAACGCTGTACACCAGGCCCACCCGCAGGCGGGAAATAATAGGTAATTATTAAAAGTTTTTTTTGTTCCAATGGAAATCAGTTTTCTATTTTAAAGTGCAAATTTAGAGTTTAGAAGTTCTAGGCCTCTTTTTTCTTGCTAGAATTTTTACCCTCAAAATAAATTCCCCCAGCTAAAAGCAACAACATTCCAATTGAACTTATTAAAGTAATTGTTCCTCCAGTTTTAATAATTTGAGGCTCAAATTTAAATTCAATGGTGTGTTTTCCAGCAGGAACTTCCATTGCTCTTAGAACATAATCAACAGGGAAATGATCTGTTAGTTTACCATCTATATAAGCGTTCCAACCATTTTTATAATACATTTCAGAGAAAACAGCTAAACCGTCTCCATTATTTTCTGATTTATATTTGATATAATTTGGCTTGTAAGTAACAACTTTAATAGTTCCTGTTGTGTCAAAAGCTTTCTTTAATCTTGCATTTTGAAATTTGCTTTCATGCTCGTGAACATTGAAAACTGCTACTTTCTTAGTGTCTAGAGTATTCAACGCTTTCATTACGTCATCTGGTTTATTTACCAGTTTTACTGCACCTACAAACCAAGCATTTCCGTTAGCGTCTGGATTAACAGCAGGAATTTGGTTTCCGTCTTTATCCACTTGAATTACATACTTAACATTAAGCATATTAAGCACTTCTAAATTGTTTTTAGCAATTTGATAATCGTACAATTCGTTGCATTCTTCTCGGTCTTACAGCACTATAACCTCCAATAGTTTTATGGAAGTATGAAGATCTACCTTGCAATTGTCCTTGAAGATCAAATACGCGGTAAACAGAAGTATCTTTTAATATTTGAGCATCTGCAGGTGTTTCTTGAAAAGGCGCTGTAATTTGGACTGGGCTAACAAAATCTTTAGCAGAAACGTATTTTTTATCCACAAAAAACAAATCAAAAATCATTACAATCCCAATAACGATTAAAGTTGTAGTTTGAGAAAATCTGTTTTTAATAAACATCCATAACACTACAAATGTAACTACGATTAAGAACCCAGATCGTAATAAATCTGCATAATACATCGTCATTCTATCTTCTCTCAAAGCATCGACAAAACCTGGCCCGTAGCTTTCCAAATAAGCATTATCGTTCATTCCTGTAAAATGGAAGAAACTTTTAGCAATTAATAAAATAACAAGAATTCCTAAACCAAAAACTCCTGTTTGCAATAATGCTTTTTCTTGCAATTTTGGTTCGTCTTTAGCTTTAAAGAATGATTGTAATCCCATAACAGCTAAAACAGGGAAACATAATTCTAAAATAACTTGAATCGAAGATACTGCTCTAAATTTATCGTATAAAGGAACATATTCAATAAAGAAGTTTGTCAATAAAGAGAAGTTTTTACCCCAAGAAAGCACTAAAGTGAAAAGCGCTCCAGCAAGGAAAACATATTTGATTTTTCTTTCGTCTATAAATAGCGCTAAAACAGCCAAAAAGAAAACTACTGCTCCAATATAAGCTGGCGCAGAAACAATTGGCTGATCTCCCCAATACGTTGGCATTCCCGAAACAAAATCCTGAGCTTGAGAAGCAGGAACTCCTTGCTCAACCATAAACGCATACATACGGCTGTCTGTACCAACGTTTTCATGGCTTGAACCTCCAAAAATTCTTGGAGCAATTAAATTTAAACTTTCTGCAATACCATAACTATATTCAGTAATATAATCTGTGGTCATAGAAGCAGTGGTTTCATTTTTAGATCCATCTGGATTAAAAGTCAACTCGCTTTTATCTCTGATACTGTATTTAGCATATTCATTTGTTGCCATTAAATTACCTGCATTTGCTCCTAAAGCAAAAATTCCAGCAACTAGCAAAACGCCACAAGAAATTAAAAGTCCTTTAAAATCTTTTTCTTTGATAAAATTGTAAGCATAATAACCTGAAAGAATCAATAAGAAAATCAATAAATAATAGGTCATTTGGAAGTGATTGGCACTAATTTCTAATGCCACTGCAAACATGGTGAGCAGACCTCCCTTAATATACTTCTTCTGAAAGACGAGTATAAACCCAGCAATTACCAAAGGCATATAGGCAATAGCATGTGCTTTGGCGTTATGACCAACTCCTAAAATGATGATCATGTAAGTTGAAAAACCAAAAGCAATAGAGCCAATGAAAGCTTTCAAAGGATCTGTTTTTAAAACCAATAATAAGCCATAAAAACCAAGGAAATATAAAAATAAGTAATCTGCAGGACGCGGAAGAAAACGTAAAACGTCATCGACTTTACCAATAAAATCGTTCGGATAATTTGCTCCCAGCTGATATGTCGGCATACCTCCAAAAGCGGAGTTTGTCCAATAAGGTTCAGCATTTTCCATTGCTCTAAAGTCATTTTGCTCTTTTGCCATTCCGGTGTATTGAGCAATATCAGACTGGAATATCTGTTTTCCTTGTAGAACTGGATAAAAATAAATTAACGAAACAAAAATAAAGCCCAAGATAACAAGGGCATGCGGATAGAACTTATTTACTATTTTCAATTTTGGCTAGTTTGGGTTAAAATGAATCCTAAATTTTCAGGACACAAATCTAATCTATTTCTTCGTAATCGACATACTCTCCCACTTTTTTGGTTTCGCGCGGATTTTTAGCATTAGCAGTATTAATGATTATTTCATCATTATTATTTGTATTGCGATTGTTCTGATATGTATTGCCTTGATTATACTGCTGTTGTTGTCTTTGAAAATTTTCACTAGCATTTTCTACTGCCTTTTTAACCAATACTGGCAAAAAGATTCTAGCTAAAAATTTAAAAATGTAATAAAAAGCTATAACCCACATGATGGTCTTAAACAAACCTGAAAATGATGCTTCTTGCATAACTATATATTTTTTTCCAAAATTAATAAATCCATTTCTTAAAAATAAAATATGAATCTTAAATAAATAATAAAATATGTACATTTGAAATGCGTTATTATTTTTTAACCCAAAAAAATTTATATGTTCAAAATTAAAAACTTACTTGCCCGGTACTTTTTTTTATTCCACAACTGTTTTTTGCGCAATATACTGACGTTATTAATTCCAATCGCCCAGGAGAAACCATGTCGGCATATGCTGTTGGAAAATCTGTAATTCAGGCCGAACTTGGCGTTTATGGCATTAAAGAAAAACACGATTTATTAGGATATGATGCAAGCGGATTTGGCACAGATCTTACCATTCGTTATGGAGCTTTTCTCGAACAATTAGAATTTATTGCTGACTTACAATACCAAACAGAAAGCTTTGACACTCCGTACATTAGCTACAAAAAAAATAACTTTAGACAAACGGTTTTAGGAGCTAAATACCTTATTTATGATCCTTATAAAAATTATAAAAGAGAAGTAAACATTTACAGCTATAAAGCCAATCGTAATTTTCAATGGCGCGAGTTAATTCCAGCTGTTTCTGTTTTCGCAGGTGCTAATTTTGTTGGAGCAAATAATCCTTATTACTTTTCTCCTGATGGTGCTATTTCTCCAAAGGTTTCGTTGATTACTCAAAATTTATTGGGAGGCGGCGCTTGGGTTTTTGTAACCAATATTATTGCAGATTATATTGGAACAGACTATCCAAGTTACGGATATGTATTAACTTTGACGCACGGATTTAACGACAGATGGTCTGGTTTTGTTGAAAATCAAGGATATAAAAGCGATTTCTATAGCGATTCAATTCTTCGCGGAGGAGCTGCTTTCCTTCTTTCTTCCAACATGCAAGTTGATGCGTCGATAAGTACTAATTTTAAAAATACGCCATCTATTTTATATGGAGGTGTAGGTGTATCATGGCGTTATGACGGATGGTACAAAGAAAAACAAATTGAAAATAAAGCTGCAGACAGAGCTAAAAAGAATCCTGATAACGACAAAAAAGTTGATTATCAGGAAAAAGAAAGAAAACGTAAAGCAAAATACGAATAAAGCGTAAAATAACCCAGAGTCTTTTTATTAAAAACTCTCAATACCACCTTAATGATTACAATTAAAGAAGCCAAAAGCAAGAAAGAATTAACCGAATACATCAAATTTCCTTTTTCATTATACAAGGATAATCCGTATTGGGTGCCACCCATTATTTCAGACGAATTGGAATCTTTTGATAAAACCAAAAATCCAGCATTTGATAATGCTGAAGCTTATTTTTATTTAGCTTATAAGGACAATAAAATTGTTGGACGTATTACTGCTATTATCAATTGGGCTGAAGTTAACAATCAGCATAAGAGAAAAGTGCGTTTTGGATGGTTTGATGTAATTGATGATATTGAGGTTACAAAAGCATTGCTTGAAAAAGTTTTTGAATTAGGAAGAAAACATAATTTAGAGCATGCTGAAGGACCAATGGGCTTCTCTAATTTAGATAAAGTAGGAGTTCTGACAGAAGGGTATGATCAAATTGGGACTATGATTACATGGTACAACCACGCTTATTATGTAACACATTTAGAACAATTAGGATTTCAGATTGAAAAACAATTTATCGAAAGTATATTTCCTTTCTCAAATGTAAAACCAGAGTTTTTTCAAAAAGCTCAAGAACTAATCAAAAAACGCTACGGATTAAAATCTCTTACGTTTACCAAAACAAAAGACATTATGCCTTATGTAGACGAAATGTTTGATTTGTTCAATGAATCTTACGAAAAACTGGCTTCATTTGTAGCAATTTCAGATGTTCAAAAAGAATATTTTAAAAAGAAATACATTAGCTTTATCAATCCAGAATACATTAAATTCGTTTTAGACAAAGACGATAAGCTAGTAGCTTTTAGTATTGTAATGCCGAGTTTTGTAGAAGCGTTGCAAAAAATAAGAGGTAAATTATTTCCGTTTGGTTTTCTGCAATTACTAAAGGCTAAAAAACATAGTAAAGATGTTGTTTTTTACCTCATCGGAGTTCATCCTGAATATCAGAATAAAGGTGTAACCGCTATTATTTTTGATGAATATTACAAGACTTTTTCTGCCAAAGGAATTCAGACTTGCATTAGAACTCCAGAGTTATTAGAAAATAATGCCATCCATTTACTTTGGAAAAACTTTGACCCAATTATTCACTGTCAGAGAAAGACTTATTTGAAGAACCTTTAAATTTAGTTTTCAGTCGCAGTCTCAGTTTTCAGTTATTATGGACTTAAATAAATCTTCAATAATAGTTTGCGACGAATGTCGTAGCGAATTTTACGTAGATTCATCTGTCATGAAAAACCTATGTCCAGAATGTGCGCATTATATTTATGGATATGAAAATTGCAAACACGAATTTAACAATGATCGTTGCTCAAAATGTTACTGGAACGGAAATTCTAGCGATTATATAAATAGACTTAAGTCTACAGATAAATCATAATTTCAAAAATAAAAAAATCCATTCGCCCCCAAACGAATGGATTTTTCAATTTATAAAACACATCATTACTCTACTTTGCAATCTACTTTAACCAAAGTATTTTTAGCATCAAATTTTAGTTTTGATTTATCTTTAAAAGAAACTTTATTATTTGCTTCTACAACATCTCCGTATCCTTCAATAAAAGTTCCGTCTTTTTGTAGAAAAACAACTTCTCTTACAGAAGAAACTCCTTCTGAATTAAAAGTATAATCGGCAACTAAAGTATCACCTTTCATATTTCCTATTAAAGTTCCTTCGTTTTTATCTTTTCCAACCAAATTATAACTTAGTTTTCCGTTTACTTCCTGATGGGAATTAACATTAAAACTCATTTCTATTACGCTTCCATTAGATTTCCAAGCGTAGCATTGATCTCCAGCTGGTTCTAAAATTTCAGCTTCTTTTGGCGGACTTGGTGTAATTTGTACTGGCTCTGTTTTTGTTGTTTCTTTTTTACAAGAAGCAAAAATTGACAAGACAAGTACTGCTGTTAGTGTTAGTACTTTTTTCATAATTCCTCATTTTTATTTTGTGATTATGATATAAAGTTACCTCAAATAAAAAAAAATCCATTCGTAGAACAAATGGATTTTTTTACATAATTCCCATTTAAGAGAATCTATTTTTAGTGAAATTTACGAAACATCTACAGTTGTACGCTCAGCAATTTCTTTATAAGTTCCGTTAGTCAATTTCTCACGAATTGCCTCGAAAGCTGTTAAAGTCTCTTCGATATCTTCTAATGTGTGAGAAGCTGTAGGGATCATTCTTAATAAAATAATTCCTTTTGGAATAACTGGATAAACCACGATAGAAAGGAAAATACCATAATTTTCTCTTAAATCGTTTACCATCACCATTGCCTCAGGAATACTTCCTTCTAAGTAAACTGGTGTAATACAAGTATTTGTATCTCCAATATTAAATCCTTTTTCTTTAAGACCGTTTTGCAATGCATTTACGTTTTCCCAAAGTTTATCTTTAATTGCAGAAGATTTACGTAATAACTCTAAACGTTTCAAAGAACCAATTGTTTGAATCATTGGTAAAGCTTTAGCAAACATTTGAGAACGTAAGTTGTATTTCAAATAATCGATAACCGTTTTATCAGTTGCTACGAAAGCTCCAATATTAGCCATAGATTTTGCAAAAGTAGAGAAATAAACATCGATTTCATCTTGAACTCCTTGCTCCTCACCTGCTCCAGCACCAGTTTTACCTAATGTACCAAATCCGTGGGCATCATCTACTAAAAGTCTGAAATTGTATTTTTCCTTTAAAGCAACGATTTCTTTTAATTTTCCTTGCTGTCCACGCATTCCGAAAACACCTTCAGTAATAAATAAAATACCTCCGCCTGTTTCTTCTGCCATTTTAGTAGCACGCCGCAAGTTTTTCTCCATACTTTCCAAATCATTGTGTTTGTATGTAAAACGTTTACCCATGTGTAAACGAACACCATCAATAATACAAGCATGTGAATCTACATCATAAACAATAATATCATTTTTAGTAACCAAAGCATCAATAATAGACACCATTCCTTGGTAACCAAAATTCAATAAATAAGCAGATTCTTTCATTACGAATTCAGCCAATTCATTTTCTAATTGTTCGTGGTACGTAGTGTGTCCAGACATCATACGAGCTCCCATCGGATAAGCTGCACCAAACTGAATTGCTGCATCTGTATCTGCCTGACGAACTTCTGGATGATTAGCTAAACCTAAATAATCATTTAAACTCCAGTTTAAAATATTTTTTCCGTGAAATTGCATTCTAGGACCCAACTCTCCTTCTAACTTTGGGAAAACATAATAACCTTCTGCTTGAGAAGCCCATTTTCCTAAAGGTCCTTTATTGTCCTGAATTCTTTCGAATAAATCTTTTACCATAATATATGTAGTAATTTTTTTTACTTTATCAGCGAGCAAAAATAATCAATATTAATTTAAAATGAAGAGCCTCAATTATTTTTATTGAAAAATATTATGCTATCATAAAATAGTAAGATTTTACATATATTAAATTAATACCCAAAAAGTCTTTAGCTCTGTAATGATGTAAAAACATGATTAATATCATAATAAAGGACAAATAAGTCTTTTATTTTTGTTTAGAAATTTAACCCAAAAAAATCTAAACATATCATGAAAAGAACTAACAAAACCGGATTAAAACAAGCGTTCTTATCTGCTCGTTATTTATGCTGTTAATTTTAGCAAGTTGTAAAAAAGAAGAAGCTAAAAATTATGCAAACATTATGACTGAAGGTGAAATGGATGCTGAACTTACATCGCCCCCTCACGTTCCAAAACCAGTCGGAAACAGAACGGCGATGAAACTGAAACTAAACATGGAAATTAAGGAACAAGAAGGTACAATGACTGATGGTGTAAAATATACCTATTGGACATTTGGAGGTTCTGTTCCAGGGAGCTTTATTAGAACACGTGTTGGTGATGAAGTTGAATTTCACTTAAAAAACCATCCTGATAATAAATTACCTCATAATATAGATTTACATGCCGTAACTGGACCAGGTGGTGGAGCAACCTCATCTCTTGTAGCGCCAGGACATGAAAAAGTATTTAGTTTCAAAGTTATAAATCCTGGATTGTATGTATATCACTGTGCAACAGCTCCCGTGGGAATGCACATTGCAAATGGTATGTACGGATTGATTTTGGTTGAACCAGAAGGCGGACTTCCTCCTGTTGATAAAGAATATTATGTAATGCAGGGTGATTTTTACACTCAAGGCGAATATGGCGCAAAAGGTCTTCAGCCGTTTGATATGAACAAAGCCGTAAAAGAAACTCCTGATTATGTTGTTTTTAACGGAAAAGTAGGTTCTTTAACTAATGGAAATGAATTAACAGCAAAAGTTGGAGAAACTGTTCGTCTGTTTGTTGGAAACGGAGGACCAAATCTAGTTTCTTCTTTTCACGTGATTGGAGAAATATTTGATAATGTGCATGTTGAAGGCGGAAGCACAGTAAATAAAAATGTACAAACGACTTTGATTCCTGCTGGAGGCGCCGCAATTGTAGATTTTAAAGTAGAAACTCCAGGAACTTTTATCTTGGTTGATCACTCTATTTTTAGAGCATTTAATAAAGGTGCGTTGGGAATGTTGAAAGTGGAAGGGAAAGAAGATAAAAACATCTATTCTGGAACTATTCAGGAAGGTATTTATTTGCCTGAAGGTGGAACAATCCAAAAAATGCCAGGCGCTACAGCTACTAAAACAACAGTTCCGAAACGTACTGTTGAAGAAAAAGTGAAAATCGGAAAAGAAATCTTCGGAACAACTTGTTTTGCTTGTCATCAATCTGAAGGGCAAGGAATTCCTAGCACTTTCCCTCCTTTGGCAAAATCAGATTATTTAAATGCCGATTCTAAACGCGCTATTAAAACGATCTTACACGGTTTAACTGGAGAAGTAACTGTTAACGGTAAAAAATACAACAACGTAATGCCTGCTCAGAATTTATCTGATGATGAAATCGCAAATGTATTGACATACATTTACAACAGTTGGGGCAACAACAAAACCGAAGTTACTCCAGAAATGGTAAAAGCTTTAAGATAACAGCAAAACTTCTAGCATGAAAAAACACCTTTTCATACTTACAATTCTCTTTTTCTCTGCAGTTAGTGTCATGAAAGCTCAAGAAAAAGGAATGGTTTTCATAAAAGAGGGATCTTTTGTCCCTCTTTATGGAGCCGTTTCTAAAAATCCTGTAACGGTAAATTCTTTTTACATAGACATTTATCCTGTAACAAATAGTGAGTTTTTAGAATTTGTCAAAAAGAATCCATCGTATCAAAAATCAAAGATTAAAGGAATTTTTGCTGATAAAAGTTATCTCTCATACTGGACAAATGATTTTGATTTTGGAAATGCAAAGCCTAAATCGCCAGTAACAAGCGTTTCTTGGTTTGCCGCAAAAAAATACTGCGAATGTCAAGGAAAACGTTTGGCAACAATGGACGAATGGGAATATGTGGCAATGGCAGACACTAAAAAAATAGATGCTAGAACCAAAAAAGAATTCAACGAATACATTTTGTCCTGGTACGAGAAATCAAGAACGTATGAAAATGAAATTGGAAAAACTTTCAAAAATTACTGGGGAGTTTACGACATGCACGGTTTAGTTTGGGAATGGACATCTGATTTCAACAGTATTTTTTTATCAGGAGAATCTAGAAAAGACAAGAGCACTGACAAAAATCTTTTCTGCGGAAGCGGATCAGTTAATGCTTCCGATTTAATGGATTATGCTTAGCTTTTATGCGTTACGCATTCAGAGGAAGCTTGAAAGCGCAATATTCAACACGAAATCTTGGTTTTAGATGTGCTAGCACAACAAAACCAAAAATCTAATTTAAAATTAGTTTACAATGAAAAAAATAGCAATTGCTTTTCTTCTCTTATTCTCTTTTTACAGCTGTAAAGAATCTGATAAAAAAGAGGTTACGACAGAAACAAAAAAAGAAATCAGCGATTTATCAATTTATAATCTACCATCAAAATGGACAACACAAGATGGAAAAGACATTGAATTAAAATCGCTCAGAGGAAATGTTCTCGTAATGGTAATGATTTACACCAGCTGTAAAGCGGCCTGCCCTAGATTAGTTGCCGATATGCGCGATATTGAATCAAAACTGGAGAAAAAAACCAAACAGCATGTCAAATTGATTTTAGTCAGTATAGATCCGAAAACAGATACTCCCGAAAAATTAAAATCGTTTGCAATCGAAAATAAAATGAATCAAGATCCTTGGATTTTCCTTCGTTCATCTGAAGAAAACACGAGGGAGTTTGCGACCGTTTTAGCTGTTAATTACAAACAAATTTCTCCAATAGATTTTTCACACTCTAATATTATTAGTGTTTTTAATCCAGAAGGAGAATTGGTTTTTCAGCAAGAAGGTTTAGGAGTTAATAATGAAAAAACAATTGAAACAATAAATCTAGAAGCGACAAAAATATAGATATTTAAATAGGTTAATTAGTAAGGAACAAGAGCAAGTTTAGAAATAAAGTTGACTCTTGTTTTTTATTTATCTAAAAAGCTAAGTTAAGCTTCGGAGAAGCGAAATATTTATAGAAAAATCTAAATCACCCACATAGAAAGCTCCAGCGGAGCGAAATATTTATCAGGTTAACAAATTACAATCCTAATATATGATTCTATAAATATGTCGCTCCGCTGGAGCTTTTTATCTTCGCCAAACGTTTTCTATACATATTTCGCTTCTCCGAAGCTTTATAATATTATCATCCCTCTTCTATAAATATATCATTTCTCCGGAACTTATTTATTGAAATTATTGGAATGAAAATTTACTAGTGATGCCATTATTAAAACCAATCCCAAAACCAAAAGAATACTCAATATCAAAATACTTTGAAAATATCCTGGAATTGCTCCTTCTCCAAAAAAGAAAAACCAGCCTTGAAGAAACAATAAAACTTCTGTAAAAACATATCCTGAAATAAAACACTTCACTCCTATTTTTAATATTGAAGAATCAGCAGAAAGCATTTTATTTTGCAATAAAATTCCAAACAAAAATCCTGTTATAATTCCCAAAGTGGTTAAATGAATAAAACCAATTACAAAATTTCGGATTTGATGTGAAACTTCTGCCAGATTAGGAAAAAGAGTCAGCAATTGAATTCCTACTTTCAAAAAGAAAGAACACAAAGCCAAACCGTAAACCATTTTTGTAATTTTATCTAAAGAATTTTTGAAATGATTTATTTGTGGTTGCAACATTTTATAGAAATAAATAAAAGCGCACAATTGAATTATAACTCCACAAATATTGATATAACTCAAAATATCATTTTCTATAAACCAGCGAACTGGAAAACAAACTGTTAATAGCGTAGAAACAACCATTAGAAAATAAAACTTCTTAAACTTTACCTCATCAATTTTATTTTGAAATTGTTTTAAAAACAAAGCTAAAATTGCCAATATAAACCAGCCATTAAATTGAAAATGAAGAAAAAACTGAATCGCTATCTGATAAAAAGCACTTTGTTTTCCTAATGTGCTTACAGCTGGACCAAGACACCAAACGCCTAAAGTCGATAAAACCATAAATAAAACCGAAACCGACAAAAGTCTTTGTGATGGAGATTTATCTCTTAAACAATCTTTCCAAACCAAACGGCAAAAAACATAGCTCAGCAAAATATGCATAGTTGAAAATACAATCGAAAACAAAGCATATCCTTGAATTGGAAAAGCAATCATCATTCCGATTACTGAAAATTCTGTCAGCCAAAATAGACGGTTATAAATTGGTTTCTGGCTTTTTTCTTTCGGAATAAAAAAATGAACCACCAAAACATATACGATCATATAAACCCAGCCTAACATGGCAACATGCGAATGCGCATGAAGCAGAAAACTATAGTTTAAAAAATCTAAAGGAAACAGATACATAAACCGCATTAATAATCCAAAAACACAGGCAATCAGAAAATTAAAAAAACAGCAAAGTATCCAAGCTTTTTGAGAATTCATATTGCAACTTTTAAACCTATAAAATTATTAAACCATATAAGTAATATAAGAAAAATTATAAGTCTGTTTTAAATGAACTTATATTACTTATATGGTTTAAAATAAAAACACCGATAATTATCATTTTAGAGGATTATTACCGATGTTTTCGAACTATTAAAATTAACCTTTATTCTACTTCAACAAAGTCTTTTTCTAGTGTCACAGCTTTTGGAAATAAGATATTATTTTCCAAATGAATGTGCTTGTGTAAATCAGCTTCAAACTCTTTCAGCATAGCAAAAGTCACTCTGTAAGTCGTGCAAGCATCTGCTGGCGGAGTATAATTATCGGTCAACGCGACGATTTCTCTAAAACGTTCGCCTTCATTATCGTGTTCGTGCATCATCATCGCAATCGGATTGGAAACGGTTCCAAAAGATGGCTGAGATAAAATCCCGTCTGATTCTTTGGTTTTAACCATTCTTTTTACAAATGGAAATAAAATCAATTCTTCTTTTTTCATGTGCTGAGATAATTCTCCTGCACAGCCAATAAACAATTCATTGATTTTAAATAACTCAGGATGATTTGCTCCATGCACCTTGCATAATTTATCCAAAAAAGGTAGTAAAATATTCGTTTTTTCTTCTACATAACGATGATGTGTTTTCTCAATATAATCTGCCAATAAATCCAACGGCCATGAATTAAAATCAATACTTCCGCTATTTTCTGATTGTACAACTTGCAATACATTTTCTAGTAAAGCATCTGCATCGATATTTTGTTTTTCGCATACTTCGGTTACTGTTCGGTTTCCTTTGCAGCAAAAATCTATTCTATATTTTGAAAAAACTGCAGACAGTTCTAAAATCCTCAGCCACAAAAGATCCTATTGTTTTGTTTTTTAAATTTTCCATGATAATCAATTTATTTTTGTGTTTTATTTTTTGTTTTTTAATGTCAGTTCAAATACAAACCAGGCCATTGTTATAAACCCGATTCCGAAAATTGAATCTCCAATTGCTCGAAGCCATTTTAAAGTAATCATTGCTGGCTGCTGCATTAATTCTGATGAACGAGCGTACCACATTCCGTGACTAATACTTTCAATTGCCTGCCAAACTCCAATTGGAAGAAGACTTAAGATTGCCATTAGAAATAAACCAATATTTAAAGACCAAAAAGTAATTTTAAGCAATTTGGTATTCCAGCTTACATTTCGGTATAAACTTCTCAGTACAAATAATACCAAACCAATTCCTAGCATTCCGTACACTCCGAACAATGCCGTATGTCCATGTAAAGGTGTTGTATTTAATCCTTGAACATAATACAAGGCAATTGGCGGATTAATAATGAATCCGAAGATTCCCGCTCCAAGGAAATTCCAAAAAGCTACAGAAATCATAAAGTAAATTGGCCATTTATAATCGACAATCCATTGTGTTGATTTTGAGATTTTATAGTTTTGATACGCTTCAAACCCGATTAAAGTCAGCGGAACCACTTCTAAAGCGCTAAATGTTGCTCCTAAAGCCATAATTGCAGTTGGCGTTCCTGAGAAATACAAGTGATGAAATGTTCCTAAAATACCTCCAGACATGAAAATAATAGTTGCAAAAAGCACATTTAAAGTCGCTGTTTTCGTTTTCAATAATCCCAAACGAACAAACAGAAAGGCAATTACAACTGTTGCAAAAACTTCAAAGAATCCTTCAACCCAAAGGTGAACTACCCACCATCTCCAATATTCAGCAATAGCTAAATTAGTTTGTCTTCCCCACATTAATCCAGCTCCATAAAACATGGCAATTGCAGTACAAGAAACTAAAAACAAGATGATTAGGTTTTTCTCTTCTGTTTTTTTCTTTAAAACTGGAAGTAACGGACGAATCATTAAAGCCAACCATAAAAACAGTCCAACTAAAAGGAAAATCTGCCAGAAACGACCTAAATCAACATATTCATAACCTTGATGTCCGAACCAGAAATTTTGAACTAAATTTAATTTCTGCATTACTCCAAACCATTGTCCAGCCATAGAACCTAAAACAATAATCAATAGTGCAACAAACAAGAAGTTGACACCAAAACATTGAAATTTAGGATCTTTACCCGAAACTGCTGGAGCGATATACAATCCTGTTGCCAGCCAAGCTGTAGCAATCCAGAAAATAGCCAATTGCGTGTGCCATGTACGCGTTACAGCATAAGGAAGAATTTTATCAATCGGGATTCCGTATAAACCATTTCCTTCCACTCCATAATGCGCTGTTATGATTCCGAAAACCATTTGCAGAACCATCAGCAAGCTCACAATCCAGAAATATTTGGTCACCAAGCCCATAGATTTGGTTTTGCTTTGCTTGATCAATGGATCTTCTTTTGGAAGCGGAAATTCTTCTTCTTCACCTGATTTTGCATGATAGAAAACTAAGATTCCGACACTCAAAATCAGTAAAATTATACTTACTCCAGACCAAGCTAAAAGTTCGGTTGTAGCTGTATTTCCTACCAATTCATCTGAAGGCCAGTTGTGCGTGTACGAAATATCTCCATTAGGACGATTGGTAACTGTTGCCCAAGTTGCCCAAAAGAAAAAGGCATTCATTTTATGCATTCTCTCCTCATCTTTAATCGAGTTTTTCGGAATCGCATATTCTTCTCTCAACTTATCAAATTGAGGATCATTCGTAAAAAGACCTTTATAATATTCGCTTAAATACTCAATTGCGGCCAAACGATTTTCCGAAATGGTGAGCACTCCTGTCTCAGCATCGTATCGATTGGTTCTTAAATCTTTCTGCAAACGAACCTTAAGAGCCGATTGTTTTTCGGCGTCTAATTCATCATATTTTTGATTAAAATCTTTCTTAGCATAAATATCCAATATAAAAACGGCTTCTCTATGCAACCAATCTGCGGTCCAGTCTGGGGCCACATAAGCGCCGTGTCCCCAGATAGATCCCACTTCCTGGCCACCTATACTTTGCCAGATATTTTGTCCGTCTTTAATTTCGCTTCCGCTAAAAACGGCTTTACCAGAATCGGTTACAATTTCTTTCGGAACTGGTGGTGCCTGCTGATAGATTTCGTAACCATAATAACCCAGCACTGCAAATGATATACTCATTACCAATGCAAAAACCAGCCATAATTTTTTTCTCTTTTCATTCTTTTCTCATTCAATAAAAGACATTTTTATCCTTTATCAGTTTTTAAAAAAACTCCAAAGCCAGTTACAGCATTTGGAGCTTTTGATTATTTACTCAACAATTAATACACCTTTCATCATGGCTACGTGACCAGGGAAAGAACAAATAAATGGATATGATCCTTTTTTATCAATTGTAAACTCGATTGTATCTTCTTCTCCACCACCAATTAATTTAGTGTGCGCAATGATTGAAGCTTTTTCAGATTCTGGAATATAATCAGTTGCTTTGGCATCATTTGCTTTTAACGCAAAAGCTCGCTTGGTCTGTTCCTTCTTGCAAAATCACTAAATTATGTCCCATTGCTTCTTTCGGGATTTTACCAACGTGTTTCAAAGTCAATTTGATTGGTTTTCCGGCAACAGCTTTCAATTCATTTACATTAAATTGCATTTGGTCATTTCCTTCAATAACTAAAACATTTTCTTCTGTGGCTGCAGCCGCTGGAGCTTGTTCGCCTTCAGTAGAAGTTTCGGTTGTTTCTGTCGGTTCAGCTGGAGTAGTTTCTTTTTTACCGCAAGAAGTAACTGCTAAAAATCCCATTAGGATTAGTACTGAAATTTTGGTTTTTGTATTCATTTTTAAGATATTTAATAATATTAATTGTTCGCATTTGTCGCTTTAAGAAAGAAATCTCCCGATTTCACATCAGAAGCTAACTGTTCTAAAGTTGTATTTTTAAGCATTTCTAACAGCAGTCCTCTTATTTTCTTAAACTCGTGATGAACTGGGCAAGGATGTTCTTCTGAGCATTCTTTCAATCCTATTCCACAACCGCTGTATATTTTATTTCCGTCAATAGCATCTACAATCTGAATTAACTTTATTTTTTTCGATGCTTCTGGCGAAACTTCAAATCCGCCCCCAACTCCTTTTGTTGAATGAATTATGCTGCTTTTGGTTAAAACCTGCATAATCTTGGCTGTAAATGGTTCTGGCGAATCAATTTCTTTCGCAACATCTTTTATTCCAACCCTAATCCCTTTAGAAGATTTGGTTGCAATAAATATTGAAGCTCTTATTCCGTACTCACACGCTTTTGAAAACATACATCCCTAATTAATTCTAGACAAAGATATACAGGTTTTAAATAAAAGACAAATTTATCTTTAATTATTTTTCTAAAGATCAAATATTATTTATAATGAAACTAATTAGTGCCAATAATTACACATATTCATCATTCAATTCTGATAAAACCCAATTTTAATTTTAACTTTGAGAGTATTAAATTTTAAATATTTAACAAATGCCTTTAAGCAATTCAAAAGATTTAAAACTGGCAGTCCTTATTGATGCAGACAATGTGCCATATAGCAATGTAAAAGGCATGATGGAAGAAATTGCAAAACTTGGAACGCCAACTACAAAAAGGATTTATGCCGATTGGACAAAACCAAACGCAAATGGCTGGAAAGGTGTTTTATTAGAACATGCTATTACTCCTATTCAACAATATAGTTACACGGTGGGAAAAAACTCATCAGATTCTGCTCTAATTATTGATGCAATGGATTTGCTTTATTCTGGAAAATTAGATGGTTTTTGCATTGTTTCCAGCGACAGCGATTTTACACGTCTTGCCATTCGGCTTCGTGAATCGGGTATGAAAGTAATTGGCATTGGAGAAAAGAAAACGCCAAACTCGTTTATTGTGGCCTGCGACCGATTTATTTATATTGAGGTTTTGGATGGAGCTATTCAAAAGAAAAAACCTAAAACAACCACTACCGATACCAAAAAGCCAATTGAAAAACCTGCCGAGAAAGCACTTCATAAAATTGACAAACAAACCATTGAACTTATTGAGGCTACAATCGAAGATATTGAAGATGACGATGGTTGGGCATTTCTTGGTGATGTCGGGAATCTGATCGTCAAGAAAAAACCCGAATTTGACCCTCGAAACTATGGTTTCTCTAAATTGACTCCGATGCTTAAATCATTGACTGATATTCTGGAAATTGACGAAAGAGAGTCAGACAAAAAAGGAATCAAACACGTTTATGTACGTCTAAGATTCAACTAATTATCACATTTATTACCTATTTAATTTTTTAAAAACATGAGAAAAAAATTCTTTATTTACGGATTCTTATTGTTTCTAATTGTTGCTCGCAATTTATTACTATACTGGACGAGGTTATTTGCTCGTATTTATTATTCCAATCTTACTAATTGTAGGAGTTTATAATGCATCTCAAGAAAAACACGCTATTTTAAGAAACTTTCCTGTTCTAGGTTATTTCAGATATTTATTTGAAATGATCGCGCCTGAGATTCAGCAATATTTTATTGAAAGATCTACAGACGGAAAACCTTTTTCTAGAAATCAGCGTTCTTTAGTGTATCAAAGAGCTAAAAATATTGATTCGAGCACTCCATTTGGAACACAATTAAACTTAAATACTGAAAACTACGAAGGAATCAAGCATTCTATTTTTCCTGCAAAAGTAAACGAAGAATTACCTCGTGTATTAGTTGGAGGAAAAGATTGCAAACAACCTTATTCTGCTTCTTTATTTAACGTTTCGGCAATGAGTTTCGGTTCACTGAGCGAACATGCAGTTCGCGCCATTAATATTGGAGCAAAAAAAGGAAATTTCTACCAAAACACAGGAGAAGGTGGATTAACTGAATTTCACCTTGCCGGAGGCGGAGATATTACTTGGCAGATTGGTACAGGATATTTTGGCTGTCGTGATGCCGAAGGAAATTTTAGTCCTGAAAATTTCTCAGAAAAAGCAAATCTTCCAAATGTAAAGATGATCGAGATTAAAATTTCTCAAGGTGCAAAACCAGGTCATGGAGGTGTGTTGCCTGCAGCTAAAAACACAGAACAGATTGCTAAAATTAGAGGGGTTGTACCACATACGATGATTCTTTCTCCTCCAGGCCATCATGCTTTTTCTGATGCTAATGGATTAATTAAGTTTATTAAACAATTACGCGAGTTATCTAACGGAAAACCAATCGGATTTAAATTATGTATTGGCAATACTGAGGAGTTTGAAGCAATCTGCCAAGAGATGATCAATGAAGACACTTATCCCGATTTCATTACCGTTGATGGTGCAGAAGGTGGAACTGGAGCTGCTCCGCTTGAATTCGCAGATGGTGTTGGAATGCCTTTTGAACCTGCATTGATCTTTGTAAATAAAACTTTAGTGCGCTTAGGTATTCGTGATAAAATGCGCATTATTGGAAGTGGAAAAATCATTTCGGGTTATTCTATTTTACATGCCATTGCACTTGGAGCAGATATGTGTAACAGCGCAAGAGGATTTATGTTTTCTTTAGGTTGCATTCAAGCTTTACGTTGTCATAATAACGAATGTCCAACGGGAGTCGCAACACAAAACAAAATGCTAATGAAAGGTTTGGTTGTTACTGATAAATCTGAAAGAGTGTATCACTTCCATAAAAATACGCTTCATGCCGCAAATGAACTTTTGGCTGCAGACTGGAAAAACATCATTTGCAGATGTTGATATTAATATTTTTATGAGAGGAGATGAGTTTACCAACTTGTCAGAACTTTATTTCCCTGATAATTTGAAAAACGTTACTCAGTTCTCATAAAAAAATCCTCTTCAAATGAAGAGGATTTTTTTTTATGCATAATATTCAATTATAATTTTGCCGTTTCTTTTCCTGCTTTTGCAGTTCCTTCTAAAACCGCTAACTCATCTTGATCTACTACTTCTTGGGCTAAAATAGCATTATTATAAGCTAAAAAATAGACGTCGAATTTTACTCCTTCAGCAATAAGAGAAGAAGAAATCTGATCATTCTTAATCATCTCTTTTAATAAGTCTGGAAATGATTCTTTGTAGGCTAGTTTATTTGCATCGTTTTCTTCTAAATTGGTTTCAATTCTAATTTCGATTTTATTGTCATTTAGAAACGCTTTTGCTGATGTACTCGTAATTCCGCTTCCTTTTATAGAGACAGAATTATTGTAATTACTTACATGTTCCTGTATTTTTTGCTTGGTATTTTTACAGCTTACCAAGAATAATGCAAAGGCGAATGCGAATGCGATTTGGGTAATTTTTTTCATAATTTTTTGGTTTAATAGTTATTTTTTAACTCAAACATAATTAATTCATAACACAAAAACAATATTCAATTACAAAAATCACATACACAATTCTTTGAATACAAACCAATTACCTGCTTAAAAAGAGGGATATTTGTAAGAATAAAACGTTTATTCTACACTTAACTTTTAGTCGTAAACATAAAAAAGTCTCTTTAAAATTTATTTAAAGAGACTTTCAATATGTAAGAATTAAAATAATTTGTATTTCTACAAAACTCCATTTATTATTTCAAAAAATCTTTAAGCGATTCGCCCGTTAGTGTTTCTTTATCTAAAACAGTATTATCATCTGCTAGAAAATAAACATCAAATTGAACCCCTTCTTCTATTAATTGTCTTGGAATCTCGTCTTTATCAATCATCAATTTTATTAATTTTGAAAAAGAAATAACAGCTGCCGACTTATTTGCTTCATTTTGTTCCAAATCGGTTTCAAAACGCAACTCTATTTTATCATCATTAATATAACCTCTTGCTGTAGTAAGTGTTACATTTTCAGCTCTAAAACTTGGCGCAATAGTTTTGTTGTAGGTTACAACATACTCTTGAAGTTTTTGTTTGGTATTTTTACAGCTCGCAAGCATTAATACCATCATTATTGCAAAGGCAATTTGGCTTATTTTCTTTAGCATAATATTCTATTTTAATTTTTGAAGTCTTAATAATGCCTCAAGATAATAATAATCTGCGTAATTTATAGAACAATCGATCTCACTGTTTGCTGGTTTATGTCCTGTTGAATGCAATAAAAATGCTGAATTAACATCATGACTCTGATAATGATCTGAAAGCGAAACGATCATCTTTTTAGCTTTTGTCAAATATTCAGCTTTTAAATTCTTGTCTTTTGTGTACGAACTTAATTCTAAAAGTGCAGACGAAACAATAGCCGCCGCCGAAGCATCTCGAGGCTCATTTGGAATGTTTGGCGCATTAAAATCCCAATACGGAATTAAATCTTCTGTTGTTAATTTATCTAAATAAACACGGGCTAATTTATGTGCAAAATCTAAAAACTTAGTATCTTTTGTTTCTCTATAGGTCATTGTAAAACCATAAATAGCCCATGCTTGGCCACGCGCCCACATACTATCATCACTATATCCTTGGGCTGTTCTTCCTTTTATCTTTTTTCCCGTTTCGAAATCGTAAATGATTACGTGATAAGAAGTATTATCTGGTCTAAAATGATTTGCCATTGTGGTTTCGGCATGCTTTACAGCTATGTCGTATAAATTTTTACTTCCGCCATTTTTTGAAGCCCAAAACAAAAGCTCTAAATTCATCATATTGTCTATAATCGTATTATGCCCACCCATTTTATTATGTGGCCAAGATTGTATTGTTCCCACTTTCGGATTAAAAAGTGTAGCAAGCGTATCGGCAGTTTTTAGAATGATTTCTTTGTATTCCTTATTTTTGGTCAATCGATATCCGTTTCCGAAACTATTGAAAACCTGAAAACCTAAATCATGATCTGCAGCTTTTGTAATCGATAAAGGCGTTAAGAAACGAGTAAATTTATCGGCTTCTTTTTCCCATTTTTTATCTTTTGTCGCTTCATATAAAAACCATAATTCTCCGGCCAAAATCCGCTTGTCCAATCTTTATAGTCAACAAATTTCCATTCTTTACTTCCGTTTGAAACTGTTCTTGGCGAAGTTCCGTCATTCGGAATTACTTGTAACGTTTTTGAAGCTTGTTCTGCACAGTAATCTAACTGTTTTTTAATATTAAATGTTTTGTCTTTTTGAGAATAACCTTGATTTCCTAGAATAAACAATGAGGCAATCAGAGTGAAAATTTTTGCATTCATGTGGTAGATAGTTTGTTTAATCGATAAATTTATGAAATAAAAAATTTCTAATAGAGTTTTGTATTTTTTGACACCTAAAAATGTATTATTGATTACCTCATTCTACAAACCTTTGATCTAGTTTGTCATTCCAGAATAACGAGACTTAATCTCTTTTAAAAATTTCATATAAATTTGTTGCACCTAAAGTAATCTCAACTTGAACAAAACCAGAATATACTATTTCGCAATTTTTCTAAGTATCATTTTCCTCGGAATCCTTTCTAGAAAAATCCCTTTTATCCCTTTATGGATTGGCGATTTTCTTTATGCAGTAATGATTTACTTTTTAGTTAGAATATTTCTCCCGTTCAAAAACGCATTTTTGATATTCTTTCTTTCGCTGTTAATTTGTTATTGCATTGAATTTCTTCAATTGTATCAAGCGGAATGGATCATTGAATTAAGAAAAACTCTTTTTGGAAGATACGTTCTAGGTCAAGGTTTTTTATGGTCGGATATTCTGGCTTACACTTTTGGAATTTTTTCAGCTTTTATCTCAGAAAAAATCATTCTAAAATTTTTCACTCAAAAGTCTGAGTAATTTTATCAATATTCAAGCTGTTAGCCATTGCCATAAATATTTGGTAATAAGTTCCTTTATTATCGTATAGTTCGTCGTGAGTTCCTTTTTCTACACATCTTCCTTTTTCTAAAACAATGATATTGGAAGCATCAATAATCTGAGAAATACTATGCGATATTATAATAACAGTTCTGTCTTTTTTAATTGCATCCAAAGATTTCTTAATTTGCTCTGTTGCAATTGCATCTAAACTTGCCGTTGGTTCGTCAAGAAAAATTATAGGAGGATTTTTCAAAAACAACCTTGCAATTGCAATTCGTTGCTGCTGACCGCCAGAAAGCAAATGCGCATCAGAATCGTAGCTTTTTGGCAATTGGATCACTTGTTCATGAATATACGCCTGTTTTGCGGCTTCGATTACTTCTTCTTGAGAAGCTTCGGGATTTCCGTATAAAATGTTTTCGGCAATTGTTCCTTTAAAAATATGATTCTTCTGAAGCACTAATCCAATGTTTTTACGCAGAAAATCGGTATTGTAATCTATTAAATCTACTCCATCTAAAAAGATTTGTCCTGATGATGGCAGATAAAACTTATCTAATAAATTAATAATAGTACTTTTTCCCGCACCACTTAATCCTACCAGAGCCGATGTCTCATTTGGTTTAACTGTAAAATTAATATCGTAAAGCGCCTGTGTTCCGTTTGGATAAACAAAATCGACATTTTTAACCTCAATTAATCCAACAATTTTTTCTGGAATATAATTGCCGCTGGTTTCTACTTCCTGTTCTGATTCTAAAATATCAAAAAAGCCTTCTGAATAAATCAGCGCATCATTTACCTCGTCATAAATACGATGCAATTGCCTAATTGGCGACGAAACGTTATTAAAAAGCATAATATGAAACATAATCGCTCCAATTGTCATTTGATTATTCAAAACAAAATAAGCAGTCAAAATGATAATAATTACCACTCCTATCTGTTCGACAAAGCTTTTAATGCTTTCAAAAATAAAGCTAGTCTTTCTCGTTTGGAGCTGATTTTCGGTCATCTCAAACTGAATCTTTTCATGCCGATCTGCTTCTGTCGACTCACGCACAAAGGATTTAATTACTGTTATGGATTCAATTAAACTAATGATTCCGTTATTTTTAGTCTCACGGTAATTTCGCATTCTTCGTCTGAATCCGCTCAATTTAGTTGCTTGTAACTGACTAATATAAAAGTAAATCGGGATAATACACAAACTTACCAAACCCACATAAACATTGGCATAAAACATAATTACTAAAGCCACAAAAGCATTGGCAAATAAAGGCAGAATATCAATAAAAAAGTTCTGAACTAATCTCGTCAAACTGCTAATTCCGGCATCAATTCTAGTTTGAAGTTTTCCGCTTTCATTTTCATCAGAAGTGTAAAATTCCATTCTATAGCTCAGAATTTTTTCGACAATAGTTTGCGAAATATCTCGAGTAATGAAAATACGGAGTTTTTCTCCATAAAATTTTTGTCCAAACTGCACAACAGAATTTACCAATTCTTTAGTCAACAACACCACACTAATAATGCCTAACAAATGGAATCCTTTAGATAATGGTTCATGGGCAACCATCAGGTTGTTTATAGTATCTACAGTATATTTTAGAATAACGGCATTTACTTGTGCTTGCAAACGAACCTAAAAAAGTTAGAAGTAAAGTTGCGGCTACCATTTTTCTGTATGGCTTAACAAAAGGTAGGATTTTTTTATATAATACAGATAATTGCATTTATTTCATTTTTAAGCCACATATCAAATATAAGAATTCTAAATTTGTGTTGAAAATCATTTAAAACTTTAATTCTATGAAACTTGTTTTCGCTTCCAATAACAAAAATAAAATCGCAGAAATTCAGAGTATGCTTCCAGAGAGTATCAAAATATTAAGCTTAGAGGATATTAATTGTTTGGAAGATATTCCAGAAACCGCCGATACAATTGAAGGAAATGCAATTTTAAAAGCTGATTACGTAACTCAAAAATATGGTTATGATTGTTTTGCAGATGATACAGGTTTAGAAGTTCTTGCTTTAAATGGTGAACCAGGAGTATATTCAGCTCGATACGCCGGAGAACAAAAAAATGCAGATGATAACATGAATAAGCTTTTGGAGGCTCTAAAAAATGAAAAAAATCGAGATGCGCAGTTCAAAACCGTTATTACTTTAAACTTAGAAGGAAAACAATATCTATTTACCGGAATTGCGAAAGGAGAAATTACAAATACAAAAACCGGAACAAACGGATTTGGTTATGATCCTATTTTTAAGCCCGAAAATTTTGACAAAACCTTTGCAGAATTACCCTTAGAGACCAAAAACACTATAGGTCACCGCGGAAAAGCTGTTAAGCAACTGATTGATTTTCTGAACACCACAAAATAATTGTTTAAAATACAACATTTTAGATGCTAAATTTTAGATTTTGAGACGTGTTTTTCGGCATATTTCTTCATTTAACACGAAAATTTATTTCAACAAAAACGTAACTTTTTGATAATCAATTCTTAACAAATACATAATTCTTAAAATTGCATTAGTTTATCTGAATAATTAGCAGTAATTTTGCACCCTATTTTAAAACACATATGAATAAATTTGAACAATTAGGATTGAATGAATCGTTACTGAAGGCGATTTTAGATCTAGGATTTGAAAATCCGTCAGAGGTACAGGAAAAGGCGATTCCCCTATTATTGGAAAAAGACACGGATATGGTTGCGTTGGCTCAAACAGGGACAGGGAAAACGGCAGCTTTCGGTTTTCCGCTAATTCAAAAAATTGATGCCGACAACAGAAATACACAAGCATTAGTTTTATCGCCAACACGCGAGTTATGTTTACAGATTACTAACGAACTTAAAAACTACTCAAAATACGAAAAAGGTATTAATGTGGTAGCAGTTTACGGAGGAGCTAGTATAACAGAGCAAGCAAGAGAAATAAAGAGAGGTGCACAAATTATTGTGGCAACTCCAGGAAGAATGCAAGACATGATTAACAGAGGTCTAGTAAACATTAAAAATATAGATTACTGTATTTTGGATGAGGCTGACGAAATGTTAAACATGGGATTCTATGAGGATATCGTATCTATTTTATCAGATACTCCAGACGAAAAAAGTACATGGTTGTTCTCTGCGACTATGCCGCAAGAGGTTGCTAGAATTGCAAAACAATTTATGAGCGAACCAGTTGAGATTACTGTTGGTGCTAAAAACTCAGGTTCATCTACAGTTTCTCACGAATTTTATTTAGTTAATGCTCGTGACCGTTACGAAGCATTAAAACGTTTAGCCGATGCTAATCCAGACATTTTCTCAGTAGTCTTCTGTCGTACAAAAAGAGACACGCAAGCTATTGCTGAGAAATTAATTGAAGATGGATATAGCGCCGCTGCGTTACACGGAGATTTATCTCAAGCGCAACGTGATGGTGTAATGAAATCGTTCCGTGGAAGACAAATTCAGATGCTTGTTGCTACTGACGTTGCTGCACGTGGTATTGACGTTGATAACGTAACTCACGTTGTGAACTACCAATTACCTGACGAAATCGAAACTTACAACCACCGTTCTGGCCGTACAGGTAGAGCTGGAAAATTAGGTACTTCTATTGTAATTGTTACAAAAAGTGAGTTACGTAAAATTTCTTCTATCGAGAGAATCATCAAACAAAAATTCGAAGAAAAAACTATTCCATCTGGAATTGAAATCTGCGAAATTCAGTTATTACACTTAGCTAACAAAATTAAAGACACTGAGGTTGATCACGAAATTGACAACTATTTACCAGCAATCAACAATGTTCTTGAAGATTTATCTAAAGAAGAATTGATCAAGAAAATGGTTTCAGTAGAATTTAATCGTTTCATTACTTATTACAAGAAAAACAGAGATATTTCTGTTCAATCTGGTGAAAGACGTGAAAGAGGTGATTCTGAACCAAGAGAATTCAGCAATAATGGAGCAGTTCGTTATTTTGTAAACATCGGTTCTAGAGACAACTTCGATTGGATGTCATTAAAAGATTACTTGAAAGAAACATTAGATTTAGGTCGTGATGATATCTTTAAAGTAGATGTTAAAGAAGGATTCTCTTTCTTCAACACAGATCCACAGCATACAGACAAAGTAATGGACGTTTTAAACAACTTACAATTAGAAGGTCGTCGTATCAATGTTGAGATTTCTAAAAATGACGGTGGCGGAAGACGTGATCACAACAACCGTGGTGGCGGACGTAATTCTGGCGGACCAAGAAGAGAAGGAAACTTTGCTCCTAGACGTGAAGGCGGATTCAGAAGCGATAGAAATTCTTCAAGAGACGGTGGATCACGCGAAGGCGGATCTCGTGACGGAGGTTTTAGAGGCGATAGAAACTCAGCTCCTAGAAGAGATGGTGGTTTTAGAAGCTCTGCTCCAAGAAGCGAAGGTGGTTCAGATAGAGCTCCAAGACGTTCAGAAAACTTCGGCGATAGCTCAAGACCAAGAAGATCTAGAAGAGATTAATCATTTAAGATCTTAAAATATAAATCCCAAATTCCTATTTTATATGGAATTTGGGATTTTTTCTTATATCTAATAATCTTATCAATGTCTTTGTTAATTTTCTTATAATTAAATTCCAAGACTGCGAGATATTTAATCCCGATTTACTACTTTTAGTGCTTTAAATCAGGATATGAAATATTTCGCAGTTTTCTTTTTTACACTTATCGCTAACCTTGGTTTCGCGCAAGATACACAAGATGCACAGCCAACAGTTCCACAAAGAGTTTCAGGTTATGTTATTAACGACGACAGCAAACAACCGCTTGCTGGCGTAAATATCATTAACACCAACAAGGTGCGTGGTGCAAAATCTGACGAAAAAGGGTATTTTGAAATTGATGTGCAAGTCAATGACACGCTTCATTTTTCTATTCTAGGATTTCAATCGCTAAGAATTAGAGTTACAAACGACTGGATTAAGAATAAAGTAACTAGAATTCAGCTTACAGAAAAAGCGATTGCTTTGGAAGAAGTGGTTATTGCACCTTTTTCCCTAACAGGTTATCTTGAAATTGACTCTAAATTAATTCCAACAAAAGAAAACTATCGTTATAGCATTTCAGGTTTAACGCAAGGTTACGAAGCCGGAGAATATGCTCCAAATGCTTTCGGAAAAGTTCTCGGTTCGATTTTTAACCCTGCCGACATGCTCTATAATTTCTTTGGAAAGAACGGAAAAGAGCTCAAGAAGCTAAAGGAAATGAAAAAAGACGATACCGTACGAACACTTTTAGAGTCCAAATACGATCGCGAAACGGTTGCAGTATTATTAGGCATCAGCAAAGATGAAATTCCTGAAATTATGCATCGTTGCAATTATTCTGATTCTTTCATTCAATCTGCAAACGATCTTCAAATTATGGATGCAATCAGTGCTTGTTACGAACAGTATAAAGTTTTGAAAAGAAATTAATATTTTCTCATAAAAAAATCCCCAATTTTTCAATTGGGGATTTTTTTAGTCGCAGTTTTAAGTCTCAGTTTACAGTTTTATCGAACTGAATACTGCGACTGAAAACTATTTTTATTTAACTGGAATATTCTCTAAAATCTCTAGTACAAATTTCCAATATTTCTGTGCAGAAGAAATACTTGCTCTTTCGTCTGGAGAATGCGCTCCGTGAATTGTTGGACCAAAAGAAATCATATCCATATCTGGATAATTTGTTCCTAAAATTCCGCACTCTAAACCAGCGTGACAAGCCACTACTTTTGGTTGTTCTCCATTTTGTTTTTCGTAAATATCTTTTAAAACTTCTAAGATTTCAGAGTTTACATTTGGTGTCCAACCTGGATAAGAACCAGAAAGTTCTACTTCGCATCCAACTAATTCAAACGCAGAACGTAACGAATTAGCTAAATCAAATTTTGAAGATTCTACAGAAGAACGCGTTAAACATCCAACTAAAATTTCACCGTCTTTAATTACTACACGAGCAATATTATTTGAAGTTTCAACTAAATCGGCCATATCAGCACTCATTTTATAAACTCCATTCTGCGCCGCGTAAATCGCTCTGATGATTCCTTCTTGAACACCAAGTTCCATTACTTTTTCCGGTAAATCACCTTTTACGATTTCAATTGATAAGTTTGGTTCAGTTGTTTTGTACTCAGCTTTGATATCAGAAATGATTTCCTGCATATCATAAACATAAGCCTCATCAAACATTTGAGAAATGATTACTTTGGCAACGCTTTCTCTCGGAATTGCATTTCTAAGACTTCCTCCATTAATTTCAACAATCTGCAAACCAAAGTTTTCGAATGCATCAAATAATAAACGATTCATGATTTTATTTGCATTTCCTAGACCTTTATGAATATCCATTCCTGAATGCCCACCGTTTAAGCCTTTTACTGTAATAGTATAACCAACAGAACCTTCTGGAACTTCTTCTTCATGATATGCTCTTGTAGCAGTTACATCAATTCCACCAGCACATCCAATATCAATTTCATCATCCTCTTCAGTATCCAAATTCAATAAAATCTGACCTTGCAAAATTCCGCCTTTTAGATTTAAAGCTCCCGTCATTCCTGTTTCTTCATCAATTGTAAATAAAGCTTCGATTGCAGGATGCGGAATATCTTTGCTTTCTAGAATTGCCATAATAGTCGCCACTCCTAACCCATTATCAGCTCCAAGTGTTGTACCGCGTGCGCGAACCCAGTCACCATCAACATACATATCGATTCCTTGTGTATCAAAATCAAAAACAGTATCGGCATTTTTTTGATGTACCATATCTAAATGTCCTTGCATTACGATTGGTTTACGGTTTTCCATTCCTGGAGTTGCAGGTTTTCTGATAATTACGTTTCTGATTTCATCTTCGAAAGTTTCTAAACCTAAGCTGTTTCCAAAGTTTTTCATAAACTCAATTACACGCTCTTCTTTCTTCGATGGACGAGGAACAGCATTTAGATCTGCAAATTTGTTCCAAAGTGCTTTTGGTTCCAGATTTCTTATTTCTTGACTCATTATATTTTGTTTGATGTTTAACAATTAAGAGCTTCAAAGTTACAAAGTTTAATTGCTTTTTTTGCCACGAATTACACTAATTAGCGCAAATTAAAACGGATCTAAAATTGAATAAATCAATAATTAACGAAAATTCGCAGAATTCATGACGAACTTTTTTTAATCATTCGATATTGTATTTATATTTACGTATCTAAAATTTACCTTGTGAAATCAAAATACGTTTTACCTTTATTTCTAATAGTTCAAATCATTTTTTATAAAATCCTTCCATACTTCCCTGATTTTGTTGAAGGTTTTTACAGTAAAAATTTATTTGCTAGGATTTCACATTTTTCTAGAACAGTTTTAGGTAATATTCCGTTTTCTGTCGGCGACATTATTTATGCTATTTTGATGATTTCTATAATTAGCTGGTTTTGGAAAATAAGAGGGACATGGAAGACGAATTGGAAAGATCATCTTTTAAAAATAATAGGCAAAATTTCTGTTTTTTACTTTTTCTTCCATTTGCTTTGGGCTTTCAATTATTATCGCAAACCTCTTTTTGAAAAAATGGAAATCAAAAGAGAATATACCGATGCTGATCTTTTGGCTTTCACTAAAAGATTAATTGCAAAGACGAATGAAGTTCAGTTTCAAATCACAAAAAATAAAAGCTCTAAAATTGTCTTTCCATATTCACAGAAAGAGTCATTTAACATGATTTTAAACGGTTATGATAATTTAGCAAAAGAACATCCTTATTTTGAATACAAAACCTTAAGCGTAAAAAAATCATTGTTCAGCCTTCCTTTAACTTATATGGGATTTGGTGGTTATTTAAATCCATTTACAAACGAAGCGCAAATTAACGACTTATTGCCAATGTACACTTTTCCGCTAACCACATCTCACGAAATGGCACACCAGATTGGTTTTGCAAGTGAAAGTGAATGCAATTTTATTGGCCTTTTGGCTTCTGTCAAAAATGACAATTTATATTATCAATATGCAGGATATAGTTTTGCATTACGTTATTGTCTCGGAATCTGGCAGTTTAAAAACGAGAAAATTTTTGAAATATTAAAGAAACAAGTAAATACGGGAATTTTAAAAAACTATCAAGAAGACCAAGATTTCTGGAAAAAATATGACACATTTATAGACGAAGGTTTTCATTTTCTATGGGATAGTTTTTTAAAAACAAATAACCAAAAAGATGGAATGAAAAGCTATAGTAAGTTTATCGATTTGACGATTAATTACTATAAAACAAGAGAACTATAAAGTTTGCCACGAATTACACAAATTAGCACAAATTTTAAAAAACTCAACTTTAATCTATTCTGTTTTAGAAGTAATTCGAGAAATTTGTGTAATTCGTGGCAAAAATAAAACACCAACTGTAACAAAAATGATTTCATAACTACTAATACATTATGAGCGAAAATCTAGAACAGTCATTTGTTGCGCAGCTGCAGGCAAATCAGAATATAATCCACAAGATTTGTAGATTATATACTGCTGGTGAAGATGCTCATAAAGATCTGTTTCAAGAGATTACCATTCAGCTTTGGAAAGCTTATCCAAAATTTAGAGGCGACAGTAAATTTTCGACTTGGACATATCGTGTTGCCTTAAACACAGCGATTACCTTATACCGCAAAACCAAAAGAACTATATCGACCGTAGATTATGAAAACCACCAACATTTTGTAAAAGATGTTGACTACAATTATGAAGAAGAAGAACAGATTAAACTGATGTATAAAGCAGTTTATCAATTAAATGACATCGAAAAGGCATTAGTTTTTATGTATTTAGAAGACAAAGATTATCAAGAAATAGCTGAAACCTTAGGAATCAGCGAAGTGAATGCGCGCGTGAAAATGAACAGAATTAAGGGGAAACTTAAAAAAATACTAAATCCTTAAAAATTATTATGAAAGAACTGGATTTACTAAAAAAAGACTGGCAAAAGAACTCAGGTTCTTTTCAACAAATTTCTGAAAACGAAATCTACAAGATGATTCATAGAAAGTCATCTTCTATTGTAAAGTGGATTTTAATTATCAGTATTTTAGAGATTTCCTTTTGGACTTTTTCGAACTTATTCATCAATACAGATGATGTACTGCGAAAGATGAATCATCCTGAAATTGTAACAGCTTTAGAGTTTCTAACGTATTTCAATTATGTTGTCGTTTTAATTTTCGTTTACATTTTTTATAAAAACTACAAAACAATTTCGACCACAATAGCCACAAAATCTCTAATGAGTGCTATTTTAAGAACTCGTAAAACGGTACAATATTATGTTTGGTACAATTTAGGAATGATTGTAATTACAGCCATTTTGAGCTTCTTTATTGCTTTTGTCTACAATCCAGATATGGAGTTCCTTAGAAACAAATTAGCAATGAACGGAAAAGCCATGTTTGTAACAATAGGCATTCTATTCTTAGTAATCTTAGGTTTCTTTGGATTGTTCTGGTGTTTCTACAGAATTATCTACGGAACGCTTTTAAGAAGATTGTATGCTAATTATAAGGAGTTGAAGAAAATAGATTTCTGAAAAAGGTTCTAAGGTTCTGAGACGCTAAGGTTCTAAGTTTTTCTACTTGAAACCTAAAACCACAAACACAAAAGCCTGATAAAAAATCGATTCGTCACCCTGAGCGATCCCGAGGCTTCGGGAGAAGGGTACAAAGTTAGGCTTTGACTTCGCTCAGCCAGACAAAGCAAACTTGAAACCTTAAACTTGAAACAAAATAAAACTAACTTTTAATAATCCCAACGTCTTAATTTATTCAGTTCTTCTTGTACTTTAATTTCTTCGGCAGGAATAACTTTTAAAAATGATGGATGTTGTTCAATTGCGTATTCTACTTTTTCTACAATTTGTTCGATTGTATCATTTTCATAATCAATATCTAGAGGTTCTTTGATGATGAAAGATTGCAGAATTCCTTTTTTCTTCATTCGAAGTCCTTTTTTATCAAATGATCTGCGGAAACCATCAATTACAATTGGAATAACGATTGGTTTGTGCTGTTTGATAATATGTGCAGTTCCTTTACGAACAGGCTTAAATGATTTTGTAGTTCCTTGAGGAAAAGTAATTACCCAACCATCTTCAAGAGCAATTCTAATATTTTCAGTATCGTTTGGGTTCACTTCACGTTTTTCGGTAACATCAACACCTTTTGCGCGCCATGTTCGTTCAACGGTAATTGCACCGACATAAGCCAAAATTCTCGGTAGCAAACCAGCTTGCATAGTCTCTTTTGCCGCAACATAATAAATGTTCATTTTAGGTTGCCACAGATAACCAATATTTTTAATTGTATCCTGACGTCCAGATAAACTCGCATTAAACACATGAAACATCGCTACCACATCTGCAAAATAAGTCTGGTGATTGGATATAAACAAAACATTATTATCTGGAAGCGTTTTAATAATCTCAGATCCTTCAATCTGTAATTCATTAAAACCTCTATATCTTCTATGAGTCATGGCTCCCAAAATACGGATTAACCATTTCTTGATGAATAATATATGCCCAAAAGGATTTCGTTTAAACAATCCCATAACTAATTTATCTTATTTTTTTGTTAGGTCGCAAACATACAAAAATTATTCTTTTAGCAACAGTATAAAACAATTTCTCCAATTAAGAGTTATCCAAATGAATATCAAATCATTAAATAAACTTTATCAAATTTCTTTTGCAATAACTGCTTGCAAAACATCTCTCAATTCACTCAAAATCATCGCCGTGGCTCCCCAAACAATATGGTTCTGAATATTAAAGGCTGGAACTAAAATATTTGCCCCATAAGAAGTTGATAATCTGGCTTCGATAATAATATCATCATTTAAAAAAACAGACAAAGGCAATTCTATAATTCCGGCTACCTCTCTTATATCAGGGTAAAAAGAAAGTTCTTCTGTTGCAATTCCTAAAAACGGATGCACCAAAAAATTACTTGGCGGAATATACATTGGAGAAAAACGCTTAACTATATTTATTTTGTCACTAGTAATTCCTACTTCCTCATGTGTTTCTCTAAGTGCTGTGGTTTCAAAATCTAAATCTTCCTTTTCATACTTGCCTCCCGGAAATGCAATCTGAGCCGAATGAACACCATCATAAGCGTTTCTAACAATCAAAACAAGATGCGTTTTTTCTTGTTTTGGATAAAAGAGCATCATTACTCCAGCCATTCTTGCATTTAACGCTTCGATATCAAGATTTTTTAATCCTTCTATACGTTCTTTGGGTGCCATTTTTAAATGTGAGGTTACTGCTGGCAGCTCTACAGGAATTATATTGGGAACATATTTCAAAAAGTCTTGAAAATTCATAATCAAAGCTTATTTTTGTACTTTCAAATAAAACATAAATATACTCCAGAAAACGCAGTACCACAAGTTTTCTATTATTAAAGCCTAAAAAAATGTACAGCAAAGAAGAATCGCAAAGAATAAAAAGAGAATTTTGGGTAGCTTTTGCCGAAAAATATCCTCGTAAATGGGTGCTTTATGATACAAAGATCAAAGACTTTTCTTTTAAGTTTTATGTTGACAACAAAAAGGCTCAGGTTCTAATTGACATTGAACACCGAAGCGATGAAAAACGTATTGCTTATTTTGAAAAACTGGAAGCTTTAAAAAATATTTTAGAAGAAGAATTTATTAAAGATTTAGTCTTTGAGAAAAACCATACTTTAGAAAGTGGTAAAACCATCAGCAGAATCTGGGTTGAAAAACTTGGCGTTGGTTTCAGCAATAAAAATACTTGGGATACTATTTTTGATTTTTTCAACGAAAATATGCACGCTCTAGAAATGTTCTATTTAGAATATGATGAGTTTATTAAGGATATTGATTCTTTGTAATCTAAGACGCTAAGTTTCTAAGTCTCTGAGATACTAAGTTTATATAGTAAACCCGACAGATTTTAAAACCTGTCGGGTTTATTATTTTTAATTAAATCTGAAATACTTATAATCTAAAAAAACTTAGTCCCTCAGAACCTTAGCATCTTAGAAGCTTATTTTTAAACTGTAATAATATTATAGACAATAATACGATTGTCATAATTAATGTATAATTGTTTTCTGTAATCTTGCTTTTTTCGGGTGATAATTGACAGTTTGCATTCTTTTCCGTCATTATCTTTACACATAAAAGAATAAACAATATCGGTATCATTTTCTTCTCTTTCAATATAATCTAAGATATTGTACAACTGAATTTCCTGAGAATATACTACAATCCTGTGTTTATTGGTATCTAAAACCACCGAAAGATTTACCAGATCAAGATTAGACCATTCTCCCCACTTACCTCTTTCATTTTTCTCTAGAACACTAAATCCTGATGTTTTAAAATGATAAGACTGACTCTGAACCTGTTGCAATCCAAAAACTAAAAATAGTAACAATATGTAGGGGCGTAGGGAATTCATAAAATATTTCTTGCAGGTAATTAAAACTCAAAAGTACTCTTTTCTTTGGATGCGACTTCAAATTCGGCAATCATTTGTTGAACAATTTGCTCAACTGGTAAAATTTCATGAATCAGACCTGCTACTTGTCCAATTTCCAATTCTCCCTCATCCAAATCTCCTTCAAACATTCCTTTTTTTGCTCTAGCCCTTCCTAAAAGCTGAACCAATTCTTCTTTGGATGGACATTTTTGATACAAATCCTGAACATCCTGATAAAATTTATTTTTTATTAATCGAACAGGTGCTAATTCTTTCAAAGTCAATTGCGTACCTCCTTCTATAGTACTAACTATAGTTTCTTTAAAATTATTGTGTGAAGAAGATTCTATAGATGCCGCAAAACGGCTTCCAACTTGAACACCATCTGCTCCAAGAACCATTGCGAGCAAGCATTCCTCTTCCTGTAGCAATTCCTCCAGCTGCGATCAACGGAATCTGGATTTTTTCTTTTACCATCGGAATCAAAGTCAATGTCGTGGTTTCTTCACGTCCGTTATGACCGCCAGCTTCAAAACCTTCGGCTACGACCGCATCCACACCAGCATCTTGTGCTTTTAAAGCAAAAACGCTACTGCTAACCACGTGAACAACTGTAATACCTCTTTCTTTCAAAAAAGAAGTCCAAGTTTTAGGATTTCCAGCGGAAGTAAAAACAATTTTAACGCCTTCTTCAACCACAATATTCATGATTTCTTCGATATTAGGATATAACATCGGAATATTGACACCAAAAGGTTTGTCAGTTGCTTTTTTACATTTTTGAATGTGCTCTCTTAAAACTTCTGGATACATAGAACCTGCACCAATAAGCCCAAGTCCGCCTGCATTACTAACTGCTGATGCTAATTTATAACCACTGTTCCAAATCATTCCGCCTTGAATGATTGGATATTTTATATTGAAAAGTTGGGTGATTTTATTCATTAAGAAAATTATTGCTTGATTATCTTTCCTGTCTTATGCAGTTTATTGGCATCAAAACTATAAAAATAAAGTCCGCTTTGTAAAGATTGCAAAGACAGAACGGGATTTAAATTACTAATTTTTTCTTCAATTAACTTCTGTCCTAAAACAGAATAAATAGTTACTGATGCTGTATTGTCTTCGTTTAAAAAAGAAAAAGTAATCGATTTTTGAGTTGGGTTTGGATAAACCGAAAAAGCAGTTTCGGCAATAAAATCATCAACACTCAAAGTTGCTCCAAAATTTGGTATTCCATATCCATAATTATTATCTGGATTGGCATATCTATCAGCAGATTTTACAATCATTTGCCTGATTTCTTTATTGGTTTTAGTTGGAAAAGCCTGCCATAAAGAAGCCGCCATTCCTGCCATTATCGGACATGAAAATGACGTTCCGCTTGCTGTGCCAATATTGCCATTTGCATCAGAAACTACCGCCGATGCCCCTTGTGCCATAACATCTGGTTTTATTCTTCCATCATAAGTTGGTCCGATAGAACTGGAACTAGCTCTTACTTTAGAGGCATTAACAGAACCAACTGTCAATACTGAAACCGCATCTGCAGGCGAACCAATATGTTTTTCTACTTGAGTTCCTTCATTTCCAGCAGATGCCAAAACCAAAATTCCTTTGCTAAAAGCAATTTCGGCACCACGAGAAATAAAAGTCGTGATTCCGTTCATCTCGCTATACGTATGATTGTATCTGATTTCGTCTCTATCCAGAAAATATCCTAATGAAGTAGTAATTATATCGACTCCTAAAGCATCTGCCTTTTCTGCGGCTTCTACCCACAGCGACTCTTCTAATGGAATCTCTTGAGCTTGAATTTCTGTAATAAAAAGATAATATGAGGCATTTGGAGCAGTTCCAACTAAAGAATTTGCTTTAAAACCTCCCATTGTTGAAAGCACCGAAGTCCCATGAGAATCGCCCGTATAGAAATTGCTATTTCTGGTAGTATAATCATAACCGCCTAGAATTTTATTATTATTTCTAAGATTTTCAAATGGTTGTGCAGTATTAACGCCAGGAAAACCGCCGTCCATAACGGCTATAATTTTTCCTTCTCCAGTAAAATTCTGCTGATGCAGAACTTGCCCGTTTAACATCTGAATTTGATTCGCAGAATTTCCGTAAGAATAATCAATTGTAGTTTTTAACTGTTCGTGAACTTGGTTTGCCGAAGCTTCAGAAACTCTTTTCCCTGTAGTATTTAAAGTTCTATCTGCAAACTCTACCCTAGAAACAAAAGACAGTGATTTTAAGGCGTTAATGTTCGATTGAGTTCCCTGAATATGAAGTGCATTCAGCCATTTTGATTGCGCTTTTACCGTAATTCCTGCACTTGATGTAATTTGATTTACATACGAAGTTTCCAAAGGAGCATCAGTAATATCTAAAGCAATATTCTGGCTAGTTCTTCGATCCAAGGATCTTTGTGAAAGCTCGCTTAGCGGATTGTCATAAAAAGCTTGTGCATTAGGTTTACCATTAAAATAAACCCACGCATCTTCTTGTGAAAATACTGTAAACGAAAGAAGTAATAAAAGAAAAGTAAAGCTACATCTCATCAATTTATACCTTAAAGGGATTTACTCCCAAATAAAGTATAAAGCTAAGAAATTACTCCCGAACCAACTAATTCATTTTCTAAATACCAAGCAACAAATTGTCCTTCTGTAATAGCAGACTGCGGTTCTTCAAACTCCACATACATTCCGTCTTCAAATTGATATAAAACAGCTTTTTGCAAAGGCTGACGGTAACGAATTCTCGCCATTACTTCCATTTTTTCACCAGCTTTCAGAGTCATGTCTTCTCTAATCCAGTGTACTTCAGATTCTCCAACAAAAAGTGCTTTTTTAAACAAACCTGGATGCTGGCTTGACATACCTGTATAAATAGTATTGGTTTCAACATCTGTAGCAATTACAAACAAAGGATCTGTTGTACCTCCAACATTTAGACCTTTTCTTTGTCCAACTGTAAAATAATGAGCACCTTGGTGTTTTCCAACTACTTTCCCCATTGTTGGAAGATATTCTACTTTTTGAGACTCTAATTTTAGTCTTTCTTCCAAAGAAAGTTCAGTCGATTTCTCAACAGTATAAATCGGATCATTTTTATCAATCTGAACAATTTTGCCATCTTTTGGCTGTAGTTTTTGCTGTAAAAATTCTGGAAGACGAACTTTCCCAATAAAACACAAACCTTGCGAATCTTTCTTTTCAGCTGTAACTAATTCCATTTCAGCGAGCAATTTCGCGCACTTCTGGTTTTGTTAAAGCTCCAATAGGAAACAAAGCTTTTGACAATTGTTCTTGAGACAATTGGCATAAAAAATACGATTGATCTTTGTTAACGTCATTTCCAGCAATTAATTGATAAACCGGTTTTCCGTCCACTTCAATTTCGCTTTTTTGGCAATAATGTCCTGTTGCTACATAATCTGCACCAAGACTTAAAGCGATTTTCATAAACACATCAAATTTGATTTCGCGGTTACAAAGCACGTCAGGATTTGGAGTTCTTCCTTTTTCATATTCGTTGAACATGTAATCAACGATTTTTTCTTTGTATTCTTCGCTTAAATCAACAGTTTGAAACGGTATTCCAAGTTTTTCAGCAACAAGCAAAGCATCGTTGCTGTCCTCAAGCCACGGACATTCGTTAGAAATAGTAACCGAATCATCGTGCCAGTTCTTCATGAAAAGGCCTATAACTTCGTATCCCTGCTGCTGCAATAAATATGCTGTAACACTAGAATCTACCCCACCTGAAAGTCCAACAACTACTCGTTTCATTTTGAAATGTTTAATTTTTTAAGGTTGCAAAGGTACACCAAATAATAGAAAATTTCACCATGGTTTTCATTAGTTTAAGCAATCCCGCAGTAGATAAAACTTATTCTATTTTTGCTCGTTGAACGAAATCGAATAATTAATAGAATAAAAATCAAATTTGATCTGCTAAAATCTTTTAAAATCTGCGTGAAATACTTTTTTCGATCGATAACTTTCACGCAGATTTATACAGATTAAAGCAGATTTGCAAAGATTTAAATTTAATTGGATAATGTAAAATTGACAAAAACAATTTCACCCAATGAGTTCTTTTTTTAATTACATTTAATCATCTATTTGTATTATATGAAAAAATTCATTTACAGCTTATTTTTCCTTTTCATCTTAACCTCTCTAAGTGCACAGCGATTTAGCGCGTCCCTGCCAAATTATGAAGCTTACAAGGCATTTAGAGGAAAACCTTTGTCTGATAAATTTTCGAATATTGAATCAGTGAAGGTAATTTATGATATGCGAAAACAGAAAATGTATTATTTCAACAGTAACCTTATTTTGCTTCACTATGATTTCGTTGTTAATTATTTAGGCTACAGCCAAGATCTTGAAGTATTCAACAATGAAAATTACAGCGATACAGAAAAAAACAGAGACTTTCTTCTCGGAAATTTAAACCACATAAAAGGAACAGATAAGTGGATTTTCGAACTTGCTGCATCCGATCATATGCCAGTTCCATTAATTGAACGTTTTTTTGGTATGGTTAAAAATTCCACATTTATTGGCGAAAAACTAAAATTCTATTTGAACAATCCCGATATGATGCAATGGTATCAAGAACAGAAATTCAAAATTCCGTGTGTTAAATCAGATTATATTTTTGGCGAAATCAAATATCAAGAAGTTGTTCGAGGAACTAATATTGGAATTCTAAAAAAATACAAAATCAAGGAATTGGAATCCACAAAGCCTAATTCTGACGAAATCATTATTTTGGATGGAACACCTGATATTCTTCCAAATGTGCGAGGAATCATTGTAAATGAACTCCAGACGCCTTTAAGCCATTTGGTACTTCTAGGAAAAAACAGAAAGATTCCGATTATGGCTTATACCAATATTGAAAAAGATAACAATATCAAAAAACTGCTTTCTAAAAAAGTAGAATTAAAGATAGAAGTCGATACTTTCTTCATCAAAGAAACAACCAAAAAGATTCCAGTAAAAACATCTGGAAAAAAGAAAAAGCTCATTATTGATAATAGCATTACCGAATTAGTGAACTTGGCTGAAATTCCAAAAAAGGGAGTTAATTATATTGGTTCAAAAGCACAAAACATGGCGTATTTAATAGCTATTTCAAAAGAAATTCCATTTAAAGTACCCGAAAATGCGCATGCTATTCCGTTTTACTATTATACAAAGCATATTCAGAATCCTGCTATTTCTCCATTAATTGCTGAACTTTTAACTTTTCCCAAAAAAGATTCTACAATTTGGATCAATAAACAGCTTAAAAAAATTAGAGACGCTATTAAAAAAGAACCTATTGATCCTCAATTAATTTCAAAATTGAACACCGCTTTTAAAGATGCAAAATTCAAAAATTTCAGATTTCGTTCTTCTACAAACGCAGAAGATTTGGATGATTTTAATGGCGCTGGATTGTACGATTCAAAAACTGGAATTATAGGTGATTCTATCAAAACTTTCGAAAAAGCCATAAAACAAGTTTGGGCAAGTGTTTGGAATGAAGCTTCGTATAACGAAAGAGAACTTTTTGGAATTGATCAGCAAAATATTGCTATGGGCGTTTTAGTTCATCGTTCGTTTCCTGACGAGTTAGCAAATGGCGTAATTATTACCAAAAATATATTTAGAGAAAACTTTCCTGGAATTACGGTTAATGTTCAAAAAGGAGAAAATTCGGTTGTTAAACCCGAAAAAGGAGAAATCTGCGAACAATTTGTCGCTTATCATTTTAATGACGGAAAAGACGAAACCGATTTTGATATCGATTATACTTCCAATTCCAATTTAAACAATAATCAGCCTTTATTGATCAGAAAAGAAATGAGTAATCTGTATGATGTCAGCAAAAAAATTGAAACCAAAATGTATCGATATTGGCGTAAAAACCAATTTCATCCTGTAGATATTGAGTTTAAAATTGTCGGCGAAAAAAGAGATTTATACATCAAACAAGTTCGCCCTTTCAACGATTAATAGAATACTAATAAATCTATTTCGTTGTTTGCAGTATTGATTAGTACAATTCTAAAATCAAAATCTTCAATCTTAATTTTCTCTTGAATTGATTTTCTAATTATCTCTGTCTTTAAAGAAAAATTATCGTCAAGAGGAATTTTCATGTCAACGGAATTTAGATATTTTGACGCTTTCTTATTGACAATAATTGAAGCCGCGATGTAAAATCCGATGATAATAATTTGAAAAAAGAGCAACAATTCAATCTTTTCAAACGGATACATAATGTCTAAAATAGACAATGTGATTGTTGCAAATAGAAAGATGATTGCATTTACTGTAAAGGATTGTGTCCTAAAACGGAGTATTGAAAAAATGGCAAATAATCCAAACCCTATTCCGACACCAATTTCGATTTTAGTAAAAAGATAACAAAGAGAAAAAGTACAAAGTCCTACAATAACCATTAGTGGATTTATAGTAGCATTATCTTTTCTGTTGGAGAAAAAATACAAGATCAAAATCGAAAAAAACAACAACAAAAATCTTCCTAGAAGCTCTTTTAAATCCATTTTATAAAAATATTAGCAAATTAAAATTAGATCTTTTTATTACTTAAAACCCCATTTATAATTTTTAGACCATTCATAAAAATCATCAAGTTTATTCTGATTTTTTTTATGCCATTTTACAACATCATCTGTTTCAGCATCAACATACGCAATATAAGCAAAAGGCTCTATTAGCTTTTTATTTTTCATTTCTATAAAATAAGGCGCCAAAAAATTCCAATAAAAACCTTGATTTTCTTTTTTCCCTTCATCTAATGAAGCACAAATCACTTCAATTTTTCGAATAAAATTCTCTACTTCAGTTTTTTTGATATTCTTTTTATCAAAATCTAAACTAGCGGTTATAGAAAGTATTAAATCTGTACTAGAAAAATCATTTTCTTTTTTTACTCCTGTAGAATCTGGAAGCGTTGATGAATCGATATTAATGGTTATTGCTTTTTCGCCGGTTTGTGTTACCCCTTTCATCAAGAGACCTTTTAGGTTTTCAAAATTCTTCTTCGATCTATTGGTTTGCGGCTCTACAATTAAAAATCTTGAAAAAGCCAGAACAGCAGGAATCCTATTAGAATTTGATTCTAATATACCAATAGCGTTTAATGAACCAGGATGTTTTGGATTTATAGCCAGAGACCTTTGAAAACATGAAATAGCTTCAGAACTATTATTTAGATTTGCATAACAAATTCCTTTATTAAAATACAATTGATAATAATCTGGAAACTTTCGTATTCCTTCTTCGTAGATTTTTAATGCTTCTTCCGTTTTATTTAAATGATCTAGTGCATTTCCATAATTTACATAAATATTTTGCAGTCCGCTATTGGGATGCGTTGCAATAGCATGTTTTGAAATAGTAATAACTTCATCAAACTTCTTTATTGAGTTTAAGGTTAATGATTTCTCGATTAATGCAAACAAATTATCTTTATCAAGACTTAATGCGTTATCATAAATTTTGATAGCACCTTCATAATCGCCCTTATCATGAAGAACAATTCCTTCTTCAACTAATTTATCTGCATCAGCTTGATTTTGTGCATAAACACCTGTAAACAACAAGAGAAATAGCAAAGTTTTTACTTTCATAAACGTTAAAATTTAAGTTATAAACTTACTATATTTTACTTATATAAAAACAAATTTTACAAGAAAACAGTTGCAAAAAAAATGGACTCAAAAATTCATTTAAGTCCATTGATTCGTTTATTAATTAAATTTCTAAAATTGAAATCAAAATTATTTCTTTGAAGTTCCTACTTTTTCAGAAGCTTTATTCGTGTTTTTAGGATCGCTCATATTCACTTCTTTCACTAATTTTCCTTTCTGATAAAACTGCCACATTCCAGCTTTTTTACCATTCACAAATTTACCTTTAGAAGCAACCGATTTGTCTGAATCATAAAAAACGGCATCTCCATTATATTCGTTATCTTTAAAGTTAGATTCTTCCAAGAGTGTTCCGTCTACTCCCATTTTCTTATATGCTCCTTCTTTTAAACCATTTTTGTACATCATCTCTTCAGCAATTTGAGCATTTGGGTAATAAATAGTTTTTAAGCCTTCTAATTTTCCATTTTTATAATTCTCAACTGTCATTAAAACTTTAGAAGCTTTGTGATAATATTTCCATTCTCCATCACGTACTTTTCCCACTTCTTTTCCTTCGCTTACCTTATTTTTATTTTGATCAAAAAAAATAGTGTACGAACTTCCATCATTTGCACTAAAATCTCTTGTAGCGATAACGTCTCCTTTTTTTGTATCATCAAAAAATTTAAAAACACCCGTTTCTTTTCCGTGATCAAAAGTTCCTTCGTAACGTGGGCGTTTAGATTCGGCGTAAGTTCCTTTCCAAAGTCCATCTTTTTTTCCAGCCGCATCTAGCTTGTTACTTTCTGTCTGCGCATTCAAAATTAATGTTATTAGGAATAATACCCCAGATATGATATTTTTTGAGATCATAATAAATTCTATTTTTTAAGCTTAACGAAAATCTTAATTATAAAGTATAATGGTATAAAAAAATCCCGATAAATCGAGATTTTTTTTATTTAGAATTATTTCTTCTTTTTATTCTGTGCTTGAGCTTTTGTCTGCTTCTTGCTGTTCCATTACATCTTGAAGACGCTGTTGGAACTTACTTGGCTTTTTAGGCTCTCTTTGTTTGTTTTCTTGAATTTGAGCGTGAATTTTATCACTGTCTACAATATAATTCTTGATAACAAACATAATTCCGATTGTAATTAAGTTTGAAATAAAGTTATACAAACTCAATCCTGATCCGTAATTATTGAAGAAAATCAACATCATTAATGGCGAAACATAAATCATGATTTTCATCATTTTTGCCATATCTGGCATACCTTCTTGCTGAGGAGCTGCCATTTGTTGGTCTCCTGAAGTCATTTTCATGTAGAAGAAAATCGCAATTGCCGCCAAGATTGGGAACAAACTGATGTGATCTCCGTACATTGGAATATTGAATGGTAATTTTACCACCGAGTCAAAAGAAGATAAATCGTCTGCCCAAAGGAAGCTTTTTTGTCTTAATTCAAATGCTGCAGGGAAAAACTGGAACGATGCATACATGAAAGGCAACTGAATCAATGCCGGAATACATCCTGCCATTGGGTTTACACCTGCTTTGTTGTACAGTTTCATTGTTTCCTGTTGTTTCTTCATTGGGTCTTTTTTGAATTTTTCTCCCAACTCTGCAATATCAGGTCTTAAAACTTTCATTTTAGCCTGAGACAAGAATGACTTATAGGTAATTGGCGACATGGCCAATTTGATGATAATTGTAAAGATAATAATCGCAATACCTAATGATAAACCGATTGTTGAACTTAAGAATCCGAATAACGGAATGAAAATCCATTTGTTGATCCATCCAAAAATTCCCCATCCTAATGGAATAATCTTTTCGAAGTTTTTATCGTAAGCTTTTAATGTTTTGTAATCTGCAGGACCCATATACAAATTCATTTTGTAATCGATCTCTCCATTTGAAAACGCTAAAGGTAAATTAGCTCTAAACTGTTTTGTGAAAACAGTATCAATTTTATCATCTTTAACTAAATCGTCAGATTGTAATTTTGAAGTTTCAAAAGGTTTATCTGTAGATAAAATTGTAGTAAAGAAATGCTGTTTGAACGCTACATAACTAACTTTTGTAGGAGTTTCTTCTTTACCTTGTCCGTGCGAACTTACGTTGTTGTATTTTGATTCTTCGTATTTGTAATCAATTTGTGCATAACGGTTTTCATACGCAACGCTTTTTTCGTTTCTGTATGTTTTTAAATCCCATTGCAAATCAACTGGTTTAGCAGAATTTAAAACTCTGTTTAAACCTTGAGAACGAATATCAAAACCAACTAAATAATCGTTTGGTTTAAGAATGTATTTATATTCTAAAAATTCATTAGCTCCAGCTTTCAAACGCATAGAAAGAACTTGGTCTGCACCAATTTTTTCTAATGTTGGCTCAAAATATAAATCTTTAGAATTTAATGTTCTATTATCTGTAGTAAGAAGCTGTAAATTTAAGTTTGAGTTATTATTTTTAATTAACTCAACTAACTCACCAGAACCTTTTTTTAATCTTTCGAATTCTTTTAAAGTAGCTTCAACAATATATCCTCCTTTATTAGCAATCTTCAATCTTAATTTTTCGTTTTCGATTGTAGTAAAAGCTTCTTTTGCAGAAGGAAGTGTTGCAGAATAAGCAAATCCTCCTAAAGTTTTTTGCAATTGCGCCAATTGAACTGTATCTCCAGGAGTTACAGCTGCAGCTGGTAATGATGCCGTTTTTGCTTTATCTGCTTTTGCTTGTGCTTCTTGTTTAGCAACTAATTCTTTCTTGGCTTTTTCAGCGGCGATTTCTTTTTCAGAAGGCTGATTTTGATACATAATCCAAATCAAAATTCCAAAGATCAATACAAAACCAATGATTGAATTGAGGTCTAATTTTTTTCTTCCATTATAATTTAAAAAAGTTATTCATTGAAGCTTATTAGTAATGAGTTTGTCTCAAAAGTTACAAGTTTCTCAAAATATTAATTACTGTTTTTTATGCGCATTTACTGCAGCTGCCACAAAGTTCACAAAGATTGGATGCGGATTTGCAACTGTACTCTTGTATTCTGGGTGGTATTGTACACCAATGAAAAACGGGTGGTTTTCAAGCTCTACGATTTCTACTAAACCTGTATCAGGGTTAACTCCAGAAGCTTTTAAACCAGCTTTTTGCAATTCATCAGCATATTTATTGTTGTACTCATAACGGTGGCGGTGACGCTCCGAAATAGTTTTTTCTCCGTAAATTTTATACGCTAAAGTGTCTGGTTTAATATCGCATTTCCAAGCACCTAAACGCATTGTTCCTCCTTTATCGGTTACATTTTTCTGTTCTTCCATTAAACTCACAACCGGATGAGACGTTTTATCGTTCATCTCTGTAGAGTTTGCTTCTGCATAACCTAAAATATTTCTAGAATATTCGATAACAGACATTTGCATTCCTAAACAAATTCCGAAGAAAGGAATGTTGTTTTCACGTACAAAACGAACTGCTTCGATTTTTCCTTCAATACCTCTTTCACCAAAACCTGGAGCAACTAAAACTCCGTCTAGAGAGCCTAATTTCTCTTCTACGTTATCAGCATTGATATGCTCTGAGTGAATAGAAATTACGTTTACTTTTGTTTCGTTTGCAGCTCCTGCATGAATGAACGCCTCTAAAATAGATTTGTAGCAATCCTGCATTTCTACATATTTCCCAACCAAACCAATGTTTACTGTTTGTTTTGGGCTTTTTAATCTTTTTAAGAAAGTATTCCAGTTTTTAAGATCTGGAGATGCTTTTTTAGGTAAATCTAATTTCTTTAAAGCTACAACGTCTAATCCTTCTTCAAGCATTAAGTTTGGAACTTCATATATAGTAGAAGCATCAATTGACTGAATAACCGCTTCTTTCTTCACATTACAGAATAAAGCTAATTTCTGGCGTAATTCCTGAGACAATTCATGCTCTGTTCTACAAACCAAAATATCTGCTTTAATACCGCTCTCCATTAAAGTTTTAACAGAGTGCTGTGTTGGTTTTGTTTTCAACTCACCTGCAGCAGCCAAGTAAGGAACTAATGTCAAGTGAATAACAATTCCGTTATTTTCACCTAACTCCCAAACTAATTGACGAACAGATTCTATATAAGGTAGAGATTCGATATCACCAACCGTTCCACCAATTTCAGTAATTACAATATCATAATCGCCAGATTTACCTAGCAATTGCATTCTGTCTTTGATCTCGTTTGTGATATGAGGAACAACCTGAACTGTTTTTCCTAAAAATTCTCCTCTTCTTTCTTTTTCAATAACCGAAAGATAAACTCTTCCTGTAGTAACATTATTAGCCTGAGAAGTAGGAACGTTCAAGAAACGCTCGTAGTGCCCTAAGTCTAAGTCCGTTTCAGCTCCATCATCTGTCACATAACATTCTCCGTGCTCGTACGGGTTTAGTGTCCCCGGATCTACGTTAATATATGGATCAAATTTCTGAATTGTAGTGCGGTATCCTCTTCCTTGTAACAATTTTGCCAAAGATGCCGCGATAATCCCTTTTCCTAATGAAGAGGTCACACCTCCTGTAACAAAAATATATTTTGTTTGATTCATTCTGTTGTTTGTTTGTAAGTAGTTGTGTAAAAAACTTGGCAAAAGTACAAATTTAATTAGACAATTTATCAATTCCAGAATGAGATAATTTTTAAAATTTTAAGCACATTTTATTTTATATACTTCCCTATCAATTATATTATCAAAATGAATGCTTTTTATCATTATTAGCTAAAAATTCATAACTAAAACTAAAAAACACAATGTAATTAATTTCTAATAAGGGAGTATTAAATTATAAAAACAAAAAAGGAAAGAAATTGCACTTATAGATACATCAAAAATTAATACTTTTTTGAATATGGAAAAAGAAATGATCCAATTGATCAAAAATCTAGCTGTAAGCTGAAAGAAAAAGAAACAAAAAATTTTTATAGAAAATGGATTGTAAGCAATCGCTTCTTGAAAATGAAATCGAAGGATTTGAGAAAAAGCTCTTGTAAGTCCGCGGCTTTTACAGTATGCCAAAGGCAATCCTTCACAGGATGATTGCAAACCAAAATTTAAATAGGGAAGAAAAAAGCAATAAAAAAAGACAAACATAATTAGGAAAGCCAGAATTACGTTTATCTTTTTATAAGAATCAATTTCTTGGGAAAGAAACATTTATTCAAGAAATTATTTTACAGTAGTTTCTATTGTAGTAGAATCTACCTGTACTTTTACATTTAAAGAATCATCTGTTTCTATTTTTTCTATTTTGACAGAATCTAAAGCTCTCTTAATTTCATCTTTGTGTTCTAAAGCCATAGAACCTACTGAGCCTACAAAAATAGCAACCCAGATAATAACAAAAACTGTTGTCGCGATTCCTAAATAAAGACCCGCTTTCGGCAAAGACGTCGATGCATTTTCTTTTTTTGCTTGATTTAAAGCAATAGCTCCAAACACAATCGCAAGGACGCCAAATATTACAGCTATAAAACCAAAGCAAGGGATAAATGCTGCCAATACACCTATAATACCAAAAATTAAAGCGATAATACCTAGCGACTGACCAGCATTTGAAGAAGGTAAATTGTTTTCCATAAAAAATTGTTTTGTTAGTTCAGACAAAAATAGAAAACGACTAACACAAACTATAACTATAGAATCTAAGTTATTAACAATTAAATTAACCTTCTTTTTCTGAATTAAGGTTTTGGATATTGTTTTTTGATATTTCGAATCAATTCTTCCAATCCGTTCAATTTCAACTCATAAATTAATTGTAACTGCTGTCCTAATTCTCCTTTTGGAAATCCTTTGTTATGATACCAAACCACATAATATTCAGGTAAATCTATCAAATATTTTCCTTCGTATTTTCCGAAAGGCATTTTGGTGTGGGCTAATTTTATGAGCTGTTTTTTGTCTTGATCCATAGTTTTTAAGAAGAAAGAAGCAAGAAGAAAGATTTTATAGATTTTCTGCTTATTTCATTTTATACAAAACTACCATTTATTTTTTCTTTTGCCACAGATTAAAAGGATTCTCACAGATTATAACTTAGCTTCTCAGCAACTCAGCAACTTAGAATCTAAACAAAAAAAGAAGCAAGAAAAAAGAACCTATTTTCGTTCCCTCTTCCTGCTTCAAAAATATTATTTAAGCTTTATTACTAATTTTCTAAAAGACTAAAAAAAACTTAGAATCTCAAAACCTTAGCAACTTAGAATCTTAATAGTGCCATCTCACAAAAGCCTCCATTGCGACGATAAGTCGCAAGACCTAATTGGTGGTACAATTCTGCTGTTTCACGGTTTCTGTCTTCTGCTCTCTGCCAGAACTCTCTTGCGTCTGTTCCTTGAAAAACAACACCGTCTTTTTGAGATTGGTGTTTGAAAATTCCGTGACGTTTTGCCAAAACCTGATCAGGGCTCATTGGAACCGCCATTTCAACTTCGTCAATTCCCCACTCTTGCCAAGCTCCACGGTATAACCATAACCAGCAGTCGTTCATGAATTCTTTTGGTTTTAAAACTTTTACCGCTTCAAAAATAGCATCTAAACAAACTTTGTGCGTTCCGTGTGGATCTGCTAAATCTCCAGTCGCATAAATTTGGTGTGGTTTAATTTTTTCAATTAAATCTACTGTCAATTGAATATCTTCTGGTCCGATTGGTTTTTTCTCGATTGTTCCTGTTTCATAGAAAGGCAATTCCATAAAGTGAATCTGAGAATCTGGAAGACCAACAAAATGACTTGTAGCTCTCGCCTCTCCTTTTCTAATTAAACCTTTAATATAACGAACTTCTGGAATATCAATTTCGCTGTTCTTTTTGTTCTGTAAGAATGCTTCAGCTTTTTTGTAGATATTATCTGCCTCTTCGCTTTTGATTCCGAATTTTTCGTTGTAATCAATTACGAATCTTGCGAAACGTAAAGCTTCATCATCAGCAACTGCAATGTTTCCAGATGTTTGGTAAGCTACGTGCACTTCGTGCCCTTGCTCTTGTAAACGCATAAAAGTTCCTCCCATACTGATAATATCGTCATCAGGATGCGGACTGAAAATCAATACACGTTTTTTTGCCGGTTCTGCTCTTTCAGGACGATTTGTATCATCTGCATTTGGTTTTCCACCTGGCCAACCCGTAATTGTATTTTGTAATTTATTAAATATCTTAATGTTAGTATCGTAAGCTGGACCTGAATCTGCTAACAAATCACTCATACCGTTTTCGATATAATCAGCATCTGTAAGCATTAAAATTGGTTTTTTAAGATCCAATGCCAATCCTAAAACTGCTTTACGAGTTAATTTGTCTGTCCAAACGATTTTTTCAACCAACCAAGGCTTGTTGATTCTCGTTAATTTTGAAGAAGCTTCTTTGTCTAAAACAAAAACTGCGTTGTTATGCTCTTGCAAGAATGAAGCAGGAACTCTATTTGTAACTTCATCTTCAACAGATTTTTTTACAATGTTTGCTTTTCCTTCTCCCCAAGCCAATAAGATCACTCTTTTTGCTTCCATGATTTTTTTAACACCAAGCGTAATTGCAGTTCTTGGCGTATTATTTAAACCAAAGAAATCTTTACTTGCAAGCAACTCTTGTAATATGATCCAAAGCCACCAAACGAGTTTTAGAGTTTTGAAGCGAACCTGACTCATTAAATCCGATGTGTCCGTTTCCTCCAATTCCAAGAATCTGAAGATCAATCCCTCCTAAAGCTTCAATTTTAGCTTCATATTCGTGGCAGTAATCTGCAATTTGTTCTTTAGTTAAAAGTCCGTCTGGAACGTGAGCATTTTCAGGTAAAATATCGACATGATCAAACAAAAGTTCTTTCATGAAACGAACATAACTGTTGATTGAATTTGGTTCCATTGGATAATACTCATCCAAGTTAAAACTGATTACGTTTTTGAAACTCAAACCTTCTTCTTTATGAAGACGCACTAATTCAGCATACAAACCTTTTGGAGAAGAACCGGTAGCTAATCCTAAAATACAAGGTTTTCCTTCTTTTTGTTTTTCTTTGATTAAAGACGCAATTTCCTGCGCTACTTCTTTTGAAGCGTCCGTTGAATTTTCAAAAACAACTGTGTTAATGTTTTCGAATCGTTTTTCGAAACCTGTTGCTTTGTCGATTTTACTTTTTAACATGATATATTAATTTTTATTTTTTGTTCAACTATTCCATTTCCTGTATTTATGCCCTTTTACAGCATAAAACAAAATCATTGCATAAGAAGGCAGTAACATTAAGTAAGCTAATTGATTTCCGCTTTTCGAAACCTCTTGCATATTTTTTGCAACATTTGCAGAATTGATACTTTCGGTGATCATTCCATAAAAAAGTGGAAAAACTGCTCCACCGATAATTCCCATAATCAAAATAGCACTTCCAATCTTTGTATAACCTCCTAAATCCTGCAGAGCCATTGGCCATATTGCTGGCCAGCATAATGCATTTGCGAGTCCCAAAAGCGCTACTAAAAGTATCACCAATGGTATATTTGGAGTTCCAGGCAATGCAATCATTATCTTTGGAGAAATCAAAACAATTGCCGTAACCAACACCAAACCAAGCAATCCAGACACTTTTAAAGCAGTGACTTGCGAAACATATTTAGGAATCAAAACTATACCAAGAATATAGCCGATCACCATTGCTGACATGGTAAATGAGGTTAATTTGAGATAAAAATTCCCTTCTTCACCATAAACTCCCAACTGTTTTCCGAAAGCTCCGATCGAATCTCCCGCCAAAACTTCGGCAGATAAATACAACATTAGAGTTATTACTCCTAAAACCAATTGCGGGTGCTGAAAAGCATTTTTAATTTGTTTAAAAACACTTAATTCTGACACATTTCCATCTTCGCCCAAATCAATTTCTGGAAGAGGAGAAAATTTCACCATTAAAGCTAAAACTGTAATAATCAACCCCATATAAAGATACGGTGTTTGTAATTGCAAAGCAAGAGAATTTAATGCGCTAGTTTTTGCGACTTCATCCATCAAGGCAATTTTGTCTGCGGTAAAGTCCTGCATATTAGACAAAATCAAAATAGTAAGCACAATTGGCGCAACAAAACCTGCCAATTTATTTGCAATTCCTAAAACACTGATTCTTGCGAAAGCACTTTCTCTTGGGCCAATTACAACAACATACGGATTTGAAGCTGTCTGCAAAACTGCCAAACCAGTTCCCATGATAAATAAAGCTAATAAAAACAAGAGAAATGTACGACTTGAAGCCGCTGGATAAAACATAAATGCTCCCGCGGCGATAATCAATAATCCTAAAGAAATTCCGTTTTTATATCCCACTTTTTCAATAATATAAGAAGAAGGAACTGCCATTACGAAGTAGGCAATATAAAATGCGAAAGTCACAAAATAGGCTTGCGAAGAAGTTAGTTCGCAAGCTAATTCAAAAAACGGAATTAGTGGTCCGTTAAGCCAGGTTACAAATCCTAGAATAAAAAACAATAAAGTTAAAATTACCATCGGAACAATGGTACTTTTTTTCTCCAGCTGTAATGTACTTTGAATGTTTGTCATAATTTTTGGTTGATTTAGTTATAGATTTATTTAATTCAAAATCTAAATTAGAATCAACTCTCACATTATTGATTGCGTAATTTATGCAAATATCTGCATTTTTTTTGCAAAACAAAAGTACTACATTAAATTTCCTTATTCTCTAATTTAGATATGAAAGTTTTGTTAATTTTTATTATTCCAATTTAAATCAGGATAATATTTTGCCAAATATGTTTTTACTTCGGCAATATCTTCTTTAGCAGTCAGGTCAGGAACGTGCTCAGAAAACGGAATTCCGATCGTTGTATTCGGATTTTCCTTAACGGAGTTCAAAAGAACCGTCGGAAGCTCCTTTTCATCACGCTCTGGATGAACAGGACAATTTTTAAGATGTATATATAAAGTCTTGCCGTTAAACTTAAAAGCATTCATACTAACACGTATTTTTCCTTCTGCATCTTTATATTGCTCCAAATCTTCTTCTGTAGGCTTTTCTAAAATATCCAACAACTGATTATTCTGGTCCAATTTTGCAATTGCAAAACGGGAAATACGCTCTAGCGGAAAATCCATTGCATCGCGATCATAACTAATAAAAGCATTCGGACTTTCGGTTTCCCTTAAAGCACGCAATGCTTCAGCCGAATACAAATTATCGCTATTGCAAACCGAATAAAACTGCGAATTTAGCTCTGGATATTGCTCTACAGCTTGAAACAGAGCATCTGCAGTTCCAAAAGGCTTTACTCTTCCTTCAGGAATATACTGAACAGCAAATGAAATATTGAGTCCGTGAAAATCGTTATCCTTCATTTTACTTCCATAAAACTCTTTAAATAATTCTCCTTGTTCTCCTATTATAATATAGATATTTTTATAGCCTGCTTTTTTCGCATTCCATAAAAGATAATCCAAAAGAGGTCTTCCGCTTGAACCAACACCTATTAAACCTTTACTTCTTTCGTTGGCCTGCGCAATTTCTTCTGGAGATAAATTATCTGTAACCGCTTCTTTCTTCATACGAGAAGAAGCTCCGCCGGCTAGAATTACTAAACTGTCATGCATTTTATTTTAAATTTCAATATTATTAATAATTCGTACTCCTGGATCAACATTTACCGCGTAAGCTTCTTGGGCTCCAGCATCTAAAATCGCTTTTATAACTGCGTCTTCGTTTTTAGGATCGGCAATTACAACAATACTTCCGCCACCGCCAGAGCCCACAATTTTTGCTCCATATGCTCCTGCTTTTAATGCCGCGTTAACCATTGCATCAATTCTTGGGACAGTAATTTTCAGTAAATCGCGCAAAACTTCATGATGTCCATTCATTAATGCTCCAATTTTTTTAAGATCTAAAACTGGTTTTTCGAATTCCTTTAACGCTTCTTTGGTATAATGGTAATTCTTGATTGCCGCTTCAAAAAACGGAATCATACGATCTGGAAGGCAATTTCTGTATTTATCCAAATCCTCTATTTCAGCAAGCATTTAAATCAAACTGTGGATAATTCTGTTTTACAAGATCAATTGCCATTAAAGCATTGCCTTTTAATTCGCCAAGCAAACCAATAGTTTCCTTTGGAACACCCGAAACTCCTGTAATCAATCCTTTTAATTCTGTTCCTATTACATCAAAAGAAAACGGTTTTTTTGTATTGATATAAACGATATTTCCAACGCCAATGCTAAAATGATCCATCATTCCGCCAGGTTCTCCGTGTTCCAAAACTTCAGATTCATAACCTAATTTAGAAAGAAATTCGGGCGTAACTTCATGATCTATTCCAAAAGCTTCTATCAGAAAACGAATCCAAGCCATCAGCAAAGCCGACGAACTCGATGTTCCCGAATTAATCGGAATGTCTCCGGTAATTGTAATATCATAACCAGATGTAGGCTTACAGCCGTGTCTGCGCAATACGCGCAATGAGGAAGCAAAATAATCTCTTGATTCTAATTTTTCGAAAGCCTCGTGTATATCAATAACTCTAATTTCATTAATATCAACCATATTCAGAACAAATGTCTCGGTCTGATTTTCTGTTGCAATCAATTTAATATTTCGATCTATCGCACAGGCTATAACAGGCAACCCTAAATAATCTTGATGATCTCCAAAAAGACAGGTTCGGCCAGGAGCTAATGACGTAATTTTTTTCACTTAAACACTTTGTGTTAAAACACTTTATTTCAATAAATTAAAGTGCTGTTTGGTTATAGATTTATTTTAGTTTTTTGGTTTTGATTTCACGAAACTAGAGATTATATTTTTATAAAACAAGAAAAAATATAAAAATGTGCTCGAACACACTATTTTTATGTTCTCGAGCACATTTATTAATTCTTACAGAAAAAATGCGTTTATTAAATCAAAGTTTTTATATTTGTCTATATGGATAAAAAGTACACAATTAAGGATATTGCGCAAATGGCTGGAGTTTCTAAAGGAACTGTAGACCGTGTTCTGCACAACAGAGGAAAAGTCTCTCCTGCTGCACTCGAAAAGATCAATGAGGTTTTGAATGTTATTGATTATGAACCCAACTTAATTGCGCGAAATTTAAAAAGCACAAAAGTGTACCGCATTTGCGTTTTACTTCCAGATCCTGTATTTGATCCTTACTGGCTTCCTTGCGTTAACGGAATCCAAGATGCGATTACAGAATTTAAAGCTTATAATGTTGTTATAGAAATACATTATTTTAATCCAGAAAGCACCAAATCTTTTTTAAAGACCAACGAAGCGATTATTTCCCAATCACCTGATGCCGTTTTATTGACTCCGCTTTTCCATAAAGAAACCATCGAAATTATAAATCAATATGATGAACTGGGAATTATGGTTAATACTTTTAACAACCAGGTCGAATCTTCTTCTATCAAAAGTTTTGTGGGACAAGATTTGTACAAAAGCGGTCGTGTCGCCGCGAGTTTAATGAATTTGATTCTTCAGAAAGGCCAAATTGCGATTATTCATATTGATGAAAGTCTGAAAAATGCCGTTCACATGCAGGAAAAGGAACGAGGTTTTAGAAGTTATTTTGACGAAAAAAATCTTCCTGATTACTCTTTAACCACATTAAAACTGAAATATTCCAACATAGAAAATAAGCTCACTGCTTTTTTAGATGAAAATCCAGATTTAAGCGGAATTTTTATTACAACTTCCAAAGCATACCAAATCGCCTCTATTTTATCATCAATTACAGACAAAAAGATTGCTTTGATTGGCTACGATTTAATTGATAAAAATGTTAGCTTTTTAAACCAAGGCTTGGTTCATTTCTTAATTCATCAAAATCAAAAAAGGCAGGCTTATTTAGGCGTAAGCACTTTGGCTGATCATTTTATCTTCAGAAAAGACATTCCGGAAACCATTTTGCTTCCTATCGATATTATAAATGTAGAAAATGCTTCTTTTTACGTTAGTTAAGGAGTTTCTTACGCTAAGACGCTAAGGCACCAAGTTTTTTTTAAACTTTTACCAATTTAATTCTCGCAAAAGCACTAAGACTCAAAGTTTTTTAACTTTCAAATTATAACCTCAGTTGCCTCCAGCTAAAGCTTGAGGCAATTGAAATTTCTTTTTCCTTTAAAAAACTTTGAGTCTTCGTGCCTTTGTGGCAAATTACTTCATCAAAACAAATTTACCAAAAGAAGAAGCAATATGAAAATTCGGTTCTGCTGTATTTGGATTTATCCAAGAAATCCATGTTGGTTCATAATTTCCGTCTTCAGCTTTAGAGAATTTAGCTCGGTAAACTCCAATTTCCACAATATTATCATGGATCAAATCTAATTCTTCTAGTGAAGCAATACTGATTCTACCCACAACAGTAAAAGAATTTTGTTCTTTTACCGATTGTATTTCTAACTGTTTTTCTGGCCATTTCCAATTGTAATCAAAATTCCAGTTCGGATAAGCTTCAAAATCCAAAATACGTGCATCTACATCCATTTCCAAACAATAATAGGGACTTAGTTTTTCATCTTTTCTAAAAAACAGCTCTACTCTATCTGAATTACAAATACTATCTGTAGAATTGTCTTTTCGATCAATATAAACCTCTGAATCAAAAACTTGAAAATTAAAATACAGATAATCTAAATCCCAAAGCGCACGAAATTCAATTTTCAGAACTGGATCATTATTCCATGGCGAAGTAAAATCAGTTAAACAATTTGCTTTTTCCCAAAAAAAAGAATCTAAAATCTGAGTTACATTCTTTTCATTTTTATCGATTATTTCTACGTGGTATTCTTTCAAAATTCTTCTTCTTAAAATCTGTTAATTTTTCATTTTCAAAAAAAGTCAAAATGACCATTAATTCATTTCGCGATTTCGGCTTTTTTCTCCATGACCAATATAGTTCAAAAATTGAATTAAAAAACAAACCGAATTCATAATAAAAACCAAAAATTCTCTTCATTTCCGCATAAGAAAAGACTGCTTAATTTTTACGTTTTTCATTTAGTGATTGCGAAATTCATAAGTTTTTAATAAATCCTTATTTAAAATTTAAAAAACAACACATTTCGCAGGTGCTGCTTTTTCTAAAATATTTTAAAAATATCACATCTTTTTAAGTGTAAAAAAATGTATTGTATAATTTTATGTGCTCGAGAACATAGATTTTGTGTGTTCGAGCACATTTTTTGTGTTTTTTCTTGTTTTATAAAAATATAATCTCTAGTTTCGTCAGAGATTAATCTTAAAACTAAGTTAATTATGCAAAAATTAAGGTGATTTTTAATCTTTAAAAAACAAGAAAACAGAACTAAACAAGCCGTGTTTAGAGCAAAAACAAAACCTCTTATTTGTATAGAAAACGACTTAATCAACACATAACTAAAAAAAGTAAAATGAATTCCACGATCAAAAAAGAAATCTAAAACCTACAAACAAGAAAAAAACAATTAAACATTAACCAAAACCAATTTAAAGTATGAAATTATTAACCCAAAAAAAGCCAAGAGATTTTCGGATTAAAAATTTATCCAGCAAAGAAATCGGAATAACGGTTCTCTCGTTATTAGTTTTTACATGTCAAGCCTCTGCAGCTTCTTCTATAAATATTTCGGATAAGAACAAAACGGCGTTGTTTTTTGAAAAAACAGTAAAAGGTACTGTAACAGATCAAAATGGCATGCCTCTTCCTGGTGCGAATGTTACGGTTAAAGGCTCGTCTAAAGGTGTTCAAACGGATGTAGATGGAAGCTTTGTTATTACAGTTCCTGATAATGCTACAAAACTTGTGATTACTTACATTGGTATGGAAGATCAAGAAGTAGCTATTGGAACTACTCCTTTAAAAATTGCCATGAAAGAAGCAGGGCAAAAACTAGAAGAAGTAGTAATTGGATACGGAAAAGCAAAGAAAAAAGACATTACTGGTTCTGTTGCTTCTGTTGGAAAAGACAACTTAAACTTAGGTGGTACTGTTTCAAACGTTGGACAGGCATTACAAGGACGTGCTTCTGGAGTTCAAGTTCAACAGAACAGTTATGCTCCTGGAACATCTCCTACTATAGTTGTTAGAGGAGGAAACTCTATTACAACATCAAATGCTCCATTATATGTAGTTGATGGTTTTATTACAAGTACTGGTGCATCTATTAGTCCAAATGACATAGAAAGCATTCAGATTCTTAAAGATGCTTGCTTCTACTGCCATTTATGGTTCAAGAGGAGGAAATGGTGTTATCATGATTACTACTAAAAAAGGAAAATCTGGAAAAATGCAGATTGAAGGTGAAATTTCTGATGGTTTCCAAAACATTATTCAGGAACCATCTCTTTTAACAGGTCAACAATATGCTTCTATTCAGAATGCTATTGCTTGCTGAAAATGGCAGACCTGCAGTTTTCCCTTCAAGTTTTCCAATTGCCAACACAAATTGGTTTGAAGCGACAACTCGTCCAGGCGAAGTTCTTAATAGAACGTTGACTTTTAGCGGAAGCGATAAAACATCTAAATTTTTCTTATCTGGAAATTACTTAAAACAAACTGGAGCAATACAAAACACTGATTTCACAAGATATAGTGTTCGTATTGGTACAGAGAAAAAATTTACAGACAAATTAACTGTAGGAGCCAATGTTTATGGAGCTGCAAGTGAAGGACATAATAGTGATTTTGGCGATAATATCTTATCTCCTATGTTTTCTATTCAAACTGCTCCTCCGGCAATTCCAATTTATAATGCAGATGGTTCATACTACAAATATCAAGGAAAAGATAATGCTTTAGCGCTTTTATTAGAACCAACTGATCATACTATTAACAGATTGGTTAATGGAAACATGTTTATGGATTATGAAATCATGAAAGGCTTAACATATCATTTTGGAGCTGGTGCAGAGTGGCAGGAAAATATTCAAGGTAAATATACTCCACGTACACTTGTTGCAGGAGCTGCCTTAAATGGTTCTGGATCTGAAGAAAACAAAACCTATTTCAGATGGAGTACAGAACAATATTTAACCTATAAATTTAATATCAAAGAGCAGCATGCATTTACTGCAATGATTGGAACATCAAACCAAAAAGATACTTACGAAAGAATGAAAGCTTCTGGTTCTGGTTTTGCAAATGATGTATTAACGTATTACAATCTAGAAAGTGCTTCTGTTTATCTAAAGCCTGAAACCCAAAAAACAGAAACAAAATTGACTTCTTATTTTGGTAGGTTAACTTATGCTTTTGACGATAAATATTTAGCTTCATTTACATATAGACTAGATGGTTCTTCTCGTTTTGGTCCAAATAACCAATATGGTAAATTCCCTTCGGGAGCAGTTGCATGGAGAATTTCAAAAGAGGCATTTATGCAAAATTTGGAAACCGTTTCTGAACTAAAATTAAGAGTTAGTTACGGTATTACAGGTAATGATGGAATTCCTGATTATTTATATCTAGCTAATCTTGCTCCTTGGAATGTCACCATTTCTGATGGTTCTTTTGTAGGCGGTACTGAACCAAAAAATTTATCAAATCCTGATCTAAAATGGGAACAGCAAGCTCAAGCTAATATTGGTCTGGATATGGGATTCTTTAATGATCGATTGACTGCTACAATTGATGTTTACAAAAAGAAAACAACAGATGCTCTTTTGAATGTTCCTGTTGGAGGATGGTGGGGTTTTAATACTCAAACACTTAACTCAGGAACTATAGAAAATAAGGGAATTGAACTTGGTATTAGCAGTGAGAATTTCAAAAATGATAAATTTTACTGGAGAACTTCACTAAATCTTGCCTATAATAAACAAGAGGTTGTTTCATTGGCAGAGAATGTTAAAATAATTAGTTACAATACTTCTAATCCAAGCGGTACGGTTTCTGGTCGTGAATTTACAAGATTAGAACCTGGAAAAGAAATGGGTGTATTATATGGATTTAAATATGCTGGAGTAATAAAAACAGGTGAAACTTATGCTTGCGCAACCTGGTTCTAAACCTGGAGATCCTAAATACGAAGATTTAGATGGCGATGGATTGATTACGGCTAAAGACAGAACTTATTTAGGAAATTCTACTCCTCACTACATTGTTGGTTTTAATAATGATTTTAGATTCGGAGATTTTGATGTGAATCTGTTTTTCCAAGGCGCTCTTGATTACTCTGTTTATAACATGACCAGAATGGTTGGAGAATCAAGCACAAGTACTGATGCTTTGAATCGTTGGGTTGCTGGTACAAATGAAAATACTGATATTCCAAGAGATGGTTATTACAAAAGTGCTTATGGTAGTTATGTAAACTCAAGGTTTGTTGAAGATGCTTCTTACATACGTCTTAAAAATCTATCTATCGGATATTCTATCCCAGAAAGCCTTTTAAAACCAACCAAATTTATTGATAATATAAGACTATATGCAATAGGGCAAAATTTATTGACAATTACAAAGTATTCTGGAAACGATCCTGAAATAAATGGACACACTACTACTGCTACAGCGCAAAATCTTGGTGGAGGAATTGATTTTAACTCATTCCCAGCTTCTAGAACGTTTATATTAGGGATCAAAATAGCAATTCATTAATAGCTTTTTCAATAACATTAAACTTATCAAAATGAAAAAATATACAATTTTATTGCTTTTACTTGCTGCTGGACTTCAATATTCCTGCAATGAGGATCTTGATCCTACAGTATATAGCAGTTTGACTACTACTAATGGATATCAAACCAAATCAGATGCTATTGCCGCAGTTAATTCTATTTACGGCAGACTAAAAGGACCATCTGTGGGTGATAACTTTTCGTATTGGGCTACAAGACACTTCGCATTAACTGATATTGCGACAGATTTAGGACATTGCCAATTTGGAGGAGATCCTGGCCAATTGTCTTTAGGAACATGGAATTCTGCAAATGGCTTACTTTTAGAAGATTGGAATGCAATGTATAAATTAATTTCCAATGCTAACAATGCTATTTATTATATCGGAAAGATGTCTTCTGTATCAGATATTGAAAAAGCACAGTTTATTTCTGAGGCAAAATTTTTAAGAGCATCTGCTTATATGGATTTGACTGACTCTTGGGGGCCTGTTGTTTTAATGACCGAAGAAAACATAGCAAATCCAAGTTACTTAGCGCAGACACCTCCATCATCTGTAGAAGAAATTGACGCTTTCATTATTAAAGACCTTACAGAAATTGTCGCTATTTTGCCTGTAAACTATAAAGAAAATGCAATTTATGGCAGTAATGATGTTGGCCGCGCTACAAAAGGTGCTGCCCTTACTTTACTAGCAAAATTATACTTACGCAATCACGATTGGCAAAAAGTAGTTACACTTACTCAGCAGGTAATAGATCTAAACGAATATCGTCTTTATCCTTCTTACTTAGGTTTGTTTAAAGAAAGTAACAAATGGTGTAGCGAAAATATCTTCTCTTCTTTAAGTGATGCTAATACAAACGGAACAGAATTATTAAACCACTTTGGTCCTGTTGATCACCCTGTAGTTCAAAACAGATGGCAGTATTATACTGTAAACTGGGATTTCTATAACACTTTTGGTGATGAAGATGAAAGAAAACAATGTTTCTTCCCTGAATTTGAAGGGACAGACGGGTTGCTTCACAAACAAGCGCCTTCATTAGGAGCTCAGCCACCAGCTGGTGAATTTTATATGCCAGACGTTTCTACTAGAAAATATGCCGATGATGAAACTACAACATATTACGATGGGCATAGTGTAAATATCCTTCGTTATGCTGATGTTTTATTAAGCCGAGCTGAAGCCTTAAACGAAATAAGCGGTCCAACTCAAGAAGCGATAGATCTAATCAATCAAGTAAAAGGAAGGTCGCATGCAAAACTTTTGGTTTTATCGGCTCTTACGCAAACTAGTTTAAGAGATGCTATTTTACAAGAGAGAGGATGGGAACTTTTCTACGAAGGAAAACGTCGCGCCGATTTGATCAGAATGAACAAATATGATGTTCTGGTAAACGCATATCATCTTAGAGTTGGTGAAGCGACTTTAATCAAAATGCCGCAAAACAAATATTACACTTATCCGCAAAGTCAGGTTGACCTTAATCCAAATTTAAGCAACGCCGACAGACAATAAAAAAATAATCAGGAACAGACAGTAAAACAGTCTGTCTGTTCTTGTTTTTTTATATAAAAAAGTATTTTTCTGTTTCACAAAAGAAGCTTTTCAAATGATCAAAAAATTAATATTAAAAGGAAGTTTTATTTTAGTTCTCCTTGCACTGGCAAGCTGCTCTAAAAGCCAAATTATCTCCAATATCAATATTGGCACTCATAGCAACAACGAATTGAAAATTCAAATCGATGTTACTACGAATGACCAAGCTCAGGTATATGCAGAATATTGGTCTGACAAAAAAGGAATTGAAAATAAAATAACCTCTCCTATTTCAAATACTGGTTTAAAACATTCCTTGGTACTTTGCAACATAATTCCAGAAACCGATTATAGTTTTCAATTAATTACAGTTCAAGACGGAAATAAACAAACTAGTAAAGTTTATACTTTCAAATCTAGAAAACTTCCAGAATGGCTACAGAAACAATTCAAAGCCAATTGTCCGAAACCAGAATTATTGCCTGAAAATTTCAAAAAAGGCTTTATGCTTTTAGCTAAAAGAGAAACTCCAGGAACAGCTTATATTGTTGATTACAAAGGAAACTTAAGATGGTATCATACTATTGAAGGAACTGGATTTAAAGTTACTCATTTTACAAAAGAGCAAACCATTCTTTCTATTTTAGGCACAAATGACGAACCAACAAGCTACGGAAGTGAAATTCTAGAAATAAATCTTCAAGGCGATACTTTAACCCACATCAAAAAAGGAGAGGGCGATTTGAAGCAGGTTCTTCATCACGAAATCATAAAAAAATCGGCTGACGAAATTGTCGCTTTAACTGTTGAGCAAAAAATAATCGATTTGACTTCTATTGGAGGGAAAAAACAAGATACCATCAACGGAGACGGAATTATAATTTTAAATAAAAAAGGAAAACAGCTTTGGAAATGGAGTGTTTTTGATGATTTAGATCCGTTTAAAGATAAAGATTTACTAAAAACCAAAAAGGATTGGACGCATGCCAACAGTTTGAGTTACGATAAAGATGGAAACTTTTTAATTTCTTTCTACAACAATGGCCAGATTTGGAAAATCAATTCTAAAACTGGAAAAGTAATCTGGAAATTAGGGAAAGGCGGAACTATGAAAATGGCTCCAGATGCTAATTTCTCCCAGGCTCATGCCGCACATATCGATCAAGAAGGCAGTTTATTATTTTTTGATAATGGAGTCGACATCAAACAATCTTCTGTTTTTGCCTTAAAAGTAGACGAAAAAAACAATGATGTAAAACTTGATTTTCATATCAAATTACCAAAAGATATTTACAATGACCGAATGGGAAGCGCTTACATGATCAATAAAGACCTCTTTTTGGTTTGTTGTTCTAAAAGACATATTACAGTTTTGACAAATAAAAAAGGAATACTTATTTGGGCATTAGAATCTGAAATTCCTCCATACAGAACGATCTTTATTCCTGAAGAAAAACTAAAACCTTTTCTTCTAAATTAAAAAAATAGTACCCATGAAAAAAACAATTCTTATCGGACTTTTTTCAGCATTGTCAATCGCTGTTTTCAATTCCTGCACCAAAACCAATTCACAGACTTTAGCATCAAATACAATCGAAGAAGGAGAAGAAGATGAAGGTTACATCACAATTGATACTTCCCAAATTCCAGACGATCAATTTGGAGAATCGGTTCGTTATGGAAGAGAATTAATGATGAAAACCGCTTATTACATTGGCCCAAACGGAAAAAAAGGACAATATTTAGGCAATAAAATGAACTGCACGAACTGTCATCAAGATGCAGGAACAAAACCTCATGCATTCAATTTAATGTCTTCGCATGACAATTATCCACAATATCGCGGACGCGAAAACAAAGTACTTACTTTAGCAGAAAGAGTTAATAACTGCATTATGCGTCCGCATTCTGGAAAACCGCTTCCGTTGGACAGCAAAGAAATGGTGGCGTTTTTATCGTACTTTAAATGGATCAGTAAATTTGTTCCAAAAGATGGTAATTTTAAAGGAGCCAAAAATTTAGAAATCGAATTTCCAGATGTTGCCGCAAGTCCAGAAAGAGGAAAAGTTTTATTTGCTGAAAACTGCGCAAGATGTCACGGAAATAATGGCGAGGGAGTTTACAATGCCGACAAATCGGGTTACACCTACCCTCCACTTTGGGGACAATACGGTTATCAGCCTGGTTCAAGCATGCATCGCGTAATCAAACAAGCACAATGGCTAAAAAGCAATATGCCTTATGATAAAGTTCAACTAGGAAAACCGTATCTTACAGACAAAGAAGCACTTGACATTGCGGCTTATGTAAACGACGATTCTGTACATACAAGACCAAACCCAAAAACATTGGATTATCCAGACAAAATGGGCAAACCGATTGATTATGCACACAGTCCGTTTAATGATAATTTTACTGAAGAACAGCATAAATACGGCCCTTATAAACCTATTATAGCTTATTGGAAAAAACAAGGATGGAAAGCCGTTTACTAAACTCAAAATATACTATTTAACCTGATTATACAATACAATGAAACTAAACCTAAACAACACAACGCTTTTAAGAAGAATATTGATAATGTGTTTTATCACGATCAGTATTCCTCTAACTGCACAAATTAAATATTCAGACGGAAATGACAGCTGGAATCCGAATCAATTAGGGAATCACCGTGCTGTAGTTGCTTTTTCTGGTTCAGGAAATGTTGCTAAAACAACGATCGAATGGCGAAGAAGAGACACGAATCCAGAACTTAAAAAGATTATTGTTCAAGATGCATCTGGAAAAGATATTCAGAACATAAAAACCGAAAATATCAATAGAGAAAACGGAACTATTTTCTTTGAACCTATTTCGGGAAAAGGAACTTACTACGTTTATTATATGCCTTATGTTGATGAAGGAACTGCTAATTATCCAAAAGGAATTTATCAGAAACCTGAAGACAAAGCCGATGCAAAATGGCTTTCTAATATAAAGGCAAACTTAAAAGACAATGCGGCTGTAACAGAAATTCAGAGCGTAAATGCTTTCAATAGTTTTTACCCAATGGAAGTAATTGCGACAGCTGCTGAAACTTCGGCTCTTGTGGCAAAAAACAGCGGAAATTCTTTCTTAGTTTTTCCGGAAGACAGAGAACATTCGATCAAATTAAAATCAGATTTGCCACAAAGATGGATTCAAAAAGGCGTTCAAAACAGCTTTTCTGATACGGCAATGAAAGGTGAATATTTAGCTTTTCAATTAGGCGTTTATGCTCTTGAAGATTTAAAAAACATAAAAGTAACTTTTACCAATTTAGTAAGTACAACTGGCGCAACAATCGAAGCGAAAGATATCAGCTGTATCAACACTGACGGAACGAAATATGACGGTAATCCTTTCACCAATACGGTTTCTGTTTCAAAAGGAAAAATTCAAGCAATGTGGTGCGGTATCGATGTTCCGCAAACAGCTGCTGCTGGAACGTATAACGGAAAAGCAACTGTTATTGCTGATGGAAAGTCAAAAGAAATCAATCTACAAATTACGGTTTCTAACCAAGTAACGAAAAACGGAGGCATTGACAGTCCAGAAAAAATGACACGTCTAAAATGGTTAAACTCAACTTTAGCGCAAGAAAATACGGTTATTGCTCCTTATACTCCATTAACAGTAAACAATTCTGAAATTGCTTTATTAGGAAGAAAATTAATTTTAGCTCCAAACGGATTCCCTGCGCAAATTCAGACTTTCTTTACTCCAGAAATGACTTCTGTAACAGCAAAAGCAAATGACGTTTTAAGCTCACCAATTGATTTTCATTTTATTGACGCATCAGGAAAAGAAGTACAATGGAAAAACAACGGTGTAAAATTCACTAAAAAAGAAGCTGGAACAGTTTCTTGGGAAAGTACTTCTACCTCAAAATCGGTTCAAATGGATGTGAACGCTTCAGTTGAATTTGATGGTTTCGTACATTATATCGTGAAAGTTACAGCTCTTGAAGACGTTACCTTTAACGACATTAATTTCCAAATGCCAATGCAGCCAACATCTGCAAAATACATGATGGGATTAGGTCAAAAAGGTGGTGATCGTCCTGCAACTTTCGATTGGAAATGGGATGTAGCGCATAAAAATCAAGACGGAGCTTGGATTGGTGCTGTAAATTCTGGATTGCAGTTTTCTTTGAGAGATGAAAAATATAGCCGCCCTTTAAATACTAATTTCTATTTACAAAAACCTTTATTGTCGCCTACTTCATGGGGTAACGAAAATAAGGGCGGTATTACCATCACGCCAAACCAAAAATCGGTTCTAGTAAATGCGTACAGCGGTGCTAGAACAATGAAAAAAGGCGATGTTTTGTATTACAACTTCAACTTATTGATTACGCCTTTCCATACGATCAATACAGATTTTCAATGGGATACAAAATTTTACCACAAATACAGCCCAATTGATTCAATAGCTAAAACTGGTGCAACAGTAATTAATATTCACCACGCAAATGCAATCAATCCATATATCAATTATCCTTTTATCGAATTTAAAAAGATGAAATCATATATCGATGAAGCGCACGAAAAAGGATTAAAAGTAAAAATCTACAACACAGTTAGAGAGGTTTCTAACAAGGCTTATGAGACTTTCGCTCTTAGAAGTTTAGGTCACGAAATCTATTCTCCAGGAAAAGGTGGCGGATTCTCTTGGTTGCAAGAACATGTTGGTGACGATTATATCGCTGCTTGGTTTGTTCCTGAAATTAAAGATGCTTGCGATTGTAAATAGTGGCATGAACCGTTGGCATAATTATTATGTGGAAGGAATGAATTGGCTGACTCAAAATGTTGGTATTGACGGAATTTATCTTGACGACGTTGCTTTCGACAGAATCACGATGAAACGTATCAAAAGAGTTTTGACTAAAGATGGGCATCCGGGAATTATCGATTTACATAGTGCGAATCAATACAATAAAAGCGACGGATTTAATAACAGTGCCAACTTATACATGGAGCACTTCCCGTACATCAATAAATTATGGTTTGGAGAATATTTTGATTATGAGAAAAATCAACCTGACTTTTTCTTAACTGAAGTAAGCGGAATTCCGTTTGGATTAATGGGAGAAATGCTTCAAGATGGTGGAAATCCGTGGAGAGGAATGGTTTACGGAATGACGAACAGATTGCCTTGGAGCGACGGTGCAGACCCAAGAAACATCTGGAAAGTTTGGGATTCTTTCGGAATTAAAGGTTCTGAAATGATCGGATATTGGAGCGAAAACTGTCCTGTAAAAACAAACAACGACAAAGTTCTAGCAACGGTTTATAAAAAGAATGGAACGGCTTTAATTTCAATCGCAAGTTGGGCAGATGCTGATGTAAATGTGAAATTGAATATTGACTGGAAAAAACTAGGAATCAATCCTGCAAAAGCAACTATTACGGCTCCAGAAGTTACCAATTTCCAACCTGCAAAAACGTTCACAACAAAAGACGAAATAACTGTTCCTAAAGGAAAAGGATGGTTATTGATTGTTAAGTAATTAAACGCAACATCAATTACCTCGTCTTGCTTGTCATTTCGACGAAGGAGAAATCTCCACAAGAAACTCTACAAAGATTGGTTTTTCGTTGCGGAGCTACTTACGAAGATTTCTCCTTCGTCGAAATGACAAAAATGCGGAAAACTATGTAACTAAAAATTTAATGCCACAGATTTCACAGATTAACACAGATTAAAAAAAAATCCTTTTAATCTGTGTAATCTGTGGCAAAAAAAAACAACCACAAAAAACTAGCTCTCCACCATGAAATTTAGACCATTACTATCCTTTTTACTCCTTGGAAGCCTTTTTGTCACAGCACAAAACAAACCCACTATAAAAGAATACAAAAAAGTATTTACGACATATCCATTCTCAGATCCTGATCCGATTCCGAAACCAGATACCAAGTTTTATCCGTATTTCCGTTTTGACGGTTTTACTGATAAACCCGTTCAAAAAGAATGGAAAGTAATAGAAATTGAAAACGATTATATTAAACTGATGATTTTGCCAGAAATTGGTGGAAAAGTTTGGTCTGCTATAGAAAAATCTACAGGAAAAGACATAGTTTACAATAATCATGTTGTAAAATTCAGAGACATTGCTATGCGCGGACCGTGGACAAGCGGCGGTGTTGAAGGCAATTACGGAATTATCGGCCACACGCCAAACTGCGCCACTCCTGTCGATTACAAAATCATAAACAGAGAAGACGGAAGCATTAGCTGTGTGATTGGGGTTTTAGATTTATTGACAAGAACTTCTTGGAAATTAGATATCAATCTGCCAAAAGATAAAGCGTATTTTACCACAAATTCGTTTTGGTCTAATACAACCGAATTCGAACAGCCTTATTATACTTGGATGAATACGGGAATTAAAGCGACCGAAAATCTACAGTTTATTTATCCAGGACAGACTTATATTGGTCATAACGGAGATTACCATCCATGGCCAATTGACAAAGAAAACGGCAAAGATTTATCTTTCTACAAAAACAACAATTTTGGCGGTTACAAATCGTACCATGTATTCGGAAAATACGATGATTTCTTTGGCGGATATTATCATGACGAAGATTTCGGAATGGGAAGATACGGCAATCACGACGATAAACCGGGCAAAAAAATCTGGATTTGGGGATTGTCTCAGCAAGGAATGATTTGGGAAAAATTATTAACCGATACTGACGGGCAATACGTAGAAGTACAAAGCGGAAGATTGTTCAATCAAGCGAGTGAAGGCAGTAATCTGACGCCTTTCAAACAGCGCTCATTTGCGCCTTATCAAACCGATACTTGGACTGAATATTGGTTTCCTGTAAAGCAGACGAAAGGTTTTGTAAAAGCTAATAATTACGGTTCTGTCAATATTAAAAACGAAAACGGCTGGCTGAAAATCTATTTTTCTCCGCTTCAAAAATTAAATGAAAAAATTGAAATTTTTGAAAACGAAAAAAAAGTGTATTCTAAAGATATTGCTTTAAATACATTGCAAACTTTCAAAGATTCAATTCAGGTAAAAGTTGATTCTAATAAATTGAAATTTGTTTTGGGAGGCAATAAATTGGTATGGAATTCTGCTCCACAAGACGGAAACATCAATCGTCCTGTAGAAATACCTAAAGATTTTGATCATAATTCGGTTTATGGATTGTATTTGCAGGGTAAAAATTACATCAGTTTTAAAGATTATGTACTTGCCGAAGAAAAATTAAATGCCTGTTTAAAATTAGATGCTAACTACGCTCCTGCTCTTTCTGCATTGGCTTCTTTACAAATCAGAAAATTAGATTACAAAGCTGCTGTAAATTCGGCAAGCAAAGCTTTATCGATAGACACTTATGGCCCTGTGGGTAATTATTTTTATGCTTTGGCTAATTTCCATTTAGGAAATAATACCGATGCAAAAGATGGTTTTGATATTGCTGCCGCAAGTGTCGAATTCCGCAGTCCAGCTTATACCGCTTTAAGCAAAATTTATTTGGCCGAAAACGATCTTTCAAAAGCGATTGAATATGCTGAAAAAAGCTTGATATTCAATCAATACAACATAGAAGGTTTACAGGTTTTAGCGGTTTTATATCGTCTTCAGAATAATTCCGATAAAGCAAATTCAGTTTTAAAAACCATTACAAAACTGGATCCGCTGAATCATTTTGCTGATTTTGAAAAATACCTTTTGAACAATTCAAACGATTCAAAAAATGCTTTTGTTGCTTGCCATTCAAAACGAAATGCCAGAACAAACTTTCCTTGAATTAGGAATCTGGTATAATAATTTAAGCCGAAAAGAAGAAGCTTTAAAAGTGTTTTCTATTGCAGAACCAAGTGCTGAAATTATCTATTGGAAAGCCTTTTTAGAAAACAAACCTGTTGATGTAAGCAAAATCAAACCTGGAACTAGTTTTCCTTTTAGAAATGAAACCGCTGAAATCTTGAAATCATTAATTAAAACAAATGATCAATACCAATTAAAATATCATTTAGGTTTAATTGAATGGAATCGTAACAGCATCTCAGAAGCTAAAAGATTGTTTTCAGAATGCGGTTCAAAACCAATCGATCCTGCTTTTTATGGCGCAAAAGCTTCTTTATTCAAAGACGATGCTTCAATAGTATTGGCAAGTCTTCAGCAGGCAATAAAATTGGATCCGCAAGGCTGGAGATACCATAAAATGCTTGCAGAACATTACATCGCTCAAAAACAATTTGATAAAGCGCTTACAACGGCTGAATCTTTCTATAAAAAACATCAAGACAATTATTTGATTGGAATGCTTTACGCTAAAACTTTATTGCTAAATAAAAAATACCGCGAAGCCGATTCGTTCTTAACCAAATTGCAAATCCTTCCATTTGAAGGCGCAACAGCAGGAAGACAATTGTATCACGAAGCTAAATTGATGCAAGCTTTAGCAGAAATCAAAAACAAACAGTACAAAAAAGCATTACAATTTATTGCAGATGCCAAACTATTTCCAGAAAATTTAGGCGTTGGAAAACCGTATGACGAAAACATAGACGAAAGATTAGAAAACTGGCTGGATTATCAATGTTATAGCAATTTAGGAAACAAAGAAATGGCTTCTAAATCTTTAGATAAAATCGTCGCTTTCCGTCCTGTAGTAGATAATACGGTTATGAACTTCCTTCCGGCAAACAATCTTGTTTCGGCTTGGGCGATAGAAAAAACGTCTTCTTCACAAGAGGCCGAAAAATGGATTAAAACTCAGGCAGATTTATATCCGACAAATAAAATAGTGCACTGGACTTTATTGTCTTACACCAAAAAACCATCGAATATTTTGAGTGAAGATGAAAAAGACGGCGAAGTCAGAATTATCGAAAAATTGTAAAGAACTTTCAAAAACAATAAAATGAAAAACCATTTTTTAAAATATACTTTTTTGGGTCTTGTCGTTTTGATGAGTCCAAAAATTGAGGCACAAAACAAAGCAGAAAAGGTTGATGAATTATCCATTTACCGCGCTACTCCTTTAAAAACACACGATTTAATTCATACTAAATTGGAAGTTTCTTTCGATTACGGAAAACGTTATTTGTATGGAAAAGAATGGATTACTTTAAAACCTCATTTCTACGAAACTGATTCGCTTAAGTTGGATGCAAAAGGAATGGATTTTAAAGAAATTGCTATTATTGACGGAAAAAAAAGTATTCCGTTGCAATACAAATACGATAACGAAGAACTTTCAATCGCTTTAAACAGAAAATATAAAAGCACAGAAAAGTACACAATTTTTATCAATTACACCGCAAAACCAGCAGAACTGAAAAGCAAAGCTGGCGAATCGATTACCAACTCAAACGGATTATATTTTATTAATCCTGATGGGAAAGGTGACAAACCAACGCAAATTTGGACGCAAGGCGAAACAGAAGCTTCTTCTTGTTGGTTCCCAACAATCGACAAACCAAATCAGAAAACAACTTCTGAACTTGCGATGACTGTTGAGGCAAAATATACTACGCTTTCAAACGGTAAATTAACCTCGCAAAAAGTAAATAAAGACGGGACAAGAACGGATATCTGGAAAATGGAACAGCCAAATGCACCTTATTTGTTTATGATGGCCGTTGGTGATTTTAAAATCTATAAAGATTCATATAACGGTAAAGAAGTCAGCTATTATTTAGAGCCGAAATATGCGCCATATGCCAAACAGATTTTTTATAAAACGCCAGATATGATGAATTTTTACAGCAAAATGCTTGGCGTAGAATATCCTTGGGCAAAGTATTCGCAAATTGTAGTGAAAGACTATTTTGGAGGTGCTATGGAAAATACTTCTGCAACCGTTCATGGCGAATATGTACAAAAAACAGAACGAGAATTATTAGATGATAATCAAGAAAGCACCATTGCTCACGAGCTTTTCCACCAATGGTTTGGAGATTATGTAACGGCTGAATCGTGGTCGAACTTAACCATGAATGAATCGTTTGCCACTTTTGGAGAAGTTTTATGGCATGGTCATGATGCTGGACAAGATGGTGAAGACAGATCACGTTATGAAAAATTGCAGAATTATTTACGTTCTCAAAAAAATGGTGACAGCCCTATTTTAGCACGTTTTCATTACAGAAACGCAGATGATATGTTTGATAATATCAGCTATTCTAAAGGTTCAATTATTTTATATGCCATGAAAAATCAAATGGGTGATGAAGCCTTTTTTAAAGGACTAAATCATTATTTAACAACAAATGCATATAAATCTGGAGAACCACACCAACTGCGTTTGTCTATGGAAGAAGTGACTGGAAAAGACTGGCTGCCTTATTTTGAACAATGGTATTACAATGCTGGAAGTCCGATTCTGGATGTAACTTACAAATATGCAAATGGAAAAGTTACCATTACAGTAAGTCAATCTCAAGATAGTTCGGTGCAAACCTTTACACTGCCTTTAAAAGTTGATTTTTACGTAAACGGAACTAAAATCAGAAAGGATATTTTAATTGATAAAAGACAACAAAGTTTCAGTTTTGATCTTCCTTCAAAACCTGAATTTATCGACTTAGATCCAGATAAAATCTTAGTTGGAGAAGTGAATGTCGATAAAAAAACGGTCGCTGATTATCTTTTTCAGTATAAAAATGCGCCATCGTATTATAACCGAATTGAAGCTATAAAATTTGCTTCAAAAGACAGAAGTCAGGAGTCACAGCTTATTTTACTAGAAGGCTTAAAAGATCCTCAAGAAGACTTAAGAGTATTGAGTATCAAAGCAATTGATTTAAATGAAAAACAAAACAAAGATCAAGTTTTAAAAATGCTTCTTGATATTGCTAAAAACGACAAAAAAACAATCGCAAGAGCAAATGCTATTGTAAAATTAGCTTCTACAGGCGATGCTTCTTATAAAGCATTGATGGACGAAAGCATTAAAGAACAATCATACAACGTAATTGCTGCGGGATTAACAGGATTAACAAAATATGCACCAGCCGAAGCAGATAAAGCATTGGCTTCATTAGATGACGATACCAAAAAACATGTAACGCCATTAATGAAAAGATTTAGTAGTCAAAAATAATTATAGGAATTCTTAGAATCTGTTTTGTTTTTGAAAACCTCTCTAATTTGGTTCATTAGAGAGGTTATTTTAAAAAATTATCTAACAATAATCACTCATGAAAATTAGCTTCTTAAAACCTATAACAATCCTTTTTCTTTTGTTCGGATGGACAATTGCATCCGCGCAAATGATTAAGACTAAAACTCCTGCACGTGCAAAAGGACAGCAAGATGTATTGAGAATGGCCGCAGATCCAATTCCAACCGTTCGTGTTGCTTTCATCGGACTTGGAATGCGTGGGCCTGGCGCGGTAGAACGTATGACACATATTCCGGGTGTAGAAATTGTAGCGTTGTGCGACATGACTCAAGAAAATACTGCAAAGTCGAATGAGATTTTAACGAAAGCTGGTTTTCCAAAAGCACAAGAATTCTACGGTGACGAAAATGCTTGGAGAAAAGTAACGGTCTTGCCAAACGTAGATTTAGTATACGTTGCTACAGACTGGAAACATCACGCTCTAATTGGAGTTCAGGCTATGAAAGACGGAAAACATGTTGCAATAGAAGTTCCTGGCGCTTTGACCATGAAAGAAATTTGGGAACTGATCGACACTTCTGAAAAAACGAGAAAACATTGTATGCAATTGGAAAACTGCGTTTATGATTTCTTTGAATTAACAACATTAAACATGGCACAACAAGGTGTTTTTGGCGAAATTCTACATGCTGAAGGTTCTTATATTCATGGTTTACAGCCATTTTGGGGAGAATACTGGAACAACTGGAGAATGGACTACAACATCAAACACCGCGGTGATGTTTATGCGACACACGGTATGGGGCCTGCGTGTCAGGCACTAAATATTCACCGTGGTGACAAAATGAATTTCTTGGTTTCTATGGATACAAAAGCCGTAGGAAATCCTGCTTACATTAAAGAAAAATCAGGACAAGAAATTAAAGATTTTAGAAATGGTGATCATACCATGACGATGATTCGTACCGAAAACGGAAAAACAATCCAAATTCAGCACGATGTGACGTCTCCTCGTCCCTACAGCAGAATGTATCAGTTAAGTGGTACAAAAGGTTTTGCTAACAAATATCCATTGGAAGGTTATGCTTTGGATGGAAAAGAATTAGGTGATGATGTAAAACCAAATCACGAAAAATTAAGTGCTCATTCTTTTGTTCCTGAAGAAGTAAAAAAAGCATTAATGGAAAAATACAAACACCCAATTGCTAAAGGAATTGAAGAACAAGCCAAAAAAGTAGGCGGTCACGGCGGAATGGATTTTATTATGGATTATCGTTTAATTCACTGCCTTCAAAAAGGACTTCCGCTAGACATGGACGTTTACGATTTAGCCGAATGGTCTTGTTTAGGTCCTTTAACAGAAATCTCGCTTGATAACGGTTCTGCTCCTGTAGAAATCCCGGATTTTACCCGCGGAGGCTGGAATAAATTGAAAAAATTAGAGTTTTCAGAGTAATAAATATTTTGGTGGTTAGTTATTGCAGAAAAGGGTGCTCTTTGTTAAGAGCACCCTTTTCTATTAATTTATAAATTCCTTAGGAACTATTTATGTTGTAGCAACGGATTTCAATCCGTTGAAAAAATGATATATCACAATTCAGGAGTTCCGTAGGAATGATTCATATTATAATTTTATAAAATGGATCGAACAGATGGTTCTTTTTCCTTTCTATTTCTTTTAAACTGGATTAAAATCCAGCCCTACAATATGGATCGAGCCTAATGGCTCTTTTTTACTTCCAGTTGAAGGTAATTTTCTTTTCGATTTCACTGCTTAAACTTAAAAATACTGGGCAAGTCATTGCAAGCACGTTCTAAAATAGTTTTACTTTTTTCGTCAGCGTTGCTTTTCATTTGAAATACAATTTCGATTGCTCCAATTCTTCTAGGTTCTGCATTCATAATTTTAGTTACTTCTGCTGTAGATCCAACAAAATCAACTTCTAAATCACGAGCTTTGATTCCCATAATTGTCATCATGCAACTTGCTAATGCGTTCGCTACAGTATCTGTTGGAGAAAATGCTTCTCCTTTTCCGTTATTATCTAATGGTGCGTCAGAAATGATTTCGCTTCCTGATTGCACGTGAATTGAACTTGTTCTTAAATCTCCTAAATAGGTTACTTTTGATGTCATTAATTTGCTACTTTTAAAGTTAAGTCACTATCATAATATAAGATGTAAACGCCTTTATTAGCGTGTCCGCCATCTTCTTTTCTATAATATTGAAATTTATTATCTACTTGCTGAGTCGTCATCATATCAGCAGTTTCTTGGAATGTTTTTCCTTGAGACAAACGCATCATCGTGTCAAATGTAACGTCAAATCCTCTTGTTGCATAAGTTGTCGGATTTGCTTTGTTTTTTAGACGATACTGCTTTTCATAAATTAAAACGGGTTGTTCATCACTTTCACGAGTTACAGAAGGATACATTAATTTCAATTTTACCAAATTATCAAAACTAATTTCGTCTGTATCTAATGTGCTGTTTGGTTCCAAAATTACCAATTGAACTTGGCATGTTTTCTGAGAATCAAGTAAAGCTTTTATAGTGGCTTTAACCATTGCAGTATTACCTGTTTCCATTACCACATAATTCAATCGATTAGGAATCAATAAGCTTTTTAAATTAGCTACATCCAAACCACCAGTTTCTGTTAAAGAAGCAAATGCAACTCCTTTTTGGTTTTGTTTGATGTAATTAATAACCGATTCTTTTTTCTTATCTACTACCGCAACAATATTACCGTTTTTAGAACGCATATAATCAAAAATAGAATTTCTGATCACGTCATTTGAAGGTATTGTTTGATACAAATTGTCAATCGGATTGGCGCTATCTTTTGATAAAGGCGAAATTACCGGAACATCGTATGAACGCAACATGTTTGCTGTCGTTTCTGCATTACTTTGGTAAAATGGCCCAATTACAGCATCTGCATCTTGCAATTTCGGAGTTAAGCCTACAACATTAGAAGTTGTTTTAGTTTCTTGCGAATCGTAAATAGCAACATCAATTGGAAGTTTCAATGTTTTTGCAGAATCAATCGCCATCATAGCTCCAGCATAAAAATCTAGAGTCATGTTTAAGAACTTATCGTTTTTAATTCTGTTCGCTGTTCCAGAAGTATCACTTTGAACTTTAGCCAAATTAAACGGAAGCAATAGAACTACTTTTTTACGCTCATTAAGCCCTTTCTTTTTGGTCAATTCTACAATTTCTACGTTTTCATTTTCAGTCGATTTTACTTTATCAACAATTTTAATTCCTCCTCCCGTATTTTCAACCGGTTTGTACACTGAAGAATCAGCTGGTTTATCCGGTACTTGAGCCGCAACAATTGGAACTGGAGCAATATATCCAGCAGGAACTTTCAAAACCATTCCTTCTTTTACACCTTCAGAAAGTGACGGATTTAAGGCTACTAATTCATCTTGTGTTAAATGAAAAACCCTTCCCAAACTATAAAAAGTTTCTTTTGGCTTTACTTGATATTCCATGTAAGTAACTGCTTTTTTAGAAGTCTCAGCAGACTTTTTACTTTCTACAGCTTTTGCAGGTTCTGCAGGAGTAGATTCTGTTTTAGGAGCTGTTCCTTTTATGGTTAATCTGTAGCCAACTGGCAAGCTATTAACAATATCTGGATTTCTTTTTTCCAATTCATCAACAGTTATATTGTACTGTTTTGCAATACCAAATTTTGTTTCTTTTGGCTGTACATCGTGATATACATATTTTTCAGCACCTTTTTCTTTAACTGGTTTTTCTGCTGTTTTTGGCGTAGAGCCTTTTGCAGGAATAACCAATTTTTGTCCGATTTGAACACCCGTTTTTTCTAAAAATGGATTTGCCGCTTTTAAAGCTTCATCTGAAATTCCGTACTTATGCTCAATGCTGTAAAAGGTTTCTTTAGGTTGCACTTCATGGATTATTTCTTTTCCTGAAGCTGTAGGAGTTTTAGTTTCAGAAACTTCTTTTTTTGCTTCCCCTGTTTTTGTTGGAATCAACAGCACAGAGTTTGGCACCAATCCTGTTCTAGCATCTGGATTGAGCTGGTAAATATCGTAAGGTGTTACCTTAAATTTTTGTGCAATCTGATTAATTGTCTCACCGCTTGACACTTTATACTTAACCACTTTTTCTTGCGAAAATGCGCTTGAAGTTATAAAAAATACAAGAGACAATACTGTTAAATAATATTTCATAATAAGGCTTAAAACAATTTAATTTCTAATTCTAAAATAAGTTACAATTTTACTAAAAGCAAAATTCACGCCGTTTGTTTATTGCTGTAAAAATTACCTCAAATCGATTTCTACTTTAGCAATAATGATTTCTTTATATAACTCATCTTCTTCTTTTTTCTTGCATTTATAAAGCACTTCTTCCATGTTTTCGAACTTATCGGCATAAACATAGTACGAAAGACTATTGATATTGAAAAAGAAACTAGCGTTAAATTCGCCAGAATCAATGAGTTTCATTATGAGCTTATCGCGGTCAACTGCGTCTGTAAATATACCTAAAACTAAGTAATACCCGTTTGAAACTTCTCTAAGATTATCATAAACTTCTACTTTTACAGTTTTGTCAGTTCTTAAAGGATTGTCTTTCAATTCCTGTTTCATTTCTTCTAATGAAATTATTTTTGAATTTTCAGCGGTATTATTTTTCTTCTGTTTTTTAACCGCTTCGTCTTGGTATTTCTTTAATTTCACCAAAGCCAGTTTATCATCAAATTTTCTCGCTTCCATACTATAATAAGAGGCTTTGCTGATATGTCTTTTTACTTCAATTTTTTTCTGAGTATCCAAAGAATCTATTTTTGCAATCAAAAGCTGATTTTGCTTATCTCCCTGCTCCTGCTCTATTTTATATTTTTTTATTTCTTCTAAAGATAAACGCTGCTGCAGAGATGTTGTATTATTATTTTTTTCGCTTTCGCGGATTTTCTTCTTATACTCCTGATTTTCCTCAACTGCAATTTTTTCTACTTTATTCATCAAACCAGCATAAACTTTTCTATTTTCAGCCAATTCTTTTTTCAGCTGAGACGATAATTCATTTGTTTTACTGATGCCTTCAGAAGATTGTTTTTCTAATCTTTTAGATTCTTCAACATTCAAAATATCCATTCGCTTCAATTCTTTCAAATCGTTGTTCATAGCAACAACAAGCGAATCTAATTTTGCCATTAAAATATCCTGTACATTTTTATTGGCTTCTAAAACCAAACGCAATTTTTCAACCGAGTTTTCTTTAGAACCATTCATATCATTCAGGTTTACTTTCAAATCATTAATTTTTATAATTTTCTGATTCATTTCTTTCTGAACAACCAAACGGTCTTTCAAATCTTCAATTTCTACTGTTTTCGCTTTTGTTTTTTCAACCACAACCTGTTTTTCAGCCAAAGCGAGCATTAACTCTTCGCTTTCATTTACTGGTTTAATTGCTCGCGGTATTAATGGCTAATTTGTTCCCGACAATTAATCCGTTTACAATTTCTGGATTTTGAGATTCTAATTGATCAATTGAAATTCCGTATTTCTTTGCAATCGAAAATTTGGTTTCTTTTGGTTCAACGACATGGAAAACCGTTTCCTGATTGATGACACGAACTCTTCCGTCTAACGTTTTTCTTTTGTTTGGAATTGAAATGGTCTGTCCAATTTGCAATCCGTTAATTAAAATATCCTTATTTAGGTTTTCTAAATCCTCAACCGAAACATTGTATTGTCTTGCAATGCTAAATAAAGATTCTTTGGCTACAACTTGATGTGTACTTTTTGAAGAAACCGCAACTTCAGATTTGGTCGCACTATCTGAATTTTGAGGAATTATTAACTCTTGACCGATTTGAAGTCCGCCTGCCAAAATTTCCTGATTAGCATTCTGAAGTGCTTCAACTGAAACATGATATTGTTTTGACAAACCAAACAATGTTTCTTTCGGTGCAACAATATGGGTTTGCTCGCTTTGAAGTTGTGTTTTCTGAGTGGTGAATTGGAATCTTTAAAACCTGATTGTCTTTGATTCCGTTTTGTGATTCGGGGTTGAGTTTGTAAATCTCCTCGATAGAAACCTTATACTTTTGGGCAATAAAATAAGCGGTTTCACCTTTTTGAATCTTGTGCTCGATAATTGAATCTTGCGCAGTTATTTTGTTAAAAGACAAAATAAACACAAGAGAAATTGTTAAAAGTTCTCTCATAAATAGTAGGTTATAAAAAATTAAGGCCTTACAAATGTAAGACCTTAATTTTAAATTATGCTACTATTCCCACTCAATTGTTGCAGGTGGTTTTGAACTAATATCGTAAACTACACGATTCACGCCTTTTACTTTATTGATGATATCATTTGACACTTTCATCAAGAAATCGTAAGGTAAATGAACCCAGTCAGCAGTCATACCGTCTGTCGATTCTACAGCTCTAAGCGCTACTACTTTTTCGTAAGTACGCTCATCACCCATAACACCAACACTGTTTACAGGAAGCAAAATTGCTCCAGCCTGCCAAACTTTATCGTATAATCCCCAAGATTTTAATCCTTCGATAAATACAGAATCTACATCTTGTAAAATCTGTACTTTCTCTGGAGTAATATCTCCTAAAATTCTAATTGATAATCCTGGTCCTGGGAAAGGGTGTCTTCCTAATAATTCAGGATCTATTCCTAATGTAGCTCCTACTCTTCTCACTTCGTCTTTGAAAAGCATTCTAAGCGGTTCTACAATTTTTAATTTCATATAATCTGGCAATCCACCAACGTTGTGGTGAGATTTAATAGTTGCAGATGGTCCTTTTACCGAAACAGACTCGATAACGTCTGGGTAAATAGTTCCTTGTGCTAACCATTTTACGTCTTCTAATAAGTGTGATTCATCATCAAAAACTTCGATAAATACACGACCGATTGTTTTACGTTTTGTTTCTGGATCACTAATTCCAGCTAATTCGCCAAGGAAACGATCTCCAGCATCTACACCTTTTACGTTCAATCCCATTCCTTTGTATTGATCTAATACATTTTGGAATTCGTTTTTACGAAGTAAACCGTTATTAACGAAGATGCAATATAAATTTTGTCCGATTGCTTTGTTTAATAAAACTGCTCGCTACAGTAGAATCTACTCCTCCAGATAAACCAAGAACTACTTTGTCGTTTCCTAATTTCTCTTTTAATTCTGCTACCATTTCGTCAACGAAAGCATTTGGAGTAAAGTTTTGAGGAACTTCAGCAATTTTAACTAAGAAGTTTTCCAGCATTTTCTTTCCATCTGTTGAATGGTAAACCTCTGGATGGTATTGAATTGCATAAGTAGTTTCGCCTTCAATTTTGTAAGTCGCAAATTCTACATCATGTGTGCTTGCAAGCTTTACAGCATTTGTTGGAAGCGCTTTGATACTATCGCTATGGCTCATCCAAACTTGGCTATTTTCTGAAACTCCTTCAAAGAAAGTTTCGCCTTCTTTAATATAAGACAAGTTTGCTCTACCGTATTCTCTTGTGTTTGAAGCGACAACTTCTCCACCACTAAAGTGTGCTAAATATTGTGCTCCGTAACAAACAGCAAGTAAAGGCATTTTACCTCTAATTTGCGATAAATCAGGATGCGGTGCATCTTCTCCTCTAACAGAGAAAGGACTTCCTCCTAAAATTACGGCTTTATAACTTGATAAATCACTTGGAATGTGATTGTAAGGAAAAATTTCGCAGAATATATTTAATTCGCGAACTCTACGCGCAATAAGCTGAGTATATTGCGACCCGAAATCTAAAATAAGTACGTTGTGTTGCATGCGCAAAAGTACTTTTTATATTTGAAATTGAAAAATTGATTTTTGATTTTTTTTCTGAAAGATCTTCAACCTGCAAAACATCTAAAAAAATATCGAAAATTGCATTCCTCATTCGATAAAAACATTAAGTTTTCTTTTCAATTTATTTAAGATTAAAATGGGATATAGCTCGTTTAAAGTGTTAAAATAATTGCTATATTTGATATGGTTATTCGTTTTAGCTACCAATATTATGGATAACAAACCCAATCCCACCTTTAAATCAAATTCTTAATACGCTTAAAGCATTTTATTATCTTAAGTCTCAGGTTATAATTTATTTTTTTTAATTTAAATTAAATTCAAGTATGAGGTCATTTATGATAAATACTTTAAAGGTAATTTTGATTTTTCAGTGCGTGCAGATTACAGCACAAACAACTGAACAAAACCAATTGCCTGAAGTATGGAATCTTGAACAATGTATTGCTTATGCAAAGCGACAGAAACATTCAAATTAATACCTTACGGCTCACTACTAAATCGACAGAACAGGATTTACTATTGTCGAAAGTCGCAAAGTTTCCTAATCTTTTAGGAAATGCTTCGCAAACTTTTAATAATGCAAAAAATGCTGATTTAGTAGTAGGAGGTTTTCAGTCCCAATCAAGTTTTGCGGGCAATTACTCATTAGGGTCATCTATGGTGCTGTATAATGGTGGTTATTTAAATAATGACATAAAACAGAAAGATCTCTATATCAAATCTGCGCAATTTAATGCCGAAGTCTGCCGAAAATGATATTACCATTCAAATTACACAAGCTTATCTAACCATTTTGTTAGCAAAGGAAAACAGTGTGTACCTAAACGAGATTCTCGAAACTTCGAAAGCGCAACTGAAACTAGGAGAATTAAAATACAATGCAGGAAGTATTGCTAAGAAAGATTATGTTTTACTAAAAGCACAATTGGCAACAGATAATTTTAATCTGATTACCTCGCAAAATACCGAACGTCAAAATGTTTTAACCCTAAAGCAATTATTGCGAGCTTCCGTCAGGATATGAGTTAAACATCAAAAAACCAGAAGTTCTGGACGCTACCCTACCCGTAGTTAACCTTGAAGAAGCTCAAAAAATAGCCTTAGAACAAAGACCAGAAGTAAAAAGCAGTTTGATAGAAAAAGAAGTCGCCGATCTGCAATTACAAAAATCTAAAGCTAGTTTTCTGCCTACACTTAGTGCAAGCGGAACTTTGGCTTCAGGGTATTCAGACAATCAAAAAACACCATATCCGACTCAAATAGACAACAACTTTTATCAGCGTTTGGGGCTTTCTTTAACAGTTCCAATATTCAATAACCGAATAGCGAAAACAGGAATCGAAAAATCAAAAATTGCTATCGATCAGTCCAAACTTAATGTTACCAATACAGAAACAGTATTATCGCAAAAAGTAGAACAGGCTTATATTAATGTACTCAATGCACAATCTCAATATACAGCAGACACAGGAACAACTTGATGCCAATACCGAAAATTATCGAATTGCAAACGAACAATTGCGATTAGGAGGCATTAGCACTGTAGATTATTTGCTCGAAAAAAATTTATATGTTCAGGCATTTCAAAATTTCATTCAGGCAAAATACAATTCTGTTGTAAGCTTAAAAATATACGATTTCTATAAAGGTGATCCAATCAAACTATAAAAAGAGCAAAATGAAAAAAAGTAAATTAGCAATTCTCATCATCATTGGAGTTTTACTCGTAGGATCTATAGCATATTTTATTTTTCATAAAGATGGTAATAAAGTAGAACTGATTACAGAAAAACCGCATTACGGAGATATCGCAACAAGTGTAACCGCAACTGGAAAAATACAGCCTGTAGATACCGTTGCAGTAGGAACGCAAGTTTCGGGAACCATCCAAAAAGTATTTGTTGATTTTAATTCAGTTGTAAAGAAAGGACAGCTGTTGGCGCAAATAGACCAGTCTCTTTTTCTAGCCCAGGTACAGCAAATTGCTTGCTAATTTGCAATTATCAAAAAACAACCTTGGTTACCAGCAATCCAATTTCAACAGACAAAATGAATTGTATAAAGCAGGTGGAATTAGTAGGGCTGATTATGAAACCGCAAAAAACCTTTATGACGTTGCGAAAGACAATGTAAACAGTGTCGCAGCGCAATTGCGTTCTGCAGAAAAGAACCTTTCGTACACCAATATTTATTCACCTATTGATGGAACTGTTTTATCTAGAAAAGTAAGCGAAGGGCAAACCGTTGCGGCGAGTCTTAATACGCCTACCTTATTTAGCATTGCTAAAGATCTAAGCAAAATGCAGGTTCGGGCATCTGTCGATGAAGCCGATGTCGGCAATGTAAAAGTGGGAGAAAATGCCACTTTTACCGTAGATGCTTTTCCCGATGATGTCTTTAAAGGAACTGTAATCGAAATACGTTTGGAACCCACTATTTCGTCAAATGTTGTTACGTATACTACCATTATCAATGCTCCAAATGATGATTTAAAATTAAAACCTGGAATGACAGCTAATATTATTATTTATACCAATGAAGTAAAAAACACCTTGCTTATTCCAGCAAAAGCCATTGCTTTCCAGCCTGATTCTACATTAGAAAAACAGTTTAAAATAAGGAAACTGTCTTTACGAAATCACAAAGGCGAACACAAAGGCAAAAATGGAAATAAATATGGTGGTAATTCAGGATTAAATAATAAAACTCTCGACACTATTGACCATAAAAAAGCAATTGTATGGAAAAAAGTAGGCGATTCGATAATTCCAAAACATATACGAATAGGATTAGATGATGATATTAATGTTCAAGTCATTAGAGGATTAACAGCTCAAGATGAAATCATTACGGGAGTAAATGCATTAAAACAAACTAAAGGCGCTAAATCAACAGAATCAAGTCCGTTTATGCCAAAACGAGGCGGCGGCGGAGGAAGAAGACAATAGCAACAAACCACACAAAAGCAATTGTAATGAAAAAAAAGATTCTTGAAATACAAGACCTTAAAAGAGAATTCACCATGGGATCTGAAACCGTAAGAGCTTTAAAAGGCGTTTCTTTTGATGTCATGGAAGGTGAATTTATTACCATTATGGGAAGCAGTGGTTCTGGAAAAACAACTATGCTTAATATTTTGGGATGTTTGGACAAACCATCAGACGGGAATTATATACTCGATGGAGTCAATGTCAAATCATTATCCAAAACTGAACTGGCGGCTTTACGAAACACTAAAATTGGTTTTATTTTTCAGTCCTATAATCTTTTAGCACGCACTTCGGCAATAGAGAATGTTGAATTGCCATTATTATATAATTCTAAAGTCTCTGCAAAAGAAAGGCGAGAAAGAGCTATAAATGCTTTAGAAGCTGTAAAGTTAGCTGATCGATTAGATCACTTTCCAAATCAGCTTTCGGGCGGACAACAGCAGCGTGTTGCCATTGCCAGAGCTCTAGTAAATGACCCAGTGATGATACTTGCAGATGAAGCTACAGGAAACCTCGACACCAGAACTTCATACGAAATCATGGCGCTAATTCAAGAATTGAATTCGAAAGGAAAAACGATAATTTTTGTAACTCATGAACCCGATATCGCGGCCTTTAGCAGTAGAACTGTAACACTTCGCGACGGAAGGATAACGAAAGACTTTAATAACCAAAACATAAAATCGGCCGTACAAATGCTAGCCGATTTTCATGTAGACGAAGATTATAAATATGAAAATAGCTAATCTTTTTCTAATCGCCTTAAAAGCGCTTCGACGCAATAAACTTCGTGCATTATTAACCATGCTCGGAATTATTATTGGTGTTGGCTCTGTAATTGCAATGGTTGCAATTGGTCAGGGATCAAAAAAAGCATTCAGGATCAGTTGTCTAGTATGGGATCTAATATGATTACCATTAGACCAAATAGCAATGTATCGGCAGGAGCACGTTTAGATATTTCGAGCGTTCAGACCTTGACACTTAGTGATGTTGAAGCACTTAAAAAAGAGTCAAAACATTTAAATGCAATTTCTCCTGCAGTTTCCAGCAAAGGTCAGGCAATTAATGGTGCGCTAAACTGGCCAACGAGTATGCAAGGCGTGAGTGTTGATTATCTTAAAATTAGAGACTGGCCACTTAAGGAAGGAATTATTTTTAGAGAATCTGATATTCATACCGCAAATAAAGTCTGCTTAATTGGACAAACCGTTGTAGACAATATATTTCCGTATGGAGTAAATCCTATTGGGCAAATCATTCGGTTTAATAAAATTCCGTTTCGAATTATTGGAGTTTTACAATCAAAAGGAGAAAATGCATTTGGGCAGGATCAAGACGATATTATTATTGCGCCTTATACCACAGTACAAAAAAGAATAACAAACTCTATTTATCTCCAAAATATTTATGCATCAACAACAGACGAAAGTCAAACACAATTGGCAACAGATGAAATCGAGCAAATTATGCGCACAGCACATCGATTAAAAGCCAATGACGACGATGATTTCTCTGTACGAACACAAGCGGAATTAATCAACACTTTTAGTTCAACAAGTCAACTACTAACAGTATTGTTAACTGCAATATCGGGAATTTCGCTCTTGATTGGAGGAATAGGCATTATGAATATTATGTATGTTTCGGTTACAGAACGAACCAAAGAAATCGGTTTGCGTATGTCTATTGGTGCAAACGGAAGAGATATTTTATTACAATTTTTAGTGGAAGCAATTTTAATCAGCTTAACTGGAGGATTAATTGGAATAGTTTTAGGAATTATAGCGTCAGAATTGATACAATACTTTCTACAATGGCCTACTCTAATTTCCGAATCTTCTGTAATACTTTCATTTTTAGTTTGTGCTATCACAGGTATTTTCTTTGGTTATTATCCTGCATTAAAAGCGTCAAAATTAGATCCAATAGAAGCATTGCATTATGAATAGTTTTTTTTTAAGTTGCTAAGATTCTAAGCTACTAAGTTTTTTTTCTGATCTTAGGGAAAAACTTAGTGAATTAATACCTTCGCAAAAAATCCAAGCGTTACAAAAAATCGTATCTACACAAAACCATTTTAATTTAACTATGAAATCAAAATTTATTGCCTTGACCGTTTTTTTGTCAATTTTATTTTCTTCTTGTAATACTGTAGATGACTTATTGACTTTTACTATTTCGAATAATGCTTCGATTAAAATTCAAAGCACCACTCCAATTAATCTTCCTTTAGAAATTATTACGCCAGAAGTCACAACCAATTCTTCAGCTGAATTTCAAAATAATAAAACAAAAGCAAGTTTAGTAAAAGATGTTAAAATCAAATCATTAAAACTAACAATTACAGATCCTTCAGACAAAACTTTTACGTTTTTAAAATCAATTCATCTGTATATTTCAACAGCCAATTCAGATGAAATAGAATTAGCTTACCAAGACAATATCAACGTCTCAAGCAATACAATCGATTTGATTTGTACAGATAAGAGATTGGATGAATACATAAAAGCAGATAGCTACAAAATAAGAACACAGGTAACATTAAAAGAGACTTTAACAAAAGATGTAACGGTAAAAGCAGATGTGAAATTTAAAGTTACTGCAGATCCATTTTAATCTAAGACGCTAAGTTTATGAGTGACTAAGTGCATAAAATTTTAAATATAAAAAGAGAGGTTCTAAAAATATTAGGATCTCTCTTTTTATATTTTCACAAAATGAATAACTTAACACCTTAGCGACTTAGTTTCTTAACACCTTTAAAAGAAAACCAATTCTTTTCCTTAATTTTATAAGGCCCTTTACATCATTGCTTGATTTATATTAAAATATAATTATTAAGAAAGTTAATCATAACCAATGTATACTTCTGAATATTAATTTTAAAAATATAACACATGAGTAAAATAGTTGCCGAACAATTAGTCGACATGTTGGTAGAAGCCGGAGTAAAACGCGTTTATGCAGTTACCGGAGACAGTTTAAATCATTTTAATGATGCCATACGCAGAAATGGAAAAATAAAGTGGATTCATGTACGCCATGAAGAAGTTGGAGCGTATGCCGCTGCCGCTGAAGCCGAACTCGACGGATTTGCTGTTTGCGCCGGAAGCTGTGGTCCAGGACATGTTCATCTAATTAATGGCTTGTACGATGCACATCGTTCTCACGTGCCTTTGCTTGCCATTGCTTCTACAATTAATACTGGCGAAATGGGTATGGATTATTTTCAGGAAACCAATACTATCAAACTTTTTGATGATTGCGGCTATTACAATCAAATGATTATGACAGCTGAGCAAGCGCCTCGCATTATTCAAACTGCTATACAACATGCTTTAGGAAAAAAAGGTGTTGCAGTTATTGGTTTACCAGGTGATGTTTCTCAATTAAAAGCCGTAGAAAGCAACATCTCAACTCAGTTTTTTCATTGCAATCCTATAATCCGACCTTCTGATACTGAATTACAGCAATTGGCAAAAGCCATTAACGAAAGCACAAAAATAACTTTATTCTGCGGTATTGGAGCCGAAAAAGCTCATGATCAAGTCGTACAATTATCACAGCATATTAAAGCTCCCGTAGGATATTCTTTCCGCGGAAAAATGAGCATTCAACCCAACAACCCAAACGAAATAGGGATGACAGGTTTATTAGGGCTTCCGTCTGCTTACCATAGCATGCACGAATCCCATTTGGTTTTATTGTTAGGAACAGATTTTCCTTATGATAAATTCATGCCTTCTGATAATAAAATTATTCAAATTGATACAAGTTCTGAGCGTTTAGGCCGAAGAGCCAACCTTTATATGGGATTATGCGGCGACGTTGCCGATACTATAGAAGCTTTACTTCCGCTCCTAGAAACCAAAACCGATGATAGTTTTTTAAACGCTCAATTAAAATTCTACAACACTGTAAAAGAAAACATGAATACTTATGTCAATGATAATGGCGGAGAAGACACAATTCAACCTGAATATGTAGCGCACATTATTGACAAATTAGCTTCTAAAGATGCGATTTTTACTGTTGATACTGGAATGTCGTGTGTTTGGGGTGCTCGTTTTATTAAAGGAACTGGCGAACGAAAAATGCTAGGTTCTTTTAATCATGGATCAATGGCTAATGCAATGCCAATGGCAATTGGCGCAGCTCTTGCTCATCCCGAAAAACAAGTTATTGCTATGTGTGGTGACGGAGGTTTATCAATGCTACTGGGCGATTTGGCTACGATACATCAATACGATATTCCTGTTAAAATTATTGTATTCAATAATCGCGCTTTAGGAATGGTCAAACTAGAAATGGAAGTTAATGGTCTACCTGATAACGAAACCAATATGGTTAATCCAGATTTTGGTTTAATTGCTCAAGCAATGGGTTTTCAGGGCATAAATGTTCATAAACCCGAAGAAGTTGAGGCAGCAATTCAAAATGCTTTTACCCATAATGGCCCTGTATTATTGAATGTATTTACAAATCCGAATGCTTTGGCAATGCCTCCAAAAATAGAATGGGAACAAGTTGTAGGTATGGCAAAATCAATGACAAAATTAATGCTTGGAGGGAAAATGGAAGAAGTTTTTGATACCATAAAATCTAATTACAAGCACCTTAAAGAAGGTTTGTAAAATTGTACTAATTTAAAAAGAGGCATCTTATGGATACAAACAGTACAAAATCGTACACCAAATATTATGTCATTGCTTGGGTATTTGGTCTTATTTTTTATTTTTTAGATTATGTAATACGTTCTGCTCCAGCAGTAATGCTTCCAGAACTTTCGCAGACTTTCTCGGTAAATGAAATTAGATTAGTTACCATTATTGGTACGTATTATTACACGTATTCTACCTGCAGTTTAATTGCCGGAATCGCACTCGATAGATTTGGAGCCAAATATTCTCTCTTTGCAGGAGCTTTCATTTTAGGAATTGGCTGTTTATTATTTATGATTTCGAGTCAGTTTTCGGGTGTTGCTGGCCGATTGCTTCAAGGTGCCGGATGTGCTTTTGCTTTTCCGGGCTGTGTATATCTTGCCAGTAAAGGATTTTCGGCAAAATCGTTGGCAACAGCAATTGGATTTACACAATGTCTCGGAATGCTCGGAGGTTCTGCTGGGCAATTTGTGGTTGGGCCTTGGATAGAAGAAGGAATGCACATAGACATTTTCTGGCTTTCAATCGGAATTTTTACCATAATTGTTGCTTTCGGCCTTTGGTTTATAACTCCAGCCGATATAACAGAGAAAAAAACAGAAAGTGTAGTAAAAAAACAAGGTATTTTAGAACCTTACAAAATCGTTTTTAGCAATCCGCAATCTTGGTTCTGCGGCATAATATCGGGATTATTATTTGCTCCAACTACAATATTTGCAATGACTTGGGCTGTAGATTTTTTTCAGAAAGATCGTGCTTTAGATTTTCATACCGCAACCATATCAAGTGCAATGGTAGCTTTTGGCTGGGTATTTGGATGTCCGCTCTTAGGATATATTACAGACAAGCTAAAAAGGCGAAAACCAGTTTTAGTAGCTGGCGCCTTATTGATGATTATAACCTTAATCCAGTTACTGTATTTTCCAGATATTCTGACCACTAAATACAGTATGTTCTTATTGGGTGTAGCTTCTGGAGCAGCCATGATTCCTTATTCAATAATAAAAGAAGCAAATCCAGATAATGTAAAAGGAAGTGCCACAGGAGCCATTAATTTTATAACTTTTGGCGTAACAACACTTTTAAGCCCATTATTTAGTCGCCTATTTGGTCAAACTTTAAATAATACTCTCAATAAAGCGCTACATTTTCAGCAAGCTGGTTTGTTTTGGATTATTGGCATTACGATAGCTATTTTGATAAGTTTTCTTTTGAAAGAAACAGGTGAAGGAAAACACGCAAATTCTACTAAGGTAGTTATCTAAAAAAAAATAAGATAAGATCAAAAATGGTCTTATCTTATTTTTTTATATTCTTTTTTATTCCTCTTTTGTAACAACAATCGACGCTTTAAAACCTGCGGCGAGATTATCCCAATAATCATTTGTTACCAAATTACCCTTATCGTCGTATACTTGTATTTCTGCAGTATTACCTCCTAGCGTACCAATATTTAGAGCTTCAAAATCTAATTTGTTAAAACCTTGCCCAAGATTAATTTTTACTTGTTGGAAACTAGCATCTAATAAAATTCGGTCTCTTATAACTGCTCCATTGCAAGATACCTTCACTAAATCGCCATCAATTGCTCCAAAATCTCGAAACTTCACTATAAAATATTCTGATTTCGTTTTAAAGTCTCCCAACGAAATGTTTTTCTTTACTAAGACGCCTCTTCCTTCTCTTAAACCAGCATCTTTTAGACTTTTATCCAAATCCTTTTCCATTTTTGCTACATAACGATCGCCAGGATTAGCAAAATCGGTTTCTGTAGACATGGTAAATTTGCTTTTTTCTTCTCCAATCTGAAATTTTGATTTTGGAGTTATAGTTGTATTTTCAAAAACATTTGGCGTTTTAATACTTGGTATATCAAGTTCATTTGCCTGCGGATCTTTCACATCAGGAATCGGAGTCTTTTTAGGCTTTGCCGTAAACTTTCCCCCAGGAATTGCTTTGAATTTAGTATTAAATTCGACTTGGGCAGATACTGACATTGCAGTAAAAAATAATATGAAAAATAAAATGTGCTTCATTGAAAAAAGTATTATCGAATCGGCTTTTATAATTAATATAAACCAAAAGTCTAGCATCACAAAAATAGTATAATTTCGTTAGTTGCTACAACTTTAGGAGTTTTATAACATTAAATTAAGCTAATTTTTGGAATCAAAAAACCTGCCAAACTGATTTTTTAATTTGTAAAAATAAATTCCGCCTCTCAAATTCCAAATTCTCAAAAACCCTTTTTAAGAACACTTCTTTTTTCTCTCAAACCAAACTCAGCATTTTGATTATTAACAACTTATTCTTACCTTCAAGTCTTTATTTACCATTTATAAAATAATAACAAAATGGATTATATAGATTATTACAAAGTACTAGATGTTACCAAATCGGCTACAGAGGCAGACATCAAAAAAGCATATAGAAAACTGGCGCGAAAATATCATCCAGATTTGAATCCGAATGATAAAGAAGCCGAAAAAAAATTCAAAGAAATTAATGAAGCCAACGAAGTTTTAAGCAATCCAGAAAACAGAAAAAAATACGATAAGTACGGAAAAGACTGGAAACATGCCGACGAATTTGAAAAAGCAGGTTACGATCCTAATCAGCGACAAAGTAGACAGCAGGGCGGTTATCAATATTCTGAAGGCGATTTCTCCGGTTTTGGAGGTGGAGACTTTTCTGGAAGTGATTTTTCGGAATTCTTCAATTCTATGTACGGCAGTGGCGGAAGAAGCAGATCACAATCTAAATACAGAGGTCAAGATTTTAATGCAGAACTAGAATTAGATCTGGCAGAAGCTTACACAACGCATAAGCGAAACTTGTCTGTAAACGGAAAAAACATTCGAATTACAATTCCTGCTGGTGTTGAAAACGGGCAAATAATAAAAATTCCAAACCATGGCGGACCTGGTGTAAATGGCGGTCCAAATGGCGATTTGTACATCACTTTTGTAATTTCTAACAATTCAGATTTTAAACGTGAAGGAAATAATCTGTATGCTGAAGCGCCGATTGATTTGTATACAGCAGTTTTAGGAGGAGAAACATACATTAATACTTTTGATGGAAAGGTAAAAATTAAAGTTCCTGCAGAAACACAACCAGGAACAAAAGTAAAACTGAAAGGAAAAGGTTTTCCCGTTTATAAAAAAGAGAATCAATTTGGCGATTTATACATCACATACACTATAAAAATTCCAACAAAACTGTCGGATAAAGAAAAAGAATTATTTGAAGAATTAGCAAAACTAAGAAAGTCATGAAAAATAAAAACTTAATCCAGATCAAACAGTTTTGTATTTATCACGAAATTGAAAATACGTTTATAACCGAACTTCATAATTACGGACTCATTCATATTATTACCCAAGAAAACGATGAATTTTTGGAACCTGAGCAGCTTCCAACAGTAGAAAAAATGATTCGAATGCATTATGATCTCAAAATTAATCTAGAAGGAATTGATGCCATTGCCAACCTTCTGAATAAAATTGAAACCTTACAGCAAAATTTAAAAACGGTCCAAAATAAGCTTCGCCTTTACGAAGAAAAGCAAACCGAATAACGATTAAATATCACAAAAAAGCTTGATTTCTGAATTGATTTCAAGCTTTTTTTAATAGCTGTAAAAAGCATAATTCCTAAATTGCAAGCAACTTTAATTAACCTGAATTTGCTTTTAAAACCATACAGACAAATTCGCAAAAATTATAAAAAATGAAAAGAGAAAACATCTTAACTGGATCTCCGTGGGAAGACAAAATGGGATATTGCCGAGCAGTAAGAATTGGCAACATCATTGAAGTTTCTGGAACTGTAGCCATTGTTGACGGCGAAAAAGTAAAAGCTGATGACGCTTATGCTCAAACCTATAATATTTTAGAGCGAGTTGAAAAAGTTTTAGAAGATTTAAATGTAGGAATGAAAGATGTTATCAGAACTAGAATTTTCACTACAAATGTTTCTACTTTCGAAGAAGTGGCGAGAGCACATTCTGCTTTCTTTAAAGATATAAAACCAACAACAGGATTTTATGAAATAAGTAAACTGGTTGCTCCAGAATATTTGGTTGAAATAGAATTTACTGCTGTAGTATAATATTTTTTTTTAGCCACGAATTTCACTAATTATTTTTCCTATGCCACTCCCGATAGCTATCGGGATAATGGATTTAAAATGATTTTTTTCCTTTTAATTCGTGAAAATTGGCGAAATTCGTGGCAAACTTTTAGAATTCATTAATGACTTCCTTAAATCTAAAACAATTCCTGCTTTCTCTTCCAAAATGGATTCTTATCTGTGCTTTAATCGGAATACTTTCCGGATCGGCTTCAGCATTTTTCTTAGTTTCTTTAGAATGGGTTACGCAGTTTCGAATTCAGCATGACTGGATTGTATGGCTTTTGCCTTTCGGCGGATTTCTGGTTGGATTGAGTTACTATTATTGGGGAGAATCTGTTGCAAAAGGAAATAATCTTTTATTGGAAGAATACGAAAATCCTAAAAAAGTCATTCCGTTTAAAATGGCTCCTCTAGTACTTTTAGGAACCTTGCTCACTCATTTATTTGGAGGATCTGCAGGACGAGAAGGAACCGCAGTGCAAATGGGAGGCGCAATTGCAGATCAGTTTACAAAATTTTTTAAACTAGACAATTCAGAACGTAAAATTTTAATCATTCTAGGAATCAGCGCGGGTTTTGCTTCTGTTTTCGGAACTCCTTTGGCTGGTGCAATTTTCGCTTTAGAGGTTTTATATTTCAGTAAAATCAATTTCAAAAGTATTCTACTCTCTTTCCTTGTTGCATACGCAGCTTATTTCACAGTAGAATTTTGGGAAATAAAACATACTCATTATAGCATTCCAACAATTCCAGAACTTAGTTTAAATAACGTTTTATATACAATAATCGTTGGAGTTTTATCTGGATTTGTTGCTTTATTATTTTCGAGAAGCACCCATTTTTGGGGTTCGCTTTTTCAAAAAACATAAAATATCCACCGCTTCGTCCCGTAATTGGCGGAGTTGTTTTGGCTATTGCAATTGCAGGCTTAGGATTTACCAAATTCTCTGGATTGGGAGTTCCTGTAATTGTCGATTCATTTTCAAATCCAAATCAATGGTATGATTTTCTGCTTAAAATTTTATTTACTGGATTTACTTTAGGAGCAGGATTTAAAGGTGGCGAAGTAACGCCATTATTCTTTGTTGGAGCTACTTTAGGAAGTGCTTTATCAACTGTAATTCCGATGCCAATTGCTCTTTTAGCAGGACTAGGATTTGTTGCTGTTTTCTCTGGCGCAACCCACACTCCTATCGCCTGCACAATTATGGGAATGGAATTATTCGGAATTGCTCCTGGAATTTTCATTGCAATTGCCTGTACAATTGCGTATTTTTCTTCTGGTTCTGTCGGAATCTACAAATCGCAAATTGTAAAAGGCGCGAAATATAAACTGTATCAAAAGTTTCAGAAAAAAGAACTTGAGAATCTTTGAATAATAAAATAAAAAAAGAGACGAAGTACCAAACATTCTCAAGAGAAACAAAAATCCCTAGATTATTTCTAGGGATTTCTATCTGTTATTAATTATTTATTTGACTTTTTTATAAATTTTATATAATAAATAAGATAATACTATCAAAAACCAATACAAAAAAAATTGCTAATCCATTAACCAAGTAATCATAATCTTCGATAAGTAAATTTATAGATGGAAATTTTCAATTTCTTCGTTTTAAGAAATTCAAGATTAAAAAAACTAAACTGCCTATTAGCAATACAAGTAATGGAATATAAAAATAACTCACAATGAAATATGTATCTGAAATGCAAAAAATGAAACTATATTCTACGAAGTAGAAGAAGATCAACAACAAGACACAAACCGCAAAAAACATTAAAAATTTATTTTTCATTTTCTCGCATTATTAAATTATTAAAAAAAGCGTTAAACATATTGAAATAGCCAAAGTCTGCTTCTTGAAAACTTATATCTTCCATAACATAGTTAAGCATTTTATCAGGAAATTTATTGTAATATAATTTTTCTTCAACAATGTTTTCAAGTTTTAAGATAATTTCTTTTAGCTTTCTTTGCTCAAAATTAGTCGCCTCTAACTCAGCTATTCTATCTTTAGAAAAAACCAGCTCAATAATATTCTTTTGACATTTAATAATATAATAAGGAGCTAAGACACTAATCAGTAGTGATACTGTATATAACTCTCCATCTTCTATAATACCAAAATTAAAAGTCAGGCATTTATCGCCGAATTCGAATAATGTATGGTCTTGAAAATTTTTCAATGTATAATCATCTTCAAATTGTTCAAGGATATTTTTTGAACAAACTTCTTTGAAATCTGACTCAAAAGTTTTTAAAGTCTGATTCAATCTACGATACTGATCACTTACAAAATACTTTTCTTGTTCCCTTTCAAATGAGATATTTCTAGGATAAAAAATGTAAATTAAATTTTTTAAAACTTTTTCAATCATAATATATTTTTTATTGACAATTATCTGGCAACATAAAAGTTGTCTCGTAATCAGTTATCGGTAATTTTTCTGATGCAGTCCAATTTACCCTCCCTCCTGATGTAATCAAAGGATAATTATATATTAATCTTTCTTTAAAATATTGCTCAACAACCATTGGAGACACTTTTACTCTACCGTACATTTGAACCACTTCTCTTATCGTGATTTGAAGAGCTTTTGCTGATAATTCTGCGACTAATCCTTGACTGATATTTGCTCCTCCTACCAAATGATTTGTTGGCATTCCAAAAGATATTGCCTGAGTAAACTTAGCGGAATGTATAAAATGGATACCTTTATCACTAAGCAATATTATCTTAAAACTAACATTTTTCACCAACGCTACTTGCCAAAGTGATGTTGTTTTTTTAAAATTAAAACTTTGACAACTAGGTGGTGCAATTTCCACACTGGCTGTATCACTATTTCCATTAGAACCACCGCCTGTAGGAGTATTCGGATTGCCATTTGAGCCTCCATCACCAAATGCCCCCGCAATGGTAAAATCTCTCGGAGCAGGGGCGGGAGATTTTTGTGTAACAATGACATTATTTAATGGAATTGCGGCGGTTCCGCCTTTCTGCAGTGTGTCGTCACGCTCTGAACCATAATTAGAACTGTCGTCAAACATTTCTATCATCTTAGCTGTTGCGACATTTTCATCAAGAAACGTCATAACAGCTGTTACATCTGCAATAACAAGACCATCTTTTAATCTAGCTCCTTTTAGAAAGCCATCTTTTAGATCCCAATTAATGATATAACCGCTAAACAAAGATAAATCACCAAACCCTAGTTTTTTCTGTTCATCAGTAATTTTCTCTTTTGACTCCGGAAAAATCTCCTGTAATATCGCTTGATACTTTGAATCAGATTCACGCAAATATAACATTTTCTGCCCTTTGTACTCAGAGGCTTCTGGATTGTCTTTAACTGGCACAGCAATTCCCGTAGAACTATCTTCCAATTTAGTCACTTTTGCATTTTCCCAATAATAATCAAGATTTTCAAAAGCTTTACTAAATTCTCCTTCCTCAGATTTGCCAGTTGCTGAATCTGATTTATAGCTTTCAAACCATTCTTTAGCCTGAGTTATTTTAGGGTCTTCCCTTACTAATTGCCCATTGCCAATTTCTTCATTAGCACAATTAGTCGTTAACATAGAAGTGCCTAAAACTAAAAAAACAATTAGCATCTTTTTCATTCTTTTCATAATAAAATAATTTTCTGGTTAATATTTTGTTAAATTAACCTTTGATTATTTTATTGAAGGGATAAAAAAGTCATTTTAGTATCAAAATAAGACACTTTTTCAAGAAGATAAACTATAAAGATTTATTACCTTTTGATATAGGAAACTTGAAAGAATCTTAAAAATGAGAATTAAATTAAGACCGAATATTTTCAACCAAGACTGAACACTAAATTATTTTCAGCATTACATTAAAAAATGTAAATTCGCACACTATGAAAATACAAGATATTCAAGCGATTCAATTATTACTCGCCACCCCAAAAAAAATCGTCATAATTCCGCACAGAGGACCAGATGGCGACGCAATGGGATCAACATTGGGTTTGTACCATTTTTTAATAAAAAACAATCATCAGGCAACAGTAATTGCTCCGAACGATTTTCCTGATTTTTTAGCTTGGCTTCCAGGATCTGAAACAGTAAAAATATTCGAAAAAGAAACTGAAATCTGCACACAGCTTTTAGAAGAAGCTGAAATTATTTTTACGCTTGATTTTAATGCTTTTCACCGTACTGGCGAAATGATGGGGCAAGCTTTAGAAAAATTGAAAGCAACTTTCATTATGATCGATCATCATCAAAAACCTGATGATTATGTTGCTTATACTTATTCAGATACTTCATACGGATCTACTTGCGAAATGGTTTATAACTTTATCTCTTTCTTAAATAAAAAAGAAGATATCGATAAAACCATTGCAACTTGTATTTATACTGGAATTTTAACCGATTCTGGTTCATTCCGTTTTCCAGGAACAACAGGAAACACGCACAGAATTATTGCCGAATTAATTGATTTGGGAGTTGAAAATACTCAGATTCCAGTATTGCTTTTCGACAATAGCTCTTTCAGCAGATTGCAATTATTAGGACGCGCTTTACAAAATATGAAGATACTTGAAGATCATAAAACTTCTTATATGACGTTAACACAAGAAGAGTTAGATTCTTTTAATTATGTTAAAGGTGATACAGAAGGAATTGTTAATTATGGTTTAAGTATAAAAGATATTGTTTTTACTGCTATTTTTATCGAAAATAAAGATGAAGGCATTATCAAGATTTCATTCCGTTCACAAGGAGGCTTTGATGTAAATCAATTTGCACGAGATCATTTCAATGGTGGCGGACATAGCAATGCAGCTGGCGGAAGATCTGAAGTTTCAATGGAAGAAACAGTTAATAAATTTGAAGATTTAGTAAAGAAATTAAAATTATAGTCCAAATCATGAACTACCTAAAACTTAGCATTTACACTTTGCTTTTTACAGTTTTATTAAGCGACTGTAAACATCATGAAGAAGCCAGAAGACCTATTTCTAGAGCGTCGGGAACATTCATGAAAAAATCGGCTGACCGAAACAAAAAATTAGTGGCAAATGAAGAAGAGGTCATTAAGAAAATAATTAAAAGCAATCCGAAAGTAAAATATTACGCTACTCCAAAAGGCTATTGGTTTTATTATGACGAAAGAAATACAAACGAAACCGCAGCTCCAAGAAAAGGTGATATCGCTTACTTTAATATGGAAGTAAAAGACATTAAAGGTAATACTATCTATTCTGAGTCAGATCTTGGGCCACAGACTTATTATGTAGACAAACAAGACATCATGATGGGACTTCGCGACGGAATCAAAAGAATGCATAAAAATGAAACTGTTACGTTTCTATTTCCATCGCACATGGCATACGGATATCACGGAGACAATAAAAAAATTGGTACAAACGAATCTCTAATTGTTACTATTACGCTTAGAAATTTTGTTCCAGATCCTGCGGCACAAATAGCAAAACCTGCTACCCAACCTTCAGCCGCAACGCCAAAAGCAGCAGTTGCAAAACCTGCTCCATCAGCAAAAAAAGACACATTAACTCAATAAAAACAATATCTCAAAATGAAAAAGAGTATCTTATTATTATTAATAGCCGTAAGCTCATTTTATTCTTGTAAAGACGATCACAATAATCTTCCTGATGGTTTATACGCTGATATCGAAACAAACAAAGGGCATATTATTGTAGAACTTGATTACAAAAAAGCTCCTATAACAGTGGCTAATTTTGTGACTTTAGCCGAAGGTAAAAACGAGTTTGTAACGCACGAAGAATTAAAAAAGAAACCTTTTTTTGATGGTTTAAAATTCCATAGAGTTATTGAAAATTTCATGATTCAAAGCGGTGATCCATTAGGAACTGGTTCTGGAGATACTGGATATAAATTTAAAGATGAATTCTCAGATTTAAAATTTGACAAAGCTGGTATTTTGGCAATGGCAAACAACGGTCCTGGAACAAATAGCGACCAGTTTTTTATCACTCACGTTGAAACTCCTTGGCTAGACAACTTACACACTATTTTTGGTCATGTTGTAAGTGCAAAAGATCAAGAAGTAGTAAATAAAGTTGTTCAAGGCGACAATATCGTTTCTGTAACTATTATCAGAAATGGTGAGGCGACAAAAAAATTCGATGCTGTAAAAGTATTTCACGACTATTTTGCTGACATCGCAAAAGAACAGCAGAAATATGCTGGAGCTCAAAAAGAAAAAGTAGAATCTTATCGTTGCTTTAAAAGCAAAAGCTACTAAAACTACAAGTGGTTTAGAATATGTAATTACAGAAAAAGGAAGTGGTAAAAAACCTGTTGCAGGAAATCAAATCTATATTAAATACGCTGGTTTCCTTGAGAACGGAACTCTTTTTGACACTAGCATTGAGGAAGTTGCAAAAGAATTCGGGAAATTTGATCCTGCAAGAGCGCAACAGAACGGATATCAACCAATTCAATTTCAAGCTGGTAAAAAAGACGGTTTAATCCCTGGTTTTATCGAAGGAGTTGAACAATTATCTTATGGAGACAAAGCTGTTCTTTTCATTCCATCTCACTTGGCATATGGAGCTACTGGTGCAGGAGGTGTAATTCCGCCAAACGCTAATATTATTTTCGAAATCCAGATTTCAGAAAAACCATAATTAAATTATAGACTTAAAATTTAAAAGCAATGAAATTTAAATTTCTATTTTTATTTTGCCTAGCAATAGTAAATATACAAGCTCAAACTAAAAAGCCTGCGGCAAAACCAGCGACAAAACCTACAAGTACAGCAGTTGCATCAACAAACTCTGATGAAGGAATTTTTGCAACAATTTCTACTACAAAAGGAGACATTGTCCTTTCTTTAGAATATGTAAAAGCTCCTGTAACTGTTGCCAACTTTATTACTTTGGCAGAAGGCACAAACCCGAACGTTAAAGCATCTCTTAAAGGAAAACCATTTTATAACGGATTAAAATTTCATAGAGTTATTAATGATTTCATGATTCAAGGTGGTGATCCTGACGGAAATGGTTCTGGAGGTCCAGGATATTCATTTAAAGATGAATTTGTTGACGATTTAAAATTTGAAAAAGGCGGTGTTCTTGCAATGGCAAATTCTGGTCCTGCAACAAACGGAAGCCAGTTTTTTATTACGCATAAAGATACTCCTTGGCTAAACGGAAAACATACGATTTTTGGTCACGTAGTTTCTGGAATGGATAACGTAAATAAAATTGTTCAAGACGATGTAATGACAAAAATTGTTATTACACGCAAAGGTGCAGTTGCAAAGAAATTTGATGCTCTAAAGGTTTTAAGCGATGATGTTAAAAAAGAAGTCGCTAAAAAAGAGGAAGCAAAAAAAGTAGTTACAGCTAAAGCGGCTTATTTTAAAGATGCAAAAGCAAAAGCAACAGCGACTGCTTCTGGTTTAAAATATGTAATTACTCAAAAAGGTACTGGCGTTAAAGGTGCTGAAGGTTCTACAATCTACTTTCACTACGCAGGATATTTTGAAGACGGTAATTTGTTTGACAGCAGTATGGCTCAGGTAGCAAAAGCATACGGAAAATACGATGCTAACAGAGACACGCAAGGCGGTTACAAAGCTTTTCCTTTTACAGTTGGTAAAAAAGACGGAATGATTCCTGGATTTCTTGAAGCTCTTGATATGATGACAGACGGAGAAAAAGCAATTTTCTTCTTGCCTTCAAACTTAGCTTACGGAGAAAAAGGTGCTGGAGGCGTAATTCCACCAAATGCAACTTTAATTTTCGAAATCGAAACTTATCAAAACCAGCCTAACTAATTATTAGAGAGTACATTTATTCTTTACAAATAAAAAGCCATCAGGATTATTCTTGATGGCTTTTCTCTTTTTTTATTATTTTCTTTTTTTGAATAATTCTTAATTCAAGACTTCAAAACCGATTTATTTTGTCATTAAATTACTATTTTCAACATAGTACGATAAAATCCTAAACAAAATAACTTACCTTTGCCGGCTTAATTTTTTAAAACAGATAATTTATGACGTCGCAAAATAATGTATTAAAAGGTGTTTTTCTTGTTGCTCTAGGAGCAACTACTTACGGAATGTTGGCTACTTTTGTAAAAATGGCCTATTCTGAAGGATACACAACTGCAGAAGTAACGACATCACAGTTTATATACGGAATTTTAGGTATTCTTATAATCAATCTATTTCAGCGCGTTAAAAATAAGAATTCGGCTGTAAAAGCATCTCCAAAAAATATTTTCAATTTAATGCTTGCAGGAACTTCATTAGGAATGACCAGCTTATTTTATTACTTGGCTGTAAAATACATTCCTGTTTCTATTGGAATTGTTTTATTGATGCAAACCGTTTGGATGGGGGTTTTGCTCGAAATGTTTTTAGAAAAAAAGTTACCTTCCAAACAAAAAGTAATTGCTGTTTTCATAGTCCTTTTCGGAACTGTTTTAGCTACAAATCTTATACATAATGATATCGAACTAGACTGGAGAGGTTTAGGTTGGGGAATGCTGGCTGCTGCTTCTTTTACAACAACTATGTTTACTGCTAATCGTGTTGCTACAGAAATTTCTTCAGCTCAAAGAAGCCTTTATATGCTTCTTGGTGGTGCTATTATTGTTTTTTCGTTTGCTTTTGCAACACAAGTAACAACTTTCAATCTTGACATTTTCTTAAAATGGGGAATTGTCTTATCTTTGTTTGGAACCATTATTCCGCCACTTTTAATGACTGCAGGTTTTCCTCTAACAGGAATTGGATTAGGAAGTATTGTTTCTGCACTTGAACTTCCCGTTTCTGTAACAATGGCCTATGTATTATTAGATGAGAAAGTGATCTTCTCTCAATGGGTTGGTATTGTCTTGATTATACTTGCCATAATTATTATGAATGTAAATTTTAAGTCAAAAAAATAACTCAAAATATGCATTGTTAAAAAAATCATATCTGTAATGCAATAATTGTTAATTTTTTTATAAATTCGTGATAAACAACTAAATATCATGAACTTACCTTGGCATTTATATTTAATGGCTTCCTTATATATTCTTGCTGGGATAAATCATTTTAGAAAACCTGGGATGTATATAAAAATCATTCCGCCCGCATTTAAAAACCCCAAATTAATAAATATTTTAAGTGGTGCCGCTGAGATTATTCTAGGCATCTTTCTAATCCTGCCTTTTACTACATATTTTGCCGCCTGGGGAATTATAATGCTATTAATTGCTGTTTTTCCTGCCAATTTGTACATGCTTCAAAATAAAAAAGCAGGCTCTGGTTTACCAAAATGGATTTTATTTGTACGTTTGCCCTTACAAGTTATTTTAATTTATTGGGCTTACCAATATACATTCTAACATTAACCATTTAAATTATTTTATTATGAAAAAATTATTTGCAGAGTTTTTTGGAACTTATTGGCTTGTTTTTGGCGGATGCGGAAGCGCTCTTTTTGCGAGCAGGAATTCCAAATTTAGGAATCGGATTTGCAGGTGTTGCACTAGCTTTTGGTTTAACTGTACTTACAATGGCATATGCTGTTGGCCATATTTCTGGCGGTCATTTTAATCCTGCTGTTTCTTTTGGTTTATGGGCAGGCGGAAGATTCTCTGCTAAAGATCTTATTCCGTACATCATTGCACAATGTGTTGGAGCTGCTGCTGCTGCAGGAACTTTATACACTATAGCCTCTGGAAAAGCTGGTTTTGCAATTGATAGTACAAAAGCGGGAGCCTTTGCTTCTAATGGTTTTGGGGCTTTTTCTCCTGATGGTTATTCGTTACAAGCTTGTTTCATCGCCGAATTTGTGCTTACCCTATTCTTCTTATTAGTGATTTTAGGAGCAACTGATAAATTTGCAAACGGAAGATTTGCAGGAATCGCAATCGGTCTGGCTTTAACCTTAATCCATTTAATCAGTATTCCAATTACCAACACTTCTGTAAATCCAGCGAGATCTTTGTCTCAAGCAATTTTTGTGGGCGGAGAACCATTATCTCAAGTTTGGCTATTTTGGGTCGCTCCTATTCTTGGTGCATTAGCAGCTGGTTTCCTTTATAAAACATTACTACAAAATCATAACGAAGCTTAATATTGCTTTAAATAATCATAACCTTAAATTTAAAAAATTAAATATGGCGTTTTTATATTTCTTACTTATTGGTGCAATTTCTGGCTGGCTAGCTGGTCAAATATGGAAAGGTGCAGGTTTCGGATTAATTGGTAATATTATTGTTGGAATCATTGGCGGATTCATTGGCGGATGGATTGCAGGCAAACTCGGTATTGGCGGCGGCGGGCTTCTTTGGCAGATTATAATTGCTGTAGGAGGTGCTTGGGTTTTATTATTTATAATAAGCCTCATCAAAAAATAATACCATAAATAATAATTTCTAAAGAGAAAATCGGATATATTTATATTTGGTTTTCTCTTTTTTTTGAATAAAACCGAAAGAAAGTTTTAATTAATTCAAATATTTGTGTACCATGAATGACATTATTAATTATTTTTCTACAATTCCTTCTTTGCATAGAAGTTTGATTTTGGTTGGTGGAATTACCATTTTCTGGCTCATCGAAAACAGTTTTCCTTTGTTTAAAATGCAGTACAAAAAATGGCCTCATGCAGGAATTAATTTCTTCTTCACGTTTACCACAATTGTCGTCAATTTTATTCTGGCTTTTATTTTGATAAGAACCGCCGCATGGACCATCGACCATAATTTTGGAATTCTGCAGTGGTTACCTCAAATGCCAATTTGGCTTTATACCATAATTGGATTATTGCTCTTGGATTTAATTGGTGCTTATTTAGCGCATTTGGTTGAACACAAGGTAAAAATTCTGTGGCAATTTCATTTAATACATCATACAGACACTTGGATCGATACTACAACAGCAAACAGACACCATCCGGGAGAGAGTGTAGTTCGTTTTGTTTTTACTACTTTGGGTGTTTTGATTGTAGGCGCTCCAATGTGGATGGTTTTTCTTTATCAGTCATTGTCTGTTATTGCTTCACAATTTAATCATGCCAATATTTCACTTCCGGAAAAACTGGATGTTTTTTTGAGTTATTTTATTGTTTCTCCAAATATGCATAAAGTGCATCATCATTATGTTTTGCCCTATACAGATAGTAATTATGGAAATATTTTTTCTGTTTGGGATCGCCTTTTTGGAACCTTTACCTATTTACCCAAAGATCAGCTCATTTATGGCGTAGATACTCACATGTTGCCCGAAGAAAACAATGAATTAAAGAATCTGTTAAAAATTCCATTTCAAAAATCAAGATCCTTCAAAAACAGTTAAAATCATTAAAAAAATTGAACTTTACTGAACCAACTTATTATTTTTTTTTTAATATTGATACAGAAATTGAAAATCAATCTATTAATAATTAACACCCTATTTTGAATTAATTTTCACGAGATGAAAAAGAGTAGCCGCAAAGAATTAACTCCGGAACAAATTGAAAGACTTGTTTCGCTAGCTTTAGAAGAAAGAAATCCATTTGAAATTATAAAGAAAGAATTTGGATTGGCAGAAAAAGAAGTCCTAGACATCATGAAAAAGAAAATGCCTCTTGAAAAATTTGAGATGTGGAAAAAGAAGGCAATTGCAAATAAACCAAAACCAAAACCAGTAAAAATAGATGATTTTGATGAAGATTTGGATGGAAAGTATTATATCAAGAATAAATTAGACTAACATAAAGCTCCTGTTTTTCAGGAGTTTTTTTTTATTTTTTAAATTAATGTGATTTTTTAGTAACTTTTCTAGACTTTTTGTGTCAAATATAATTAACTAAACATATACAAATGAAAAAAATACTTTACACCTTAGCTCTAGCGGTCACTTTTTGGAGCTGTAAAACAGGGAGCACAGGAGCCGCGAAAAGCAATATAGTTGAAGTTAATATCAATCTAACTGATGTTAAAGACGATAAAGTTTTAGTAACAGTTACACCACCAGCCATTAAAACCGATGAAATTGTTTATAGTATTCCGAAAACAGTTCCTGGTACATATTCAACAGATAATTACGGAAAATATTCAGAAGATTTCAAAGCATTTGATGCTAAAGGAAATCCACTTACTGTAAAAAGATTAGACGATAATTCTTGGTCTATTTCAAACGCAAAAACATTAAAGAAAATTACTTATCTAGTAAACGATACTTTTGATACAGAAAAAGGAACCGGATTTGGAAATGATGACGTTTTTTCTCCAGCTGGAACAAACATCGATGCTGGAAAAAATTTCATGGTTAACACTCATGGTTTTGTAGGGTATTTTAAAGATAAATTAGATATTCCGTACAAAGTTACTATTACACATCCTGAGACGCTTTGGGGAGCTACTTCTATGACAGATCAAGATGCAAGCAATACTTCTGATGTGTTTACAACTTCTCGTTATGCTGTTTTGGTAGAAAACCCAATTATGTATTCTAAACCTGATTACACTACTTTTAATGTAAACGGAATGGATATCTTAATTGCAGTTTACTCTCCTACTGGAAAATACACTGCTGAAAGCATTACTCCAGAAATGAAAACTATGATGACAGCTCAGAAAAACTTTTTAGGAAAAGTCAATTCTACTAAAAAGTATACTGTGTTATTGTATTTATCTAGCATGGCAAAGGATGATGCTCACGGTTTTGGAGCATTAGAGCACCCAACGGCTACAACTGTAGTTTTACCTGAGTCTATGCCAAAAGAAAAATTGGTAGAATCTATGAAAGATGTAGTTTCTCACGAATTCTTTCATATCGTTACTCCTTTAACCATTCACTCAAAAGAAATTCAGTATTTTGATTACAATGCGCCACAAATGTCTGAGCACTTATGGATGTACGAAGGTGTAACAGAATATTTTGCTAATCTTTTCCAAATTAACCAAGGTTTAATTGACGAAGCTGAATTCTATTCTCGTATTGCTGATAAAATTGAACAGTCTAAAAGTTTAGACGATACAATGTCATTTACTGTAATGAGTAAAAATGTTTTAGAACAACCATACAAAGACCAATACTTAAATGTATACCAAAAAGGAGCTTTAATTGGTATGTGTATTGACATTATCATTAGAGAAAAAAGTAATGGCGAAAGAGGAATTTTAGATTTGATGCACAAATTATCTGATGAATATGGTATTGAAAAACCTTTTAATGACGATGAATTATTCGCAAAAATCACTTCTTTAACTTATCCTGAAGTTGGTGACTTTTTGAATAAATATGTTGCTGGAACAACTCCAATTCCTTACGATTTTTATTTAGCTAAAGTTGGCGTTACAAAATCAACTGAGAAAAAAGCTGGAAATCCGTTTATTAAAGGTCAAACTCCATACATCACAATTGACAAAGCAACAAAAGAAATTGCTGTTCGTCCTGATTCAGAATCAATTGCATTCTTTAAAAATTTGAATTTAAAAGGTGGAGATAAAATTTTAGCTGTAAACAATAAATCATACAACTTAGATAACATTTATGATTTAATTACTGAAAGTGAAAACTGGAAAGAAAATGATCCAATTACTCTTAAAGTAAAACGCGGTACAAAAGAAGAAACTATCAAAGGAACTGTAAAACTACCTTTTGAAGAATCTGAAACTTTTAAAGCAACTGATGCTTCAAAAGAAAAACTTAAAAATGCATGGTTAAAAGGATAATTTCATTTTACTATATAAAAAAAACCGACAAGTGATTGTCGGTTTTTTTATTGTCTTCTAAGAACTTTGTCAAAGTTTAAAACTTTGACAAAGTTTTCGATGTGCTATTTCTTCACAGGAAATTTCCAGTCAAATTCGTCTTTACTATTAATGATTGCTCCAATTTCGAACTTTACAACCTCATCATATTCTGTTTGAAGAATAAACCAATTATCTTCGTTGAAGTAATTTTCGAAAGTATCAAAAGTTTCTTGATTGTATTTTGTAATTCCTTTTGCTCGCAAAATCTTTCTTTACATCAGCAATTTTTCTTCCTATTAATTTGAATCCGAAAACTTCTAAATCATTACTTGAAGCTACTAAATAACCTAATTTCAAGTCTTCTTCCTCATAAAATGTCAATCTGATTTTGTGCGCATTATAAACAAAAATCACATTATCGTCTTCGTCTTTATAGTTTTTATCAGGTTTTCCTAAAACAGCTGTTACGTCATTCTGCTTCATTCCAAAAAGCAATTTATCAATTCCTGATTTTAGATTTATTTTCATATCTAGTTTTCTTTATTTGAAGTGCAAATTTCGTGAAGTTTTTTGTTGTTTCGCCAAGAATTGCACAAATTTTCACGAATTAAAATATTCTCATTTGTCAGGCTGAGCGGAGTCGAAGCCCTTTTAAGCTAGAAAGCCCTTCGACTCCGCTCAGGGTGACAGACGTAAAACTAATTTTGATATTGCTTCTTATTAGGTTTACTGCTCATATAAAACGTAATCTTTCCTCCATTTATAACATCTGCATGTTTTAAAAACGGCCTTTCTAATTGTTTACCGTTCAGTAAAACTTTATTCACAAATACATTTTTATCAGATTGATTTACGGTTTTTACTTCAAAAGTTTTTCCATTTTCCAAATTTAAAATGGCATTTTTCAGCAAGGGACTTCCTAGCGCATATTCATCAGAACCTGGAGCAACTGGATAAAATCCTAAACTGCTAAAAATATACCAAGCACTCATTTGACCAAAATCGTCATTTCCGCCTAAACCATCAGCGCCATTTCTGTACATTTTTTTCAAAATCATTCTAATTTTATCTTGCGCTTTCCAAGGCGAATCTGTCCAATTGTATAAGTAGACAACATGATGCGAAGGCTCATTTCCGTGAACATAATTCCCTATGATTCCGTCTCTTGTAATATCTTCTGTATTTTCAAAATATTTATCAGGAAGATGCATATTGAACAATGAATCTAAACGAACTTTAAATTTCTCATTTCCTCCCATCAATTGAATCATATCAGCTGGATCTTGCGGAACGTACAAACTATAATTCCAAGAATTTCCTTCAATAAAACCTTGTCCGTGCGTATCTAATGGGTCAAATTCTTTCTTGAAAGTCCCATCATTCAATTTTGGACGCATGAAACCTGTTTTTTCGTCATACACATTTTTATAATTTTTCGATCTTCCAATGAATTCATTATAAACATCTGTTTTTCCAAGTTTTTTAGTCGCTTGCGCGATTGCCCAGTCATCATAAGCATATTCTAAAGTTTTAGAAACCGAAGCACCGTTTTTATCTTCTGGAACATATCCTTTATTCATATAAAATTCTAATCCATCATAATAAGGTACTTTTGCAGTATTCACACAAGCTTGAAGTGCTTTCTCGGCATCAAAACTAATATTGCCTTTTACAATAGCATCTGCCACAACCGAAACCGAATGGTACCCAATCATACACCAGTTTTCGTTGGCATAATGCGACCATATTGGAAGCATTTTATGAACACTCTGATCTGAATGCGCCAGCATCGAACTCACCATATCGGCGTTTCTTTTTGGCTGGACAATATTAAATAAAGGATGTAAAGCACGATAAGTATCCCAAAGCGAATAACTGGTATAATTGGTAAAGTTTTCGGCTTTATGCACATTCATATCAAGACCTTTATAGTTTCGATCTAAATCCATGTATTCTGTGGGACCTAAAAATGCGTGATACATTGCAGTATAAAAATTAACCAAATCTTCTTTTTGAATGGTTTCCACCTGAACTTTATTCAATTCTTTATTCCAAACTTCCTGACTTTGTTTTTTTACTTTTTCGAAATCCCAATCTGGAGTTTCTTTTTTCATGTTTTCTAATGCTCCAGCAGAACTTACAGGCGAAAGAGCCATTTTGATTTTAATTTTTTCACCTTCATTCGTATCAAAATCAAAAAATAGTTTTAAGTTTTGACCTGCCATTTCTGGGAAGTTTTTCGTTTGATCGAATTTTCCCCAAAAACCTCTGTAAACACTTTTTCTTGAACAGCTTGTCCGTAGCTTTTAATAGGTTTATTGAAAGACATGGCAAAATAAACTGTTCTGGTTCTCGCCCATCCGTTTGTCTGACGATATCCTGTTATTAAAGTATCGTTTTCTACACGAACAAATGTCCAAACATTCTTTTTATCGTAATTGTAAATTCCTGAAGTTAAATCTAAAATAATATGTGCATCATTAGATTTTGGAAAAGTATACTGATGCATTCCAACACGAGTTGTGGCTGTCAATTCTGCTTTAATTTTATGATCTTCTAGAAAAACGCTGTAATAAGCTGGCTCTGCTTTTTCTGTTGCATGCGAAAATGCCGATCTATAACCAGATAATGGTTTAGACGCCACACCAGGATTTAATTGCAGTTTTCCCGTTGTTGGCATAATTAAGAAATCACCTAAATCTGAATGTCCAGTTCCGCTAAAATGAGTATGGCTGAAACCTACAATCGTTTTATCTTCATATTGATAACCGGCGCAGTATTTATAAACTTCTCCATTATATTTTCCGTTTAAGCTATAAGCAATTGTATCGGTTTCTGGGCTCAATTGTACGCTTCCAAAAGGGACTGTTGGGCCTGGGTAAGTGTGTCCCATTTTTGCTGTTCCAATCATTGGATCAACATATTGAATAAGATTTAACTTTTCGGTCGCCTTCTTTTGTCCTTTTATATGATTACTCGAAAGCATTAAAGCCAATACTCCGAAAAGAAAATTACAGCATTTTGTTTTAATCATTTTTTATTGTTTTTCTTTGAAATCTTTGTTGTTGTTTTAATGTAGAAAAGTACAACAAAATCTATTTTTAAAAAACATAAATTTAGCAGAACTCGAAAGGTTTAAATATCTTTGATGTACAAAAAGTCTAGCGAAAACATGAAAAAATATATTTTAATTCTACTTTCTTTTTATTCCTCTTTTATTTTTTCTCAAAAAGCAGAAAGCCACAGATTAAACAAACAAGAAATTTCTGAACGCGAACTTGAAAACACAACCAATTTCCCTATTTATAGAGCATTTGAATTTAGCGATAAAAGCGGAGTTTACGAATTGGTTTTAGGCGAAAATCAAAAAGTAATTTCTAAAAAGGATACTTTAAACACAAAAATACAAGCTGTTTGTGTAATTAATGACCACGGCGGACTTTTAGATCAATGGAAAATTAATGATTTGCTTGAAGATACTCTGCCAAAAGAAACAAACATTTGGTTTTGGACAAAATATTGCAGTACAAAAAGATATTGATGGAGACGGTTATATTGAACCTATTATTGTTTATGGAACTCGCAACGAAGATGGCTATATAAGACGCGTAAAAATTATTACGGTTTATAAAAAGAAAAAATATGTTATTCGCGCAATTGAATGTGATTTTGATAATTGCAGAAGTTTTGAAAAAGATCAAAATTGGAATACGCTTCCGCAGAAAATAAAATTATACGTTAATCAATTGACTGAAAAAATGAGAAAAGAACAGGATGTGCTTTTAAAAAATGGGTAATTTTAATGGTGAATTGTAAATTGTTAATGATTGATGTTGATTCTTAATTAATAATTAACAATTTACAATTCACCATTAACAATTATCTATTCATTCATTTCATCATAACGTTCTGGAACTTGCGGATCGTAAAGCGGACATTTGAATTCTTCCATGATATCTACTAATTTATTCATGGTTTTTCCTTCTGTTCCGTAGCAGTCAATTTTTACGCTTTGAGGCGTTGTAATAACTTGAAATGCACCTTTTCCTTTTGGATTTTTCCAGCTGTCTTCATCCACTCTTTCCCATTCAGAAAAGACTGAATTAATTCTGTTTACGATTACTTCAATTTGAAGTGCAGCCAGACCTTCAACTTCTTGTTTTTCTACAAGAGCTTCATAAACTTCCTGATTGTTCAGGTAAATTTCATCTAGGTATCTCCAAAAAAGTAATTCGTACATAGTTAAATATTTTTAAACCATATGAGTGATATAAGAAAATATAAATTTTTTCTGAGTGAAATCGAAAGCTGTCATTAATAAGGCTTCGACTTTGCTCAGCCTGACAATCTAACTTAAAATGAACTTATATCACTTATATGGTTATTTTTTTTAATAATTAAATGTTCCGTATTCGCTAGTAATTGTAAGCTTTTTAGAATCTGAAGCTTCTACTCTACCTACAATCTGCGCATCAACATTAAATGATTTCGAAATTTCGATAATATCTTGTGCAATATTTTCTGGAACGTAAAGCTCCATTCTGTGACCGCAGTTGAAAACCTGATACATTTCTTTCCAATCTGTTTTTGATTGTTCTTGAATTAATTTGAACAATGGCGGCACCGGAAACAAATTGTCTTTTATAACATGTAAGTCTTTTACAAAATGTAAAATTTTAGTTTGTGCACCACCACTGCAATGTACCATTCCGTGAATATCTTCTGGAGTATATTTATCTAAAATTTTCTTTATAATTGGTGCGTAAGTTCTTGTTGGAGAAAGCACTAATTGTCCGGCATTGATTGGACTGTTTTCTACTTCATCTGTCAAGTTTACTTGTCCTGAATAAATTAATTCTTCTGGAACGGCAGCATCGTAACTTTCTGGATATTTCTTAGCCAAATATTTTCCGAAAACATCATGACGTGCAGAAGTAAGTCCGTTACTTCCCATCCCTCCATTATATCCTTTTTCGTAAGTTGCTTGTCCGAAAGAAGCCAAACCAACAATTACATCTCCAGCTTTAATATTTGCATTGTCTACAACATCACTACGTTTCATACGAGCTGTTACAGTAGAATCTACAATAATGGTACGAACTACATCGCCAACATCTGCTGTTTCTCCTCCTGTTGAATGAATGGTAACTCCAAATGATTTTAATTCGTTGATTAGTTCCTCTGTTCCGTTGATAATTGCAGAAATTACCTCAGCTGGAATTAGGTTTTTGTTTCTTCCAATTGTCGAAGAAAGTAAGATATTATCTGTTGCGCCAACACACAATAAATCGTCAATATTCATGATTAAGGCATCTTGAGCAATTCCTTTCCAAACAGAAAGATCTCCAGTTTCTTTCCAATACATGTATGCTAAAGACGACTTTGTACCCGCTCCGTCAGCATGCATAATTAGGCAGTGATCATTGTCCTGAGTTAAATAATCAGGAACAATTTTACAGAATGCCTGCGGAAATAAACCTTTGTCAATATTTTTTATAGCGTTATGTACGTCTTCTTTTGATGCCGAAACACCTCTTTGTGCATATCTTTTGCTAGAATCTGAACTCATGAAAATTAGTTTGTGTTGATGTGCTGCAAAGATAATCCCTTTTTTTAATTCTTTGCCTTATTCGATTATTTGATTGATAAAAAAATCGGCAGAAGTTTATATTCTGCCGATCTCCCGAAATAAAATTGGTTATGAAACTTTGGCTTGATGCTTTTATTCCCAGTCGGGCATTGAAGCTCCTGTAAATAAGATTACTCTAGAATTTGCAACTCCTATTCCGCATTTAACGATATTTTTTACTGAAATTCCATCATTTGAAGTGTTCATAAAGATTAGCTCGGCTTCATTTGGTGAATACCTAACATCCAAGTCATTTGATCCTGAAGGCTTTTCTGTAGTAATTTCATATGAATTACCTAAAAGAAAACTATATTCAAAAATTTTAGAATCTAATTGACGATAATTATTGTTTTCAAATCCTGAAACATCTCTAGTATAAACTAATTTCAAGCCAGAAACTGAAAAACTCAAACCGCTAACAGCACCTGGTAAGCTAGCCAATATTGGAGTTACAACTACTCCCGACGGATTTATAACATAAATTTCTACGCCATAGCCATTTATATCATTTACTTTTAAAGCTATTTTACTTCCATCTGCACTCCAATCACATTCTGAAATAAATTTACCGTTTGGGGTCTGGAATATTTTGGCGACTCCACTTCCATCGCTTTTTATCCTATATAATTTATCAAAGTTCGGATAAATAAATTCGCTTCCAGAAGCATTCCACGAATACCCTATATAATTTGCATTAAACCCAGCAATAGGAATAGAACTTGTTACTTTTTTTATGTTTGTTCCGTCAAAATTCATCGTATAAATATCATTTTGCGAACCTGTTGTTCCTATAAATGCTATTTTTTGAGCCTGATTATTTCGTCTTGGTCGCCAATAATTTTTATCAGAACTTGTTAATTGGTATTGTTTTCCCGTATCATCTGCTGTAAAAATTACGTTGTTTCCATTTATGGTTTTCACAAATAAATGCCTTGTTGCTGGAAATGCAATTGTAGAAAATGCGCTTATTGTGCTTAAAACTGGTGCATTTACTCCATCACTTACAGAAACTTGCCAATAATATTTTGTGCCATACATTAAATTTGTCAGTGCCAGTTTTTTGTCTTTTATATCTGTAAAAACCGCGATATCGCTATTTTTATCATTTCTCAGATTTATCGTGTATGTCATCGTATCATTATCAGGATCGGCAACAGTCCAACTGAGTTCTAAATTTATAGGCTGACTTGTGCTATTATCTGTTGGAGCAACCAAAACCGGAACTGTTGGAGGTTTGTTATTTGCTGTCGATTTGCTTAATTCGAATACAATTTCAGAAGTGTTATTGGCTGTTACAGTAACCGCTTCGAACTTTGCTGTAAAACCATCCTTTTGGGCTTGAAAAGAATATTCGCCCACTTTTACATTCGAAACCGTAAATTTTCCTTCAGCATCTGTAAAAACAGTGCTAGTTGTTGGACTTGATAATATTTTTACATTTTCCATTGGTTCAAAAGTATCACTATTGACTACTTTTCCGGTTACAGTTCCAAACTGAGATTCTCCAATTTTCTCTTCGCTGCAGGAAACCAGACCTAATAAAAAAAGTACACTTGCTATTTTATATAAATACTTCATTATTACCTTACTTTTAAAATTTAAACTTCTTTCTTACATCTTCGAAATGACCGATTTACTTTTTCTTTTTCTTCACAAAATAATAAGTCAGTCCTAATCCAAATTTATAATAGTAATCATCTCGGGTTCCAGCAACTATATAATCGATATTATCACTGAAATTGATATTTTGCTCCGCAAATAATTTTATTCCTATTCTATCTGAAGCCAAATATTCAAGACCTCCTCCATATTGGACTTTGCCATATGTATTTTCAAATTTCCTATTCATTCCATATCCGCCACCTACATATAAATAAGGCGTAAGACGGTCTTTAGGAAGTATGACCCATTCCATATTAAGATCGTATGTAATGTATCCGACATCGACTAAATTTTTATTGGCAAGATTTACCACATTTGTAGAAGCGCTGATATTAAAACTTGGAGTAATAAAGAATTTTAAAGCTCCGCGTCCAAAAGGTCTTAAAAGCGGATCTTGATAATCTCCATCCATTAAAGTAGCTCCACCAGAAAGTTCTATAGCAAACTGGCTTCTTCTATTTTCTAAGACCCTATCATAAAGTCCTGTAACATCTGCCGTTTTGGTTTCTTCTGCGTATGCTTTTAATAAATTGTCAACCTGCCATTTTGGTGCATCGGCTTCCCAGATATTGTCTTTTATTCCTTCTAAAACCAATGATTCTACCGCTTTTTCTATCGCTTCTGTTACAGCCATGTGTACGGGTTCATTAGTTGTATATCCGGTTTCTACTTCCAAAAGCCTTTTAAAATTTACATATCTAAAAAGACTCTCGTCGATAGCCTGAGACAAAATAGTTTTTGAGATATAAACAGATTTTAGAATTTTTCCGTTTGAAGTAGAAATCATTCTTAAGTATATTGTAACACGATCCTGGCGATATTTCACAGAAGCTCCAGCTCCAAAATATCGAGCACCAAATCCGCCTGTAATAATATTGGAATCATAGGAAACTATACCTCCTTCTAACAAAACTCCTGCATACAATAATGGAGTTAACTGGGGTTCGTTCGGATTTGCATTTTTTACATATTCCTGTCTCGTGGCTCGAATAAGATTTCGCTCCTGCAATAAGTTTCCAATATTTTCGCGCTCAATTGGCACAAACCATTTTGAGTCTTCTAGCGCTTTTATTAGAATAGACGTTGCGCCCTGAGTTACAGCAGTACTAAAACTGCTTCCGTTTTCCTGAGGTTTATATTGTCCAGTCTGGTCTCTAAATTTATAGACACCAACTACAACTTGCTCTTTAGGTTTTGGTAAATCTTTTAATAATGAAGTCGCAGGCGTTCCTTCTCCCAAAACAGCTTTTTGTACTCCTGTGGGTTGATTATAATAAGCGCCGCAACCAGTAAAAAGAAATCCAAATACAATAAATAAATAGTAATGGAATCGCATATTATTGATTTGGGATGATTACTTGGGTTTGTTCTCCTGTATTGGTATCTAGGATATTTAAAGTTAATCCGTCAGAAGATGGATAGACATCTACTGAATAACTTCCGAATGTATAAGAGCCTTCTTTGATACCATCTGTACCAAATTGCTGTTTATAAAGAGAACTAGAAATCTGACTTAGCAATTGTGAGTTTAAATTGGCTTTAAATCGTTCTAAATCAGTTTGGGGTTTGGTTTCTGCTGTTTTGTCCTTTTGTTTATTTTGCGCTTCTGCACTACTTAGAAGCCACTGATAGTTAAAAGTATCTCCTCCAAAAGCTGGATTTACAGGTTTGTAAACTAAAGCTTGAGCATTTATAAATGGAGAAATAAGCAGAAAAACTGCAAGGATTAAAATAAATTTCATGTCGCTAATAATAAAATTAATACTGAGTGAAATATTTGCGTTGTTTTTCTTTTTCTTTCAAATAAGTAAAAGTGGTATTTACAGCTTCCTCTGCAACTGCATCTAAAAACTCATCATCAGGCCTTACTAAAAAATCATAGATAACCTCATTATCTATAGTTATAGATATTGCTGTATTTCTGGCAAAACTGTATTCTTCACTTATTGTAACTATTTTTTCGGCATTTATCCCAATATCATTGTATTTGTAATAATATCTGTCGTAAAAATCTTTTCCCATTTTTGTTTTGGTATCATCGGTAATGATACCTCTCAAAACAAATCCGTCAACAGGAAGAACTATTACATCGTCTTTTTTTTCTTCGCCCAAAACGACACGATCTTTCGCTATAATTTGCTTGTCTTCATCGTAAAACAAAAGCAAAATGATTACCTCATCATCTGCTGTCAAATTAATTTGCGATGTAGACAATTTCTGAATTTCGTTGGGTTGCAAAGTAAAAACACCAACTTGGTCATTATTAGACTGATTATTACTTTTATTATTATTTTTTATAACAGACAAGCGATAAGTCGCACTTCGAATTACTTCTGTTAAGTTTTCGGCAGTACCAGTAATTTTTACACTGTTTTCTACTCTTTCAATTTCGATTTTGGCTTTTATCTTATCCTGTGGAACTTGCCCATAAACAAGAAAAGAAAAAAACAATAGAAAGATTATGATATGTCTGTTTATAAAATACATCTTTATTTTATTTGTTTATAAGAATAATAGAAGCGCCATTTCCTGTCTGTGTAATTTTCATGTTTTTTGACAACGAATTGGTTCCTATATTTTGAATGCTTTGATTATCTCCCTTTTGAATCATTTCCATATTAACATTGTAATTGGTATGCAATGTAAAATCGGAAATTTTGTTGTTATCGCCTTGCTGAATAACACTTTGAGTAATTGTTTTTGCACTTTTATCTAATGCTAACGCATTATTATCACCATTTTGATCTATTGCAACTTTTGTATCATTCGATTTTAAAGAAGCATAAATTTTATTAAAATCGCCAACCTGCTGAATTTGCACTCCAGATTGGATTCTTGAATTTAAATCGCTTTGTTCTTTTTTACTCAAATTGGAAACAATGCTAAAAGCTTTCTCTTTTGAATTAAAAAGCGATGAACTGTAATTTTTAAATTCTGAACCTTCTTCTTTTTCCTGAGCATAAAATACAGGACTGTAAAAGAATATTAATAGTATATATAAAATGAAAGATTTCATCTTGATTCTGTTTTAAATTAAAAAAATGCGATAGTCGTTTTACGACTATCACATTTTTATCTTTTCAATTAGTTACTTTGAGTAACACTAATTATGTTTGAGTTTCCTAGAGAGAAATTAATGCTACTGTGCGCTGCACCTGTTTGAGTAACTGTAGCTTTGTTTAAGTTACCAATTTGCAATGTATCTTCTCTCAACTTAGTACCATTTTGAACAGATGTAGCTTCGTTTTTATCTCCATATTGATAGTGATATGACTTGTTGCCGTCTGATGCTGAAGTACCACCTGGAGAAGTTTGTGTTTGAGAAGATTTGTTTTGAACACCACCTTGGCTTGCATAAGCAAGATTATTATCTCCATTTTGTGTTTGAGTAGCTTCGTTTTGGCTGTGTGGTCCAAATGGCACAGCAACTAATGCTACTTGACTTAATTGAGTAGGATTAAAAGGAAGTCCTGTCGGTTTTTCATTACCAGTTGTACCTTGATCAATAGTAGCGGTATTATTATTTCCTTTTTGAGTTTGAGTTGCAACATCTTTACCTCCAAGTGCTGATGGGATTGTAGATTCTACAATTTGGTCTTGCCAAATAGTTGCTTTATTCCAGTTTCCTGTCTGACTTTGTGTTGCTTTGTTGTCATGGTTACTTTGAGAAATAAAAGCCCCGTTGTTGTCTCCTTTTTGTTTTACATCTGCCATGTTACTTTTGGCATTGTAAGTTGCTGGTTGAATTCCTTGATAAACTTCTGATTTGTTTGTGTTTCCTAATTGATCAATCTTTGAATCATTCGTTTGACCATTTTGATTAACAATACCTTGATCAGAATCTCCAACTTGGTTTACTGATGAAGTGTTTCCTTGAGCGATTGCCGCTACTCCTACAAACAGCATCGCTGAGATGCTTAAAATTACTTTTTTCATAATAAATATATTTAATTGGTTATTAATACAACTTATTATGTAGGTAATTTGCAGATTCGAAATTTGGGGGAAAAGACGGGGACTTTACAACGCCATTTGAAAACAAATTTTAATTTATTTTCTCAACTTCATGACCAAAATTATAAAACTTCTCCAAAACAAGATTCAGTATAAATACCTATTTTACAAGATATTAACCTCTTTTCGACAAACTGTAAAACTATCTCGATGAACTGCCAAAAAGCTTATAAATTTTCATAGGAAAAAAGGTACTTATTACAATTTGTTTACATTTAAAGCATCTGTAACAAAGAAAATATCAATTAAATAGGGGCTTTATTACTATTTAAGCAAAAAAAGCCTGTCTTAGAAGACAGGCTTTAACAAATTGTTTCTTAATTATTTAGTAAACAATAATTCTCTGTATTTGGTTAATGTCCAACTTTCGTCATCTACCAATAATTCCAATTTATCGCAGTGATTACGAATCTCGTCAAAATATGGTTTTACGTTATTGCAATACGCCTCTGCCATTTTTTGAGCATCAGTTAATTGATTTGCTTTCTTTCTTTCATTAGTCATTGCCAATACCTTAGAATTGATTCCTTCGATATGGCCTGAAATTTCTTTAATCAAAACAATCTGCTCTTTTGCTAATGCATCAAATTCTTTTGCAAAAATTTCTTTTAATCCTTTTACATTTTCAATTAATGTATTCTGATAACGAATTGCAGTCGGAATAACATGGTTTCTTGCAATATCTCCTAAAACACGACCTTCAATCTGGATTTTTTTAGTGTATTCTTCCAATTCAATTTCGTAACGTGCTTCGGCTTCTACATGATTAAAGATTCCTAATTCTTCAAACAATTCCAAAGCTTGTTTCGAAACTTTTGCTTTTATCGCTTCTGGAGTTGTTTTAAAATTACTCAATCCTCTTTTTGCGCCTTCTTTTTCCCAAGCTTCGCTATAACCGTCACCTTCAAAAAGAATCTTTTTAGATTGTTTGATGTATTCTCTTAGAACATTAAAAATAGCATCGTCCTTTTTCATGTCTTTCGACTCGATTAGGTTTTCTACTTCATTTTTAAAGTCAATTAACTGTTTTGCCACAATTGCATTCAAAGTTGTCATTGCATTTGAGCAGTTCGAGTTTGAACCCACAGCTCTAAACTCAAATTTATTTCCTGTAAAAGCAAAAGGCGAAGTTCTATTTCTGTCTGTATTGTCTAATAATACATCTGGAATTTTACCAACAACATTCAATTTAAGATCTGTTTTTTCTTCTGGCGAAAGTTTTCCTGTAGTTACACTTTCTAATTCAGATAACACTTTTGTCAATTGTGCTCCGATAAATACAGACATAATTGCTGGCGGCGCTTCATTTGCTCCTAACCTATGGTCGTTACTTGCCGTTGCGATAGAAGCTCTTAATAAAGTTTCGTTATCGTTTACCGCTTTGATTGTATTAATAAAGAAAGTCAAAAACTGTAAATTGCTCATTGGCGTTTTGCTCGGACTTAATAAATTAACCCCTGTATCTGTTGCCAACGACCAGTTATTGTGTTTTCCAGAACCATTTACTCCTTTAAAAGGCTTTTCGTGAAATAATACTTTAAAGTCATGACGTTCTGCAACTTTCTGCATAACGTCCATTAATAAAGAGTTATGATCAACCGCTAAATTCGTTTCCTCAAAAATAGGCGCTAACTCAAACTGATTTGGCGCAACCTCATTATGACGCGTTTTTACCGGAATACCCAATAACATACATTCCTGCTCTAAATCTCTCATATAAGTAAGAGCACGAGTTGGAATAGATCCGAAATAATGATCGTCTAATTGTCGCCCTTTTGCAGAAGTATGTCCTAATAAGGTTCTTCCTGTCATCATTAAGTCTGGACGAGAATTTGCCAAAGCTTTGTCAATCAAGAAATATTCTTGCTCCCAGCCTAAAGTTGCTGTTACCTTTTTTACGTTTTTGTCAAAATATTTACAAACTTCTGTAGCCGCTTCGTCAATTGCAGATAATGCTCTTAATAAAGGTATCTTATTGTCTAAAGCCTCACCTGTATAAGCAATAAATACTGTTGGTATACATAAAGTTGTACCATATATAAAAGCTGGTGAAGTCGGATCCCAGGCTGTATATCCTCTTGCTTCAAATGTATTTCTGATTCCGCCATTCGGGAAACTAGATGCATCTGGCTCTTGCTGTACCAATTGTGCACCTCCAAATTTTTCTACAGATTCATTTCCATCATAAGAAGTTTCAAAAAAAGCATCGTGTTTTTCTGCTGTTGTTCCTGTAAGTGGCTGAAACCAATGTGTATAATGTGTTACACCTTTAGAAAGAGCCCATTCTTTCATTCCCATAGCAATATAATCAGCTAGTTTTCTGTCGATTTTAGTTCCGTGTTGGATAGCATCTCTTACTCCTTTAAATGCATCTGAAGTTAAATATTGCTTCATTGCCTTTTCATTAAACACATTTGCCCCAAAAAGATTTGATTTTCGGCCAATTTCTTCAAAATGCACCGGCTTTCTGTTAGAAGCTTGTTGTAAAGCTTGGAAACGTAATGTTGACATGGTTATGTATGTTTTAAATTCGTACTAATTTTCATTAAAAAATGATCAGCAAATATAAACAAATAAAGAACCTATTTAAAATATAAATTTTAGATTTTTGAAATAGAATTTCTCAACATAAAACGCTTTTTTCAAAGAATAATGAATTCAAATCACAGAAATATAACAAAACTGTACGGTAATATTGATTAAATAAACATTTTTTCATAATTCCTTAACTCAGAAATTCAAAAATGTTCCTTAATTATTACGAATTTGTTTTTTTAAGGTTATTAAAATTGCTTTTTTTAAAATATACCCCTATCAAAATTGCGCTTATCCAAAAAATTATAGTTCATAAAACAAAACAGCCCCCTAATTTTTGGGACTGAAAAAATAAATCTATATTTGACCCAACGAAAAAAAACAAAAAAATTAATTTATATTATTATGGCTAAAATTAAGTTAGAGTACATTTGGTTAGATGGATATGAACCAACTCAAAATCTTAGAAGTAAAACTAAAGTTGAAGAACACGAAAACTTCAAAGGAACATTAGAGGAGCTTGGAAACTGGTCATTTGATGGATCATCTACAAGACAAGCCGAAGGAGGTTCTTCTGACTGTTTATTAGTTCCAGTTGCAATCTATCCAGATCCAACTCGTATCAACGGATGGTTAGTAATGTGCGAAGTTATGTATGCTGACGGAACACCACACCCTTCTAACGGTAGAGCTACAATTGATGATGATAATGATGATTTTTGGTTTGGATTCGAACAAGAGTATTTCATTATGGATACTAAAACACAACTTCCACTTGGTTTCCCAGTTGGAGGATACCCTGCTCCACAAGGGATGTACTACTGTTCTGTAGGTGGAAAAAACACACACGGTAGAAAATTAGTTGAAGAGCATGCTGATTTATGTATCGCTGCTGGAATCAACTTTGAAGGAATCAACCAAGAGGTTGCTTGCGGACAATGGGAATTCCAATTATTCGCTAAAGGAGCTAAAAAAGCTGGAGACGAAATCTGGGTTGCTCGTTACCTATTAGACCGTTTGACTGAGAAATATGGTTACTATATCGAATATCACCCAAAACCTCTAGGAGATACTGACTGGAACGGTTCTGGTATGCACGCCAACTTCTCTAACACAGTTCTTAGAACATGTGGTTCTCAAGAAGTTTACGAGAAAATCTGTGAAGCTTTCCGTCCTGTTACTGCTGAGCACATTGCAGTTTACGGAGCTTACAACGATCAGCGTTTAACTGGTAAGCACGAAACTGCTTCTATCCACGATTTCTCTTATGGAGTTTCAGACAGAGGATGTTCTATCAGAATTCCTTTAATGACTGTTCAAAAAGGTTGGAAAGGATGGTTGGAAGACAGAAGACCAGCTTCAAACGGAGACCCTTACAAAATTGTCGCTAGAATTATCAAAACTGTTAACTCAGCAATATAATTTAAAGCTTACAATATATTTTACAAAGTGCCATCGTAATTGTTGGCACTTTTTTTATGCATTAACCCGACAGGTTTTAAAAACTTGTTGGGCTAAACAAGAAAAAAACCTCATAACTTTATAATACTTAACATTTTACAAGTAACAAATATTACTTAATTTTAAGATTAAATTTAATTTTTAAGTTAAAGTTCAAAACTTATCTTTGTATATCATTAAAAAAAATAATTTATGATAGTCTGGTCTCTCTTTTTACTTGCTGTAATTTTTATTCTTGCTTTAGACCTTGGTGTCTTTAACAAAACACCACATATTATTAGTACTAAAGAAGCCAGCAAATGGACTCTTATTTGGGTTACTTTATCCTTCCTGTTTTCGGGAGTAATTTACTGGCTGTATACCACAGATTATATCGCGAACCCAGATAAGTTAAAACCTGCAGTCGCTTCAATGAAATTCATTACCGGATATTTAATTGAGCTTTCGCTAAGTGTTGACAACATCTTTGTTATTGCTATTATTTTTGCTTCGTTCAAAATTCCGCAAAAATACCAGCACCGCGTTTTATTTTGGGGAATTCTAGGAGCAATTGTTTTCCGTGGTTTGATGATTTTCTTTGGCGTAATGCTAATTAGCAAATTTACTTGGACAACCTATGTCTTTGGTATTTTCTTGATTTTTACTGCTATAAAAATGTTATTTTCTGGCGAAGATGAAGATTTTCATCCAAAAGATTCGTTTGTATACAAAACATTAGGAAAAATTATTCCGATTACATCAGAAATGGATGGCGAAAAATTCTTTATCTCAACCAAGACTGCAAAAAAAGTCGCAACTCCATTATTCGTTGCTTTGATTGTAATTGAGGTTATGGATGTGCTATTTGCTGTAGATAGTGTTCCTGCAATTTTAGCCATTACAAAAGATCCTTTTCTAGTATTTAGCTCTAACATTTTTGCCATTTTAGGATTACGTTCTATGTATTTCTTCTTAGCAAATATGTTGGCAAAATTCAGTTATCTAGAATACAGCTTAGTAGCTATTTTAGCTTTTGTTGGATTAAAAATGTTACTACACGATTACATTGAAGTTCCAGAATGGGCTTCTTTAGGATTTATTGCTTTATCACTTTTAGTTGGAATTCTAGTTTCTCTTAAATTCGGACCAGAAAAGGTTTTAAATGATTCGTCAAGCGAAGAATAATTAGCTTTAAAAACATATATTCTCAAAAGAGAGGAAATCGTAAGGTTTCCTCTCTTTTTTACAACTATTTGTAATTTTTTACTACTTTTCCTATAATTTAACATTTAAAATTAAAGAATTTACGTATAAATATTTATTTTAGACTTTTAATTTAAATTATAATCATGAAAAAAAATTACTTATTTCTCATTGCAACATTAATGCTCAATACATTAATATTTGCACAAACCGTTACCTTAACTCCTACTGCCGTAAATAGTACCAACGTTAATTCTGGACCAATCAATTTAGCCTCTATTCCAAATTCAACTATCTCATTGAACGTTAAAGTTGATATTCCAAGTAATGTTGCTGTTAGTGATTACGGAACATTAAAAATATATTATTCTAATTCGAATGTATTAAATGCCAATATTGCACTTGGCGGAGATACAGGAACTTTGTTTTTTGGTGGCGGAAGAACTGCCAGTAGAAGCATTGTAATAAACTTGCTCTGGAGTGATTTCTCAACTTCTGGCGGATTCATTTTTGCCGAATACAAAAATCCTGCAGGAACAGCTTACAGAAGTTCGAATATTGCTGTAATTAAAAATTCAAGCATGAATTCAGGAACTACTTTAAACCCTCCTGCAGATGCTCCAAACCCTACAAAAATTCCCAATACATTGTGTTGTAACCAAACTGTGCGATTAGGAGACAAACCACAACTTATAACAGGCTCTAAGTTTTTAAATCCGTATGCAAAAGAACCTTATGGTATTGGTGAAAAATGGGAAACAAAAGGAAATCCAAATACAAATATAAAAGCAGATTTTATCAATCAAACCCTAAGTATAGACTATATAACATCACCTGAAAGTTTTACAGTAACAAGAAGCCTGGGATATGTTTATGGAAATGAATATCCTAATAAAAGTAACCCAATAAATATTACTGTAATCAAGTCTCCATTTTCTGAAAATATAATTTCAATTGATGCGCCATTTGATTCAAATGGTTTTGCAGAAACAATTTCTACAAATTCAAAAAGCATTCTTGGGGCAAGAGTCAAAATAAACTTAACAATTTTACAAAATCCAAATCAAACAGAACAAAGAGGAGATGATGTTGTCAATGTTGATAGATATGAATGGGAATATACAAAAACAAATTTAAAAGATTGGAAGATTATACAAAATGAAAATTCAGTAGAATTAGAAAACTTTACACCTAGCGATCTTAATTTTAATGAAGATAACTACTATTTAGTGAGACGAATTGCAGTATATCAAAATTTTAAAAGAGTAAGTAATGAACTAAAAATATTAATTAGGACAATTCGAAACAATAATACCATATGCTGTGATCAAGATTTAAAAATTTCATCTTCCTCTCAAATTGAATTTCCAGAACCTATAAGTGGTTCATCTATAACTTCTGATCCAAATATAGTTGTAATCCACCAGAACTACATCACATACCAATGGCAACTTCAAGTAAATGGCGGCGACATTGCCAATAATACGTGGCAGAACATATCTGGAGCGACAAATAAGGATTACACACCAATACAACCATTAGAAATTATTGTACGACGAGGAGAATCGTTAACATTAAAAAACAATTACAAATACAGAAGAATTGCCGAAGTCACCTACAGCGGTTATGACCAAAATAACAAATGGATTTCTGGAAAATCAAAAAGTTACAGCAATGAAGTATCATTAACTGGAAGCAGTACCCCATCTAACATCAAAATATATCCAAATCCGGCCACTTCGATTATAAACATAGAAAACACAAGTACAAGATCGTACAATGGAAGTAATTTAAGTAATTCTATAATAAACATTGTAAATGTCATGGGAGTTCCAGTAATTTCAAATAATTTTTCAATTATAAACGCTAATTTAGTAAGTGTGAATATTTCAAACTTATCTGCAGGAATTTATTTCATAAACATTCAATCCGTAGAAGGAGAAACAATTCAAAAGTTTACATTTATTAAAAATTAATCATATTCAAATAAAAAAGGAAATCTTAACGATTTCCTTTTTTTATGCATTTATTCGAATTGAATCTTAGTTTAACTTCTTCACGTTACTGTCATCAATATTGTATTTTGCAATAACAGCATTATAATCTGAATAATCAGCTTTATTAACTGACTTCGCTGTTCCTGCCAATTTTTCTCCAGGAACAATAACAATTCTAAATACCTGATTTTGAGTCCAATCAGTTGACAAGGTATTTAATGGAAAATCTGCTGCAAGCCAAATACTTACATCATTTATCGTAAAATCATAATTAAAATCCAATGCACCACCATCACTCATATAATATGTTTGAGGAAGTAATCTCCAAACCGCATTCCCATTATTTATTTCATATCTATGATAAACTAATACAACATCGTACGGATAAATCTGCAAACCGTAAGGAATTAATACAGAGTAATCAGGGGAGTTAAAATTCACCGTTTTCTGAATAACCTGACCGATTATCCCATCTGGTCCCTGAGGTCCTGGAGGCCCTTCTGGTCCTTCACAGCTAGAAAATGCAATTAAACCGATAACTGCAAATAAGGTAAGTATCTTTTTCATAATTATTTTTTTTAAGGATTATACTATAAAGGTATTCCAAAAATTAAACCAAAAAAAATGATTTGGCTTATTTTAAAATTAAAATTCCTTTATTTTTTTGCAGTAACCTGATTCTTAGATAGTATTTTATTGAAAAATAACACATGATACGGAAGCGAATTTTCCCAATAATCCCAAGTATGAGCTCCTGGCCTTTCGGTATAATCGTGGTCAACTTTATTATAAACCAATCTTCTGTGTAATTCTCGGTTTGGTTCAATTAGAAAATCGTCTACTCCGCAATCTATTATTAGCGGCAATTTATTTGTTTTTAATTTATCAGCCATTCTTAAAACAGAATTCTGCTCATACAATTCTGTATTTCCGCTTTTGTCTCCAAAAACTGGTCGCATTAATTTTACAATCTGAGCCGATGAATCTCTATTCAACATTGTACTCATATCTACCGCACCGCTCATACTTCCTGCCGCACAAAACAAATCAGGATGTCTAGCAGATAAATATAAAGCGCCATGTCCGCCCATAGAAAGCCCCGTGATTACTCTTCCGCTTCTATTACTAATTGTACGGTACGTTTTATCTACTTTCTGAATTACTTCTTGCGTAATAAAAGTTTCAAATTGGCTTTCTTTATTTACAGGACTATCAATATAAAAACTAAACGTCTCTCCTTCTGGCATTACAATAATCATATTGTATTGGTCTGCCAGATTGTGAACCAGTTTTTTGTTTGGAGTATTTTTAAGCCAATCGCTAAAATGTCCGTATGCACCATGCAAAAGATACATTACAGGATAAGTTGTTTTGCTTTTAGCATAAGAATTTGGCAAAACTACAGCAGCCTTATAAGTTTTACCCATTGCGGTACTTGCAACTTGAAGTGTGTCTACTTTTGCAGCATATGTCATGGTGGTAAGACAAAGCAAAAATGCAGACAATAGCATTTTAAGTTTCTTCATTTTGATATTTTTTTCTGATTAGGGTTTGTAAATATAACTTTTTTCAGAATAAAATATATGAAAAATCCGACTGGTTTTGGATGCCACGAATTACACGAATTTTCACTAATTAATTTAAATACTCTCTTGGCAAAATGCAAAATAGTTCGTAAATCTAAAAGATAAAAAAACCGATCAGCTTTTGACTGATCGGTTTTTGAATTTCTTTTACAAATTATAAAATTTAATTCGTGCCAATTCGTGTAATTCGTGGCAAAAAAATCAACTAATAATAATCTTATGCTCATGTCGGTATTGCGAAGCGCTTTTACCAGTGTATTGTTTAAATGATTTACTAAAGTGACTGAAATTATTAAAACCGCTTTCGTAACAAACTTCGTTAATACTCATAGGCTGTTCTGCCAAAAGCTTAGAAGCGTGAACTAAACGATATTCATTTACAAACTCGGTAAATGTTTTATTCGAAATCTTTTTGAAATAACGGCAAAACGAAGGCGTAGTCATACTTACCAGACTCGAAACCTCATCTATAGAAATAGATTCCTGAAAATGATCTTTCACAAAATTGAAAACCACATTCATACGATCGTTGTCTTGTGTTTGCAGTTCCATCGAAAACCCATCAGCATTTAAGATGGTATATTCTTCAGCCGATTCCAATTCGTCTAAAACACTCAAAAGCGTTATAAGTCTTTGAAATGGCGGTTCATTTTCCATCATTTCAATTTTACTTCCGATACGTTTTTTTGTTTCACCACCAAAAGCGATTCCGCCCTTAGCCTGTTTCAAAATATTTTGCACCCTTTTCATTTCAGGAGCAACAAAAAAATCGCTTCCTAAAAATTCAGGTTTTATATGAATTACGGTTTCCGTTGTATTTCCTGTTTGTTCATTTGTAAAACCGCAATGTGGCAAATTAGCTCCTATTAAAAGTAAACTACCATTGGTATAATAAGAAACATGGCTTCCTATTTGTCTTTTTCCAGCCCCGCCATTTATATAAACCAACTCAATTTCTGGATGATAGTGCCATAAATGAGCTTTACTATTGGTCTTTTCGGCGTGTTTAGTGTAGGTAAAAGAACTTCCGTATGAGTTAGTTATCACTTCAAGAGCTGGGGCAATAGTCTTCATGATAATTTCTTTAAAAAATAATAGCAAATTTAACAAAAACACCTAAAATAATTTAAATTTTAACCTACAACGGTTTCGTAAATGCGAATTTTACATTAAAATAACGTTCTTAACACTGCAAATTTCACATCGAAATCGGCTTTTTTTTAGAGTCTTATTTTTTTCCCGACTTTTTTTTTATTTATCCTATTTAAAACTTGATTTTATATAGATATGCTAAAAATTGTAAGAAAAACGGAAATTTTATGAAGTATTTAGTTTTTGAAAAACTTTGAAGAAAAACAATCAAATTAACAAAAACACAACATTAAAGTCAAATTTTAACATATAACGGTTTCGTAAATGAGAATATAGCATAGAAATCGGAAAATATAGATGTTAAAATACCACACATGCTCGCTATAACTTTGCATCAGAGAAATGAACGAAAAAAATTTAATACTATAGAATATGAAAAAGATTATGAAATTAAGTTTAGTATGTGCAGTACTTCTAACAGGAATGAGTACTTATGCAATTGATGGTAATGAAGCATTAAATCTTCATGTATTAAAAGGAAATGGCAAGGTAATTGCTTTTGGAATTAATCAATTACAAAAAGCTGTTATTAGTATATATGATACAAATGGTAACTTAATCTATACTGAAAACGCTTCTGGTAAAACTGGAATCTTAAGAACTTTCAGTTTAGAAGAATTTCCACAAGGAAAATATATTTTAGAAGTTGCTGATAGCTTCAAAAAAGTAAAATACGATATTACTGTAGATGCAAATAGTTCTACTTTGTCTTCAAAAGGAACTACTTCATTGAACTAAGAAAATATTAAGGTTAAGTGCAATTCTTCACGGCACTTAAAATTTTATACTCTAATACAGTATAAAAAGTGAGGTTAGATAGTTAGTAAGTTAAAAACTTTCAAAAGTTTTAAAAACAGCTCTTTGTGGTTACTGAGCTGTTTTTTTTTTGCTCTTTACTTTTTTGAGTTATAAAATTTTACTGCATTTTTTTTTACCGCAAAGGCCACAAAGATTTACGCAAAGTTCGCAAAGGTTTTTTATCAAAGATCTTGCATATAAATGCAAAGTTCGCAAAGCTATATTAGGATAAAGCTTTGCGAACTTTTTTATTTTATAAAATTTACTCAAAAAAATCTTTATAAACTTTGCGTAAATCTTGTGGTTACTAGGCTGTTTTTTTTGCTCTTTACTTTTTGAGTTATAAAAATTCTACCGCAAAATTTTTTTAAACGCAAAGTTCACAAAGTTTTACGCAAAGTTCACAAAGTTTTTTCATCAAAAATCTTGCATATAAATGCAAAGTTCTCAAAGCTATATTAGGATAAAGCTTTGCAAACTTTTTTATTTTATAAAATTTACTCAAAAAAACCTTTGTGAACTTTGCGTAACCTCTGCGCCCTTTGCGTTACATTACACAATCTAAATAAAAACTTAGAACCTCAGCATCTTAGCACCTCAGCCCCTTTCTTCTTCCTACATTTTTTAAAGAAATCTTTATCGCAATGTAAATTTAAAATCATCAAAAACGTTGAAAAATAATAAGTGTTTTAGCAAAAATGATAAATATAATTCAAATTTTAACCTATAACGGTTTCGTAAATGAGAATATAGCATCGAAATCGGAGAATATAGTATTGTTTTTTTACTTACAACTGAAGTAATTTAGCATCAGAGAATTAGAACTATTAATTTAAAACTAAATACCATGAAAAAGATTGTTAGATTGAGTTTAGTAGCAAGCATTGCTTTTCACAGGAATTAGCACATATGCAATTGATGGAGTAGCAGATTTTAATCTGCATGTACTTAAAGCTAATGGCAAATCGATCACTTTTGGTCTTAACCAAACGCAAAAAGCCAACTTAGCAATTTACGACAAAGAAGGAAATCTAATTTATTCTGAAAGTGCTTCAGGTAAAGATGGAATTTTAAGAACTTTCAGTCTAGAAGAATTTCCAGAAGGAACTTACTTCTTAGAAGTAGAAGACAATACAAAAAAAGCAAAATACGAAATCACAATAACTGATGATTCTACTGTTTTATCTAAAAACGCAGTTTCTTCGGTTTACAAACCAGGTTTTGCTAAAAATACAAGTGTGGCAACACGCTAAAAAAGTTTATGCTTTCATAAAGTATAAAAGTGAGGTTAGATAGTTAGTAAGTTTAAAAACTTTCAAAAGTTTTAAAAACAGCTCTTTGTGGTTATTGGGCTGTTTTTTTTTGCTCTAAGTTTTTTTACCGCAAAGGCACAAAGAATTACGCAAAGTTCGCAAAGCTTTTTTCACAAAGCTCTGCGAACTTTGCGTTTTTATAAACCTCTTGCATAATAATTCTTAGCGTCTTTTTGAATAAATCTTTGCGCACTTTGCGGTTAAACATACCATTCTATATGTAAATAAATTCTTAGCTCATTGTAAATTCAAAATCAAGCAAAACATTGAAAAATAATAACCGAATTAACAAAAAAGTTAAAAATAATTCATGTTTTAACCTATAACGGTTTCGTAAATGAGAATATAGCATAGAAATCGGAAAATACAGTTGCGCATTTTCATGTATTACATAAGTAATTTAGCATCAGAGAATTAGAACTAATAATTTAAAAACTAAGTACCATGAAAAAGATTGCAAAAATGAGTTTAGTAGCTGCGTTGCTTTTCACAGGAATTAGCACTTACGCAATTGATGGAACGTCGGAGTTTAATCTTCACGTAATGAAAGCTAATGGAAAACTGATTACTTTCGCACTTAACAAAGTACAGAAAGCCAACTTAGCAATTTATGACAAGGACGGAACACTTATTTACTCTGAAACTGCTTCAGGTAAAGAAGGAATTTTGAGAACTTTTAGTCTAGAAGAATTTCCAGAAGGAACTTACTTCTTAGAAGTTGAAGACAGCGTAAAAAAAGCGAAATATGAGATCACAATTGGTGATACTGCCTCTCTATCTAGAAATGCAGTTTCTTATGCTTACAAAGCTGGTTTCGCTAAAAATTCGAGTGTTGTCGCACGCTAATTTTTATACTCCAAAAAGGTATAAAATAAGGTTAGAAAAAATTAAAAATTACATTTTTATTGTTTAAGAAACAGCTCTTGGTTGGTTACAGAGCTGTTTTTTTTTGCTTTATACTTACTTTATTTTTTTCTATCGCAAAGTTCGCAAAGGTTTTTTGTTTAAGATTTCGCAAGCTCAAAGTTCACAAAGTTTTATCCTTATAGCTTTGCGAACTTTTTTATTTTATAAAATTACTCAAAAAAAACTTAGTGTGCTTTGCGAAAATCTTAGCGCACTTTGCGTTAAATTAATATATCATTTTTACTTACAGAGCTGTTTTTTTATTTCTAAAATTGATAAAAAATAAATTTCAGTCTGATTTAAGAAAAGTATTCTTATTAATAAAATAAGTGGCTTTAAAACACTTAAAAAAATATTAAAATTTAAAAAACCGCGAGCCCAGTAATTACGTACATAGTTCAAACAAAATACAGAAATAGTTTCAATTCAGCAAGTTAACAGTTAAAAAATGCCAATTTATTGCTAAAAATTAAATTTGTATTTGTAGTTTTACGCGTTCCACATTTAGTAATTAACAATTTAAAAAAAACATGACAAAATTTACCAAAGCTGGTTTAGTTGTCGCCTTTTTTTAGCGACTGTGTTTACCTATGCCATTGATGGAAAAGGTGATTACATTTTAAATATCAAAACAGGAAACGGAAAAGTAGTTAGCTTTACTTTAGACACTGTAGAAAATGCATCTTTCTCTATTTATGACGAGAATCACAACTTACTTTATGCGGGAGAATCTGCAGCAGACAAATTAGAGGTTTCAAAAACAATTAGTTTAGAAAGTTTTCCTGCTGGAACTTATGTTCTTGAAGTGAAAGCAAACGACAAAGTTGCGAAACACGAAATTAAAGTTGTCGCTAAAAAAGTAAAGACTGTAAAGTTAGACGAATCTGTTAACCAGAGTCCATCTTTTCGTCGTTAATTTTTTGCCCCCTAAGAATTAGAAAGCAGACTCGTACCAGGAGTCGCTTTTTTTTTATCATAGCATTTTATGCTTTTAAATTATCTGGAAGAGAATCAAAAGACGTCTGAAAAGCAAAGTCTCCTATTATGACTCCTTGCGCCAACAACAAATGGCCATTAGGGCTGGCAAATTCAGAATCTCCAACAGAAATGTTATGAATCACTCCTTTATAAGTTCCAATTGAAATCATGTGAATAAACACAGGTTTGCCTTGCCAATCAACAAGCTCTTGTCCTGGTCCTAATTTTGAACCTATAGTGTATTTGCCATTTGCAAGTAAAAAAGGTTGGTCTGAAGTGCAGATAATTTCTTTGTCATATCCTAAAGTAATATAAAGTGCAGTAATATACCATTCAGGAGTGCCTTGACTAAAAGTAACTTTCGTTTCTGATGAAGATAGTTCAAGTTTGCCCGATTCTACTTTTGCAGAAAATGCCAAAACTGAGTCTCCTCTTTGCAAATTACTGATAGCTCTTTCTCCTGAAGGAGTAGCAATTTTAGTGTCCCCTGCCGTACATTTAAGGGTTAAATCATTTAATAGTTGATTAGAATCTGGTTCCATAGTTTTATGTTTTTAAGTCCCATCCAAAATACATCATTAAAAACACTTCGTTTAAAGTATAAATACCTGTTTTTAAAGCAACAAGCAATACAATACTATTTAAATATCAGGCAATTGTTTTCTTAAGTTTGAACCTATTTTTACGAGTTTCCAAAAAAAATCAGTTTCTGATGTCAATATTATTTTTTGAGATTCTTTAAAAACATAAGAATGTGCAAAAGCATAAATATAGTCCAGTAAATCGATCAATCTTAAACTTTGCCTGTATTCTGGCCTCACTTCTATGCTGTTGGCAAAACAAACATTCTCAGATTCTTGATCTCCTATAAAAAATAATCCTAAATGATCTGAAAACATTTTTATTACTTCAGTATTTACAGTTGTACATTCTTGAGTTTGTTTATTCAATAAAAAATCAAGAGTAAAAGACAGATCGCTATTACGTCCTTTTATTTTTTGAGTACAAAGCTCTAGATCGTCAAAATCTGAAAATGTAGTCTTTGATTCTTCATCTTGCAAAACCTCTATTTTATTTAAATATAGCTGTACTATCATCTTGAAAATCTTAATTGATATAAAATTATTTTTTTTATAAATAAAATGTAAAACACATAGAAATCAATTATTTTAAAGAACGAAATATAATCGATAAAATCAAAAAAACATCGTTAAAAAACAACTTATATTACTGATTTACATATATTTGTACAACATAAATAACATTACGCATAAAATAAGAAGCCAAAATTGACGTTTGATTATTGATTAATGCTGTTTTTTTGACAGCAAAACTATTTTCAAAAACAATTTAAAATACGAATGCCTGAACCAAACTAAAACCTATGCAAAAAAAACTTGTTATTTTAGTATTGTTAATCGTATTTTCGTTTCGTGCAACTGCACAAACTGAAACTTTTTATAAAACAGACAAAATCGGCGAAAAATATGCTTATGTCGATGTTATAAGAACCTACGAAAAGGTTGCTTGCAAAGGGCTACAAGTCTGTAGATTTATTTCAGAAACTAGGAAATTCTTCTTATTCGAATTGCGAACTAGAAAAAGCCGCCGAATGGTACAGCGAACTCTTTGCTCTAACCACAGATTTAGATCCTGTTTATTATTACCGATACGCAGAATCGTTACGTTCCATTTCTGAAAATGAAAAAGCCGATGCGCTTATCGAAAAATTAAAACATAAACCAAAAACTTCGATAAAAAAGAAAGTCTAATTTCTTGAAGCTGATATAAAAAAACCTCTCATTTCTGAGAGGTTTTTTATTTAAATAACAATCTGTAAAAGTTTTATTTTTTAAGATATGGAACTATCATTTTATTTTAAAATTATATTGAAATTCATTTCCCTCCGGAGGATGACCAGCATTCCATTCAAGGGTAATAATATTAGATGCATATTCTTCCATATTATCAAAACAATGCAATAAAATTGCCGAACCATTATCTTGTTTCACAATTGCTTCAATTGCTTTAAAGGAATACTCATAACCTTCATCATCTAATGCTCCAAGATCAAATACTATATCTTTTGTTTTTGAAAGAGCCGCATATAAGGTCAACAACTTTTTGGGTGTACCTGGAATTTTTTCCAATCTTGTTTCAGGAGCTATCCATTTCCATTTATCTTCAAATATTTTTTGAGATAATGGACTCTTAGCATTGGCATTTCTTCTAAGGTAACTTTTTACTGTCGTTAAAGGAAAAAACGTATCCCTTAAATACGATCTTTTTAAATCCTCAGCAAAGGTCATTTTTCTATGCAAAGTCACATTTTCATGCTTGATTTTACCACAAAAAATATTCCTGAGAAAAATCTCCGCATCGTATAAATGTTTTCCATTATATAAATACAAAACGATTATTTCACCTTCATACAAAGTAAAAGGCGGTATATAATAAGTATCTGTTTTAATGCCTTTATTTTCTAATACTATTTTCAATAATTGGAAAGTTTTAAAATGAGAAAAGCACCCGCCGTGGCAGATGCTTTTTATTTCTATTCAATTACTATTTCTGATTTAGCAATTTTTCTAAATATTCTATTTTGTCTTTTTCTGATTGAAGCAAACGCTCGTAAAGCTTTTTATTTTCTTCTACCGTTTCCATTAATTTATCTAATGGATTGAAAGTACAATGATTATTATTTCCAAAATGACTATTATGAACCGCTTCATTAAAACTATTGAAATAATTAATTGCCGCTTCGTCTGAGAAATTCTTGATAGCTTCAACCGTTACACCAAGCGCTTTTGCAACCTCAACAAGTTTTTCGTCATCAATGGTTTCGCTATTTTCCATAGCCGAAATCGCTTGTTGATTTGTTCCTAAAGCTTGCGCCAAAGCTTCCTGCTTCATATCTCGAAGTTCACGAATACGGCTTATTTTTCGCCCTATATGATTTGGTTTTGTTAGTGTGCTCATAATTCAAAGATAATAATAAAGTGTCAAAATTGGTAAAATGTAAAAAACAGATTTTTTTGCCGTGCGATACAGTAAAAAATGATTTCGTACAGCAAAATCTATTTCTTCCTTCGCCGAATCAAACAAAAGTACAATTTTTCTTATACAAATTTTATAAAAGTCAAATTGCAAATCATTTAAAATATGCGCCTTATGGAAACGAACCAAACAGAAAAGCTACAAAAACTGCAAAAATTAACCGCTCAGTATTTTACAACGCTACAACCAACCAATGAAGCCAATTCTTATATCGCACAATTTAAAGTGGTCAATTATTTAGAACTCGGTCTGCCTTATTACCGATTTGCTGAAATTATGCATTCTAGCACTTGATAATGACATGCATAATTTTTCTAAAAAAGATAAAAGTGCAACTATTAATGTGAGTCTGATTTTGGAAACGATTCTACATTTGTTTCCTATGGATGAAATGGAGTTTTTGGGGTATGTTGGAGAGGTTGTTGAATAGTTATATTTCAACCCAATTAGCACACAATCTTGTCATTTCGACCGAAGGGAGAAATCTCCACGAGAAACTCGACAAAGATTGGCGACATTCTGTATGAAGCTACTTGTGGAGATTTCTCCTTACGTCGAAATGACAAACTTTATGGAATTTTGTTGTTTTGCTGGCGCGAGCGTCTCGCTCGTGCATTACTTTGCGTTCACGAGCGAGACGCTCGCGCTAGCAGGAGGGAGATGGTTGAATAGTTATATTAACCCCAATTAACACGCAATCTTGTCATTTCGACGTAAGGAGAAATCTTCACGAGAAACTCGACAAAGATTGGCGACATTCTATATGGAGCTACTTGTGGAGATTTCTCCTTACGTCGAAACGACAAACTTTATGGAATTTTGTTGTTTTTGCTGGCGCGAGCGTCTCGCTCGTGCATTACTTTGCGTTCACGAGCGAGACGCTCGCGCTAGCAGGAGATTTTCTTTGTCGAGTTTCTAGTGTGATTTCTCCCTTCGGTCGAAATGACAAAACTGGAGAGGATAAGTTTTTCATTCACATGTGAGACATTCGCGCCAGCGAAGGAAAGCCTTCAAGCCTATTAAAAATCAATCTTAATAAAATGAAAGTTTTTTAATACACGAAAGATAGTTGTCCTACAAAAAACACACTATATTTGAAATTCATATTCACGCAAAATAATAATATTAAAAAATGCAGTTAAGACAATTTAGCAATCTAATTTTTAAACTTTCAGGTCTATTTATAATCTATGGTTTGCTCTTCAAATATACAATAGGAGCTGTGTTTGACATCAATAAAAGCAGTATAAGTGATAGTCCTTTTGGCGGATATTCTTTAAATTGGAATGTCGTCTTTATTAGTATTTTATGCTTTGTAATTTTAATTAAAAACTCAAATTTTCTGACTTATCTTTTTTATCGAAAAAATTACGTTGTTGAATTAAATGAGGTAAATCAATATCGAATTTTAAAAATTATTTTTATAACATTTATTTTTTTTCAGTTTATTACTAATTTACTCATTCCAAGAGGAGAAATCAGCTTTTGGAGCGTGTTATTCTCTAATAATCCAATTATACTTTTTGTTTTAATTTTATGTCACAGGATTATCATAAAATTTATGATTAAGCAAATTAATTCTTATTCTGAAAAACAATCAAATCATATTTTTATCTTTTCGATGATTTCAATTCTTTTGTATTTTTATTTTTTCTGGGATTATGGATTTGTTTCGATAAATCCTTTTCAATTTACTTTTCGTATTATCATCTTACTTATTACTTTAAACTCTCCTTTTGTTTTTAGATTATTATTAGAAAAAGACATATCAATTAAGAATAATCATTTTATTTTCATCTTGTTTTGCTGGACATTATTTCTATTTAATTTACAAGAATTTTCATTTAAATTTCCTAATTATGAAAGAGATAATATGTATCTCATTAAAAATTTATCTCTTCATGTGATACTTCCTTTATTTCTTCTAATTCTCCATTCTTTCTTTGCGAAAATTAAAAGCATTTCAATTTTACAATTTGCCTTTATTATAATTGGGACTTTATCAATTTTCTGTTTCATTTTAAAACATTTACATGGATACCAATATGCAACTAAAGTATATTTAATAAGTGGTATCATAGCAATTGCCTTGTCTACAAGAACTGGTATACTAGATAAAAAACTTGAAAAGTTAAAGTTTACAAATAGGGCGAGATCTGTAGAACCATCTTTACAAAATAGTTCTTCATTTTTATTTATAGCACTAATATTTCTTACAGTTTCAAAGCCTATTATTATGCTTTTTGATTACAACTCAAGTTTTACTATTGATGAATTAGCATCTTTTAGTATTGTAATAATTCAATTAGCCATTATTCTAATAATCATATCAAAAAAAATTTAAAATTAGATAATATAGATAGTTTTATAAATTCAACTCTAACGTTCTTTTTAACATTAGTATTCTGCCATAATCACTTGTGGCTTCTTAGCCGTATACTTTTTTATAGAAATAATACCTTTTTTAATGTTAGCATTATTGACATTATATATTACGTAGTTTTACTACTGGCAATACTTTTTTCATCTTATTTGGCAAAGCTCATAAAAGTTATGTTCCCTAAAAGTTATTTTAAAAGCTTTTATAACTAGCCTTTCGTTTCTCCAGCGAAACTACCACAAAATAAAACTAACAAAATAGATACAAAAAAACCTCCCAATAATCTTGAGAGGTTTTCCATATCATAAAAAAAAATCCTTACATATTCCTTCTATATTGATTTAACCTAATTTCATTAGCATTAAACGATATTTAGTCAACATATAGTCAACATAATCAAAAAAGTATTTGTTTTTCATCCAAGAAATTCTTTGATTTTAGCACTTATATTTTTTAAATTGTGCGTATACGCATTGATTACATAAAAATGTTTTTCAGTTATAATTTCCATATCAAGGAACGCTGAATTAACATCATTTCCAATATCATTTACTTCTATGGCATCTAAATCTTCTGGCACATATTGGTAAGCTATAGAAGTCAGAGGAATAACAAATTCCTTATTTAATTTAGCTCTATCTTTTAGACCTGTACCATCAATTATTGAATCGTCATTTGAAACCTTGTCTATTAATTCTGAGTATCTTATAATAAACTCATCATCAACTCTAAATTTCCATTTTTTTGTATTGCCATCTTCAGAAAGCTCAACCTCAGCTCTATTATGACAAATTGAAAAATATTTAGTGTAAAAAAGTTGGCGATATTGATAAAATTTACCTTCGTGATAGTTATATTTTTTCATATAAGTTCTAAACTCATCTCTTAAAGATTCCCTGAAATCATACAGCGTATATAACAATGTCATTAAATTATTTATCTTTTTTATGGCTTCAGTATTTGAAAACCCTATCTTTCTGTACAAGTGCTTTATATCTATAAATTGTAAAAAATCTACCTGTATATCAGGATGAAATACTAATGTAAAATCTCTATTATTATTATAATTTTGTAAAGCTATAATCTGCATTTCAATTGAGCTATTTAATTCAACAAGACTGTTTTTAAAAAGCTCTACTTCAGAGTTTTGAATTTCTAAATCTTCTAGATTTTTATCTGCCTTTTCTTTTTGATATACTTTTTCAGCAAGTTTAAAAGCAAAATAAATACTTAAACCACTTACTAGTAAAGAGCTTATTAATGAGAACCAATCAAACCAATTAGGTGTGCTTTGAGTAAAATTTCCAAATTGTAAGTTTAAAAAAGAGTTCATAAGTTTATTTTATAATGTAAATTCCACCTTCGAAATAATTTAAATCATTTTTTCTATAAATAATTTTATTTCGGTGTTTTAACCATTCTCTTATAATGTCAAATAGAAAATTAACTGCGATTAAGCCTAATATCTCAATCTTTTATCGTATAGTATAATGTTATTGTGACATATTTTTATGCAGGATTTGCTATTATAAAATTCTCAACACCCATTATCATAAGTTTCACTTCTGATTCGGTATAATCATCATATTTACCGTGAGCAGAATTATTTCGTATGGCTAACCAAGCAGTAATCTGTTTTTGATTTGCTAATGAATAAGCTTCTTCTTTCGTTAAATCGGTATTCATCCTTTCAGAATTCTTATAGGCGATTTTCCCATTACCTTTATCTAATTCAATTTCAATACTATATTTAACGCATAGTTTTCTTAAATGTGATTCTAAGGTGGAACCAATTATTACAGCTGATGAGTCTTTGTATCCGTTTTCTAATAAATGTCTAGAAATTTCAATATAATCACTAAAAATTTCTGAATGCAATAATTCAGAATATGATTTTAAATAATCATTTTCCAAATCTTCTTTTAAAGCAATGATACTACCAATAACGTAGCTTAAATTTGTACCTAAGCCTAAATTTCTTTGATTTAAAGCTGACAGAATATCTTTATAATATTCTGACTTTTCTCCGACAACTCGTACTACAAATGATTTAGATTTAGTTATTAATCGAGTCAATAGCTCTTCACTTAAGTCAGATAAATCAATATATTTAGCTCTACTTTTCGTTAAATTATACTCATTTATAATTTCTTGTGCTTGTTTAATAAAATATTCATTATTCATTATTTTTGCTGTTTTTGATAATAATCGCTATAACGTTTCGCCGATTTCTGAGTTAACTGATATCTATTTGTACCAAATCATGTCTGCATATCCTTTCAAAAGTTTTCCAAGCCTTGTATAGCGTCGAAGTATTGAGGAATACATTTCTTCTGACATTGTTGGGTTATTTTCTAATTCATTAACTAATGCTTTCATTTCTTCAACAATCGCTTTATAATTTTCTTCTGGGGTAACAGGATAATCTGACATTTTTTTTATGTTTTTATTTGATAAATTGATTAATAATTTAAGCACGAGAATACCATTAAAGAATTATGATAGAAAACTGATGTTTATTCTTAATTTAACTGAAGAATAAATTTAAGTCTAATACCTCTTCCCAAAATAACTTATTCGAAATCTTAAGGGGTGCATTATATTCTTCTTCATATTTTTCATAAAACTCAGAAGATAAATCTTTTTCCATATAAATTGAGAGTTTATCAAGTAATGATTCAATTTTTGCCATCTTTGTAGTTTGACTAAAATCCGCTTCTAATTCTTCATTTATATAATCATTCGCTAATGCTTCGTCCACGTAATCTGAATACGCTTGAGCATTAATAGTAATTTTTTCTTTATTTGAATATGTTTTAAAGATGATGCCTCTTATTATTGGATGGAAAGAAGTTAGAGCATCACATACTTTTTGTGTTAATTCCTCAAAATCATCAAATTCACTTGTATCTGAGTACTGTTTCACAATTTCTTTTACTTCACTTTTGTCTTTTGCTTTCTTTAAATCCTCAATTAAATTTTCTAATTTAATTTTTTCTTCAATTAGATTAGTTAACGTGGTCTCTAAATCATTTTTCTCTAAAATTAATTCTTCAAATTCTTCTCTGTCTAATGGCTTATTAAAAGGATTATTTTTTAAATATGCTTTTGTTTTCAAAATGAATTCCTTCTTTTTAGCTGTCCATCTATCACTCTTTATTAAATTGTTGGGTATTTCAAGACTTTCTTGAAGTATATCTCTAATTCTGTCAAGGCTTTTTTCGTCTAGTAATTTTTCGATTTGAATTGGCTGTTGAATAACTCCTACGGTCTTGTAATTTATTGGTTCAATAATAAGAGGAATTACCTTTGCTGATGTGACCCATGCAGCCCCCATTTCATTCATACATACTTCACTTTCTTTATAGTTGGGAGATATAAACAAGAAATTAATTTTTGCTTCCTGTAAAGCCTTTAAAATTGAGTCCCTCCAATCAGTTCCCGACTTTATTTTAGTACCATCAGTGCTTGAACAAAAAATTCTATCGACAGTAACATTTAAAGCATTCTGCAATATTAAGTCTATAAAGTCATCAACTATTTGTCTATCTTTTCCTGAATGACTAATAAATATATCTTGTTTTTTTTTCATCCTATATTTCTCATTATTGTTAAGAGCTATTTTTTTATTAAACTAATGTGTCGATTCTCTCAGTTGTTAATTCGTCATTAATCCATAAAAACACCAGATTCATGGCCTTGTCTACCGTTTCTTTTGTCAAAAACAAAGCAATTACGAGCTCTGGAATTTTTTTTTCATTATCTAAAGATATATCGTCCAACCATGCTGAAATTAAGAAAGTTTCATTCTCTTCCAGTGTAGTTTTAATTATAGAAATATCATCTTGAATAATTCTAATAGCTTTAGTTTTATTGTCGTTTATGAAAGTGAAAATTGGATTTGCATCATAAATTTTCTTACCCCTTGCGTCAGAATTTTTAAATATTTCTGATTCTTTAGTTAATTTTATTTTAAGTCTTGATTGTAATTTTCTTTTCCAGTAACCTTGATTAAGATTGTAGATTCTTTTATCTTCCGAATATTTATCAAATAATATCTTTTGAGCCATAATTTATCAATATTTATGGGTTATCAACAAATGCAACCCCTGCATTTACTTCTATATCAACTCTTATTTTTCTATTTCTAAAATCATCATAATAAGATTTTTTCATTTGTGCAGAAACTCCACAACTTGGTGTTGTCAAAATACGATTTTTACACTGCTGTAAAGCATTTCTCCTTAAAGCTAATTCAGGATTTGTTAATTGATTCTCTAAATCATCAACACTCATTATTCCCATCTGTTTATGATGGTCTGTGTTTAAAGACCAGGCTTCTGATTTTTCTGTTCCACCTCCTTGTGCTTGTATTCTTCCTCTATTCATTTTATTTGATATCTGTTAAAATTGCATTTAACTTATTTACGAATGAAAGATTAAATCTAATTTTCGTTGACTTTATCCCATCACTGTAATTTGGTAAATGCTAATATAGAAATATAATACTACAAAACTTAAAAAGTTCTTTTTATTTATATTTCTATTTTTTTGTTCACTATTGTTCATTAATAAAACCGTGAACATCGTGAACATAAGCACTTTATTTTTTTAGATATTTGTTCACAGCTCCTAGAGAAATACATAATTCTATCGCAATTTCTCTTTGTGTTTTACCATTACTACTTAGCTCCTTAACCTTCTCAATTAGTCCATCTTTATCAGTTTTCTTGAACTCTTTTAGATGAATTCTTTCTTCTGCATAATTTATAAACTCAAATTCCAGAAAATTTTCAGGCTTTGAAATTTGGCAAACGCAGACATTTTCTGAATCATAAATTTGTTCTGTATTTCGCTGTTTTAATTGTTTCAAATATCTCAAACTTGAATCTGAAGAACTCTGTCCAATTGCAAATGCGCTGTCACAAAAATTACTCAACATTTTACTTCCAGCAATGTCATTAATACTTAAAGGTTTTGACAAATCTCTTTTAGGTGTATGTCCAAGAACCAGTATTGATAGTTCATGTTTGCTTTTTAGCGCCTTCAATTGTTTCATTAACGGCAATGCATCCTTAGCCGACTCATTTCCATTTTTAAGAAAAGTAATGTTATCAATAATAATTATTTTTGCATTCGTCGAAATAATTGAACGTTCTAAAGAATCACAGAGATAATCTTCAAAATCTTGACCATCTGGCACCTCAGCATCACTGTTAATTTCTATTCTTATAAAATTGTCATCAAAATCATAATGTTCACTATAGTCTTTGGAATATCTATTTTCAAATTGCTTTATTGAGAGTTCGAAATCAAAATATAAAATAGGCTGTTTTGGTGAATCTAATTTAAAAGGAACTATGGCTTCATTTTTACTTATACTATTTCCAATCTGAACAGCTAGAATAGATTTACCTAAATTCGTATCTGCAAAAAGAATACATAATTCACCCTCAAACCAAAACTCCCCAAAAAGCATTTTCGGTACTGGTTTGTTCTTGGCTTCTTCCATCCACTTAGTTGCGCTTTTAATGGTGAATAAACCAATATTTTCATTTTGCATTAATACCTCTTCTTTCACAGCAATATCAATTGAATTAGCACACATTTCCACTTCGTTATACATATTTACCATTGCTTATGAATTAATAGGTTTAACAGCTTCTAATACCTCATGACGCTTATAGTAAACACGATTACCTATACCATAACTTTTTAATTTTCCACTTTTAGTATGTTTCCATAAACTTGTCTTATTAAAAGAAAGAAGTTCACATACCTCATCTCTTGTTAATAATTCATTTTGAGCATTCGATTTTTCTGGAGCTTTTTCAAACATTAATGCTTTCAATGCTTCTGCTAGTTGTTCTATTGTAATACCGTTTAATAAGATTTGATTATTCATTTTTATCATGTTTAAGATTATGATGCAAATGAAGATTAGGGTATTTTTAGGGATTCCCTAATTCGTACAACTCAATCAAAAAAACAAATAACTAACTGACTTTCAAACAATAAAAAAAGCCACTTTAAATCAAAGTAGCTTTCTTTTTATATTTTAAATAAAAGATTATTTATTCGAAGATGGTTGCAATTCGAAATTAAATAACTCTTGTAATGGCACATCTAAAGTACGAGCTATTTTAAATATGGTACTGATAGTAGGATTTATTCTAACAGTCTCAATTCTAGCAATTTGAGATAATGTCAATTCGGAACGATAGGCAAGTTCTTCTTGTGAAATACCTTTTTCTGAGCGTATTTCTTTAAGTCGCCTTGCTAGCAACTCTAAACCTTCTTGGTCGAAGATTAGTTTTCTGATTTTAGTTTCATCTTTTTTCACTTCATCAAAATGAAGATATAAACATCAAAATCATTATAGCACTTGTGCTATAATTTATATATTTGTAAAAAATAACACCGAAAAATCTTAAAACCAAATCACAACAAATGAAAAAAAAGGATTCAATTTTTATCTTCTCATTTTTTATTGTATTGCTTTTTTCAGCTTGCAAAAACATGGAAAATCATTACGACAACGACTTGATAAGGGCTAAACTAAAAGGAAAAGTAAAATCCATCTCAACCAGAGACAGTAATGGATACTTTTATAGTAACATAACCTATAATCTTAATGGATATGAAATTGAGACAGATATCAAAGAATCTGATTTTCCAAAACAATCTCGATATAAGCGAGATGAAAAAAATAATATTATTGAAAAAGAAGAAACAGGCAGTAGTGAGGGGAATTCATACAAAACCCTAACCGTGTACAAACTTGACCTTAAAAATAATGTGATAGAAACAAAGGAATATAATCTAAACGGCGGATTAGAATATGCTATTTCCTATAAATACGATGATAAAAACAACCTTCTAGAAGAAAATATGACCTATAATAATTCAGGAAGCTCTCTTATAAGCAGAAAATACCAATACAAATATGATGAAAAAAACAATGTCATAGAAAAATTGGATGTCAATGCACTTGATTATAATCCAAGTAAAACAACCTACAAATATGATTCTAATAATAATGTGATTTTCCAACAGCAAACGCAAAAAGACGGTAAAAGAAAAACTACGGAAATTTTTAAATACGATGAAAGAAACAACAAAATCCAAGAAGGCAAATGCTATGATTTAAAAGCAAATCAATTTCAAATGAATTATTTCGTATACGACGAAAACGATAATTTAATCCAAGAGAGTGCCAAAAATCTGGATGGTTCTGAGTATTACAAAATCAATTATAAGTATGAATTTGATAATTACGGCAATTGGATTAGGAGAACAAGCGACAACAATGCAGATTATCCTGGTTACATCGTAGAGCGCACTATTGAATATTACGGGGATAATGACACAGGGACTGCACAACAAAAGGTTTCAAAAATCGACACATTATCCCAATCCCAGCCAAAGACTCCAGAGGTTTGGAACGGACAGGAATTAGGGGCTAATGAAAAGATAATAACCCTGCAATGGGATAATAAGACCAAAACGGGGATGTGGAAAAGGAACAATATGGTCGGCAATATCAATAGATGGTGTTCAGATGAAATAACTGTCCCATATGGTAAAATATGGGTCTTATTGTATGGCACTTTAGATGAACAAATGCATGAAGGGGATGATATTAAAGAGTATTATGGCGCACAGATTAAAATTGACAATGGAAGAAACGAACCGCAGATATATGAACTTTATGAACAGGACATTGATATTCCGTTTGCAGAAGCAAAGGACAGGAAAATGAGGATTTATGCGGGGTCAAAAGTCACAGGATTTATTCCGGGAATAGAAGGGAAATTCTTTTACGTAAAGGGAAATGTTTATTTCTTAGAAATTGATGCAAATTAAAAATAAAACATTCAAAATAAATGCAAATGAGAAAAGCACTTTTAGAAAAAACAAATCAATTAGTAAATCATAATAATATGTTTTATAGATTTTTAATAATCCTAACAGTTTCAACTTGGTTTATAAGCTGTAGTGACCTTCCTGCTGATTTGCAGGCAAGAAAGACCGCTTGCATCAAAAAGTATGACGAGCTCATAATACGAGAAGATACAATGACCAGAAATTGGGAATATGACCAATTAATTGTGGATTATACCAAATTGAGCAATGACGTAATAAGTTACACATCAGACTGCAACAAAAGAGGTATTAAAAAAAATAATGATGAAATGCTTAAGGGGATTAATTATAGAATTTCGACCTTCAAAAAAAAGCTAGCAGAAATGGAAGAAAAACCGTCAAGCTACGGTTCCTCATCAGGGAGCACCACATATTCAGCAGACAAGACCTGCTCATGGTGTGGAAAATCATTCAGTGGAAGCCATTATACCCATTTAGGAAAGATGTCTGATTGCTATAGTACAAATTCGACAACATCAATAGGCTATTACTGCTCGCTGAAATGTTGCAGTGAAGCACGAAGGAGTTCATGTCCAACTTGCAGATAGTATAAGAACACTCAATATTTGAGATAAGTAAAAACATCCTTTTTAGGATGTTTTTTTTGCTTTTAAAGCACTTTTATCTAAAAAAAGATTGGTATTTCTCTTTAAAAGAGCACGTATCTCACCTATGAGACATTTCAAGCTTTCCCAATGCACACCTGCTCCTTACCCTCTCCTTTCTTGTCTTTCGTGACAAAATCTATCAAAATTTACAATCTAGTTACTTTTCTTATATTATGAAAAATGTACATAACTCAGTAATTCCTATGATGATGCAAACAAATTTTTGGAAAATTTTCTAGATTTTAGGTATTACTGTATCAATTTGACACAGAGATTAGACCTTCAAAAAAAATATTTTTCAAAAAAAAGTCCCAATAAGCTACACTTTCACATTTTCTACAGTATTTATTGTTACGGATGCTTGATTAACCACCTTGTATAGAGTTCTTGTATTTAAATAATAATAAAAAAGATAATAGATTAATAATGAGATTTGAAAATATAATAGAATTTAAAAACACCACAAAAGCAAGTAAAAGTAAAATATACAGATTTTATAAAAAAAATGAGGAATTATTCTCAAGTACAATATTAAAGAATGGTAAACGGTTATTCCCAATAGACCACGCCAGATATTTTGATAGCGAAATAATGTTTGATGACAATAAAATTTTAAGACAAGAAAATCAATCAATGAGAAATTTAATTGACTGTCTTGTCGATAAAGATAGTTTGCAATACAGATTGTGGCAATTAGATTGGTCATACTTCTTTACGGTTGCATACAAACTTGACCGAAAAAAGAATAGTTGTTTTAAACAAATGCACGGAGTTTACGATTATTTGCTCAAAAAATATGGAAGTGAAACAGATTTAAGAGTCTTCTTTACGACCGAACCATTTAATAACCGAGTAGGCTATCACAATCATTTTGCCATATATATTGAAGACAAAAGACTGCATGAACAAATTATAGCCGATATTAAACATTATTTTAGCTATGACCGAATTGACTTCGGAATATATGACCGTTATAAAGCAGGATTATTTTACATGTCAAAAGAGGGGCTTAACGGAGAAGATTGGGATTTCATTGATAATAATTTTAAAAATCTGGAAGTATGCGAATAAAACTATCCTTATCTCAATTAAAAAAGATTCTAGAAAAAGAAGAACTAAAATTTCCAATAATTTTTAAACAGTCAAATTTTACTAGCAAAGAGTTCAATGAACTCTCAAAATTATTGCAGAATAAAAAGCAAACTGATTTCAAAAGTCAATCTTAAATATTATGTGTTCACACTGTTCACGTTTTTAATTATGAACACCGTGAACAAAATTCCAAATCTTTTAATGGCTAAAAGTTTCACTTCTAATAATAGTGAAACTTTTTATTTTAGCTAAACCCTTGCTAGTAAAGGGCTAACAGAGTTTTAATAAATTTAATAATTTAAAAAGTTTCACTTTTAATAAATTTTTATTGTTTTTGAAACTTTTATTATTATCTTTACAGTATTAAATTAAGCAAATCCATGAGCCTTAAAAATTCAATCACTACTAGCGACTATCTAAATTTTGATTCAACATTGAACAAAGCAATGAAAATCATCAAAACGGATAAGAACTATAAATTGGGATTTTTAATAGTTTTTGGAATAAATGCTGGATTGCGAATTTCAGATATATTGGAATTGAAGCATGAAGATTTAGAAAATGATTCTATTTCTTTAGTAGAATCAAAAACCAATAAAAAAAGAGTTATAAGATTAAATGATAATATTAAGAATGCTTATTCTTCATTAAAAGAAAGATGTTCAGAAACTAAAGGATATGTATTTACCTCAAACCAAAATACAGTTTTTAGCTCTCAGTATGTTAATCGTAAATTAAAAGAAATCTTAGGCTCTAAAAATCTAGCAATTTCTACTCACAGTCTTAGAAAAACTTTTGGTCGCCAAGTATGGTCAAACAACAATGAGACAGATAAAGCACTTTTATTTCTCAGCGAGCTATTTAACCATTCATCACCAGCAATTACCAAAAGATATCTAGGAATTAGACAAGAGGAATTAGATGATATTTATATGAATTTGTAAGGCTATTCAATAAAAATATATACTTTTACTAAAAAAGTAAATTTGAATAGTTATAAGCTTTACGATAAAAAGATATTTTGGATAATTAGAGAAAAGAAAAGACAAATTAAATTAAGGTTTAATATCTTTAAATTTCAAACAACTCAAAAATTTGATTTCGAGAAAGAAAATCTTTCATATAGTCGTTTTTATTTATTTGCATTTTTAAAGAATATAACCCGTGCAATTATTTATGTAGTATTCTTATTTACAGTTGAGTATTTTACACAATTACTTTATAATAAAAATGCCTCTGCCCTTCCCATAGAAGTTATAAAAATTATTACATTACTACCAAAACCATCTTATCCAGATAGTAACGACTCTGTTATTCAATTCATTTCATTAATTGCGAGCGTATCTGGTGTATTACTTGCATTATTTTATCCAATTTTAGCTACTATTGCAAGTACTGGATATGCAAAAGTCAATTCAAGCATTAGAAACTTAATTTTCATAGAGCCTGTCACTCAAAACTATCTTAGAAAATTAGCATTTTTAACTTCTTATTCAATACTTACTCTTTTGTTAATAACATTTGGTTATACTCCTGGAAACCTTGTTCTTTTAGTTCTTCTTTTTCTAAGTTTAATCAGCCTATTTTCTCTATTAAGATTAGGAGCTGGAGTTTACAATCTATTTGAACCTGACACATTATTAAATATTGTTGACAAAGAGATACGGGAAGACATCAAAAATGTAACTATCAAAAGTGCCTATTGGAACAATCCTAACTTTCAAAATCATTTTAGAGGAAAAGCCGAAAGAAACATTGATAAAATAAGATTAATTATAGAGTTAAGTTTTGATGCTGTATTAATAAACAAACAATCATTTTTAAACACAATTTCACAAACATATTCAATCTTAAATTATTATTCCCTACAAAAAAATGGAATACCAGTAAAAAGTAAATGGTTTAAAAACAAAGAATACCACAAGTCATTTTTTGAAACTAATAACCATATAAGACAAGCATCTATTAACTCAAGGACTTATGTTCAAAGTTTAACTAATGCAAATCTTTTGTGGTTCGAAGAAGAAATTTTTGAAATATTAAATGAGCTTGGCAAAAAACTAATTATTACTTCAAATTACGAAATAACTAGTGACTATCTATCAAAGTCAATTAATACTCTTAAATATTATGGATATAATTTTGAATTTAGGCTTGCCGACAAATTACTTATCGAAAATTTACTTGTTACTGAAAATTCGCTTTTAGAAATTAAAAATAATTCCTATAAAGAATCTAAAGCTAATCTAGTATTGGCTGAAAATTTTACTCGCTCGCTAGGAAATTTTCAAATTTCCTTTTCAATGCAATAGAGAAAATAAGTGTCGAAAATTTTAACAATGAGATTAAAAAAATTAATTGGAGCAAAAAAGAATCCATTTATGAATCAAAGCTTCCAAAGCATTTATATACGCTTCTAGAACAATATCACATCAATATAGAAAATGAAATTTCTATTGAAGGCAAAAAAATAACACCTGATTGGTATATAATTCAACATTGCAGTGCCGAATATCTAATCTTGATTGAAAAAGAGTTCAACCAGATATTAACTCAGACAGACAAATTTATTAATCCGCTAATTATCAAATGTAAAGAAAAAAAGGATTTTTTAACCGTGTCTTTTCTTTGCCATTTAACATTGGAGCTAATAAGCAAAATTGAATTTCGAATTAACAGAATCGTAACATTACTTGATAGTTTTGATAAAAATAATATATATAAAAGAAATTTTCATTGGAGTAAAATCGACACTTCTAAAATTAAAGAAAAAATACATTTAATTAAAGAGACAATAATTTTTGAAACAAGTAATACCATTGAGAAAATAAACTCTGTTGATTGGAATGAAGAGTATCCTGATATATTTGGTCATTCATTTTCAACTTTAGCAGAAGAATTAAACAATTGCTTAATTGAGAAAGATTTAGCAAAATTTAAAAAACTTTTTACACCATTTTTAAAAAGCTCCTTACCAGCCTTCTATTCCTTACATTCAAGATACAAGGGCAAATACATACATCATTTAGAAATAGCTTACCAGATTCACATTGAATTGTTTCAAATTACAGGCTTGTGCTATGTCTACAGTGAATTAACAGGAATACCTTTTTGGGATACAGCAATCGAAATTTGGAATGAAAGTAATTTCTCTAAAACTCAAATCCAAATTCTTATTTCTTCTTACGCCTTTTATAAAGATGATAAGGTTGGTGTTGGGCACAATTTTCATGAAAACAATAACCGTTCAAAAAATGTCACCGAATTTATAAAAACCAATCAAATTAATACTAGTGCTTACAAAAAGAGCATAATATCAAAATACATTACAAACGATGGTTATAGAAAAAAAGACTACGAAGAGATATTTTTAGAATTTTATCTTTTAACATTTATAGATGCAAAAGATAGCGCAACATATCTTTCACAGATTAATCAAAGAAACCTGTTCAATAGGATTTTACGCATCGTAGAAAAATAAATATGGAAGAAGAAACAAATCAAATATCTATAGAATTTAGATATCCTTATGATTATCATCATAAAGAAGCCACATACTTTCATTATAGTATGTTAATGGATGATTTAAGCTTTGACACCTTTCAACATAGAAAAGGTTTAATAACTTTTACCTTGGAAACACAGAACTCAAATGCAGTACTTGATGAAATCATCAATATTTTTGAACTACATCCTGATACATGGCAAGGAATTAGCACGGAAGTGGTTCTAATTGAATTATTTCTTTTAATTACTAATAAACTTACAAGAGACGGAATATGTTGCTTTGAAAAAAACTCATCAATTGCAAATAATACTCTACTGAACATTAAATTAATAGACGGCGATATAAAAAGAAAATGGAATTTTCTAAAACAAAGTGTACCAAAAGACATAGAAAATAAATCAGTAAAAATACCGATAGATAAATGTTTCATTATAGAATTTCCACATCAACTATGTACAACAAAGCAATATTCTTCATTAATTAAGACTATAAAAGAGATTGATTCAAAAGATTCTCCAATGTTATCAATATTAAACCCTTCTAAATTAACTAAAATAAAGGGGTATGATACTTTAGCACATCATAACTATATAGAATTAATAACATGGCGGTTAACCAAAGATATTTCATGGCACCATCGAAGTCAATTTTCTCAAAAAGAAATTTTTTCAAGTTATTACCTGACTTTAAGAGATTTAAAATTTAAAAGGACAAAACTTTTAATCATGTATCATGTCTTTAAGTTCATGGAAAATATGATTGAAGAAGTTTTTAATGATGTAAAGCTAAAAATCAGCTATATAAAAAACATTGATGATATAGATATTTTAATTGATAATTTTGAAAAAGGAAATTTTAGTCACGAAGATTATATGCAAGCTATTAGAGATTATCATTAACAAAAAAGATAATTCACAAGATTCTCTAATAATATGAAATACTATAATATGAAAAAATGCTATAATTGCGGAGTTCCATTCTCTGAGCTTAATAAAATTGAAAGAACAAAAGAACATATTCCTGCTAGAACTCTTTTTGAAGGATATCCAAAAGAATACCTAATTAATAGAAAAACAGTTCCAGCCTGTTTAAAATGCAACCAAGAATATTCTAGAATTGATGATGAAATTAGAGATTTAATTGGTGTAACTAACGAATCTGATGATGAAAAAAAAGAGTTAACAGCTAAGACAATCAGAAAAATATTTGGCAACAAAAAAGATTTAAATAAGAGAATGTCAATAGGTAAAGACAGCATCTACTTTAATTTTAATATGACTACTATTGACAAAATACATTTTAAAAACTTCAAAGGAATCTATTACACAATTACCAAACAACCCTTAAACGAGATTTACAGCCTTGATGTTTATTCACTTGGACAAGATGAGAAAAAACTTGAATTAGGCGAAAAATTTATAAAAGAAATAGAACTTATAGAAAATTGGGATGTGTCTGGTCACGAAAATGTTTTTAAATTTAAAATGGCTAGTGTTGATATTAATTCCCTACAACTTCTCGAATTAAGCGAGAAAAACCTAAATTTGGAATCTGAAGTTTTAATTTGCGCAATGAAGTATAATTCAACTGTAGTTGCTTTAGTAGTCGCTATGAAAGAAAGTATGAGAAATTGGGAATAATTTTTACGTATTTTTCCTTTAGAATTTTCACATAATAAAGAAAGCAATGTTTTACTCCAAATTTTAAAAAATCATATAAAATCATTAAAAAATTATGAACTTATTCCACGTCTCAAGTAGAGAATATACTGTTGGGCAAATTATTAAAGCAGAAGATTTTGAAAATACGGAATATTATCAAAATGCAATTACTCAAAATAAAAATTGGATTGATGATTATTTAGATAATCATAAACCTGCAAATGCTCCAGAAAGAAAAAAGACAATTTATGCTTTTGATTGTCCTGAAAATTGCATAGCTTTTAATGATAACGAAGGTAATTTTTACTATAGAGTAAAAATGATTAATCCTGTTGCGTGTCCAATGTGCCTAACGGATGAATTGCAAGAAAACAATAGTGATAAAAATATCAGTATTGCTAATGAGTATTGGAACCCTTCTCTTTCTTGGAAATTTTTAGAATATTTAAGCCCTGAAATGGAAATTCTTGAAATTATTTCACCCCCTGATAAATACAAAAAAATTAAAGGAAGAATGAATTACGATGCAGACCATCTTACAAAACAAAATATATAATCCTTTTTTTAAAAGCATTATTTATATCAGATTATTAAACATAGATTATTAGCATACTATTGTTTAAAATTAAAACCGATTTTGGCAAGTTTAATCTCAACCGTATCAACACCTTTTTTTGAATTCATTGGATTATTCTTGCCACTTACATCGTCACGTAGCATTGGATTTATCATAGATTGAATTGTCGATGCCTTCGTTCCTGTAATTGCACTCAGTACCGTAGCCATGCTATTAACCGATGTATTAAATGGTTGCTTAGCTCTCAGAAAATCAATGATTCCTAGCTTTTCCAAAAAAACTATTTTTCCCGTACTTGTAGTATCACTTAAATCAACTATTACTTCACTAAACTCTGCCTCATTACCATTATGTGAATACCAATCAAAATCACCCTCCTCAATGTCACTAAAATAAAAATCAAATTTATCATTATTTCTTTGTCTCGCATTTTTTGGCAAGTCACTTATCTTCCTTCTAACTAAATCATAAACAATTTCTAAATTTTTTTTACTCTCAATCTCCACTTCATCTATATCAGTTTGTTTATTATTTTTTAAATGAGTATCAATATACTTATTTCGTCTTTGAATTATATCCGTTTTACGTTCTCCATTAAGGTGACTTGTTATAAAAATATCAGGAACATCTATACCTTTATCTAGTTTTATTTTTTGTACTAAAGAAACAGTATACCTCCTATATTCATCAATTAAGTCACTCAATAAATCAATATCTAAATTATTTGTTAAGTCGTAAATTTTTCTTCTTACTTCAAAATCAGTAAGCCTATTTGTTTCATTAAAAAACGATATTAATTTTGAATCGCTCATTTTTTACAGGTATATTGTTTTATTTTTTATCTAACGGCACTAATTTATCAAAATATTCCAACATTTGAAAAGCATTATCATAAGTCGTTTTGCCAATATATTTTAAAAACATTTGCTCTGTTCCATGACCAGTTATTCCCATCAAAACTGAAGTTGGAATATGACCATAAAAATTAGTAGCGAAAGAACGTCTACAAACATGTGAGCTAACAACTTGCCATTTTTCATATACTCCAAAGGTTAATGTTCTTTTATCATCAATCCGCATTTTGCCTTTTACCTTAGTATTAATTTTAGCTTCTTTACATACTTCTTTGCTGTAATGATTAAAATGTTCTAAGTTTATTTTATACGGCAATCCATTTTCAATTATTTCTAATGCCTTTGGAAGTAATGGAATAACCACCAATTTACCTGTTTTCTGTTGTCTTAATTCTATAATTTTAGAACCTTTTATAATCTTAATATTTTTCTCTGTAATATTAAGCAAATCACCTGCTCTTTGTCCAATTAAACAGCCTAGCAATAGCCATTTTCTAGCGTTGATGTGAGCTTCACGCACTAATTCTACATTCTTTATAAGTTCTTGTTCTGCTTCTGTCAATATTATAATCTCCTCAGATTCTTTGACTTCTTTTATAGATTTGATTTGTTTAAACTGTGGATGCGTTACAATCCCATTTAATGATGCCTTATTAATAACTGCTCGCAATATTGAAATATAAGTACCTATGTAATTAACAGAGCGACCTTTAGCTTTATGATATTTTTTAAATGTATCGATAAAATCCAAACCAACATCTCTAATAATCACTGGCTTACCTTTTAAATTATCAACTTCATAATTAGTAATAAATTTTTTCAGGTTTTCTAAATTTTTGATAGAACCTCTAGTTAAATTATCTCCACTATCTATATAAGAATCTATAGAATTAGTTAGTACATCTAAGTCAACAACAGCAACTTTATTATTGAATAAGTCTATTTGATATTGTAACCATTCACCTGTGAATATTATTCCTTTATCAACATCATTGTTATAAGCTTCATTAATAAAAAGAGACAATTTATCCAACTTAAACTTAATTGCTTTCAATTCTTGATTTTTTAATATTGGCTGACCTCTATCTTTATTCCAATCATTTGGATTAACTACAAAACCAGTCTTACGTTTCCAAACAGATTCTCTATTCAATGAATAACGAACATAAATGTTGGCATTTTGATTTCTGCTTTGAATTAAATATTTAATAGTTGCCATCTTTATTTTTTTTGAAATCAAATGTAAATAAAAAAATACACTTTTAGCCAACAATTAGTCAACCAAAAGTGTATTCCGATAAATTCATTAAAACCTAAACAATAATAAAATCATTGAAAACACTAGGTTTTTATTCGTTTTGATTTAGGCAAATTATTTATTTTACATATTCCTTCTATATTGCCCACCAACCTCAAACAACGCCGAAGTAATCTGACCTAAAGAACAAACCTTTGTAGCTTCCATTAAATGGTCGAATAAATTTTCGTTTTTAATAGCCGCTTGCTGTAACGTATTTAAATGCTCGTTTACTTTTGCTTCGTGGAAATTATGCAAGTTATCCAACATTGTAATTTGATATTGTTTTTCTTCTTCTGTAGCACGAATAACTTCTGCCGGAATTACCGTTGGTGAACCTTTAGAACTCAAGAAAGTATTTACACCCACAATTGGGAAATCGCCGTTGTGTTTTAAAGTTTCGTAATATAAACTTTCTTCCTGAATTTTAGATCTTTGGTACATCGTTTCCATTGCGCCAAGAACTCCGCCACGTTCTGTGATTCTGTCGAATTCCTGAAGAACCGCAGCTTCAACTAAATCGGTTAATTCTTCAATGATGAACGAACCTTGAATTGGGTTTTCGTTTTTCGCTAAACCTAATTCTTTATTAATAATCAGCTGAATCGCCATTGCACGACGTACAGATTCTTCTGTTGGTGTTGTAATCGCTTCGTCGTAAGCATTTGTGTGCAATGAATTACAGTTGTCATAAATCGCATACAGAGCCTGTAAAGTCGTTCTAATATCATTAAAATCAATTTCCTGTGCGTGTAACGAACGTCCAGATGTCTGAATATGATATTTCAGCATTTGCGCTCTTTCGTTGGCTCCGTATTTGTTTTTCATGGCTTTTGCCCAAATTTTACGTGCCACACGTCCAATTACTGAATATTCAGGATCTACTCCGTTTGAGAAAAAGAAAGATAAATTTGGTCCAAAATCGTTAATGTTCATGCCACGGCTCAAATAATATTCCACGTAAGTGAAACCATTTGAAAGCGTAAATGCCAATTGCGTAATTGGATTTGCTCCTGCCTCTGCAATATGATATCCAGAAATTGAAACCGAATAGAAATTACGAACGTTTTTAGTAATAAAATATTCCTGAACGTCACCCATTAAACGCAAAGCAAATTCGGTTGAGAAAATACAAGTATTCTGCGCCTGATCTTCTTTTAAAATATCGGCCTGAACCGTTCCACGAACTTGAGCTAACGTTTTTACTTTTATTTCGTTATACACTTCCAAAGGTAAAACCTGATCTCCCGTAACCCCCAAAAGCATTAATCCTAAACCGTTGTTTCCGGCAGGAAGTTCGCCTTGATATTTCGGTCTTTCGATTCCTTTGTCTTTATATAATTTGTTGATTTTAGCTTCAACTTCTTTTTCTAATTCATTTGCCTTGATGTAAATCTCACATTGCTGATCGATTGCCGCATTCATAAAGAAACCTAACAACATTGGCGCAGGCCCATTAATTGTCATACTTACCGAAGTTAAAGCATGAACCAAATCGAAACCTGAGTATAGTTTTTTAGCATCATCTAAACAGCAGATTGAAACTCCTGCATTTCCAATTTTTCCATAAATATCTGGACGTAAATCTGGATCGTTTCCGTATAAAGTAACACTGTCAAAAGCTGTCGAAAGACGTTTTGCAGGCATTCCCGCGCTTACATAATGGAAACGTTTGTTGGTTCTTTCTGGTCCACCCTCGCCCGCAAACATTCTTGACGGATCTTCGCCTTCACGTTTAAACGGATATAATCCAGAAGCAAAAGGAAATTCTCCAGGAACATTTTCCTGTAAATTCCAACGCAAAATATCGCCCCAGCCTTCATATTTAGGCAAAGCAATTTTCGGAATCTGCAAATGTGATAAACTTTCAGAATGCGTTGCAATCTTGATTTCTTTATCACGAACTTTAAACGAGTAAACTGGATTTTTGTATTTCGCTACTTTTTCATCCCAATTTAGGATAATTTCCCAATTGTACGGATCTAAGTCCATTTTTACTTTATCGAATTGATTTAGCAAAAGATTTAAAAAGATTCTGTTTTCGTCGTGCTCAGCAATTCCGCTTGGCAAAACAGTTGAATCGTCGATTCCTGCTTTATTGATTTGCGGCACTTTTCCAGAAACCGATTCTATGGTTTTGAAAATTCCGTATAATTTCTGAGCTACTTTTTCGTTGCGAAAGTGCAGTTTCATCATAACTTCTATTATTCTCTGCAATTTCAGATAAATAACGCGTTCTGTGTGGCGGAATTACGAAGATTTTCTCGCTCATTTCTTTTGTGATTTCAAAAGTCGATTTCAAATCAGAAGCCGTTTTTTCTACCACTTTATCCATAATCGCTTTGTAAAGCGTGTTCATTCCCGGATCGTTAAACTGCGAAGCAATCGTTCCGAAAACTGGCATTTCGTCTGGGCTTTTATCCCAAAGACTATGGTTTCTTTGATATTGTTTTTTTACATCGCGTAAAGCATCTAAAGCGCCGCGTTTATCAAATTTGTTTAAAGCCACTAAATCGGCAAAATCAAGCATGTCGATTTTTTCCAATTGTGTTGCGGCTCCAAACTCTGGTGTCATCACGTATAAAGAAACATCAGAATGATCCATAATTTCTGTATCAGACTGACCGATTCCTGAAGTTTCTAAAATAATCAAATCGTATTTTGTCGCTTTTAAAACCTGAATCGCTTCGGCTACATATTTAGATAAAGCCAAATTCGACTGACGTGTTGCCAGCGAACGCATGTAAACACGAGGATTATTAATCGCATTCATACGGATTCTGTCTCCTAAAAGCGCTCCTCCCGTTTTTCTCTTAGAAGGATCGACAGAAACTAATCCGATTGTTTTTTCTGGAAAATCAATTAAAAATCGGCGAACCAATTCGTCAACCAAAGAAGATTTTCCTGCACCACCCGTTCCTGTAATTCCTAAAACTGGAATTTTTGAAGTGGCATTGCTTTCGTGAATTTTATCAAAAACTGGTTTTGCAATTTCTGGGAAGTTTTCGGTTGCAGAAATTAAACGTGCAATTGCCGTTGGAATTTTATTTTCGATATGATCGATTTCTCCGTTCAGTTTATCTCCAATAGGAAAATCAGCTCGCTGAACCAAATCATTAATCATTCCTTGAAGTCCTAAAGAACGGCCGTCATCTGGAGAATAAATTCTTGTAATACCATATTCGTGTAATTCTTCAATTTCGCTAGGAAGGATTACTCCGCCTCCACCTCCGAAGATTTTAATATGTCCTGCTCCTTTTTCGCGAAGCAAATCATACATATATTTAAAGTATTCGTTGTGTCCGCCTTGGTACGAAGTCATTGCAATAGCATTGGCATCTTCTTGAATTGCGGTATTTACCACTTCTTCAACACTTCTGTCGTGACCTAAGTGAATTACCTCAACGCCCGTAGACTGTATTATACGACGCATGATATTGATGGCAGCATCATGTCCGTCAAAAAGCGAAGCAGCAGTAACAATTCTTACTTTATTTTTAGGAATATATGGTATTTGTTGTTCCATTTTATGAATATGATAATTTTATGCGACCAATGTACAAAATATTTTAATATTTGATTAAGACAATAGCTTTATGTTAACAAAAATAAATCGATTTCGTAAACCGATAAGGTAACAATTTACGTAATTAATTGATATAGTTAAAGAAAGCTTAAAAACATGGCAATTTCGCAACATTTAAATAAAATCAGGAAACATGTTTTGAGTACTCCAATAGTAATTTAGCAGTGTAGAAAAGCCCCAAATTTTTACCTATGACTTACATAGAAAAGTAATAACGTAAAAATTAAAAAAATGAGAACATTTTATTCATTCACCGTAATTTTAGGTTTGAGTTTTTTTGTATTTTCTTTTAGTAAACTTGAAAGCACTAATACTACATATACAAAAACTTCAAACAACACAATCGTTTACCATAACAATCATGATGTAAACGAAATTTCGAACGACTTCTTTAAAAGATATTCTGATTTGAAAAAATATAAATCTGATGTGATGTCGTTGTACAAAAACAGAACTCTTGGAACGATTTGGTTTGATGAAGACGAAATCAGCGAATTTGGAACTGTTTTGTATGAAAAAGCAAAAAAAACAAATGATTTGGTGATTCCTTATCAAAAAGAAATTGATCAATTGTTTAGCTCTTCATCAGACAAAAGCACTCTTTCTCAAACTGATGCAGACATGTTATTAAGTTCCTTGTATGTTTTATACACCAAAAAAAATAACGCAGATAAGAAAAAACTAGCTTACAATGAAATGCTGAAAGATTTCTTGAACTATAGCACAATCGAAGAAACAGCTACAGTTGATGCTAATGCAAAAGTGGAGTATGATCAATATTACAAATTGCAAGATATTCTAAAAAAATACAAAAGATTAGAAAATTCTAGCAAATGGAAACCAATTGTTCCTGCTGAAACTCCATACAAAGATTTACGTCCAGATGCGGTTTCAAATACTATTGCACAGGTTAGAACTCGTTTGTACTTATTAGGAGATTTAAAAAATGATTCTAAAAGTGATGTTTATGATCGTGAATTGATGGATGCCGTAATGAAATACAAAGTTCGTAATGGTTTTAAACCTAATTATATTTTAGCAGAAGAACATATTAAAGAAATGAATGTTCCGCTTGAAGATAAAGTTGCGACTTTAAAACTTAATATGGAAAGATGTCGTGAAATTTCGGCTTTAATTGCTGCTAGCGATGAGTATGTATTGGTAAATGTGCCTTCTTATGAATTGATTTATGTGAAAAACGGAAAAGTTCAATTGACTTCGCCTGTATTTGTGGGAGCGCCTTTAACCAAAACAACCATTTTTAATGGTGAAATTGACAGAATTGTTTTTAGCCCTTATTGGACAGTTCCGCAAAGCATTGTACAAAATGAATTAAGATCTAAAATTGCATCAGATCCAAATTATCTTGCAGAGAAAAACATGGAAATGATTAACGGACAAGTAAGACAAAAACCAGGACCAGACAATTCTTTAGGATTAGTAAAATTTATGTTTCCAAATCCAGATGATATTTATATGCACGATACGCCATCTAAAACTTTATTCGATTTTGAAAAAAGAACTTTCAGCCACGGATGCATTAATGTGAAAATGGCTAAAGAATTAGCTGTTGCAATGCTGAAAGATTATCCTGAATGGACTCAAGAAAAAATAGATAAAGCTATGGCTGGCAAAGTAGAAAACAGTTTTAAACTGACAAAAAAAGTACCTATTTATATTACTTATTTTACTTCATTGGTAAATGAAAAAGGTGAAGTTGGTTTCTTTCAAGATGTTTATGAAAAAGATGGCAACTCTACAAATACGGAAACATCTATTACTGTAAATTAATTCTATTTAGAATTAACATAAAATCGGAAGCTCATAATGTGGGCTTCCGATTTTTTTTGTCAATAAAAAAAACTTAATGTGTTGTTTTTAAAACTTTTAGGTCTAAAAATATATTTAATCGCTCTATACCTTTGTCTCATATTAATACCACTAATTTTTATTGATCATGAAAACTGAAAACATTGAGGGATTAACACTTTTTGAAATTAATTTGTTGATACAACAAGGCGGAAGATTTGTAATGTTTCCTAATATAATGTCTAAACTTAAAAGCATTTATTTTGTTCGCCCTAAAGAAAAAATATTCAAATATGCCTTAAAGCATTTTTTTAAAAATATCTCGAATGGATGGCGAGACTTTCCTTTAAGACCATTTTATATTTCAAAATCTTTATTTTATCTGGCAATAGGCGGTAAAGATTATACAAGTAAAGTATTGGCCGATTTAAACCGAATCAATCCCATTTACAATCCAAATTTATATTGCCTACAATACGTTTAAAGCCCTTTTTTGTCCCAAACAAATTATAATTTTTCAAGACAAAAAAGCAATTTAAAAGCACAATTGAACAAACGAATTGCTTTTTGCTCTTGAAAAAATTACAATCTGAAATCATTTTATTCACTTTGCAAGATGCCTTTTTTACTCAACAGAAAACATAAAAATTTACTATTAGTATATTAGAAATAACGTAAAATGTTATTCTTAAATCTTTTAAGGGCAATGTTATTTTAACTTTTTTCTTCTTTTGCTTTATTGTTTAGCCACATTTTTTTTATAACCGTTTAAAAATTAAACCATTATGAAAACAAATAATATAGAAGGTCTTACGCCATTTGAAATAAATCTTTTAATTCAGCAAGGAGGAAAGTTTATCATTTTTCCATTTATTATTTCTAAAATGGTAAAAAGGATTAAAGAAACTAATATCTATTTTATTCGACCAAATGAAAGTACATTCAAATATGCTATTAAACACTTTTTTTGAATTTATCGCTAAGCTTGCGCATTTTTCCTTTGGCTCCAATTTATATTATAATGTCATTTTTTTATTTAATGAAAGGCGGAAAAGATTATACAGAAACTATGTTAGAAGATTTAAACACCAATAGCCCAATTTACAAGCCTCAATCTAAATTATCATACTAATAAAGTCTCAAAAAAAAAACTTAAAATCATCTCATTTTTTTATGAGATGATTTTTTTTCAAATTCATACAAAAACCAATTCTAATAAAGATCTAAAAATCAATAGTTTTAATTTAAAAACATGAAATACATAAGATTTTATCCTTATTTTAGCTTCTGTTATTTTCACCTAAAAACTCAACTTTATGGAAGATTCAAACGAGTTAGTACAAAAACAAAGCTGGCTAAACCGAAACTGGAAATGGCTTATTCCTAGCGGATGTTTAACTCTTTTAGTATTAGTCGCTTTATTTATTGGAGGAGTTTTCTATGAAGTAACTTCAGTACTTAAAGATTCTGAAGCTTATAAAGAATCTATGATAGCCGTAGAAAATAACAAACTTGTAGTTGAAAAACTCGGATCTCCTGTAGAAACAGACGGAATGGTTTCTGGAACTGTGACTTCGCATAATAACATACGAACTTGCGATGTACAAGTTCCACTTAAAGGTCCAAAAGGCAAAGGAACTTTATTTGTTGTAGGCGAAAAAAGAGGTACATGGAAATACAGCGAAATGTCGGTCTACATTGAGAAAACAAATGAGAAAATTGATCTTTTGAAAAAGTAATTTTATGGAGAAATATTTTTTCCTTTTGTTTTTAGTCTGTTTTATTTCATGCAATAAAATTGAAACTCAATCAAGCTTAAATAAAAAAGATCTAAATTTTATAAAAAGTTTGAATCTACTTGACAAAGACGAAACTATCTACAAATTTTATAGTGAAAACACCAAAGAAACAGCTGGTAACTTTTTCACTAATAAAAGAGTTGCCTCTTACTGGATTGATAAACGAAAAATGGAAAGAAATGAAGTAGTTTTTGCATTTTATAATGATATTATAAAAATTGACACAGTAAATTATGCAGGTGTAACTTATTGTCCTTATGCGCTTATTACAAAAAAGGACAAAAGTACATTTAAAGTTAGTGTTGATGGAAAAAAAACAGAAGTAAAATCTTTTTTTGAAGATTTGCTTTTCCAATGGAAAAAGAACTCAAAAAATATTTAAAATCTATTTCTGCTTGTAATTTTTCTCTCGTTTTTAAACAATTGTAATTTGTGTTAGTTATCAAACAAAATCTTTCTTCTCTCTTAATAAAATTGTGGCGTTGTTTTTGAATAAGTAGTACTTTTGAAACTTAAATAAAACCCCATAATGAAAAAGATTTTACTATTAGCCGTTACGTTTTCGCTTACTTCTTGCGCACAGGTACAACAGACTTTAAATCAATTGCCTCAAATATCTTCTCAGCTTCCGGGAGTTGGAGGAGTTGATATTGCTTCTGGTTTAAAAGAAGCGTTAAACAAAGGAATTACAGAACAAGTAAGCAAATTAACCGCAGTAGATGGATTTTACAAGAATGAAGCTGTAAAAATTTTAATGCCAGAAGAGCTTCAAAAAGTAGATGCAACCCTTCGTAAAGTGGGATTAAGCTCTCTTGCAGATGAAGGAATCAAAATGATGAATCGCGCTGCAGAAGATGCTGTAAAAGAAGCAACCCCGATCTTTGTTTCTGCTGTAAAAAACATGTCATTTACTGATGCTAAGAACATTCTTTTAGGAAATGATAGTGCGGCAACAACTTATTTGCAAGGCAGTACAACAACTGCATTATATGCCAAATTTAATCCCGTAATTAAAAGCTCTTTCGAAAAAGTAGGCGCAGATGCCGTTTGGAAAAACATCATAACGAAATACAACACTATTCCGCTAGTAAAAAAAGTAAATCCAGATTTAACTGATTATACAACCAATCAAGCTTTATCTGGTGTTTTTAAAATGATTGCCGTAGAAGAAAAGGAAATTAGAAATAATATCTCTGCAAGAACAACGCCTTTATTAAAAAGTGTTTTTGCTCTTCAGGACGGAAAATAATTTTTTTAAGGCTCAAAGAAATAGAGCTACAAAGGTTCAAAGTTTTTTACTAATGAATCTTGATAATTAACTGAAAAATCAAAAACAAAACGACCAAAATGCAAAAAATAACGATACTTATTCACTGCAAAGATCAAAAAGGAATTATTGCTTGCAGTGACTACTTTTATTGCTAAGGTAGAAGGAAACATTACCTACATTGACCAGCATGTCGATGTAGAGCAAAATGTATTTTTCATGCGTTTAGAATGTGAATTTACCAATCAGAGCAGTAATATTGACCACATAAAAGAAAAATTCAGCAAGACTATTGCTGCCGATTTCAATATGTCTTGGGATTTGTACAATCAGGAACAAAAACCTAAAATGGCTTTGTTTGTTTCTAAATATGATCATTGTTTATTTGACATTTTAGGCCGTTACAGCGCAGATGAATTAGGAGTCGAAATTCCTATGATTATAAGCAATCATAATGATTTACGTTCAATTGCAGAGCGTTTTGATATTCCGTTTCACTATGTTCCTTTTACAAAAGACAATAAAGAAGAAGGTGAAGCTAGACAGATAGAACTTTTAAAAAGATATCAAATCAATTTTATCGTTTTGGCGCGTTACATGCAGATTGTTACTCCAAAAGTGATTTCGCTTTACGAAAATAAAATTATTAATATCCACCATTCGTTCTTACCAGCTTTTCCAGGTGCAAAACCTTATCATTCGGCTTTTAAACGCGGTGTAAAAATTATTGGTGCAACAAGCCACTACGTAACAGAAGAATTGGATGAAGGTCCGATTATCGAACAAGATATCGCAAGAGTTTCTCATATTCACTCTGTAGAAGATTTTATCATGAAAGGTCGTGATTTGGAACGCATTGTTTTAGCAAGAGCTATTAAATTGCATGCCGAAAGAAAAACTATGGTTTATAGCAATAAAACTGTTGTTTTTTCTTAAGGTTCAAAATTACTAAGACTCTAAGATTTTCTAATCTTTGAATATAATTTAACCCGATAGGTTTTAAATCCTGTCGGGTTGTTTTTTTTCACAATCTTTCCATATTAGGAGTTTCAGCATCTAAACACTTAAAAACGTAATCAGGATAGCAAAATGGTCTTTGTCAAATTTCTAAATAACACTAAGAATTAGTAAATTTTGATAAATTGAAATTATTTAGCACTGCAGAAAGCTCAAAACGACGATCTAAAAAATCTTAACGTATGCTCAACAAAGTAATAACAAAACCTTAACAGCATAAGATTGATATATGTCGGACATTTGTAGTGTAATAAACTGGTTATTTATTATTTTGGTTTTGGTTAGTTAAATGATGCCGGCTTCTTCGAGATGCCGGCATTCTTTTTTTATCATCATTTGGTTTCATGTTTTGGGTTTTCTTAATTTCAAGTTTACCTTATTTTCTTCTTGGTTTACTTACCAAAAGCGTACATTTTCTGTATTGCAAACTTTTTCAAAATATACATTAACTTATTTTCAACAAAGTAATAACAAGACCTTAACAGCATAAGGTTTATTTATTTCGGACATTTGTAGTGTAATAAACTGGTTATTTATTATTTTGGTTTTGGTTAGTTAAATAATGCCGGCGTCTTCGAGATACCGGCATTTTTTATTTCAAGCTTTTTGTTGCTTGTTGCTTTACTTTGAACTTATTTTAACCGCAAAGAGCGCAAGGTCTTTTGCAAGGTTTTTAAATAAAACGCAAAGTTCACAAAGCAATAAAAAAAGCTTTGCGAACTTTGCGTATAACTTAGCATAGTTTGCGTTTAAGTTTCTAAAAACCTGAAACAAACAAAAACTAATTCTTTAATCTTTCGTGAAGTAATTTAAAATATTGAAATGCTTTTAACAATCTACTGCCATGCCAGGAAAACATTTCGCCATCGACAAAAATGGTTTTGGCATGATGCGTAAATCTTCCAATTTCAAAAGCATCTTCTTCTTTAAAAGGATAAGGTTCTGAAGAAAGAAAAACAATATCAGGATCGCCTTCAATACGCATTTTCTTTAATTCGATTTCGGGATAACGTCCTTTGTCTTCGTAAATATTTTTAAAATGATTCAGTTTAAGCAGTTCATTTATATAGGTATCCTTTCCTGCAACCATATATGGATTTTTCCAAATAAAATAAGCCGCTTTCTTTTCTTTTATATTCTGAATATAATTTTTGAAATCGCTCAAGGCGAAAGCCAACTTATCATTCCATTTTTGCGCTTCGGTTCTACAGTTGAATAATTGTCCGAAATCTGAAATCATCTGGAAATTATCTTCAATAGAAACGATATTTGTTACCCAAACTGGGCAGATTGCGCTTAACTGCTCTACAATTTCTTGCGTGTTTTCTTCTTTATTGCAAATGATAATATCTGGCTCAAGAATCTTTATTTTCTCGAAATGAATTTTCTTAGTACCGCCAACAGTCTTTTTGGTAGATTTAAAATGAAACGGATGAACACAGAACTTCGTTATTCCGATAATTTTTTCTTCCAAACCTAAATCATATAATAATTCGGTTTGAGAAGGTACAAGCGAAATAATACGTTTTGGAGCAGTTTCAAAAGAATGTAAAGTACCTAGCTGGTCTTTTATTTGCTTCATAATTGTTGGTGTGTGTGTTTTAACGCAAAGTGCGCTAAGTTTTTCGCAAAGTGCACAAAGAAATTATCTGTAATCTTGTAAAAAGTCTTTTAAGTTCTCAAAGAAAAATTTAAGTATTGCTTTATCTAAGCTTTGAGAACTTAAAAAAACTTTAATTCAAAAAGATAAAACAGCGCGAACTTTGCGAAAAACCTTTGTGCACTTTGCGTTAAAACTATGTTCAAAGCTAACTTTAAACCTAAGACTTAGAATCAATAATCTCAGCCATTTCCTGCTGTACTTTCAAAGCTTCTTCTCTAGCCTTCTCTGCAAAATCGGTTCCTTTTGAAGCGTAGATGATAGCTCTTGCCGAATTTACCAAAAGTCCCACTTTATCATTCATTCCGTATTTGCATACTTCGGATAAACTTCCGCCTTGAGCGCCAATTCCGGGAACCAATAAGAAACTGTCTGGAACAATTTTTCTAATTTCTGCAAAATATTCTGCTTTTGTTGCACCAACAACATACATTAAATTTCCGCTGTTTTTCCAAGTTTTAGAAGTCTCTAAAACTTTTTTGTACAATTCTTTTCCACCAGTATCTAAAGTCTGAAAATCGAAAGCGCCTTCGTTAGACGTTAAAGCCAACATAATAGTATGTTTATTTTCGAATGCTAGAAAAGGCTCAATAGAATCTTTGCCCATATATGGAGCAACCGTTACACTATCAAAATTTAGATCTTCAAAAAAAGCTTTTGCATACATGCTAGAAGTATTTCCTATATCTCCGCGTTTTGCATCTGCAATCGTAAAAATATCAGGATAATTTTCGTTGATATAATTGATTGTTTTTTGCAAAGACATCCAGCCTTTTATTCCATATGCTTCAAAAAAAGCTGTATTTGGTTTGTATCCAACGGTTAAATCGTGAGTTGCATCGATTATAGCTTTATTAAACTCAAAAATAGGATCTTCTGTTTCTAATAAATGCTTGCGGTATTTTTGTCAAATCAGGATCTAAGCCAACGCATAAAAATGATTTTTTTTGAAGAATTTGTTCGTGTAGTTGTTGTGTTGTCATATTGTATTTTGCTAGTGCGGCAAAATTACAAATTATAATTGTGAATTGTAAATGGTTAATTGCAAATGGCCGAAATGGCACCAAAGAGTAAATTATTTAATTGTTCGGTTTCCTATACTATTTAACTAACGCATTGAATTTCTGCAATATCTATACAAAATTATGTAATAAAAAGGTTGAATTTGAAAGTAACTTTGAAATAAACCCTTTAAAAAGACAGTTATGAACCCAAATATCGGAATTACACCAAAGAACCTAAAAAAGAGTGCCTCTATGCTGGCTACGATTTTGTCTAATGAAATGACATTGTACGTAAAAACAAGAAAATTTCACTGGAATATTTCTGGAAATAGTTTTATGGAACTGCATAAATTGTTTGAAGAGCAATATCGTGTGCTTGAGGCTAATATTGATGAAGTTGCAGAACGCATTAATCAGTTGGGAGAAAAAACGATTGGAACAATGAAAGAGTTTATAGATAACTCTACCTTAAAAGAATCTCCAAAAGAATATGCTTCGCAAAAAAATATGCTGTCTGAACTTTTAGAAAACCATGAACAATTGGTAACAGAATTTAGAGGCTATATTCCGATTTTTGAGAGTGAAAATAATGATATAGGTTCTGCCGATTTTGTGACAGGATTACTGCAAGAACACGAAAAAATGGCTTGGATTCTGAGACGATATCAGGAATAACACGCATAAAAAATGAAAATTATGCAACAGTCCAAAAAATAAATGTAACAAAATGTTGTTTGAGAAGTTGCAATTTTACAATACAATAAATGACAAAAAAGAGATACCATGAATACTACAGAAATAAAAGGAAACTGGAATGAGCTGAAAGGTAAACTGAAACAAAAGTTTGCAACTCTAACAGATGATGATTTGATGTTTGCTGAAGGAAAAGAAGACGAAATGTACGGAAGACTTCAGAAAAAACTGGGAAAAACAAAAGAGGAATTTCATCAAATCCTGTCAGAATTGTAAATCCTTACAACTCAATCAGGGAAATACCGTCTAGTAAAAATATTAGGCGGTATTTTTTTGAAAAATTTATTTTAAAATCACATTTTCATGTAATTCTATGCTATTTAAAAGCAAAAACACCAAATAAAATAAGTATCTTTAACCAAATTTCTATAAAATGAAACTATTTATAAAGTTCGATATCAATACCATTTGCTCTCTTTATTTAAAACAAAACTTAGAAGAAAACAATGTAAATTTTACAACTCTAGGATTTGGAGAAATTGAGATTGAAGACAATCTTGATGCCGAAGCATTGGAGAAATTAAAAACTAAATTGGCTCCTTGCGGTTTTGAAGTAGTTGAAAATCAAAAAAGTGTACTTGTCCAAAAAATAAAAGATGCGATTATTGAGCTTGTATTTATGGATGATAGCAATAATTACAAAAGTTCTGTGTTTTTGGCAGAGAAGCTAAACCACAGCTACGGATATTTATCTAATGTTTTCTCAGAAGTAACATACTCTTCTATAGAAAATTTTATTATTTTACAGAAAATTGAAAGAGCAAAACAGCTAATCATTATCAATGAAATGAGTTTGACTGAAATTGCTTTTTTACTAAATTATTCTAGTGTTGCGCATTTGAGTACACAGTTTAAAAATACAACTGGTATTACTCCATCTGCTTTTCAGAGAATTATTAAGAAACGAAGAGAAAATTTAAAATAAAACCCAAATACCACAATCAAAATGCAAAAAAACGCATTACACATTTTATTGGCCGATGATGATGAAGATGACCGTCTTTTCTTTAAAGATGCATTTGAAGAAATAAAAATACAGACAAATGTAAATTTTGTCCACGACGGAATGCAGTTAATGGATCATTTAATGAATACAGACAATAAACTTCCTGATATTTTGTTTCTAGATTTAAACATGCCTAAAAAAACAGGTAAAGAATGTTTAATTGAAATTAAAAAAACGGACCACTTAAAAGATATAATTATTGCCATTTACTCTACTTCTTCGTCTGAAGAAGATATTGAAGACACATTTATTCAAGGCGCTAATATTTACATCAAAAAGCCTAGCGATTTCAATACGCTGAAAAAAATAATTAATGAAGTCGTAACTGTAAACTGGCACTATCATACCTCTGGGTTAAACCGTGATAATTTCTTGCTGCGACTAAAATAGAGCATACCAATGAAATGGATACCAAATTTTAATTCTTCAAACTCTTTGAGAGTTATTTTTGTAATCGCAGTTTTCATTCTGTTATTTCTTTCTTCAATTGCTTACAAACATAATCAAGACTTGAACGAATCGAGTAAATTGGTTATGCATACCTACGAAATCAACATACAGCTCGAACGCTTAATGTCGGCTATAAAAGATGCAGAAACGGGCCAGCGAGGATATATCATCACTCGCAATGCCCGTTTTCTAACTCCTTACATTTATTCGAGAGATAAGGTAAATACTTCTTTTATTACCTTAAAAAAACTAACTGCTGATAATGAGTCGCAACAGGAAAATCTTCAGAAGCTTTTCAAACTCATTACCCAACGCTTTGTTTCTTTTGAGAACTGTTTAAAATACAGCGATCCAAAAACATACGACAAAAGAAAACTCGACAATCACATGTTTGGCGGAAGGATCTTAATGGAAAACATTCGCTTTAAGGTCGACGAAATGAACGATATTGAAAAAACATATCTCAAAAAAAGGCTTAAAATTTACGATGCCGAAATCTCATTAAGTCCGCTTTTTTCTATTTCGCTATTCTTGGTTGCTTTAAGCTTCATTTTATTATCTTACAGACAAATTAGCCGCGATTTTGAGCGCTTGAAAGTATTCAATAAAAAGCTTTTAATCTCAAGCGGATTAATTTCTGAATCTGAAAATATCGGTAAATTCAGCACTTGGCAATGGGATTTGGATTCTGACAAAATAGATTTCTCAGACAATCAGTTTCGATTATTAGGCCTTGAGCCAAAATCTTTTGCTCCCAATAAAGCAACACTTTTAAAATACGTGCATCCAGATGATAAAGAATCTGTTGCAAAGGCAATTGACGGAATTATAGAAAAGAAACATCTTCCGTTTGTATACTACAAAATTGTACGTCCCGATTTTGAAGTTCGTTATTTTAAAACTACGGGCAAACTCGTAACCGACCAACAAGGAAGCAAAATTTTACTTGGAATTAATTTTGATATTACAGACGAACATCTTCTTAATATTGAACTTCAGGAAAGAAATAAAGAGTTGGAGAAAAGCAACAAAGAGTTGGCTTCATTTAATCATGTGGCAAGTCACGATTTGCAGGAACCACTGAGAAAAATACAAACTTTTATTTCGAGAGTTTCTGATGCCGATAAAAAAGTCATGTCTGAAAGCGGCAAAAATTACATCACTAAAATTGAAAGTTCAGCAAAAAGAATGCGTGTTTTAATAGACGATCTTCTTTTGTTTTCGAGAACGAATACCACGAAAAAAGAGTTCATCAAAACAAGCCTTAATGACCTTTTAAGCAATGCAGAATCTGAATTGGCAGAAATAATCGAAGAAAAGAAAGCAGTGATTAAGGTTTCAAAACTTCCAAAACTTTCTGTAATTCCATATCAGATCGAGCGACTATTTATTAACTTAATTGGAAATTCATTAAAATACAGTAAGCCTGATATTGAACCAGAGATATCAATTTCTAGCGAAAAAGTAAATTCTTCCGAGTATCCAGAAATATTAGAACAGTCTATAAAGAAATTTCATAAAATTACTTTTACAGATAACGGAATGGGATTTGATCCTCAGTTTAAAGAAACTATTTTTATTCTTTTTCAGCGTCTTCATTCTAAAACAGACTATCCAGGAACCGGAATCGGATTGGCAATCTGCAAGAAGATTGTAGAAAATCATAAAGGCCATATTACAGCCGATAGTACTTTGGGCAAAGGCTCTGTATTTACCGTATTCCTGCCCGATTAAAATTTTATTTTAATTTGTAAGAAAAAAATCGCTACATTATACTAAGAGCAAAAAAAGAAATTATAGATTTTTCTATAATTTCTTTTTTTTACACCAAACTTAAACTTCACAAACCTTTGATTTTAAAAGGATAAAACCCAAAAATAATTCTGTTATGGGAATTATATAACGATTCATTTTTATGCTGTAAAGGAAAATCTTTCATTCGTTAGCATCTTTGTAATGTAATACTTTAGGAACTAATAATGAAAGCAATTTCCCCATTAAAAGCTACTTATCTTAAAGTCTTTTTCTTATTTGTATTAGTGGTCTGCATCACGTCATGCAGAAAAATTAATCCGATTGAAAATACTTTGAAAAATCAAGCTTTTGCAAAAAATGACAGAGAAGAAACAGAAGTCTTCTTTTTTATTTCAGCGGCGAATATTAGCAAATCTATTATTTCAAAAAGTCAAATTGCACAACAAAAAAGTTCAGATGTAATTGTTCAGGAATTAAGCAAAAGAATAGAAATTGAAGAGAATCAGTTGCTACAAGAAGTAACCAAAATGGCCACATCTAAGCTCATTGTCATTACTGAAATAAACGCCATGCACAAACGAGACCTGTACAACCTCATTGATGCTAGCAACAAAGATTTTAACAGCATCTATCTCGACGCCACAACAGAAGCTTTATGTGATCAAATTGAATTACTTGAAAAGATTTCTAAGGAAACAAATGATAAACAAATTTTGGAACTGGTTCTCCGTTTTTTGCCCGAACAATACAAACTCTTACGAGAGACTGAAAGAATAAAAAAACAAAATGAATAAACGCCTATTATCTATCTATTAACTAAATTTTTTACTATGAAATTACAAGCCAATTTTTTATGCGCCTTAACACTTTTTTTATCAGCTTCGTTTGGAATGCTGCACGCTCAGGACAATAATGTAAATACCGAATTTGGTGTAAAAGGAGGATTCAACATGTCTAATCTTTACGGCAGCGGAGATGATGTAGATGACAACAATGTTTTATACGGATTTAATGCCGGAGTTTATGCTACACTTCCTATTTCAGATTTTGTAGCAATTCAGCCAGAACTTTTGTTTACCACAAAAGGGGCAAAATTAGAATACAACAACGCTCTTGCTAGTGGGGATGCAAAATTTAGACTTAATTATATCGAGCTTCCGCTTTTAGTGCGAGTTAATGTGACAAAAAACTTTAACATTCACGCCGGTGGTTACGCTTCTTATCTAGTAAGCTCTAAAGTAAGCGGAAACGGAAGTATTGATTTTGACCAAGATATTGACACAGATGATCTTGCCAAATTTGACGCAGGTATTTCTGCTGGTGTTGGAGTAGATTTTAACCCAATTAGCGTAGGATTACGTTACAATTACGGTTTAACCACTGTAGGTAAAGAAAGAACCGTTGCAGGAACAACATATACATTTCCTGACGCAAAAAACAGCAACTTGACTTTATATCTTTCTTATAAGTTAAATTAAAAGAATTGATTATTAACCATTAAAATAAAAAACCATGTCAAACTTATTATATACAATCGCAGTGATTCTGGTGATACTTTGGGCTCTTGGGTTCTTTGTTTACAGTTTCGGAAGCATTATTCATATTCTTCTTGTAATTGCCATTATTGCCGTATTGCTTCGACTAATTAAAGGTCGAGAAGTATAAAATCACACTTTTTATTAAATCAACAAATTATTAAATATTAATCCATTAAAATTAATTTATTATGAAAACTAGTAGCACAATTTTAGGAATTTTAGGAGCCGCAGCGGCGGGAGCATTCATAGGTGTTTTATTTGCACCAGACAAAGGGTCAAACACAAGAAAAAAAATCAAAGATAAATCAAAAGATTACGGTGATAATCTAAAAACAAAATTTGATGGTATTGTAAACACAATCACTTCAAACGGTAAAGAAATTATCGAAGAAGGAAAATCTAAACTTAACCAAGTTAAAGAAGATTACAATACGCTGAAAGACGACGTTAAAACAGTAAAATCAAACTATTAATCGAGATATTAATTAGTGAAATTTTCAAACCATAAAACCCTATATCATGGAACCAAATGCAACAACAAACGAGGACTTAAATCTTTATGAAAAAGCTGAAAACTATGCTAAAACAAGTTTAGAATTACTAAAACTGAAAACAGTATGTTCAGTTGCTGACGGTGCTTCATCATTGGCTTCAAAGATAGCGATTGGTATTGTTGTTGCATTTTTTACTTTGTTTCTAAATATTGGCATTAGTTTATGGATTGGAAAAGAACTTGGAGAGTACTACTATGGCTTTTTTATCATGGCATTATTTTATCTTATTGTAGTGATTGTGGTTGTGAAATCGCATCATAAATTGATAAAAACTCCTATTGGTAATACGATCATTTCAAGTATACTGAAAGAAACCAATAAATGATTTAATTATTAATAAACATAAAAAGACTATGGAGGCTATTTACAATATTGATCAGTTAAATCAAAAAATTGAGGAATTAGAAATTCGCCAAGATAAAGAATGGTGCGATATAAAAGACGAAATCGACGAGATTAAGAACAATTTAAAACCTATTAATCTAATTAGAAATACAGTGGAGGAAATTAACGAAACTGTTGGTTTTAAAAGTCATATTGCTCAGTCGGCAATTAGTATCGGAATTGGTTATCTGGCAAAAAGATTTATTGTCGGCAAAGGCGATTCGATGTTCAAAGGTGTTTTGGGCTCAATCGTTCAGCTTATCGTAACAAATCTGGTTTCGAAACCTCATCATGAATCTTCCGAAGAAGAAGAATCATCACAATACGAACCGTCTAGAGAGTAATTTGTTTAACTTAATTTTAATTATTATGGAAAAGTTTAGCGAAATAATGATAAAAAACGGTGTATACGTTTACTCGAATCTATATAAATGTTTTGAATACACAAGGATATTTCTAGGTGTCTAATTCCATCATACGTTTTTGGGGAAACAAGTGATGGAAAAGGACCTTAATTATATATTTAAGGTGCTAAGTTGCTAAGATTCTAAGGTTCTAAGTTTTATACTTCGATTTTTTTAATCTTGCTTACTGATCTTAAAAATAAAAAACCGCAACTACTTTGTAGTTGCGGTTTTTTTTATGTCTTCAATTTCATAAACTCAGAACCTTAGAAACTCAGAACCTTAGAATCTTAGCATCTCAGAACCTCTACCTATAATCCTGATAAATCGGTAATTTCAAACCTGCGTAAATGTTACAGCCTTTTGAAGTGTTTGAAAACAGATTGGTAAATAGAGTTCCAGAACCAATAAATAATGGACCTGCTCTAAAACCAGCTCCTATTTGCGTTCCGCTGTATTGCATATACGTTACAGGAACATAAAAGCTAAATTGTCTTGTTTCGTATCTTGGCGAAAAAGTTACCGAATTGGCAATTGCAGTTCCGTTTACTTTTTTGGCATCTACTAAACTGAAATCCCCACTTAAATTCAAATAAAATCTTTGATTGATATTCCAATCAAAATTGGTGTGCAAAGCCGTTGGTAAATTTGCTTTCACTCCTTTTCTAGAAGATATTTTAGTATAGTTAGCGTCAAAAAATTCAAAAATATCATCTGCATCCTCAATATCTTGCTTGCGTTACTCTTCCTGTTATATTATAAGTATTCTCTACAATATTTTTATAGTTTAGTTTTCCAATATCGGTTATAGAAGCTGCTGCTTTAAACTTATATCGGTTTCCTGCGCAAGAATGACAATTTGTACGATATTCATAAGTAAAACCTAAATCTACTCCTACTCCTGCCGATCCCATATCAAACTTTGGATCATTTCCGTTGGCATAATCATAACTCGCCGCTGTTTTTATTGTTCCTGTCGAATAATATTCGCTCAACGAAGGATTTGCTTCATTTTTAGTAAAAGCTACGTTCAAATCATTTCCGTTAATATAACCGTTTACGCCCGCCATTAAGTATTTTAAAGTAATTCCGCCTTTTACAAAATGATCATCACGATCGAACAAAACCGTCGCATAACTCGCTCCAATTTCAGCCCAAGAATTCGAAACACCATTCGGATTTCCGCCTGCAATTAAAAAATTATCAGAAGCATTTACATCTTTATTAACCTCATCAATAAGCTGTCCGTTTATGCCAACTAGATTTGTAACACTACGCACACGCGTAAAAAGTGCAACGCTATGCAAAGGCGTAATATTAAACATAACAGACGGCCCCATAATATCAGCATTAAAATTCCCCCTATTATTCGATTTGAAATTCCTGCTCGCTTGAGTATCCAGATCGTAACCGCCGTCTAATATATTGGCAAAATTAACTCCGTATAAATCATTTTGCCCAGTTCCGCTTACAGATACAAACGTAACGTCGGCTTTATACTTCGAATCCACAATATTAGAAGGATTAAACAATGCCGACTGAATTCCAGCAAAATTATCATCTCTAAATCCGAAATACGATTGCGATCGCGCATAAAAAAAGCTTCCAAAGAAGCAAAATAGAAGTAAAGTTCTCTTCATAAATTAGATTGGTTTTGGTTGGTTTAGTATTCTTTTTGGGTATAAAAGCATGACAAATATGAGATAAAAAATTCAGCAAAAAAAGCTAGTTTTCTTTAGGTTCTAAGATGCTAAGATTCTAAGAAACTAAGTTTTACGCACTAGTCTTATAAATCTTACTTCGCAATATTCTTCTGTAGTATTGGTCTTAATTTATGACACTCTTTTTAAAGAAATAAAGCCTTAAAAATCTAAAATTCCGAACATTAAATTTTCATTAAAAAAGCGATGCTAATTTTTATCCATAAAAAAGCCGAACATTTGTTCGGCTTTTTTTTTATTCCTCTATGTATTCGTATGTCATTGAATCATCTTCACTTAACATCTTCGTTAGATAACCGTCCGGTGTATATTCAAACGTTCTATCCCAATAAACAGAATACTCTCCATTCATATCTGTGTAACCGCTATGTGTAAAATTCATATACAGAAAAGGATTTAAAATCAACTCTTGCGAGATCAAAAAAGGTTTACGATCACTCTCGTAAATACTTACTTCTGTATCACGGAATGATTGTGCCGAATCCGTAACAACACTTGTCAATTTATTTTTTTCATAAGTATAAGTTATTATGTCAAAAAAACTTGTACCTGTACCTGTTTTGCCAAACGCTTTACTAAGTCTTCCCTGATTATCGTACTCATAGATATATATCCTAACTTGATTAGTACTCGAAACACTTGTAGCTTTAGTTATAAAATTGTTCTCATATTCATAACTTATTTTAGTATAATTTCCATTATCATTCGTAACAGTTTTTTCTATTAATCTCGAACCATCATATTTATAATCAGTAGTTAAAACCGAAGGCTTTAAAGTAACTTGATCTTTATAATTGCGAATTGACTTTATTAAAAGAGTATCTGCATAAGTGTATTCAACAACATAATCTAAATCGCTCACATTCTTTGATGTATAGATTACTTTCGAAACCAGTTTTGCAATTTTGTTTTGAGAAGATTCAGATATATCAAACTTATAAGAACCACCCGAAAAACTAATTACAACATTTGCAGCAGTTGAATCTGTTTTTGCTGAAATTGTACAAGTATACGCCACATTGTTGATTTGAAAACTATAAATAGTCTTTAATGCCTCTTTAACAATATTAGTTACTTTGTATTCCACCGTACTATTATCAAAAATATTGGAGAACCCGATAGTTTGAGTTCTTGGATAGAAAATAACCGAAACAGGTTTTATAGTTTCAGTGCCAGAGCCTACTTCAGCAGTTTTTGATGCCTGTCCTGTAGATTTTGTGATTTTAGCTCCATAATAAGCCTTATATTTTGACTGCGTTGGTTTTACGTCAGCATAAACAACTTCTGGTTGCGAATTATCATCCTGCGAATCATTAGAACACGATGTTAGTCCTAAAGCAAGAACAAAAAGTAAAATTATTTTCTTCATATATTTTGTTAATAAATCCCGTTTATCATGTCGGGTAATAGCATGTTTTAAATTTAACTTAATATTTTTCTTATAAACGCGCCGAAAATACATTTTTTTTCTTAAAAATACTAAGATGCCTCGAAACAAAATATTAAGTTTTTTCTCAAATATTACAACCTTCTAATTCTAAGGTTTTTCACAAAAAAAAAGCCGAACAAATGTTCGGCTTAATATTATTACAAAGTCCTAAAAGAAAACTTAGAATCTAAGCATCTTAGTATCTTAGCATCTCAGAAATTTAGTAAACTTCCGAAGCTTCCTTCAATTTCTCCATGTTGTTAACCAACTGAAGCTCAGAAACGATTTTCTGAATATCACCATTCATGATATTTCCTAAATCGTAAAGCGTTAAACCAATACGGTGATCAGTTACACGACCTTGCGCATAGTTATACGTACGGATTTTTGCCGAACGGTCTCCAGAACTTACCTGAGAACTACGTTTTTTAGCATCTTCCTCCTGCTTTTTAGCCAATTCCATTTCGTACAAACGAGAACGTAATACCATCAAAGCTTTATCTTTATTCTTATGTTGTGATTTCTCATCCTGACATTGCGCCACCAATCCTGTTGGAATGTGCGTTAAACGTACAGCCGATTTCGTAGTATTTACCGATTGTCCTCCAGGTCCAGACGAACAGAAGAAATCTACACGAACATCGTTCATATCTACCTGAACATCAAACTCCTCTGCTTCTGGCAAAACCATAACCGTTGCAGCCGATGTATGCACACGTCCTTGAGTTTCTGTCTGCGGAACACGTTGTACACGGTGAACACCCGCTTCAAACTTCAAAGTTCCGTATACATCTTCTCCAGTAACTTCAAAAATAACCTCTTTGAAACCTCCAGAAGTACCCTCGTTCATATCTACAACAGATGATCTCCATCCCATAGATTCGCAATATTTCGTGTACATTCTAAACAAGTCACCAGCAAAAATACTCGCTTCGTCCCCACCCGTTCCGGCGCGGATCTCCACCATAACGTTTTTCGCGTCTTCAGGATCTTTAGGAATAAGCATAAATTTGATTTCCTCCTCCAATTCTGGCAGACGTTCTTTTGCTTCATCCAATTGCATTTTGGCCATTTCCACCATTTCAGCATCGCTTCCGTCAGCAATAATTTCGTTTGCTTCGTCGATGTTTGCTAAAACTATGATGTACTCTTCTCTCTTTTCAACAAGCGCTTTAATACCTTTATATTCTTGGTTAAGTCGCTTATAACGTTTTTGATCAGAAATAACATCCGGCTGAATAATCAAATCCGAAATCTCATCGAAACAGCCGCTTTACATATTGAAGTCTATCTAACATTTTCTAATTCCTTTTATTGGACGGCAAAATTACAAAATTTTTATCGAAAATTCTAGTGTTCATTTTTTGAACATTTTAAGTTGAATATTTAGTGGAATTGTAATGATTTTTAGGAGCTGCTTCCTGCTATCCGCTATATCTTTTTAGGCTGAAGGTTTACGGTTTAATAAGCTCTTTTTCGTTTGCCTAAAAAGGATGCCGCTTCTATCAGGGCTAAGGCTTTGGTTTTCATAATTGTCTTTACGGTTTTCCGTAATGTATTTAGATTTTATGTTCTTAGTTTTGAAAACTAACTAACAACCACAACTTAAAAAATGAAAAAACTATTTGCTTTATTTTTATTGCTCTGTGCAATAACACAAATTTATTCTCAAGACAAGAATTCTAAAGCCCGACAGTTTATCGAAAACGCAGAAATCATGCAAGTAAATAAAGATTGGAATAAAAAAGCCGAATTTACGACTGGATTAAAAGAGGTTTTAGTTTTCTTTCCTGTTGAAGCAATTGATTTAAAATCAAACAAAAAAATAAAAGCATTGCAAGTGGAAATGGCATTAGCCGAAAATTATTTTAAATCTTCTTGGATTGATTTGAATGAAGTTGATGAATTTATATTATTTATTGAACAATATGTTATTCCCAATCTTAAAGACAAAACTCAAAAAAACCAATCAACCACATATATATTTAATTCTAAAGAAATAACATTTAGTTTTCATATTCAAAATACTTCTAGAAGAATCTCAATATATCTTAAAGATAATGGCATTACAGATTATAGACGTTATTTCTGGACAGAAACGCAAGTAGGTAAAATTCCTGAATTGCTTATAATGCTGAAGGAAATTAAATAATTAAAAAAAGGTTTATGAAATATTTTCTATTCATAATTTTAATTGGAATCAATTTAAATGCACAAGATTGTCCGACGAGAATTGGCGACTTTGAGATAAATTCTACAAAAACTTCTGATCTAGAATGGATATTACCTTCATATTCGTCATATATGACAATAATAGAAGACTTAAACGAATATCAAAATAATGTAGTTAATTATGAAGATCTCAATGAAAAATACTCAGGAGGAACATTAGCTTATAGATTAAAACCAGACTATAATAATGTAAAAAGTTGGTATAATCTAGAAGTTGCCTCAGTAAATGATTCTACAGAAGTAATATTCATTCCAAGTTACGAAACTAACAATATTGTTATTAAAAATGTTTTACTCAAATTTTATAATGATAAATTATATTTTATAAGGGCAAGCTTAAATAAAAATTATACTGATATTATTCTTGAAAAATATAAAGGAAAGGGATTTAAGTCGGAAGAAAAGAAAACCCCGAATGCTTGCAAAAATGTAAAATTCAAAAAATATTTGAATACATTGTCTCAATATTTTTTTGCTTCTGAAGAAAATAAAATTCGAGCAATGTTAACTTTTGATTTTAAAATCAATAAATATTGTGAAAATGTAATTAATGATAGAATAGAAATATTTGACTTTGACATTTACATTAGAGAAAATAAAAAAATTCAATTCAATATGGAAAACATGCAAATGATGGAAGATGATAGAAAAAAACTTGAAAAGGAAGAAAAACTTAAAAGATTTTAAAATGTCTCTTATAGACCCGATAGCAGATTTCTAAACAAGACTATAAACTTTTTATATAAATGATAAAAACATCTGATAAACCATCACACGAAGATATTTATCAAAAAATATCTTCTCTTTTTAATATCAAGTTCAAATCACAATTAAAGGATAGTCCAATTGTCTTTGATAATTTTTTACAAATAAAAAATGTTGTTTTAGGGAATGAGTATTATGTAGTTCTATTTGAAACTGGAAATGAAATTCTTAAATTTAAAAACAGAGAAGAATTCATAGATAACTTTATCAGTTTTATTGATGTAAAAATTATAGAACTGAATAATGAATTTGAAGATTTACAAAAGTTTGAAAGAATGTCAATGGGAATTAAATATGATGAAAATGAAGTTTATATGCGCCATGAATTTATTGGGCACGGAACTATAAAATTGAATCAAATTCGAAATAAATTATTAAGCTTAAAATAAAAACATTTTTTTTCCTACTACAAACCGCTAACTAATGGAAGAATTTAAAGAAATCAAAAGCATAATTAATCTTACAAAATCTAGAATCGATGCACATCTAAAATTCAAGCAAGAATACGATAAGCAACTAGCATTTGACTTTAGTTTGTTTCAGTTTTTTTCTATGGGAGAAAATAAGATTACCCAAATTTTAGCTTATTTCTTAGATGAAAAACAAAATCATGGGCAAGGCAATATTTTTTTAAATGAATTTATTAAAACATTCTGCAACAAAGAAGTTGATATCCTTAATTCTATAAATATCTGTGAAAAAATAATTACTAACAATCGAAGAATAGATCTTTATATAGAAGTTGATGATTTAATTATTGCCATAGAAAATAAAATCTGGGCTGACGACCAAACAAATCAATTAAGAGACTATGCTAACTTTTTAGAAAATAAATCAAAGGGTAATTATTTATTGTTTTATCTAAATCCTTATGGCTTAGAGCCATCATCCAAAAGCATGGATGATAGTTGCAGAAATAAATTAATTGAACAACAAAAACTTAAAGTAATTAGTTACAAATATGATATTGTAAATTTAATTAATAGCTGGTTGCTTATTTGCGAGGCAGATAATGTTTCTCATTTCTTAAAAGAATTCAAAAAATATATTGAAATAAAATTCCTTGGTAAAAATACTCTAAATATGTCAAAAGAATTAAGAAGCATTATTTATGACAATGAACGTGAAGTTCGAGAATTGGTTAATGAATATAAGCAAATTGAAAATGAAGTAATAAATACACTAAATAATATAGGCAAAGAATTAGGTAAAATTAATACTGAATTACCTTTAGGAGTCACTTTAACCAAAAGTGGGGTATTCAATTGGGAAGGGGCACGTGTATATAAGTTTTCGGTCTCAAAAAATGGAAATAAAATTTGGATTCAATTTGTAAAAGAAAACATTCATCTTTATTCAAATTATTATTTACAAGAAGGAACTGACATGATTTTCAAGGAAATTCTAACAGAATTAAATATAAACAATCACGTCAGCCTCAATTATAAATTACCAAAATCTGAATTAATAAATATTTTTCTAAACCAGGTTAAAATTGCAATTCAGAGTTTTGATATTTATGATGTCCGAATGGAAAATTCTACAGATTTAAACAATGATAATGTTTAATTTCGTTTAATACTGAAATAAAAAACTACCCCGCTAGCGCGAGCGCCTCTTCCGCTCGTGTCTGCAAAGTTTTTAAAATTGATTTAGATTGCGTTCACGAGCGGGACGCTCGCGCCAGCAGAGGATAACACGAATGTAATAGCTAAATACAAAATCAATAGAATTTGCATTTTAAGGCTAAAGTAACTTATAATATGTTAAAAAAATTAAAATATGCACATAGTAAACAGTTTTGAAGAATTAAAAAAAGTAATTGGATATTCTTTCAAATATGATAAGAATGAATCAAAAATTGTGGGGTTGTTATTTGCTCAACCCGATAGCTTTACAGAAGATGAAATATTAAAAAAAGTTGATTATTATAATAATCGCTCGAGAGAAACAATTGATTTTTTTTGCATTGGTTACCAACCTAAAATGTTTGAACCTGCTCTTTCAGTTGTAACTAAAGTTAACAATGAAGACTGGACTTTTAACCCTGAAAATTTTAATAATTTAAGAATTGAAATTGAAAGAAAAACAAAATGGAAATATTCTGGAAGTGTAGAGCTCGTTTTATTTAATGCATACATAGATAATGAAGATGAAGTAAAATTTGATTTTTCAGACGCACTTTCAATTGATTTAATAAAAGCAAAAAACGAGCAATTAATATACAGTGTTGGAGAAATGTTTGAAAAAATTTTTAGTATATCGGAAACAATAACTACTGATAACCCAACGAAAGAAATGAGCCTAAAATTGATAGGAAATTCAGGTAAAAAATCTTTCGTGGATATTCTTTTCAATCTTTTACCAGAAGCAATTAGAAAAGACACTAAAAGAATCTATTTATACGGAACAAGTAACTACGAAAAATGAAAAATCCGATAGCGCGGATTTTTGTATTAATTTTTAAATCCCCATACTGCTTTGAGTATCCTGCTCCTAGCAACTATCAAGCTAAAATCAAAAAATAATTCACGCTAATGCAAATAAAAAAATATAAATTATCCAACATTGGAGAGAATTTTGGATCAAATTTAATC